>JBFWNT010000007.1:0-143755 GCA_050250915.1 Thermoleophilia bacterium
GCGGGGGTCGGCTCCCGGGGCCGATGCTATCCTCGGCGGGTTCGCAGGTCGCGCGCGAGGAGCGGGAAATGGGCCTGATGGGCCGCTTCACACTGATCGTCAAGTCCAAGGCCACCAAGGCCCTGGACAAGGCCGAGGATCCCCGCGAGACCCTCGACTACTCCTACGAGAAGCAGCTCGAGCTGCTGCAGAAGGTCCGCCGCGGCGTCGCCGACGTGGCCACCAGCAAGAAGCGCCTGGAGCTCCAGGCGTCGAAGCTGGAGCAGAGCGTCGAGAAGCTCGACGGCCAGGCGCGGATGGCGCTGCAGCAGAACCGCGAGGACCTGGCGCGCGTCGCCCTGGAGCGCAAGAAGGGCGTCCAGCTCCAGCTCCAGGACCTCGACGAGCAGCGCGCCCAGCTCCAGGCGGAGCAGGACAAGCTGGTGCTCGCCGAGCAGCGCCTCACCTCCAAGGTCGAGGCGTTCCGGACGCGCAAGGAGACGATCAAGGCCCAGTACACGGCCGCCGAGGCCCAGGCGAAGATCGGCGAGGCGTTCTCCGGCGTGTCGGAGGAGATGGCCGACGTCGGCATGGCGATGGAGCGCGCCGAGGGGAAGGTCGAGACCATGCGCGCCCGCGCCGGCGCCATCGACGAGCTGCTGGAGTCGGGCGCTCTCACCGACGTGAGCGACGGCCGCGACTCCATCGACCGCGAGCTCGAGAAGCTGTCCCTGTCGAGCGGCGTCGACGCCGAGCTGGAGCGCCTGAAGGCCGAGATCGGCCCCGGCGACCAGCCGGCCGCCGGCCAGATCGGGGAGGGCGAGGCCAAGTGATCGTCCGCATCCTCGGCGAGGGCCAGTACCGCCTGGACGAGCAGGCCTTCGCGGCGGTCCACGCGGCGGACGACCGCGTGCAGGCCGCCGCCGACGCCGACGACGACGCCGCGTTCCGTCAGGCGCTCGGCGAGCTCCTCGACATCGTGACCGGCCGCGGGGCGCCCCTCCCGGCCGATGAGCTGCACCCCTCGGACGCGATCGTCCCGGGGCACGGCACCACCCTCGCCGAGGCGCGCGAGCTGCTCTCGGCCGAGGGCCTCATCCCCAGCTGAACCGGGGTCAGCCCCCCAGGCCGCCCGCCAGGGCGTCCAGGAACGCGGTGGGGACGACGAGGGCCGTCGCCGTGGCGGCCACGAACAGCGACACGCCGCCGCCGCGGCGCGACCGGGCGAAGGCGAGGAACGCCGCGACCATGATCGCGGTCGAGACGAGCGGTGTCGCGAACACCAGCTGGAGGCGCGACGCGCCGCCCTCCCGGACCTCCCGGCAGAACTGGGCCGACGTCCCTTCCCCGGCGTCCCCGATGCAGCTGACCGCCAGCAGGAGCAGCGGGACGCCGAGGCCCACGAACGCGACGAGGGTCGACCATGCGGCGCCGGCGGCCGCCCGGCCGGCCGGGACGCGGAGTCCCGCGAGCCACGCGAAGGCGACCGCGCCGTACGCGGTGCAGATCGCCAGCAGCACGAGCCACGCCATGCCGTCCACGGTGCCGCGGCGGGCGGCCCGGCGCCCCATCCGTTCGGATGGCGCGCCTCACCCCGGGCTGACGGGGGCCTCCCAGACGGGATACCAGCGCTCCAGCTCCGGCTCCATCGCCAGCTCGCGCTCCAGCAGGCCCTTCACCCGCAGCTCCAGCGTCGTGTCGCGGGTCCGTCCCTCCCGGGGCGCGAACGGGTAGAACCGGCCGCGCTTGTACGCGTAGACGAGCTCCAGCGGGCCGGGCGGGCCGTCGAAGCCGAACACCGTGCACAGCAGGCGCTCCGCGAACCCGCGGTCCTGCAGGGACAGGCTGACCACGTGGCTGGTGGTGGCCAGGTCCTCCACGTCCGGGTCGTGGATCACGATCCAGCTGAAGCCGAACTCGTCGCCGTGGCGGGAGATGGTGGTGCCGGCCTCCGCGCTCGTGGCCTGGAGCAGCTCCTCGGTCTCGCGCACCAGCTCGTCGAACACGCCGGCCTCGACCGCCTTGAAGCACACGCCCGCGCGGCCGGTGGTGGCCAGGCCCATGCTCGCCTGGAGCGTCACCGCGGCCGAGCCGATGCCGAACAGCGCGTCCAGGTCGGCGCGGGGCGGCGTCCGCTGGCCGCGGAGGACGTCGAAGAGCCCCACCCCTACGAGGAGAGGGTGGCCGAGGTGGGGGTCGCGTCCAGCGCCGCCTGCATCGCCATGAGCCGCTCGATCCGCTTCTCCACCGGCGGGTGGGTGGACACCAGGCTCGACAGCGAGAAGCCCCGCGACACGGCGGGGATGATGAAGAAGGCGTTCATGCCCTCGGCGGCGCGGAGGTCGCGGGTCGGCACCCGCTGGATGGTCCCGCTGATCGTCGCGAGCGCCGACGCCAGCTGCGCGGGGGCGCCGGTGATGATCGCGGCGCCGCGGTCGGCGGCGAACTCGCGGTAGCGCGACAGCGCCCGCAGCAGCAGGAACGACAGCACGTAGACCACCACCGACACCACCACGACCACCGCGAAGATCGCGACGCCGTTCTTGTTACCGCGGCCGCCCATCCCGGTGTAGACGCCCATCCGCACCAGCAGGCCGGCGACGGTGGCCAGGAACCCGGCGACGGTCATGACCACCACGTCGCGGTTCGCGATGTGGGAGAGCTCGTGGGCCAGCACGCCCTCCAGCTGCGGCCCGTCGAGCCGCTCCATGAGCCCCGTCGTGACGCACACCGTCGCGCTCGTGCGGTTGTGCCCCGTCGCGAACGCGTTCGGCAGCTCCGTGCGGGCGACCGCCACCCTCGGCTTGGGCAGGTCGGCCAGCTGGCAGAGGCGCTCGATCATGGCGTGCAGCTCCGGCGCCTCGTCCGGCCCGGTCACGTGGGCGCCGATCGACCGCAGCGCCAGCTTGTCGCCGAAGAGCAGCTGCACCAGCGCGACGGCGGCGGCGATCACCAGCACCAGCACCGCGCCCACGCCCGCCGCGATCAGCGCGGCGATGAAGATGACGTAGACCAGGCCGAGGCCGAACATCGTCAGCGTCATCCGGGTGGTGAGCCCACTGTCGCGTCCGTACCAGCGTCGCGCCATACGACGATGGTAGCTCCGACCGGGGGGTACCCTGCCCGGAGACGTGCGCCGCTTCCCGCTCCGACGCAGCCGCTGGGCGATCCCCTTCCTGATCCCGCTCTCGCTGGGGCGGCCGTACGCCGAGGTCGGGGAGGGTCAGGTGCGCATCCGGATGGGCCTGCTCGGCAAGGCGGACGTCCCGGTCGAGCGCATCGCCTCGATCGGGACCATGATGTGGCCCTGGTGGGGCGGGGTCGGCGCCCGCATCGCGCGGGGGATGGTCGCCTTCCTCGGCGCGTCCGGCGCGGTCGTGGTGCTCCAGCTCACCGAGCCGACGTCGGTGCGCGCGCCGCTGGGGTGGAAGGCGAGATCGATCGGCGTCGGCGCGGAGGACGTCAGCGGCTTCATCACCGCCGTCGCCGCCGAGCGCGAGGCCGCCACCGGCGCCGCCGCCGAGGACTAGCCGGCGGGCGGCTCCATGGCGATGATCTCGTTGCCGTCGGGGTCGTGGAACGTGAGCATGCGCGCGCCGCCCATGTCCTGGACGCCGCCGCGCTGCACGCCGTTCTCGCCCAGCGCACGCTCCACCGCACCGATGTCGGACGTCTTCAGGATCACCGTCGCGCCGCCCTGGTGGGGGCGGGTCGCCAACTCTCCCGAGAGGGCCAGGACCGTGTCGCCGGCGCGCAGCTCGGTCCAGTCGTTGCCCTCGCGTCGCAGGACCTCGAGACCGAGGATCCCGTTGTAGAACTCCACGGCCTTGTCCATGGAGCACACCTGGTAGAAGACCACGTCAACGCCGTCGAAGAGGCTCATGGGCTGAAGCCTCTCAGACGGGAGGGGACGGCGCCCGGCAACGCTTCCCATTCCCGATCGGCACCGGGCACGAGCGGCACGGATGCCGCGATCCGCCCCCCGGGGGTGGCGGGTTCGGTGCCGATCGGGATCCGTCCGCCGTCATACCGCGACCGTGAGGCCGCTGAACGCGGCGCGGTCGAGTTGGCTCTGCCGGAGCCCGGCGCAGATGTTCAGCGCCACGCGGTAGCCGGACTCCGACTCGGAGCCCGTCATGACCATCGTCCCGGCGGGCCGGCCGGACAGGGCGCGCATGACGCCGCGCCGCGGGCGCTCCGAGACCACCATGACGGGGCGCTCGTCGTCGCGGAGCCCCTCGACCAGGCCGCGGGCGGCCGCGTCGGTGGCGGTGCCGCGGAGGTCGAGCATCACGACGTCGCCGGACGACGGGGCGTGCCCGCCCGCCCGCGCGTCGGCGGCCATGACCACGTACCCCAGACGGGTGAGGGTCTCCTCGAGCGCTGCGCGCCCGAGTCCCTCGGATCCGAGAACCAGGATCTGCATCGGCTGCATTTCGTCCTACCCCTGCTTTCGCGAACGATCGTTGTGCGCCGGTCGTATGCCGGCGCGGGACGCGAGGCCCGGACGAGGACGCACCTCGCCCAGGGCAGGGGGCGGAACTAGCCGGGTCGGGGTACCGCCAGTCCGTGGCCGGTGCGCGGGCCCAGGAGGCCCGACAGCCGGATCCGCTCCGAGAGGCCCGGCCGGGGGGCGTACACCGCCGCCAGGATCAGGCCCAGGAGCACGAGCATCATGAGCGCGCTCGGCGGGACCGGGCCGGAGCCCGGCAGGATGTAGCTCGCGAGGACCGCCAGCAGGCTGGAGCCGCCGGGCGCCGCGCTCTGCGGCGCGACCAGCTCGACGGTCATGTTCTGCGGCGGCTGCACCTCGTGGGTGAAGGACACCGGGGCGGCCGGCCGCGGTGCGGTGATCGCCTGGGCGATCGGGCCGCTCGCGTCGAACGTGAAGTGGGTGAGTTCACGCGTCGCCGGCGGGGCCGGCGGGTCGGGCCGGTCGGCGGCCGGGGCCGGGTCGGGCGCCACCGCGGCGACGGCGGGCGCCACCTGCGACTCGGGGCTGGTTGGCGGCGTCGCCGTCGGCGTTGACGGGGTCGGCGCGGTCCAGGCGCTCGCCGACAGCGCGACGGCCGGGCGCGGATCTTCCGGCACCGCGGTGGGTCCGGGACGTGCTGCCGAAGCAGAGCCAGTGGACGGCGGCGGCGCGGTCTCCACCGGCTGCGGGGCCGGCGTGGAGCCGTCGGACGTGGGCGCGGTGACCGGGGTGCTCTCGGAGGGCGGCGGGGCCGGGGCCGCGCCGGCGCCGTCGTCGGTGGCGGGCGTGGTGCCGTCGCCGGACGGGGCGGGCTGCTGCTCGGCGGGAGGCGTCGCCTCCGCCGGCGGTGCCGTCTGGCCGGTCGTGTCGACCGGGGTCGCCTCCGTGGTGGGCGTCGCGGCCGCGGTGGGCTGCTCGGCCAGCGTCGGGTCGGCGACGGCCGGAGCGGCGGCGGAGAGACCGGGCAGGGCCAGCATCAGGAACAGCCCGACGACGCCGCCCGCGAGCAGCACCGACAGCGTCCTCCCGACCTGTGAACCCCTGCGCTTCATGCCCGTCGTCGTCTCGCTCCGTCATGGGAGAGGGCGCACGGCCGCCTCCCTATCGCGGCGCCACTATATGACCCCCTGCGGACCGGCGGAAAGGGTCGGTTGCGTTGGAGTTGTAAAGGTCTTGCGAGGGCTCCGGGGGCACGCCCGCGACCGCGACTCCGGGATGGAGGATCCGGCGGTTCCCGGCCCCGGCGATGACGGCTGAGGGCGCCGTTAGCATCGCTCTCCGGTGCCCGCCTCCGTCGCCGCACAACTCCGCCTTCCACTGCCCGCCCCCCAACCCGGGGCCGAGGGGGGCGACTCCCTGCCCGACCGCCTGTGCGCGCTGCTGGTGCGCCGCGGCCGCCCGCTCGAGGTGGGCCACGTCGCGGCCCAGCTGCTGCGGCTCCGGCGGTGCCCCGAGCGGCTCCAGCGCAAGCTGGTGGCCGAGATCGTCGAGGGCGACGCGCGCCTCGCCTGGCTCGGCCGCGACCTGGTGGGCCTGGCGCCGCCGGACTGGTCGGACACCGACCTGGCCGACGCGGCGTTCTGCGTGGTCGACCTCGAGACCACCGGCGGGTCGCCCGGCCACTCCAAGGTCACCGAGATCGGGGCGGTGCGCGTCCGCGGCCTGGAGGTGGTCGAGCGCTTCGAGACGCTGGTCGACCCCGGCCGGCCGATCCCGGCGGTCGTCACCGAGCTCACCGGCATCGACGACGGGATGGTGCAGGGGCGCCCCGACATCGCCGAGGCGCTCGAGGGCTTCACCGCGTTCGCCGGCCAGGACGTGCTGGTGGCCCACAACGCGCCCTTCGACCTGCGGTTCCTCAACTACGAGCGACGCCGCCTGGCGGGCCGGTACTTCACCCAGCCGTGGCTCGACACGCTGGTGCTGGCCCGGCGGCTGCTGAACGGCCGGGCGGGCCGCCACGACCTGGCGACGCTCTCGGCGTGGGCGGACACCAGCGTGCGGCCCATCCACCGCGCCCTGCCCGACGCCGAGGCCACCGCCGAGGTGCTCGTGCGGCTGGTGGGCCTGCTCGCCGACCGGGGCATCGACACCCTGGAGCGCGCGGTGGCGTTCGCGGGCATCGGCGGCGCGCGGCACGCGTACAAGCTGGCGCTGGCCGAGGACCTCCCGTCCACGCCGGGCGTCTACCTCATGCGCGACGGCGCCGGCCGCACGCTGTACGTCGGCAAGGCCGCCAACCTGCGCCGGCGGGTGCGCTCGTACTTCGGCCCCGGCGGGCGGCACGGGCGGCTCATCGGGCGGGCCCTGGAGGAGCTCGAGTCGATCCACCACGAGCCCTGCGGGTCGGAGTTCTCCGCCCTGCTCCGGGAGAACCGGCTCATCAAGGAGCTGCGGCCGCCCTGCAACAAGCGCGGCAACGGCATCGCCGGCCAGTTCCTGCGGCTCGCCGCGGGGCCGAAGGGGGCGCGCCTGGTGCTGTCGCCGCGGCCGCGCCCCGACGGCAGCGACTACTTCGGGCCGGTCCGCTCCACCCGGGTGGCGCGCGACGCCGTCGCCTGCCTCAGCGCCCTCTACCCGCTGGAGCACGACGACGCCGACACCCGCGACGCGGCGGTCGTCGCGCTCCGCGCCGCCCTCTCGGGCGAGCCGCGCGCGCTGGCCGACCTGGGTGCCCGGCTGGCGACCGCGGTCGCGGCGGGCACCGTGCAGGTCGACCGCGGCGAGCGGACCGACGGGCCGCGGGCGGTGCTCGGCGTGCTGGCCGCGCTGTCGCGCGCGCGCAACGCGCCGCGGCGCACGGCGGTGCTGGTGGAGCCGCGGCGGGCGCTCGGCGGCGCGGACGTCTTCTTCGTGGGCGGCGGCGTCGTGCGCCACCAGGAGGCGGTCGACGCGGAGGAGTGGGCCGACGGCGCCAGGGCGGGACTCGCCGTGCTGCGCAAGCTCTCCCGCGCCCGATCCGGCGCCGGGCCCCTGGCGCCCGACGCGCTCGACGAGGCCGCCATCGTCGGCGACCGCCTGGAGGCGCTGCGCGGCACGCCCGCCGCCGTCGAGCTCGGCTCGGGGTGGCGCACCGCCGACGCCCTCGCCCGCATCGGCGAGGCCGTCGCGCTGCTCGCGGTCGCCGTCCCCGAGGTCGAGCCCGACCCGGACGCCCTCCCCCACGGCTGAGCGATGAGGGCGGCCGCCGCCCTCGCGCTGAGCGGCCGCTACGCCGCGATGGGGCGGCAGGCGGCGGCGGGGCTGGAGGCGTGGGCGCGGCACGCCGGCGCCGACCTCCGGGTCGAGGACGACCGGAGCGACCCGGACCGAAGCGCCGCGCTCACCGTCGCGATGGCCGGGTCGGCCGACCTGCTGTTCGGGCCGTACGGGTCCGGCCCGGGGCGCGCGGTGGCCGCGGCGATGGCCGGGCGGCCCGAACCGGTGTGGAACCACGGCGCCGCCGCCGTCGGGCCGCGGGGCCGCGCCCGGCTGGTCGACGTGCTGGGCCCCGCGCGGTCGTACTGGCGCGGCCTGCCCGCCGTCGCCGGCGGCGCGCCCGTCGCGCTGGTCCGCGCGCCCGGCGGGTTCGGCGCGGAGGTGGCCGCCGGCGCGGCCGCCGCCCTCACCGCCGCCGGGACCCCGCCCGCGGCGGAGGTCCGCCTGGACCCGGCCCGCCCGGGGGACGCCGTGGACGCCGCCGTCGCCGCCGGCGCCGGCTGGGTGGCGGGCGGCGGGAGGATGGAGGACGACGTGGCCCTCGCCCGGGCGGCGACCGCCGCGGGCCTCCGCTGCGCCCTCGTCGTGATGGGCGTCGCCGCGGCGGCCGAGGCGCTCGGCGACGCCGTCGTCGGCTGCGCCGGCCCGGTCCAGTGGGACGGCGGCCGGCAGGGCTGGCCGTTCCCGCTCCCCCGGGACGCCGACTACCCGGCGGCCCAGGCCGCCGCCGCCGGCATGCTGGCCGGGCGCGCGCTGGGCCTGGCGGGGGACGGCGGCTCCGACGCCCTGTGGGACGCCGCGCGGGCGATGCGGACGGCCACGCCGCTCGGGCCCTTCGCGGTCGACGCCGACGGCCGCCAGACCGCCCACGCCCCCGCGATCGTGCGCTGGCAGCCGGGCGAGCACGGCCCGGTCCGGCGCGTCGTCTGGCGCCCGTCCGTCGGAGCGCCGTGACAGACTCCCGGCGTGACGAGCACCTCGGGCTCCGTACAGGCGGACGAGGTCGTCGAGCGTCTCATCGGATGGTTCACGCGCGAGGGAACGGACCTCCCCTGGCGGCGCACGCGCGGCCGCTGGCCGGTGCTGGTGTCCGAGGCGATGCTCCAGGCGACCCCGGTCGCCCGCGTCGTCCCCTTCTACGAGCGCTTCATGGCGCGATGGCCCGCGCCCGCCGACATGGCGCGCACCCCGCTGGGCGAGGTGCTGGCGGAGTGGCAGGGCCTGGGCTACCCGCGCCGGGCGCGGAACCTCCACGCCGCCGCGGCGGTCGTCGCGGGGCGGGGGTGGCCCGACGACCTGACCGACCTGCCGGGCGTCGGCGGGTACACCGCGGCGGCGATCCGGTGCTTCGCCGACGGAGAGGACGTGCTGCCGCGCGACACCAACGCCGAGCGCGTGGTGGCCCGGCGCTTCGCCGGCGCGTGGCCCGGCGCGGGCGCCCGGGGCTGGGAGGCGGGGCAGGCGGTCATGGACCTGGGGCGCCTCTGGTGCACGGCCCGCGCCCCGCGCTGCGACCACGGCTGCCCGCTCCGTGAGGGCTGCGCCGCGGCTGACGAGGGCCGCGTCGTGGAGCTGACGCCCGTCCGGCGGCCCCAGGGCCGGTACGAGGGATCGATGCGCCAGCGCCGCGGCGTCCTGCTCGGCGCGCTCGCCTCCGACGGCTGGGCCGACCCCGGCCGCGATCCGGAGGCGGCGGCGAGCCTGGTGGCGGAGGGCCTCGCCGCGGAGCGCGGGGGCCGTCTGGTGCGGGCGGGCTGATGGGCGCCCGCCAGGTGGTGGTCGCCGCGATCATCGAGCGCGGCGGGCGGGTGCTCGTGAGCCAGCGCGGCCCCGGCGTGGGGCACCCCGGCCGGTGGGAGTTCCCCGGCGGCAAGCGCGAGCCCGGCGAGCGCGACGTGGAGGCCCTGGCCCGGGAGCTGCGGGAGGAGCTCGACGTGGAGGTCGAGATCGGCCCGATGGTGTGGAGCGCCAAGGCCGGCCCGCTGGCGCTGCGGTTCTTCCGCTGCACCTGGCTCCCGGCCCAGCGGCCCCGGGCCATCGGCAGCGTCCAGTTCCGCTGGGTCCTGCGCGAGGACCTCGCCGGCCTGAGCTTCCCGCCGGCCGACCGCGACCTGATCGGCGCGATCGTGGCGGGCAGGGTGTGACGCATCCCCGTCGCCGAGAGGGATTTGGCGGAGGCGGTACAATCTCCGGAGCTCACTCTCGGGAGGTGGCCCATGGCGAAGGCAAAGCGGCAGCGGCGCAACAGCATCCGGACCATGGGCGCCGATTCGTCGGCCCTCGACGCGCTCGACGCACTCGAGTCGCTCGAGCGGGCTGAGCGCGCCCAGGCCCCGGCAGAGCTCGAGGAGGAGCCCGCCGCCGCGAACGGGTCGGCGACCACCCAGACCAGCGAGCGCGACGCCGACTAGGTCCCGCTGCCTCGGCCGTCGCGGCTGAAGGCCTCCCCGCTCACAAGGAACCGCACCCGGCCGCCCAGCTCGGCGCCGTTGTTGGCGACGCGCTCGAGGTGACGCGCCACCAGCACGGCCGCGGCCGACCAGATCCGCGTGTCGGGCTCGTCGGGGGCGGCGGCCGCCGCTCCGACGACCTCCGCGAGCATCTCACGCACCTTGGCGGCCTCGACGCCCGCCTCCTCGCCCAGGTCGGCATCGCCGCGGGCGATCGCCTGGACGGCGCGGGCAAGGGTGTCCACCGCGCGGGCGCTCATCCGCGAGATCAGCGCCTGGATCTCCGGCACGCCCCCCTCGGGCCGGACGGTCATCGCCGCGTCCGCGATCGCCACGGCCAGGTCGCCCACCCGCTCCAGGGCGATCACGGCGATCAGGCCCACGTGGAGCAGCCGCTGGTCCCCGGCGACCGGCGCCTCCAGCAGCTGGAGGCTGTAGATCTTCTGGTCGAGCTCGGCGCAGCGGATGTCGACCTGGTCGTCGGCCGCCACCACCTCGCGCGCGGCCGCGGCGTCGACCTCCTCCCATGCCTGCACGCCGCGCTCCACCTGGGAGAGGGCCAGGCTCGCCATCTCGACGAGCCCGGTCCTGAATCCCTCGATCTCGTTCTGGAAGTGCAGGCGCGTGGACATCTGGCCGATCCTACCCGCGGAGGGGCCGCCGATCACCGTACCGGCAGCGACCTCCCCGCCAGGGCGACGACCGCATCGTTGGTGGCCAGCAGGCGGCTGCCGCCGCTGGCGGCCGTGTGACGGATCGATCCGTCGCGGTCCTGGAGCCCCCGCAGGGCGGCCCGCAGGGACGCGGGCGGGGTGCGCCCCGTGGCCCGCAGCGCGCGGATCGCGCCCGCCGTGCTGTTGGCGTCGGTGGCCGCCCCGCCGCCGGCGCTGCCCAGGCCGCCCCCGGCGTTGCGCTGGGCCAGCATCCACCGCACGGCCGCCGCGACCCGGGCGTCGGAGCCCCGGACGCCGGACGCCGACAGGGCCTCGAGCACGATGGCGGTGGCGTCGACCGAGTCGCGCCCGCGTGCGGTCAGGTCGAAGCTCCACCCGCCGGAGCCGCGGGCCGCGAACGTCGCGCGGATCGCGGCGGGCGGCGCGGGGCGCCCGGCCGCCCGGAGGGCGAGGATCGAGAGCGCCTGGTCCCACGCCGACGCGCCGTAGCGCCCGGCGGCGTAGCGGTTGGTGACGCGGCGGAGGTAGTCGACGCCGCCGAACGACGCCGGGTTCCCGCCCGAGGCCACCGCGGCCATGACCACCTTGCCCGCGCCGCCGGCGGTGGTGGCGTACGCGGGGGCCACCCGTGCCAGCGCCGTTGCGCGGGGGCGCAGCGCGGCCGGGGAGCGGCCGGCGGCGCGCAGGGCCACGATCGCGTCGGCCTGCTGGCCCGCCGGCGCCCCGGCGGAGTTGGCGGCGAGCCAGGAGGCCGCGCGCGACGCGGCGGCGCCGTCGGCCGTCGCCGCGCCCGCCTGGGGCGCGGCGACGAGCGCGGCGGCGACGACGGCCAGCGCGCCGCCGGGAAGGGCGCGCCGCCTCACCGGGTGGCCTTCCCGACCGTGAACGTCCCGGAGTTGACGCGGGCGATGCCGACCTTCTCGACGTTGCCGGCGCCGTCCGTCGCGCGGACCCACACGCGCCACGCGCCGGGGGCGAGGCCCTTGCGCAGCGGCAGCGTCCAGTTGCCGCCCGACGACCGCGCCTTCAGGTACAGGCGGGCCGTGCAGGAGCGCGGGGCGGTCAGGCTGCCGGACCGCGTGCGGAAGCGGCACTGGGTGCCGACGCGCCGGGCCAGGGCCACCTCGACCCCGGCGACGTCGGAGCGGTCGGGGCCGGCCACGCCGCTGATGCCGCGGACGGCGGCGGCGCGCCCGCCGAGGCGCGGGAACGTGATCCGGCTGCCCGGCGCGACGGTGTCGCCGGTCGCGGCCGCGCCGCCCGGCGGCGCCGCCTGGGCGGGCAGGTTGCACACCGAGGGGTCGCCGGCGAAGGCGCAGACGCCGCGGGCGGCGCTGCGGATGTCGCCCGCACGGGTGGCCGACACCGTCTGGGTGCCGGCGCCCTGGGCGATGAACGACACCTGGCCGTCCGCGCCCGCGGTGGCGGACGCCTGCCCGTAGCGCACCACGGCGCCGGTGCCGGGGGCGGCGGCGCCGTCGGCGCCGTAGCTCGTGACCTTCACGGTGAAGGAGGTGCCGGAGCCGACGCGGTCGGCGGAGGGCGCCACGTCCAGCTCGCGGGCACCGTCGGCGGCGCCGTAGTACCAGAGCACGGAGTCGCCCTGCTTCAGCGGGGTGGCGTCCGCGCCGACGCCCGCGCCGACGTGGTCGACCCGGAACTGCCAGCCGGCGGTCCCGGCGTTCGCGTCGGTCCCCACCTTGTCCACCAGCACCGACGTGAAGGCGGGGAAGTAGGTGAACGAGAGGCCCAGGCCGGTGGCGGCCGTGGCCCGGTAGAGCTGCCAGAAGGCGGAGGCCCGGCTCACGTCGACCGACTGGAACTGGCTGTCGAAGACGGTCGCGGTGCCGTCGCCCTCGATGGGGATGGCGCTCTCGGGGATCAGGTTGGCCGAGGACCCCTCGACGCGGATGGTGGTGTCGAGCGGCAGGGCCGCGGGGGCGGCGACCAGGCCGGCCGCGCAGGCGGCGGCCAGGGAGGCCCGGAGGGTGATTCGCAACTGTGGCTCCTCGTCTCGCGGAGGGCGGTTGTCCGTTGCGGGGTCGGAGCGGGTCTCCTGGCTCCCCGATCGTCGCGGCCCCGCAGCCTTCCCAGGTCTCCCCAGTGGCCGACTCGCGTCATCGCGGGCGCCGCTCCCGGGTCACAGTGGCGCGACCGCGCCGGATTCACACCGGCTTCCCACGCGTCCGATCCCGTGAAGCGGCGCCAACCTACTCGCTACGATCCCGCCGTGTCCACCGCCGGCCCGCTCGCCCTCCCGCCACCGGTCGGGGTCGCCACGGAGGGCGTCGTCGCGCGGGTGGTGCGGACGCCGTCCCTGTTCTGCCTGGCGACGCTGACGATCACGGTCACCGGCCTGGCCCTGGACCACTTCGCCAACCTCGGCGTGCAGATGCTGCTGGCGCTCTGCACGTGGGGCTTCCTGGCGATCGCCTTCGTCTACCTCACCCCGATGGAGCGGGCGCAGACGTCGGTGGTCGTGGTGGTGGCGACGTGCGCGGAGATCATCGGCTCGGTCATCTGGGGCGTCTACGTGTACCGCCTCGGGAACCTGCCGCTGTTCGTGCCGCCGGGGCACGGCCTGGTGTACCTGACCGGGCTGCGGCTGAGCCAGACCCCCCTGTTCCGCGAGCGGGGCCGCCTGCTCGTGATCGCCGCGATGGTCGGGGTCAGCTCGTGGGCGCTGCTGGGGCTGACCGCCCTGGACCGGACGGACGCCGCCGGGGCCGTGGGCGCCGCCGTGCTGCTGCTGTTCCTGTGGCGCGGGCGGGCGCCCGCCGTCTACGCCGGCGTGTTCTTCGCGGTCGCCTTCCTCGAGATCTACGGCACGGCGATCGGCACGTGGCGGTGGGCGGAGGAGATCCCCGGCCTGGGCGTGCCCGACGGCAACCCGCCGAGCGGGGCGGCCAGCGGCTACGTGTTCTTCGACATCGCGGCGCTGGCGCTGGCGCCGTGGCTGCTGCTGACGTGGGCGCGCGTCACGGGGCGCCTGCGGGCGTTCCGAGGTGGACCCGGCACGCCTCCGCGTGCCCGTCCCGTCCCACCCCGCTGAGCGTCATCTCCGTCGGCCACTCCGGCGCCGGGGCGGCGGCGTCCTCGGGCGCGGCGGTGACCACCGCCCTCCACCCGGACACCGACACCTGCCAGCCGATCTCGGCGAAGTCGAGGCTCAGGTCGTGCAGCAGGTCGGGCGGCCCCACGAGCATGTAGCTCGGCGGGGCGGGAGGGGGCGGGGGCGGCACCCGGGTAGAGTGCCCGGCTGTGGCGGAGCAGTCCATCGACGGCGAGATCAGCCTGCTGTGGCAGGACGTCGACCGGTACCAGGGCGACGTGATCCTGATGAGCCTCGACACCGACGAGCCGATGCGGATGAACACGTTCGAGATCTCCGGCGAGCTCGCCGCGCGCCTGAAGGACGGGGCGCTGGAGGAGGGGATGCGCGTGCGCGTCCACTGCCGGGCGGAGACGATCGAGGTGGTCAACGTCGAGACGGGGGAGACCTCCGACGAGGACGTCGCCGTGGTCGTCGACGTGGTCGTCCTCGAGGGCTGAGCGGGGGCTCCGCGCGGGCGGATCGTCCGCGGGGGTGGGCTATGATCCGCGCCGGATCGACACCGCGTACTGGGGCGTAGCCAAGCGGTAAGGCAGCGGGTTTTGGTCCCGCGACCGGGGGTTCGAATCCTCCCGCCCCAACCAGGCAGCCCCTGACCCCCGAACCGGATGTGAGCTCCCAGGCATGAGCATCGGTGCTGTCGTCCTCGCGGCCGGCCAGGGGACCCGGATGAAGTCGTCGCTGCCGAAGGTGGTCCACCCGATCGCGGGGCGCGCGATGGTCAACTGGGTGCTCGACGCGCTCCGGGACGCGGGCGTGGGGCACGTGGTGGTGGTCGTGGGCCACGGCGCCGACGCGGTCCGCGACGCGCTGCCCGCCGACGTGGCCGTGGTGGTGCAGGAGCAGCAGCGCGGCACGGGGGACGCGGCGCAGGTGGGCCTCTCGGGCCTCGACGCCGCGTGCGACACCGTGGTGGTGGCCTGCGGCGACACCCCGCTGCTGCCGTCGGCCCTGATCGCGCGGATGATCGAGGAGCACGGCTCCGAGCCGCGCGACGTGACGATGCTGAGCGCGGTGGTCGACGACGCCGGGTCGTACGGCCGCGTGGTGCGCGCCGCCGGCGGCGCGGTGGCGAAGGTGGTGGAGGCGCGCGACGCGTCGCCCGAGGAGCTCGCGATCGGCGAGTACAACGCCGGCCTCTACGTCTTCGACCGCGCGGCCCTCGACGCCGCGCTGGCGGGCCTCGGCACCTCGAACGCCCAGGGCGAGCGCTACCTGACCGACGCCCTCGAGGCCGTCCCCGGCACGGTCGCGGCGATCGTGGCCGACGACCCGGAGGCGGCCGCCGGCGTCAACGACCGCGTCGACCTCGCCGCCTGCGAGGCCGCGATCCAGCGCCGCCTGCGCGAGGACCTGATGCGCGCCGGCGTCACGATGCCCGACCCCTCCGCCGTGTGGGTCGACGCCGGCGTCGAGGTGGGGCGCGACACCGTCGTGCTGCCCGGCAGCCACCTGCGCGGGGCCACCCGCATCGGCGAGGGCTGCACCATCGGCCCGGACGCCGTCATCACCGACTCGGTGATCGGCGACGGCTGCACGGTGCTCAGCGCGCACGTGGTCAGCTCGCGGCTCGCCGACGGCGCGGGCGCCGGGCCGTTCGCGTACCTGCGCCCCGACACGCGCCTGGAGGCGGGCGCCCGGGCCGGCACCTACGTGGAGCTGAAGAACACGACGCTCGGCCCGAAGGCCAAGGTCCCCCACCTGTCCTACGTCGGCGACGCCACCGTGGGGGAGGGCACCAACATCGGCGCCGGGAACATCACGGCCAACTACGACGGCTTCCGCAAGCACCGCACCACGATCGGCGCGCGCGTGAAGACCGGCTCGGACTGCGTGTTCGTCGCACCTGTGACGGTGGGTGACGACGCGATGACCGGCGCCGGGTCCATCATCACGGAGGAGATCCCGGCGGGCGCCCTCGGCATCGCCCGGGCCCGCCAGTCGAACATCGAGGGGTTCACGGCGAAGGCGACGGCACGCGCGGCCGCGGCGGCGGCCGAGGCGAAGGAGGCCACCGGCACATGAGCACGAGCATCGACCGGGATGACTCGAAGCGCCTGATGGTGTTCGCGGGACGGTCCAGCCAGGATCTGGGCCAGCGGATCGCGCAGCGCCTCGGGATCGACCTCGGCAGCGTGACGCTGAAGACCTTCGCCAACGGCGAGATCTACGTGCGCTTCGAGGAGAGCGTCCGCGGCGCGGACGTCTTCCTGGTCCAGTCCACCAGCCGCCCGGTCAACGACAGCCTCATGGAGCTGTTGATCATGATCAACGCGGCGAAGCTGGCCTCGGCTCACCGGATCACCGCGGTGATCCCCTGGTACGGCTACTCCCGCCAGGACAAGAAGTCGGCCCCCCGGGAGCCGATCACGGCGAAGCTCATCGCCGACCTGCTCCAGGCCGCCGGCGTCGACCGCGTGCTGACGATGGACCTCCACGCCGGTCAGGTCCAGGGCTTCTTCACCGTCCCGGTCGACCACATGACGGCGCTCCCGATGTTCGCCGACCACCTGCGCGAGCGGGTCCGCACCGGCGACTTCGGCCGCCTCGTCGTCGTGTCGCCCGACGCGGGCCGCGCGAAGCTGGCCAACCACTTCGCCGAGAGCCTCGGCGCCACCCTGGCCGTGCTCACCAAGCAGCGCCCGGACCACAACGAGGCCGAGATCACCTTCCTGATCGGTGACGTCGCCGGGTGCACCGCGATCCTGATCGACGACATGATCGACACCGCCGGCACCCTCTGCGCCGGCGCCAAGGTGGTGAAGGACGGGGGCGCCGAGCGGATCCTCGCCGCCGCCACCCACGGCCTGCTCTCGGGCCGCGCGGTCGAGCGGCTGCGCGAGTCGGTCATCGAGGAGGTCCTGCTCACCGACACCGTCCCCCTCCCGGAGGACGCCGTCGGCCACGACCTCTTCAAGGTGCTGAGCGTCGACCGGATCCTGGCCGACTCGGTGCACAACGTGTTCTGCGACGAGTCGGTGTCCGCGATCTTCGCCGGGGAGAACCAGCTCTTCTAACTGGACACTCAGACCGGCTTCGCCATAGGGTTCTCGGCCCGTCTGCCCCATCGTCTGCCCCCGGAGGTGGTTGAGGTGGCTTCCCTGGTGAAGCGGTGCAGGCACCGCGGCGTCGATCGCGACACCTGCCGGTGCACCTGGTACATCCGCGACCGCACCGGGGGGCGCGACACCTATACCCCCGTCGGCCAGGACCGCCCAGCGGCGGAGCGGGCCCTCGCCCGCCACGACGCCGAACCCGCCGAGACGGTCACCCAGGCGGTCGACCTGTGGCTCACGCGGAAGAAGGCGGCGCCGAAGGCCCGGCCGAACAGCATCGCCAGCTACGAGAGCCGCGCCGGCCACATCCGCGAGTACTTCGGCGACGACCCCGTCCGGTCGCTCCGAGACCGCGACCTGATCCGCTTCGTCGACGACCTGCTCGCCGAGGACTACGCCCCCGCGACCGTCCAGGGCATCTACGCCGCCCTGACGAGCACCCTCCGCCACGCTCAGCGCCGCGGCGTCATCAAGGCGCTGCCGCTCCCCCCGGACGGCCCCGGCATCCCGACCGTCACGCCACGCCGCCACGACCTCACCCTCGGCCAGGTGGAGGCGATCATCGCCGACATGCCGAGCCCCTGGGGTCCGGTCGCCGAGCTCGTGCTCCTCACCGGCCTGCGGTGGGGTGAGATCGTCGCGGTCCGCCCCGACGACATCCAGGGGTCGGTGGTGCACGTGCGGCGCACCCAGAACCGGTACGGCTCGACGAACGACCCGAAGACCGAGATGGGACGCCGGGTCGTGCCGCTTTCGCGCCGCGCCCGCCGGCTGTTCGCCGACCTCGAGCTGCCCGTCGGCGGGGACTACCGTGAGGCCCGCAAGGCCCTCGTGGCGGCGATGGGAGCGTTGCACCAGCCGGGGATGGGATGGCACACAATCCGCAACGCCCACGCGTCCCTGCTGGACTCGGCGGGGGTGAGCCTGAGGGAGTCGGCCGCCCGGATGGGGCACGGCCCCAACTACGCCCAGACCCTTGCATATGGGGTCAGAGCGGAGGTTGGCAGGGCGGATGCCCTGGATCGGGCTAGGCGTCGCCACGCCGCGTCCTCGTCCGCTGCTTCCGGTCCTTCGGCAGCACCCGCCGAACCCGCGTCGATCGAGGAGGCCCGTCGGCGTCGTCGGCGTGCCGCTCCATAGCGTCGGCGAGCCGCTCGACCGCGCGGGCGAGGCGGAGAGCCGTCTCCTCGGTGACGGGTTCGGTGGGTGCAGCCGGGTAGGGCAGGGTCTAGGCCTCCTTCGGGAGCGCCCGCCAGTGCAGGACCTCGCGGCCGCCGTAGTGCGGACGCATCAGCTTCTGCTCGACGAGTCCGACCTCGACCAACTCGCTGAGGCGCTTGCGGACTGCCGTCTCCGGGATGGAGTACCGGTGGCCCTCCTCCCGGATGTCCCAGCCGAAGGCGCTGAACGGGACCCACGCGTCACGGCGCCGCAGCTCGTGCAGCACCGCGACGGCGCGGCTGTCGTCCGCAGCCACTAGTCGTCGCCTTCGTCGTCGCCGTCGCGGACATCGTTGATCACGATCCGGTAGTCGCTCACGATCGACTCCGACTCCTCCTCCTTGCGGAACCGGTGCGACCGCTTCACACACCGGGCGTCGAGGGTCTTCGAGATCCCGTGGCCGTCGATCGCGATCGTCACGGCGAGGGTCGCGCCGAGCTTCAACGCCTGGACGAGTTCGATGTCCTCCGGGCTGGTGAGGGCGATGTCGAGGGCGCCGCCGAACGCGATGCGCGCCCGGGGGACCTTGAACCCCTCGAACATCGGCAGCTGGCGGCTGGCGATCGGCGTGGGGGCTGGTGCGGCTGTGCTCATTTCGCTCCTTCGGTTGAGGGGGTCACGCGGCGTCGAGCAGTTCGACCTGGTCCCACGGGCCGTCCGCCTCCGTCTCCTTCAGACAGGGGTCGCAGAGCAGCATCCCGTTGACCTGGTCGCCGAACAGGAGGGCGCCGTCGTTCTCGGGCATGTCGATCGCCGCCCACCGGGGGGGGCGTCGATGGCACCGCTCACACGTCACGCCGCGTCCTGCTGGTCGGCGCCGCGCGGGCACACCGCGTAGTGGCTGGTGAACCGGTGCTCCGCGCTCAGCCTGGGGGACGCCTCGAAGTACTCCTCGTGCCACAGCGTCCAGCGGCCCTCCGGGTCGGGCTGGAGGGGCGCCCACCGGCCTGTCTGGTCGTGGCGGGCGAGGATGATCGGTGCCCCGCAGCTGCGGCACGTCGTGCGCTTCGCCGCCATCAGGCGAGCTCCCGCCAGCACCGCATGCACAGCACCGGCCGGGTGTCATGGGGGCGGCGCTCGATGAAGTGGTGGATGCCGCGGAGGCACGCGAGGGCCTGGAGGTACCTCACGCGAGCCTCATCTGATCGTCGGAGGGCGCGGTCGGCGTCCAGGCGAAGCCCTCGGCGACCCAGACGCCGCGGTCGCGCTGGTGGTAGACGTCGCCGCCGGGGACGACCCGGAAGGTGCGCGGGGGCCGGCGGCTCCAGAAGCGGGCGCGGTCGTGGGCGCCGCCGATGCACTCGACGAGCACGTCGTCCGGGTGCAGGTTCAGCGAGGCCACCTGCTCAACGAGGGGGGCGTCGGTCACTGGCAGCCGCCGTTGCTCGCGAAGAAGGGGCCGTGGCCGAGGCGCAGCGCCTTCCGCAGCGCGAACACCGGGTCCGACGTGCGCAGGAACGTCGCGTAGCTGACGACCGCGTCATCCGGGAGGTCCGCGTGGTACGGCCGCAGCTGCAGGAGGCCGTTCACCCGGTCGGTGCCGGCGTACTGCGGCTGCCAGCCCTCCAGGCCCCCATACCAGACCGAGGCTTTCCACCCGCTCTCCCTCGACACGATGCAAGACCAATACGCGCGCTCGGAGGCGCTGACGCCCGCCTCGTCCCACACCGCCTCAGCCGTCTTGCGAGTGTCGTGGGTGGACCACCACACGAAGTACGGCAGGGAGTGGGCGGCCTTCACCGCGAGCTTGAGGCGGGCGACCTCCTGACGGTGCGCACGCCGCTCGCGCACCAGCTGCGCGCGGAGCATGGCTGGCGTCACCTCCGGGACCTTCGGCGCCGGCGCCGGCGCCGGCGTCGGCTCCGCCTCCGTGCCGAGCAGCATCGGCGCTGCGCCCGCGAGGGCGGCGGTGGCGAACACGGCGGCGACGCGCTTCACGCGACCGCTCCCAGGAACCAGGGCTGCGCTTCCAGGGGCCACTGAGCGATGGCCTGCTCCAGCCGGTCACGGCGATAGTCGTTCACGGCGAACCTGTGCCAGGCCGCCGGGCAGTACGGGCACCGCCAGTAGGCGACGCCGTCGTAGACGCCGCGGACCTCGACCGCGATCAGGTGCGTGTAGGTCCGGCCGTCGCCACCCGGATACCCCCAGGCGGAACCGCAGCGCGGGCAGTCGCCATAGCGATCGGGGATGCTCACCCGCCACCTGCCAGCTCGGCGCCAGCCTCGATGATCAACGCCGCCCCGATCTCGAGGAGCAGATGCCCGAACGCGTACCGCACCTCCGCCGGCTTCTCGCGGAGGTCCTTGTAGACGTCGGCGAACCGGCAGGCGGGGCAGGTCGCGTCGCCACATGTGCCGTCTTCGCCGCGGGCGTGGGCGGTGACCTCGTCGCTCGGCGGGACGTGGTCGGTCACGTCGTCACCCCGACCCTGCCGCACGACAGGCACGGCACCCCGATCGCGCCGAGGTGAGTGGTCTCCAGGGCGCCGTAGCCCCAGCACCACGCGCACAGCTTCACGCGGGCGCGGAGGCTCAGCGGCCGCCGGTCCCACCGGGCGCGCCACGCCGCCCACGACGGGTCGTTGACGGGCATCCCCGTCCGCGGCTCCCGGACCTCGATCGCCACGGTCACGCCGCCTGCCCACGGGGGCGGCCCGCCGGCACAGGCTCGAACCCGGCCGCCGCGATCGCCTTATTCCACGACCCGAACCGCTCCTTCACCACACAGTGCGTCGGCCGGCCCGGGGCGCGCAAGTACCAGTCGCTGCTCGACGGCGGGCGCCCGTTCTCGTCCGCCCACGCCCGGATCGCCGCCAGCACCCTCTCCTCCGTCCACGTGCGGGGCCGCCCTCCCCGGTTGGCGCGGGCAGGCACACCCGCCCGCGCCTCCCGGTCCACGGCCGTCCCGGTCGGCCGCGGCTCAGACGGTGGCGAAGGGGGCTGCGCCACCGTCCGTCCTGCGCCAGCCGCAGGGGTCCCCGCCTGCCGCGGCTGGCGGCCCTTCGCGGCATGGGCATCCGCGCGGGCCTCGTCGAAGATCAGCCGCCTGAGCGGCACGTGCGCGGTGCCCAGGGTGAACTGGACGAGGGCGACCGGCCAGTACGGGTTGAGCTCGACGATCACCCCGAGGCGTGCACCGTCCGGCTCGGGGCCGGTCCTCCCGGCCTTGGGGGCGTCGAGGCGGTGAAGGGCGCGGACCGGGTCGCCCACCTGGAAGACGTGCGGCTCGGGGAGGGCGTCCTTCGGGGGCGCCACATAGTGGGGGTCGCCGTGGCGGAGGACCCGGGCGTAGTGCATCGCACACATCCCGCGCGTCCGGCCCTGACGGTCACAGCCCTCGACGGCGCAGTTCACCGGGCCACCAGGCTCATCGAGATCTCCCCACGCCCGCCACGCGCGACGTACCGGATGTTCACCACCCACGCGTCGGAGGCGACCGACACCCGGCACGTGACCTTCCCCGCCCGCGCCGCCCCGCACGACCAGTCCGGCACCCCCGGGATCCGGGCGGGCCGCAGCACCCCACGGTCCACCGTCCGGCCGAACGCCGCCGCCGTCAGCTCGTCCGGCGACCACGAGTAGCCGGCCTGCAGGCTGGTGTCGCCGGCGGCGCGCGCCGTCGCCTGCATGTACGTCCGGGCGACCCTCACGATCGGCGGGACCGACGGGACGGTGACGGCGTGCGCGATCACAGCGGGATCTCGTCGGTCGACTTCTGGCCGTCGGCGGTACCGCCGTCGGGGCCCTCCTCGACCACCTCGCCCGTGAGGGCGTCGTCGGCGTCGTCGAGGTCCACAGGGGCGATGTCCGTCGGCGGCGGCGGCAGGCGGTCCTCGAGCTGCGGGCCGACCGGCTCGATCGACGCGCCCGGGCCGATCTGCGGGCGCTCCCCGCGGGCGAGCGCGGGCCGCGCCGGCGCCGGCAGCTGCGCCATCGACGGCGGCCGCTCGAGGGCGAGGACCTCGTCGGGCTGGATGTCCGCCTCGACGACGAGGACCATGAATCGGCGGGTCTGGGGCTTGTCCTCCCGCGTCCGCTTGTCCCACGCCATCACCTGCCGGGACCGGCGCTCCGCACGCAGCCAGCCGGCCTGGCCGGTCGCCTGGAGGAGCTCCAGCATCCCGGGGACCTCCTGGGCGGCGAAGTAGCTCTTCGTGTCCACCCGGGCGAGCGCCAGTCGCTCGATCCCGAGGATCACGAACGTCAGCCGGGTCGTGAGGCTGCAGGGACGCACAAACGGGTCGGGGACGTCCGCTCCTGACGGCAGGTCGCGCAGCACGGCCTCCGACTGCGCCTCAAGCTCAGCGCAGCGGCACGGCCGCTCGACCCACCGCCCGCGGGCGCGGTACTGCATCGCGGCGCCGTCACACCGGACGGTGTTGATGCCGCGCGCCCACTGCTCATAGGCGGAGGTGAACGGCACGAACCCGGGGACGACGCCGATCGCGACGCCGCGGGGGTTGGTCGTCGCGACCTCCCACAGGACGGGGCCCTTCTCGTCGGGCCGCCACTCGACGACTTCGCCGCCGTACACCTCGGCGACCTGCTCGATCGCCTCGCGGTCCTGGCTGGTGACGCGGGGCAGCTCGCGCGGCCGGCCGACGAGTGGCTTGTCGTCCTTCGTGACGCCCTGGCGGTCGCCGAAGCGGACGCGGAAGAGCTCGCGGAGGGACCGCTGCTGGTCGAGGACCGTGGTGATCCGCCGGCGGGCCATCAGGCGGCCTCGGCCTCGGGCCCAGGGTCCGCGTCGATCGGGTCCGCCGGCGGCCACGGCGCGCCCTCGATGCGGGCGCACACCTCGTCGTACCGGGCGAGCGGGACGAGGGTCGTGGACGTCGCGCCGGTCACCTCGAGGACGACGCGCTTCACGCCGGCGTGGTCGAGGCCGGCGCCGCTGCCGATCGCCAGCATCCGCTTCCGCTGCTTCTCGTTGATGAGCGCATCGGTGGGCCGGCCGAACGGGGAGGCCTCCTGCTCGGCGACGGTGGGGAGGATCCCGACCATCGCCGGGGTGAGGGGCTTGCCGATCGCCCGCTTCGCCGGGATGTCCATGTAACGGTAGAGCTCCGCGGCGACGCGGAACGCCCGGTACGCCTTCTCGCTGATGTCGACCGGGATGAACGCGTAGCGGGTGGGGTGGAGCCACAGCACCGCGCCGGCGCCGATGGGGAACATCGGGAACGGCTCGACCCACACGCCGCGGGTGCCGGCGATCCACTTCGCGTTCGCGTACGCCGCGACCTGGAGGCCGTTCTCCGGGTAGACGCCCGGGTTGCCCTCGCGGCCGGCGCGGGTGTTCTTCACGTCGATGAGGACGTTGCCCAGGTCACCGACCTCGGCGATCAGGTCGAGGGTCCCGGCCCATCCGTCCTCGGGGTGGTAGACGGTCGCCTCCGCCTGCCGGAACTCCGGCTTGAAGTCCTCCACCCACCGCAGGAACTGCTCGAAGCGTGGCTGCACCTCGCCCTGGAGGGCGGGGTCGACGTTCGGCGGGGTGCTCTGCAGGACGTGCGCCTCGATCAGCCCGTGGACGGCGGTGCCGATGTCCGCGGCGTTGCTCTGCGACGTGAAGCGGGCCTGGGAGAGGCGGTAGATCGCCTCCTCGACGCCGTGCCGCCGGACATCGGCCTCGAGGTACTCGCGCTGCTCGAACGCGGCTGCGGCGGTGGCGCCGGCGGCCCACTGCACGAGGGCGGGCTTGTCGAGGACGCGCAGGAGTGTCGTGACCGACCACAGCGGCGATCGCCACGTGTTGACGCCGTCGGTGAACTCGATGTCGTAGATCCGGGCCTCGCGACCGGTGTCCTGGTGTACGCGGACGCCCGTCGGCGCGCTCCGGGGCACGAGCTCCTGCTGCTCGGCGTCGACCGCGGTCGCCTCCGGCTCGACGGTCGCGGGGGGCGCGTCTGGCTTCGGCACCTTCCGGGCTGGGCGGCGCTCAGCCACTGAGGACCTCCGCGAGCTTCCAGGCGACCTGGTCGACGAACAGGTACGCGACGGCAGTGATGGCGACGAACAGGAGGACGCCACCCGCGACGGCCGCGGCGCGGCTGCGGCGGCGGTGGCGGGCCTGGATGAACGGCTCCGGCGGCGGGCTGGCCCTCACGCCTGCACCTCGATCATCCGGTCCACCAGCGCGAGGGCGGACACCTGGAGCGCCTTGACGGTCGGGTGGAGGGCGGCCCGAGCGGCGGCCCGAGCGGCGGCCCCAGCGGCGGCCCCAGCGGCGGCCCCAGCGGCGTCCCGAGCGGCGTCCCAAGCGGCGTCCCGAGCGGCGGCCCCAGCGGCGGCCCCAGCGGCGGCCCGAGCGGCGTCCCGAGCGGCGTCCCAAGCGGCGTCCCAAGCGGCGGCCCGAGCGGCGGCCCAAGCGGCGTCCCAAGCGGCGGCCCGAGCGGCGTCCCAAGCGGCGTCCCAAGCGGCGGCCCCAGCCTTCCGGGCCTCCACGATCGACGGCTGCGCCGCACGCGCCGACGCACCATCGGTCAACGCTGCGAGCTGCTCCAGCGTGTGGGCGTGGTCGTCCAGCCCCGCAAGCCGCAGCCACGCCGGGGCGCACTCCCGCACAAGCCAGTCCGTCGCCATCCACGCCCGCACCTCCTCCACCTCCGGCGTGGACGCGGTCCCCACGATGCGGGGGACGAGGGGCAGCAGCATCTGCCGGTCCTCGTCGCCCATCGCGTCGTTCCACGACCGCAGGAACGCGCTGATGACGGGGGACGCGCACTCGGGGTGGTCCGTCCACGGCTCCCCGGCGACGTACGCGACGCATTCCATGACGCAGGCCGCGAAGGCGCCGTTCGGCGGGGCGTGGCTGCCGGCGTCGAGGCGCAGATCGGCGGGCAGGGTCTTCAGCGGCGTCACGGCGCCACGCTCCTCGGGTCGTCACGGTCATGCGCACCCGCGGTCCACGCGTCCTCCACCTGCGAACGGGTGCCCATCGCGTCGATGAGGGCGAGGCGCATCCGCTCCACATCCAGGGCGCCCCCATCCGGGACGGAGTCGAAGTCCTCCAGGAGGCGGAGGTGCGCGCAGCGCAGGGTGAGGTCCGACCAGGCGAACGGGTCGGTCTCCACCCTCGGCCCCACCCAACTGATCAGGGCGACGTGGCCGCGCTGGTCGTCCTTGCGCAGGCCGTAGCCGGCGCGGCTGATGACGGCGGCTGCGAGGTAGTGGTGCGCCGCCGGCTCATCCAGCCGGAACGCGGTGGCGGGGATCTCGGTGGCGGCGTCCACGATGAGGATGCTCTTCACCGCAGCACGATCCACAGGAGGGCGCCGCAGATCGCGAGGTCGAACGCGAGGGCGATGGGCGGGCCGACACGCCAGAAGCCGCGGCTCATGCCGTCGCCCCCGCGGCCATCTCCTGCGCCGCCGCCAGCTGCTGATCGACGATCTCCCCGAACCTCCAGGAGAGGGCGGCGGTGCGGCAGTCCTCCTTCATCTGGGTGAGGAGGTCGCGGCGCTCGCGGTAGTGCTGCTGCTCGAGGCGGATCAGCTGGTTGACGCGGCCCTCGAACTCGAGGAAGGCGAGCATGGCGTCGTCGCGGTGGCCGGGGCCGGTCTTCGGCCGGCCTCCTGTCGCGGGGATCCCAGGCATGGGTTACGCTCCTTCGTGAGCGAGGCTCGGGCTGCCCTCCACGGCATTGGCCCGGGCCTCGTGACCTTTCCCACGGCCGTTCGAGTCCGTGCTGGACTCCGGCTCATGGATCTGACGCTCAACGAGAACGAGCCGCCGCTCGATGTCGAGCCGGTCGAGCCAACGCTCGATCGTCCTGACCGACACCTGGAAGTGGTCGGCGATCTCCTCAATGGGACTGTCGGCGAAGTCGTTGAGCAGAACCTCGCGGAGGGGCCGCTGGAGCTGGTGCTCCAGGAGTCGCATCGAAGGTGTGTGACGTGTACTCGTCAACATGAGCGACAGAATGCACGATGGTCGTCAATACGTCAAGACGACGGCCAGACGTCAGCAGGCTCGCCGTACCGTGACCTCATGCCGGGAATCCCCGCGTCGAAAGAGTTCGGACTCTTCGTCAAGCGGCGGCGGCAGGACATCGACCTCGAACAGACGGCGATCGCCGAGGCCCTCGGTTGGTCAGTCGCCACCCAGGGGCGCATCGAGCGCGGGAAACGCTCTCTTCGTCACGACGGCGAGGTGAAGCACCTCGCCGACGTCCTGAAGGTCACCCAGGAGGAGCTACGCGAGCATCGGCTCTCCACGCCACCGGTGGAGCAGCCCGCAGATGTGACGCTCGACGCAGTCCTTCGTGAGCTTCAAGACCTCCGCCAGATCGTCGAAGGTATGGCCGGACGGCAAAGCGTCAGCGTGGAAGAGCTCGCCGCTGACCTCGAGGAGGATCTGCGAGACCTCGGTGGAGACGATCAGCCGCCGCCTGAAGGCGAGCGGCGACGGCGCTCTCGGCGGGCAAACGACCCGCCTCCTCCTTGAGGACTCGGGCGACCCGTTGCAGGGCCTCCGCTTCAGTCCGCTGCGGCACGTCAGCCTCCGTCGTCGGGCCCGGGGCGCGGACCGGAGGGGAGACGATGCCCCGGGGCGCGGACCATTTCACTAACATCCTGCGACCACAAAATGATGGCGCCCCGTCTTTGAAGCGTAGACCGTGGATCCGACACGGACTCAACTGAGGGCAGGAGGGCAGGAAGCGATGAGCAGCGGCGCCCGCGCACGGTCCCTGGCGGCAGGTGTGGCCACGATGGCGGTGGCGATGATCGGCGCGGTCCTCGTGTCATCCGCGGCTGCCCAAGACGGCGCGCCGGCACCGATCGTCCGCGTGTGCCTGGATGGCAAGGGCAGCTATCACGCGCCTGGCGAGGGGCCCTGCAAGAGCCGCGTGACTCGGACATTGAGGGGGACGGTCAGCTTCATCGATCCCGGGTTCCGGGTCGATGTCGGCGCGCCTGCCTGCCGGACCAACCCAGATGGATCGACGGTCCCCCAGCGGGTCGTGGTTGCCGGCCTCAGCGGCTTCGAGTGGTTCGACGAGGAAGTCGGGGAGGGGCGGGTGTGGACGCTCTGCGACCCCGCCGCGGTTGATGTAATCGGGGATCCCGTCCATCTGACAGCCGACCTGACCGCGTTCAGCGCGCTGCGCCTCTTTGGCTACGGCGACGCCGCTACCCGATTCACGAAGAGGTGGAGCGTCAACATCGATGGAGTTGAGATCGCCAGCGGGCAGCTGCGCGTAAAGGTTCGGCGACTCCAATCGGAGGGCTACGCAACGATCTACGACACGGACTTCGATCGTTACGTGAACGTCTGCATCAACGGCGGGCACCGCATCTACGCGCGGGGCGGCCATCTGTACTGCACGGTGCTGGTTCGCGCAGGGTTAACCCGGGTCACCGCTCGCTTGCTCGGCACGCCGCGGTGATGGCCCGCACCGCCCCGCGATCGCTGGCCTTCAGCGCCGGCTAGAGGCTGCCGTCGGCGGGCTCGCCGCCCTCCAGCTGCGATTCGTCCGGCGCCACCCGCCCGAGGACCCTGGACGGGACGAGCCATGCGACGCCGAAGCTGGTGAGCGTCACGATCGCCCCCACCTCCGCCGGGTCGGGGTTGTACGACGTGTATCGGGCGAGCAGTCCGACGGTGAGGGTGCTGATGGCGCCGCCGAGCAGGCCGGCGGCGGGCTTCGTCTCGATCGGTGCACTGGCCATGGGCTAGTCCTCCAGGAATCGGCGGTTGAGGTTGGCGCAGACGTTCGCGACGTCCTGCGGGCCCCTCCAGATGTCCCCCTGCCACGCGATCGCGGCGGTGGTGTCCTTCGCGAGGCCGTTGCGGGCGATCCACGCGATCGGGCCGGCGGCGTCCTCCCAGCCGCGCCACTGGCGGCCGTTCACCACGAGGCGCAACGTCGCGCTCCCGGGGGGCAGCGGCACGGGGATGAGGGGGAGGCGGATGAAGCCGGCGACGTCGCTGCGGCTTCGGCCGCGGCGCATCACCTGGCCGCCGTTCGAGTCGTTGCCGACCGACGTGTTCCCCTCGATCGCCGTGAACGACGTGAACGACTGGACGGTCTCCACCAGGCCGAAGTGGTCGGCGGTGCCGTCGTGGCCCCAGTCGTAGAGGGCGATATCGCCCGGCTGCGGCCGCTCGGATGACGTGAGCAGGCGCATCCCCCGGCGGCACTTACGGGCGGCCTCCAGCCAGGAGGGGCAGAACGACCAGTTCCAGTCGGGGCGTTCCCAGCCGGCCTGCTCGAGGGCCCACTCGCCGAAGTCGGCGCACCACGGCTCGCGGCGGTGGCCCAGCCGGAAGACGCGGACGCGGGGTCCGTCGTTCGACCCGGCGGGGTCTTCCTTCACGCCGAGCTCGGCGCGCGCGAACGGCAGCGCCGCGGCGCCGTAGGTCTGCTGCATCACGGTCCCTTCTCGTCGGGGCAGTCGTCGGCGACGTCGCCGGCGGTGAGGATCAGGTCCCGCTTGCTGGCGAGGAGCTTCAGGTCGCCGGTGCGGGGGTCGCCGGCGGCGCGGCGGGCGATCACCACGTTCGCGCTGTTGCGGGCGTCCTTCTGGATCGCGCACGCGAGGGCGTTGATGTCCGCCCGCCGGTCCTGACGGTCGATCAGGTCCGTCGTCCACGCGTACCCCCACAGGCCGTGGAGGGCGAAGCTCACCCCGACGACGAGGAGGAGGATGTTGCGGCGGGCGCTCATCCGACGCCGGCGAGGTTGAGGACGGTGGAGACGCCGCCGATGATCCCGCCCAAGATGGCGACGGCGACGGCGACGACCTTCCACAGGTCGGCGCGGCCGAGGCTGCGGGCCTCGTCGCGGGCATCGTGGTCGGCGAGGCGCCCAACCTCGCGGCGGACCTCCCGGACTTCGGCGAGGACGTCGTCGAATCGGCGGTCCTGGTCGCGGCGGGCGGCCTCCCGGTCACGCTGGTCGCGTTCCCGGTCGGCGATGTAGAGGGCCATCGGAACCGGGGCGCCGGCGCCGATGGGGTAGGGGGGTTCGGTCGCCATCAGCAGGTGTTCACGGCACAAGAAGGGCCGCTCGACGGCGGCCCCGGAAACGGCGATGCGGCGCGGTCTCTCAGCGCCACACCTCGATGAACACCTGGAACTCGACGTCGGTGTTGCTGCCACCGTTGTTCTGGAGGCGGGCGTACAGCTCGTTCAGGGTGGTGGACACCTGGGTCGCGTATCCGGTGATGTCCACATCGACGGGGGTGGTGCTCCACCCACCGCCGAGTGCCGACGTACGGTCGGAGTTGTTGATCTCCACCCCGAGGGAAACGGATGCGCTGTTGTAGACGATCCGGAGTGTCGCCTTCACAACCTTGTCCCCGGGGTAGAGCGCGACGCGGCTGTAGCCGGAGAACCCACCGCCGCTGGTGACTCCGGATGTCGTGGTGTAGCCGCCGGTGATGAGCACCTTCTGCCGCTGGTAGTTGCGGCCCAGGGCCAGGGCAGCCTTCAGGTGACCACGCACCCGCGGTGACGCGTTGCGGGGCTGCTGGCGGAACGCAAGCTGGGTGCCGGTGCGGCCCTCGGCGACGAACGCCCGGCTCACCTGGATCACCTGGCGCGGCGCGGCGTCCTCGACGGCGATGTCCGGCACGGAGATCCGCACGCCATCCCCTGGGCGCCACCGCATCGCGGCGACCGCACCGGTGAGCGGCCACGTGTCGGCGACGCGGTCCTGGGCCCGGGGGGTGGCCCGCACCTCCTCCCACTCGGTGCCGCGCAGGGCGAGCTCGGCGTTCAGGCGGGCGGCGAGCAGCTCCGGCTGGGCGATGTCGCCGGCGTCAACCCACGCCTCCAGGGTGAACAGGCCGACGGCGGCATCACCCAGGTCGAACACCTCCCCGGTCGTCTGCCCCCCCGCACCGTCGGCGGTGCCCGCCCCGGTGCCGACCAGCAGGAACGCCTGGTCGGACGCGTCGATCGTCACCCCCGGGTTCAGGGCCGGCTCGGCGGCGTCGGTGTCCTCCGGCTGCAGCTGCACTTCGGTGTCGGTGCCGACGCGGGTGCGGGGAACGAGGCGGCCGGGGAACTCCCCCGACTCGAGGCTCATCGGCTCGCACCACGCCTGGTAGCCGAACGCCTGGGCGGCCTGCTGGACCATGTCGAAGTGGGCGGTGCCCTGGACGCGGTCGTCGAAGCAGCCGAGGGGCGACAGGGACGTGCTCGGGACGGTGATCTTCGACGACCCGGTGATCGCCGTGCCGCCGGGGTCGGTGTACGACGCCGGTGGGGTGAACTGGAGGCGGAAGACGGGTGCCGCGGTGTCCACGAACAGTTCGATGATGATCGGGTACCAGCCGCCCTTCGATCCGTAGTTCGCGGCCGTCCAGGTGACGCTGTTGGTGCCGGAGCTCGTCGTCCAGTCGTCGATGATCTGGTCGCCCCACGCGGTCTTCCCGATCCACACGCGGTTGCCGTCCACCACCGACGTCGTCTCGATCGTGTAGTTGCCGAGGTCGCCGCGGAGGTAGATGGCGCCGAACCACCGGACGGCGAAGTAGTCGCCGCTGTTGCCCGGCTGGACGGGGAGGCTGAGGCCCGCGGCGGTGTTCAGGGTTGGGTCGAGCCGCTCGGCGTAGCTGTCGCGGTTGGGGGCGAACACCCTGCTGTTGCGGATGCTGCTGGTGAGGCCCTGCAGGTCGCTGGTGGTGAAGTACCGGCCGCGCAGGCCACCCGACGGCTGGTCGCCGGGCAGGACGTAGCTGCCCTGGTCGGACCCGCGGGCGAGGAACGCCCGCTGCTCACTGACGAGGACCGCGTCGATGTCGATGTAGCCGGTGCTGCTGCCGTACCCGCCGACCGCGACGCGGGCGATGGTGGACGTCGGGACGGCGGTGACCCCGATGAGGCGCCCGTTGATGAACCCGAACAGCCACCGCCCCCGCCGCTCCAGGATCAGCGTCGCCGCCCCCGCCTCGAGGGCGGTGACCCCGATGTCGGTGGAGACGGTGTCGGTCGGGCCGCCGAGCATCTGCCCCTGGCTGCCGATCCACTGGATGTGCGCGACGTCCGTTCCGCCGCTGGTGTACATGGCGATCGCGTAGGACCCGCCGTTCTTCACGTCGGCGAAGTTGGCGACGAACCGCCAGGTGTCGGTGGTGAACGTGACGTCGCGGCGGATCGCGTCTCCGGTGCCGCCGGCGTTGGTGAGGCGGGCGCGTCCGTTGACGATCGACGTGGACGGCGGCGTACCGCCGAACGCGGCGAACGCGGTCCAGGCGGCGTTGAGGCTGCCGGCGGTGAAGTCGTCGGCGATCAGCGGGATCGGGACGCGGGTGTAGGCGGCCGCCACCTCCTGCGGCGCCGCCGTCCACGTGCGGTCCCGCTCGTAGGCGCGGCGCAGCAGCCCCATCGCATCCGGCCCTGAGATCGTCACCGACCCCCGGTCGATCTCGATCCGCTGGATGCAGCCGACGAACTCCAGCGTCTCTCCGACGCTGCCGGCGGGGCTGTCGCGGTGGATCTCGATGAACTCGGTGGCGCCGTCGCTGCTGAACCGCTCCCGCCACGGACCGAGCGCGCCGACGGCGTTCGGGAAGGTGATCGAGAACTCGCCGCTGTCGCCGAGGCGGGTGGTGTACGACCCCTCGAGGAACCCGTGGTCGGTGGGGATGTGAGCCTGCTGCAGCCACGTGAACCCGAAGGTGCGGCCCAGCACCGTCTGGGTGGCGCCCTGCGACGGGTACGTCGTGGTGGGGTGGATGTGCCGCAGGCTGTAGCCGCGGCCGTCGATGATCTCGACGGGCAACTAGCGGCTCACGATCGTCGGGACGGACCGGCTGTCGTACAGCACCTGGGCGGCGAGGTCCTGGCTGCCGAGGCGGGTCGTCGAGCTGTTCTCATTGAGGGTGCCGCCCGTCGCGGTGACCATGCCGAAGTGGGCGCTGATGTAGCCGGTGGTGCCCGCCCCGAGCTCGACGGAGAACGTGTTGCGGCCCGACCCGTAGGCGGCGCTGTCGGACCCGTACGTCCACCCCTGGGCGTCTGACTGCACGACCGCCATGGTGATCTGGGTGGTGCCGCCGCCGGGGTGGAACGCGTACCAGTTCTCGTCGTTGAAGCTGGTGGCGCCGAGGACGGCGTTCGAGAAGTTCGGTGTGCCCGTCCGGGTCTGCAGGCCGGCGTCGTCCTCCTTGCGGGCGTAGCTCGTGCCACCGGGGGACGGGTTGGCGGTGAACGCGACGCCGGCGCCGCAGACGCTGCCGCTCGACAGCGGCGCCGGGTACACCTCGACGCGGGGGCCCGTCCAGCCGCGCTGGAGGGTGAGGTACACCTCCTCGCGGCTGTTCGCGTCGGCGTTGACCTTCATCACCGCGCGGATCACGCCGCGCTCCGGCGTCCACTCCATCACGTCGGCGGAGACGAACGTGTCGCAGTACGCGCCGGCGCCGGCGGCGGCGGCGACGCGCTCCACCATGATCTTCCCCTCGTGCACCCAGCTGGTGCCGCCCCACCGCTCGAGGATGAACCCGTCGGTGTTCGACGTGTCGTAGCTGACGCGGGCGAGGCTGTTCTCGATGACGGGGGCGTCTGAGGCGGTGAGCGGCCAGTCGGGGCCGTACACCTCCTCCCAGCCGGTGGTGGGGCCCGTCGAGGTGAGGGTGAGGGTGCCGCGGCGGTCGTAGATGACGACGTCGCCGAGGTTGCGGTTCGCCTCGTCCTGCTCGTAGGTGACGACCTGGAGGTTAGTGCCGCCGACGAGGGCCTGGAGGGTGCTGCCGCCGTAGCCGGTGCGGGCCGTGGTGAGGGTCGGCGTCGGCTTCCCGTCGATCCGGTAGTCGGTGACCGTCGAGGGAAGCCAGGTGAGGGCGACGGGCGTCTGGTCGCTGAAGTCCGTGTTGTAAACGCGCTTCAGGTAGTCGCGCGGCGTGGTGCCGTCCCGCAGGTCGCGGATCGACACGCACGTGGCGCGGCGGTGGGTGCGGCGGCGGCCGACGACGCGGGCCTCGATGCCGGTGAACCGCCAGAACGACGAGACGAGGCCGGTGACGTCGGCGACGTCGAAGCCGGCCTTGCCGAGGGCGTACCAGCCGGACTGGTCGGTGTCCTCCGACCACGCGATGTAGACGCCTTGGAGGCGGTACGGGAGATTGTTCAGCAGCGACCGCAGCTGGCGGCGGACGCGCTGGCGGTCGGCGGCGACGTCGCCGGTGCTCGCGGGGAAGCTGGTGAGGTCGACGGTGGTGGTGAGGCCGGCGCGGCCACCGGGGACGGGGGTGGCGCCGACGTTCGCGACCGACTCGCCGACCGGTTCGGGGAACCCCTCGGGGTCGTCGAGGGCGAGCCTGCCGACGGTGACGCTCATATCGTGGCCGCCCTGAGGTCGTCGCTGGACGGGGGGGCGAGGCTGCGCAGCACGTAGTCCTGGCCGCGGTAGCCGAAGACGGTGCTCCCTCCGAAGCCCTGCTTCATGGTGTCGTTCAGATCGTTCACCGCGTCGGTGTTGTCGCGCGTCGCCTTCAGCTGGTCGAGGGTGGTGCGGGCGTTCAGCAGGGCCTGGGCGGCGGCCGTCGCCCCACGGACGTCACCGGCGGCCTGGGCGGCGGCGAGGCTCCGCTCATAGTGGGCGACGGCCTGCTCGGCGACGGCGATGTCGTCGTTGACGTCGGGGGTGAGGGCGGCGAGGGCGGCGGCGTTGTCCAACGCCTCCTCCGGGGTGATCGGCCCGGGCCCGGTGTCGCCCGTGTCGCCGCCGGTGTCGTCCTCCGGCACCGCGTCGGGGAGGTCGTTGATCTGGGCGCCCAACACCTGGATGTCGTAGCCGAGCTCCTTCGCCTCCGCCTGCAGTTCGGCGAGGTCGCGGGCCATCGCCCGGTCCTGGTCCCACAGGCCACGGATGCGGCTGATGGTGTCGGCGATCGCGGCGTCCAGCTTCGGCTGGTCGTCCTTCTTCGCGTTGCGGCGGGCGGCGCGCTGGCTGGCGAGGCGCTTGCGGAGGGCGACGATGCGGGTGCGGAGCTTCGACCGCTGCCGCTTCACCGTGTTGATGTCCGCCTGGACCTCCTTCTTGCGGAGCTCGGCGACGCGCTTGTCCTCCATCGCGCTGATCTTGTCGGGGTTCGAGATCCCCCTGCTGGCGGCGTCGGATCGTGCGCGGCTGGCGGCGACCTTGTCCTGCAGCGAGTCGTCGCGGTGGCGGCGGTCGATGATCCCGCTGGCGATGTCGGTGAACGACAGGGGGGGCAGCTCGCCACGACGGGGTGTGACCAGGCGGCGCGCCGTCTCGAGCGAGTCGCTAGTCTTCTCGGCGCCGGTCTTCTTGCCGCCGCCCTTCCCGCCGCCGCCAGGGAACGACCCGAGGCCAGGAACTGGCGGGGGGTTGCGGAGGAGGTCGTAGACGTGCTGGACGCCGCTCGCTGCGGTGCCGGCGGCGCCGGCAAGGTTGCGCATCGCGGCGATCGCATTCGCCATGTCCAACTCGGTGTTGGACGCCGCGATCAGCTGCTTGCGGAGGGCGACGAGGGCGGGGTTCGTCTGCCCGTTGAGCATGTCGGCGGCCTTCTTCGACTCGGCCGCGTTTGCGCGGTGCCGGGCCTCCGCCTTCTTCGACGCCTGCGACCCCGCGTTCAGCGCGGCCGTCACCTTCCGCTCCACCGCCTCCCGGTCCTTGCCGGTGACCAGCCCCCTCTTCAATCCCCAGTCGAGCTTCTCCGCCTCCTCACGCTGACGGGCCACCTGCCGGGTCTCGGCATCGGTCGCCTTCGCCCGCCGCTCCGACGCGGCGATCGCCGCCTGCGCGGTCTTCACAGCCTCCCGGCGGGAATCCTTGACGGAGTCCTCCGCCTGCTTCACTTGGAGGGCGGCGGAGCGGGCCTCCAGCGACTTCGCCCCGTACTCCTTGGTCGCCGCCGCAAGGTCCTTCTGCGCCTGCTCCAGGCTGAGGGCCGCACCCTCCTGGGACAGCAGCGCGTCACCGAGGCCCTCGACCGCCTCCTTCTGGTTGATCGCAGCGCGAGCAGTGAGGACATGGGCGTCCTTCACCCACTTGTTCGCGTCGCCCATCCGCCTGAGGGCGGCGGTCGCCGTCTCCGTGTCGCCGCGCATCGCGATGAACGCGACGCCCACCGCGGCGGCCCCCGCGACGAGCAACCCGAGGCCGGCGGGTCCCGACAGACCAGCGAGGACAGGGGTCAGCGCGGTCGCCTGGGTGATCAACGCGCCCATCGAGCTCGACATCCCCGACAGCGCAGGGATCGTCGAGAGGAACCCGGCGCCCGCCGACGCGGCGTCGAGGCCGGACGACTTGATGAACTTGCCGCCCGCCTTGAACAGCTTGCCGGTGCGGGTGATCGACTTACCCGCCGACTCGGAGGAGACTGCCGCCTTCCCGACCCCGGTGCTGAACCCGCTGGTGGCGGCGTTGGCCTCAGCGAACGACGACTTCAGCCCGGCGGCATCGCCGACGAACCTGACCCTCAGGTCGCGGGTGCTCACCCGTCCTCCGCCGCGAGTGAGATCTCGATCATCCGCAGCTCACCGGGCAGCAGCTGCTCCATCTCCCACGGCCGGATCCCGAAACGCACAGCTACTTCCGGGCCCCACGCTTCCCGCGGGTTGAGGAGGATCCCCCGGTAGGGCGGCCTCCGCCCCCCTCGGCCTTCGCGTCCTCGGCCTCCTTCGCCTCCAGGTACGCCATCGTCTCCTCGTTCATCTGCTCCAGGAGTGCGGTGACCGCGACACCGTCGATGCCGCCGTGGGTGGGCGACACGTCCGGCTGATTGCGGCGGACGCTCGCGATGAGAAGCCCCCGCCACGCGTCGGGGTCGAGGTTGCCCAACCCGTCTTCGAGGGCCGATTGCGACTCGATGTCGAAGAACTGCTTGATGAACGCGAGGTCCCCGAGGGTGAGCTCACGGGGCGGGATGACGGTCACCTTCCGGCCGTCGAACTCGAACTGGGCCAACATCAACCTCCGAAGGCACGCTGGATGTCGTCCAGGACGCCCTCGAGGCGCTGCTGGACCTTGGGTGCCGCGGTCTGGATGCCGCGGCGCATGAACCCCCGCTGACGGTCCACCCGCGCCGGGTACGGGTAGCCGCCCGGGTAGCCGCGGCTGCGCCGGCGGGCCGTGACTTCGACGCCGCCGACGGTGCCCGACTCGATGAACCCGCGCACCGACCCCTTCAACATCCCGCTGCGGACGGGGGCGACGTCCTGGACGGCGGCCGCCCCCAGGCGCGAAGCGTCGGCGATCGCCTCCCCCAACGACTGGTCGAGGACCGGGTCCATCCGGGCGAGGGCCTGGCGGAGTTCCTCCAGGCCCTCCACGACGATCTGCGCCACGTCAGAGGGTGGTGTCCGTGGTCCGGTAGACCAGGGTGTACGGCGACAGCGTCCCGGACACGAGCGCCTTGTACGGCACCTGCATCGTGAGCACGTCGGGGCCGCCGACCTTCGGCGTCTCCCCGTCGAACCTGACGGCAGCCATCCCGACGGCCAGCTGGTACTGCAGGGACCCCTCGATGGTGGCAGCCTGCCAAGTCCCGGCGAGCGTCGCGATGGTGCCGTTGACGAACCGGTTGTACTGGGTGACCGACTCGAACTCGACGGTGAACTTGCCGGTGACCTCCGCCATCGCCGCCTCGATCGGCTCCTTGATGATCGTGCCGCCCGAGCCGCGCTGCAGGAACCGGTCGGTCTTCAACCCGTGGTTCACGTTGAACGTGAAGTTGGTGACGTCGAGGGCGGCGCCGGCGAGGGACAGGGTGCCACCCACCCAGGCGAGCAGCGCCTGCGTCGCCGGGTAGCTGACGGCGGCGAGGGACTGTGCCTGCGACTCGTCGTGGGCGGCGAGCGTCATCGACAGCTGCAGCAGCCCATCCACCTCGGAAGAGAGGGACGCTTCGGTGACCTTGCAGCCGAGGTAGCTGAACGGGTTGACGGTGCCGGCGGTGTCGGGCCGGCCGACCTGGACGGTGAGCGCCCGCCCGTAGTTGAGGGCCTGCACGATCGTGTGGTCCCGGGTGTTCGTCCCGCCGGCGGGGGTGGTGATGGTGGCGGTGCCGCCGCCGAACGCGTAGGCGAGGGGCAGGCCGAAGCCGCGGTCGGCGACCTCGAACTGCAGCTCGCCGCCGACGACGCGGCTGCCGGACATCCACCGGTCGCTGCGCAGGGTGCGGCTGCCGGCGCGCAGCGCCTGCGACTCGACCCGTCCGACCTGCAGGTCCATCGACTCGCTGACCATCTCGAGGAACCGGGTGGGCGTCTGGTAGGTGCCGACGGTTCCCTCCGCCGCCATCCCGACCTGCGCCCAGAGGCCGCTTCTGCTCATCGCTTACCTCCCTTGGCGGCGGGGGCCTTGGTGGCCTCCCAGTTGGAGGGCTGGTCGAGCAGGCGCTCCGCGAGGTCGTCGGGGACCTCGACGGGCTCGCCGTGCGGGGCGTCGATCTCGCCCAGCCCGTACGGGATCGCGACCCCCTCGATGTGGGGGCCTCGATAGACGACCTTCATGCTGCGACTCCCTTTCGGTTCAACGCCGCCATCTCTGCAGCGGCTCGCGGTCGGACATCTGGACGCCGACGGTGAGCGACGTGCCGGTGCGGGTCCCGTCGGGGCGCAAGGCGCCGGTCGGGTGGATCTGGATGTACCCCTCGCCCTCGAAGAGGCCGGCGGCGTAGAAGGTGACGTCCATCAGATCCGCTGGGCGCAGGAGATGCGCAGGGTGATCCGCGCCTCCCGCTCTTCGTTGGACACGTACTCGTCGAGGTCCATCCCGGTGACGAGGGCGACGCGGACGACCCCGTCGAAGAACGGCGGGGTCATCGACCAGGTCCGCAGGCTGTCCTCGACGGCGGCGGCGATCGCGAACGCCCGCTCGCTGAGCGCCTGCTGCTCGTTCTTCAGGGCGCTGGTGCACGAGACGGTGACCGTCTGGTCGTACGTCTCCTCCCTGCGCTTCTGGCCGACGGCGGCGGTCGCCTGGATGCCGGTGGTCGCGCCGAGGTTCACCCACTCGGAGCCGGGCTTGGTGCTGTGCGGGTACCCCCACGTGACGAGCACGTCCGCGAGGGCGGCGTCCGCCTGGAGGCGGGCGAGGAGGGCCGCCTTGAACGCCGGGATCGAAGAGGTCGCCATCAGGGTGTCCCGAGCCGACCCCAGGTGGACAGGACGGCGTGGGCGGCGTACGGGACCGCCCAGGTGCTGAACCGGTCGGGCCGCAGCTCGCGGGGGTCCTCACCGATGATCGCGATGTCGCTGACCGCCCGGTCGATCCAGCTGGCGGCGGTGACGGCGGCGGCGCGGCGGACGCTCCCGACGACCTGCCCTTCGGGGAAGCATCCCCAGTCGCCGGCGACCTGGAGGCGCGCCTCCCCGAACTCCCGCTGGAGGGTGCTGGAGAGGTTGAGGCGCGGCGACAGCCGGATCGCCGTGTACGTCGCGCCGGGCTGGAAGCCGCCCTCGGGGCGCAGTTGGTAGTCCTGGTCCCGGACGAGGCTGGTCGCCGACTCCTCGGGGTGGAGGATGACGGCGCCGGGGGTCCGCAGGTCGAACGGAGCGAGGTCGATGAGGCCCCCACGGACGGGGAACGACCGGGTGCCGCCGGTGGGGCCGACGAACTCCCGCTGGTACCGCTCCGGCAGCACTGCGGAGGCGGCGACGACGAGGGACTCGATGAGGTCGTCGCTGGCGGTGTTGTCGATCTCCGCGGTGGTCTTCACGTCATCGACCGAGCACAGCCGGTACGACCCGATGAGGGCCTGCTCGACGGTGAAGTCGCCGTCGATGACGCCCTTCGCGGCGCCGGTGCCGGTCGCCGTCCACGTGTACAGGCCGTAGGTGGCGGCGGTGTACTCGGCGAGGTAGACGCCCGTCGACTCTTTCGTGACCTGGCTGTCGGTGCCGTAGACGTAGCTGATGGTGCCGCCGGTGGGGGGGCGAATCGCGTAGGTGACGGTGCTCGGGTCGGTGAGGGTGCCGTCCACGACGAAGGTGGTGCGGAGAAAGACGGTGTCGCCGGGCTGGTACAGGTCGCTCACGGGATCAGCACCTCCCCGGAGGCATCAGTGGCAGGCTCGGTGGCTCCGCAGATGGTGGCCTTCGCGGTGACGGCGCCGGCGACCCGAGACCGCGGCATGACGCGGCCGGTCACTCGGGCCGGGAAGGATGCGTCCGGATCGAATGCGGTGCCCGCTGTCGTGAACGTGATGGCCAGCGGGAGGACACCCTCGCCGAGGAGGGTGACGCGGCCGGCGGTCTGGACGGCGAAGGTGTAGTTGGCCGCGCTCGCGGCGAACCGCGTCGCGTGGCCAGCCGTGGCGAACACGGCGGTGAGCGACAGCGACGACGCACCGGCGGTGCCACGAACACCGGAGGTGGCGGCCGCGAAACCAAGGGGGAGGGTGCTCGCGCCCTTGGTAGTGCGCACACCGGCGGTGGTGGGGGTGAACGTGAGGTTGACGATCGAAGATCCGACGGTCGCCCCCACCTCGGTGGTGACGTTGAACACCAGCGGCAGCGAGCTCGCCCCGAACGTGGTGCGGACACCCGCCGTGGTGGAGGCGAACACCAGTGGAAGCGCCGAAGCCCCGAACCGGCCGACATAGGCGGTGGTCGTCGCCGCGAACGTCAGGGCGGCGGCGCTCGAGCCGAACGTCGTGCGGACACCCGTGGTGGTCGCAGCGAACGTGAGGGCAGCCGTCGATGCTCCGAAACGGCCGAGGCGGGCAGCGGTCGTCGAGGTGAATGTGAGCGGCACCGCGGACGACCCCAGGACAACGCGGGTGCCGGAGGTGGTGAACGTGATGGTGACCGCCGCGGACGATGCGCCGAACGTGGTGCGGACACCGGCCGTGGTGGCGGTGAACGTGAGGGCCGCCGTGGATGCACCAAGTCGCGTCCGGACACCGGAGGTCGTCGCCGCGAACGTGAAGGCGGTGGTGCTCGATCCGGTGACGAGCGCCGCGCCGGAAGCGATCGGCGGGCGCCGCGCCCGCAGGACGTTGACGGAACCGAACCCCATCAGATCACTCGGTCCAGACGACCCAGGGGAGGCAACTGACCGAAACGCTGAAACTGACGCGGACCCGCAGGAACCGGGAGACCGCGACACGCGGCCGGGCGTCGGGGGGGAACCACACCCCGTAACCGGTCTGCGGGTGGACCTCCTGGCTGTCTAACAGGCGGGACGCGGTGATCGTCCCCTCCGTCACCGTCCCGTCGTGGACCGCCGTCGCCCCCGTCCCGCCGACACACAGGGATGCGGGGGCGTTCGGGTTGCCGAACGCGTCGGGGGTGAGGCTGGTCGCACCCGTCATGCCGACGTCGCAGTCGAGGAGGTACACCATCCCCGGCGGGTCGGCGGCAGCGACACCCTTGAACGACACACCCCAACCGAGGATGAGGATCTGGGTGGTGGATGGCGTCGCCACCTGCAGCATCGTCGCCAACGTCGTCTGCGTCGCGATCTCGGTGACGACACCGGCGGCGGTGTGGGACGCCCCGGCGATGTAACTGTTGGACACTGGGTGCCTCCCTCTACCTGTAGGCGCCGCCGGCGGCGAGGCCGACGGGGTTGCTGACGCGACGGGACCGCTTCTGGATGGGGGCGGCGGGCGCGAACGCCATCTGGATTCCGTAAACGATGTCTGCGGTGCTGATCGTCCCCGCCGTCGTCACCGCCGCCGCCGACGACTGATCCAACGTCCCTACGACGAGGACGTGGTTCTCCGACACGGTTTTCACGCTGAGCCGCTGGGTGGTGCCGGAGGTGATCGCGTACGTCCGGCCGTTTCCGTTCGGCGACGCCCCCCCAATCCCGATGACACAACACCCGTTCTCCGCGGGGGTGATCGCCGTGGTCGTCCAGGTGGTGGCGCTCGTCGTGTCGTTGAACGTGGTGGACGTGACGCTCAGCGGCGTCGATGTCTGGCGGGCACCGCGGACGGCGAGGGTGACCGCCAACCCCTCCTCGGGACTGGCCCACCCGAACGAATACGGCCCGGCGCCGACGTCCTGGAACTTGCCGTAGTAGGTGCGGCCCCGGCCGTCAGTCGTCCCCTCCACGGCGGTTACGTCCGCGGTAAACCCGGAGGGCACACTGTTGGGTGCCCCCGCCGAGTTGAACGCCTCGATGACCACCACAACCCAGTCGCCGAGTGCGGCGCCGGTGGGGCCGGTGATCGACCAGGGGGTGGTGGTCGTCTCGACTTTGGTGTCGATGATCGACCCGCTGAGGTACGACGCCGGCACCTAGACCTTCAGCGCCGCCAGCGCCTTGAACGCATCCACCAGCCCCGCCTTCGCGGTGCCCGTCGAGGTGTAGAGGCCGAAGTAGTCCTCCCGGCCCGTGCTCGCCCCGGGGGCACGCAGGTCGCGGTTCATGTAGTAGAAGAACCCGCGGTACCGGGCGCCGTGGGCGGCGATCAGGGCGGCATCCACGACGCGCAGCGTGTCGCCCGCCTGGGCGTACGTCATGTTCCGCGCCCACCCATAGTTGTCGTCGAGGGTGCGGCCGTTGTCGGTCGCGAACCCATACTCGGTGACGAGGTACGACGCACCCGAGCCGAGGCGCGAGAGCATCTGATCGACGCGGGCCTTGTAGGTCGGGCCGTACGGGTGGATCGCGGCGATGCCGAGGGACGCGATCGTCGGGACCGCCGCGAGGAGCTGCGACTCCCAGTTCGACGAGTTGTCCCCCGCCCCCTCATACACCAGGGGGATGCCGTACTGGGCCGCCGCGTCATAGGCGGCCTTGAACGCCCGGGCGTAGTCCCCGCCACGGTTCTGGGTGCCCTTATACGAGAAGGCGTTCTCGTTGCCGAACTCGATGCCGACCACCGAATCCTTCAACCCCGCGTCCACCAGAGCCTTCGCGAGCGGCCCGATCGTCTGGGCCTGCGCCGCCGACGGAATCGTCCCGTTGTTCCAGCCGAGGAGCACCAGCACCTTGCGGCCCTGCGTCTTCGCCGTCTGGACGTAGCTGACGATGCCCGCCGCGCTCGAGCCGAGGTCGAACTCGCGGCGCACCGCCTGGGCGGTGAGGCCATTGATGCTCGCGTCGGCGGGTGACGTCGGCTGGTCGATCACCACACCCATCAACCGGACCGACGACCCCGACGAGGGGGGCGGGGCGGGCGGCGGGTCAGTCGTCGGCGGCGGGGTGGTGGCGGGCCACGTGATCGTCTTCTCCGACGCCCAGTGGGCGACGCCATCCGTCCCGATCCAACACCACCCGTAGCTGACCGTCTGACCGGGCTTCGGGACCGGCGTGTACGACGTCGCCGACGCAGCCTGGTCACGGTACTGGGGGGACGCCCCCGGGTCCTTCACCTGGTATCGGGAGACCACGGCACCCGACGGTGGCGCCCACACGAGGACGGCGTTGCGGATCTCGAAGGTGCCGGGTGCCGGGCCGGCCGCCGGAGGCGGATCCGGCACCGGGTCGGGGTCGGGCACCGGGTCGGGGTCGGGGTCGGGCTCGGGGTCCGGGTCAGGTTCCGGCGCTGGGTCGGGTGTGAACACCTCCAGCCCCGCGAGCCGGGCCGCCACCGCATCGAGCGCGGCCTTGGCGGCGAGGAGGTCTCCTGCCAGGGCGGCCTTCGCCGCCTCGGTGATGTCACCAGCCATCACGCCGCCACCGTGCCGAGGGTGACCGTATGCGACCCCGAAGGGATCACGAACGTGTCACCGGCGGTCACCGACTTCGACGCCGCCAGGTCATCCGAGAACAGGAAATTCCCCGAAGTGGACGCATCCCAGGCGCTGATGTGGCTGTACGTCTCCGTGTTGGAGACGTTCGTCCACGTCACATCCGCGTCGGTGGCCATCGACCCGGCGGACGCGGCCGCGTAGGACACCTGCTTGCGGGTCGTCTCCGCCGCCGCGTTGCTCGTGCCGGCGGCGCCGGGGTCCCCGGTGTGGAGCTTGAACCACACCTGGGTGGGGGCGGTGTAGTTCGTCGCGTTGCCGATCGCGTCGAGGATGGCGTTCGCCACCGACGCCTTCAGTCCGACGGTCATCGTGCGCTCCTCGTCATCGGTGTTGCCCCTCGGCGCTCCGGGTTCTGGTGGCCGGGCTGGCGCAGCTGGGCGCGCAGGTCGGCGATCTCCGCCTCGACCTCCTGGCGCGACTCGGTCGCGGGGAGGTGGTCGAGCGACACGCGCAGCGAGGCGATCAGCCGCTCAATCTGCTGGGGGGTCATCGTCATGTGGAAAGGCGGCGGGGCCCCCGAAGGGGCCCCGCAGGGTCGATGGGTTACGGGAACGTCGGCGTCGAGAGGCCGGTGCCGCGGATCGACGAGATCGCCGTCGGGTACCGGTCGGGCATGAACGCCGAGTAGTTGTAGAGCTGGATCTTCACGCTGAGGGCCCCGGACAGGACCTCGTAGAGGACACGGGTGCGGATGTCCGACTCCCACAGCCAAAGGTCGCCGCGGCGGACGATCAGCACCACGTCGTTCGTGGTGCCGGCGGCGTCGTTGGTGGGGATCGCCGCAGCCGACGTCAGGACCGGCAGGCCCTGCATCGTCCCGACGAACGACTGGGAGATCACGCCGTCCTGGGTGCCGGTGCTGTTCATCGGCCCCTGCGCCGCGAACGGCACCACCAGCGGCCGGCCAGTCGAGTCGGACTGCGCGAGCAGCCAACCCCACCGGCGGGGGTGCATCACGATCAGGTCCGGCGGCAGGTACCGGGCGGTGTGCATCTGCTGGATGCCGTCCGCCAGCTTCGCGTACAGCGACCCGGCGGTCGGCGCCGCCGACGTGTAGGTGACGGCCTGGGTGCCGGACGTGCCGATGATCCCCGGCCACCCGTTCGTCGGCACCGTCGCGCCGCCGATCGTGGTCTCCATCCGGTTCGCGTGCAGCGACGCGAGCTCGGGGAGGAAGAACCCGTCCACCATGTTGATCGGGCTGAACTCCACCGACTGCAGCGACGTGTTGATCTCGCCGGCGACGGTCTTCACGGTCGCCTGGGCGGTGCCGCCGGTCACCATGTCCTGCGTGGCGATCGCCGTGTTCTGCGCCGTCTGGAAGTGGACGGAGCCACCGGTCGTCACCTTCGGGACGATGATGTTCTCGGTGCCCTGCGGCAGCGGCCGCGACCCGATCGCGTTGCACAGCGGTCGGCCGGCGCGGGCGATCGCCGCGAACTCCTCCACCAGCCACAGCGGCGGGACCATCTCGCCGATGCTCGTGGTGTCGGTGGTCGACGAGGCGCGCAGCTCCTTGCTCATCTCCTGGCGGTGGCGCTGGAGGCGCTGCTGGGCGTCGGCGTTCGGCGCCTCACCCGCCGGGGGGTACGCCTGCACGAGGTCGCGGATGAACGACTGGCCGGCGATGCCGGCGCGGCGACCGTAGGTGAGTGGCTCCGACACGACGCGGGCGTCGCTGCCCGCCGCGGGGGTCCGCTCCGTCTGCGGCTCGGGGATCTCGGGGAGGTCCTCGATGTCGCCGAGGGCCTTTGCGGCGGCGGCGCGGCGCTCGAATCCGGACTTGATCCGGTCGTGCTCCTCGGTCGCCTCCGTGACCGTCTGCTCCAGGGCGGCGATGTCCTCGTCGGAGGTGCCGTCCGGTGCGTCGCGGACGGCCTCGAGGGCCTCGCGCATCTTCTTCTGGGCGGCCTCCAGGGCCGCTCTCTGCTCAGGCGTCATGCGCCCGTCCTTTCGATCAGTGCCAGCCGGGCACGCGCCTTCGCGCGCGCGACGACGAGCCGTGGGGACTGACCCACGCCGCCCTCCTCAACCGGAGCGACAGCGATCGCGCCCTCACGAACTGAGCGACGCGGATGGCCCTCGCCCGGGGTCCAGAGCCGCGGGGGCTCCGCCTCAGGCGAGCGACCGATCGCAGCTGCGTAGCTGCGAAGCGTGGAGATGGTCTGCTGGTACGCCCCGCGGGGGCAGACGCAGACGTCGAAGAGGTCGGCGATCTCGAGGATGCGGTAGTGGTCCTCGAACCGGCCGTCCGGAAGATCCCGCTGCTCGGGGTCCTCGTCGGCGATGGTGAAGGCGAACGACGCCTGACGAGCGATCCCGTCCCTCATCTTCGGGACGACCCGCTGGACGTCGATGTCGTCGCGAGCGACCTTCGCGCTGAAGCGAAGCCCGACGTGGTCCTCGGAGAGGGTTAGGCGCCCGCGCTCCTCAGGGGCGTCCGTCGCGGCGATCGAGGCCTGCATGTCGTGGACGTAGTTGAGGTGGACGAGCGTGCGCCTCGGGTTATCCGGCGGCAGCGCCATCCGCGCGAGCACGTTGGTGAACGCGCCGGGGGCGATCTCCTCGGTGACGCGGCCGAACTTCCCGTCGAAGAGGACCGTGCGCTTGTCGGAGACGGCTGCGTAGCCCTCGATCAGCCACGTCCCGTCGCCAGTCTGCGCGGCGTCACGGAAGTTGACCTCCGTGATGGGTGCGACGGCATAGCGAAGTTCCCGCTCGGCGGCGGGCTCGGTGGTGCTGTGCATCTGGCCTCCTACCGGCGGGGTCGGGTCTGGTGGCGCGGGGCCGTCGTGGCCGGCGCCTGGGGCGACTCTTGGGGAGTGCCCTGGTCGGGCGGAGGGTCAGCGTTGGGTGCCCCCCCGACCGGCGTCGCCTGCAGCTCGTCGCCGCCCTCGATGGGCGGCCAGCCGAGCGGGACGCGGGCCTCGTTGGCGGTGATGATCCCCACCTGCTTCAGCTGGTGGAAGACCTCCGCCATCGTCGCGGCGTCACCGCGCAGCAGCTCCGACACGTCGTGGTAGGGGCGGAACTTGCTGCGCGCGCCGAACAGGTCGGGGTCGTCACCGAATGCCGCCTCGACGCGCTGGAGGCGCGGCATCAGGTGGAGGCGCACCATCCACGAGAGGACCTGCACGAAGTCACGGTCCGTCGGCCGCCCCAGCAGCTCCGGCATCCAGTCGAAGATCCGGGCGGTGTCGGTGAGCGACAGGTTCTCCGTCTCGACGAACTGCGCGTCCTTCAGGCTCACCGGCAGGGTCGTGATGTCGCCGCCGCGGCCGATGAGGTTCGCCCGCCCCGGGTTGCCGCGGTTGCGCTCATCCCACAGGTCGAGGAACTCCTGCGCCTGGGCGCGGGTCACCTGGGCGGGCATCTTGATGACGACCCCGGGTCGGGCGTCGTTGCGCAGGTACCGCTGCGCCATCTGCGACTGCGCGAGCGTGCGGCCCAGCGCGTCGGCGTGACGCTGCACCGGCGACCGCGCCCACGGCGCGCCGCGGGGATCCCAGCCGCGGACGTGGAGGATGTTGCCGCCAGGGATCTCCACCGGCGACGAGTCGGGCCGCAGGAACGTGTAGGTGCGCACCCGCGTCTTGGGGTCCACCTTCAGCCGGATCCGCTCCGGGTCGAGGAGGATGAGCTCGCCGACGCGGGGCCCGTCCCACACCTTCAGGGCGGCGGCGTTGCCGTACCCGTCGACGTGGCTGCTGAGGTCCGACCAGAACTCGTGGCCGGGGCGGCTGCTGTCGGGCTGGTCGAGCAGCTGGTTCTGCCACTTCCCGCGGGCGAGGGTGCGGACCTTGCGGTCGGGGCTGACGTCGTACACGTCGAGGGGGAGGCCGGCGGCGAGGACGGCGGGCTGGCGGATCGCCTGCGAGACGGCGGAGAGGGACTCGGCGCGTTCGCGGGTGACGACGATGCCGCTGTCGCTCATGCTGACCGACGACCAGGAGGGGATGCTGGAGTCGCCCCACTCGCCGGCGGCACGGCGAAGCCGCCCCGGCCGGATCGACCGGAGCACGTAGTCCATCGCGTTCACGGCTTCGCGGCCTCCATGATGTCGAGGAGGTCCTGCTCGACGATGCGGCGCTGGGCGTCGAAGCCGTCCCAGGCGCCGGGGGTGGTGCTGGTGGACCGGCCGCCGAGGTGGGCGATCGCCCAGGGGGCGCGCATGAGCCGGACGCCGCGGCGGACGGCGCGCAGCGACAGCTCGACGTCCTCCCAGTACGGCTTGGGGAACCGCTCGGCATCCCAGGGGCCGACGTGCTCCCACGTCGAGCGGGTGGCGGCGACGCACCATCCCTCGACGTAGGGGACGGGGAGGCCGCGGAGGGTCTGGGTGCCGATCGACGGGCCGTAGAGGGCGCCGTCCTCGACGTCCGCGCGGACCTGGTCGATCCAGGAGGGGTCGCCGAGGATGTCGTTGTTGAGGAACACGACGATGTCCGTCTTCACGAACTCGGCGCCGTGGTTGTTCGACTCCGCGAACCCCATCGACGACCAGCCCTCGGTGCCGCCCGCCCTGGTCACCGTGAACCCAGCGTCGAAGAACCCTCCGTCCGAGTCCGGTGCACCGTTGTTCACGATGACGACCTCGTCCGCGCGCGCGACCGCCTGGGCGTAGTCGGGCAGCAGCTCGGGGTGATCGATCCAGGGGGTGACGATGCCGACGGTCCTCAAGCCGGCACCTGCCGCTTGCGGAAGCCGTTGAAGGTGGCGTTCATCCCATGGTCCAGGCGGTACGTCCACGTGACCTCCGGGACGCAGCGGAAGACGGCGCCGGCGTCGAGGGCCCGCCTCCACAGGTCCCAGTCCTCCCACCCGTTCTCGGCATCGGGGTTCCACCAACCGAGGTCGGCGAGCAGCTCCGTCCGCACCAGAGACGTCGCCGGGATGTAGTTCTCCCGCTGGAGGCGGTCCGCGTCGAAGTCGCTGTTCGGGGACCACCCGGGGCGGCCGAGGACGCGGCACCACGACCAGATGATGTCGGCGCCGGCGCTCGCATCGAGGAGCTTCTCGAGGTGGTCGGGGTGGGCGACGTCGTCGGCGGCGAGCTGGCTGACGAACTCGGTGGTGCACCCGCGGGCCATCTCGTTCAGCTGCGGCACCGGCCAGCCGTCACGGAAGTCCATGCTGATGCGGTGGTAGGCGGGCTGGACGGTCTGCTGGAGGACGCTGGCGATGCAGGCGGGGAGGAACGGGGCGTAGGCGGGGTGGCACGTCGTGAGGACCGTGACGCTCACGCGCCCGCTCCGAGGGCGGCCAGCCGGCCTCGCGCGGCCGCGGCGTTGATGTCGCCGTTCTGGAACTCGACGTGGACCTGCTCCACCGAGTCCTCGCGCACGAGCACCGCCGGGCAGTCGATATGCCGCGCCCACACGAAGCCGGCCGGGACGCAGTCGAACGGCGCGACGTCGGGCAGCTCGAGGTCGAGGGCGGCGCGGACGTAGAGGTCCACCAGGTTCGCGCCGAGGTGGGCGGGAAGGTCGCAGATGGTGAAGAACCGGCCGGCGTTGATCTCCGTCGGCCGCGGCACCCCACCCGCGTCCTCCTTCAGGTCCACGCAGTACACGCCATTCGGCATCGGGTCGACCGCGCGGACCGCAGCTGCCGCCGCCTCATTCGCCGCCTGGTGGTGCACGGTGCGGCACACCGCCGACGTCCCCGTGATCCCCGACGGCGACGCCCCCGGGTAGATGTACTCCAGGCGCTCCCGGACGTAGCTGCCGAGGAGCTCCCCTGCCCGCCACACCGATGTGAACGCGAGGTTCGCCCCGGGCAGGTACTCCTCGGCGATGAAGTCCCACCCGCAGCGGCGGGCCCGCCAGTACGCGATCCACGCCTCCGCCTGATACCGGTCCTCGACGAGGGTTGAGCCGCGACCACCGGCGCCGGAGGCGGCGCGCAGCCAGTACGGGTAGCCGAAGGTGCTGGCCGCGAGGTTGAGGCCCAGCTCGACACTCTCGATCTGCACGGAACCCGACGTGAGGCCAGCACGGCACCACGCGACCTGAGACGAACGCTTGCTCTGGCACCGGTCGATCACGGCCTCGGATGGAAGGCACGTTGTGGCGGACAGCCGACCGGCGAAGCGAGCGAGGAACTTCACCAGCGGGTCCGGCTGGGCGACGACCAGGTCGATGCACATCACGTCGCAGTAGCCGGCGAGGCGGTCCGCCAACGCGAGGCCCGCCGGCGGCGCGAGGTACGTCTCATCGGCATCCGGCCAGTGGAGGTGGTGGGGGTTCTCATCCCACGCCGAGATCCAGTACGGCTCCGGCGCGATCCGCAGCGCGCGGATGAAGTTGACGCCGGCGGGTCCACCCGCGCCGAGGACCAAGACCCGCTTCACTGCGTCCTCCGGGCCCGCTCGCACGCCTCGAGCGCCTCCAGGCGCGTCACCGGCCCGCCGAGGAAGTGTGTGCGGCACGCATCCGACGCGTCCTCCAGGGCGCGGATCCGCTCCAGCGACATCACGCCGTCGTCCACCTTCACCCCCAGCGCCGCGCGCAGGGCGGCGATCTCCCCGTACGCCCGCGTCAGCTCCATCGACTTCTCCCGCAGGATCACCTCGACGCCTGCGAGCACATCGGGAGTGGCGACCGCAGTCGTCACGCCGCGGCCTCCGCCGCCGCCGGCAACAGCACCTCGGGGATCTCCACGCTCGTCACCCGCTGCAGGTCCGCGCGGCGCGCCTCCACCTCGGCGAGGGCCGCCTCCCACAGCGGCCAGACGGCCGCGGGAGCGTGCGCGAGCGCCCCCTCGCGGCCGGCGGCGCCCATCTCGGCGCGGACCTGCGCGCCCGCCACGTACGCCTGCTCCATCCGGTCATGGAGGGCGGAGACATGCGGGAAGTGCCACCAGGCGCGGCCCGCGTTCATCCGCGGCTCCGCCTCCGAACGGTCCACCCGCCACCCGCTCTTCGCGTACTGCGGCATCGCCGTCCACCCACCATGGATCGACGGCACCCCGCACGCCGCCGCCTCCAGCAACGGCATCCCCGCGCCCTCCCCGCCGCTCACGAGGGTCACGACGTCGAACGCCCGGTACAGGTTCGCCATCATCTCCGGCGTCGCCCCCACCGTGAGGACCAGGCCGTCGGTGAACATCACCGACTCCCGCGGGACGTCGTACCGCTCGACGAGCGCCTGCAGCATCAGCCCGTCGGGCGCCATCACGTGGGTGTGGAGGTACAGGACCGCGTCGTCATGGGCGGCCCGCAGGCGCGCGAACGCCGCGATCTGCTGCTCGAAGCACTTGCGGTCCACCCCCGCCGCCAGCTTGTTCATCGCGACCATCCCCACCACGAAGGCGCCCTCAGGGATGCCCCACGCCCGCCGGGCCTCCACCTGGTCGCCCGGGCAGTAGACGTCGGTGTCCACCATGTACGGGATGGTGCGGACGTCGGTGATCCCCCGCACCCGCGCCATCGCCTCCGCGTGGTCGCTCGTCGCGATCGGCAACGTCACCGCCGGGCCCGGACCCGCGACGCCGCGGGCGTTCTCAGTGTCCATCGGCTCACCATCCACCGGGAACCACGGGATGTACGCGACGTCGGTGCCCTGGAAGCGCGGCGTCTCAATCGTCCACGGATCCGTGATCACGACGATCCCGTCGGCGTGCAGCTGCCGGGCGAGCGGCACCATGAAGTCCTGGCTCGCGGGATGCCGCGACCGGGGGAACACCGGGATCCCCTCCCACGTCATCTGCGCCGCCTCCAGCCCCCAGTAGGCGAGGACCGCCACCTCATGACCATGGTCACGCAGCTGCCGCGCCAACAGCGCGGTCTGCACCCCGTAACCGGTGCCGGCGTGCGGAGGGTTCGAGAACAGGAGCAGACGGATCGGGGCCTCCTTAGAGGATGAACGGGGTCGGGGCCGGCTGGGACGAGCCGTGGAGCGCGATGGTCGCCGCCACCAGCGGCGTGATGTCCACCTTCGACCTGGCCCGCGACCACGCCCACGAATCGCCGAGGGGGCGGGTCACCGCGGCGCGGACCGCCAGGTCGAGCTCGGGGTGGCCGCGGTGGTGCACGGCCCGCTGCGCGACGTGATCCACCAGGGCGCCGCACGCATCGACGAACTCCTGGGACGGCACCGCCGTCAGCGGGAACCCGGTCGCAGTGATCGCGTGCGCCACCGCCGCCGCCGGCGACCGCTCGGCGAAGAGGATCCCCGTCGGGCTGTACCGCTCCTCGAGCTCGGCGAGGCGGCCGGCGAGCCAGCCCGTCCCGGACCGCCGGTCGACCACCTCGACGTGGTAGCCGCCACCGGGCCGCGCACCCGCCGCGGCGATCGTCGAGACCGACCGGTCGGGGCTCACGTCGAACGCGAAGGTGACGGGGTCGATCGCCGCCGAGCCCTCGTCGACGAGCTCCTTCCACACCGCGAAGTCGATCGCCCCACCCGCGGTCGGGTCCGTCGCCGGCCAGTCGCCGATGCCGAGGCGCTCCACAGCGAACGTCCGCGCGTCCATCGACCGCCGCTCCCGCGCGACGTGCTCCTCGGTGATCCGCACACCCAGCGCCGGGTTCGCCCGCGCCCACGCCTCCGGATTACCGGCGACCTCCTCCGGCACCTCACTCGGGTCGATCGGCTTTCCCTCCTCGTCCTCCCCCGGGGCGGAGAACTCGAAGTAGGCGAGCGCCGGGTCCGTGCCGCGCAGCCCCCGCTCCCGGATCCGCGCCCACACCACCCCGTGGTCGTGGACCAGCTGGTCGACGGCGGACCCCGTGTAGACGACCTGGGGGTTCGGCCGCGCCGACAGCGTCGGCAGCGTCGCGCCCACCGCGGCGTCGTCGAGGATCATGCACTCGTCGTAGATCAGGCAGTCGCCGGTGAACCCGCGGCCGCCGCCCTTGGTGCGCGTCCGGAACCGGATCCGCTGCCGGCCGCGCAGCTCGATCCCCTCCTTGCCGTGCGCCCTCGACACGCTCATCACCCGCTGGTCGAGCTCCGGCGTCTGCTCGATCAGCATCAGCAGCCGCCGGAACGCCTCATCCGCCGTCGCGAACTCGTGGGCGGTGTGGACGATCAGCCGCTCGCCGAGGAGGAACAGCCCCGCCAGCTCCCGCGCCTCGAGGAGCCCACCCTTCCCGTTCTGGCGCGGCACGTTCAAGCCGACCTCGAACGCCGCCCACTTCCCGTCGTCGCGCTCACCGAGCATGTGCGTCAGCACCAGCTGCTGCCACAGGTCGAGGTCGAGGCCCGCCATCTGCGCCAGCTCGACCGCCTCATCGCCCGCCGACGACACGTACGGCGGGACGTGGAGGATCCGAGGCGCCTGCGCGCCGGCGACGGCGGTGCTCACGCGGCCGCGATCCGCTTCCGGCGCTTCCGCGCCAGGGCGTCGAGGCGATCGCCGCCGACCTCGACCGGGGCGTCCGGCTTCGCGGCCGGCGCCGCGGTGCTGACGCCCAGGCGGCCGAGCGTCTCCGTCAGCAGCTTCCCCGCCGCGACCTTCGCGCTCAGCGACGACGCGCCGGCGACGTCGGCCGCGACGGACCGCGCGAGCTCCGCCTCCCACGACTCGCCCGCGCCGGGGCTCGCGACCTCGGCCTGCGCGATCGCCCGCTCGACGGCGGCGACGAGGGCGACGCTCACCAGTCCCTCGATCGTTTTTCGGGAGCGGGGAGGGAAATGTGTCGGCGTAGCTTCGGAACTGAAGCCTCAGGGTCCCGACCACCCCCCCCTTGCGCTTCGAGCAGCTGACGCTTGATCGCGACGTTCATGCCGCGGTTGCACTCGAAGCAGCACGCGACGAGGTTGCTGGGGTGGTCGCTTCCACCTGAGGCTGCGGGGACGACGTGGTCCACCTCGGTGGCGCGTGCGCCGCAGTACTGGCACGTGCGGTTGTCGCGGGCGAGGATCATGGCCCGGCGCATGCGCCATGCGTACGTGCTGGTGCGTCGGCTCGATGCGGACCGTCGGCCGGTCGCTCGCCTCGACCTGCGCGGTGGGCGTGTGACCTGGGCCATGTGCGACTGGGCGGGTGGCTGTTGAGACAGCTCACCCGCTGGCAACGGTAGGGAGGGTGCGGCGTTCTGGTCGCCGCGTCCTGGTCCTGTGCGCCGGGGTTTCCACGCCCGACGGACCGTGGCCGGGACCATAGCGCACAAGACGGTCAGAACGCTCATGACGGTCACTTCGGTCCCCACTCGTCGAGCCTGGGCTGGTGGTGGGGGGTGGTGCCGTCGATGGCGCCGGCGTGGAGGCCGATGGCGGGGATGCGGGGGGGCTTGAGGTCGCCTGGTGCGGGGCCGTCGAGGTCCATGCGTGGGCCGGGTTCGCTCTGGCCTGTGGCTTCAGCGACGAGGCGGTCTACCTCGGCCTGGACGTGGGCTGGGAGCTTCACGGTCTGCTCCTCTCGATGGCCCGTTCGGCGGCGTCGAGGCTCTCTCGGATGGCGGTCTTGCTGACGCCTTGGAGGCGGGCGATGCGGTCGATGCTCCAGCCTTTGATGTGGCGGAGGACCCAGCGGGTGAGCTGGGTGTCGGTGAGGGCCTGGACGGCGAGGTCGGCGTCGGGGTGGCCGCTCACGCGGCTTTCCAGGTGGTGCGGTGGAGGCCGTCGGTGCAGCTGGCCCATCCGTTGCCGTCGACGATCACCTCGAGGTCGAGGCCGGCGGCCGTGCACTGGGGGCAGCGGTTGGGTGGGTTGTCGGGGATGACGATCGGGGTGCGCTTGATGGCTGCCCGGACGTAGTCGAGGAGTTCGGCGACGGGTGGTGGGAAGCGGCCGCCGACTTCGCGGATGGCGTTGGTGGTGCCGGCGGTGATGGCGGCTGGGTCGTCGGTCTGGAGGAGGGCTGCTCCGTATTCGCGGGCTGCTGAGTGGGGGTCGTCGTGGTCGCCCCAGCGGAAGGCGGGCCACATGCGGCGCATGCGGGTGACGGCGTCTTGGGCGGCGGCCTGGGTGGTCTGGGGTGGTCCGCTCACTGGTCCGTCTCTCTCTCTGCCGCGCGGCGCGTGTGCGCGGTAGTGGTCGACGGATGGGAGAGAGAGGGGTTTGTTCTTCTCTCCTCTACCTCTACCTCTGGACGCGAACCGTCACGTGACGCGTCACGTGACGTGGGACGTGACGGGTCACGTCTCATCGGCGGCCTCCCTTTTGCGTTCGCGGTGGGCCTTGCGTCGGTTGCGGGCGCTCTCACGGATGCGGCGTAGGGCTTCGGCGTCGGCCTGGTGTTCGTCCCAGTCGTGGATGACCCAGCCTGTGCCGTTCGGGTGGAGGAACCCCTTGGCTTCGAGCTCGCGTAGGCGGGCGGGGGTGACGCGGGGGATGAGGCGGCCGGCGGTGGGTGGGACGCGGCCGCCGTTCTCCATCTGGGCGGCGTGTGCCCAGATGTTGATGAGGGCGCGGAAGGCGCCGTCGGTGAGGTCGTCCACCTTCTCGTGGGTGGCGATCCGCGTCTCGACCTTGAACCAGTCCACCTACGCTCCGATCTCCATCTGGATGCCGTCTGGGGGGAGCCGCCACCCACGCCCCACATGCACCACCTGCTTCGCCTCCCACAACTGTTCGAGGGCGACCTGGCAGGCGGGGATGCTGAGCGGCCGGCCGTGTTGGGCGACGTCGATGGCGAGGTGGACGGATCGTTCGGGGTGGGCGTCGGCGAGTTGGCGGAGGCGGACGAGGATCTCGGCGCGGAGGTCAGCGGACGGGATCACTGGCGCTCACCGTGGACGCCGCAGTTGAGGGTGTCGTCCCAGCAGGTGCAGGCTGCGGCGTCTACGTCGTCGCGGAACGGGGACGCGAACACCTCCCGCAGATCCAGGGATTCGCGCTCCGCCGAGGGGCGCCTGATCCACACGCCCGGCGCCCTCTCCGACTTGCGCCACCCGGCGGCGCGGAGGGCGTGCTCCACCGCCCACCTGGCATCCGCAGACAGGTAGGGAGGCGGGGTCACGCGCCGTCCCGCCGCAGCTGCCCGATGACGCCCGGGTCGTCGATCTGGACGACGTCTTCGGTGAACCCGACGTTCGGCTCACGGAGGCGGCAGGCGATCAGCTCGCGGTCCCTCAACTGTTCGTCGAGGGTGGCGAGGATCACCTCGGGGCAGCCGTCATCCCGGATCAGGAGGTACACGGGCTCGCGGGTCTCAACCTGGGGGTGAGGGATTGAATCCCGCATTCCTGCAGGGGTGCAGCGGCTCGGGCGGTGACCCTCGACCCATGCGCGAGGGTTCATGCTGGGAACTCCCGGACGCGGAGGTCCGCGGGCCACTCGTCCCAGTCGCCCCCGTGGTTGTCGCGGAAGCGCGGCAGGTCGATCAGCTCCGGGCCGTGCTGGTCGGTGCCGCCGATGCGTCGGGCTGGCCGCCGCCCCAGCTGCTTCACGAACACGGGGACGCCCGCGGCGTGACCCTGCTCGACGAGGCTCCGCGCCCAGGCGAGGTCCATGGGCCGGGCCTGCGGGCCGGACTCCCCGCCGACAATGACCCAGTCGACCGCCGGCAGCACGTCGTCGGGGCCGGCGACGTGGCCCGTGAGGGCGTCGAGGTACGCGCCGGGCATCACCACGCGGTTGGGGGCGGTGCCGTGCACCTCCGGCGCGATGAGCTCTATCTGGCGCAGGTTCACCGCCTCCAGCAGCGGCTCGCAGCTGAGGAACCGGCAGACCGCCGGCGTGTCGAGCAGCAGCGGGATCCGCTCGTCGGCGCGCTGCTGGTCCTCCACGCTGACGCCGAGCCACACGTTCGGCAGGGGCCAACCGGGCCAGTCCTCCGCGGCCATCCGCTCGCAGCCGGGCACCCGGTCCATCACCGGCGCCCAGTGAACCCAGCCCTCGCGGAGCCGGTGGTCGAACCAGTCGCGCATCCGCTCCGGCCGCTTGGTGAGCACCTGGAAGGTGTGGCGCTGGGCGCGGGCCATCACCCCGAACACGTCCTCGATGAACTCGTCGGGGACGTCCTCGTGGAACAGGTCGCTCATGCTGTTCACGAACACGCGCCGCGGCTTGCGCCAGCTGAGCGGCTGCTCGAGGCGGTCGGGGTGGACCTGGACGTCGGTGAAACGGCGGGGGCGAGCCGAGAACGTGTCCTCGACCGGCGGGTACTGGCTGGCCCAGAAGCGGTCTGCGACGCCCTCGGCGTAGCAGTGCTTGCAGCCGGGGCTGACCTTGCGGCACCCGGTGACGGGGTTCCAGGTCTCGTCGGTCCACTGGATCGCGGTTGTCACGCTGGTCCTCTCTCGATGGCTGCCCCCCGGGCGATGCCGAGGGCGTCGGTGGCGTCCTTCGCCGCGAGCCCGTTCATGCGGACCTCGTCCCAGCCGGCGCCCTTCGCCCACCGGCGGGCCCACACGGCGACCTGATCCTTGCTGTCGTTGCCGTGCCCCTGGCCGAGCGCCCGGGCCTTCCACTGCGACACCCGCAGCGGGACGATGGTGAGGCGGGTGCCGCGCCAGACGCGCTGGCACTGGTAGACGGCGAGTGCGTACGTGCCGCCGCTGTCCCACACCGTCTCCAGGCTCGTGTTCGGGCCGTAGATGACGGCGCGCTCGATGCCGACGCGGACGACGTCGGCGCCGGCGCGGTCGGCCTCGGCGTCGGCGCGGCGGATGGCGGCGGCGACCGCGGCGCCGAGGGTCATCCCGGGGCGCACGAGGGTGAACGCATCCGCCCAGACGGGCTCGGGGTCGTCATGGAGGGTGACGAGGGCGAGGCCGATGCGGCTGGGCTGGCTATCCACGCCGAGGCACAGGGGGATGGTCACCTGCCGCGCTCCCCGTGGATGAGGGCGACGAACAGGCGGACGCCGATGACGATGGCGGCGAGGATGGCGAGGGCGCCGACGATCGCGAGGGCGTCGATCACGAGCCCACCTCCAGGGTCGCGGCGGTCGCCTCATGGAGGCGCTCCGCGCGCAGCCGCAGCCGCTCAGCGGCCCACTCCCGCCACGCCGTCAGATGGTCATCCGGCCCACCGCACACGTCGGCTGGGACGTCTGCCCCCGTCTGCCCACCACCAACACCGCCCTGATCTGGCTCCCCACCTGGGATGCGGCCATCGGGCGGAGGAACCAGCTCTTCTAGCGTCCACGGGGGCCCCCGTGGGGGTTCGCCGCAAGGGCGATCGTCCGTTTCCCTGACGCCCGGTCCCGCGCCCGGAGCGATGATGCGGCGTCATGAGGGCACCGCGATTCGCGATGGGGCTCGCGGCGGGGGCGCTGGCCGCCATCGGGGCGGGGGCCGCCCACGGGGCCACTCCGAGGTGGCACCCGCCCGTGGCGATCTCCCCTCAGGGCAGCAATCCGGCTCGGCCGGCGGTGGCCCTGGCCTCGCGGGGGGAGGCGATCGCGGCGTGGCGTGCGTCCTCCCGGGGGCGCGTCCGGGTGGAGGTGCGCGTCCGCCGAGGCCTGCGCGCCCCCTGGAGTGCCGCGCACGTCCTCGCGACGCGGTCGGTGTCGACGTCGCAGCCGCTCTCGAACCCCGCCGTGGCGATGAACGCCCGTGGCGACGCCGTGGTGCTCTGGCAGGTGGCGCAGGGCCCGCTGCGGTCGGCGGTCCGCCGCGGCTGGACGGGGTCGTGGCGCACGGCGACCGTGCCGGCCCCGCCGGCGGGCGCGGACCCGGACGCCGCCTTCGCCACGCCCCGGCTCGCCATCGCCCCCGACGGCGCCGCGGTGGCGCTCTGGACCGCCCAGGAGACCGGCGCGTGGGCCGCGCGGGGCGCGCTCCTCGCGGCCGGGGCGCGGACGTGGCAGGAGACCCCGGCCCCGCCGCTGGACCCGGCGCTCCCGGCGCCGCCCCGGTACGGGCCCCCGCGGATCGCCGTGGGACCCGCCGGCGACGCGGTGGTCGTCTGGACGGCCCCCTCGTCCGTCCCGGGCCCCGGTGGCTCCGCGCTGCGCGTCGTCCGCCGGATCGGCACGGGTCCCTGGGGCGCGCCCGTGACGCCGGCCGACCCGGTCGGGAGGGCGGGCGAGCCCGCCGTGAGCGCGAACGGGCGCGTCGCCGTGGTCTGGACCGGGGCCGAGGCCACCCCGCCCTCGCCGGTGCAGGTCGCGGTCGGCGAGCCGGGCGCCGCCGGGCTCGGGGCGCCGGATGCGATCCCGGCTGCGGCGTGGGAGACGGCCTCGGCGGTCAACTCGCGCGGCGACGTGCTGGTGGCCTGGAGCGGGTTGAACGAGGGCGCGGCGCACGCGGCGGTCCGGCCGGCCGGCGGCGCCTGGGGCGCGACGATGACCGCCGAGGGCGGGATCGCCCCGACGATCGGATACGAGGGCGCCCCGGTGGCGCTCGACGAGGCCGGGACCGCGCACGTCGGCACGTTCTTCGCCGATCCGGACGCGCAGGCGCACGAGTGGCCGTTCTCGGTGGTCACCGGCACGGCACGCGGCTGGGCGGCCCCGCGGCGCGTCTCGTACGGCGGCGGCGACGGCGCCATCGCGACGGCGCCCGGCGGCACGGCGATCGTCCTCGCCCGCGGCGAGCCGGGGACCATCTGGGCGGCGAGCTACGACGCCCTCCCGGACGTCCGCGTGACCGCACGGCTCCACGGCCGGCGGAGCGCCGGCCGGCGGGTCGTCTGCTGGACCGTCCGGGTGCGGAACGCCGGCCGGATCGCCGCGCAGGGCGTGCGCCTGCGCCTGCGGCCCCGTCCCGGCCGCCCGGCCCTGCGGCGGCTCGGGCGCCTGGCGCCGGGCGCGACGCGGACGATCGTGATCGTGGTCCGGCTCCCGCGCGGGCCGGGGGCGGTGAGCCTCCAGGCGACCGTCTCCGCCGGCGGGATGCCGCCCGTGTGGGTGCGCCGGGCGCTGCCCTAGGCGGGGGCCCCGGGGCGCCGGGCCAGGGCGGGGAGCGTCTGGCGCATCGAGACCATGATGTCCCGCTGGATCACGTCCATGAACACGCGCGCGATCCCGTCCTCCGCGGCGAAGAGCCGTTCGAACGGCTCGCGGGGCAGCACGAGCAGCAGCGACCGCTCCCGCGCGATCGCGGTGACCGGCGACGGCAGGCCGTCGATGAGGCCCTCGTAGCCGAAGAGCCGCCCCGGCCCCGCCAGGCCCACGCGCACGCGCCGCCCGCCGCGCACCATCACCTTCTCCACGGCGCCGTTGATCGTGAGGAAGCACGCCGACGCCTCCGCGCCCTCGGCCACCAGCGTCCGCCCCGGCGGGCACCGCGCGTACCGCCCGGACGTGAGGAACCCCCAGACGGCGAGCGGGTCGAAGTCGTGGAACGTCGCCATCCTCCGCAGGTAGCGGCTGTCGGGCGGCGTGCAGTACTCCAGCTCCGCGTCGGCGGCCGGCGCCGGCCCGCCCTCGGGGAGCGGGTCCGCCAGGCTCGCGAGCTGGCCGCGCAGCCGCGCGGCGGACAGCAGCATGAGCCTGCGCCGGAGGCCGAACGACAGCGGGTCGCGCCGCGAGAGCAGGCCGGTCAGGTCGGTGCGCGACAGGGCCAGCACCGTCGTGGCCTCGGCCGCACGCAGCGCGACCGTGCGGAGCCCGCCGTCGAGCAGGGCGAGCTCGCCCACCATCTCGCCGGGGCCGGAGGTGCCGACGTCCAGCAGCCGCCCGCCGGCGACGCGCACCGACGCCGTGACCGCGCCGTCGACGATGAAGGCCATCTCCCGGGCCTCGTCGCCCTGGTGCCACAGGACCTCGCCCTCCTTCAGCCGCCGCCGGCGCATGAGGCGCGCCAGCTCGGCCAGGTCCGCCTGCCCCCGGTCCGCGAAGAGCGGGACCGTCGCCAGGAAGCCCGCGGCCTCGGCGTCAGGCATCCAGGTCGCGGACCTCGAGCGCCACCCCGTCGGGGGTGAGCTCCGCGGCCAGCAGCGAGTACTCGGGCACCTCGGTCCACGTCGCGTGGTCGGTGGTGAGGGGCTCCGAGGAGATGATCACCGACCGGGGCGGCTCGGCCTCGCTCATCTCCCAGCCCCCGTCCGACTCGGCGTACTCGCCGCCGATCGCATACCAGAGGCTGCAGAACGGGAGGTCCGTCTCCAGCATCTCGTCCTCGGGCGGGTACCAGCCGTAGTCGAACGAGAACCGGGTCGCCACGACCGAGCGCCCCGTGCTGACGCAGAGGTTCACCGGGGAGGACGTGTCGATGCCGTGGGCCTCGCGCACCTCGCGCAGGATGCGCAGCGCGGCGGTGGTGGCCCCGGCGAGCGCGGTCGTGTCCGGGAGCCCCCAGGGGTCGTCGAGCTGCGACAGGATCAGCGCGTAGATCCACTCGGAGTCGGTGGTGCCCTCGATGCACCGCGCCAGCTCCGGGCGGACGTGCTCCACCAGGGCGTAGCGCATGCGCGGGAACTGGCGCAGGTGGCCGTTGTGGGCCAGCACGACGCGGGCGCCCTCGAACCGGAACGGGTGCAGGTTCGTCTCGGTCACGACGGCCTCGCTGGAGTACGTGACCCCGCGGACGTGGGCCACCAGGCACGTCGGCGCCAGCTTCGAGGCCAGGAAGCGGAGGTTGCGGTCGAACGGCGGCAGCGTGGTGGCGCGGTACGTGAAGGGGTCGTCCGGCTGCAGGGAGGCCGGGTCCCACGCCTGCATCCCGAACCCGGCGAGGTTCAGGAACGTGTTCATCATCCGCGGGCTGTACGACTGGCGGACGAGGCTGTACTCGGGGTCGTACAGCAGGTTCCGCACCGGCAGCGGCTCGCCGAGGTAGGCAAGGACCCGGCACATGCGGCGACTCTACCGCCGAGGGGCCCACCGGAGCCGCGGGCGGCGGGGCCGCATGCGCCGTAGGATCAGCCCCCGACGTCTCAAGGGGGTGGGATGAAGCAGTTCCGCTGTGACGACGTGGTTCCGGGTTGCGCCTGGGTGGCGCAGCGCGAGGGGGAGGACGAGCTCTTCGGCGTGATCGCCTCGCACGCCCACGACGCCCACGGGATGGACGAGGTGCCGCCCGAGGTGGCCGACCTCATCCGGCAGGTCATCACCGAGGTGTAGGGAACACCCCGTCCTCGAGGAACGCCTCGAGGGCGCGGTGGTACGGCGCCAAGTCGAGCCCCTGCGCGGCCACCCACCCGTCGTCGTAGTAGGTGCCGGCGTAGCGGTCGCCGCCGTCGCAGATGAGGGTGACCACGCTCCCGTGCTCCCCGCGGGCGAGCATCTCGGCGACGAGCTGGAGCGACCCCCACACGTTGGTCCCCGTGGAGCCGCCGACGCTCCGCCCGGAGCGCTCCGTGACGAGCCGCATCGTCGCGATCGACGCCGCGTCGGGCACCTGGATCATCCGGTCGACGACGTCCGGCAGGAACGAGGGCTCCATCCGCTGGCGGCCGATCCCCTCGATGCGCGAGGGGCGCCCCGAGAACGCCCACGGCTCGCCCGCCCAGCTCGGGTAGAAGATCGAGTCCTCGGGGTCGACCACGCAGATGCGGCTCGCGTGCCGCGCGAGGCGCACGTAGCGGCCGATCGTGGCGCTTGTCCCGCCCGTGCCGGCCCCGACCACCACCCAGGTGGGCACCGGATGCCGCTCCAGCGCCATCTGGGCGAAGATCGAGTCGGCGATGTTGTTGTTGCCGCGCCAGTCCATCGCGCGCTCCGCGAACGTGAACTGGTCCAGGAACAGCCCGTCGCGGCTCGTCGCCAGCCGCTGCGCCTCGTCGACGATCGTCCTGGGGTCGTCCACCAGGTGGCACAGGCCGCCCTGCGCCTGGATCAGCGCGATCTTCTCCGGGCTTGTCGAGGCCGGCATGACCGCGAAGAACGGGAGGTCGAGCAGGCGCGCGAAGTAGGCCTCCGAGACGGCCGTCGAGCCGCTGGAGGCGTCCACGATCGTGGTGCCCTCCGTGATGCGGCCGTTGCACAGCCCGTACAGGAACAGCGAGCGGGCCAGCCGGTGCTTGAGGGACCCCGTCGGGTGGACCGACTCGTCCTTGAGGTACAGGTCGATCCCCCACTCCACGGGGAGGGGGAAGACGTGCAGGTGGGTGTCGGCCGAGCGGTTGGCGTCGGCGTCGATCCGGCGGACCGCCTCCTCCACCCACCCCCTCGACACGAGGGCTCCCCGGTCCTCCGCTGACGTGGTCACCGCCACATTGTTCCACGCCCCGCGCCGGCGGCGGCTGCGGCCCGACACCGCGCCTGCGGCGCCGGCACGGGGCGTACGACGATGCTCCCGCCGCGCCCGGGCGGTCACAAGGCGCCCGGCCCCGCCCGTACGCCGGACGTAAGCGGGCTTCGCCCGGCCGCGGGGAGTCGGGTACACTCCCGCGTCGGCCCCGAAAAGGATCAGATCACCGATGGCACACGTCTCCCTCACCGCAAACGCGCGCACCGAGTTCGGCAACGGGCCGGCCCGGCGCCTGCGCAAGTCCGGGTACGTCCCCGGCATCGTCTACCAGCCGGGCGGCCCGTCGCTCGCGCTCTCGCTGTCCGAGCGCGAGCTGCGCCGGGCGATCGCGGAGGGGCGGACGGGCGTCATCGACCTGACCGTCGGCACGGACCGCGCGCGGCCGGTGCTGCTGAAGGACTGGCAGCTCCACCCGGTGCGGCTGGACGTGATCCACGTGGACTTCGTCGAGGTGGACCTGACGCAGGAGATCGAGGCGCCGGTGGCGATCACGCTCCTGGGCGACGCGATCGGCGTCCGCGAGGGCGGCATCCTGGACCAGCCGCTGCGCGAGGTCGTGGTCAGCGCGCTGCCGGACAGCCTGCCCGACCACATCGAGCTCGACGTGAGCGGCCTCCAGATCGGCGACTCCGTGACCGTCGGCGACCTCTCCGCCCCGGCGGGCGTGACGATCGTGACCGACCCGGTCACCGTGGTCGCGTCGGTCGTCGCGCCGACCGTCGAGACCGAGCCGGAGACCGGCGAGGAGGGCGAGGGCGCCGAGGGTGCCGCGCCGGCCGCCGCCGACGAGGGCGAGGGCGGCGGGTCCGACGAGGAGTAGCGGTCGCGACCCCGGCGTGGAGGACGCGCCGGATCCGATCCGCCTGGTCGTCGGACTCGGCAACCCGGGGTCCCGGTACGCCGCGACGCGGCACAACGCGGGTGAGATGGTCGTGGACGAGGTCGCCCGCCGGCTCGGCGCCGGCCGCGCGGTCACGCGCTACGGCGGCCGCCTCCGCGAGGCCCGCGGCCCGTCCGGCCCCGTCGCGCTGCTCGTCCCGCTCACGTACATGAACGACTCCGGGGACGCCGTCGGCCCCGCCGCCGGTTCGCTGCACGCGGCCCCCGGGCAGGTGCTGGTGGTGCACGACGAGCTGGACCTCCCCTTCGGCGCCGTCCGCGGCAAGGTGGGTGGCGGGGCGGGGGGCCACAACGGCCTGCGGTCCGTCACCCGGGGCCTCGGCGGGCCCGGGTTCGCCAGGATCCGTCTCGGGGTCGGCAAGCCGCCGTCCGACTTCCGGGGCGACGGGGCCGACTGGGTGCTCATGCGCTTCACCGAGCCGACGGAGGAGGTCGAGGCGATGATCCGGCGCGGCGCCGACATGGTCGAGGCGGTCCTCGCCGACGGGATGACCGCCGCCGTCGAGCGCTTCCACGCGTCCGAGCCGGGGGCGCGCGCGGCCGCCCGCTCCGAGCGCCGCGAGCGCGCCCGCCTCGCCCGCGAGCAGGCCGAGGCCGCCGAGGGCGCCGAGGGCGCCGAGGGCGGGCCCGGCGAGGAGCCCGCCGGGTGAGCGTCGCCACCGCCCTCGACCGGCTGGTCCTGTCGCCGGCGCCCGTCGCCGCCGCCGCCCAGGCCGTCGCGGCCGGCACGCCCGGCGGCGAGCTCGCCCTCGCCCGGCCCGGGTGGCCGTTCGCGCTGGCCGCCATGGCGCGCTCGGGCGGCCGCGCGCTGCTGGCCGTCACGCCCGGCGACGACGAGGCGCGCGACCTGGCGCAGGAGCTCACCGCCCTGCTCGGCCGCGGCGCCGTCGCGCTGTGGCCCACCCGGGGCGTTCCCTCGGGCGGGGCCGTCGGGGCGTCCCCCCACCTGGTGGGCCTGCGCGCCCGGGCCCACGCCAGCCTGGGCCGCGAGGGCAACGTCGTCGTGGCGAGCGCCGCGGCCCTGTCGGAGCGCGTCCCCGCCGACCAGGCGGCCGAGCCGTTCCAGGTGGCGGTGGGCGACGTGGTGTCGCTCGACGCGCTCGTCGACCGGCTCGCCGCGATCGGCTACGAGCGGGTGGCGCAGGTGGAGGAGCGGGGCGACATGTCCGTCCGCGGCGGCATCCTCGACGTGTACCCCTCCACCGCCGAGCTGCCCGCGCGCATCGAGCTCTTCGGCGACGAGGTCGAGAGCATGCGCGCGTTCTCGGCGTTCACGCAGCGGACCATCCGGCCCATCACGAAGCTCGTCGCCTGGCCCGCGGCGGAGATGGGCGACGAGCTGGCCGACCCCCTCGCCGCGGCGGGCCTGGCCGGCACGTCGGTGGTGCGCCTGGCCCCGGCCGAGCACGCCGGCGCGCTGGCCGAGGCCCTCGAGCGCCTGGAGGACGAGGCCGCCGCCGGCGCGATGGCCGACCCCGCCGCCGTGCAGGCCGCCCTCGCGGAGCTGGCCGTGCTGGACGTGGCCCCGCCCCGCGGCGCCGGCCCGGCCGCGTTCGACGCCGCCGAGCCGCGGTTCACCGCCCGGTCGGCGTCCGAGTCGGAGGGCGAGTTGCAGCGCCTGACCCGCGGGGGTCTGCGCGTGCTCGTCACCTTCGGCCGCCGGGGCGACCTGGCCCGGGCGCTCGCGCGCATGGAGCGCCTGCGCGCCACCGAGCTGGAGCCCGGCGAGATCCCGGAGCTCCGCGCCATCGGCATGAGCGTGACGCCGGTGCGCACCGGGATGATCTCCCGCGAGCTCGGCATCGCGGTGGTGCCGGAGGAGCGCATCCTGCGCCGCCGCCGGCCCTCGCCGCAGCGCGGCCCGGTGGTGGGCCGCCGCCTCCAGTCGTTCCTGGACCTGAAGGTGGGCGACCACGTCGTCCACGAGGACCACGGCATCGGGCGCCTCACCGGCTTCGAGACCCGCACCGTCGCCGGCCTGACCCGCGACTACCTGGCGCTCGCGTTCGCCGACGGCGATCGCCTGTACGTGCCGCACGACCAGCTCGACCGGGTGACCCGCTACGTCGGCGCCGACGGCTCGGCCCCGCCCCTGAGCAAGCTGGGCGGCAAGGCGTGGGACCGCATGAAGTCGCGCGCCCGCGCGGCCGTGCGGGAGATGGCCGGCGAGCTCATCGCGCTGTACGAGGCGCGCGCGGCGGCCGTCGGCTTCGCCTTCCCCGCCGAGGACGAGCTCACGCGCGAGCTGGAGCGGACGTTCCGTCACCGCGAGACGCCCGACCAGCAGCGCGCCATCGACGCCGTCTACGACGACATGGAGCGCCCCCGCCCCATGGACCGGCTGATCTGCGGCGACGTGGGCTTCGGCAAGACCGAGATCGCGATGCGCGCGGCGTTCAAGGCGGCGGCCGCCGGCAAGCAGGTGCTGATGCTGGTGCCCACCACGATCCTGGCCCAGCAGCACCTGGCGACGTTCCGCGAGCGGTTCGGCGACCTGCCGGTGAGCGTCGACATGGTCAACCGCTTCCGCACCCCCGCCGAGACCCGCGACGTGCTCGCGCGGTTCCGCGACGGGCGCCTGGACGTCCTGATCGGCACCCACCGCCTGCTGTCGATGGACGTGCAGCCGAAGGACCTGGGCCTGGTGATCGTGGACGAGGAGCAGCGCTTCGGCGTGGCCCAGAAGGAGAGCCTGCGCCAGCTGCGCCTGAAGGTGGACGTGCTGGCCATGAGCGCCACGCCGATCCCCCGCACGCTCCAGATCTCGCTGTCGGGGCTGCGCGACATCAGCACCATCGAGACGCCCCCGCCGGGCCGGCGGCCCATCGCCACCCACGTGGGCGAGCACGATGACCCCCTGGTGGCCGAGGCCCTGCGCCGGGAGCACGAGCGCGGCGGCCAGAGCTTCTACCTGCACAATCGCGTCGAGACGATCGACGAGGCGGCCGCCCAGCTGCGGGCGCTGGTCCCCGAGCTGCGGATCCTCACGGCCCACGGCCAGATGAACGAGCACGAGCTCGAGGAGGTGATGCTCGGCTTCGTCCGCGGCGAGGCCGACGTGCTGGTGGCCACGAGCATCATCGAGTCGGGCCTCGACATCCCCCAGGCGAACACCCTGGTGGTGGAGCGCGCCGACCAGCTCGGCCTGAGCCAGCTCTACCAGATCCGGGGGCGGGTGGGCCGTTCCGACGTGACCGCCCACGCCTACCTGCTGTACCCCGACGCCGCCACGCTGTCGCGGGAGGCGGCGTCGCGCCTGCGGGCCCTCGCCGACTACACCGAGCTGGGCAGCGGCCTGCGCATCGCGATGCGCGACCTGGAGATCCGCGGGGCCGGCAACCTGCTGGGCGACGAGCAGAGCGGCCACGTCGCCGCGATCGGCTTCGAGCTGTACCTGGAGATGCTCAACGACGCGGTGATGCAGGGGCAGGGCGTCGAGCCCCCCGAGCAGGAGACCCGGGTCGACATCGCCGTCTCGGCGTTCATCCCGAGCGAGTACGTGCCGCTGGAGGCCGCCAAGATCGACCTGCACCGGCGCATCGCGATGGCCTCCTCGCTGGAGGACGTGGGCGCGCTGCGCGACGAGATCGAGGACCGCTTCGGACCCGTGCCGCCGCCGGTGGAGGCGCTGCTGTCGGTGCAGCGGGTGCGCATCAAGCTGCGCGCGGCGGGCGCCACCCAGATCGCCGTCCGGTCCGGGCGGGTGGTCGTGGGGCCGGTGAGCCTCACCAGCGCCGGCCTGCGCGCCCTGCGGGAGCAGGAGCCGCGCGCCAGCTACTCGGGCAGCGAGCGGCTGGTCTCGCTGCCCGCGCCGAACCTGCCCTCGGAGCGCCTCGAGGCCGCCGAGGCGGCGCTCGACGCCCTGGCGGGGGCCGTCGCGGTGGCCGCGTGACCGGCCTCACCGTCCCCCCACCGGGCCTTCGCCCCGCCTTAACGGGGGGCCCAGAACCAGGTGCTACATTCCCCGCGTCGTGACGAAGACCAGCCGCAAGTCGCCGCTTCGCGCGGCGGTCCTCGTCGGGATCGCCGTCCTGGGCGCGTCGGCCCTCCTGGTCGCCGCCGGATGCGGCGACAGCGGTGACAGCCTCCCCAGCGGGGTGGTCGCGCGCGTGGGCGACGCGAACATCACCGAGGTGCAGCTCGACAAGACGATCGAGCAGAGCCGCGCCGAGGCGACCGCGTCCGGCCAGACCCTCCCCAAGGAGGGCGAGGAGGGCTACGACGACATCCGCCGCCAGGCGCTCCAGTCGCTGGTGCAGCAGAAGGTCGTCGACTTCGAGGCCAAGGACTGCGGCAAGCCCTGCGAGGTCACCGACGCCGACATCACGGCGGAGCTGAACCGGATCAAGCAGAGCAACTTCGAGAACTCCCAGAAGAAGTTCGACGACTTCCTCAAGGAGCGCAAGATCACGAAGGCCGACGCGAAGCAGATCGTGCGGAGCCAGCTCCAGCAGCAGGCCCTGTTCAACCACGTGACGCGCGGCGTCCGCTTCACCGACGCCGACGCGCAGAAGTACTACGACGAGAACGCGTCGCAGTTCAAGGTGCCCGCCGGCCGCACGGCCAGCCACATCCTGGTGCCGACCAAGGCCGAGGCGGACCGCATCCGCGCCGAGGTGACCCCGCAGAACTTCGCCCAGCTGGCGAAGGAGAACTCCACCGACACCGGGTCCGCCCAGCAGGGCGGCAACCTCGGCCCGATCCAGAAGGGCCAGCTGGTCCCCGAGTTCGAGAAGGTGGCGTTCTCGCTCAAGGACGGCGAGATCTCCCAGCCGGTGAAGACCCAGTTCGGCTGGCACATCATCATGGTGAACATCACGCCGGCGAAGACCACGTCGTTCGCCGAGGCGAAGCAGCAGATCATCTCCAGCCAGCTCGCCCAGAAGCGCCAGACCGAGTTCACCAGCTGGAGCGAGAAGGTCCTGAAGGACTGGGCGGACCGCACCGTCTACGCCTCCAGCGACCTCGAGCCCGCGACGACCACCGCCGCGGCCAGCACCGCCGCCACCGCGCCCACGCCGTAACGCGCCGGCGACGCGGCCGCGGCTGCGGCTAGTGTTCGCGGCATGATCAGGGTCGTCGCGCTCGGGCCGGGCGCACCCGAGGCGGTGCCGGCGTCCGCGATCAACGCCGTCACCGGCGCCGCGCCGCTGCTGGCGCCCCCGCTCGACCCGGCCCTGGCGGCGGCGCTCGGCGCCGACCCGGCGCCGCTCCCCGCGCTGGATGCGGTCCCCGACGGCGCCACGATCGTCGCCCCCGACGCCGAGGCCCACCGCATCGCCCTGGCGCTTCCGGACGCCGGGACGCTGCCCGACCGGGAGGCGCTGCGCGCCCGCGCGATCGGCGCCGAGGTGGCCGTGCTGGCCGAGGTGGGCCTGCGCCTGCGGCGCGACTGCCCGTGGGACCGGGAGCAGACCGCAGCGACGATCGTGCCGCACACGGTGGAGGAGGCGTTCGAGGTGGCCGACGCGGTCGCCGCCGACGACGCGCCGCACCTGGCCGACGAGCTGGGCGACCTGCTGTTCCAGTCGGTGTTCCTGGCGCAGCTGATGGAGGAGGACGGCACCGCCGACCTGGCGAGCGTCGCCCGCGGGCAGGCCGACAAGCTCGTCTCCCGCCACCCCCACGTCTACGGCGACGCGGTCGCCGAGTCGGCCGGCCGGGTGCTGGACCTGTGGGAGCGGCGCAAGCGCGAGGAGCGCGCCGACCAGGGCCTGTTCCACGACCTCCCGGCCGGGTTGCCGGCGCTCGCCTACGCCACCAAGACGCAGAAGCGGGCCGCCGCCGCCGGGTTCGACTTCCCCGACGTCGGCGCCGCCCTGGCGAAGCTGGACGAGGAGGCGGCCGAGCTGCGGGAGGAGCCGGGGGCCCGCGAGCTGGGGGACGTGCTGTTCGCCGCGGTGGGCGCGGCGCGGGCCGTCGGGGCCGACCCCGAGCTCGCCCTGCGGGCGTCCGCGCAGCGGTTCCGGGGGAGGGTGGAGCGGGCCGTGGCGATGGCCGCCGCGGCCGGCGAGGACTTCGAGCGGCTCGCGCCGGAGGTGCAGATGCGCTGGTACGAGAGGGCGCGCGGATGATCGCGCGGACCACCGAGTGGATGGCGCTGCGCGAGCATGCGCAGCGGGTGGGCACCGCCCATCTGCGGGACCTGTTCGCCGACGACCCCGCCCGCGGCGACGAGCTGGTGGTCGAGGCGGGCGACCTCCGCCTGGACTACTCCAAGAACCGGGTGACCCGCGAGACCCTGGACCTGCTGGTGGCGCTGGCCGGGCGGGCCGGCGTGCACCGCCGGGCCGAGGCGATGTTCGCCGGCGAGCGGATCAACGTGACCGAGGGCCGCGCCGTGCTCCACACCGCGCTGCGCGCGCCGCGCGACGCGGTCATCGAGGTCGACGGCCACGACGTGGTGCCCGACGTCCACGCCGTGCTCGACCGGATGTGCGAGATCGCCGAGGCCGTCCGGTCCGGCGCCTGGACCGGCGCGACCGGCGAGCGCATCCGCACCGTCGTGAACATCGGCATCGGCGGGTCGGACCTCGGGCCCGCGATGGCCGTCCGCGCCATGGCGGATCACGCGACGACGGAGATCGCGTTCGACTTCGTCTCGAACGTGGACGGCGACGACATCCGCGACGCCCTCTCGGGCGCCGACCCCGCCACGACGCTCGTCATCGTGGTGTCGAAGACGTTCACCACGCTGGAGACCCTGTCCAACGCCCACGACGCCCGCCGCTGGATCGTCGACGCGCTCGGGGAGGGGGCGGTGCCGAAGCACTTCGTCGCCGTCTCGACCAACGCCGAGGGCGTCGCCGGGTTCGGCATCGACACCGCCAACATGGTCGGCTTCTGGGACTGGGTCGGGGGGCGCTACTCGGTCGACTCGGCCGTGGGCCTGTCGCTGGCGATCGCGATCGGCGAGGCCGGCTTCCGCGAGTTCCTCGCCGGCTTCCGGGTCATCGACGAGCACTTCCTGCACGCCCCGGCGGCCGAGAACATGCCCCTGCTGATGGGGCTGCTCGGGGTGTGGAACGCCGACTTCCTGGGCGCCGACACCCACGCGGTGCTGCCCTACAGCGAGCGCCTCGCCCGGTTCCCGGCCTACCTCCAGCAACTCGACATGGAGAGCAACGGCAAGTCGGTGGACCTGGAGGGGCGCCCGGTCGAGGCGGGCACGGGCCCGATCGTGTGGGGCGAGCCGGGGACCAACGGGCAGCACGCCTTCTACCAGCTCATCCACCAGGGCACGCGCCTGGTGCCGAGCGACCTGATCGGCGTCTGCGCGCCCGCCGTCGACGTGGGCGACCACCACGACCTGCTGATGGCCAACCTGCTCGCGCAGGCGGAGGCCCTGGCGTTCGGCAAGACCGCCGAGGAGGTCGCCGCCGAGGGGGTCGCGCCCCCGCTGGTGCCGCACCGGACCTTCCCGGGGAACCGGCCGACCAACGTGATCCTGGCACCGCGGCTGACGCCGTCGGTGCTCGGCCAGCTGATCGCCCTCTACGAGCACAAGGTCTTCACGCAGGGGACGATCTGGGGCATCAACTCCTTCGACCAGTGGGGGGTCGAGCTCGGCAAGGCGCTCGCGAAGCGCATCGCGCCGGAGTTGACGTCCGCCGACCCGCCGGACCTCCGGCACGACAGTTCCACCAATGCGCTGATCCGCCACTACCGGGCCGCCCGGGGAAGGAGCACCTGATGCAACTCGGGATGATCGGACTCGGCCGGATGGGGGCCAACATCGTCCGCCGCCTCATGCGCGACGGACACGAGTGCGTCGTCTACGACGTCAACGCCGACGCCATCACGGAGCTGCAGGGCGAGGGCGCTATCGGCGCGCGCTCCCTGCAGGAGATGGCGGAGAAGCTCGACGCGCCGCGCGCCGCGTGGGTGATGGTGCCCGCCGCCTACGCGGGCTCGACCGCGGAGGACATCGGCCAGTACCTGGAGGCCGGCGACACGATCATCGACGGCGGCAACTCGTACTACCACGACGACATCGCCCGGGCGAAGGCGTTCGCCGAGCGCGGCATCCACTACCTGGACGTGGGCACCAGCGGAGGCGTGTTCGGCCTGGAGCGCGGCTACTGCATGATGATCGGCGGCGACACCGAGGCGGTGCAGCGCCTCGACCCGATCTTCCGGACCCTCGCCCCCGGCGTGGACGCCGCGGAGCGCACCCCCGGCCGCACCGGCGAGCCGGTCCAGCCGGAGATGGGCTACCTCCACTGCGGACCGGCCGGCGCCGGCCACTTCGTGAAGATGGTCCACAACGGGATCGAGTACGGGATCATGGCCGCGTACGCCGAGGGCCTCGGCGTCCTCAAGCGGGCGAACGTCGGCAAGTCGGAGCAGGAGCACGACGCCGAGACCACCCCGCTCCGCCACCCCGAGATGTACCAGTACGACATCGACACGGCCGCCGTCGCCGAGGTGTGGCGCCGCGGCTCGGTGATCTCGTCGTGGCTGCTCGACCTGACGGCGATCGCGCTGATGGAGGACCCGGAGCTCGCCGGGTTCAGCGGCCGGGTGTCCGACTCGGGCGAGGGCCGCTGGACGATCGCCGCGGCCGTGGACGAGGGCGTCCCCGCCCACGTGCTGACCGCCGCGCTCTACGAGCGGTTCAGCTCCCGCGGGGAGGCGCACTACGCCGACAAGCTCCTGTCCGCCATGCGCAAGCAGTTCGGCGGCCACGACGAGAAGAAGGCCTGACGCCGGTGAGCGTCGTCCGCATCAACGCGATCACCGTCCCGGCGGAGCGGGCGGAGGAGTTCGAGGCCCGCTTCGCCGCGCGCGCCGGCGAGGTCGGGAAGTCGCCCGGCTTCGAGGCGTTCGAGCTGCTCCGGCCCACGGACGACCGGGGCGTCTACCTCGTCTACACCCGCTGGGCGAGTCAGGAGGCGTTCGACGCCTGGGTGTCGAGCTCGGCGTTCACCCGCGGCCACAAGGCCCACGAGACCCAGGGCCCCGTGTCGAGCCAGAGCGAGCTCTGGTCGTTCGAGGTGATCCAGCAGGAGGGCGCCCCGGCCGGCTGACTCCGGGACGATCCGCGCTCAGGGGCGGCGCGGGAAGGCGACGACCCGGTCGCCGAACCCCGCCCGTCCCAGGCGTTCGTCCGTCGTGACCAGCGCGAGATCCAAGGCCTCGGCGAGCGCGATGTAGGCGGCGTCGTGAACGGTGATGCGTCCGCGGAGGTCCCACATCCGCCGGGTCAGCGGGGCGTGGGCGTACCGGACGATCGGGAGGTCCGTGAGCGCCTCGAGGGCCAGCGCGCCACGCTCACCGTCGATCTCGCCGAGCAGGAGCCGCCGCCTCATGGCCGAGCCCACCTCGATGTCGAGCAGGTGCGGGGCGTGCATCTCCCCGACCGCTTCCAGTCGTTCGCGGACCCACTCACCCTTCTCGTCGATGTCCAGCAGCAGGTCGACGGCGGCAGACGCGTCGAGGACGATCACCCGAGATCGCGCCAGCGGCGGATGATGTCCGCCGACGACTCGGTCACCTCGACGGCCGGCAGCTCACGGATCCGGGCGAGGACCTCATCCATCGAGGGTCGCTCCGCGACCTTGGTCACCTCCGCACGAAGGTAGTCGGAGAGCGAGAGTCCGAGCTCGTCGGCCTTCGCGACCAAGGCCCGGTGCACCTCGTCCGGGACGTGGCGGATCTGGATCATCTTCGCCATGACCACGAGGATTGCATGTGCGGCACATGCAATCCAGGGAGGGCGGCCCCGGCCGGCTGATGCCGGCCGGGGCCGCCCCCGTCACGGCAGGCGCGTGACCCGGTCCGGGGTGGGCCCGGTGACCGGCTGGCGCGACGTCAGGTAGAAGTTCAGCGCGTCCAGGTCGCTGCCGCCGCCCACGCGGTCGGTGCCGTCGCGGAGCACCGTGAACCCGTCGCCGCCGTCGGCGAGGAACGAGTTGACGGTCACCCGGTAGGACGCCGCGGGGTCCACGGGGAGGCCGTTCAGCGTGATCGACGCCGGGTCGACCTTCTGCCCGACCGGCGCGGACGCCGACCAGGAGTAGGCGAACCCGTTCGACACCCCGAGGTGCAGGAAGCGGACGGACCCGTCGGTCTGGGTGGTCCACTGCTGCTCCAGCATCGTCTCGATCTGGGCGCCGGTGAGCGTCATGCACACCAGCAGGTTCCCGAACGGCTGGACCGTGAAGGACTCGCCGTAGGTCACGACGCCGTCGCCCTCGCCCGCCGGGCTCGACGGGAACGTCAGGTCGGCGCGGACGCCGCCCGGGTTCATGAACGCCATCTGGGCGCCGCCCTCCTCGGCGACGGAGGTGGCGGAGAGCTGCGCGTCGGCGATCAGGTCACCGAGCGAGGACTCCGTGTCGCGGGTGGTGCTGCGGGTGATCGCGGCGGTGATGGTGCCGACCGGCCTGTTGGCGATCGGGGCCGACAGGCCCTCCCACTTGGCGATCGTCGCCGTCTGCGCCGGGTCGGGCGTCACGTCGCGCGTGACCGCGTGGTTCACGCTGGTGACCGACGCCCGCACCACGTCCTTCGTGCGCCTGCTCAGGTTCAGCTCGGTGTCGGTGACCACCCGGCCGAACGACGACGCGCTGGTGACCCAGCGGGCCGCGCCCGAGGGGTCGGGGACGACGCACGTGTAGGGCTGGTGGGTGTGGCCGGTCACGACCATGTCGATCTTCGGCGACAGGTCCTGCGCGATCTTCACGATCGGGCCCGACAGCCCTGAGGTGCCGTCGGTGCAGCGGTAGTCGTACGGCGCGCCCGTGGGCGGCAGGCCGCCCTCGTGGAGCAGCACCACGATCGCCTTCACGCCGCGCTTGGACAGGAAGTTCGCGGCCGTGTCGGCGGTCGCCACCTCGTCGCCGAAGTCCACGTCGCGGATCCCGGCCTGGGCCACCAGCTCCGGGGTGCCCTCGAGGGTCATCCCGATGAAGCCGACCTGGATCCCCTTCACCGTCCTGATCGTGGTGGGGGGGAGCACGGTGCGGCCCGTGGGCGCCGAGAACCAGCTGCCGTAACGGGGCGCCCCCGCGGGCTTCGGCGGCGTGACGCCGTCCTTGTAGGTGACGTTCGCGGCCAGGTACGTGAACTTCGTCCCGCCGTACCCGTCCGCGTCGAAGCACCCCTCCGTGGGGTGGCAGCCGCCGTACTTCATGCGCAGCAACTCGGTGACGCCCTCGTCGAACTCGTGGTTGCCGACGCTGGAGACGTCCAGGCCGAGCGTGTTGAGCGTCTCGACGCTCGGCTCGTCCTTGAACAGCCCGGAGAGGAACGGGGAGCCGCCGATCAGGTCGCCCGCCGCCACCGTCAGCGTGTTGGGGTGGCCCTCGCGGAGCTGCTTCAGATGAGTCGTGAGGTACTCCACGCCGCCCGCCGGGATGGTGGTCCCGGCGGCCGTGAGCAGGTTGCCGTCGCTGCCCGTCGGCGGCTGGAGGTGGCCGTGGTAGTCGTTGAACGACAGGAGCTGGAGCGGCACGGTCTTCGCGGGCGCCTTCGGCGCGGCGGCCGCGACGTCGGCGCCGATGCCGGCCACCGCGGTGGCGAGCGCGACGGCGCCGAGTCCCATCGCGCGTGTGCGTGACTGACGTCTCATCCGGCCTCCCTGGGCACATGGGGCGATGACCGGACCTACCCTGTCAGCGCCGCCCGGTCACGTGTGTGACGGTACTGCAACCCTCGGCGGGCGCCACACGATCAGAGGATCCGGGCGCCGCGCTCCAGGTCCAGCAGCAACCGCTTGCGGCCCAGCCCGCCGCCGTAGCCGCCGATGCGGCCGCCGCTCGCGACCACCCGGTGGCAGGGGATGACGATGGCGATCGGGTTGCTGCCGAGGGCGTTGCCGGCGGCGCGGAAGGCCCGCGGGTTGCCCGCCTCGGCGGCGATCTCGGCGTACGTGCGGGTCTCGCCGTAGGGGATCTGGGAGGTCGCCTCCAGCACCGCGCGCGCGAAGCCCCGCACCAGCGTCCAGTCGAGGGGCATGTCGAACTCGCGGCGGGTCCCGGCGAAGTACTCCTCCAGCTGGCGGCGCACCGGATCGAGGGCCGTCGGGTCGACCTCCTCGAGCGCCTCCTCGTCGTCGTCGCGGTACGCCAGCATCATCAGGCCGCGGCTGCTCGCGGCCGCCAGGAGCGGCCCGGCCGGCGAGGCGATGCGCTGGTAGACGACCTCGACGGAGGACACGCCGTCCACCCTCTCACGCCGTCACGGCGGGGAGGGGACCGGACGCCGGAGGGATCACCACGGCCGGGTAGACTCGGCGGCCGAGCCCCGACGCCGAGCCCCGGAGAGCCGATGTCCCAGATCGCCCGCGTGCACGCCCGCCAGATCCTCGACTCCCGGGGACAGCCCACCGTCGAGGTCGAGGTGGGGCTCGTGTCGGGCGCGGTCGGACGGGCGGCGGTGCCGTCGGGGGCGAGCACCGGGGCGTTCGAGGCGCTGGAGCTGCGCGACGGCGACCCGTCGGCCTACGCCGGCAAGGGCGTGATGAAGGCGGTCGCCAACGTCGAGGACGAGCTGGCCGGCGTGCTCGTGGGCCGCGATGCGTCCCAGCAGGCCGTGATCGACCGGACGATGATCGAGTTCGACGGCACGCCCAACAAGGAGCGCCTGGGCGCCAACGCCATCCTCGGCTGCTCGCTGGCCGTCGCCCAGGCCGCCGCCGCCGACGCCGGCCTGCCGCTCTACCGCTACCTCGGCGGCGCGCGGGCCCACCGCCTGCCGGTGCCGATGATGAACATCCTCAACGGGGGCGCCCACGCCGACAACTCGGTGGACCTCCAGGAGTTCATGGTCGCCCCGGTCGGCGCGCGCACCTTCGCGGACGCGCTGCGGATGGGCGCCGAGGTCTACGCGGAGCTGAAGAAGGTGCTCCGCGCGCGCGGCCTGGCCACCGGGGTCGGCGACGAGGGGGGCTTCGCGCCCGACCTGGAGAGCAACGAGGCCGCCCTGCAGGTCGTCATGGAGGCGATCGCCGCCGCGGGGTACACCCCGGGCGAGGAGATCGCGCTGGCGCTCGACCCCGCCACCACCGAGCTGTACCGCGACGGCGCGTACCACCTGGAGGGCGAGGGCCGCACCCTGACCCCCGCCGAGATGGTCGGGTACTGGGAGGAGCTGTGCGGGCGCTACCCGATCATCTCCATCGAGGACGGCATGGCCGAGGAGGACTGGGACGGCTGGGTGGCCCTCACGCAGGCCCTGGGCGACCGGGTGCAGCTGGTGGGCGACGACCTTTTCGTGACCAACAGCCAGCGCCTGGCGAAGGGCATCGAGCTGGGCGCCGGCAACGCGATCCTGATCAAGGTCAACCAGATCGGCACCCTCTCGGAGACGCTCGCGGCGATGGACCTGGCGAGCCGCTCGGGCTACGCGTCGATGGTGTCCCACCGCTCGGGCGAGACGGAGGACACGTTCATCGCCGACCTGGCCGTCGCGACCGGGGCCGGCCAGATCAAGACCGGGGCGCCGTCCCGGAGCGAGCGGGTGGCGAAGTACAACCAGCTCATCCGGATCGAGGAGGGGCTCGGCCCCGCCTCGTCCTACCCGGGACGGTCGGCCTTCAGCGCGTGAGCATCCGGGGGGCAGGAACGCGGTGGGCGGGGGCCAATCCCGAGATGACCGGGGCCCGCGGGCCCGATCCGACCTCCCGGGACCGCAGCGATCCGAGTCAGGCGAATCATCGTGGCGGGGGTGCTGACCGCGCTCCTGCTCGGCTACATCGGGCCGGTGCGGGGCTACCTGGAGCAGCGCTCGACGCTGCGGCAGGAGCAGGCGCGCCTGCACGACCTGGAGCAGACGCGCGACGCGCTGCGCACCCAGATCGCCGACCTGGGCCAGCCCGCCGTGCTGGAGGCGCGCGCCCGCGAGCTGGGGCTGGTCGAGCCCGGGGAGCGGGCGTTCGTGGTGCGCGGGGACATCGACCCGAAGCCGCCCCCGGAGCCGACGGATGACGGCGGCAGCTTCGGGTGGCTCACCGGACTCTTCTGACCGCGCCGCCGTCGCGGCGCTGCTCGGGCGCACGCCGTTCACCGACTTCCGCGTGGCGGTGCGCTGCCCCCACGGCGGCCCGGCGGTGGTGCGCAACCCGCCGCACGACCTGCGCGGGCGGCCCTTCCCGACCCGCGACTGGCTGACGTGCCGGGCGCTGGCGGAGGCCGTCAGCCGCCTGGAGGCGGAGGGCGGCGTGCGGATGCTGGAGGCCGACCCGGAGATGGCGGGGCCGCTGGCCGAGGCGCACGCCCGCCACGGCGCGCTGCACGACGGCTACCGGGTCGCGGGCATGGGGGACCCGGCGCACGTGAAGTGCCTCCACGCGCACCTGGCGTTCGCGATGGACGAGGGCGGCTCCCCGGTGGGCGACTGGATCGCGGCGCGGACCGACCTGGCGTGGCCGGACGTCTGCTGCGTCACGCGGGTCGGCGGATGAGCCCCCGGCCGCGGGAGGCGGCGATTGCGGCCGCACGCTTCCAGTGGGAGGACGGCCTGGCCCGGCTCGCGGAGCCGGCGCCGGCGGCGGTCGCCCGCGCGCGGCGCCGGATCGTGGAGGCCGTGCACGAGGAGCTGCGGCGGCGGGTGGGGCTCACCTTCACCACGGCGCAGCTGGTCGAGGTCTACGACGGCGCCTCGCGGTGGTACCTCGACCTCGCCGCCCGGATCGCCCCCCGCGAGCCGGACGCCTGGGAGCCGTCGGCGGCCCTCGACGGCGCGTTCGCCACGTACGCGCGCCAGGCATCGGACGCGCGCCTGTGAGCACCAGCAACCCCGGATCACCGCGCCCCCGCCCGCGCCGGCCCCCCAAGCGGAAGATCCGCCTGGCGCTGGCGCTCGTGCTGGTGGCGGTCGCCCTGGTCGGCGGGATCGTGATCGGCTACGCCGCCCGGGGCGACTCACCGCCGGGGGCCGCCGTGACCGAGTCGCGGACCGTCCCCGTGGTGACCGTCACCGTGCCGGAGGGCAGCGTCACCGCGCCGACCTCCACCACGGCGCCGTAGGGCCTCAAGGATCGGCGCCGGCCCGGGGGCGCCGGGGCGCGCCGGGGGCGGGGGCGGTCCACATCTCGGCGAGCTGCGGGTCGCTGGTCTCGCCGCGCTCGATCAGGGCGTGGATCTGGGGCAGGGCGCGGACGTTGAGCGAGATGTGCCGCTGGCCCACGCTGGGCTTCTCGATGAGCATCCCGGCGCGGATGAGCGCCTCGCCCACCTCCAGGGCCTGGCGGCGGTCGTGGGCGGCGGCGCCGCGCGCGAAGTGGTCGAACTCGGTGTGGTAGCCGGGGCCGACCTTCCCCATGCGGAGCATCCGCTGCAGCACCACGCGGGCGTGGCGGCGGCGCGGGCAGGGGTCGTCCTCGATCCGCAGGCTCGGGGCGGCCTCGGGTTCAGGCGGCGGGGCGGTGCCGAGGCCCTGGGCGCGCAGCAGCGGGACCAGGTCCGGCTCGTGCGTGCCCTCGTCGAACGGCATCCCCTGCGCGGCGAGCGCGAGGGCCACGTCGACCGGGTGCCGGTGCAGCTCGCGCGCCATGCGCGCCAGGCCGGTGGTGCCGGTGGCGTCGTCGGGGGCGAGCGGCACGGGGGCGCCGCCGACCGGCACGTCGTCCGGGAGCTCGGCGAGCAGGGCCGGCACCTCCGCCAGGGCGTCGCCGGCCACGTCCTCCACCAGCCACGGCAGCACGAGCGCGACGTAGCCGTGCCAGTCGCACAGCGCGATGGCACCCGGGTCGGCGTCGAGGGGGTCGACGGCGACGCCGATGGCGGCGGCCAGGAGGTGCGCGGCGTGGCGGGGCGCGAACGCGCGGGCGTGGCCGGTGGTGAGCGGCAGCACCCAGGCGGGATCGCCGAGGGGCGTGTGCCCCGACCAGATCCAGAACACCGGGACCTTGTCGTGGATCGTCCCGCACGAGGCCTCGAGGGTCTTGATGACGGCCTCGTCGCGGTCCCCGCGCTGCCAGGCCCACAGCCCGCGGGCGACCTCACCGGGGTGACGCAGCAGATCGCTCTTCGTCACGCTGGTCGCCATCAGGCAACGGTAGCGCGGGCGGCGACCGCGATCCCCGCGTCCCAGCCGGGCGCCCGCCCGCCGGGCGGCGGCGCGACGGCGGCGGCGTCGAGCCCGGCGCGGGTGATCAGCCAGGAGATCGTGGAGTTCGAGTTCCACATCTCGCCCGCGCCGAGGGCGTCGCGGCCCCAGACCGGCGTCGGGACCTGCGGGGCCAGCGCCAGGAGCTCCCGGGCGCGGTCCGGGTCGTCGCCCAGGCGGACGGGGCTGGCGACGGCCTCGGCCACGTCGGGGATGACCCCGTCGCGCCACCGGCGCACCTCGTAGCGGAACAGGCGCAGCCGGCCGAGCGCCTGGAGGCCCACGGCGCCCTCCGCCACCACTCCGCGCTCCGGGGGGCCGCCCCAGGCGGGCGCCTGCTCGACCACGAACCGCCCCTCCGGCGCGACCACCTCCAGCGCCGAGTGGTAGAGGTCGCGGCGGGGGCGGCGCTGCGCGAGGGCGGCGACCGCCTCGAAGGCGATGCCGTTCAGGCGGACGCTGTGGCCGCCGGCGCCGAGCGGCAGCCAGTAGAGGTCGATGCTCGCCATCGCCGGGATCGTCGCCGGTCCCGGGCCGCGCGACTAGTTCGGGAGCCCCCGGGTGCTCGACGCGAAGGCGGTGTTGGCGCGGTACGCCCAGGCCAGGACCTCGGCGATCACGTCGTACAGCTCGGCGGGGATCATCGCGCCCAGGTCGAGCACGGCGAGCGCCTCGACCAGGTCGGGGTCCTGGCGCAGCGGCAGGTCGTGCTCGCGGGCGATCTCGAGGATCCGCTCGGCGACGGGGCCGGCGCCGGACGCGGTGACGCGCGGGGCGCCCCCCTCGCCGCGGCGGTAGCGGAGGGCGACCGCGCGGGGGCGGCGCTCGCGGGGTGCGGGGAGGTTGCTCACGCGGTGACGCTCACGCGGAGATGTCCAGGCCGGAGGCGGGAGGCGGCTCCAGGAGCCGCTCGGGCGCCGGCCCGCTCATCCGCTCGACGCTGACGCTCGCCGAGCGCGACGTGCGGCGCAGGGCGTCGCTGAGCTCGCCGGACCGCTCGCCGAGGAAGGCGCGGGCGGCCTCGCCGGTGGTGCGGACGGTGGCGTCCACCCCCGACGGCCCGGCGGTCGCCTCGATCATCACGGGGCCGAGTGCGGAGAGGTGGAGCAGGAACGCGATCTTCCGCGGCCGGTCGCCGCCCTCGCCCCGGTCGCCCCCGCCGTCGGGGTGGATGCGGACCTCGGCCGTCCCGCCGCCGGGGAGGGGGAGCTGGAGGTACGCGCCGTTCTGCGCCGAGGGGTCGGCCGCGGCCTGCGCCGCGCCGGAGGGCAGGGGGAGGGGGAGGCTCGCCCCCGCGAGGGTCTGCGCGGCGATCCCGTCGGCGGCGCCGGCGGCCGCGCGCGCCACGGCGGCGTCCACCCCCGGGTGGTCGGCCAGGGCGTGCAGCAGCGCCCGGAGGGGCGCCCGCTCCGGGACCTCCCCCGAGTGGAGCCGGTGCTCCAGGTTCACCCCGAGGTCCGCCAGCGCGCGCCGCAGCGCCTGCCCGGTCCCCGATGTCGCATCGGCTCCGACGTCCCCGGTCAGCGCCGTCAGCGCCGTCGCCAGCGCCCTCAGGGACCCCTCGGCTCCGTCGGGATCTGCTGCGGCCACGGCCGCCTGCGCCACGACGGCCGGGGCGGTCCCGGGGGGTTGTTCAAGTGAACGCGGAGTGCTGGTCCAACTGGACGTCGGCCCCGGAACCGGCGTGGGGACCGGGGTGCCGGCCGATGGACGTTCACTCCTCAACGCGACGTCAACATCGGTGGCGGTGGCGGTGGCGGTGGCGGTGGCGGTGGCGGTGGCGGTGGCGGTGGCGGTGGCGGTGGCGGTGGCGGTGGCGGCGGTGGTGGCCGGGGCCGCGCCGGCCGGGGCGCCCGGGGTCCGGGCGGCGAGGGCGTCGGCGAGGGCGGTGAGGGTGCGGCCGATGGGTGCGCCCTCCAGGAGCTGGGCGAGGCCGGCGACGGACGCCGGGGTGGCCGGGAGGCCGGCGGCCTCGAGGCGGGCGAAGGCCGCGGCCTGGGCGGGGGTCGAGACGCCCGCGGCGGCGGCGCGGGCCGCCAGGGCGGCGGCGGGGGCGCCGGGAGGCACCTCGACCCCGGCGTCCGCCAGGGCCGCGAGCAGCGAGCCGGCCGCGCCGGAGGGCACCCCGGCCTGCGCCAGCGCCGTCGCCGGGGCCATCGGCACGGGCACCCCCGGTGCGCCCGCGGCGCCCGGACCTGCGCCGGGTGCGCCCTCCGGCATCACCCGCAGGGTCACCCGCTCGGCGCCGGTCTGGGCCACCTGCAGGCGCACGGTGGAGCCCGGCTCCATCGGCAGGTCGCTCGCCGCGGTCAGCACGCCGCCGGCCAGGGCCAGCTCGACCTGCCCCGCGCTCGCCGCGATGACCCGCGCCGCCAGCACCTGCCCCTCCGTGACCCCCAGGACCTGCGAGGACGCGACCGCGATCGACGGGGCCGCGGCCGCCGCGGACGCCGCAGCCACGGGCGCCGCGGCGGCGGGGGCGGGCGCGGGCACGGTGGCGGTGACGTTGCTCGACATCGCCCTTCTTGTCGTCCCCCGCCGCTCCGCACGTGAGCCCACAGGTCAAGTGGCGTCACGACCCTGCCGATGACAGCCGGGAACGGATTCACCCACGGAAGGCCGGGGTTTGCTCAGAGGGATCTACATCGCGGCGAGCGGTCTGCTCGCCGAGAGCGCGCGACAGGACGTCATCGCCAACAACCTGGCGAACGCGACGACCACCGGCTTCAAGCGCAGCGAGAGCACGGCACATCCGTTCAGCTCCATGCTGCTGCACAACATGGGCCAGGCCGGCGCACCCGCCATCGGGACGATGGAGATGGGCGCGGAGGTCGACGGCATCGACCGCATCGACAGCCAGGGGGCCCTGCGCTTCACCGGCAACAACCTGGACCTCGCCCTGGTGGGCAAGGGCCACTTCACGATCGACACGCCCGGCGGGCGCCGATACACCCGGGACGGGTCGTTCGGCCTCGACGACAACGGGCGCCTGGTGACCAAGGAGGGGAACCCCGTCCTCGGGGTGGCCGGGCCGATCACGCTGGACCGCGGCGAGGTGAAGATCGCCGCCGACGGAACGATCTCGCAGGCCGGGCAGGTCAAGGGCAAGCTCATGCTCACCGACCTCGACCCGACCTCGATCACCACGGAGGGTGCCAGCACGTACACCGGCACGGCGACCGGGACGTCGACCGCGTCGGTGCGTCAGAACCACCTCGAGAGCAGCACGGTCAACGTGGTCTCCGAGATGGTGGACCTGATCCGCGTCATGCGCGCGTTCGAGTCCAACCAGAAGTCCGTCCAGTCACACGACGAGGCCCTCCAGGCCTCCATCCAGAAGGTCGGTGCGGTCGCGTAGCGGAGACCTCTGACAGCGAGCAACCCCAGAGCCGGACCGCCCCGACGTGGCGGAAGCTCAGGAGGCCCGACGGATCGACGGCCTCCACCCCGCACCACCCCGCTCGCCCATGACGCTCCGCCCGGCCCCGCCGTCTGCACGACGACACGGAGGCACGAGGGCAGATGATGGATGCGCTCTACTCGGCTGCCACGGGCATGATGGCCCAGCAGACGAGCATGGACGTGGTCGCCAACAACCTGGCGAACGCCACGACCACGGGCTACAAGCGCGACCGGATGGACATGGTCGACCTCGCGTACCAGCCCTTCCGCCTCCCCACCGGCAAGGACGGCCAGGTGGGTCTCGGCGCGGCGCCCGGCGCCCTGGGCAAGGAGCACGAGCAGGGCGCCCTCCAGAACACGGGCCGCGCGCTGGACGTCGCGATCCAGGGCGAGGGCTTCCTGCAGGTGACGCGCCCGGACGGCTCGCTCGCCTACACCCGCGCCGGCAACCTGCAGATCGACGCCAACGGTCGCCTCGGCACCCCCGGCGGCGACCTGCTGCAGCCGCGGATCACCATCCCGGCGACCGCGACCGACATCACCATCGCCCCCGACGGCACGGTGAGCGCCACGGTCAACGGGTCGGTCACCAAGGTCGGCCAGATCCAGACGGCGAGCTTCGCGAACCCCTCCGGGCTCCAGGCCGCCGGCGACAGCGTGTTCACCGCCAGCGCCAACTCCGGCGCCGCCGACGTCGGCAACCCCGGCACCGGCACCCGCGGCCAGCTCTCCCAGGGCGTCCTGGAGGGGTCCAACGTGAACGTCGGCCAGGAGATGATCTCCCTCATCGTCACGCAGCGCGCGTTCGAGGCCTCCAGCAAGGTGGTCTCGGCGAGCGACGAGATGATGGGCATGGCGAACGGCCTGCGTCGATGAGCCAGCCGATCCAGGGCCTCAACACCGCCCCCCTCGCCGGCGCCGCGCCCGCGGCCGCCACCCCGGTGGACCCGAAGGTGAAGGAGGCCGCCGAGCAGTTCGAGGGCGTCTTCATGAGCATGCTCGTCGGCGAGATGATGAAGGGCACCGAGACCGAGGGCGGCAACGCCATCTACACGGGCCTCATGACCGAGAAGCTGGGCGACGAGCTCGCGCGCTCCGGCGGCATCGGCCTGGCCGACGTCCTCGAGAAGCAGCTCGGAGGTGCGTCATGAGCAACGTCGAGGCCTGCCGCGAGTGCGGCCGCCTGTTCGGCTTCCTGCCGCGCGGGATGTGCATCGAGTGCCAGGACCTGCGCGAGCAGCGCTTCCAGGCGGTCAAGGAGTACCTCGCCGACAACCGCGGCGCGTCGATCCTGCAGACCGCGTCGGAGACGGGCGTGGAGGAGGGGCTCATCGTCGGCTGGATCCGCGAGGGGCGCCTCCAGTACGCCGGCCCGGACGCCGGGCGGCTGGAGGGAATCGACCACGACGAGGATGTCAAGGCGCGCATCCGCGCGCAGCTGGCGGCACAGGCGGGCGGGACGGGGACGGATCCCCGGCCGCCCGCCGCCGCTCCCGTCCCCGGCAACCTCGGCATGCGGAGCCGGTCCTGATGGTCGCCGCCACCGTCGCCGAGCTCGCGGGCCACCTCGACGAGGCCCACGCCTCGCAGGCCTGGCTGCTCGACCTGGTCACCCGCCAGCGACCCGCGATCGTCGGGGCCGACCACGAGGCGGTCGACGCCCTCGCGGCCGAGATCGAGGCCGAGGTCCGGCGTCTCGCCGCCATCGAGAAGGCGCGCACCGCCGCCGCCCAGGCCCTCGCCGACGAGCGCGGCCTGGCCGCGACCCGCTGGTCGTCGCTCCAGGGGGCGCTCGCCCCCGAGGAGCTCGCCGCGCTGGCGCCGCGGGTGGACCGCATCGAGCGGGCCGTCCGCGACCTGGAGCTGGCCAACGCGATCAACGCCCAGCTGGTGCGCCGCGAGCTGGAGCTGGTGGACCTGTCGGTCCGCAGCCTCGCCCAGCCCGACCCGCGCACCGCGCCCAACGCGTACACCGCCGCCGGCGGCCGCGTCGCCGCACCGCCCGTCGCCCCCGTCCTGCTGAACACGGCCGCGTAGACGATGGGGTCCACCTTCTTCGGCCTGAACGTCGCCCTCTCGGGCGTCGTGACCAACCAGCGGGCCCTCAACACCGTCTCCCACAACCTGACCAACGCCACGACGCCGGGCTACACCCGCCAGCGCGTCGAGACCGCCGCCCAGATCCCCTACACCCACCCGGCGCTCAACAACGCCGTGGCCCCGGGGCAGGTCGGCACCGGCGTCGTCGCCACCGCCCACCTGCGGCTGCGCGACCAGTTCGTGGACCTCAACTACCGCTCCACGTCGTCGGACGTCGGCCAGTGGGAGGCCCGGGCGGACGCGATGCAGACGCTCGACACCGTCATCGACGAGCCCGGCGACACCGGCATCACGTCGCTGATGTCCAAGTACTGGAGCGCGTGGCACGCCCTCTCGCTGCAGCCCGATTCGGCCGCAGCCCGCGAGGCGGTCCGCAGCGCCGGCCAGACCCTGGCCGCGGGCTTCAACGACATGAGCCGCCAGCTCACCCAGGCGCAGACGGAGGCCGACACGCGCGTGGGCCTCGGCGTCCAGCGGGTCAACGAGATCGCCGGCCAGCTGAACAACCTGAACAAGCAGATCGGGATGGTCGTGGCCGTCGGCCAGGAGCCGAACGACCTTCGCGACCAGCGCGACCTGCTCCTCGACGAGCTGGCGACCTACACGAACATGGGCGTCTCCGAGACCGGGCCCAACGGCAAGGTCACCGTCACGCTCGGCAACCAGATCCTGGTGGACCCCTCCACCGACACCGTCAACGCCCTCGCGATCGGCGCCGGCGGCGCGGCGACGGTGGGCGGCAACGCCACCACCATCACCAGCGGCAAGCTGCGCGGCTACGTGGACCTGCGCGACACCGTGATCGGCGGCCCCAACGGCTACCTGGCCCAGCTCGACACGATGGCCGGCGCGCTGGTCGCATCGGTCAACGCGCGCCACGCCGCCGGGTACGGCCTGGACGGCACGACGGGCAACGCGTTCTTCCAGGGCACCACCGCCGCCACCATCGCGCTGGACCCGGCGGTCGCCGGCTCCACCGACAAGATCGCGGCCAGCTCCACCGCCGCGGGCCTGCCGGGTGGGTCCGACGCGGCGGTCACGATGGCCCAGCTGCAGTACGTGGTCCAGACCATCGGTACCGCGACGACGACGCTGGACGGCTTCTACGGCCAGTTCGTCGCGAAGATCGGCGTGGACGCCGACCAGGCGTCGCGTCTCCACGAGGTCCAGTCCGGCGTCCTCGACGCCGCTCAGGCGCGCCGCGACGGCGTGAGCGGCGTGAACATGGACGAGGAGATGACGGACATGGTCCGGTTCCAGAAGTCCTACAACGCCGCCGCGCGGATGATCACCACCCTCGACCAGATGCTCGAGACGATCATCACCGGCATGGGCGTGGTCGGCCGATAGGCACCAGGAAGGGATTCCGATGATCGGACGCATGGCCACGGAGCAGGCGGTCAGGAACTTCCTGAGCGACCTGCAGGGCAACTACCGCAGCCTCGCGGACTCGCAGCGCCAGGTCTCCACCGGCAAGCGGATCCTCACGCCGTCGGACGACCCGGTGGGGGTCGCGATCGGCCTGGGCCTGCGGCGCGACATGAGCGCCACGGACACGTGGAGCCGCAACATCGACGACTCGATGACGTGGCTCAACACCACCGACAGCGCGCTGGGCCAGGCCCTCGAGATCGTGCAGCGGGCCCGCGAGCTGGCGGTGCAGGGCGGCAACGGCACCCTGTCGGACGCCTCGCGCCAGCTGATCGCCTCGGAGGTCGCCGGCCTGCGCGGCCAGTTCGTGGAGGTGGGCAACAGCAGCCTCGGCGGCCGCTTCATCTTCGGCGGCACCGCCACCGACACCCAGCCGTTCGACCCGAACACGGCGGCCGCAGCGACCCCGGTCAACACCGGCCTGGTCAACCGCGAGGTGGCGCCGGGCTCGGTGATCTCCGTGAACATCACCGCCGACCGGCTCCAGACGCCGCCGGCGGGGGCCCCCGACATCTTCCAGACGCTCCAGGACCTGTCGGACGCGCTCCAGACGAACGACACCGCGGGCATCAGCGCCGCGCTCGACCGCCTCGACGTCCACCAGGACAACATCAGCGCGCTGCGCGGCGAGGGCGCGGCCAAGATCAACCGCCTGGAGCTCACGCAGAGCCGCTTCCAGGCGCAGACGATCGCCATGGGCGACCAGCGCTCGAAGATCGAGGACGTGGACATGGCCGAGGCCATCACCAACCTCACGATGCGCGAGTCGGTCTACAAGGCCGCCCTGGCCACCGGCGCCCGGGTCATCCAGCCCACGCTCGTGGACTTCCTCCGGTGACGGACACGTTTTCTCAAGTCCCGGCGCCCCGATCCGATGAGCCTGATGCGTTCCCCGTCCCACGGTGGCGCACCGGTGTCATCCCGACCGGGACGGTCGGGCGGCACCACCTCAATCTCCATCCCATGACGAAGGACACGGAAGTCCCGTCGCACGTCACCTCCGGGCAGAGGCCCGAACCCGCCGGACCGGCGGATCGACAGGCGAGAAAGGACTTCTGACAATGGGTCTGCGGATCTACAACAACGTCGAGGCGCAGAACGCCCATCGGCAGCTCCAGAGCACGAACGACAAGCTCAGCAGCACGATGGAGCGGCTCTCGTCCGGCCTGCGCATCAACCGGGCGGCCGACGACGCCGCCGGCCTGGCCGTCAGCGAGGAGATGCGGACGCAGATCCGCGGCATGAAGGTCGCCTCGCGCAACGCCCTCGACGGCGTCTCCCTCGTGCAGGTCGCCGACGGCGCCCTGTCGGGCGTCAACGACATGCTCCAGCGCGTCCGCGACCTGGCGGTGCAGGCGGCCAACGGCACGCTCACCGACCTCCAGCGCGGCAACCTGGACCAGGAGGTCCAGTCGATCGTCGCCGAGATGGCGCGCGTCGCCTCGGACACCGAGTTCAACGGCGTCAAGATCCTGTCCGGGTCGGTCGCCACCGCCGCCTCCGCCATCACCCTCCAGGTGGGCGCGAACGGCTCGCAGGTGATCGCCTTCACCGTCGCCACCATGACGGCGTCGGACCTCGGCATCTCGGGCCTCGCGGTCTCGACCGCCGCCTCCGCGACCGCCGCGATCGCCTCGATCGACGCCGCCATCCGCACCGTGAACAGCCAGCGGGCGAGCATGGGCGCGATCCAGAACCGCCTCGAGCAGACGATCAGCCGGCTCGAGCTGACCTCCGAGAACCTCCAGGCCGCCGAGTCGCGCATCCGTGACGCCGACATGGCCTCGGAGATGATCGACTACACGCGCAACCAGATCCTGCAGCAGTCCGGGACGGCCATGCTCGCGCAGGCCAACCAGGCGCCGCGGAGCATCCTGCAGCTCCTGCAGGGCTGACGGTTGGCGCCGAACCCCAGGGAGAGCAACCGATGACGACGGCCGCCACCACCAATCAGTCCCCGATCTCCGTGCCCTCGCAGGCGCTGGGGGCGATCGAGGTGCGGCCCGAGTCGGTCATCACCATGACGGAGCCGCTCGCCGGCTTCGCCGACACCACGCGGTACGCGCTCATCGAGCACACCCGCGACGGTGGCGCGGCCGCCGGATCGGTCTTCTGGCTCCAGGCGGTCGAGCGCCCGTTCCACGCCTTCGTCGTCACCGACCCCTGGGGCGTCCACCCCGAGTACGCCCCGGAGATCTCCGACGCCGACGCGCAGCAGCTCGGCCTGACGAGCTTCGAGGACGCTCGCGTCTTCGGGATCCTCACGGTCCCGCGCAACCCGAGCGAGATCACGATCAACCTGCGCGCGCCGGTGGTGCTGAACGTCGCGCAGCGGCTCGCGAAGCAGGTCGTGGTGCTGAACGACCAGTACAGCACCCGCCACCCCATGCACGGGGGAGACTGAACCCCCGCAACCTGCGCGACACCACCGACACCGGCGAGCCGCACACGCAAACTCCCGGCGGTCCAATGCGAGCGAAGCGAGCCGGAGGCCCCGCTAAAGAGGCCTGCGCGACGCAACCGACCCCGGCGAGCCGCAAACGCAAGTTCCCGGCGGTCCAATGCGAGCGAAGCGAGCCGGAGGCCCCGCTAAAGAGGGCCGACTGACCGCCGGGTTCGGCCGCAACCATGCGCGACACCACCGATCCCGGCGAGCCGCACACGATAATTCCCGGCGGTCCAATGCGAGCGCTAGCGAGCCGGAGGCCCCGCTAAAGAGGGCCGACTGACCGCCGGGTTCAGCCGCAACCGGCGCTCTCGAAAAACCCGGATCACGGGCGTTCCGAACCTCGGGCGTTCCGAACCTCGGGCGTTCCGAACCTCGGGCGTTCCGAACCTCGGGCGTTCCGAAGTGCGGGCGCTCCGAAGCGCGGGCGTTTCGAAGCTCGGGGCTCCGAGGCCGGAGCGTTCCGAACCTCGGGCGTTCCGAACCTCGGGCGGTCGGGGTGGTCGCGATTCGGTGTTATCGAGAGCGCCGGTTGCGACCAACCCGCCGGGTAGCAAGCCCTCTTGAGCGGGGCTTGCGGCTCGCTGGCGCTCGCATTGACCCGGCGGGAATTTCCGTGTGCGGCTCACCGGGATCGGTGGTGTCGCGCCGGTTGCGACCGAACCCGCCGGGTAGCAAGCCCTCTTTGGCGGGGCTTGCGGCTCGCTTCGCTCGCATTGACCCGGCGGGAATTCACGTGTGCGGCTCACCGGGTTCGGTGGTGTCGCGCAGGTTGCGGCCAGACCCGCCGGGTTGGGAGCCCTCTTGGGCGGGGCTTGCGGCTCGCTTCGCTCTCATTGACCCGGCGGGAATTTTCGTTTGCGGCTCACCGGGGTCGGTGGTCCCGCGCAGAGGGTCACCCCGGGACGGGGGGACGACCGTGGGCGACGCGGTAGCGCAGCCACCGCAGCAGCTGCGCGCGGCGTTCGTCGTCGAGCCAGTGCTCGGTGGCGTGGCGCAGCCGATCGGTGGGCTTTCCCGCGCCGGCCATCGCCTGGTTTCGCCCCGTGCGCCAGGCGAGCCAGCCCACCAGGCGCTCGATGTCGGCGGCGTCGACCGAGTCGCTGCAGAAGGTGACGATGTCCTCGGCCGACGCGTCCACGGGCTCGGCAGGATAGTCGAACGTACGTTCGATTCAAGACCTCGCACGGCACCACCGACCCCGGTGAGCCGCAGACGCAGACTCCCGGCGGTCCGATACTGACCGCCGGGTTTCGTCGCAACCGGCGCGACACCCGCTCCGGGTATCGTCGGCGCGTGCCGGTGAAGCTGCCGACGTCCGACCAGCGTCCGCTGCGCGCCATCGGCGTGCGGGTGCTCATCGCGCTGGGGCTGCTGTTCCTGGTGGCCCTCGTGGCATACCTGGGGCGCGACGGGTACCGCGACTCCGCCGGCGGGGGCGTGGGGCTCCTCGACGCCGTCTACTACGCGACGGTCTCGATCACCACGACCGGGTACGGGGACATCGTCCCCGTGAGCGACCAGGCCCGGCTGGTGACGACGGTGGTCGTGACGCCGGCGCGCATCCTGTTCCTGATCATCCTTGTCGGGACGACGCTCGAGCTCCTCGCGGAGCGCTACCGGGAGTCGTACCGCCTCCGACGGTGGAGGTCGTCCGTGCGGGACCACGTCATCGTGTGCGGCTACGGGGTGAAGGGCCGCGCCGCGATCGAGCAGATCCGCGGGCAGGGGGTCGCGGCCGACCGGATCCTGGTCATCGACGACGCCCCCGCCGCGATCGCGCGGGCCAACGCCGACGGCTACGCGGGCGTCCTCGGCGACGCCACCCACTCCGCGACCCTGCGCGAGGCCGGCATCGGGGAGGCCCGGGCGGTGGTGGTCGCGCCCACCCGCGACGACACCGCGGTGCTGGTCACGCTCACCGCCCGCGAGCTGGCGCCGCGGGTGTTCATCGCCGCCGCCGCGCGGGAGGCCGAGAACGCGCACCTGCTCCGCCAGGGCGGCGCCGACTCCGTGATCTCGTCGTCCGACGCCGCCGGCCGGCTGCTGGGCCTGGCGACCCACAGCCCGCGGATCGTGAACGTCCTGGAGGACCTGCTCTCGGCGGGGGAGGGCCTCGACATCATCGAGCGGCCCATCGAGCACGGGGAGGTCGCGCGTTCGTCCGTCCCGGTGGACCGCGGCGAGCTGCTGGTGGCGGTGGTGCGCGACGGGGAGCTCATCCGCTTCGACGACCCGCGCGCCGAGCGGTTCCACCCGGGCGACCGCCTGGTGTGCCTCGCCGGCCGCCCCCGCAAGGGCAAGGCGGAGGACCCGGAGGGGGCCGTCGCGACCGACGGCTAGTCATTCCTCACGCCGATCCGGCCCACCGTACGACGAGGGGAATGGGCCTGGGATGCGAAACTGCACATCGTGCCCCACTCGAACGAGCCCGGCGACGTCGCCGCAGCGAAGGTCGCGCCGGTGGATCCGCACGTCATCGTGCTGTTCGGCGCGACGGGCGACCTCTCGCGCAGGAAGCTGATCCCGGGACTGCTGCACCTCACCCACGCCGGCCTCATGCCGGAGTTCCGCCTGGTGGGGACGGCGCTGGGCGCGATGACCGACGACGAGTTCCGCGCGTTCGCCCGCGAGGCCTGGGACGAGTTCGGCCGCACCACCAGCCCGGAGGACAGCGACGACTGGCAGGAGTTCTCCAGCCGGCTGACCTACATCGACATGACCGCCGGCGCCGATGCGCTGGCCGAGAAGGTCCACACCGCCGAGAACGAGCTCGGCGGGCAGCCGCGGCGGCTGCACTACCTGAGCGTCCCGCCCGCGGCCGCGACCACCGTCATCCAGACGATCCAGGACGCCGGGCTCAACGCGCGGGCCCGCGTGATCATGGAGAAGCCGTTCGGCACCGACCTGGCCAGCGCGCAGGAGCTCAACGCCCGCGTGCAGGCCGTGTTCCCCGAGGAGCAGGTCTACCGGATCGACCACTTCCTGGGGAAGGAGGCGGCGCAGAACATCCTGGCCCTCCGCTTCGCGAACGGCCTGTTCGAGCCGATCTGGAACCGGCACCACATCGACCACATCCAGATCGACGTCCCCGAGACGCTCGCCGTGGGCTCGCGCGCCGGCTTCTACGAGGCGACCGGCGCCTACCGCGACATGATCGTGACCCACCTGTTCCAGGTGCTCGCGTTCACCGCGATGGAGCCGCCCACAGCCCTGGCGCCGGGCGCGATCGGGGAGGAGAAGACCAAGGTCTTCCGCTCCCTCCAGCCGATCGATCCCGAGCAGGTGGTGCGCGGCCAGTACGAGGGCTACCGGGCCGAGGAGGGTGTCGACCCGGAGTCGGAGACCGAGACCTTCGTCGCCCTGCGCTGCGAGATCGACAACTGGCGCTGGTCGGGCGTGCCGTTCTTCCTGCGCACCGGCAAACGGCTGGCGGAGGGGGCGCGGATCATCTCGATCGCGTTCAAGGAGCCGCCGCGGAGCATGTTCCCGCTCGACTCCGGCGTCGGCCGCTTCGGGCCCGACCACCTCACCTTCGATCTGGCGGAGGCGTCGCGGCTGTCGCTGTCGTTCTACGGCAAGCGGCCCGGCCCGGGCATGCGGCTCAACAAGCAGAGCCTCCAGTTCTCCCTGTCGGAGGACCTGGACCACGTCGACGTGCTCGAGGCCTACGAGCGGCTGATCTACGACGCGATGAGCGGCGACCGCACCCTGTTCGCCGACGCCGCGGGCATCGAGCGGCTGTGGGAGATCTCCGAGCCGCTGCTGCGCCAGCCGCCCGACGTGATCCCCTACTTCTCCGGCTCGTGGGGCCCCAAGCAGATCCACGGACTGATCGCACCGCGCACCTGGCGCCTGCCGTTCGAGCGCAAGTGGCGGGAGAAGGTCGCCTAGGAGCCCGTCGCCTGCGATGACCCGCTGACGGGTCGCGCAGGAGTTCCGCCCCCTCCGTCCAAGCCCTCTGGGGGAACGAACCACCGAGAGGGGGCGAGACCGTGAGCAGCCGCACCCGGCCGCCGGTCTGGGAGACCGAATACGACGAGCGGTACGACGACCGCGACGACTACTACGACGAGGAGCCCGCACGGCCGCGCGGCGGCCGCCGGCCCCCGCCGCGGCAGATCCGCAAGGTGGGCCTGCCGATCGTGGGCCTCGCGCTCGCCGGCGGCCTGCTCATGGGCTACCTGGCCAACTCGGGCGGTGGCGGCACCGTCACCGAGACCGTGACCGCCACCAAGACGGTCACCGCCGGGCAGGGCACCGCCGCGGCCGACGGCACCGCCGCCGGCACGGGCGCGACCGCCTCGGGCGCCGCGTCGCGGGCCTCCATGGCCCTCGCGATCCTGAACGGCTCCGGCGAGTCCGGCCTGGCGGCCGCGACCGCCGACCAGGCGCGCTCCCTCGGGTACCAGGACGTGACGGAGGGCAACTCCCCCGAGCCGGCGACGGCCGACCGGGTGCTCTACCGACCGGGCGCCGAGCCCGAAGCCCGTCTCGTGGCCACCGACCTCGGCCTGCCCGCTCCGCTGCCCGCCGCGCAGGACACGGCGGCCAACGCGGAGCCGGCGGCCGACGTCATCGTCGTCCTGGGCGGCACCCAGGGCGGCGCATCGGCCGCGAGCGACGCCGCGGCGAGCGACGGCACCGCCGCCGACGGCACCGCAGCGGACGGAACCGCGAACTGATCCGGACATGACGTCCGAGGACCCGCTCGCCCTGAACCGCGCGTTCTGGGACGAGCGGGTCCCGATCCACGTCGCCAGCGCGCACTACGACGTGGACGCCTTCCGGGCCGGGGAGGCGCGGGTCGTCGACGTCGAGCTGGAGCAGCTGGGGCCGGTGGAGGGCCTCGACCTGGTCCACCTCCAGTGCCACTTCGGCCTGGCGACGCTCGACCTGGCCCGCCGCGGCGCGCGGGTCACCGGCCTCGACTTCTCGGCGCCAGCGATCGCGGCCGCCCGGGGGCTGGCGGCGGAGCTCGGCCTGGGCGCGCGGTTCGAGGTGGGCGACGTGTACGACGCGCCCGCGGTCCTCGGCGGCACCTACGACGTGGTGCACACGGGGCTCGGGGCGCTGTCGTGGCTCCCCGACATGGACCGATGGGCCGCGGTCGTCGCGGCGTTGCTCCGGCCGGGGGGCTTCCTGCACCTCTCCGAATTCCACCCCGTCGGCCAGATCATGGCCGACGATGCGCTCGTCCCCACCCTCCCCTACTTCGGCGGAGGGCCGCTCGACTTCGACGAGGGCGGCACCTACGCCGAGCGGGAGGCGGCGACGTCGGCGAACCGCACGGTCGAGTGGATCCACTCGCTCTCCGCCGTCATCGGGGCCCTGCTCGCCAACGGGCTGGTCCTGGAGACCTTCGTGGAGCACCCCCATGCCGTGTACCAGCGGTTCCCGTTCCTGGAGCGCGACGCCGCCGGCGGCTTCCGCTTCCCCGAGGGCATGCCGGGCGTCCCGCTCATGTACTCGCTCCGCGCGCGCCGGCCCGGCCCTCCCGCCTGAGGTTCACCCGGGCGATCACCCGGGGCGGCCCCCGCCACCCGTCCCCCTCGTCCACCATCGGGGTGACCGGGCAGCGTCAGGAGGGAGCCGAGCATGGCGAGGCAGTTCGAGGGCAGCATCGACATCGACGTGCGGAAGTCGGTGGCCGACTGGGAGCCGTACCTGCAGCCGGCGGCGCCGCCCGGCGCGCCGAACGTGGTGTACATCGTGCTCGATGACGTGGGCTACTCGTCCATGGAGCCGTGGGGCGGCCTCATCGAGACGCCCAACATCAACCGGCTGGCGGAGCGCGGCCTCACGTACACCAACTTCCACACCACCGCGCTCTGCTCGCCCACGCGGTCGTCGCTGCTGACCGGCCGCAACCACACCACCAACGGCATGGCGTGCATCGCCGAGGCCACCACCGGCTTCCCGAACGGCAACGGCCACATCCCGTTCGAGTGCGCCACGATGGCCGAGGTGCTGGGCGAGCGCGGGTGGAACACCTACATGCTCGGCAAGTGGCACCTCGTGGCCTCGGACGAGATGAACATGGCGTCCACCAAGCGCAACTGGCCGGTCGGGCGCGGCTTCGAGCGCTTCTACGGGTTCCTCGGCGGCGAGACCAACCAGTGGTATCCGGACCTCGTCTACGACAACCACCCCGTGGAGCAGCCGGCGATGCCGGAGGACGGCTACCACCTGACCACCGACCTCACCGACAAGGCGATCGAGTTCATCCGCGACGCCAAGGTGATCGCCCCGGACAAGCCGTTCTTCATGTACTTCGCGCCCGGCGCCTGCCACGCCCCGCACCACGCGCCACCCGAGTGGATCGAGCGGTACCGCGGCAGGTTCGACATGGGCTACGAGGCCTACCGCGAGCTGGTGTTCGCGCGGCAGAAGGAGCTCGGGATCTTCCCCGCCGACGCCGAGCTGTCGCCGCTCAACCCCTATGAGGGCGAGACGAGCCCCGAGGGGCTGCCGTGGCCGGCGCTCGACGTCGTGCGGCCGTGGGCCACGCTGTCGGACGACGAGCAGCGGCTCTTCGCGCGGATGGCCGAGGTCTTCGCCGCGTTCCTCTCCCACACCGACCACGAGATCGGCCGCCTGCTCGACTTCCTGGAGCAGTCCGGGCAGATGGAGAACACCATCGTGGTGCTCGTGTCCGACAACGGCGCCAGCGCCGAGGGCGGCCCCAACGGGTCGGTCAACGAGAACAAGTTCTTCAACGGGATCCCCGACACGCTCGAGGAGAACCTGGCCCACATCGACGACCTCGGCTCGCCCACGACCTACAACCACTACCCCACCGGCTGGGCGTGGGCGTTCAACACGCCGTTCAAGCTGTGGAAGCGGTACAACTTCGAGGGCGGCGTGGCCGACCCGCTCGTCATCTCCTGGCCGCGCGGGATCGCCGCCGGCGGTGAGTTGCGGCAGCAGTTCATGCACGCCACCGACGTCGTCCCCACCCTGTACGACCTGATCGACGTGCAGCTGCCCGAGGTGGTGAAGGGCTTCCCGCAGGTGCCCCTGGAGGGGGTGAGCTTCCGCCCCACGCTCGCGGGCGCCGACGTCCCGACGCCGAAGGAGGAGGCCTTCTTCTCCATGCTCGGCTCGCGGGCGGTGTGGCACCGCGGGTGGAAGGCCGTGAGCGTGCACCCCACCATCGCCGGCTGGGGGCACTTCGAGGAGGACCGCTGGGAGCTGTACCACGTCGACGAGGACCCCACGGAGTGCCGGGACCTGGCCGGAGAGCACCCGGAGCGGCTGCGCGACATGGTGAACCGCTGGTACCACCTGGCCGGGAGGTACAACGGGCTGCCGCTCGACGACCGCACCGCCGTGGAGGTGCTGGCCGATCCCACGCGGCCCCAGGTGGCCCCGCCGCGCGACCGCTACGTCTACTGGCCGGACACCGCGGAGGTGCCCGAGAGCGCCTCGGTCAACATCCGCAACCGCAGCTTCAGCCTCGCCGTGGACGTGGAAGTGGCGTCCCCGGACGCCGAGGGCGTGCTGTTCTCGCACGGCTCGGCGTTCGGCGGGCACGCCCTGTACGTGCGGGACCGCCGGCTCGTCTACGTCTACAACTTCGTCGGCAGCAGGCTCCAGGTCATCCGCTCCGAGCGCGAGGTGCCCACCGGGAGGGTGATCCTCGGCGCCTCCTTCGCCCGCGAGGGCGACGGGATGCCGGCATCCGGCGCCCTCACGCTGTTCATCGACGACGAGGCCGTCGGGAGCGGCCCGATCATCACGCAGCCCGGCTACTTCTCGCTGGTCGGTGAGGGCCTCAACGTCGGCAAGGACCCGGGATCCCCGGTCACCGACGACTACCCGGGCGCGGCGCCGTACGCGTTCACGGGCGGCACGATCGCGAACGTGGTCATCGACGTGTCGGGCGAGCCGTACGTCGACCTGGAGTCCGAGGCCCGGATGATGATGAAGCGCGAGTAGGCACAGCAGTGCCGGCGGGGCGACTTCGCCCCGCCGGCGCAGCCGTGACGCTCAGGCGGCCCGCTCGAGCTCGCCCTCGCGCACCGGGCGGAGCCGGAACCGCAGGGTCACCGCCGCGACGCCGAGCAGCGCCACGACCAGCGAGACCAGGAGCGCCGGCTTGAACCCGTCCAGGAGCCCTTCGGCGCCCGCCGACGGATCGGTGTACGCGGTGTTCACCGCCGTCACCACCGCCAGGGCCAGCGCGCCGCCGAACTGGAAGGACGTGTTCACGAGCCCGCCGGCCAGGCCCTGCTCCTCCGGGGCGATGCCGTTGGTGGCCGCGATGTTCAGCGGGCCGTAGGCCAGGGCGAAGCCCAGGCCGGCCAGCAGCATCGTCGGCAGCATCGCGATCCAGTAGGGCGAGTCGATCCCGATCGGCAGGAACAGCGCGTAGCCGGCCGCGGCCGAGCCGAGGCCCAGCGCGATGAGCCGCGTGGTGCCCAGCCGGCCGATCAGCGGCCCGAGGCGCGGCGCCAGCAGCATCACCATCAGGCCGCCGGGGAAGATCGCCAGGCCCGTCTCCAGCGGCGACCACCCGCGCGCCTGCTGCATGTACAGCGTGGCGATGAACTGGAAGCCCACCCAGCTGCCGAACAGGGCCATCGCGCCCAGGTTCGCCCGCACAAGCGCGGACGAGCGCAGGATGCCGAGGCGCACGAGCGGGTGGGCGGTGCGGTGCTCGATCGCGACGAACGCGGACATCAGGGCGACCACGCCGGCCAGCGACAGCAGGGTCTGGGCCGACGCCCAGCCCACGTCGGGGGCCTCGACGACCGTGTAGACGAGCAGGAGCATCCCGGCGGTGATGGCCGCGGCGCCCGGCAGGTCGAAGCTGCGGCGCGCGCCGGCGGGGGTGCGGCCGGGGTCGGGGACCAGGCGGATCGCCGCCGCCAGGGTCGCCAGGGCGACCGGGACGGGCAGCAGGAACACCCAGCGCCAGCCGATCTCCGTGAGCAGCCCGCCGATCACGAGGCCCAGCGAGAAACCGGTCGCGCCGGTGGCGGTGTACACGGCGATCGCCTTGTTGCGGGCGGGGCCCTCGGCGAAGCTCGTGGTGATGATGGACAGGCCCGCCGGGGCCGTGAAGGCCGCGGAGACGCCCTTGATGAAGCGCGTGATCACCAGCAGCGTGCCGTCATCGACGAGACCGCCGAGCAGCGACGCGACGGCGAAGACGCCGAGGGAGATCAGGAACACGCGGCGGCGCCCCAGCAGGTCGGCGGCGCGGCCGCCGAGCAGCAGGAACCCGCCGTAGCCCAGCACGTAGGCGCTCACGACCCACTGCAGGCTGTCGGTGGACATGGACAGGTCGGACGAGATCGACGGCAGCGCCACGCCGACCATCGACACGTCGAGCGCGTCGAGGAAGAGGGCGCTGCAGAGCACGAGCAGCGCGCCCCAGGCGCGCCGGTCGAGCCGTGCGGATGCCGGTGGTGCAGAGGTGGTCATGGTGGTGGTGCTCCCCGTGGTAAGGTTCGATGGGCACCGAACGACGAGCACCGTACGCCCTTGTTCGATCTACGTCAAACATGATGCGAGGACGTGTGACGCCCACCACCTCCGCACAGCCGGCCGACATGGACCTGGTCACCGTGCTCCAGGCGCTCTCGGACCCGGTGCGGCTGGAGATCGTGCGCCAGCTGGCCGGCTGTACCGCCGCCGCCGCCAAGACGTGCGGCCAGATCGAGCTGGACGTGTCCAAGTCGACCGCGAGCCACCACCTGAAGACCCTCCGCAGCGCCGGCATCCTGGCGGAGCGGGAGGAGGGCACCCGCAAGTTCACCTGGCTCCGCAAGGCCGAGATGGAGGAGCGCTTCCCCGGCCTGCTCCAGTCGGTGCTGAGCGCCGCCGCCCGGGACGAGGCCGCGGCCTGACGCTCCGCGCCGCCGCGGCGCTGCTGGTCGTCGCGGTCGCGCTGCTCGCGGCCGCCTGCGGGGACGGTGGCGAGCCGGCCTGCAGCGAGTGCGGGCCGCCACGGATCGCCGTCGGCGACGGCGCCGTCTGGGTCGCCCAGGGCGCCGACCTGCACCGCCTGGACGCGGCCACGGGGGAGATCACCCGCACCACGACGGTCCTGCCGCAGCGCCGGGGCGCGGACCTCGACTCCGTGGTCGTGCGGGACGGCGTCGTCCGCGTGACCGCCGGCCGGCGCACCATCGACCTCGACGCCGGCGGCCATGTGGTGCGGCGCGCCACCCACCGGCGTGCGACGCCGGGCGCCATCGGCCACCGCCCGTCCGCCCGGGCCGCGCTCGTCGCCGACGGCGACGGGGTCGTGTGGACGGTCACGGACGACGGTGCGCTGACCGGGCGCGAGCCGGGATCGGGCCGCGTCGTCGCCGGGCCGTTCGACGTGGGCGCCGACCCGCGCAGCCTGGTCGCCACGGGAGGGGCGGTCTACGTGGGGCTGCGCCACCCCGCCGTCGTGCGCGTGGACCCCGCCTCCGGGCGGACCGTCTGGCGCCGCGACATCCCGTACACGTAGCGGCGCGATACGGCATGCCGTGCGCCGCGATACGGCGGTACGGCGGATGCCGCGGAACCGGGCCCGGACCGAGAGTTCGCCCACGTCAACCAGACGAGGAGCGAGATGACATGGGCACCGACCCCACACCACGAGGCCTCGGCCGCGCCACGCGCGCCGCCGCCGCCGCACTCGTCGCCACCGGCGGCGTCATGATCGGGGCGCACGCCGCCCAGGCCGCCGACGGCGACTTCGCCTCCGGCCCGCGCGTGACCGTCCCGTACCCGTACGCCCTGACGACCGGGGACGTGAACCGCGACGGGCGCGCCGACCTGGTCGTGGCGACGGGGGTCCGGCCGTACCCCGTCCGCGTGCTGCTCGGCGCGCCGGGCGGCTTCACCCCGGCCGCCGACGTGGCCGGCGCCCGCGGCCCGAGCGACATGCTCCTGGCGGACATCGACCGCGACGGCGACGAGGACCTGGCGATCGCCGCCGAGTCGGTCGTGCTCGCCGTGGGCGACGGCGCCGGGGGGTTCACCTCGATCCCGGGCACCCCCGTCACGCAGCCGTTCGCGCTCGCCCGCGCCGACGGCGACGGCGACGGCCGCCCCGACCTGGCGATCTCGGGCAGCACGGCGCTGAGCGTGCGCGCCGGCGCGGTCGGCATCTTCGGTCTGCCGGTCTTCAACGAGTCCGCGTCCTTCGCGACGGAGCTCGGATCGGTCATCACCGGCGACGTGAACGGCGACGGCCGCGACGACGTGCTCGTCGGCGACTACCTCAAGCCGGTGCTCCACGTGCACCTCGGCCAGGGCGCGGGCCGCTTCGCGGCCGCCGCCGACGTGCCGCTGCCCGGCGCGTCGTCGGCCCCGCACAACCTGGCGACCGGCGACATCGACGGCGACGGCCGCCTCGACGTGGTGGCGATGACGAAGGGCGGGACGGTGGTGCTCCGCGGCACGCCGCAGGGCGGACTGACCGAGGCCGCGCGCCTCACCATCCAGGCCACCGGGACCGGTAGCGTCGCCGTCGGCGACTTCGACCACGACGGCCGCGACGACGTCCTGACCGGCCTCGACCTGGGCTACCTCCGCCTCCACCGGTCGACGGGGGGCTTCACCTTCGCCGACAGCGAGTCCCTCCTGCCCGGCCAGATCAACGACATGGCGGTCGCCGACTACGACGGCGACGGCACCGACGACGTCGCCATCGCCACCGCCGCCGAGGTGCGGGTGCTGCTCGGCACGAGCGGCCCCGCCCGTCCGGGGAACCTGGTGGCCGGCGGGGGCTTCGAGTCGCCCACCACCGCCTGGACGGCGGCGGGCGGCGCGTCGGTCGTGCCCTACGGCTCCGCCATCGTGGCCGTTCCGTCGCGGGACGAGTCGCCCCGGTTCGGCACCGGCGGCCTCGCGCTTGCGGCCGGCGGCCCCGGCGCGTCCTCGCTCGTGCAGACGATCGATGTCTCGCGCCGGGCGGCGCTGATCGACGCCGGCGGGGCCACGGCGACCCTCTCCGCGTACCTCGGCGGCGCGCGCACCGCGCCGGCCGCCGCACGGGTCACGGCGACCATGCCGGGGGCGACCGTCGACGTCGGGCCCGTCACGGCGGCGGACCGCGGGAACCTGACGACTCTCGTGCGCCGCACCGCCGCGGTGCGGATCCCCCGGGGCACCCGCGCGATCACGGTCCGGGTGGGGATGCCCGGCGGCGCCGCGCTCGCCGACAACGTCGCCCTCACGATCGACGAGACGTCACCGGACGGGTCCGGCCGCACGCCCGGGACCGGGGGCCCCGGCGGGGGCGCCGCCGGGGGACGCGACGCCTTCGGTCCCCGGACCCTCGTGACGCTGGCGCCCCTGTCGGGCCGACCCGTCCGGGTCCGGGTGCGCAACGGCAACGGCTTCTCCGTGACCGGGCGGATCACGGGGGCGGGGGCGCCACGGGCGTTCCGGGTGGCCGCGCACCGGTCGGTCACCGTGCGGCTGCGGCCGGCCCGGCGGCACCCGCCCGTGCTGCGCCTGCGGGCCCGGGTGACCGACCCGTCGGGCACCACCCGCACCGTCGTCCGGCGCCTGCGCGTGCCGCCGGCCGCCCCGCGGAGGTAGCGTGACCCGATCAGGCCGCATTCGGGGAGGGCGACGTGTCGGAGATCACGGTGCTGGTGAGCGCCCGGGCCAAGCCCGGGCGCGGGGCGGAGCTGCTCGACATGTACGGCGAGCTGGCGGCCGCGACGCACGCGGAGGAGGGCTGCATCGCCTTCACCCTCCACCGCGGGCTCGACGACCACGACGTGATCGCACTGGTGGAGCGGTGGGCCTCGAAGGACGCGCTGGACGCCCACCTCCAGTCCGCCCACGTCACGACCTTCCGCCGCGACGCGGCCGAGCTGGCGGACGGGCCGAGCACCATCACGATCGCCCAGCCGGTGCCGTCCGGGGACCCCGCCAAGGGGTTGCTCGCGGACTAAGGACGGGCACGCCGCTGCCGATGGGAGGCCCATGGGTCTCCAGCTCATCGGCGGCGGTCCCCGCGGGGCCGCGTCCGAGGTCACCGTCGGCGGCGGCCCCCACGGCCCCGTCCGGGTGATCGCTCTCCCCCGGGTCCACGACCCCCGGGGGAACCTGACCTTCATCGAGTCGGGGCGCCACGTCCCGTTCGAGTGCCGGCGGGTCTTCTACCTGTACGACGTCCCCGGCGGCGAGGACCGCGGAGGCCACGCCCACCGCAAGCTCCAGCAGCTGGTGATCGCCGCGTCCGGCAGCTTCGACGTGACGGTGGACGACGGCGCCGCCCGCCGCACCTACCAGCTCAACCGCTCCTACGCCGGGCTCTACATGCCGCCGATGGTGTGGGGGCAGCTCACCAACTTCTCGTCCGGGTCGGTCGCCCTGGTGCTCGCCTCCGAGCACTACGAGGAGGCCGACTACTACCGGGAGTACGACGAGTGGGCGGCGGTCGTGCGCGGGGCCGCGTGACCGTCGGTGCGCCGCCGCAGGTCCCGTTCCTGGACCTGCTCGCCACCTACACCGAGCTGCGTGAGGAGCTCGACGCCGCCACCGCCCGCGTCCTCGGGGGCGGTTGGTACGTGCTCGGCGCCGAGGTCGCCCGGTTCGAGGAGGCGTGGGCCGCGTACACCGGCACCGCCCACTGCGTCGGCGTCGCCTCCGGCCTGGACGCGCTGCACCTGTCGCTCGTCGCGATGGGCGTGGGGAGGGGGGACGAGGTCATCGTCCCGTCCAACACCTACATCGCGACCTGGTTGGCGGTGACACGCGCGGGCGCCGTCCCCGTGCCCGTCGAGCCCGACCCGCGGACGTCCAACATCGACCCGGACCGGGTCGAGGCGGCGGTCACGCTGCGCACCCGCGCCATCCTGCCCGTGCACCTCTACGGCCTGGCCGCGGAGATGGACGCGATCCGCGACATCGCCCAGCGTCACTGCCTGCTGGTGCTGGAGGACGCCGCCCAGGCGCACGGCGCCCGCCACCGCGGAGCGCCCGTCGGGAGCCTCGGCGACGCCGCCGCCTGGAGCTTCTACCCCAGCAAGAACCTGGGCGCGTTCGGCGACGGCGGCGCCGTGACCACCGACGACCCCGCCGTGGCGGCGCGCCTGCGCTCGCTGCGCAACTACGGCTCCACCGCCAAGTACGTGAACCGCGAGCGGGGCGTCAACAGCCGCCTGGACGAGATCCAGGCCGCGATGCTCAGCGAGAAGCTGGCCGTGCTGGACGCGTGGAACGGCCGTCGCCGGGCGATCGCCGCCCGCTACCTGGAGGGCCTCGCCGGCCTCCCCCTGGCGCTGCCCGCCGACGACCCCGGCCACGTCTGGCACGTCTTCGCCGTCCACACCCCGGACCGCGACGCGCTGGCCGCCCACCTGGCCGACGAGGGGATCGGCACGCTCGTGCACTACCCGATCCCGCCGCACCTCCAGGAGGCCTACCGCGACCTGCGCCGGCGCGAGGGCGACCTGCCGATCGCCGAGCGCCTCGCCCGCGAGACGCTGTCGTTGCCGATGGGCCCGCACCTGCGCGCCGAGGACGCCGACCGGGTGGTCGCGGCCGTCCGGGGCCTCCTCGCCGATGCCTGACGTCACCGCGCCCGCCGCCACCGCGGATCACCTCCTGCTGTTCAACAGGGACGAGTTCCACGCCCTGAACCTGCGGCCCGGGCAGCGGGTGGTGCGGGTCGACCACCACGACGAGGGCCGGCTGGTGGGCTCGCTGGTGGGGGTCCGCGACGGCGACGTCGTGACCTGCGGTCACAGCGCCCCGTTCGGCGGCCCCGACTTCGTCCGCGAGGCCGAGACCGCCGCCAACGTGGTCGCGCTCGTCGTCCGCGCGGTCGCGGAGATGGAGGCCGACGGCGTCCGCGAGATCCGGCTGAAGGCCCGCCCGGCGTTCTACTCCGGATCCGAGACGGCGGTGCAGTTCGCGCTGCTCAACCACGGGTTCCGCGTGGAGTCGTGCGAGCTGAGCTTCCACATCGACCTGGAGCCGCTCGACGGCATCGACGCCTACGTCGCCGGCCTGCGCTCGCCCGCCCGGCGTGCCCTGCGCCACGGCCTGGGCGAGCCGTTCGCCCTGCGCGAGGCCGAGCCCGGGGACGACGCGCTGTGGGACGCCGGCCACGACCTGCTGGCCGCGAACCGCGCCGCCAAGGGGCGCCGCCTGGCGCTCGACGCCGGCTACGTCCGCGCCGTCCGCGACGCGTTCCCCGGCCGCATCCGGATGGCGGTGCTGGAGCACGCCGGCCGGCCCTGCGCCGCCGCCCTGACCTACCGGGTGCTGCCCGGCCGCGAGCTGGTCGTCTACTGGGGCGACGCCGGCCACGACCTGCCCCGCTCGCCGATGAACGTGCTGGCCCACGCGATGGTGGCGCGGGCGATGGGGGAGGGCGTGCGGAGCCTGGACATCGGGCCCTCGAGCATCGCCGGCGTGCCCGACCAGGGGCTCATCCAGTTCAAGCGCAGCGTCGGGGCCCGCGAGCGCCTTCGCCTGGACCTGGTGCGGGAGGCGACGTGAGCAGCGCCGCCGGCGCCGACTACTCGGCGATCTACGACCCCGACACCGACTTCGACGCCCGGTACACCATGGCGACGGTGCGGCGGATCGCGGAGCGGGTGGCCCCGGGCGACCGCGTCCTGGAGCTCGGCTGCGCCACGGGCCTGATGACCGCGCACCTGGCCGGCCAGGGCGCCCGCGTGACCGGCGTCGACCGCTCCGGCGTCTACCTGGACCGCGCCCGCGCGCGCCTGGGCGACCGGGCCACGTTCATCGAGGCGGGCCTGGATGAACCGGGCTGGGAGGCGCTGACCGGCGGCGGCTTCGACCACGTGCTCCTGTGCAACCTCATCCACGAGCTGCCGGACCCCGCGGACCTGCTCACGCGGGCCGCCGCGCTGCTGGCGCCCGACGGGCTCGTGCACCTCTCCCTCCAGAACCCCGACTCCATCCACCGCCTGGTGGCGGTCGAGATGGGGCTCATCGACGACGTCCGCGAGGTGTCCGCCCGCGGCGACCGCTTCGGCACCCTCGGGCTGTGGGGGGTGGACGACCTGGCGCGGCTCGCCCGCGAGGCCGGCCTGGGCGTGGTGGCGTGGGAGGGCGTGATGCTGAAGCCGCTGCCCAACGGCATGATGGCCGAGCTGCCCCCGGAGGTGCTGGACGGGTTCGAGCGCGTCGCGCGGCACCTCCCCGCCCACTGCGCGATGAACCTGCTCGTCCTGGCGCGGGGGTGAGCGTGGCACGCGCGCCGCTCACCGTCGTCGGCGGCTCGATCGCCGCGCTGGTCGCGGCCGACGCGCGCCTGCGCCGCGGCGGCGCGGTCGACCTGTTGCTGCCCCGCACGGGCGTGGCGGGCGGCTTTGCGCCGATCGAGGTGAAGGGCCGCCGCCTGGGCCTGGGCGTGCGCCTGCTGGAGATCGACCGGGAGGACGCCGCCGCGCCACCGCCGCTGGCCGACTACGTCGCCGGCCCGTCCGGCCACGTCCCCTTCGTGCGCACCCTGGCGGAGTGGACCCGCGAGCTGGCGGGCGACGGCCTGCGCGAGGCGGACGGCCTGGCCATGGTGGTCGACGGCCGCCTGGCCGACGACATCTACTTCACGGTCGACCTGGACGGCCTGCGCGCCGCGCTGCCCGCCGCCGAGGCCGACCGCACCGCCGCCGAGGCCGCGCACGCGCGCCGCCTGGACGGCGACGCCGGCGTGCTGGGCGCGGGCCACGACCTGGGGGCGTTGTCGCTGGACGACGCCTCGCGCCGTAACCACGGCGCCGCCTTCCACGAGCGCTTCATCGCCGCCATGTGCCGCAAGATCCACCCCGGCGGCGCCGCGGCCGTACCGGCCGCCCTGCGGCGCAAGGTCTGGATGCCGCTCTTCCACCCGCGCACGCTCGAGGCCGCCGCCGCGGGGCGCCCCACCGGCTACCGGCCGCACCGGCCCTTCCACACGGTGGAGCCCGGCGGCGTCGGGGCACTGGTCACCGCCCTGCTCGCCAGGATCCACGCCGCCCCCCGCGCCCGAGTCGTCGAGGCCGGCCGCCTCCTGGAGGCGACGCCGGTCCCCTCCGGCCAGGTGCAATTGAGATTCGAGAGTCTCAATTGCACCGTGGGGAGGCCCGTCCTCGGCACGAGCCCGGCCGAGCTGTTCGCGGCCGTCGGCGCGGGGTACGACGCGCCTCGCCTGCCGATGTCGATCGCGTGGGCCGAGGTGGACGAGCGCGACGTGCTCGCCCTGCCCGCGCTGGTGCACGTGCCCGACCCCGGGATCGACGCGTTCCGCATCAGCCCCGGAGACCCGCCCGCCCCCGGCCGGCACGCCCTGACGCTGGAGATGCGCCACGACCTGCCCGCCGACCACGTGGCCGACGCGGTGCGGCGCGCGGTGGTCGCGACGGGGCTCGTCCGCGAGGGCGCCCCGGTCGAGGTCGTCCACCACCTGGCCGGCCCCGCGATGCCCGATCCCGGCCCCGCCGCGCAGGCCGCGTTCGCCGCGGCGCGCGCGCGGCTCAATGACGCCCACCTGGATGCCGAGGTGGTGGGCGGCGCCGCCGCGTTCGGCGCCGACTCGTTCAACGAGCAGGTGATCCAGGGCCTGCGGGCCGAGGAGGCCACCCGATGACCCTCACCCCCGAGGCGCTCGACCGCTATGCGCGCGACTACTACCTGAGCGACGAGGTCGCCGACATCGACATCGAGGAGCGCGCCCAGCGGCTCAGCGCCCCCACGGTGGCGGCCCAGGTGCGCGACGCCCGCCGCGTGATCGACATGGGGTACGGGACGGGGGAGATGGCCCGCGAGCTGCTCGGCCGCGGCATCGCCGCCGAGGTGGTGGAGGGCTCGCCGCTCCTCGCCGCCCAGGCCCGCGAGCGCCACCCCGGCCTCGCGGTCCACGAGGCGATGTTCGAGTCGTTCGCCCCCGGCCCGGTGTACGACGCCGTCCTGGCGCTCCACGTGATGGAGCACGTCGACCGCCCCCGCGACCTGATGGCCCACGTCCGCTCGTGGCTGCGCCCCGGCGGCGCCGTCGTGGTGGTGGTGCCCAACCGCGAGTCGCTGCACCGGCGCCTCGCGGTGCGGATGGGGATCCAGGAGCGGCTGGACGACCTCTCGCCCCGCGACCACCTGGTGGGGCACCTGCGGGTGTACGGCCTCGACACGCTCCAGGCCGACCTGGAGGGAGCGGGCTTCCGGGTGGACGAGCGCTTCGGGTTCACCCTCAAGACGGTCCCGAACTCGATGATGCTCGACTGGCCGCCGGAGCTGCTCGACGCCCTCACGGCGATCAGCCCGGAGCTCCCGCCGCAGATGTGCGCCAACATCGGCATCCGGGCGGTCGCGGCGACATGACGGGCCTGCCGCGGGTGGCCTCCGCGGGGGCGGTGCTCGCCGACATGGAGCGCCGGATCACCGGGCTCACCGCCGCCGGCGACGACGCCCTGGCCGCCGCGTGGGCGCAGGTGGCCGCCGACTTCGCGTGGAACACGCCGCCCGGGGTGCTCGCGAGTCCGGCGATCGACGACGCCCTCCAGGCCATCGGTCTGCGGCAGGTGCCGCGCGGCTCCCGCGTCCCGCGCGCCGGCGGGCCGGAGCGGGTGCTGCACGTCATCACCGAGTGCGCCGCCGTCGGCGGCCACTCGCGCATGGCGTGGCGCTGGATCGAGCGCGACGAGGAGCGGCGGCCGACGCTCGCGCTCACCCGCCACCGGGCCGAGGTGCCCGCGCCGCTGGCCCGGGCCCTGGCCGTCCGCGGCGGGGAGGCGGTCCCCGTGCTGGGCCACGACCTGATCGACCGCGCCCGCGTCCTCGGCCGCCTGGTGGACGCCCACGACCTGGTGGTGCTCCACATCCACCCGATGGAGGTGGCGGCGTCGATCGCGCTGGCCGACCGCCACGGCCGACCGCCGGTGCTGCTGGTGAACCACGCCGACCACTGCTTCTGGCTGGCCCCGCGCGTGCCGGACGTGGTGCTGAGCAGCCGTCCCGCCGCCGCCCGCCTCTGCATCACGCGCCGGGGCGTCCACCCGGAGCGCTCCGCCCAGCTGCCGGTGCCCGCCGAGCCCGCCGCCGCGCCGCCGCCCCGCGACGCGGCGCGGCGGGCCCTGGGCCTCGGCGACGGCGCCGTCGTCATGGTCGCGATGGCCTCCGCCTACAAGCTCGCCGCGATCGACGACATCGGCTTCGCCGACCTCGTGGAGCCCGCCCTGGACGCGATCCCGGAGGCGACGGTGCTGGTGGTGGGGCCCGACGACGAGGGTCCGTGGGCCGAGGCCCGCGTCCGCACCGGCGGGCGCCTGCGCGCCCTCGGCCGGCTGGACGACCCGTCCGGTGTCCTCGCCGCCGCCGACGTGTTCCTGGACGCGTACCCCTGCTCGTCGCTCACGGCCGCCCTGGAGGCCGCGGCGCTCGGCATCCCGATGGTCTCGTACGCCCCGCCCCGCCCGCAGGCGGCCACCTACGACATCGACGAGCCCGCCCTGGCGGGCGTCCACGTGGTGGCGCGGACCCCCGAGGCGCACCTGGCCGCGCTGCGCCGCCTGGCCGCCGACCCGGCCGCCCGCGCCGACCTGGGCGCCCGCACCGCCGCCGCCGCGGCGGCGCTGCACGACCGCGACCGCTGGCGCGCCGGCCTGGAGGACGCCTACCGCCGCGCCCGCGCCGCCGCCGTCGCCGGCCCCCTGGCGGGCCGCCCGCCCGTCGCCGACGCCGGCACCGCCCACGAGGACGCGTTCCTGGACGCCCTCCACGCGGCGTCCGGGCTCACGCTGAGCCCCGCGGGGGCGCTGCTGCGCAACGGCGACGCCTTCCCGTGCGACCCGCGGCGCGGCCTGTCGGTGGTGGTCCACTGCCGCGACGACGCCGAGGGGCTCATGCGGGCGCTCGGCTCCGCCGTGGAGACGTGCGCGGAGCTGGACGAGGTCGAGGCCATCGTGATCGACGACGCCTCCGGCCCGGCGACAGCCGAGGTCATCGACGGGCTCCGCGGCGACGTGCGCGTGGTCCGGAACGCCGTCCCGGTGGGGCCGCAGGGGTCGTTCGCCGCCGCCCTGGCCGTGGCGGAGGGGCAGGCGGCGCTGCTCATGACGAGCGACGTGGTGCTGCTGCCCGGCTGGCTCGACCCCCTGGCCGAGGCGCTCGCCCGTCCCGGCGTGAGCGGCGCCGCGCCCACGGTGCTCCGCGGCACGGGTCGCGAGGTGTGCGTCCTGACCTCCGTCGCGTCGGCCCGCGCCGGCGCCGCCGTGGTCGCCCTGTCCGTCCCCGACTCGGCGGTGCGCGCGGCGCCCGCCGGCGCCATGGAGGCCGTCGCATGATGAACGCCTGCACGATCGTGGCCCGCAACTACCTGGCCCAGGCGTCCGCCCTGGCGGACTCCTTCGTGGAGGCGAACCCCGAGGGGCAGTTCACCATCTTCGCCATCGACCTCGGCGACGAGCGCATCGGGTCGGACGACCCGCGCGTGCGCGTCGTGGGGCCGGAGGGCGCCGGCTTCGACCCCGACGAGTTCCACCGGATGGCGGCGATCTACGACGTCGTGGAGCTCGCGACCGCCGTGAAGCCGTTCCTGCTGCGCCATCTGCTCCACGAGGGCGGGGAGCCCGTGGTGTACCTCGACCCGGACATCCTGGTGTTCCTGCCGCTCGACGGGATCGAGCGGCTGGCCCGCGAGCACGACATCGTGCTGACGCCCCACACCTCCGTGCCGCTATCGGACGACGGCTTCCCGCCGGGCGAGGTGGCGTTCCTGGAGGCCGGCGTCTTCAACCTCGGCTTCATCGCCGTGGGCGCCGGGGCCGTGCCGTTCCTGGACTGGTGGGCCGAGCGCCTGTCGCGCCGCTGCCTGGTGGCCACCCAGCAGCACCTGTTCGTCGACCAGAAGTGGATCGACCTGGTGCCCTGCTACTTCCGCCACTTCGTGCTCCGCGACCCCGCGGTGAACGTGGCGTACTGGAACCTGCCGGTGCGGACGCTGGAGCAGCGCGGCGGGGAGTGGTTCGTCGACGGCGAGCCGCTCGTGTTCTTCCACTTCAGCGGCTACGACTCCGCCAAGCCCCACCTCCTCAGCAAGTACCAGGGCGGGAACCCGCGGATCCGGCTCGACGAGCACCCGGCGCTCCAGGCGATCTGCGACATGTACGCCGCCCGCCTGGAGGAGCGCGGCCACTCCGAGCTGCGCCGCTCCGGCTACGGGTTCGCCGAGCTGCCCTCCGGGATGCCGCTGGACGCACGCACCCGCGGCGTCTACCGGCGCGCCCTGGTGGCGTGCGAGACGGCCGGCGCGGCCCTGCCGCCCAACCCGTTCGGCCCCGGCGGCGACGCCGAGTTCATCGACTGGCTCGGCTCGCCGGCGGGCGACCCGGCCGACTGGGGCGGCCTGTCCGTGCTCGGCGCGTCCGCCTGGCTCACCGAGCCGGGCGTACGCGACGCGTTCCCGCGGGTCCCCGGCCCGGACGCCGACCGCCTCCTCGAGTGGCTCGAGGAGGGCGGCGCGCGTCAGATGGGGATGGCCACGTGGCTGTGCCGCGGCCGGGTGGGGGGCGAGGCGGTGTCCGCCCCCCGGTAGGGGTTCCTAGGCGGCGGTCAGGGCCCGCTCGGCGAGCGACTCCAGCGGCTCGGAGCGGCCGCTGACGTTCCAGAGCACCGTGCAGAGGGTGTCGAAGCGCACGCGGTCGTCGTTGCGCATCGCCTTGGTCTTCTTCCTCGCCTTGCCCTCGTCCGTGATGTAGGTGTCGAGGAGCAACTCACGACGCGCCTCGTCCAGCATCCACCGGACGGTGTCGAGGGGGTCGTAGGCGGGGTTGGTCATCGGCGTCTCCGTTGGGTGGTGTGACGGCGTCCGGGAGCGCCCTGCGGGTGAATCAGACCTCGTCCTCGTCGTCATCGTCGTCGTCGGGCTCCTCGACGTCCTCGAGGGAGATCTCCTCGACCTCGTCGTCGGCCAGGGCGACGGCCGGAGCCGCCTCCTCCTCGGGCTCGCTCTCGTCCTCCTCGTCGTCCGCGGAGGCGGCCTCGGTGTCGGTGGCCTCGCCCTCGAGCACCTGCGCCAGCGCGGGCGTGAGGTTGGCGCCGTCGTCGTCCCCGTCGCCCACGACGTCGTCGTCGTCGCCGAGGGTCTCGATGAGCAGCGGGTCGGTCTCCATGTCCTCCAGCTCCATGAGCTGGGTCTCGTCGGCGGTGCCCTCCGGGTCCCAGCGGACCTTCACCTCGCCGTCCAGGATCTCGGCCTCGGCGAGCGCGACGGGGTCGCGCGAGGTGAGCTCGCCCGGCGCGGGCGGCGGCGCGGCCTCGGCGCGCAGCTCCGCCGGGTCGGCGGTGAGCCACAGCGTGATCTGGCGAGCACGCTTGGCGACGGCGTGGACCAGCGCATACCGCGATCCATCCACGTGCTGGAGCGACTGGTCCAAGCGACGTCCGTACAGCATCCGACCTCCCCGGCGGTTCATGGCAAGCAACGGCGCGACCGGACATACTAGCGCCAACGCGGATGTGCTCTCACCCGACCCGCGTAACGGCGCAAGGAGGCCTCCTGGATGCTGGTGCTCACCCGCAAGGCCAACCAGAGCATCATGATCGGCGACACCATCGAGGTGTCGGTGCTCTCTGTGCTCGGAGAGAAGGTCCGCCTGGGGATCCAGGCGCCGCGCGACGTGCCCGTCTTCCGCAAGGAGGTCTTCCTGGAGATCCAGGCGCAGAACCTCGAGGCGGCGGAGTCGAGCAAGGAGGCGCTCGACCAGGCACTCGGGATGATGGGCGAGGCGGAGGACGGCCGGAGCTAGGGCGCGAGGCGCCCGAACCAGTACGAATCTCTACCCGGGGCTCAAGCGAGCCCACGCCAGCGCCGATGACCATGCCGAGCGCGTAGGACCAGGACGGTCCCACGCGACATCGCGCCAGTCTCCGCACGGACGCGGACCCGGGGCGGTGTTTCGTCCAGACGACCTGGATTCAAGGAGGAATCATGGGTCTGAGTGTCTACAACAACGTCGAGGCGCAGAACTCTCACCGCCTCCTGCAGAACACCGGCAACGCTCTGAACAAGTCCATGGAGCGTCTGTCGTCCGGCCTGCGCATCAACCGCGCCGCCGATGACGCCGCCGGCCTCGCCGTCTCTGAGGGCATGCGCTCGCAGATCCGCGGCATGAACGTCGCCTCGCGCAACGCGCAGGACGGCGTCTCGATGGTCCAGGTCGCCGACGGCGCCCTGGGGAACGTGGGCGACATGCTGCAGCGCGTCCGTGACCTGGCCGTCCAGGCCTCGAACGGCACGCTCACCGACGCCCAGCGCACGAACCTCGACACCGAGGTCCAGCAGATCCTCACCGAGATCGGCAAGACCGGTACGGACACCGAGTTCAACGGTCTGAAGATCCTCGCCGGCTCCGTCGCGACCGCCGCGTCCGCCGTGACGCTGCAGGTCGGCGCCAACGCCAGCCAGAGCATCGCGTTCACCATCGGCACCGTGTCCACCTCCGACCTCGGCATCTCGGGCATCGCCGTGTCGACGGCCGCCTCGGCGACCGCCGCCATCGCCTCCCTCGACGCCGCGATCAGCAACGTCACCACGAGCCGGGCGAACCTGGGCGCCATCCAGAACCGCCTGGAGCACACGATCAACCGCCTCGGCATGACCTCGGAGAACCTCCAGGCCGCCGAGTCCCGGATCCGTGACGCCGACATGGCCTCGGAGATGATCGACTTCACGAAGAACCAGATCCTCCAGCAGTCGGGCATGGCGATGCTCGCGCAGGCCAACCAGAGCCCGCAGAGCGTCCTCTCGCTCCTCCGCTAGTCGATCCGCAGCACGACGTAGGACCGGCGGGGCCCTCCGGGGCCCCGTCGCATTTCTCAGGTCGGGACGTTCCCGGCCGATAGCGCGCGCACATGCCGCGTGCGTCGGTCGTCATCACGTTCCACGAGCAGCCTGCGGAGCTGTGCCGCTCCCTGCGGGCGCTCGCGGCCGCCGGCCTCGACGACGTCGAGCTGGTGCTGGTCGACAACGCCTCGCGTGACGCCCGCACGCCGGCGCTGCTGGAGGCGTGGGCCGACCGCGCCACCGTGCTGCGCAACCCGGTCGACGCCGGGCAGGTGGCCGCCCGCAACCAGGGCGCCCGCGCCGCGCGGTCGCCGGTGGTGGTGTGGCTCGACCCGCGGGTCGAGGTCCTCCCCGGCTGGCTCGACCCCCTGGTGCTGGCCGCCGCCGCGCCGGGTGCCGGCGTGGCCGGCGCCGTGCTGCTGGCCCCAGACGGACGCGTCCGCAGCGCCGGCCGGGCGCTGGTGGGCAGGGGCCGCGTCGTCGACCTCCACCCGGGCGTCCCCGGCGACCACCCGGCCGTGCGGGCCCGCGCGGTGCGCCTGCCCCCGGGCGAGCTGGTCGCCGTCGCCCGCGACGCGCTGCTCGACACCGGCGGCCTGGACCTGGCGTTCGGCGCCGGCGTGGCCGAGGCGGACCTGTGCATGCGGATGTGGGACGCCGGCCGCGAGAACGCCGTCTCCGCCGCCGTCGCGGTGCTCCACGGCGACGCGCCGGCGCCGCCGCCCGGCGACGAGACGGCGTTCCGGCGCCGCTGGCACGCCGCGCCCCCCGACCGCGACGACCTCCTGGCCGAGGACGGCGTCGCCGACCCGGGCTGGGCCGACTGCGTGTGGGAGGGCCCGCTCCTGGACGACTCGCCCGAGGCCGCCGGCGGCCGCGACGCGCTGCGGGCCCTGGCCGCGGCGGGCCGGCGCCCCATGGCGCGTGAGCCCGAGGGCACCCCGCTCGCGCGGGAGGCCGCGGGCTGGTGCGACGAGACGATCCTGTCGGCGCTGAACCGCCACCGGATCGGCGCCCCGGGGGCGGAGACCTTCCGCCGCGCGCCCGTCCCGCGGCCGGCCCTGCGGCCCGCCGGGCGCGAGGGCATCGGCTGGCTGGGCGCCCTGCTCGGGCGCAGCGGCTACGCGGCCGCCGCCCGCGGCGTGGTGCGGGCCGCCCACCGGGCGGGCCTGCCGGTGCTGGCGCTGGTCACCGACGCGGGCGCCGACGGGATGGCGCCGCCCGAGCTGGCCCTGCCGCCGCAGGACTTCGCCCCCGGCCTGGTCGTGATTCACGGGCTGCCGGTCATGCCGAGCGGCATCCCGTTCTGGGACGAGGCCACGGCCGACCTGGGCCTCCCGGTCGTGGGCGCCACCTGCTTCGAGACGGAGCTGGTGCCGCCGTCGTGGGTCGAGCCGTGCAACCGGGTGCGCGAGGTGTGGGTGCCGAGCGGCTTCAACGCCCGCACGTTCGCCGACGCCGGCGTCGACCCCGAGCGGATCCACGTGGTGCCGTACCCGGTCGACACCGGCCGCCTGCGCCCCGCCGCGCGCGAGCGCGACCCCGGCGCCCCCCTGACCTTCCTCTCGGTGTTCGAGTGGACGTGGCGCAAGGGCTGGGACGTGCTGCTGCAGGCCTGGGCCGAGGAGTTCGCCCCCGGCGAGCCGGTGCGCCTGCTGCTCGTCACGTACCGTGGCGCCGGCGCGGCCGGCGAGGGGTCCGTGGAGGAGCAGGCGCTCGCGCACCTCGCCGCGCTCGGGGCCGGCCCCGACGACGTCGCCGACATCGAGATGATGCTCGATCCCGTGCCCCACGACGCGATGCCGGCGCTGTACGCGTCGGCCGACGCGTTCGTGCTACCCACCCGCGGCGAGGGCGCCGGGATGCCGATGCTGGAGGCCGCCGCCTGCGGCGTCCCCGTCATCGCGACCGCGTGGGGCGGCCACGAGGAGCTGATGACGCCGGAGGCGGCGTTCCCGGTGGCCGTGGAGCGCATGGTCGAGGCCCCCGCGGCGATGCTGGCCGACAACGTGCTCTACCGCGGCCTGATGCTGGCCGAGCCGTCGGTGGCGTCGCTGCGGGCCGCCATGCGCGCCGTCGCCGCCGACCCGGCCGGTGCCGCCGCCCGCGGACGGCGCGGCCGCGCGCTGGTCGAGGAGCGCTTCTCGATCGCGGCGACCGCCCGGGCGCTGGACGCGCGGGCCCGGGCGCTGCTGGGCGCGCGCGACGCCGCCGGCGTGGCGGTGGCCCGGTGAACATCGTGTGGCGCGGCCCGGTGACCGACCCCTCCGGCTACTCCGCGGGCGGTCGCGCGTTCCTGCGCGGTTTCGAGGAGGAGGGCGCCGCGGTGCGGCTGGAGCCGCACATGTGGAACGCCCGCGAGGCGATCGACGCCGCCGAGCGCCGCCGTCTGGTGGCGATGTCCGAGCGCGAGATGGCCGACGTCGACGTCTCCGTGCAGCACACGTTCGGCCGCCTGTTCGACCCGTACGCGCCCGGCCGGGCGCGCGTGGGCCGCACGATGTTCGAGACGGACCGCATCCCGGCCGACTGGGTGCCCCGCTGCAACGCGATGGACGAGGTGTGGGTGCCCACCGCCCACGCCGTCGAGGCGTTCGCGGCCGCCGGGGTCGACCGCGCCCGCCTGGCCATCGTGCCGGAGCCGTTCGAGCTCGACCGCCTGGACCGGGGGGCGGCGCCGCTGCCGCTGGAGGACGCCCACGGCACCGTGTTCCTGGCGGCGTTCGACTGGACGCTCCGCAAGGGCTGGGACGTGCTGCTGCGCGCGTGGTGCGACGCGTTCGACGCCGGCGACGACGTGACCCTGGTGCTGAAGGTGTGGGCCACGACCCGCGGCATCGGGACGCCCGAAATCCAGGCCGACGTGATCCACGCGCTCGGCGCGATGGGCCGCGACCCCGGCGCCATCGCCGACCTGGTGATCGTGGAGGACCTGCTCCCCGGCGCCGACATGGCCCGGCTGTACGCCGCCGCCGACGCCGTGGTGGCGCCGACCCGCGGCGAGGGCTGGGGCCGCCCCCTGCTGGAGGCGATGGCGATGGGGCGCCCCGTGATCGCGACGGGCTGGTCCGGGCCGGGCGCGTTCGTCGACGCCGAGGTCGGCTGGGCGCTGCCGTACTCGCTGGTCCCGGTCTCCGAGGAGGCCGCCGCCGAGGTCCCCGCCTTCGCTGGCCACCGCTGGGCCGAGCCCGACGCCGTCGCCCTGGCGGCCGCGATGCGCGAGGTGCACGAGCGCCCCGCCGACGCCCGCGCCCGCGGCGCCGCCGCCGCCCGGCGCGCCGAGCGCTACGACCACCGCGCCGTGGCCCGCCAGGCGTTGGCGCGCCTCCGGGACCTGGCCGCCCGGCCGTCGCGGTCGGTGCCGGTGGGGGACGGCCCGCCGCGGCTGGTCATCGAGGGCTGCCTGTCGGGCGTCTCCTCGCTGGCGGGCGTCAACCGCGAGATGGCCCGCGCGCTGCTGCGCGCCGGGGGCGTCGACCTGTCGCTGGTCGACACCGACGGCATGCCGATGGACGCCGCCGCCCCCGGGATGGACCAGGTGGTGCGCGCCGCCCGGCGGGTGCTGCCGGGCGGGCCCGAGGTGGTGGTGCGCCAGGTGCAGCCGCCGAGCTTCGCCCGGCCCGCCGGCGGGCGCCTGGTGCAGATCCTCCACTGGGAGTTCGGGCCGCTGCCGCCGCGGTGGGTGGAGCTGATCGCGGCGACCACCGACGAGGTGTGGGTGGCGTCCACCTACGTCCGCGACTGGATGATCGCCTCGGGGGTCGATCCGGACCTCATCCAGGTGCTGCCGCTGGGGGTGGACCCCGCCCGCTTCCGTCCGGACGTGCCGCCGGTGGACCTGGGCGACGAGGCGCCCGGCTTCCGCTTCCTGTTCGTCGGCGGCCTGCACGCGCGCAAGGGCGTGGACCTGCTGCTCGACGCGTACGAGCGCGCCTTCCGCCGCCACGACGACGTGACGCTGGTGGTCAAGGACTTCGGCCCGCGCGGGCCGTACCCGCCCGGACGGCTCGACGAGCGGGTGCGCCGCATGGCCACCGATCCGCGGGGCCCGCGGGTGCTGCACATGTCGCGGCCCGTGCCGGAGGAGTGGATCCCCGGCCTGTACGCGTCGTGCGACTGCCTGGTGCACCCGTTCCGCGGCGAGGCGTACGGCCTCACGATCGCCGAGGCCATGGCGTGCGGCCTGCCGGTGGTGGTGCCCGACAAGGGCTCGGCCCGCGACTTCACCGACGCGGAGACCGCGATCCTGGTCCCGTCCCGTCCCGTGACACTGCCGGCGACGCACATCGGCCAGTGGGAGATGGACCGCGAGCCGGTCGTCCACGAGGTCGACCCCGCCGACCTGGCCCGCGCGATGCGCGCCGTCTACGAGGACCGCGACGCGGCCGCCGCGGTCGGCGCCCGGGCCTCGGAGGCGATCCGCACCGGGCACACCTGGGACCGCACGGCCGCCGTCATCCTGGAGCGCCTGGGCGTCCTCGCCGGCCGCGCCGCGCTGACGGCGTGACCGTCGTCTGGCGCGGGCCGCTGACCGACCCCTCGGGGTGGGCGGCCGAGGGGCGGGCGCTGGTGCGCGGGCTGCGGGAGCGGGGCGCCGACCTGGTCGCCGACCACCGTGTGTGGCACTACCGCGAGGCCGTCACGCCCGCCGGGCGCGAGACGCTGGCCGACCTGATGCTCCCCGAGCCGGCGCGGGTGGACGCCTCCATCGAGCACGCCCCCGGGCGCCTGCTCGACCCCTACGCCCACGGCGCGCTCCGCATCGGACGCACCGCCCTGTCGGCGCTCGACGTGCCGCGGGACTGGGTCGTCCGGCTGAACCAGCTGGACGAGACGTGGGTGCCCAGCTGCCTCGAGGCCGAGGCGCTGGCCGCCGCCGGCGTGGACCCGGAGCGGGTGGCCGTGATCCCGGAGGCCGTCGAGCTGGACGTCTTCGACCCCGCGACGCCGCCGATCGCGCTGCCGGACGCCCACGGAACCGTGTTCCTGGCCGTCGCGCCGTGGGGTGCCGGCACCGAGGGCCTGCTGGCCGCGTGGTGCGCCGCCTTCCGGGGCCACGACGACGTGACGCTGGTGCTGAAGACGTGGTCCGACGACGGGCTCGACCTCGCCGCGATCGAGGGGCGCGCCGCGGCGGCCGTCGCCGCGGCCGGGCACGACCCCGCCGCGATGGCCGACGTCGTGATCCTCGACGACCTGCTGCCCGACGCCCGGATGCCCTCGCTGTACGCGGCGGCCGACGCCGTGGTGACGGCGACGCCCGCCGGGCGGCGCAGCCGCGTGGCCCTGGAGGCCGCGGCCATGGGCCTGCCCGCGCTCGCGCCCGCCCCGGCGGCGCTGCGGGCGGCGCACGACGACCCGGCCGCGCGCCGGTCGGCGGGTCGCGTGGCCCGCGAGGCCGCCGCCGGCCGCGACCACCGCGCCGTCGCGGGAGCCATCCTCGACCGGATCCGGGCGCTCGCGCCGCGGCCGCGTGCCGTGCGACCCGTGGCGGGCGACCGCCCGGCGGTTCTGCTGCGCGGGAGCGTGTTCGGCGTCCACTCGCTGGCGGGCGTCAACCGCGACCTGGCGCGGGCGCTGCTGCGCCGCGACGAGGTGACGCTGGGGCTGGTCGACGTCGACGGCGCGCGGCTCGACGCCTCCGACCCGGCCTACGCCGCTCTGGAGCCGTCGCTGTCGGGGCTGCTGCCGCGCGCCGACGTGACCCTGCGCCACGCCTACCCGCCGGCGCTGGGGCCCGTGCACGAGGGCCGCGTGGCCCAGTTCCTGCACTGGGAGTACGGGGCGCCGCCGCTCGGCTGGGTCCGGGCGCAGCGGGAGCACCTCGACGAGGTGTGGGTGGCGTCGCGGCACGTCCGCGACGGGATGCTCGCCGGCGGCATGGACCCGGAGCGGGTGGCGCTGGTGCCGCTGGGGATCGACCCGGAGCGGTTCCGGCCGGGCGCCGAGCCCCTCGACCTGGGCGACCGCGCCCCCGGGGTGCGCCTTCTGTTCGTCGGCGGGCTCATCTGGCGCAAGGGCATCGACCTGCTCCTGGCGGCCTACACCCGCGCGTTCACCGCCCGCGACGACGTGACCCTGGTCATCAAGAGCTTCGGCGCCCGCGGGCCGTACGTGCCGCAGGACGCCGACGCGCAGGTGCGCGCGCTGCAGGCCGACCCGCGGGCGCCGCGGATCCTGCACCTCACCGACCCGCTGCCCGACGGCGACATGCCCCGGCTCTACGCGGCGTGCGACGCGCTGGTGCAGCCGTTCCGGGGCGAGGGCTACGGGCTGCCGATCGCCGAGGCCATGGCGTGCGGCCTGCCCGCGATCGTCCCCGACCGCGGCGCCGCCAGGGACTTCTGCGGGCCGGGCACCGCGATCCTGGTGCCGTCGCGGCCGGTCCCGGTGGAGAGCGCCACCATCGGCGGCATGCTGGTCGCCGGGCGGCCCGAGGTGGTCGAGGTGGAGGTGGCCGACCTGGTCGCCGCGATGCGGGCGGTGGTGGAGGACCCGGCGTGCGCCCGCGCGATCGGCGCGGCCGCCGCGGCCCACGTCCGGGCCGAGCACACGTGGGACCGCACGGCGGTCGTCGCAGGCGAGCGGCTGCGGGCGCTGGCGGCATGAGCGGCCTCGCCAGCATCGTGGTCCCCTGCCACGACAACCTGCTCTACACCGCCCTCTGCCTGGACAGCATCGCGCGCCACACCCCGGAGCCGCACGAGGTGATCGTGGTCGACAACGGCTGCACCGACGCCACGGCCGAGTGGGCGGCCGGCCACGGCGCGCGGGTGGTGCGCTCCCGGGTGAACCTGGGGTTCGCGGGCGGCGTGAACCTGGGCCTGGCCGCGGCCGCCGGCGACGTCGCGGTGCTGCTCAACAACGACGCCCTCGCCACCCCCGGCTGGCTGGCGGGACTGCTGGGCGCGCTGGCCCGCGACGGCGGCGCCGGGATCGCCGGGCCCCGCTCCAATTGGGTGTCCGACGACCAGATCCTGGCCGTCCCCTACGCGGAGGCGCCCTCGGACGCGCTCGACGCCTTCGCCGCCGCCCGCCACCGCGACCACGCCGGCCGGGGGCGCGAGGTCACGCGCATCTCCGGCCTGTGCATGGCCATCGCCCGGCCGGTGCTCGACGCGGTCGGCGGGTTCGACGTGCGCTTCGAGGTGGGGAACATGGAGGACGAGGACTACGCGCTGCGCGCCCGCCTGGCCGGCTTCCGCCTGCGGGTGGCCGACGACAGCTTCGTCCACCACTTCGGGCACAAGACGTTCGACCTGGTGGACGACGAGTACGACGCGCTGCTCGAGCTCAACGCGATGCGCTACGCCGCGAAGTGGGACCTGCCGATGCACGGCGACCCGCGCGGCGTGCTGCCCGCCCGGGCCTTCGACCCCGCGACCGACCGGATCCCGCTCACGGCCTGAGTACCGCCGCCGTCCCGCGAGATGGGGTCACGACCCGATGGCGCGGCGGGCCCGGGCGCGCTGTCATGGGGTGCATGAGCGTTGTCTGCGGCGTCGATGCGAGTCCCGCGGCGGCGGTGGCCGCGCGGGTGGCCGGGCGCCTGGCGCGCCACCTCGGGGCGCGGTTGGTGCTGGTGCACGTGCGCGCGCCGATCCCGCACGTGGCGCCGCCGCCGGGGACGTCGCCGCCCAGCGAGGAGACGCTGGAGGCGTACCGGGACGAGCGCCGCCGGCGGGCGCTGGACCTGCTCGAGGGGGTCGCCGCCGCCGCGGTGGACGGCCACGCCGAGCTCCGCGCGCCCGAGGGCGACGTGGCCGCGGTGCTCGCCGCGGAGGCCCGCGACGCCGGCGCGGAGTTCGTGGTGGTGGGCTCCCAGGGCCGGGGCATGGTGCTGTCGGCGGTGCTCGGCAGCGTGTCGGCCGCCCTGGTGCGCTCGGCCCCGTGCCCGGTCGTGGTGGTGCCGCCGACGGCGGCGCGCGCTCAGGCGGGGCTGTGGGGGGTGGCGCCCGAGAGGTCCCACCCGGCGGCGGCCGTGCCCGCCCGCCACGCCGCCTCGTAGAACGCCAGCAGCAGGCCGTCGGGATCGGCGCTCGCGCGGACGGCGTCGTACGGCAGCACCGCCAGCGAGCCGCCGCCGGCGTCCACCCACTCGGCCCCCTCCGGCAGCGGGTGCTCGCGCAGGCCGGCCGGCTCGGGGGCGGTGTAGCTGTAGAAGGCGGGGTAGGGGGTGCGGCGGTCGTCGCCGGGCCAGTAGCCGAACGCGATGACCTCGTGGGAGTAGGCCTCCGCGCTCACCGGGTCGGCGCCCTCCGGGACGGGCGCGGGCCGCCCCGAGTAGCGGGCGTGGGCGAGGTCGAACGAGTGCCAGAACAGCTGCACCGGGCTCGCCTTTCCGGCGAACCCGCCCCGGAAGCGGTCGAGCACGCGCTGCGTCATCGCCAGGGTCCGCCACCAGCGGTGCACGGCGTCCGCGTCGTAGCTGTCGTGCTCCCGGTCGTCCGGGAACGCCGGGCTGTCGCCCAGGTCGAACGGCTGGGGGCGGATCTCCACCTGCACGCCCAGCTCGTCGAGGGCGGCGAACAGGTCGGCGTAGACGTCGGCGCACGCGGGCCGGTGCACCAGGTCCAGGGCGCGGCGCCCGCCGTCGCTCGTGGTCACCACCAGGCGGTGCTCGACGAAGTCGAACGCGATCTCGGCCTCGCGGTCGCCCGCGGGCATGGCGCCGGTCGAGAGCCCGCGGTCGGTGACGTACAGCGTCACGTGCCACCAGTGGTTGCGGAACGGCACCAGCGCCATCCGGATCTTCCCCGCGATCTGGGTGTACCGGTGGACGGTCTGCTTGGTGGGCAGCCAGTCCTCATAGGGCAGCGGCGGCCAGCGGTCCGGTGCGGGCACAGCCCGAGGGTACGGGACCGCCGGCGCCGCGGCCCTCACGCGGCCAGCGACGCGATGGCCGACAGGGCGTCCTCCATGCTGCGGTCCTCCGCCGCGCCCAGGTCCAGGGGGATCATCCGCGGGCTCTCGCGGGCCAGCGTCAACTCGGCGGTGACGAACGCCAGGTCGTCCAGGCCCACGGTCGAGAGGGCGTGGCGCAGCCACGGCTCCCCGTGGTCCCAGCCCTCCCGGGGGGTGCCGGGGCCGTAGCCGCCTCCGCGGGAGGTGGCGAACACGACGCGCCGCCCGCCGAGGGTGCCGCCGTACTCGCCGACCGTCACGCCGGGGACCACGATGCGGTCCACCCATGCCTTCAGCGTGCTGGGCGGGCCGAAGTTGTAGAGGGGCATGCCGATCACGATCGTGTCGGCGGCCAGGACCTCGCCCACCACCTCGTCGGTCAGCGCGCGGGCCGCGCGCTGCTCGGGCGTGCGGTCCTGCTCGGGGGTGACGTTGGCCGTGAAGGCGGCGTCGTCGAGGTGGGGGAGCGGGTGGGTGGCCAGGTCGCGGTATGTGACGACGCCGTCGGGGTGCGCGTGCCGCCAGGCCTCGGCGAAGCGGGCCGACAGGCGACGGCTGCGGGAACCGGCGCTGCGGAGCGACGTGTCGATGTGGAGAAGGTGGTTGCTCATAGATGATTGGTATATCACCAACGATTGATTGGTCAAGCACCGATGGCGCGGTACCATCCGTCCATGAGCACCCGCACGCGCCGTACGCCCGCCCCCCCGCGGAACCGGGGGTCGCTCGCCCTGATCTCCCACCTCGCGCAGGTGGTGCGCCGCGACGCCGACCAGGCCCTGGCCGACGTCGACGGCATGCGTCCCCGGCACCTCATCGCGCTGACGCTGCTGCGCGATCACGGCCCCATGGCGCAGGCGGCGCTGGCCGAGGGGCTGCGCCTGGATCCCTCCAACGTGGTCGCCCTGCTCAACGACCTGGAGTCACGGGGGCTGGTGACGCGCCGGCGCGACCCGGAGGACCGCCGCCGCCACATCGTGGAGCTGTCCGAGGGCGGCGTCGGCGCGCTCGACCGCGCCGAGGCGGGCCTGGCCGCGGTGGAGGACCGCCTCTTCGGCGCCCTCAGCGGCGACGAGCGCCGCACCCTCCACGAACTGCTGCTCCGCGCCAGCGGCGACCGGCTCCCCGATTGCGCCGAGGCGGCCGAGGTCGACGAGGAGGGGCCGGTCTGCTGACCGGCTGAGGGCAGGCGCCCGGCGCCCCACTCGTCACACCTCCACGCGTGCGCCGGCACGATCGCGTGCTGACACGCGCGGCCTGGCCGCGGGAGCCTCGGGACGGAATCGACACCGTCCCCGGAGGCGCCCATGGCCACGTTCAGCCCCCTCACCGCCGCCACGGTCCCGGCGATCCTGCTCGTGGCGGTCCCGCGCGCCGTCGCCGGGGGCCGCGATGAGGATCTGGCGTACAACCTCGGCTACCGGGCGGGTCAGATCACCGCTGACGTGCTGACCGTCGCGGTCGTCCTCGCCGCCCTGGTCGGCGGCACCGCCCTCGTCCGCCGAGCGCTCAGGCGCCGGCGCGCCGGGCGGGCACGGTGACCCGCCGCCCAGCCCCGGCCGGGCCCCTCGAAATGCTCCAGACGCGGGCTCAACTCCGGGGCCCGCCTGCCGATAGGGCCCCGACGACCCAGGATCGACGAACCGGAAGGACCGGGATGGGACTCAAGATCGCGAGCCTCTCGACGCCGAAGGAGCGGACGCCGCAGCGCCTTTCCCTCTGCATGATCATGCGCGACGAGGAGGAGCACCTCGCCCGGTGCCTCGAGAGCGTCCAGGGCGTCGTCGACGAGGTCGTGATCGTGGACACCGGCTCCGTCGACCGCTCGGTCGAGATCGCCGAGTCGTTCGGCGCGCGCGTCCTCCACGAGGAGTGGAAGGGCGACTTCGCCGGCCCGCGCAACACCGGCATCGACGCGGCGACGGGGGACTGGATCCTGATCCTCGACGCCGACGAGGAGCTCGTCGACGGGGCGAGGGTGCGCGACCTGCTCCACGACGAGGCCATGGAGGGCTACTGCCTCCGGGAGGTCAACTTCATCGGCGAGGAGCGCGGGATCGAGTCGGTCGTCAACTCGGCGTTCCGGATCTTCCGCAACCGCCCCGCCTACCGGTACAGCGGCGCCCTGCACGAGCAGGTCATGGGGACCGTCGACCCCGAGGGCGGCCGCTGCACCCGCTTCGTCGGCATCGAGATCCACCACTACGGCTACCTCGAGCCGACCAGCCGGGCGAAGGAGAAGACCGACCGCAACATGGCGATCGTGATGGAGGAGGTCGCGCGCAAGCCGAACGACTCCTTCACGCTCTTCAACGCCGGCGTCGAGTTCCAGCGGGTCGGCCGGATGGACGAGGCGCTCGACTACTTCACGTGCTCGTTCCGCGAGCTCAACTCCCTGAAGGCGTACTACGCCTCGCTGCTGCTCCGGAACATCGTGGCCACCCTCCACTCGCTGGAGCGGTGGGACGAGGCGCTCGACGTGCTGGCCGACGCCCTCCAGGCGTACCCGGACTTCACCGACCTGTACTACCTCCAGGGGCAGATCCACACCGCCCGTCGCGAGTACCGCGCGGCCGTGAAGAGCTTCCGCCGCGCCATCGAGCTCGGCGACCACGGCGGCGACCGGTACCTGGCCCAGGCCGGGATGGGGTCCTTCTACTCGTGGCACGCCCTCGGGGTGCTCCACGAGATGATGGGCGACATCGCCGAGGCCGTCCGCTGCCAGCGCAACGCCATCCGCGAGGCCCGCGGCCACTACGCCGCGCCGGTCGTGCGGCTCACCCGGCTGCTGCTGCGGACCGACCCGCCGCTCACCGTGCGGGAGTACATGTCGTCGATCATCGCGCCCGCCCGGCGCGAGGAGTCGCTGCGCGCCGTCGCCGACGTCCTGCTGCACGAGGACCACGCCGAGCACGCGCTCGCGGTGCTCGCCGAGGCCCGCGAGCTGAAGCCGGAGGACGGGGCGATCGCCCTGACCATGGCCGACGCGCTCATCCGGCTCGGCGACCTGGACGGCGCCCGCGCGCAGCTCGACGCGATCGCGCCCGGCACGTCCAGCCACCAGCTGGCCCACGCCAAGCGGGTGCTGATCGGCCTGATCGCCGACGACGCCGACGAGGCGCGCGCGGGCATCGACGGGCTGCGCCCCGTGGCCGACGGCCTGTACGCCACGGCCTACGAGCTGGCGCTGGCCGCCGCGACCGACCCGGCCGGCGAGCTCCCCGAGCTGCCCGCCGAGGCCGACCGGGACGCCGTGCTGGCCGCGGTCATGGAGCTGGCCGCGACCCTGCTCGGCCTGGACGAGCTGGCCACGTTCAACGCGCTGGTCCCGCTGCTCTACGGCATCGCCGAGTCGCGGAGCGACGTGGACGGCCGGCTCGGGTATCTCCTCTACGTCAACGACTTCCCCGACCCCGCCGCCGACCGGCTCATCGCCGCGGTCGAGGCGGGGGACGCCACCCCCGACGCGCTCGCCGCGCTCGGCCGGATCTGCCAGTCGAAGCAGCTCGACGAGGACGCCGAGGCGTTCATGCGGGCCGCCCTCCAGCACGACGAGCAGAACATGTCGCGTCACATCGACCTGGCGGGCCTGCTCGCCGGGGCCGGGCGGTACGCCGACGCCGACGCGGTGCTCCGCGAGGGGCTCATGGTGTACCCGCACTCCAGCGTGCTGCGGGAGCTGCGCCAGTCGATGTCGCTGCTGGCGGGCGCCGGGGTCTGACCGCCGTGGCGCGACGCCGGCGCGGGCCGGCGTACAGGAAACGCCCGCAACTGCCGATCACCGGGATACGGAGGGCGCCCGTCCCGGGGCGTCCACAGATACCGCGAACGGAGTTGACATGGACGTCACCCCCCTTCGCCCCGATGCGAGCGAACCCGCGACCCGTGCCCCACGTTTCCTGCGGCCGCCGCCGGGGACGGAGCCCGAGCCTCCCAGGGAGGCGCCCCAGCTGGCCAAGCCGAGCGAGCGCTGGACCCCGCCCAGCACGCTCAAGTTGGACCTCCACGCCGCCGATGTGACCGCGAGGTTCGAGATCCACCAGCCGACCAGCAGGGTGACCGTGACGATGCTCGACAGGAACACCGGGGAGGTCCTCCGCGAGGTGCCCGACCGGCGCGTGCTCGAGCAGATCTCCGCCCTGGCGGCGGCGACCGGCATGAACGTGGACGCGACCTCGTAGGCGGCGATGGGCACCAACACCACAACCGGCACGGCCGGTCCGGCGATCAGCTTCAGCGGCCTCGGCTCGGGGATCGACACCGCGTCGATCGTGAGCCAGCTGATGAAGCTGGAGCGCGCCCCGATCGACCGGATCAACGCCGACAAGACGACCCTCAACACCAAGAAGGGCGTCGTCCAGGAGATCAACGGCCTCCTGGGCAAGCTGCGCGACGCGGCGGCGGAGATGTACAAGCCGAACGCCCTCGCGGCGAAGACGGCCACCGCCGCCGACACGTCGATCCTGGGCGCCAGCGCCACCAACGCCGCCGCCGCCGGCACCTACAACGTCGTGGTCACCAGCCTCGCGCAGGCGCACACCATGGCGTCGGGCGGCGCGCCGGCCCTCACCGCCGGGCAGAACCTGAGCATCGGGGTGGGCGGCACCACGGTGGACGTGGCGGTGCAGGCCGGCGACGACCTCCAGAAGTTCGCCGACCGGATCAACGGCACCACCGACGTCGGCGTCTCCGCCAGCGTCATCAACGGCCGCCTCGTGATGATCTCGAAGCAGAGCGGCAGCGCCAGCGCGATCACCGTCGGCGGCACCGCCGCCGCCGGCCTCGGCTTCGCCACCACGCAGGCGGGCACCGACGCGGCCGCCACGGTCAACGGCCTGGCCGTCACCAGCTCGGGCAACGTGATCGAGGGCGCCATCAACGGCGTGTCACTCAGCCTCACCAAGGTCGGCTCCACCACGGTCACCGTCGGCGCCGACAGCGCCGCGAACCTGCAGAAGGCGCAGGCCTTCGTGGACGCCTACAACGGCGTCGTCTCCAACATCAAGCGCGCCACCGCATACGACGCCGCCACCCAGACGGCCGGCACGCTCCAGGGCGACCAGACGATGAGCTCGCTGCTGGGCCAGCTGCGCGGCATCGCCGGCTCCGCGGTGGCCGGGATGCCCGACGGCTACAACTCGCTCGCCCAGATCGGGATCACCGGCTCGCGCGACGGCACGCTGACGCTCGACCAGGGCAAGTTCACCGCCGCGATCACCGCCGACCCGACCGCCGTGCAGAACGTGTTCGGCAAGGACGACGGCGACGGCACGTCGAGCCCCGGGGACGGCATCGCCCGCCAGATCCAGGCGTTCTCCAACAGCTTCTCGACGGACATCATCGCCGCCCGGCTCACCGGGTACACGAACTCCGCCAAGCGGATGGACGACCGCATCGCGTCGCTCGAGGCGATCATGGACCTCAAGGAGCAGACGCTGAAGGCCCAGTTCGCGGCCATGGAGAAGGCCGTGTCGCAGTTCCAGAGCCAGGGGGCCAACCTGTCCTCCCAGCTCGCCTCCCTGTGATGAGGCCGACCGGGCCCTGACCCGGACCCTCCGAACCCGACCGACCGAAGGGGCCACGACGTGCCGCTGACCGAGCTCCGCCAGTACACCGCCCACACCGCGCAGACCGCCACCCCCGGCCAGCTCGTGGTGATGCTCTACGACGGCTTCCTCCGCTTCTGTGCGCAGGGGCGGGCGGCCTTCGAGGCGGGCGACGTCGGCACCTCGGGCAACCGGTTCACCCGGGCCCAGGACATCGTGACCGAGCTGCGCGTAACGCTCGACATGACGCAGGGCGAGATCGCCGCCAACCTGGCGAGCCTCTACGAGTACGTCGGCGAGAGGCTCACCGCCGGCCGCCTGCAGAAGGACATGGCCGAGATCGAGGAGGCCGTCCGCGTGATGACCGACCTGCGCACGGCCTGGGTCCAGATCGCCGGAACCCAGCGCCCCGCCACGGACCGCCGCGGCCCCGTCGTCGGCGTGAACCTTGCTGGCTGAGCTCCGCCGCCTGCGCGAGATCCAGCTGGAGCAGGCCCGGGCGCTCGCCGCCGCCGATCTGGAGCGGCTGACCGTGCTCGACGGCGAGCGGCTGCGGGTGCAGGCGCGGATCGTGCCGAGCGACGCCCCCGCGCTGTCGCCGGCCGACGCCGCCGAGGCCCGCGCCCTGGCGGCGCTGCTCGAGCGCGACCAGCGCGAGCTGGTCGAGCGGGCCGGCGCCGCCCGCGACGCCCTGCGCGCCGAGCTGGGCTCCCTGCGCTCCGGCCGCAGCGCGCTGGCGGGCTACCGCCCCGCCGCCGCCGGCAGCTCCCTGTACCTGGACAGCGCCCGCTGACACCCCGGGGCCGCGGCCCCGGCACAGGTACGGAAACGCACGGGAGCGTGGCTATGATCCGCCGGTCCCGGGCCCCGCCGACCGGAGGAGACCCGCATGAAGGTCCACGAGGTGGACGTCAACCCGGCGCTTCCCGAGCGCATCGCATGGCTCGGCGAGATCGCCCGCAACGTCTGGTCCGCGTGGAGCCCTGAGGCCGGCGACCTCTTCGCGCGCCTCGACCCCGAGGGGTGGGAGCGCCTCGGGCACAACCCCGTGGCGCTGCTGCGCAACCTGCCGCAGGAGACCCTGGACGCCGCCGCCGACGACGAGAGCTTCGTGGCGATGGTGGCCCGCGTCGCCCGCCGCCTGGACGCGTACGTCAACGAGCCGGGCTGGCTCATGGCGACCGAGGCCGACGCCCGGGACATGCTGGTCGCGTACTTCTCGCTCGAGTTCGGCCTGGACGCGGGCATCCCGCTCTACTCCGGCGGCCTCGGCATCCTGGCCGGCGACCACCTGAAGTCGGCGTCCGACATCGGCGTGCCCCTGGTGGGCGTGGGGCTGCTCTACCGCAGCGGCTACTTCCGCCAGCAGCTCGGCCCCGACGGCGGGCAGCGCGAACGCTACCCCGACACCGACTGGTCGGACCTGCCGCTGACCGACGTGACCGGCGCCGACGGCACGCCGGTGGTCGTGGAGGTGGAGGTCGGCGACGACCTGGTGAAGGCGGCCGTGCGCCGCATCCAGGTGGGCCGCGTGCCGCTGCTGCTGCTCGACGCCGACATCCCCGGCAACAGCGACGAGGTGCGGCAGATCACCAGCACCCTCTACGGCGGCGACCGCGAGCGTCGCATCCGCCAGGAGATCCTGCTGGGCGTCGGCGGCGTGCGCGCATTGGCCGCGGCCGGGATGACACCGACGGTGTTCCACATGAACGAGGGGCACTCCGCGCTGCTCGCCCTGGAGCGGATCCGCGCGCTCATCGACGACGGCCTGAGCGCCGCCGCCGCGCGCGAGCAGGTGATCGCCTCGACCGTGTTCACCACCCACACCCCCGTCCCCGCCGGCAACGAGACGTTCCCGCCGGACCTGGCGCGCCGCTACCTGGAGCCGCTCGCCACCGCGATCGGCATGACCTGGGACGAGCTGGCCGCGCTCGCCGAGCACCCCGACGAGGGCGACGCCGAGTTCGGCATGACGCCGCTGGCGCTGCGGACCTCCGGCTTCGCGAACGGCGTCGCGGCCCTGCACGGCGACACGTCGCGGCGCATGTGGCAGGGCCTGTGGCCGTCGCTGCCGCTCGACGAGGTGCCGATCACGTCGGTCACCAACGGCATCCACGCCCCCAGCTGGCTCAGCCGCGAGATGCACGAGCTGCTGGAGCGCTACATCGGCCCCGCGCTGCGTGAGCACCCCGAGGACCCGGGCGTGTGGGACCGCGCCGAGCGCATCCCCGCCGGCGAGCTGTGGCGTGTCCACGAGCTGCGCCGCGAGCACCTGGTGCTGTTCGCCCGCGAGCGCCTGCGCGCCCAGCTGCTGCGCCAGGGGTCGCGCCGCGTCGCGAGCCGGGCCGCCGGCGACGCGCTGCGCCCCGATGCGCTCACCCTCTGCTTCGCCCGCCGCTTCGCCACCTACAAGCGGGCGTCGCTGCTGTTCCGCGACCCCGACCGGCTGGCGCGCCTGCTCGACGACGAGCGCCGCCCCGTCCAGATCATCATCGCCGGCAAGGCGCACCCGTTGGACGTGCCCGGCAAGGAGGTGCTCCGCGACGTGGTGCAGGAGTCGCAGCAGCCGCGCCTGCGCGACCGGATCGTGTTCCTCGAGGACTACGACATGCACGTGGCGCGCTACCTCGTCCAGGGCGCCGACGTGTGGCTCAACCTGCCCCGCCGGCCGCTCGAGGCCTCGGGCACCAGCGGCATGAAGGCCGCCGTGAACGGGGGGCTGAACCTGTCGGTGCTCGACGGGTGGTGGGCGGAGGGCTACACGCCCGACACCGGGTGGGCGGTCGGCAGCGGCGAGCAGTACGAGGACCCGGAGGAGAACGACGCCGTCGAGGCGGAGGCGCTCTACACGCTGCTGGAGCGCGAGGTGATCCCGGCGTTCTACTCGCGCGACAGCTCCGGGCGTCCCCGCGAGTGGACCACGATGATGACGGCGGCGATCCGCAACGCCGGCGGGCGCTTCAGCACGGGGCGGATGGTGCGCGAGTACGCCGAGCGGGCCTACCTGCCCGCCCACCGCAAGGCGGTCCGCCTGGCTGCCGGCGGGGGGGAGGCCGCGGAGGAGCTCGCCCGCTGGCGCGAGCGGATGGAGGCGGCCTGGACCGGCGTGAGCGTCCGCAGCGAGATCCGCGCCAACGGCTCCGTCGCGGTCGGCACCGAGCTGGCGGTCGAGGTGGTCGCCACCCTCGGCGCCCTCACCATCGACGACGTCTGCGTGGAGGTGGTGGCCGGACCGCCCGACGGGCAGGGCGGCATCGTGCCCCGCCGCGTCGTCACCGGGATCCACGAGGGCGCGACCGGCGCGGAGCAGCGCTTCCTGGCCGTGGTGCCCGCGGAGGAGAGCGGCCGCCTGGCGGTCGCGGCGCGGGTGGTGCCGCAGCGCCCCGACGGCGGGACCGAGCCCGACTTCCTGATCGCCTGGGAGGACGGGGAGGGCTGATCTCCGATCGGGGGACGTGGACCATCCACCAGGTTCCCCCCGGTCATGGGACCGCCGCGCCACGGCGCAGGCCTGGAGCGCCGGGATCGCGGTTGGCGAGCCCGTGGACCGGCGTGGTGGCGGACGTGACCGAGCAGGTGCGCGAGCGCATCGAGACCGCCGCCCGCGAGCGGATCCCCACGGCCGTGGCCGAGCACAACGACCCGCGCCTGAGCTTCCACCTGGTGGCGCGGGAGGCGGCGGCCGTCGCCGGCTGCGAGGCGGACGCCGCCGTGGGACGCGCCGTCAGGATCGCGACGCGGGAGATCGAGGGCGCCGGCGGGCGCGTCCGCGTGCTGGCCCCGTCGGCGGCCGACGCCGCCCGCGCCCTGCGCGACGCCGGCGGGGCGGAGCGGCCGGCGCCGGAGGGCTGACCGCGCGCTCAAGGATCGGCCGGCAGGGGTCGAGAAGGATGGTGCCGGCACGGGTGGTCGCCGGCGCAGAGGGGACGGAACCCCGGCGAATCATCCATCCCGACCGACGAGGTCCGTCCAGGATGCACAGCATTCCGTCCCCCGAGCAGGTCCAGAACGCGTCGCCCGAGGACCTGGTCCTCATGCTCTTCGAGGGCGCCGTCCGCTTCGGCCACCAGGCGCAGCAGGCGCTGATCGACGGCGACCGCGCCACCGGCGCCGGCCTCGTCGGCCGCGTCCGCGCCATCGTGGAGGAGCTGGACCGCAGCCTCAACCCGGCCGCGGGCTCCATCACCCGCCACCTGAGCGCCATCTACGAGTACGTCCTGCGACGGCTCGAGCCCGACACCATCGACGCGGCGACGCTCGGCGAGGTCATCTCCGACCTCCAGGTGCTCTGCGAGGCCTGGACGGCCCTCGTCGCAGAGCGCCGCCTGGAGGCGTCGCAGGCCACCAGCCCCGCGCTGGCCTAGGCAACCGCACCACACCGGACGAGAGGGACATGAGCACCATCACGCGACTCAGCGCGGCCGAGGTCGCCTCGGCCGTGGCCGAGCTGCCGCCGATGCCAGCGAGCATCTCGGAGGTCATCGCCGCGTGCGACGACCAGGACATGACCGTGGGGCAGCTCTCGCAGGTGATCCTGCGCGACCAGAGCCTCACGGCCAACCTGCTCAAGCTCGCCAACTCGGCGTTCTACGGACACGCCCGGCGGGTGACGACCGCGACCGAGGCGGTGGTGCTGCTCGGCTTCTCGGCCATCAAGAGCCTCGCGATCTCGTCCCACACCTCGCGCCTGCTCAACGGAGCCCTCCCGGGCTACGGCCTGCAGCAGGGCGAGCTGTGGCGGCACTCCATCGCCGTGGCGTTCACCGCCCGGCGGCTCGCCGTGGAGATCAAGCTCGCGCCGGTGGAGGAGGCGTTCGTCGCCGGCCTGCTGCACGACATCGGCAAGACGATCCTCTCCGGCTACATGGAGAACGCCTTCGACGAGGTCACCCGGATCGCCCAGGAGCGGCGGATGCCGTTCCACGAGGTCGAGACCGAGCTGCTCGGGTTCGACCACGCCGAGCTGGGGGCCCAGGTCGCCGCGGCGTGGAGCTTCCCGCCGGAGCTCGAGGAGGCCATCCGCTACCACCACTCGCCCAACGAGGCGCGCCTCAAGCCCGCCCTCTCGCACTGCGTGCACCTGGCGGACGCCGCCTGCATGATGCTCGGCGTCGGCCTGGGCGTGGACGGGATGATGTACGCGATCGACCCCGACTCCATGGCCGTGCTCGGCGTGGACGGCGACCGCCTGCAGGGCCTCATGGAGGACGTCGCCCCCCTCATGACCGGCGACGCGCTGGCCGTCTGATGTTCCCCGACGACCTGACCACCGCGGTCCTGACGCAGGCCATGGCCGGCTACAGCGCCCGCAACACGGCGATCGCCAACAACATCGCCAACGCCGACACCCCCGGCTACAAGCGGGTCGACGTCACCTTCGAGTCGGCCCTGGCCGACGCGGTCGACGCCGACCGCGCGCGCCTGAGGATGGACGCCGGCAGCTCGATCTCCGCGATCGACGGGTCCGACGTGACGCGGCAGGTCGACGAGGTGGCCCCGAACGTCATGTCCACCGACACGACGACGATGCGGGTGGACGGCAGCAACGTGGACCCCGACGACGAGATGGCGCGCCTGTCGGCTAACCAGCTCGCGTCGAGCACCGTCGTGTCGCTGCTCGACAAGCGCTTCCAGCAGTTCCGCACGGCCATCACCGGCCGCTGACCCCGACCCCTTCAGGAGCTCCGTCGATGGGCATGTACGCCGCACTCGGAATCAGCGCCTCCGGCCTTGCCGCAGAGCGTCTCCGCATGGACGTGATCGCGAACAACCTGGCCAACGCCGACAGCACCAACGGCGTCGGCGACGCCTACCACCGCAAGGCCGTCGTGATGGCCGAGTCGTCCGGCTCCGGGGCGCAGTTCTCGCTGCCCCGCCCCGCCGGCCTCGGCTCCACGGGCGACGGCACGGGCGGCGACAGCACCGCCGACCTGCACGGCGTGTCCGTGACCGGCATCGTCGAGGACCCCACGCCGCTGCGGAAGGTCTACGAGCCCGGCCACCCCGACGCCGACGCCAAGGGCTACGTCACCCGCCCGAACGTGGACGCCGTCGTCGAGATGACCGACATGGTCGCCGCGACGCGCGCCTTCCAGGCCAACGTGACCGCGTTCGAGGCCACCAAGTCGATGGCCAAGGACGCCCTGAGGATCATCAATTGAGCCCGCTGCCTCCCATCACGGGCCTCGCGTCCATGCCGTTCATGCCGTCCGGCCCCATCGGGGCCGCCGACGGGGCGAACCAGGCGACGCAGGCCGCCGGCGGCGCCGCTGCGGGCGACACCGGATTCGCCGGCGCGCTGTCCAGCGCGATCAAGGGCCTCAACACCGAGATGGTCGGGTCCGAGCACCTCAGCGAGCAGGCCGCCACCGGCCAGCTCGCCGACCCCACGGTCGCGCTCGTCGCGGTGGAGAAGGCCGACCTGGCGTTCAACACCGCGGTGCAGGTCCGCAACAAGCTGGTGGAGGGCTGGCAGGAGCTCAGCCGCATGCAGGTCTAGGGCCGGCTGAACGATGGGGGCTCTCACCAAGGTCACGGGTTTCTGGGAGGGACTGACCGGTCCCGCCCGGCGCCTGCTCGTCGGGGCGGTGCTGATCTTCGTCGTCGGCGTGTTCGTGCTGATGCGCTTCGCCGGCGCGACCTCGTACGCGACGCTCACCACGGCGTCCAGCGCGAGCGACGCCGCGGCCGTCACCAAGCAGCTCGACGAGCTCGGCATCCGCTACAAGCTGGCGGACGGCGGCACCACCATCCAGGTCCCCTCCGGCGACCTGGACAAGGCGCGCCTGGACCTCGCGGGCTCCAACGTGCTCGACGGCGGCGGCGTCGTCGGCAACGAGATCTTCGACAAGAGCAACCTCGGAGCCACCGACTTCACCAACCGGGTGAACCTGGTCCGCGCCACCGAGGGCGAGCTGTCGCGCACCATCGGCCGCCTCGACCCCGTCTCCGCGGCCACGGTGAAGATCGCCATGCCACAGGAGCAGCTCTTCACGGAGGACCAGGACCCCACCACCGCGGCCGTCGTGCTCACGATGAAGCCGGGCATGACCCTGGACTCCGGCCAGGTGAAGGGCATCACCAAGCTCGTGTCGGGCGCCGTGCCGGGCCTGAAGGCCGCCGGCATCACGATCACCGACTCGCAGGGCAACATCCTGAACGCCGACGACATCGAGGCGTCGGGCTCGACCGCCGCGTCCCAGCGCATGGCCCTGGAGTCGCGGTACGAGACGGCCCTCCAGACCCGCCTCGACGCGATGCTCGCGGCCACCCTCGGCCCCGGCAAGGCCGTCACCCAGGTCAACGCCGTCCTGGACCTCGACAAGGTCACCACCGACAGCGAGACCTTCGACAAGGCGTCGTCCACGCCGCTCGAGCAGGAGAAGAGCGCGGAGACCCTCAAGAACGGCGCGGGCGGCAACGGCGCCGTGGCCGGCGCGTCAGCGAACACCCCGACCGGGACCAACACCACATTCCCCGCGACGGCGGCCGGCGCCAACGGCAACGGCACCGACTACTCCAAGACCACGGAGAGCACCCGCAACGGCGTCAACCGCGTCCGCTCCCAGGTGGAGAAGACGCCGGGCACCGTCACCAGCCAGTCGATCGCCGTGCAGGTGAGCGACGAGGTCCCCGCCGCGACGGTCGCGTCCCTGGAGGACACGGTCAAGGCCGCGGTCGGCTTCCAGCAGACCCGCGACACCGTCAGCGTCCAGGCCGTGCCCTTCGCGGCCGACGGCACCGCGGTCACCGCGGCGGCCGCGGCGAAGAAGGCGGCCGAGTCCGGCGGCGGCGCCGGCTCCGGCGGCGGCATGGACATCATGGGCATCGCCAAGACCGGCGCGGCCGGCGTGGGCCTGCTGCTGCTGATCCTGCTGGCGCGCAAGTCGCTGCGCCGGCGCCAGACCGACCTGGAGAAGGCCCTGCCCGAGCTGCTGAAGCGCGGCCCGGTGCCGGTCTCCGAGCTGCCGCCGGGCGGCGTGGGCGCCCCGCTGCGCCAGCTGGAGGGCCAGAAGAAGACGCAGATCGAGGCCCAGATGGAGGACCTCGCCCTGCGCAAGCCCGACGACGTGGCCCAGCTGCTGCGCGGCTGGCTCCTCGAGCGCCGGTAGCCCATGGCCACCGCGACCATGAACGGGCGCCAGAAGGCCGCCATCCTGCTCGTGAGCCTGGGCGCCGAGGCCTCCGCCCAGGTCTTCAAGCACCTGCGCCAGGACGAGATCGACGAGCTCACGCTCGAGATCGCCGGCATCGGCCACGTCCCGCAGGAGCGCAAGCAGGCGGTGGTCGAGGAGTTCTACGAGACGGCGCTGGCCCAGGACTACATCGCCGAGGGCGGCCTCGAGTACGCCCGCGCGATCCTGGAGAAGGCGCTCGGCGGGGACCGGGCCAACGACGTCATGACGCGGCTGTCCGGCTCGATCCAGGTGAGCCCGTTCGAGTTCCTGCGCCGCACCGACGCCGGCCAGATCCTGAACGTGATCGCCAACGAGCACCCGCAGACCGTCGCGCTGGTCATGGCGTACCTGCCGCCCGAGACGGCGGCCCAGGTGGTGAGCTCGCTGCCCGACGAGCTCCAGGCCGAGGTGGCGATGCGCATCGCGCTGATGGACCGCACCGCGCCCGAGGTGATCCGCGAGATCGAGCGGGTGCTGGAGCGCAAGCTCTCCAGCGTCATCAACCAGGACTTCACGTCGGCGGGCGGCCTGCGCTCGCTGGTGGACCTGCTGAACCAGGTCGACCGCGCCACCGAGCGCACGATCCTGGAGACGCTCGAGGAGCAGAACCCGGAGCTGGCCGACGAGGTCCGCCGGATGATGTTCCTGTTCGAGGACATCGTGGTGCTCGACGACCGCAGCATCCAGCAGGTGCTCCGCGAGGTCGACACCAAGGAGCTGGCGATCGCCCTCAAGGGGACGAGCGACGAGGTCCAGGAGAAGATCTACGCGAACATGAGCGAGCGGGCCGCCGCGATCATCAAGGAGGACCTGGAGTTCATGGGTCCCGTCCGGGTGAAGACGGTCGAGGAGGCCCAGCAGAAGATCGTGGCGGTCATCCGCCGCCTGGAGGACGCCGGTCAGATCGTCATCGTCCGCGGTGGCGAGGACCAGCTTGTCTAGCGGCACGCGCGCCGGCTCCACGCTGTTCCGCGGCGCCGAGCTGGCGGACGACCCCGTCGCCCTGTCGCTGCGGCCGCCCTCCCCGGCCGCACCGGCGCCCCCGGACTCGCCGCAGGGGATCCTCGACGCCGCACGCGCCGAGGCCGAGGCGCTGCTGGCGGGCGCGCAGGCGCAGGTGGACGCGGCGATGGCCGCCGCCCGCGAGGAGGGCTACCGCGACGGCATGGCCGAGGGCGTCGCCCGGGCGGGCGCCGCCGCCGCGGCGTTCGCCGAGGGGGCCCGCGGGCTGGAGCTGGTCGCGGAGCAGCTGCGCCAGGACGCCGTGCGCGAGGCCACGACCCTCGCCGTGGAGGTGGCGGGCCGGGTGCTGCGCGCCGAGCTGGCCGTCCGGCCCGAGCGCGTGGCCGACGTGGTGCGCGGGTCCATCCGCCGGGCCGCCGACCGCTCGGCGCTGGTCGCGCGGGTGAGCCCGCGGGACCTGGCGGCGTGCCGGGCGGCGATCCCCGGGATCATGGAGGAGATGGGCGGCATCGCCCGCCTGGAGGTGGTCGACGACCCGCGGGTCTCGCCCGGCTCCTGCCTGCTCGAGACGAGCGTCGGCGACGTCGACGCCACCGTCGAGAGCCAGCTCGCCCGCATCCTCGAGGCGCTCTCCGCGCCGCCGGACGAGTCGCTGGTCGAGGGCCCGTGAGCCTGGTCGACCTCGGCCCCGCGCGGGCCCGCCTGCGGGCGGTCGACCCGTACCGCATGAACGGCCGGGTCTCGGAGCTGATCGGCCTGGTGGTCGAGAGCCGCGGCCCCGAGGCGAGCGTCGGCGAGCGCTGCGAGATCCACGTGCCCGGCACGCGCACCGGCGCGCCGCCCCTCCAGGCCGAGGTGGTGGGCTTCCGCGAGGGCAAGACGCTGCTCATGCCCCTGGGCGACGCCTCGGGCGTCGGTCCCGGCCAGACGGTGGTGGCGAGCGGCGGCGCGGTGCAGGTGGACGTGGGCGCCGGCCTGCTCGGCCGCGTGCTCGACGGCCTCGGCCGCCCCATCGACGGGCTGCCCGCCCCCGCGATCGAGGCGCGCCGCGCCATCGACGCGCCGCCGCCCGACGTGCTGCGCCGCCCCACCATCCGGCAGCCGATGGCCCTGGGCGTGCGGGCCATCGACGCGCTCATGCCCTGCGGCCGCGGCCAGCGGCTCGGCATCTTCGCCGGCTCCGGGGTGGGGAAGAGCACGACGATGGGGATGATGGCGCGCGGCACCAGCGCCGACGTCAACGTGATCGCCCTGGTCGGCGAGCGCGGCCGCGAGGTGCGCGAGTTCATCGAGCACGACCTGGGCCCGGAGGGCCTGGCGCGCAGCGTCGTGGTGGTCGCCACCTCCGACCAGCCCGCGCTGGTGCGGATCAAGGCGGCGTTCGTGGCGACGACCATCGCGGAGTTCTTCCGCGACCAGGGCGCCGACGTGCTGCTGATGATGGACTCGGTCACCCGCCTCGCCACCGCCCAGCGCGAGGTGGGCCTGGCCATCGGCGAGCCGCCCGCCACGCGCGGCTACACGCCGTCGGTGTTCGCGATGCTGCCGCGGGTGCTGGAGCGGGCGGGCACCGCCCCCGTGGGAAGCATCACCGGGCTCTACACCGTGCTGGTGGACGGCGACGACATGAACGAGCCGGTCGCCGACGCGGTCCGCTCGATCCTGGACGGCCACATCGTGCTGTCGCGGGAGCTGGCGCACCGCCACCACTACCCGGCGATCGACGTGCTCCAGTCGGTGTCGCGGCTCGCGCCGCAGCTGCTGGCGCCGGAGCACCTCGACGCGGGCGGCCGTCTGCGCAGCCTGCTGGCGGCGCACAAGCGGGCCGAGGACCTGATCGCGATCGGCGCCTACATCCCCGGGTCCGACCCGCGGGTGGACGAGGCGCGCGCGAAGCTCGCCGACATCGAGGGCTTCCTCACCCAGGGCACCCACGATCCCTACTCGCCCGACGAGGCGCTGGGACGGCTGCTGGCGCTGGCCGGCTCGCCGGCCCCGGTCGTCCCCGACGCGACCGTGGCGGCGGCCCCCGTGGTGCCGGCCGGCGGCTTGACCGGCGCCTTCGATCCGCTGCCCCCGGGCGTCGAGGTGGTCCCCGCCTAGTGCCCTGGGTCGGGGTCAGCCACCGTCGGCGGCGACCTCCACGATCGACGCGTCGATGAGCCACTCCACCGGCGCCTTGTCGTCGGTGTAGACGTCGCCGCCCCGCAGGCCCGGGGCCAGCCGCGCGCTGGTGGCCCGCTGCACGTCCTGCAGGCCCGCGGGGGCCGCCGCCGCCGCGAGCGCCGCCGCCGAGACGGGGGCGTCGCTGGCCACCAGGATCGTGTTGATGTCCTCGCTCGGGTCGCGCATCACGTGGGCGAACGCGGTCCCCATGGTCGCGGCCAGCACCTTCTCCAGGCGGTCCGAGCCCTCCGGGTGCCCCACGTTGACCATCACCGTGCCGCCGGGCTCCAGGTGGTCGTGGACCTCCTGGAAGAACTCCTTCGTGACCAGGTAGAAGGGGATGTACGGCTGCCGGTAGGCGTCGACCACGATGGCGTCCCAGCGTCGGTCGCTGGTCCGCAGGAACGGGCGGGCGTCGGCCGTGTGCAGGTGCAGGTCGGGGCCGCGGAGGTCGAAGAGCCTGCGGCCCACGTCGTGCAGGGCGCCGTCGATCTCGACCCCGTCGACGCGGGCGCGGGGGTAGTAGTGGCCGTAGGCCCGGGCGGTGGTGCCGGCGGCGTCGCCGAGGATCGCGATCGACCGTGGGGCGCGGCCGGCGGCGAGGGGCAGCACCAGGAACTCGTCCCAGTAGTTGCCGGTCAGGTACGTGTCCGGGTGATACACGGAGTGGGTCGCCTGACCCTCGTTCAGCTCGAGCCGGCGGGAGCCGTCGGCCCGCTCCAGCACCCGGGCGTAGCCGTACTGGGTCTCCTTCTCCCAGATCACCCGCCCGTTGCCGGTCGCCTTGAGCACGCCCACGGGCAGGAGCAGCAGGCCGGCGCACGCCAGTGGCACCAGGGCGGCGCGGCGCGGCAGGCCCACGAGCGACACCAGCCCCAGCGCGATCGCGAACACCAGGAACGTGCGGCGCGTGCCCACGAACGGGATCAGCAGCAGCGCGGCCAGGAACACGCCGACCAGGCTGCCGAGCGTGGAGACGGCGTAGAGCCGCCCGCTCACCCGCCCCGCCTCCTCCACCGAGCCCACCGACAGGCGGATGGCGTAGGGGGAGACCGTGCCGAGCAGCACCACCGGGACCGCCACCAGCACCGACACCGCCACCAGCGAGCCGAGGAACGCGCCGACGCTGATCTGGTCGAACGCCTCCACCGACCTCCGCAGGAACGGGCCGGACACGAACGGCACCACGGCCAGCAGCACCCCGGCGGCGAGCGTCAGGTACGAAAGGCCGCGCAGGCTGGGGCCGCGGTCGGCGAGCCGCCCGCCGAGCCAGTACCCGGCGCTCAGCGCGACGAGCACCGTGGCGATGGTGTTCGCCCAGATGATCGTGGACGCCCCGAACCAGGGCGCCAGCAGCCGGGCGGCGGCGATCTCGGTGCCGAGGCTGGCCGCCCCGACCACGAACACCATCAGCAGCACGAGGCGGCCGTCGACGGCGGCGCGGGGCGGCGCGGGCGCGTCGGGCGGGGAGGGCGGGCTCATCGGCGCCCGACGGTACCGACCGCCCGGCGCGGCCGCATACCCGGCCCGGTGGGAGCCCGAACATCCCTCGTCGGGGTGAGGGGATGCACATGCGTCACTGGCCGTTCGCCGGTTGATAACGCGCCCGAGCCGTGCGAACCTCGACGGACTTCGCGACAAACGGCACGAGGAGAGGCGCGAATGCGGGTCAAGGACGCCATGAGCCCGATCTCCGCGATCGTCGGCCCCCAGCACACCCTCCAGCAGGCGGCGACGCGGATGGTCCAGCACGCCACGGGTGCCGCGGTGGTACTCGACGGGACGCTCCCGGGCCCCGCCGTGGTCACGGAGCGCGACCTGCTGCGAGCCGTCGCCGGCGGGCTCGACCCCAACGCGGCGTTCGTCGAGGACCACATGACCGGCGAGGTGGTCACGGCGGGCCCCGAGTGGCGCATCGCCGACGCCGCCGCGCTGATGGTGAAGCACGGCGTGCGCCACGTGCTGGTCTTCGACGGCTCGGAGCTGACGGGCATCCTCTCGATGCGCGACGTGGTCCGGGTCGGCGGCCTGGCGCCGGTGGCCGAGGCGGCGGCAGCCGCCGGGGGCGCCGCGGGCTGATCGCAGGGCTCATGCGGCCGCCGGCGTGGGCCCCGCCCCCCCGGCGGCCGCGCCACGCGTGCGCGCGGCCGCCCGGTCGCGCTCGACCAGGGCGCCCAGGAACAGCAGCACCACCATCGGCACGTACTGCGGCTCCGGGGTGGGCGACACCAGCAGGAACGCCGTCACCGCGAGCAGCATCGCCGCCACCGGCCGCATCCGGCGGCCGACGGCGAGCGCCGCGACGAGCCCCGCCAGGGCGAAGATCGGGTAGAGGCGCTCGGCCCCGGCCCACGTCGCCAGGCCGGAGATGACGTTGGGGTAGAACGTCGTCAGCTCCGCGCGGCCGCTGAGGTCCGCGTTGAAGAGGACGGTGCTGCGCGCCACGCTCGCCGGCCCGAACGGCAGGCACAGCGCCACGGCGATCGCCGCGGGCACCGCCGCGTCGGCGAGCGTCCTGAGCCGCCGCCCCGGCGCGAGCCCGCCGCGCGACGCGCCGGCGAGCCACCACGCCGCGAACAGCGGCAGGATCGCGAACTTGGTCAGGAACCCCACGCCGAACAGGAGCCACAGCGCCGGCCGGTGCCAGCGCCGCTCGGCGGGCATCCCGTCGAGCACCGTCACGACGATCCCCGCCGTCACGAGCATCGTCATCCCGATCGTCCCGCCGACCTCCCAGAGCACCAGCAGGGGCAGGAACGCCAGCGCCGGCAGGCGCCACGCGCGCGGCAGCGCCAGCAGCAGGGCCCCGGCCGCGACCAGGTTCAGCACGACGACCGTGACCGCGAGGGAGCCCATGCCCCAGGCGCCGAAGATCTCGTGCGCGGCCTGGTACGGCCAGATCTCGGCGGGTGGGTAGTTGAAGTCGCCGAGCCGGGTGCCGGCGGGCGTGAGGTGCACGATGCAGCCGCAGGTGTAGGGGTTGCGCCCGGCGGCGATCGCGGTGAAGAGGGACCCGTAGGTCCGCACGACCTCGGCGTGCGCGTCGATGCCGACCCCGCGGATCACCGCCGCCGCCACGCCGGCCGCCGCCACGGCCACCAGCGCCGCCGGCCGCCGCAGCAGGGCGGGGCGCGCCGCCCACGCCGCCCACACCACCAGCAGCACCGCGCAGGTCTCGACGCCCAGGTTGTAGCCGCTGCCGCCGGGGAGGGGCCGGAGCGCCCACAGGAGCGTCGCGACGCCCAGCGCGGCGACCAGGAGGGCCAGTCCCGCGCCCCGGCGCGACGTGTTCGACGTGCGCATCGTCACGGCCGGGCGCATGCTCACAGCGATACCCGCCTCCGGGTGTGGCACCCGCGACACTCGCGATGCCAGGCACCCCATCCATGCACCGCCCGGCCCGGGCGGGAACCGGGGATCCACGGGACGGGCGCACGGGAAACCACGGACGCTCCGGGGCGCCGGCACCCGCCGGCGTCAAGCCGGGCGCCCCGCGTGCCGATGCGTCCGACGTGAGCGGCCGCTTCACCTTCCGTCTCGAGCAGGTGCTCGACCACCGCGCCCAGCGCGAGGACATGGTCCGGCAGGAGCTCGCCCACGCGATGGCGGCGGTCGCGGCGCAGCAGGAGAAGGCCGTGGCCGCGCAGGCGCAACTCGCCGCCGGCCTGGCCCACCTGCGCGCGCTCATGGGGACCCCCACCGAGCTCTCCGCGCTGCGTGCCGCCCACGCCGACCTGGCCGTGCTCCGCGCCCGGGCCGCCTACGAGGAGGCGACGGTGGACCGCCTCGGCGAGGTCGCCGACGAGCGCCGCGCCGACCTGGTGCGCGCCAGCCAGGACAAGGAGGCCATCGGCCAGCTCAAGGCACGGGCGCTCGAGCGCCACCGCGCCGAGGAGCTGCGCCAGGACGCCATCGCCATGGACGAGCTCGCGCTGCGGCGCGCCGCCCGCGCCCGTGGCGGCGCCGCCGCGTAGACCCGGGCATCGCGTCCCTGACGCTCCACTCGGCGGGGTCACCTGCCGATGAAGGGAGCGGAACACGCAGGACCACCGACACGGAAGGACGGTGTTCAGGACAGGATGATCGACGCACAGCTCGCGCCGCCGCCGGTGGCAGCGAGCCGAGGGAGGGGGACCACCCCGGCCGGAGGCGAGGATGCCGCGGGCCAGGTCGAGTCCACCCACCCGGAGGAGAGCTTCAGCGCCGCACTCGGGCGCCGCTCCACCCACCGGGCCTCGGACGACTCCGGCGGAGGGACGCAGAACACCAACGACGCAGCCGGACCCCGGACAGGGGAGCTGCAGGGAGAGGACGCCGCCGACGCCGGCGCCTCGCAGGGGGAGACCCCGCCCGCCGACGACGTGGCCGTGGCGATCGCGGGCGCGATCGTGGCCGCCGTGCCGCAGGCCGTCGTGGCCCAGGCCGCGGCCGCCCCGGCCGTCGCCGTCGTCGCCGCCGCGGCGGCGCCCGCCACGGCCGCGCCCGCAACCGCCGCGCCCGCCACGGGCCCGGTCCCCGCGCCCGTGCCGCCGGTGCCCGAGGCCGTCCCGGTCCCGGCGAAGCCCGGTCCCACCGGGCCGGCGATGCCGGTCGCGGCGCCCGTGCCGCCCGTGGCGGAGGCGGTCCCCGCCCCGGCACCCGGGACGGCCAACCAGATCATGGCCGCGGCCACGCCGCCGGTCGCGAACGCGACGGAGGGCGCCACGGACGGCGCCACGGCGGCCCCGGCCGCCACTCCGTCCGCGACGTCCGGGACGACCGCGGCGGCACCCGCCGCCACGGTCTCCCTGACGCTCACCCCGGTGGCGGACGACCCCGCCGCCGGCACCCCGCAGGCGGTGGCCCCGGCCGCCGCCGCGACGCCCCAGCACGCCGCGAAGGACGCGCCGGCACCCGCCGCCGCGGCCACCGAGCAGGCGCCCGCCCCCGCGCGGACCGACCTGCCCACCGGCGTCGCGATCGCCCCGCCCCCCGCCCAGCAGACCCGCCTCGACGCGCTGTCGGGCACGGTCACGCACGGCGGCGGCGCCACCACGCCGCACGAGCTCGCGAAGGAGCTCGGCCAGCGGGTGCACATGGCGATCCGCGAGGGCGGCAAGGAGCTGCTCGTCAACCTCCGGCCGCCGGACCTCGGTCACCTCACCATCCGCGTGACCATGACCGAGGGCGTGCTGCAGGCCCAGATCACCGCCGACCGGCCGGAGGCCGCGAAGCTGCTCCAGCAGGCGCTGGGCAACCTCGACTCCGCCCTCGGCGACCTGGGCTACGCGATGGGCAACCTGGACGTCGCCTACCAGGGCGGCCGCGACGCGCAGGCGTCGTCGCAGGGCTCCCAGGGCTCCGCCGCCCGCGGCGGGACCGCCGACGCCGGCGACTCCGCCGACGCGGCCGCCCCAGCCGTCACCGCAACCGGCACGGGGGACTCCTCCGGCCTCGACCTGCTCGCCTAGGAGGGCACGATGGCGGACACCACCATCCCGCCCGTCACGGGCGCGTACGACCCGACCGACCCGACGGCCACGAAGAAGGCCGCCCCGACCGACATGTTCTCGTCGGACGGGTTCCTGACGCTGCTGGCCAGCCAGATCAAGAACCAGAACCCGCTCGAGCCGATGAAGGACACCGAGTTCATCGCCCAGATGGCGCAGTTCTCGCAGCTCGAGCAGATCACGAACATGGCCAAGGACACCGCGGCGATGAACGTGAGCAGCCGCCTCGCGCAGGGCGCCTCGCTGGTCGGCAAGACCGTGAGCTACCTGCCCGAGGGCCAGACGGCGCCGGTCAGCGGCACCGTCTCGTCGGTCTCGATGGGTTCCGACGGCCGCTCGATGAGCCTCATGGTCAACGGGGTCTCCGTCGACGCGAAGCAGGTCACGCTGGTGGGCGCGTGAGCGACCCCCGCACCAACGTCGGCCGGGTCGCCCCGGCCGCCGCGCCCGCGCAGTCCGCGCGGGCCGGCCGCGGCGCCGCGGCGCCCCGCGTCGATTCGCTGCTCAGCTCCAAGCTGGGCGCGGACGCGTCGGCGCCCGTCAAGTGGAGCGCCCACGCCCTGCAGCGGCTGGGCCACCGTCAGCTGGCGG
>JBFWNT010000008.1:0-142339 GCA_050250915.1 Thermoleophilia bacterium
CCTCCTTCCAGCTCCCTGTTCACCGCGAGTGTCACTCGCCGAGCGGTTGGAGGTCTCGTTCATGCCATCTGTGCGAAGCCCACCGGGACCCGGAGTGGCTGCGCTCCCGGGCGGGGCGGGACCTGGTGGTGTCGCTGCGGGCGGTGTGGAGGGCGGCGAACTGCCTGACCTCACGCCGTTCCCGGGCCTTGGATCTGTTCCGGCAGGGGGTGCTCTCCTCCCACCGCACCCGCACCCTCCCCGGCTCCTACTCCTGGAAAGCCCTCCGCAGGGAAGCGGAAGGTCGCTTCGCCGCCGGTGAGTCACCCGCGGTCGTCATCGACCAGATCCGAGCGCGGGAGCTCGACCGCCCCGGGCCACAGCATCCGCCTTCGGTGCAGACGATGCGCCGCTGGTTCCGCGACGGACGGTGGCGCGGGTCGGGCGGTCCGGGCGGAGGCCCCGGCCCGCCCCCGGGATCACCCGGGCCGGACGAGGACGACGGTGGGGGCGGCGCGCTCCAGGACCGCGTCGATCTGGGCCTTCGCCCCGTTGCAGGGCGTCTCCCGCCCCGCCTGGATCACGATCGCGTCGTAGCGCTCCGCCGCGACGGCGTGGAGGACGGCCTCCGAGAACGACCGCGCGCGCAGGCGCCTCGTCCCCACCGCCGCGACCCCCGCCACGCTCCCCTCATCGGCGCCCGAGGCCACGTCCCACGTGGGGGGACCCCCCGTCTCGAGAGGCTCGGAATGCGGGACGACCGTGACGGAGGCCAGCACGACCTCACCATCGGACCCGGCGAGCGCCGCCGCATGGGCGAGGGCCTCGGCGGGACACTCCAACTCACTGGGAACGAGCACACGGCGCCTGATCATCACGCTCACCCCCGGGGAAGGCTCGGCGGGCCAGACGGCCGAAGCCTACGTCCGCGGACACGGCGCGTCATCCCCCTCCACGCCGTCCGAACGTCCCGGATCGCGCCCACCCCTCGGGGAGTGTGCAAACGGTTGCGGAAGCGCACCGTGGGCTCATGGAACGGACCGCGCTCGACGACCTCGGCCTGGGCGCGCTCGCGCTGCTCCGCACCGCCGGGTGGGTCTACGGGCTGCTCGTCGCCGTCGCCGCGGCCACGACGCGGCTCGACACCCCGCCCTCCCTCGCCGCCGGGCTCGTCCTCCCCCTCGCCCCCCTCATCCTCACTGCCGTCGCGGCGCACCTGCTCGCCTCCCGCGGCCGCCGCCTGCGCGTCGTCCCCTTCGCGCTCGCGGCCACCGCCGCCGCCGTCGGGGCGCTCGCCGTGCACCGCGCCGGCGGGGACGGCGTGACCGACCTCGCGCTCGCCGCCCTCGCCATCGCCGCCACCGGCGTCGCGCTGGCGCTCCTCGGGCCCGCCGACGGGGCGTGTGGTACCAACCCTCGATGGCCACGCGACACGGAGGGGCACCCGAGCCCGACGCCACCCGCCCCGCCGACCCCCGCGTCCGGCGCGACAACGCGCGTCGCGCCATGGCCCTCTTCCGGCCCTACCGGCTGCGCCTCAGCGCCGTCCTCGGCCTCATCGCCATCGCCGCCGGGCTGGACATCATCTCGCCGTTCCTCCTCAGGGCCGTCCTCGACACCGCCATCCCGGAGCGGAACAACGCCCTCCTGACCGCCCTCGTCGGCGGCATGGTCCTCATCGCCGTCGTCACCGGCGTGCTCGGCGTCTACCAGACGCTCCTCTCCAACCAGGTCGGCCAGCGCGTGATGCACGACCTGCGCGCCGCCGTCTACCGGCACCTCCAGCGCCTGTCGCTCGCGTTCTTCACCCGCACCCGCACCGGCGAGGTGCAGTCGCGGATCGCCAGCGACATCGGCGGCGTCCAGAACGTCGTCACCTCCACGGCGACGTCCATCGTCTCCAACGTCACCACCGTCATCGCGAGCGTCATCGCGATGTTCTTCCTCGACTGGCGCCTCGCCGTCTTCTCACTCGGCCTGCTGCCGTTCTTCGTCATCCTCACCCGCCGGGTGGGCGCGGAGCGGCGGCGCATCACCACCACCCGCCAGGAGACGATCGCCGACATGTCGAGCATCGTGCAGGAGTCCCTGTCGGTCTCCGGGATCCTGCTCGGCAAGACGATGGGCCGGTCCGACGCCCTCGCCGACCGCTTCGAGACCGAGTCCGCCCGGCTGGCGGAGCTCGAGGTGCGCCAGCGGATGGCCGGCCGCTGGGTCATGGCGTCGATCGGGACGAGCTTCGCGGTGATGCCCGCCGCGGTCTACTGGTTCGCCGGGCAGTCGTGGGCGGGGTCGGCCGTCACCATCGGCACCGTCGTCGCCTTCACCACCCTCCAGGTGCGCCTGTTCCGCCCCATCATGTCGCTGCTGTCGGTGCAGATCGACGTGCAGACGGCCCTCGCCCTGTTCGACCGGATCTTCGAGTACCTCGACCTGCCGGTGGAGATCGAGGAGCACACCGACCCCGTCGAGCTCGACCGCGCCACCCTCCGCGGCGAGGTCGCCTTCGAGGACGTCTCGTTCTCCTACGGCGGCGCCGAGCGCCCGACCCTCGACGACGTGAGCCTCACCGTCCCCGCCGGCACCACCACCGCCATCGTCGGGGAGACCGGCTCCGGCAAGACGACGCTCGGCTACCTCGTCGCCCGCCTCTACGACGCCGACGGCGGACGCGTCACCATCGACGGCCACGACGTCCGCGACCTCGGCTTCGCCTCCCTCGCCGACGCCGTCGGCGTGGTGTCGCAGGAGACGTACCTCGTCCACGCCACCGTGCGGGAGAACATCCGCTTCGCCCGCCCCGAGGCGACCGACGCGGAGATCGAGACCGCCGCGCAGGCCGCGCGCATCCACCACGTCATCTCGGCCCTCCCCGAGGGCTATGACACCGTCGTCGGCGAGCGCGGCTACCGCTTCTCCGGCGGCGAGAAGCAGCGCATCGCGATCGCCCGGACCGTGCTGCGCAACCCGCCGATCCTGGTGCTGGACGAGGCGACCAGCGCCCTCGACACCGAGACCGAGCGCGCCGTGCAGGAGGCCCTGGAGCGCCTGTCGGAGGGCCGCACCGTCATCGCGATCGCCCACCGCCTCTCCACGGTGCGCGACGCCGAGCAGATCGTGGTGCTCGACCACGGGCGCATCGTGGAGCGCGGCACCCACGACGAGCTGGCCGCGCTGGGCGGCCCCTACACCGCGATGCTCACCGGGGCCGGGGAGCTCGAGCCCGCCTGAGCCGGCGGACGGGCGCGGTCAGTCGCCCCGGTCGGCGTCCCGCAGCGCGCGGATGCCCGCGGCGATGAACACCACGGCCCGGTCGACGGCCGCCAGGGCCTCGGCCCGCCACGCCTCCAGGTCGGCGGGCGGCCCCGCCTCCTGCCCGTAGCGGTCGAGCGTCTCCAGGATCGCGGTCGTCGCGGCGGCCGCCATCCGCGGCTCCAGCGCGTCCGGCGGCCGCCCCAGGTCCTGGGCGATCGCGTCCGCCAGCAGCTCCCACACCCGCTCCTTGTTGCGCGCCTTCAGCGCGCAGAGCCCCTCGTCGGCGGCGATGACGCTCCCGCGCACGCGCATCTCGGCCTCCCGGCCCGCCCACTCCCCGAGCATGTCCTCCATCCACGCGCGCAGCGCCTCCGGGGCGGTCTCGTGGGCGGGGCGGCTCGTGATGCGCGCCTCCAGCCGCCCGAACCACTCCCCCTGGTCGAGGAAGATCAGCTCCTCCTTCGACGCGAAGTAGCCGAAGACGGTGCGGGGCGAGACGTCGGCGGCCGCGGCGATCTGGGCGATCGTGGTCGCGGCGTAGCCCTGGCGCTCGAACAGGTCCAGCGCGGCGGCGGCGATCGCCTCGCGCGTCTGGCGCTTCTTCCGCTCTCGGAGCCCCTCCGGCTCGGGGTCCACGGCGGGCGGTTGCGGGGCGGTCGTCAAAAGTTATCCTCGACGTAACTTTGCAGGCTCAGACATTTTGCATGGTCTGCTAGCTTCCCGCCCTTCGACCGGTCACCACACGATACGGAACGGACGATGTCGAACCTGCTCGCACGGCTCGCACGATCCCTCACGACCCACTGGAAGCGGAGCCTCGTGGCGGCCATCGCCGTGCTGGTGCTGGTGGGCGCCGCGGCCGCCGCCGGTGGCAAGGCCGCCGACGACTTCTCGGTGCCGGGCGCCGAGTCGCAGAAGGCGGTCGACCTCTTCCGCGCGCACAGCCCCGCCTTCGCCGGCGCCGACGCCCAGCTGGTCTTCAGCGTCGACCAGGGCACCATCCGCGACCCCGCCAACCGGCAGGCGATCCAGGGCGCGCTGGACGAGGTGGCCGCCCTCCCGGACGTGGAGGAGGTCTCCGACCCGTTCGCCACGGGCGGAAACGTCTCGGCGGACGGCCGGATCGCGTCGGTGGACGTGCGCTACGGCGTGGAGGTGACCGACCTCGAGACGTCCGACGGCAAGGCCCTGGAGGCCGCGGCGCGCACGGCCGAGACCGGCGGCGTCGACGTCGCGATGCGCGGCCAGGTGATCGACCTGGCGTCGCAGCAGGACGCCCCCGTCGGCGAGCTGATCGGCGTGGCCGTGGCGATCGTGCTGCTCACGCTGCTGTTCCGCTCTCTGGCCGCGATGGCCGCGACGCTGATCGGCGCGCTGATCGGCGTGGCCGTCGGCCAGATGCTGCTGGGCGCGCTGGCGCAACCGCTGGGGCTGCCCGACTTCGCCACCATCATCGCCGTGATGCTGGGCCTCGGCGCGGGCATCGACTACGCGCTGCTCATCATCGCCCGCTACCGCGAGCAGGTGGCCGCGGGCGACAGCGTGGCCGACGCCTCCGCCAAGTCGGCGGCCACGTCGGGCGCCTCGGTGGTGGCCGCGGGCCTGATCGTGATGGTCGCGATCGCCGGCCTGCTGCTCATCGGCATCCCGCTCATCGGCAAGCTGGGCCTGGGCGCCGCGATCGGCGTCGCCGCGGTCGTCATCTCGGCCATCACGATCCTGCCGATCATGATCGGGGCCCTCTCCCGCTGGCTGAAGCCGAAGAAGCCGGAGCACACGCGGCCGTCGGAGGGCTTCCAGAAGTGGGGCCGCCTGGTGACCGCCCGGCCGTGGGTGTCGATCGCGCTCGGCGTCGCCGTGCTGATCGTGTTCGCCCTGCCGGTCATGAACATGCGCCTGGGCCAGCCGGACGACGGCAACCAGCCGACCTCCACCACCCAGCGCCAGGCCTACGACAAGCTGAGCGAGGCGTTCGGGCCGGGCTCCAACGGGCCGTTCCTGCTCGCCGTGGACACGCCGAAGGGCGACGCCGACACGGCCGCGCAGCTCACCGCGCTGGAGGACGCCGTCCGCGCCACGCCGGGGATCGCCTCGGTGGCGCCGGCGCTGCCAAGCACCGACGGCGAGATGGCCACGATCTTCGCGACGCCGACCACGGCGCCTCAGGACGCGCGGACCAGCGACCTGCTGGCGACGCTGCGGTCGGACGTGATCCCGGGCGCCGTGGCGGGCACGCCCCTGCGGGTCTACGTGGGCGGCAACACCGCCGGCTTCGAGGACTTCTCCGACAAGGTGGCGTCGCGCCTGCCGCTGTTCATCGCGGCGGTCATCGGGCTGTCGGTGCTGCTGCTGATCATGGCGTTCCGCTCGCTGCTGATCCCGCTGGTGTCGGCCGTCTTCAACATCCTCTCGGTGCTGGCGGCCTACGGCGTGGTGGTGGCCGTCTTCCAGAACGGCATCGGCGCCAGCCTGATCGGCGCCGACAGCGACGTCCCCGTCGTGTCGTTCGTTCCGGTCATGCTCTTCGCGATCCTGTTCGGGCTGAGCATGGACTACAACGTGTTCCTGCTCTCACGGGTCCACGAGGCCTACAACGAGGGCGACCGCCCGCGCGAGAGCGTCATCCACGGGATGTCGCGCATCGGCAAGGTCATCCTGTTCGCCGGCCTGATCATGGCGTCGGTGTTCCTGGCCTTCGTCACCCAGCCGGACGTCATCGCCAAGATGATGGGGCTCGGCCTGGGCCTCGCGATCCTGATCGACGTGCTGATCGTGCGGCTCGTCGTGGCACCCGCCGTGGTGACCCTGCTCGGCGACCGGGCGTGGTGGCTGCCGGCGTGGCTCGACAGGATCCTCCCCAACGTGTCCCTCGAGGGGCACCTGGTGGAGGGCCGCGACGGACGGGCCCCCTCGGACCGGGAGGCCGCGCCCTCCCCGGGCGCCGGCTAGCCCGCGCCCGGCCGCGCCACGCCGGCCCGGGCGAGGCCGGCGTGGTGCGCGATCTCCTCGGGGTCGGCACCCTCGCCGCGCAGCACCATCGCGCGGACGAGGGTGGCGAGGAGCAGGTCGGCGAACGCCAGGGGGTCCAGGTCGTCCCGCGCGGCCCCGTCGGCGATGCCGCGCTCCAGGATCCGCCGGAGCCGGTCGCGCCGCGGTCCCAGGATGCTGCCGTCCAGCGACTCGGCGATGAGCTCGTCGGTGGCGGCCTCGAAGAGGGCGGAGCGCAGGAAGCGCGACTCGGGGCCCGTGACCAGGAGCTCTCGGTCGTCGAGCAGGGCCTCCTGGAGGGCGTCCTGGAACGTCGCGCCGGACGGGTCCCGCACGCCGCCCTCCAGGTCGGCGATGGCCGCGGCCATCACGTGCCGGCGGTCCGGCCAGCGCAGGTAGATCGTCGGCTTGCCCGTGCTCGAGCGGTCCGCGATCGCGGACATCGAGGCCCCGTGGATGCCCATCTCGCCCGCCACCTCACGCGCCGCGGCCAGGATGCGTCGATCTGCCCCGGGATCCCGCGGCCGACCGGGCTTGCGCCTCGGTGCGGATTCGCCCATTCACCGCTCCCGTGTCGTGTTACGGATTTCCGCCCTCGCGACGGGAGTCTACGCAGCATCTCCACGGAACCCTGTTGCGGATCGGTCCCGGATCTGCGCGAGATATTTCAGCCGACGAACGTGACGCTTTCTCCGTTGTAGACTCGTATGGTCACGGTTCGTGCCCAGGAGGAACCCGTGTCGTCCAGCACCGCCGAACGGGTCCACGCCCTCATCCGAGCCGTGCCCCCCGGCCCGGTGAGCTCCCGGAATCGCGCGCTTCTGGTGCTGGTGGCCGCCGGCGGACTGCGCCTGGAGGAGGCGCAGCGGCTGCGCCCGGAGGACGTGTGCCCGGTGTCCGGCGAGGTCACGGTTCGTGACCGACGTGGACGACCCCGGGGAACCGCGACGCTGGACCCCCTTGCGAGCGCCGTCGTGGACGTCTGGCTCCACGAGCGCGAGGCGATGGGGCTCGACCGTAGCGCACCGCTCCTGTGCACGCTGGCCGGCGGACGCGTGAGCGACGCCTACGTCCGCAAGCTGCTCGCGACCCTCGCCGAGCGCGCCGGCGTGGACCCCTTCACCACCCGCAGCCTCCGGTTCACGCTCGTCGACGTGACCGGCACGCCCGTGGAGCCGCGCGGCCAGGGGTGATGCCGGACCCCCTTGCCCGGGGAAGCCGCATGGTGGGAGGGTCGCCCGCATGGCCGAACGGATGACGGTCGCGGTGCTGCAGGAGCACGAGGTCGCAGGCCTGCTGGACGAAGCGGGCGATTCTGCGGCCGGGCTGCGGATGGCGGCGCTCGTCGCGACGCTGTACCACGCCTGCCCGCGTCTCGGCGTCGCGCTGGGGATGGACGCCGCCGACGTCGACGTGACGGCCTCGCGCATGCGCCTGCGCGGACGGCGCGACTGGGACGTCACGCTGGAGGAGGCGCCGCTGGCGCGCCTGTCGCGGTGGATCGCGTGCCGCGCGGCGTACGACCTGGGGCCGGGTCCTCTGTTCTGCACCTTCGACGGCGCCCGGCTGGACGACTCGTACGTGCGGCGCGAGCTCGGCGCGCTGGGACGACGGGCCGGGGTGTCGGTGCCGGTCAGCGCCGAGGCCCTGCGCCGGGCGGGCGTCGCGCGCCTGATCGCGGGGGGCGTGGGCGACGACCGCCTGCAGCAGCGCCTGGATCACGGCCGCGCGGGCGTGACCGCCCGGTACCGCCGCCGCCTGGAGCCCGCCGCCGCCTTCCACCACGACGGCGAGGCCGCCCACATCATGGCCCCATGGCCCGCGCGGCCACGGCGCGACGGAGACGAGAAGGTGTCAACGTAGGTTGACACCCTGCTGTCTGTCAACTACGGTTGACACATGGCCCGGCAGATCGAGATCCCCGACGCGGACGACCCGGCCGAGGCGCTGGCCGCGGTGATCGCGCTGCGCCGCCTCGCCGACGGCCTCGAGCGCGCGGCGGTGCGCCGCGCGATCGACGCCGGCTGGAGCTGGGCCCAGGTGGCGGATGCGCTGGGCGTGACCCGGCAGGCCGCGCACAAGCGGCACGCGCACCGCCGGGACGATGACCGACGGAGGGACCGGACGTGAAGCTGCCCAACCCCGTGCGGGAGATCCGCACCATCAACGAGCTCCTGGCCGGCGCCGACGCGGCCGCCCGGCGGATGGGCGACGTCGCGCCCGGCTCCGAGCACCTGCTGCTGGCCGCCCTGGAGATGGACGACGGCACCGCCCGGCGCGCGTTCGCCCGCGCGGGCGCCGACCCCGACGGGTTCGAGGCCGCGGTCGCCGCGCAGCACGAGGCCGCGCTGCGCGCGATCGGCGTCGAGCCGCCCGCGCTCGACCCCGCCGACGTCGACGCGGGGCCCCCCAAGGGCGTCTTCACGTCGACCCCGGCCGCGCAGCGCGCCTTCCAGGAGGCCGTGAAGCTGTCGAAGCAGGTCAAGCCCTCGCGGCTCCTTGGCGCGCACGTGGTGGTGGCGGTGGCGGAGGAGGAGCAGGGCACCGCCGCCCGCACCCTCCGGGGCATGGGCGTGGACGCCGCCGCGCTGGCCGGCGCGGCGCGGGCCGAGGCCGCGGCCTCCCGAGGCTAGGCCCGGCGGAGCCGCGCGCGCAGCGCCAGCACGGCCAGGCGCCACGACGCGCGCCAGCGCCATCCCGGGCGGGCGGCGGCCTCGGCGATCGCGCGGGCCTCGAGCGCGTCCTGGAGCTCCGCCACCTCCGCGACCACCTCGTCCCCCGCCCTCGTGGCCATCACCGCCTCGGGGTGGTGGGGGTCGCCGAGGACCTCGAGGAGCGCCCGGGTGCGCATCGGCCGGGGACCGGCGACCTGCGCCCGCTGGAGGCGGCCGCAGGCGTCCTGGTAGGCGACGGCCGCCTCGCGGACGGGCTCGCCGGCCGCCATCGCGCGCCCGTAGCGGTCCGCGGCGCGCTGCACGTCCAGGGCGGCCTCCCCCAGCCGGCGCAGGTGGTCGCGGCGCCGCTCCAGGGCGGCGAGCCGCAGGGCCCGCTCGGCGCTGGTCCCCGCCAGCAGCACGAGACCCGCGGCCACGGCCACGGCGGCGGCGAACAGGAGCGCGAGGAGCAGGCCCACGTGGCGATCCAACCATCCACCGGACCGCCGCGGCAATTCCGTGTCACGGCCCGGGTCAGAGCCCGAGCGCGACCCCCTCGGCGGCATACCGGCTGCGGGCGGTGCGCTCGTCCGGCAGCGCGAGGGCGCGGTACACCAGGTCGTCGCGGATGGTGTACAGCCACGTCCGCGACACCACCTTGTGACCGCCGGAGGCGGGGACGCGGACGTACCCCGTCGCCAGCGCGGCCGCGTCGTCGATGCCGGCGATGCGCAGCTCGCCGGGAGCCGGCGGGCGGTAGTTCACGTCGTCCATCGCCCGGCGGAGCTGCTCGACCGTCCCGGGGCCGTCGTAGGGCCCCCCGACGCTGGTGACGAGCCGGGCGTCCGGGTGGAAGAGCGCGCGCAGGTCGTCCCAGCGCCGGCTGGTGTAGCACTCGGCGATCCGGTCGACGAGCTCCGCGGCACTGCGGGCGACGGCCATTGGGGGATCACACCCCGCGGGCAGCCCCCGGCACAACCCCGGCGGGCGGTCGATCACCGTAAATATTCAAATCTTCGAATGTTTGACGAGATACACGTCATCGTGCAGACTTCCGCGCGCGGGTCCGTCGTGCGGCGGCGGATCGCGAGGGCGGGTGGGCTGAGCCGCTTCCCTATCAGCCCACCCCAGCCCTCACCCGGGGCGCTCGCGCTCCGGCGCGGCCACCTCGCCCGGCGTCCGAGGGGGTGCTTTGATGGTCTCGCTCATCCGTCGGGACGCGCGCGCGGCGCCCCCCGACCGTCATCCGGGAGCGCGACATGACCAACGGCGGGACCGACGGACGGGCGCCCATCGACGTGGCCAGGGCGGACTTCCTCCGCGTGCTCGGCCACCCCGTCCGGGTCCGGATCGTGGAGCTGCTCCGCGACGGCGAGCGGAGCGTGGGCGAGCTGCAGGCCCACCTGAACCTCGACTCGAGCGGCACGTCGCAGCACCTGGGCGTGCTCCGGCGCCAGGGCGTCCTCGAGACCCGCAAGGAGGGCACCAGCGTCTATTACCGGGTGCGCGATCCGCGGACGTTCCAGCTCATCGACTCCGCCCGGCAGATCGTCTCCTCATCGCTCGAGGCCGCCCAGGCCGTGCTCTCCGAGATGGCGGCCCCGCCGCCGGCCCGGCGCGACCGGGGCGGCGCGCCCACCCCCGGGTAGTCCCCGCCCGCCGCTCCGGGGAGCGGCGGTGACGCGGCTCGACGATCTGCGCGCCGAGATCCTGGGGCGCCTGCGGGCCCTGGCCGTGGTGCATCCCGAGCGGACCGTCCACCTCACCATCGACGTCGCCCGGCGGGGCGCGGTCCTGCCCGTGCCCGCGGTGCTCGCGACGCTCGAGGACCTGCGCGCGCGGGGGGAGGTGGTCCAGCTCGGCGGCGGCTGGCGGCTGCCGGACGACGGGGCTCGGCAGCCGCTCAACCCGGCCCGCTGAGCCTCCGGTGCGGGTCGGCGAGCCATCCCAGCCGCTCCTGGGCGCTCAGTGCGACGACCTCGACCAGGAAGCGCCCGTCGGGCACCTCGGCCAGCGCGTCGATCGCCGCGACCGCGGCACGGAATCGGGCGCCGACCTCGTCGGTCCACTCCATCTCCTCGAACGCGGCGGTGATCACCTCGACGGCGTTGCCCCACCGCAGGTAGACGGTCGGCTTGCCGACGCCGGCGCGTTCGGCGATCGCCGTGATGGAGGCGGAGCAGACGCCTCCCTCGGCGACCACCTCACGTGCGGCGGCGAGGATCCTGCCGTCGAGGGCAGGATCACGGGGTCGGCCACGTCTGCGTGGCCGCTCGGGGGTGGGCGGCATGCGCTCTCCATCTGGTCCGGGATGGCCGCAGGCGTCGGGAGCCTGGGCACGACGATCCCCCTGAGGATGGCGGAACGTCGCGCACGGCGCCACCCCCGCGGGGCACGGTGACGGCCGGTCGTCGCGAGTACCGCGTCCGCCGTCGCCGAGGACCCTCGACCTGTGCCCGGCGATACGAGGCCGCGCCCGGACTCGGCGCGGAGCCAGACGCCCACGGCGTCGACGCTCGGCGCCAGGAACAGCAGGCGGGGGTCGGCGGCGGCGAGGGCGTCGCCCAGGGCGGAGGGGTCGAGGAGGGACCCGCGGGCCCCCGGGGTGGGGGGCGGGACCCCAGGGAACCCCCGCCCGATGAGTTCCCGATGCGCGCCCGGGCCGGAGGGGTGCGGCCCCGCCCGCGAGGGGCGGGGCCGCAGGCCGCTACCTGCCCTTCAGGAAGATGTCCTTCGGGATCTTCCCGACGATGATCTGGGTCCCGTCCACCGCCTCGGCGACGTTGAAGTCCACCGCGAGGCTGGCGAGCGACTGCGCCTTGGCAGGCGTCAGCCCCTTCTCCTCGATCAGGAAGTCCACCGTGTTCGCCACGGCGAGCTTCATGGCACGGTCGAGGTCGTGGTCGATGCCGAAGACCGTGTACGCGTCGTCGTCCTCGGCCCACGGGCCGTCGGTCGCCACGCCCTTGTGGAGGACGAACCGGAACGTTCCGGACAGGGACTGCTCCAGCGCGCCGCCGCTGACCTCGCCGCCGCCCTGCAGCTGGTGGCCGTCGCCGGTGAAGAACTGCGCGCCCTTCTGGAACACGGGGAGGTACAGGGAGGTGCCGGCGGTCAGGTCCTTCGTGTCGAAGTTGCCGCCGTACGGGCCGTTGGGACCCGAGCTCTGCACGCCGGTGGCCGGCGGCGGGTCGGTGGGCGTGCGGCCCACGAAGACGCCGGTCCGCGGCGCGACCGCCATCACCCCCATGAACGGCGACGCCGGGATCCGGATGTCCTTGGAGAAGAGGACCATCTCCCTGCCCTTGACCCTCGCCGAGCGGTACAGGTGCGACGTCTGGTCGGGGAGGATCCCGCCCGGCGTGCCCGCCGGGACGGCCGGGATGTCGACGGGCTGGTCGCCCTCGCGCCAGCCGGGGTACGTGAGGCTGAACACACCGCGGGTCGCCGCCGTGCTGTTGATGCCGAACGGCACCCGGGCCTTCAGCGACAGGATCTGGATCTCCAGGGTGTCGCCGGGCTCGGCGCCGTCCACGTAGATCGGGCCGATCAGCGGGTGCGTGCCGTAGCGGATGCGCCCGCCGGAGATGGACTCCCAGAACGACGTCGCGTCGGGGAGGATCTCCGCCGGCTTCACGCCGAACAGCCCGAAGAAGTCGGTGGGGCTCAGCGCGTTGGTGGCGCCGTCGGGCGACACGGTGTCCAGCGCGACCGTCTCCCCCGACCGCACGGTCGCGACGGGCGGGGCGTCGATGGGGAACCCGCCCCAGACCTGGTTGTCCCGGGTCGCCGGCAGGTAGTGGTCGGCCTTCGGGTGCTTCGGTGGTGTCGTCGGCGCCGCCGCGCCGGCGCCGGCCGTCACGCCGAGCGCCACCGCCGCCGACACGCAGGCGGCCAGCCGCATGCGCGCACGGCGCTTCCGCCGTGGCCTTGGATGGTCCACGAGATCTCGCTCCTTCGTCCGTGGCTGATGACGCCCGGCCACCCTGAGGGGTTCCTGGGCGTTTCCTGTGAGGCACCCCTCACGCTAGGGACGCCCCGGCGGGGGCGGTACGGGCTCCCGGACCAGACCTGACCGGCGAAAGGCTGGCCCGCCGGCCCGAACGCGTTCACCGGGAGGCTCATGTTCGTTCGGCGGGCTCCTACCGTCAGCCGGCAGCACGCCGCGCGGCCACCACCCCGAAGGCCGCGGCGGCCAGGGCGCCGACTCCGCCCACCAGCACCGGCGCGCGCGCCCCGGCGGCGTCCGAGAGCCAGCCGAGCAGCGGGCCGCCGATCGGCGTGGTGCCGACCACCAGCACGATCTGCAGCCCCAGGACGCGGCCGATCATGCGCTGCTCGGTCCGCACCTGGGCGATGGCGGTGGCGGCGGTCAGGAACGCGACGGCGCCGGCGCCGACGACGGCGGCCACCACGACCGCGGCGCCCACCGACGGAACGGCTGCGAGCGCGAGCATCGACACCCCGAGCCAGGCCGCGCCGAGGGACACCGTGCGGATGGTGACCGTCGTGCGCCGGGCCACCGCCAGCGCGCCGATCAGCGACCCGAGGCTGAACACCGAATAGGCGAGCGTGTACGCGGCGTCGTCCCCGCCGAGGGCCTTCTCCACCAGCAGCGGCAGCACGACCGGGAAGTTGTAGGACAGCGTCCCGACGATCCCGACCATCGCGAAGCTGATCCAGAGCTCGGGCATCGCGCAGACGTAGCGGATCGCCGCGCGGATCTGGCCGGGCTCGCGGGGGGCGGCCTCGACGCGGCGCAACTCGGCGGGGCGCATCAGCGCCAGGGCCAGGAGCACGGCCAGGTACGAGATCGCGTCGACCGTGAACGTCCAGGCGTAGCCGACCGACACCACGAGCACGCCCGCCAGCGCGGGGCCGGCGACGCGCGAGAGGTTGACCATCGCGCTGTAGACCGTGACCGCGTTCGGCACGTCCGCCAGGGGCACCATCTCGTTGACGAAGGCGCGGCGCACCGGGTTGTCGAACGCGAGCATGCAGCCGCCCGCGGCGGCCGTCGCGTAGAAGGCCCCGAGCGGGGCCGCGGGCAGCACGGCGAGCGCGGCGAGCGCACACGACTGCCCCATCTCGAGCACCTGGGTCACCACCAGCAGGCGGCGCTTCTCGGTGCGGTCGACGAGCACCCCGGCCCACGGCGAGAGGACGAGCATGGGGCCGAACTGGCACGCGGCCAGCAGGCCCACGGCCGTGCCGCTGCCGGTGCGGTGCAGCACCAGCAGCGTCAGCGCGACCATCGTGAGCCAGTTCCCGGTGTTCGAGATCGTCTGGCCGACGAAGAACAGCCGGAAGTTGCGCGACCGCAGCGACGAGAGCGTCCGCGCGACGAACCCCCCGGCGGCCGGCGCCTCGCGCGCCGCCGGCGCGGTGCTCACAGTCCCTGGGCCAGCCGCTCGATGAGTGGCGCGGCCGCCATCAGCCGCGCGCGCTCCTCCTCGGTGAAATCGGATTCCAGGATCCGCGCGAGCTGCTCGGCGCGGGCGTGGCGCCGCACGCGCAGCACCTCCGCGCCGGCCGCCGATACGGAGAGCACCACGCGCCGCCGGTCGCCGGGGTCCGGCCGGCGGTCCAGCAGGCCGCGCTCCTGGAGCCGCGCCAGGGTCGCCCCCATCGCCTGGGGGCTGATCCCCTCCTGCTTGGCGAGCGCGGCGGCCGTCGCCGGCCCCCCGCGGTCGAGGCGCGCGAGCGCCGAGACCTCCGGCAGCGTGACCTCCCCCTGGATCCGCGTCTGCCGCAGCCGCCGCACCAGGAGCCCGATCGTCATGTGCAGCTCACCCGCCGCCGCGTCGATCCCCGGGTCCCGGCTCATATCATCAACCTAGACTGATCAATCCAGGCGGGCAATCGGGCGGGGATCGGCTAGGTCTGGCCGATCCTGACGACGCCGGTCTCGTAGGCGAGCACGACCGCCTGGGTCCGGTCGCGCAGGCCGAGCTTGCGGAGCAGGTTGGTCACGTGGCTCTTCACCGTGTGCTCGCTCAGCACCAGCGCCTCGGCGATCTCGGCGTTCGAGCGCCCACGGCCCAGGTGCCGCAGGATCTCCGCCTCGCGGGCCGTCAGCTCGGACAGCCCCGGGGCCGGCCCGGCGGGCGCGCTGCCGACGTAACGCTCGATGAGCCGGCGGGTGACCGAGGGCGAGAACAGCGACCCTCCCCCCGCGACGATGCGGATCGCGGCCACCAGCTGGTCGCCGCCCGCGTCCTTCAGCAGGAACCCGCTGGCGCCCGCCCGGAGCGCGCCCAGCACGATCTCGTCGCTGTCGAACGTGGTGAGCACCAGCACCCGCGGGCTGGCCTCGTCCACGACGACCCTCCTGGTGGCCTCGATGCCGTCGAGCCCCGGCATGCGCACGTCCATCAGCACCACGTCCGGGCACCGCTCGGCGGCGAGGGCGACGGCGTCGGCGCCCGTGCCCGCCTCGGCCACCACCTCCATGTCCGGCTCGGAGCGGATGATCATGCCGAAGCCATGGCGCACCAGCGCCTGGTCGTCGGCGAGCAGCACCCGGATCATGCGCGCGATCCGTACGGCAGCAGGGCGCGGACGGCGAAGCCGCCCGCGGGCCGTGCCCCCGCCTCCATCTCCCCGCCGAAGGCCGCCACCCGCTCACGGATGCCCACGAGGCCGTGTCCCGAGCCGTCCGCCCCGGGGCCGCCGGCGGGCCCCCGCCCGTCGTCCTCGACCGACACCTCCACCGCGTCGTCGCGGTAGCGCACCAGCACGCGCGCGCTGGCGGGCCCGGCGTGGCGGAGCACGTTGGTCAGCGCCTCCTGCGCGATGCGGAACGCCGAGACGTCGATGCTCGGCGGCAGGCGCTCGGCGACGCCCTCCACCACCACCTCCACCGGCAGCCCCGCGACGCGCATCTGGTCGGCCAGGGCGTCGAGCTGGGCCACGCCGGGCGCGGGATCGAGCGCCGGGTCGTCCTCGCTGGTGCGCAGGAGCCCCACGAGGCGGCGCATCTCCTCGAGGGCCTCCCGGCCGGTGCGCCCGATGGTGGCCAGGGCGCGTCCGCTCTCGTCGGGATCCGTGGGCAGGAGGCGGGCGGCGCCGTCGGCCTGCACCACGATCACGCCGAGGGCGTGCCCCACCACGTCGTGGATCTCGCGCGCGATGCGCACCCGCTCGTCCTCGACGGCGCGCCGGGCCAGGTGCTGGGCGCCGCGCTCCAGGATCAGCGCCCGTTGCTCGAGCCCGCGCTCGCGCTCACGCCGGCGGCCGATCGCACGGCCGAAGACCCACGGCACGGCTGCGAAGACCACGTAGCCGACGATGACGCCGGCGTCGAAATCGACGTGGTCGAGGTCGTCGAGGATCCACGCGGCCACCAGCGCGACGGCCAGGACCATCCCCGCGCGCCGCGTGCCCGGACGCGGGCTCGAGGCCACGGTGTACACGGCGATGAGACCGACGAGGGCCCAGGCGAGCCCGCTCTCGCTGTGCGGGACCAGGTCCACCACCGCGGCGAGTGAAAGTGCGACCACGCCGGCGAGGAACGCGAGCGGCGCCCGGCGCCGGAACGCCACGGCGCCCCCCACGAGCACCGACAGCGCGCCGCCGACGAGCCGCTCGGAGCCGGACAGGCCGTCCGCCCCCACGAGCTCGAGCAGCAGCATCGCCCCGACCGCGGTGCCGAGCGCGGCGTCGCCGTAGCGGGAGGCCGCCGATCGGATCGCGCGGGCGGGGGCTCGGAGCACGGCGCGAACGTAGTCCGCCCCGTCGCGGCCGGTCAATCGCTCGCAGGTACCGGCTTCCGGGGCGTCGATCGGCACCTCCGGGCGACGCGCTCGGGCGGTCCGGGGGATGCGCGGGCGGGGCGCGGCCGACCAGGCTGGCGGCCATCCCAGCCCGCCTCCCGAGGAGGTTCCCGTGAAGCATCCAGCCCTGATCGGCGTCGCGGCGGCGAGCGCCGTGGCGGCCCTCGCCGCCGCCGCGTTCACCGGCAACGCCCAGACCGGCGCACGCACCATCGTGCTCAGGGAGTCGCCGGCCGGCTCCCTCGTCAACTTCACCGACAACCCGCCTCACTCCACCGAGCGGCGCGGCGCCCCGATGGCGTCGCTCGGCGACGAGCTCGCCATCTCCACCCGCCTGCTCGACCCGGCCGGCGCCCGGGCGGGCCGGCTCGAGGCCACCTGCACCACGGTCGCGCGCGGCCGGGTCCAGGACGGCGCGGTGTTCCTCTGCACGGCGGTCGCCCACCTCGCCGACGGCGACCTGTTCCTGTCGACACGCTTCGCCCCGGCGAACGGGCCGAACGACGTCCGCGGCGCGATCGTGGGCGGCACGGGGGCCTACGCCGGCGCGCGCGGCGGCTTCACCGCGCTCGGCGCGCCGAGCACCGACACGTTCACGATCCTGCCCTGAGGGCGGGCGCCCGCGATCAGTCGGGGCGGTGCACCACCAGCACGGCCGCCCCGAAGTGGGTCACGGTCGCCGCGGCCACGCTGCCGGACAGGTGGCCCATCAGCCCCGTGCGGTTGTGCGACCCCAGCACGATCAGCGTTGCGCCGTGCTCCCGGGCGGCGCCGACGATGCCCTCCCAGGTGGGCGCGGCGTTGACCGCCAGGCCGCGGGCGCGGAAGCCCGCGGCCTCGGCCAGCGAGGCCCCCTTGGCCGCGACCTGCTCGGCCGCCTCCTGAACCTCGTTCGCGGCCGCCGCGTGCACGTGCTCGCCGTCGACCGGCGTGAACCCGACGTCGGCGGGATGCCAGACGCAGACCACGAGCGCCTCCCGGCCCGGCGCCAGCTCCTGGCCGGCGCGCTCGATCGCGAAGGCCGCGAGGTCCGAGCCGTCGTATGCGATGAGGACGGGCGCCATCTCAGTCCGCCCCCTCGGTCACGGCCTGGGCGGGGATCGACCGCCGGCGCAGCAGGGCGAGCAGCGGCGGCGAGTACCAGGCGGACGAGCGGCCCGCGATGAAGCCGTCGATGTCGGGCGTCTGCGGGCGGGCGCCGCTGAGGGCGTAGGTCACGACGGCCAGGACCCCGCCGCCGAGGGCCAGCCCCAGGCCGATCCAGAGCGAGATGGTGACCCCCTCGGCCAGGTCGTCGCTGACCGACTCCGCGAAGTGGAAGAAGATCGGCGCGACCATGAAGGCGGCCACGGCGCGGAACAGCTCGACGATCGCGAACACCCGCTGCAGGTTGAGTGCCCGCAGCGAGAAGCCGGCCACGAACAGCGCCGGGGCGACGGTCGCCCCGAGCCCGATCCCGGTGAGGAGCGAGGCCGTCAGCGCCAGGGGCTGACTCGACGGCACCTGGATCAGGAAGACCGCGATCCCGGCCGCCAGGAAGGCCATGCCGATCAGCGGCAGCCAGTGGATGAAGCTCTTGTCCAGGACCATGCCGAGAACGACCGCGGTGATCACGGCGCCCGCCGCCTCCGGCAGGTACAGCAGCCCGACGTGGAGCGGGCTGTAGCCCTCGGACAGCGCCGCCGCGGTGAGCGCGGTGGCCGAGACCGACGCGGCGGCCGCGAACAGGGCCACGATGATGCCGGCGATCGGGATGGAGCTCGTCAGCATCTCGCGGATCGTGAGCAGCGGGTTCCGGGCGCGGTACTGGTAGACGACCAGGCCGATGATCGTGAGCAGCCCGCCCACCAGGGGCAGGATCGCGATCGGGCTCAGGAACGCGTTCGTGAGCAGCTGCGCGGCGCCGAAGAAGGCGGCGACGCAGCCGACGGTCGCCAGCGCCAGCGCGGGGATGTCGACCGGCGCCGACGGGTCGGCGGGCGGCGCGTCCTCGAAGGTCAGCAGCGACAGCACCAGCGCGGTCAGGGCGATGCCCGAGACGATCCAGAACAGCGGCCGCCACTTGTCGGCCTCCGCCTGGAGGCCGCCGATGGTCGGCCCCAGCGCGACGGCGCCGAAGATGCACATGTTCATGATCATTCCGGTGATCTTCAGCTTGCTGGCCGGGAAGCCCAGCGAGAGCGGCGGCACCGCGGCGATCAGGAGCAGGCTGGTGCACAGGCCCGCCAGGATCTGTCCGGTGCTGTACATGACGACGTTCTGGGCGGTCGCCGTCAGCACCGATCCGATCACCAGGACGAACGCGTACCCCACGAGCATCCGCCGCTGCGGCAGGAGCTGGGCGAACTGGACCGCCAGCACGGTGCCGACGGCGTAGGCGGCGTTGGCCAGCCCGGCGCCGATGCTCATCGCCTGCGGCGTCGTGTGCAGGTCGCGCGTGATGATCGGCGTGACCGGCCCCACCGCCGCGGACAGCGCCAGGTAGGGGATCAGGGCGGCCATGACCATCGTGGCCACGGCGGGGTAACGACCGGCGAGCGGTCCCTGGCGCATCGGCGGATCTCCCTCGGAACGAACGGTGAGAGGCGGTTCATAACACAGAACCGGAGAGGGCTGTCCGTTTCCGGATGTGGTATGAGGGCGTACAGCCGTTTCAGCGCGCCGAGGGTTGTGGACAGCGCTGTCCGGTTGGCCCGGATGAGGAGGGGACGGTGGAGCAGGAGACGCCCGCGCGGCACCGCAGCGACGCCCGGCGCAACCGCGAGGCGATCCTGGAGGCGGGGCGCGAGCTCTTCGCCGACTCGGCCGACGTGGCGATGTGCCAGGTCGCGCGCCGCGCCGGCGTGGGCCAGGCGACCCTCTACCGCCACTTCCCCGACCGCGGGGCGCTCGCGGCGGAGATCCTGGGCGAGCGGGTCGAGCGTATCGCCGAGCTCGCCGCCGACCACGAGGACGACCCGGACGCGTTCTTCGTGCTGCTCCGGGCCCTGATCGACGCGATGGCCGGGGTCTACGCCCTGACGGAGCTCGCCCGCGAGGACGCCCGCACCGACCAGCGCCTGAAGCAGAACCGGCTCATCGTCGCGGAGCTGATGATGGGGCCGATCCGCGACGCGAAGGCGGCGGGCACCCTCCGCCGCGACGTGTCGATCCAGGACGTCTTCCTGATGTTCTCGATGGTCCGCGGCGCCATGGCGGGGGTGCAGGGGGTCGCCGCCCGCGCCGAGGCCGGGCACCGCGCGCTGACGCTGATGCTCGGCGGCGTGGCGCCGGAGCCGCTCGGGCCGGAGCCGCTCAGGGCGGCGTGATCACGCCGGCCTGATCAGGCCGCCGAGATCGCCAGGTAGGCGGCCCCGTGCTCGTCGATCGGGGTGCCGCGGAGCTTCTTCACGAACCGGTAGACGGGCATGATCAGCCGCCGGCGGATGCGGTACTTCTCCTGCATCAGCTCGTCGACGTGCGCCCACTCCTCCGGGGGCAGGAACTCGACGCGGGCGGGGATCGCGGGGCCCTTCGGCCGGCCGCGCGCGTCGGATGGCGCCACCGCCGCCTCCGGGTTCCGGCGCAGCCGCTTCGCCTTGTACGACTGCGCCGGGGTGATGACGAACAGGCGCCCGTCCTCCTCGGCGAACCAGACGCCCCGTCGAGGCGGCGCTCCCGTCGCGGCGGTAGGTGGTCAGGGTCATGTACTTGCCGGGGACGTGCAGGGGCTGCGCCATCGTGGATCCGTCCTCGTCCGGTGCCGGCGCCATCGTCGAGCCGTCAGCCGCCTGAGCGCAACCGCAGCGGCGGCGGGTTCCAGCCCCCGGCGAGCACCTCACGGCGCGGCGCGTACAGCCGCATGGTGATGCCGAGCTGCCCGGTGGGCGCGGGCAGCCAGTTGGCCCGCAGTTCGGGGCCGGGGTCGGCGTTCTGGATGACGATGTCCAGCGACCCGTCGGGGTTGTAGACGAGCGGGTCGCGATCGCCGATGGCGAAGCGGTCGAGCGCGTTCGCCGCCTGGAAGCCCTCGGCGTCGTACATCGTGATCGACCAGAACGCCTCGGCGGGCGGCAGCCCATCAGCCGGGAAATGGATGACGTAGTCGCGGTCGCCCACGGGGGGCTGCCCGTCGGCGTCGACCGCGAGGAGCGGGTAGACGGCGTCCTCGGCGGGGTTCGCGCCCAGGCCGACGAGCGTGACCACCGCCCGCCGCAGGTACGAGTTGCCGTAGACGCCCATCTCGGTCGCCACGACCCACCCGTCGGCGTGCCGGCCGAGGCTCGGCGGGGCGGCGGCGATGGCCTTCAGCGCGTCCGCGACGCCCGCCTCGACCTGGGCGAGGGCGTCCGCGTCGAGGGCCTCCCGGTCGAACGGCCGTCCGGGGACGATGCCGATGCCGGCGATCCTGCTGAGGATCGAGAAGTCGGTCGAGTGCGGCGGGTTCACCAGCATGGCCTCGCACGCCAGCGAGAAGAAGTCGGCCGCATCCAGGCCGTTCACCAGGCGCAGCGGCTCGGTGGCGGTGTCCTGGCTCGGGTCGATCGCGTGCGCGGCCGGAGTGACGGGCGTGACGCGGTAGCCGTCCTGGACCGCGTGGACGGCGGGGTAGTCGGCGGGGCCGTTGGTCTGGGTGCGGCCGATGATCCAGACCCACGGCGTGGGCGCCTCGATCACCTCGTCGCCGGCGGGGAGCTCACCCGTCCACCCCGGCGGCACCAGCACGAAGTCGCGGGCGCCCGTCCCCGTGGTCCGCTTCCCCGGGTTCGCGAACACGTCGGTCCACATGTCCAGCATCGGCAGCATGTAGTAACGGTCGTCGGTGTCCGGGGCGTGCACGACCACCGGCCCGGCCGTCAGATCCACCCACGCGCTGGAGTAGAGCGTGTCGAAGTTCGGGCGCACGACGGCGCGGAAGTCGGCGTCCGGGAACGCACGGATGTGGTGGAACGCGTTCGGCGGCCCGAAGCCGGGCCGCTCACCCTCGGCGACGTTGACCGCCTGGCGCCGGGTGGCCTCCATGGTCACCAGGGGGTACAGGTACACGTAGGCCTCGAAGGCCAGCGAGCGCGGGTCGCTCGAGAGCGTGGTCATGGGTCTCCTCGGGGTCCGGATGCCGATCGCGCGGCGCGCATCCTCCCAGCGCCGGCCGGGTTCGGCCGGGCCCCGACGGCGTTCACCCCGGTGATTCGCCGCCGGCCGCGGCACCCGCCGGCAGCGGGCGGCCCCGCGGGGCGCGCGCCGGCGCCGCCGGGAGCTCCACGGTCACGCGGAGCCCACCGCCCGCACGGGGGGCGAGGCTCAGGGTCCCGTCGTGCGCCTGGGTGATGCTCCGGGCGATCGCCAGGCCCAGACCGACCCCCGCGTGCCCGCTGCGCCGGCGTTCGGTGCTGCGCAGGAACGGCTCGACGAGCGTGTCGGTCACGTCCGGGGTGAGGGTCTCCCCCGTGTTCTCGACGGTGAGCAGGACGCGCCCCGGGCGGGCGCGGGTGGTGACCCGGACGCGGCCCTGCTCGGGCAGGTTGTGGACGATCGCGTTGTGCACCAGGTTCGTGCTCAGCTGGAGCAGGAGGGCGTGGTTGCCGACGGTGGGCGTCACGTCGCCGGCCGTCTCGATGGTGACGCCGCGCTCCTCGGCCAGGGGCAGGAGGGTCTCGGTGGCCTCCTCCGCGGTCAGGGACAGGTCCACCTCGTCCCGGGTGAAGGACCGCCGGTCGGCGCGGCTCAGCAGGAGCAGCGCCTCGGTGACCTCGATCGCACGGGCGTTGACGGCGTGGAGGCGCTCGACGAGCTCGCCGTCCACCCCGTCCGGATCGTTGCGGGCGACGTCGAGCAGCGCCTGCGTGATCGCCAGCGGGGTGCGCAGCTCATGGGAGGCGTTGGCGGCGAACCGCTGCTGCTCGGCCACCTGCGCCTCGAGCCGCGCGAGCATGGCGTCGAACGCGTCGGCGAGCTCGCGGAACTCGTCGTTGGCGCCGTCCAGCGCGATCCGGTGGGAGAGCGACCCGGTCGCGGCGGTGCGGGTGGCCTCGGTGATGCGGGTCAGCGGGGCCAGCATCCGGCCGGCGAGGATCCAGCCTCCCACCAGGCCGAACACCAGCAGGATCGCGAGCACGGCGGCCGCCCTCGGCGCGAAGACGTGCAGCAGGTTCGAGCGGATGGGGAAGACATCGCCGAGCGTGTCGGGGTCGGCGTCGATCAGCAGCGCGCGGTCGGGGACGTAGCGCAGCAGGAACACCCACACGGCCGCGAGCAGAAGGGCGCCCGCCAGCATCAGGAACCCGGCGTAGCTGAGGGTGAGCTTCAGCCGGACGCTCAACCCGGGTGCCCGCCCCGATCCCGCCTCCCTCATCGTCCGTCCGGTCCGGTGTCGATGCGATAGCCCACGCCGGCGACGGTGGCGATGACCCCCGGCTCGCCGAGCCGCTTGCGCAGCCCGGAGACGGTGATGCGCACGGCGTTGGTGAACGGGTCCGCGTTCTCGTCCCACGCCCGCTCCAGGAGCTCCTCGGCGCTGACGACCCCGCCGTCGGCGGCGACGAGCACCTCGAGCACGGCGAACTGCTTCCTGGTGAGCGCCACGTGGCGGCCGTCGCGGTGCACCTCGCGCCGGAACGGGTCCAGCCGCAGGCCCGCGATCTCCCGCACGGGCGGGCGGCTGTGGGCGCGCCGGCGGTCGAGCGCCCGGAGCCTGAGCGCCAGCTCCCGCAGCGCGAACGGCTTGGTGAGGTAGTCGTCGGCGCCGAGCTCGAAGCCGGTGGCCTTGTCGTCCAGACGGTCGGCGGCGGTGAGCATGAGGATCGGCATGCCGCTGCCGGAGGCCACGATGTGCTCGGCCAGCTCGTCGCCGGTGGGCCCGGGGATGTCCCGGTCGAGGACGGCGATGTCGTAGGCGTTGACGCCCAGCAGCTCCAGGGCCGCGTGGCCGTCGCCGGCGATGTCGGCGGCGATCGCCTCCCGGCGCAGCCCGTCGCGGATGGCCTCCGCCATGTACGGCTCGTCCTCCACCACCAGCACCCGCATACGCCGATGGTAGCCGGGACGCATATCGGCGGCGTATCGGAAACCGCATACGCGACGGCAACACCGCGCCGCCTTGCATGGGGGCATGACCTCCCGCCGCCCCGCACGGACGCGCGCCCGCCGCGCCCCCAGGATCCTCGTGGCCGCCCTGCTCGCCGGCATCGCGGCCTTCGCCGCGGCCCGCGGCTACCAGTCGCTGGCGTCGTCCTCCGCGAGCCCCTCGCCGATCGTGATCTCCGGCACCGGCCGTCCCGGCACCCTGGGCGAGGCCGACGGCGCCGTGCCCGACGGCACCACGGTCTTCGACGACGGGGTCCCGGGGGTCGCCAACCTCGACCCGGCGCTCCTCGCGGCCCTGCGCCGGGCCGCGACCGATGCCGCCGGCGACGGCGTCGGGTTCGTGGTCGACAGCGGATGGCGCTCCCCCGACTACCAGGAGCACCTCCTGCGCCAGGCGGTCGCCACGTACGGCTCCGAGGCGGAGGCGCGCCGGTGGGTCGCCACGCCCGACACGTCCGCCCACGTGTCGGGGGACGCGGTCGACATCGGGCCGTCCGGCGCCTCCGGGTGGCTGTCGGCGCACGGCGCCGCGTACGGGCTCTGCCAGATCTACGGCAACGAGCCGTGGCACTACGAGCTGCGCCCCCACGCCGCCGCCCTCGGCTGCCCCCCGACGTACCCCGACCCGACGCACGACCCGAGGATGCGACCGTGAGCGGCCTCCCATCGTTTCCTCCTCATCGGGTGATGCCCCGCCCCCCGGCCGGCGCGATGCTTGGCGCCAGACACCGGAGAAGCGAGGTCAGTCGTGGCGACAGGTCCAGCGTCGGATCGCCGTGCTGCAGTCCCCCTCACCGTCAGCCACCTGACGCGCGCCGAGCGCGTCGCCCGGGGCCGGGCGGCCCGCAAGGCCACGCCGCGCTCCTCCCACGCGGAGCTCGACGTCGCGTCGCGGGCGGACCCGGTCGCCCTGCTCGAGTCGCAGGCGGCGACGCGGGTGCCCGAGCTCGTGCCCATCCGCCGGGGGCGGATGCTGGCCTCGCCGTTCGCGTTCTACCGCGGCGCGGCGCTCGTGATGGCGAGCGACCTCTCCCGGACGCCGGTCAGCGGGATCAGGGCCCAGGTCTGCGGGGACGCGCACCTGGCGAATTTCGGCGCGTTCGGCACGCCCGAGCGGCGGCTGGTCTTCGACATCAACGACTTCGACGAGACCCTTCCCGGGCCGTGGGAGTGGGACGTGAAGCGGCTTGCGACGAGCTTCGAGATCGCGGGGCGGGAGCTCGGGCATCCCGAGGCCGAGCGCATCGGCATCGTGCGGACCTGCCTCCAGAGCTACCGCGAGGCCATGCGGTCGTTCGCCGCGCAGGGCAACCTGGCCGTCTGGTACGCGAGCCTCGACGTCGAGGCGACCGTGGCCAAGGCGAGGGCGGGGATCTCGAAGGCGGCGGCGCGGCGCGCCAGGCGCAACATCGCCAAGGCGTACACGCGCGACAGCCTCCAGGCGCTCGGGAAGCTCTCGGAGGTGGTCGACGGCGAGCCGCGCTTCCGGTCGTCCCCGCCGCTCGTGCAAAGGGTCCACGACCTCTTCCCCGAGCGGGAGGGCGAGATGGCCGGGTGGGCCCGCCAGCGACTCCGGGAGTACCGCGCCACCCTCCAGCACGACCGGCGCGCGCTGCTCGAGCAGTACCGGTTCGTGGACCTCGCGCGGAAGGTCGTGGGCGTCGGGAGCGTCGGCACCCGCTGCTTCATCGTGCTGCTGCTCGGCGTCGACGACACCGACCCGCTGATCCTGCAGGTGAAGGAGGCCGCCCCCTCGGTGCTCGAGCCGTACGTCGGCCGGAGCGTCTACCGCAACAGCGGCCACCGGGTCATCGCCGGGCAGCGGCTGATGCAGTCGGCCAGCGACATGTTCCTGGGCTATCAGGCCGTCGAGGGCGTGGACGGCGTCCTGCGCGACTACTACTGGCGCCAGCTCCGCGACTGGAAGGGATCGGCGGAGATCGACGGCATGGAGCCGGGCGCGATGCGGTTGTTCGCCCGTGCCTGCGGGGTCACCCTGGCCCGGGGGCACGCGCGCACCGGCGACCGCGTCGCGATCGCCGCCTACCTCGGCTCCGGCGACGCGTTCGACGTCGCGGTCGGCCGCTTCGCAGCGGCCTATGCCGACCTGAACCAGCGCGACTACGAGGCCCTCGGGGCGGCCGTCGAATCCGGCCGCCTGGCGGCGGAGACGGGAGTGTGACGATGCGGACGGTGCTCATCACGACGGCGCACGGCATGTTCGGCGGCGCGATCCTGCGGGCCCTCCGGGGTCGCGACGACGTCCACGTCCGGGCGATGGTCCACACCCGCGGGCCCGACGATGCGGACGACGACTCGGTCTCGTGGATCGAGGGCGACCTGGACCGGCCGGAGACGATCGCGCCGGCCGTCGAGGGCGTCACGGACGTGTTCGTGGCGACGCCGATGGACGAGCACATCGCCGCCCGCGAGGTCGCGATCACCGACGCCGTGGTGGCGGCGGGCGGCGGCGCCCGGATCATGAAGATCCACGGTGCGGTGGACCACGCCGGGGATCCCCTCTCCCGTCAGCACCACACGGCCATCGCGCACCTGCAGTCCTCGGGGCTGCCCTGGACGCTCCTGTCCCCCAGCTCGGTGATGGAGACATCGCTCCTGCCCTACGTGGGCACCGTCGAGATGGGCTCGGTGTTCGGCATGAGCGGCGACGGCCGCGTGGGCCTGGTCGCCCTGTCGGACGTCGCGGCCGTGGGCGCGACGGCGCTGACGGGGGACGGCTTCGAAGGCCGGGACCTGGTGGTCACCGGGCCGGCAGCCCTCACCATGGCCGAGGTCTGCGCGGCCTTCTCGGACGTCCTGGGACACGAGGTCACCTATTTCGACCTCCCCGAGGAGAAGCTGGCCGACCTGCTGATGAAGCACGGCGGGTTCTCGGACCCGGAGGTCCTGGAGCGCACCGTCCTCTGCCACCTGCGGGCGTGGGGCCGGGGCGGCGCCGACCGCGTGACCGGGACGGTGGAGCAGGTCACCGGGTCGCCCGCCACCCCGTTGCGCTCGTGGATCGAGCAGCACCGCGACACCTTCGACCATCCCCGCGGCGCCAGGATGCGCGTGATGGAGTGGCTGACCCACCTGGAGTACGGCAGGTACGCGCACCGCTGATCGTCGACCCGGGCCGGGGCTCCCGGCCCGTGCGGCGGCGACGTGAGGACCGACGCCACCACCCATCGGCGACGGCCCGATCGGGCCCGCCGAACCAATTCCGCGCTGATGCGTCTGTGTAACAGAGCAGTGAACACCGACGGTGAGGGGCGGCGTGGATTACCGGATCGAGCAGTTCATCAACGGGGCCGCGGGGCATCACGCGGCGCTCGACACATTCATGCGGGATGCCGCGACCTGGGCCGTGCCGGTCTTCATCGCCATCGTCGCGGGCTGGTTCCTGTTCGGCTGGGTGGCGGGCCGGGCCGCCGAGCGCCGCGGCGCGCTCACCGCGCTCCTCGCCGCGGGCGGTGCGCTGCTGGCCAACCAGATCGTCCTGCAGTTCTGGCAGCGGCCCCGCCCGTTCGACGCCCACCCCGGCGAGGTCGTCACGCTCGTCTCACGCACCGCCGACCCCTCGTTCCCCAGCGACCATGCCGCCGCGTCCGTGGCCATCGCCGTCGTCCTGTTCCTCGCCCACCGGCGCCTCGGCGCGGCGGCGCTCGCACTCGCGGGGCTCGTCTGCATCTCGCGCGTCTACGTCGGCGCCCACTACCCCGGGGACGTGCTCGCCGGCGCGCTCATCGGGACCGCGGTGGCCGCGCTGCTCTGGTGGCCGCTCGCCGCGGCCGTCGCCCGGCTCGCCGGGGCGGTGGACTGGGCGATCGCCCGCCTGCACCTGCCGCTGCCGGATCGCCGCTCCGCCGCCCGCGGCTGACCCGGCGCCGGGCGAGGGCACCGCGTGCCGGATCTGACGGCACCGCTGGTGAACTTCGCGACCGACCAGGTCGGCAGCTACGGCGTCCTGGCGGTGTTCGTGTTGATGATCCTCGAGAGCGCCTGCATCCCGGTGCCCAGCGAGGCGATCATGCTCTACGGCGGCTTCCTGGTCTCGCAGGGCGACGCGTCGCTGGTGTGGATGGTCACCGCCGGGGTGGCGGGGAACGTGGTCGGCTCGTGGATCGCCTACTGGGTGGGCCGTGAGAAGGGCCGCGAGTGGGCGCTTCGGTGGCATTGGCTGCACATCACCCCCGGGCGCGTGGATGCCGCGGACCGGTGGTTCGAGCGGTACGGGGACTGGGCGGTGCTGATCTCGCGGTGCCTCCCGATCATCCGGACGTTCATCAGCCTGCCGGCGGGGATCGCGCGGAGCCGTTCTGGCGGTTCACCCTGTTCACGCTGCTGGGCTGCATCCCGTGGGTGCTGATGCTGACGTTGGCGGGGCGGGCGGTGGGTGACAACTGGGAGGACCTGCAGCACAACCTGCACTACTTCGACGACCTGCTGGTGGTGGCGATCGTGAGTGGCGTCGTCTACCTGGTGATCCGCCACCGCCGCCGGCGCCTGGCGTAGACCGGGGCCGATGCCGCCGCCGGCGTCGCGCCGCGGCGTGACTTGCCGGTAGCGTCGCGGCGCGGGCCGTTGGCCCGACCAGACTCACGACCGGGGGTGGAACGATGCCGACGGATCGAATCGGCAGGATCGCGATCGCAGGCCTGGCGGCGGCGGCGCTGGCGGGAGGGGCGGCCGTCGCCGCCTCGGCCGGAGGGGGCCACGACGCGGCCGCCGCGGGGGCTCACGAGACGGCGACGGGGAACGCCAGGGCGACGCTGCGTGGTCCGCGTGGCCTGCGCGGTCCGCGGGGCTTCCGCGGGCTGAAGGGGCCGAAGGGCGCGCCCGGGGCGGCGGGTGCGACGGGGGCGACGGGGGCGACGGGGCCGTCGGAGGCGTCGGCGGTCCTCGACTCCGGCGGCTCGCCGTTCGTCTTCATCACCGGCACCTCCTCGGACACGGCGAACACCGTGGCCTCGAAGGCGGTCCCGGCCGGCTCCTGGGTGATCCTCGCCAAGACCGGCATGAACGGCGGCACGACCGGCGGGCGCATCGTCTGCCGGCTCCTCGCCGGCTCGACGGAGTTGGATGACGCGATCAGCATCCTCGGCAACGACGCCGGCTCGGTCGGCCAGACGACGCTGCCCCTGATGGCGGCCACGACCCTGGCCGCGCCGACGACGGTGTCGGTGGCCTGCCACAAGGAGGGCGGGGCGGGCACGACCTTCGCGTCCCAGCAGCAGATCCTCGTGATGAAGGCGGGGGCCGCCTCGACGGCCATCGTGCAGTTCTGACGGCCGGGCACTGAGCGGCTGCGCGAGGGCTCGCCGCCGGGCGGGCCCTCGTCGCGGCGGCGCCGGCCACGCGCGATCGGAGGAGGAGGAGGAGGAGGAGGAGGAGGGCACGTTCCACGAATCGTGAGATACGTCTCTGCGAAGGCTTTCGCTCCTCGGGAATGAGGCCAACCGAATCTTCCACAGCCCGGATCCGAGAGCGTTTCTGATTCGCGGCTTAGGTCGTGGCCGACCTCGACGAGACGAGACGGTGTCCGGGTCGTAGCCCCGTTGCTTCCCGACCCGAGCCCGATGCGCTCGGGACCTAGGCGCCTCGGCTTCGGGGGATTGACCTCGCAAAGCCGTGTACAAGGATCGACCTCGGCCCGGCAAGGACGACTGGGCGTGAACGATCCAGGGAAGGAGAGCGCCGTAGGGCCTCCCGCCACGCGAAGCCCCGCCTGCCCTACCCGCTTCGCCGCCGACGCGAGTGGGTGCATCAGGGCCAGCTGACCGCTGCTTTAGAACCGCCGGAGCCCCGCCCGGCCCAAGGTCGTCGAAGACGTCGGCACGAAAAGGTGGGGCGGGGCCAGGTAGACCTGCGCGACTTGGAGGCGGCGGGCTCACGCTCGGACTTTGAGCGACTCGACCTGCGGAAAGTCAGGGCCTCCCGACTACGCCTAGACCCATCCTCTCGAAGGGCGGCGACGCCGGCCCCTCCGTCCTGCGTAACCTCGCCGCGCCCGGCCGGGGTGTGATTACCCCGGCCGGCGATTTCCCATCATGAGGGGCTGGACCCTTGCCGCACTCGAGATCTGGGCTACTTCCAAGCGGTCACAATCGGATTCTCACCGGTCAGTGCCGACGTCGCGCAGTCGCCGGCTCCGCCACAGGAGACGACGAGCTCGGCACGCACCAAACGGACAGGCGAGTAGATCATGGGGCTCCACGTGGTCCCGGTCCCGGTGCCGTTCACGCCGTAGCTGAGGGACTGCGTATAGCCCGTGTCCTGCTTGGCGCGGAGCACGAGGGGGACGTTCCCGACGTACCAACCGCGGGGGTACTGGATGTACCGAGCCCAGTTCGTCTTGCACGTCGGTGACCAGCGAAGCTCGAGTCGAGCAGCAGTGATGTCTCGCCAGGCCACGGTGACGGCGTCGCGGTCGCAGCCTGTCGCCGTCGCGTCCTTGCCGGAGCAGTAGTCCCCGTAACAGCCGACCGACGGCGCGGGCCGAGGTGCGATGACGCCCGTATAGACGCTCCACGTGGCGCCATTCGGCCCGTAGACGACGGTGTTGCCGTCGTTCTGAACCGTAAGCGTGGACGTGCCGCGGCCAGCGGTGCCGGAAGACCAGACGGGTCGACTTCCGGGAGCGTAGACAACGAGGTTGCCGTCGCCCTGCATGATCGCGACAGACCCGGAGTTCCCGTCAGTCCGCGAGTTCCAGACGACACCGGCCGGGCCGTACTCGACCAGGTTGCCGTCGCCCTGCATGACGAACCGGTAACGCCCGTCCTGGGACCACAACGACTGCCCCGACTGCAGCGTCTGGTTCACGCCCAGGGTGGACGCGGCCTGCGCCGGTACGGTGCCGACAATCGCACCGGTGAGAAGTGCGACGGCGGCTGCCGACACTGCCCGGCGACGCACGCCGCCCCGGAAACCGAGGGCCACGATCATCCGCATTTTGCTTGTGGACGGCATTGCGACCTCCCTATGGGCCGCCGAGTATCGGGCCCCAAGGTTGTCCCGTGCAACTGATCCAAGAAACAATTTCTGCGCCAATAATTGGCAACTCTATGTCGGGCTCACGTATGGTCAACAATCGTGGCTCGAAAACCCGACAACATCAGCCCGGCCGATCTCGATTTCGAACGGCCTGAGACGCTCGTCAGGCTCTCTCTGGTCTCGCGGATCGATGCCCTAAGGGCCCTGGAAGGGGGCCCGCAATCCAGGGCGCAGATCGCGGAAGAGCTGGACCTCGAACCGTCGCAACTCAGCAAGAGGTTGAGTGCCGAGGCTTTGGCGAAGGAGTCGAACGACGCCTTCGTCCATGGGCTTCAGGGGTATCTGCAAGTCCAAGAATCGAGCCTTGGGGAGACCGGAAGCGAGCTCGTTGCCTTCCGCGAGTTGATCCTGAGCCAGTCGACGAGTTCCGCGATTGGCCTTCAGGTGCCGGCGACCTTCTTTCGGCCGCTCGCCAAGGCCACACCGACGTCGCTCGAAGACGTCCTACTCGCCGGGGCGGCTTTGGTGGCGGTTCGCGAGCAGGCGTCGAGCGTCCAGATGGCGAAGCAGCTGCGTACCGTCAGCGGAACGGAGCTCGTCGAGGAGGTGATCGAACGACTGGTCGTCGCGTCGTCAATTCCTCATCGGGAATTTCGCGTGACGCTTGCACTGACCGCACAACTTCGCGAGTGGGCAGTCCCGACGGTTCACAGGTTCCTGGCACGGTCGCCGGTCGCAGGTAGAAGCGTCCGCATCCTTACGCGCATGCTCCGCGCCCTACCGGCCGGCCGGCGTCCCGACGCCGATGAAGGCCTCTGGGAGCAGATCTCCCAGGTGCTTCGTGCCATCCCGCGTCCCTTGGACCTCGATCCGGCACGAGGGTTCTTCGAGGAGGCGCTGCGCTTCACGCCCGGTTGGCGTAGCCAGTCGCTCGGGTCACGCCGGCGAGAGCGGACGTGGGAAGAGCCGTGGATACCCGAGCGCCTGCGCGAGACCGGGGAGGACTCGTCGCGACCGACACGACAGCGGGCCTTCGCGGCTCTTTGTCTTTCGGAAGGCGATGCTGACGATCAGGCCGCGGCCTTGAGAATCCTCGACCAATTCCGTCATGAGTCGCGAGACGACCCGAGCGGCGGACTTACCTATGCCGCCCAAAGCATCGCACGCATCTTTGAGTGGCGCGCCTCGGGACTAGCCGGAAAGCAAGCCGACTGCTGGACAGGGACCGACGCAGAGCGGCACCTTCGGGCGGTGGTTTCCCTCCGCACCGGCAGCGTGACCGCGCAGAAGAGTCGCGCCCTCGACGAACTCCCGGTAAGCGTTCGCGAGGCTTGCCTGCACCTTTCCTGCTGGGCCCTGCTGTCGCCTGACATCACCCAGCGTCGAACCGCCTGCGATGCCCTTACCGCCGCCGGTGCAGGCCATGCGGTCTGCACGTTCTTGGGCCAAGTGATCACCGCCCCTGCATGTCCTGGCTTTCTGCGAGAAGTCGGCGCGGCGGTGCTGGGGTACCTTGGGGACAAGAATGCGTTGGAGGCCTTGGTTCAGTTGGCGGGCGACGCAGACGAGCGCGTGGAAACCCGAAGAGCCGCGATCATGGCCCTGGCTGAGGTTCGCCACGACCCCACGCAGGCCGCCCTGTCCCCTCTGACGTCGGCCCTCAAGGACCGGGCTCTCTCCGCCGCTGCCGTTTTTGCAGTTGGCAGCAGAGCGCGCCAGGATGCTCAAGCTGCTCGCTCTGGGGCGGCTCCAAGCCCCGACGGGTCCCTGTTAGACGCGCTTGCCACTGCTCGAGCAGGCACCGCGGATGGTCAGGTCGCAGCTCTTGCGCGGTGGGCTGAAGAGCAGGTTCTCAAGGCATCAGAGGGGGACTACCTGCCGGTCAGTCCACTCGCCTTCGTCTCCGAAGGATGAGACTGGACGCTGCCGCGAGAGCGCCTGCTCGTCGACTAGGGGGCATCGCCTGCCGAGCGATGGCGGCCCCGTCCCTGACAGGACCGATGATCGAGGATGAACACCTCGGTCCTTGGGTGCATGTGCCCGGGCGGCTCAGCACGACGACGGTAGTGCTCGTCGTCGTCCTCAACGCGGAGGACCAGTGTCAGACCATCGATCGGCAGGCCGTTCCAGTAGCAGTCGTTGTTGACGATGGTCCGGGCACTCCCGGGCCAGTCAACCTTGTGCAGCAGGGCGAGGAGATTCCGCCGCGACAACGTGACCACAACGCAACTGGGCTCTAGGTCAAGGCGAGCCATCGGGCTCGGAGCGCAGGTGGCGGGCAGACGCAGAAGACGTCGTGGCTCCATCTTCGACTTCCATCTTCGACGAAGGATCGGCATTGGCGCGTGGTGGCAGCCGGTACCCCTCGCGCCTCCCGGTGGTTGGGTGATGGATGCGGTCGATGAGGCCATCGTTGGTGAGAGACCCGAGGTTGCGTCGTGCCTTGTAGATGTTCCATTCGAGCGCCTTGGCGATCTCGCGGGCGCTCAAGGTCTGACCCGCGCGGAGTAGTGAGAGGATGCGGCGCGTGGTCGGCGAGGCGGCGCGCCGGCGGCGACTTCGCTCCTCCCGGTCGGCGCGGAGGCCCTCGCTCGCGAGGGCGTCTGCCGCTAAAGCGGCGCCTTGCCAGTCCTGCTCGGTTGCGAGTCTCGCCACCTGTTCGGCGACTGACGCTTTGCCGGCCCTGCGGACGGCGTTTAGTTGCGGTACCGGTTTGCCGCGCGACCACTCTCGGTAGGCGGCATCGGATGGCGACCGCCCTGCCTCAGCGCACCACCTCACGAATCGGCGAAGCGCATCCACTCGCTCCACCGCCGTGTAGCGACGCGGACGTCGCTTCGGGAGTCGCTGATCAATGCTGATCGGCTCCCAAGCGGCAGGCGGAGGCGCCCCGTAGGGGGGCGGCTCCGGAAGCGCCGGATGGGCCCGTATCGCACGCACCCCAGCCGCAACGGCTTCGGTCCACGGAGGCGGTTTCGCGACGGATAGTTGCTCCTGAGCCGCGAACGCCTCGAGTTGACGGCGTGAGGGGAGGTGTCCCCTGCGAGCGAAGAAACAGGCGATGGCCTGCTCCACGCAGACTGCGCCCTCACCACGCGTTGGGCCCTCGACGCCGGCGAGCGCGCAGGCGGCTCGCCAGTTGCCAGATGCGGTGATGATCTGGTCGCTTGTCGGCAGCATCCGCCGAAGACCCGTCTCTCCCCGTCCGCTCGCCGCCGCGGATCTCAGGAGCTCGCGGCGGATGCGGTCGTACTCGGGGACGCTGAGCGTCTGACAGTCCGCGCGTCTTGCGACGATGCGCAGCGCGAGCACGATGTCACCGGGGTTGAGCTGCCGACTCGGCTCGGCGAGCAGCTGGCTCAACACCCTCGCGGGATCCTCCGGGCTGAACGCGAGAGCGAGCCAGCCTTCCCAGCTGAGCCGCCGGTCGGTCGACTCGCCCAGGCTGCGGCAGATGCTCGCTGCATGAGGGATGGTCCCATGGCGATTTTCGAGGTCGATGCGGGCCGCGTCCCAGACCTGTTGCGACAGCCGGCGGGGATCCTCGATCGCACCCGGCCACTTGGCGACCGCCGCCTCACCGACCTCGCGGAGCAGCCGCATCAGCTCGCCGGGAGGTCTGGTGGCGACGAACTGGCCTCCCTCGCCGCGGGGCGGCAGCGAAGCCCCGGGTCCGCGGATTGAGACGAGGTCACCCATGCGGGGCATCCGGACCGAGCAGGCGCGCCGCGTACATGCCGTAGGGACGGTCCATGCCCTCGGCTTCCCTGGTCGCCCGAAGACGGGCCAGGCGCGCGACGCCGATGCCCTCGCCGGTCAGATCGAGGCTATGGCGGTCCTGTGGCGCCGAGAGCCGCACCGGCGAGGCCTCGTTGCGCCTCACGTCCAAGACCCTGGGGCTTAGCCAGCCGTTGCGGAGGCAGAGTCGGAGCCAGAGCAGCAGCTGTGCCGCGGCCACCCGAAGCCGCTGGGCCTTGATGCCCGCCCGGTACAGGCGGCTGCTGATGTCCTTCCCGCCGACGAGGAACCGCTGTCGGTTGTGCCTGTGGATGTGCTCGTGCGTCGAGTGGCGCTCTGCGACGGCGTGTGGCAACTCCAAGAGCTGCGAGACGCCGGTCAACTTCAGCCACTCCTCATGGCACGGGATCTGCTGGAAGCCCGGGCAGTCCTGAATGGGGCGGGCATGGCAGACGAACTTGATGACGGGCTCGCCGCGGGACAGCTTCAGACCGAGGCCGGGCCAGCTTTGATTGCCGGGTCCGCCGCACCTTCGGCAGCGCGGGACGCCGTCCTCGTCAAACCGATCCGAGCGCCAGTCGCGGTGGACCTCCTTGCCGGCGATCCTCCGCTCCGGCGAGAGCACCGTGATCAGGCGCCGGGCGTTGAACTCGTACATCGCCCGGATCGAGGAAGCCCGATCGGCGGAGACGATTCGAGGCAAGGTCCCGGTCGCGAGCCGTACGGAATCCACCAGCGCCGGATAGCCGTCGTACTCCTGGACGTCCGCGGGGAGGACCTGCGCTTCGATCGTCTCGCCGTTCAGGAACGCTGAGCCGAAGGGGTAGATCCAGCCCCCGAACCACGAGACCTGGGACTCGTAGCGGCGAAGTCCAGAGCTGAGATCACGCGTCCTGAAATCGTGGCCACGGACCTTGTGGAGCGCGTAGCGACGACGGTGGCCGGCGGCGCTTCGCACCTCCTCGATGATGCCCATCCGGGTCCTCGTGGAGGCAGGCTCCGCCTCGCCGTAGCCGGGTTGCTTCACCTCCTCCCACCGCTCGTGCTCGACCGCCGCTGGCATCGCATTGCGGATCATCCCGGCGGGGTCGGAGCACCCTCCCCTGCAGGCGTGGTGCAGGACAGCCGGGCTCGAGAAGCCCGTCGGATCGAGGAACACGATGTCGAGGATGCGGGGCTCTGCGGTTACCGCCGCCCGCAGAAGGAAGTTTTTCGCTTCGCGGAGGACGTCCCAGTCCTGCTCTAACTCTTTGAACCGTTCCTCAAGCTCGGACACCGAGGGCGTGCGCTCGCCGTAGTCACAGAGTTCGAGCGTCGCCCGGTCCAGTTGGTGGTGAAAGTGCTGAACCGAGCGAAAGCGTCGGTCGACGTAGACGAAGTAGAGCGCCACCGGCTCGCCAGGGTCCCTAGGACGATGCTGCTCATGACGGCGCCGTCGTCGTACCGCCAACTCAGCGACGATGTCCTCGAGCAGGCCCAAGGCAACGATCTCAAGGAGAACGCCGGCCGTCGAGCCGAGGGCTGGGTCGGCCGCGAACGCCGCGGCGCCGGGCAGTACCCACAGCTCTGGGATGCCCGGAAGCTTTCGGCTGCGCTGGACCAACTCACCCGATGCCGGCTGGCGGCGGCGTCCGAGTTCGCCTCGCATCCAGTCGGAGGGCGCGTCGTCCGGGCGTCGCCGGACCCCACCGGTGTTGATCTGATCGCCCATCACGGCTCCTCACCTCGAGACGGTCCGAATCGCAGAGCCCCGATCCGCTGCAGCTCGGCGTAGATCAGCTCGGTCTCCCGCTGAAGCTGATCCGCGACGGTTTGGCCGTTCGGTGAGAGCCAGAACGTGCCCGCCTCTCGGTTCGTCTCGATGTACCGGGTAGAAGTGGCGAAGGTGCGAAGGGCATCGCCAACGTTCTTCTTCTCGTCTCCGGTCAGCATCGCGACCTCGGCCACCGTCATGGGTCGGCCTCCTCGACGAAGCGCCCACAGCAGCTCCGGGAGAGCCTTCCTCCGGACGTGGGGAACGAAATCCGCGTTCGTTTTCGCGACCCGGCGTGCCGCTGCTCGTTCCGCGCCCAAGATCGTGGCCGCGATGTGCGCGTCGCGGCCGGTCCGCTTGTCTTGGACGCTCACGTGGGCCGGCTTGCATCTTTCTGGGCGAGCTCTGGGGGTACACGGGGCGCAACTCCGATGCGGGCCGTCACCGTCACGCGAGCCCCCGAGCACCGATGGCCGGGGGACTGCGCGACGCGGCTCTGCTGCGGCCGGGCCGCACAGCGAACCATCGATCTCGAGCTCTGTGCCGTTGCGGGACTTGATGTGCCTTCATCACGGCAGAATCCCCTGCAAACGGCCGCCGGAAAAACGGCGATCTTTCCCACCGACCTGAGGCTGTCACCGACCCGGGTCGGCAGAGCTGGGGACGCGACCGCGCGGACCGCGCGAAGCGAAAACACTCGAAGGAAGGGCACACCGGCAACCTGGCGCGGCCGACGCGGAGGGCTTGGATTTGCCGCTTTCCGCGATAAGGCTCCCGAGCCGCCGACCAGTGGGCGCCATCGATCGTCGCGCCCACGGCGTACCAGTTACGGCGCCGGTTCCTCCGACCGAGATCGCCCGGCCTCCAATCATCCGCCTGGCCCGGCGCGACCAAGCTAGAGGGCAGCTAGTTGGCCGAGCAGCCCAGCGCGCGAGCCAGGTACGGCCGGCACGCCGGTGAGGATGCTCGTGCGTGTCCGCAGACCTGAGGGCGACGACGATGGCGCCGTGCAGATCCTCGGCGCCGACGCCGCAGTCAGGAAGAGACGGTCAGTCGCCTCGTCTGGTCACGGATCGCTGCTAGTGCCTCCGGGGATGGCCTTAGCGCCCGACCGGCGCGGTCCCGCGCCCCGGGCAGGCGGTCCAAGAGGTCATCGACGCGCTCCTGGCACCGCTCAGCGGCAAGGCCCCAGGAGGCGCCTTCTGCGACGAGGTCGCCACGAGTGATCCTGGAGATATCGCTCTGGCCGTTCACGCTCATCCCCGCCTCGGTCGAGACCCGCGGGTCGTGCAGCGTTGCGATGATGTCGTAGGCGGGAGACAGCCGGACACGGCCGCTGCGCTCGTGCAGCAACGCGAAATTCTTCGCGTGGGCGTCGGGGTTGCCCAGGGCGACGTTGAGCACCGTCAAGTCGAGGAGCCGCCACAGCTCGGCGGGGTCCGACCACTCCCGCAGTACACGGGCGCAGGCGCGCAGCCCGGGACCCCCGCGCGCTTCGTACTTGGCCTCGGGCTCGACGCCCGAGGCCTGACAAAGGTCCTCCTGGTGCACCCGCTCGGTAGCACCGTCGTGAGGGACCCGGTCGTAGCGCTCGACGACGAGAACCTCGATGCCGTCGAAGCTGCTGACTTCACAATGCGCGACTTCCAGGCCGAGTTCCGCGGCGACCCGGAGGCAATACCCCTCGATCCTGACCGAGTCCGCCAGCATCGGGGTGGCGGGCTTGAGGATGTGCGTGGACGGCGCTCCGTCGACGGGCAGCGCCCAGCCGTCGGGGGTCTTCGCCAGAAGGAGCTTCGCCTGCATGCCGGCAAGCGAGACGCGCACACGTCCGCCAGCTCCGAGCGGCTCGATCCGCAGCCGTCGCAGCCTCTCGGCGATGTCCGCCTCCTCGATCGGCTCCGGCTCGCCGTTTGCCGGCGGCTCCTCGTCGCCCTCGAGGATGACCAGCGCTCCCGCGCAGTCACGCCCGAGCGCCGCGAGCATCCCCATCACGTCCGCCGGGTCGATCTGCCCGAAGTCGTAGGCCAGCATCCGACGGGCCTCGCCCTCCGGCAGGAGCCCGTTGAAGAAGGCATGGACCACGGAGCCGCGCCAGGGTGTGCTCAGAACCGGCATCGCGACCGACACCAGCGGGGCGCCCAACTCGAGCCCGGGGGTGTAGCGGAACGACAGCCGACCCCGGGATCGGGTCAGGTCCCCGACGCGCTGGCCGTACATCCACACGGCCAGTTCGCTCACCATTCGGCTTCCTCGATGACCACGCGCGTATCGAGGGCCTGCAGGACGCTTACCAGCCGCTGCAGCGCCTCTGTCCGCTCTCCGTTCTCGAGCGCCACGATGTACCGGCGGGTCACCCCCACGCGATCGGCCAGCTCCTGCTGGGTTAGCCCGCGCTGCTTTCGGAACTCACGCACCGCGGCCCCGAAAGAGCTCGCGTTGTAGATCCGGAACGACGCTGGTTGTGCGTCGCCTGACCAACGGTGTGATGTGCTCATATCATCACTTTAGCGCAAATCTGCGTCAAAGAGACGAATTCGTCTCATTGGCCCCTCTCGCGCAGAATGGGACGATTCGATCACATCCTCGCCAGCCAGCTCGCCTCCGCGGGCTAGGCGCAGACCACGGGTCGCCTCGGTCGAACGCGCGGAACTGGACCACTCGACGTATCGGCAAGGGCGACCGGCGAACGGAGCAGTCTCCGTTGTGCCCGCCCTGCGGCGGGTAAGCAGGCCGGTCGCCCTTGCCTGCAAACTATGGCGCGAGCAATACCAACCCAGCCGGTTTCTCGCGTAGTCCGCCGTCGGCGCTATCAACGGTCGCCGCCATCGGGGACGGTCAAGCAGCCCGGCAGCGGCATTTCCATTGGCTGGAAATCCGGGGGATGACGCAGACCAAGGCACCTGTCACGCTCGGGGCATGTCTCGGGCGACCGTGGAGATCGATCTTCCCGAGAAGATCCTCGCCCGTGCCTTGGTGCTTGCTAAGGTGCGCCACCATGGCGATCTGTCGCTGCTCATCGTGGATCTGCTTGATCGCGAGTTGGACCTCCAGGACTCGCTCGCCGCGGTAGTCGCCTGGGAGGCAGAACACGGCGAGATCACCCACGAGGAACTCGACCGCGTGCGTCGCCAGTTCCTCGACTGACGACGACTCCTGACGGCCGGGTCCGCTGAGCGACGGTACGGCTGCAGGTTCGAGTCGAGTCCTGCCCGAAGAGCAACCCCAGGCAGCGCGTTCTGACTGGGATCCCGAGGTCGACGCAACCCCCCGAGGGTGCCGAATCCCGCCAAGGTCATGTCCCGGTGATGTCCGGCCGAGTTGCGCCCCGCGACGTGGTGTAGCTCCGACCCGTCGGTGAGGTGACGCTACATCGGGGCGCTCTCTGACGTGATGCACCGCCGCGACCCGGGGGTGGCCGAGCCGCAGGCGAGGGCGCCGCAGAGGTCGCGGCGGACGCCGCGCGGGCCACCCATCAGGCGACCTTGCCGGTGAGCGCGGCCGGTTCCGAGGCGTTCTCAGCACCGCGCCCGAGCACCAGCGCCATCGAGCCCTCCGACAGATAGCGCCGGCCCACCAGCCACTCGTCGTTCTGCTCGATCAGCAAGGAGGCGGCAAGGCGTAGGAGGGCGGCGTCGTTGGGCAGGATGCCAACCACGTCGGTGCGCCGGCCGATCTCGCGGTTGACCCGCTCCAGGGGATTGGTGCTCCGCAGCTTCGACCAGTGCTCAGCCGGCATCGCGTAGAAGGCCAGCAGGTCGTCCTCGGCTTCGGTTAGGAGCGCCGCCACCTTGGGCGCCGCGGACTCCAGGCGCACGATCACCTCGCGGCAGACCTGGCGGGCCTGCTCGCCTGAGGTCGCCTGAAAGACCTGGCGCAGCGCCGCCCCGACCATCCCTTGCTGACCGCGGTGCACGTGGCCGAGCATCTCGCGCAGGAAGTGGACGGTGCACCGCTGCCACGGGCATCCCAGGATCTGGCCGATCGCCGCTTTGAGGCCCTCGTGCTGATCGGAGACGACCAGCTCGACCCCATGCAGGCCGCGGGCCACCAGCGAGCGCAGGAACTCGCGCCAGAAGGCCTTCGACTCGGTGGCCCCGACGTCGAGGGCGATCACCTCGCGGTAGCCGGCCTCGTGCACCGCGTACGCCACAACCAGGGCCTTACGGCGAACCCGTCCGTCGGGGTCGCGCACCTTCTCGACCTTGGCATCCAGCCACAGGTACGGGTAGGCACCCTCCAGCGGGCGCTCCCGGAAGGCGACTACCTGCTCATCCAGGGCCGCGCACATCCGCGAGACCTGGCTCTTGGACATCCCCGCAACCCCGAGCTGCTCGACGACGCGCTCGACCTTGCGCGTCGACACGCCGTTGACGTAGCTCTCCATTACCACCGCCACCAGCGCTTGTTCGGCGCGGGTGCGCGGCTCCAGGAAGCTCGGGAAGTACGAGCCCTGGCGGACCTTCGGGATGAACAGATCGAGCGTGCCGGCGCGGGTGTCCCAGCGGCGCTCGCGGTACCCGTTGCGCTGCGTGGCGCGCTCGGCAGGGGCGCGCTCACCCAGGCCGGCTCCGATTTGCGCGCTGACCTCGGCCTCCATGATCTGGTGGCAGAGGAAGCTCACTGCCTCACGCACCAGATCGGCGTGATCGTCGGTGAGGACCTTGCGCACCAGGGCGTCGGTGCTCAGGTTGTGGGTGTCGGCCATCGCGGGCCTCCTCCTCGTTCGGCTCATGGGGATGAACCGACGTTCGGAGCTCGCGGTGGCCGGCCCTGCCTTCAGCCGGCGCCGCTCCTACACCACGTCACGGGGCGCGATCAGCGTGAGGGCACGGACGAAGACGTCATCCGGTAGCCCTACCTCCACGGTCGTACGCCCCATGGGTTCGAGCGTGACAGGTCCGCGGTGTCGCGTCATCTGAGGGCCAGGCGCCCGGCAAGCCGGCGCTCGACCATGCCCGCCGCTTCGAGACGCTCCAACTCGCGGTGGCCCGCACGGCGTCCCCTCCGGCGCGTCCACGGCGACGCGCGAGGCGCTCCGAGCGCCGCGACCGGCTGCGGTTCCGCCCGACGATCAGCCGCCGAGAGTTCGGAACCGGTGAGGCCGGTCGATGCGAGGCGGCAGCTTTCGGCGGTCTCCGGCTGCGTTCGGCGGTTGAAAGGCGGCGTCCGGCGTGAAAGAGTACCTCTCTGGCAACCGCGCCGCGGACACGAGGAGGGGACATGAGCGCGCTCTGGAGGGACAGCAGCGCGGGGGCAGCGAAGCGGGTGGCGCACTACCTCGCCACAGAGGTCGGCGAAGGAAACATCTTCGAGAAGAGCCAGTTGCGGGAGGTCGTCCCGAACACCGAGCAGGTCGACCGCCGCATGCGCGACCTGCGCAAGGTTGGCTGGAAGATCCGGACCTATAAGGACAGCGCCGACCTCAAGCCGCACCAGCTCAAGCTCGAAGCGATCGGGCTCCACGTCTGGGAGGACGGCTTCCGGTGGCCCGGAGCCCGCATCTCGGCGGCGACGCGGAGAAAGCTCTTCGAGCGGGACGGGGCTCGCTGCCTCGTATGCGGGATCGACCCCGAGACCGAGTATCCGGACCTGCCGGGCGTCAGGCCGCGCCTGACGATCGGGCACGTCATCCCGCTCAACCGCGGCGGCACCGACGATCTCGACAACCTGCGCCTCGAGTGCCATCTGTGCAACGAGCAGGCGCGCGACGACTCCGAGCCGCCTATTGACCCCGACCTCGTGACTCGCCGGGTCCTCGAGCTTTCGAAGGCCGACAAGCGCACGCTCGCGCAGTGGATGCTTGCCGGCCGGAGGAGCTTCACCGCGCTGGAGAAGCTCTGGGCCCAGTACAACCAGATGCCGGCGCCACACCGCGAGAGGATCCGGAAGGCGCTCAGCGACGCGCTATCGGAGTAGCGGGGCCGCTTTCGTGGCCCCGCCAGACGAGCCAGGACGGCGTACCGGCGGTCAGCGAGGGCCTCCACGGAGTCGGGGGCGACCCTGTGGCGGGGACGCGGGCTAGACGGTCAAGACCGTTTGCACAGGCCTCTGGTCCGCGGGCTTAGCGTCAGCTGCCGCGTCCGCCAGTGCGAGGGCGTCGGCGATCCTGCGGCCGACCGCCTCAGCCACGGGGGGCGGAAACGCATTGCCGACCTGCCGGTAGGCGGCGGTCTTCGGTCCCGAGAACGGCCAGTCCCGCGGGAAGCCCTGCAGAATCGCTGCCATCCGGACGGTGAGGATGGGGTGCTCCCCGTTCCATTCCGGGCCCGGGGGATCGACGGCGACGAGCTTGCCATTGACGTGAAGCTTCTCCCACTGCTTCCGGGCCTGGGTCGGCCCGAGGTCCGGGCCCCCGTGCTTCTTCGACCCGCCCACAAGCGTTGGCGCGATCGAGTCGGCCTTGTCCGCCCACGCCGCCGCACCCTTCCAGCCACTCCTGCCCATTTCCCGGCGAAGTGCCTGCCCAACAGTCGGCGGGGGCGTGTGGTCGGTTTCATCCGGCCACCGGAAGTAGCCCGCGGCGTCCTCCCGGAGCGCCACGAAGATCGCGCGCGGCCGAAGCTGGGGCACGCCGAAATCTCTTGCCTCCAGCAGTTCCCAGCCGTAGGAGACATAACCGGCTTCCTCAAGCGGCCGCGTGATGACCTCACGCCGGTACTCCTCGAACCCTGCGTGCATGAGCCCGCGCACGTTCTCGAGCATCACGGCGCGCGGCCGGGACTCCCTGATCAGCCGCACGGCCGTGGGGAAGAGATCCCGCTCATCGCCTGCGCCGAGCTGGCGCCCGGCCCGGCTGAAGGGCGGGCACGGTACCCCACCAGCGAAGAGATCGACCGCGCCCCTGAACTCGGCAGCGTAGAAGTGCTTGACGCTGATCGGCAGGACTTGATCCCTCCATCCCTTCACGGCGCGGAGGGTCTCGCAGCAGGCCGGGTCGTTCTCGACGAGTGCGAGGTGGCGAAAGCCGGCTCGCTCGAGGCCGAGGGCCTGGCCGCCGGCGCCGGCGCAGATCTCAATGGAACTCAGTTCCCGCTGGTGGGCCACGGCCGGAAGACTAGGCGAGGCTCCGGACGCCCTGCAGACGCCGGTAACGATCGCCGCGGCGGGTGGCGCGTGCTGAGCCCGGGCCTGTGCCGTCAAGAGCTGACGATAGGGTCCGATTGCGTACGCTTCTTGTTCCGGAAACGCGCGCGACAATGGCGTCTGCGTCACGGGGGCCTGATTGAGCATCGCAATCGAGCGGAGCTTCCTGGATGCGGTGAGTTCCCTCGACTCGAGCATGGCGGCCCGGGTGTGGCAGTTCCTACGCCGCTACACGGATGACAAGACGCGGCCGGGGATCAGCATGGAGAGGGTCCAGCGGGCGCGGACCGCCGGGCTGTGGTCGGCGCGCGTGAACGACGATGTGCGCGCAATCGTTTACCGGGACGGCGCGGACGACTACCTACTGTACGTCGATCGCCATGATCGTGCCTACGCCTGGGCGTCGAACAGGCGCGTCGAGCGAAACGGGCGGACGGGCGCTCTTCAGATCTTCAGTGCGCCTGAGGTGAGTGCCCCTCCCCTCGCCGAGCCGCCTCGCCGCGGCCCCCTGGTTCAGCCGCTCTTCGCCGCTCATTCACCGGACTACCTGCTCAGCCTCGGGCTGCCCGGTGATTGGCTTCCCTGGGTCCGCGAGGTACGCGCAGTAGATGACCTCCTTGCGGCGGTTGATGAGCTCCCGGCCGACGTCGGCGGAAGGCTTCTCGATCTCGCCGAGGGGAAGATCGTCTCCCCGCCCGCCCCGCAAGCCCTCGAGCTGGCCGTCGCGGCAGTGGCGGAGTCCACAGACGGGTCAATCTCACCGGACCTGGATGACCTCGAGCGGCTGCTCGCGGCCCCGCTCTCCACCTGGATCGCCTTCCTGCACCCGTCGCAGCGGTACCTCGTGAACGCCAGCTTCTCGGGCCCCGCAAAGGTGACCGGCAGCGCCGGAACCGGCAAGAGTGTCGTCGCTATGCACCGGGCGCGGCAGCTGTCGCGGCAGGGCAGGCGGGTGCTCGTCATGAGCTATGTCACGACGCTCTGCGACAACATCGGGCATAACCTCGGCCTGCTCTGCACCAGCGAGGAGCTGTCGCGCATCGACGTGCGCACGGTGCATCAGGTGGCGAGCTCCCTCGCCGGCAACCGGTATCAGCGGGTCCTGGGGGACGCCGAGATCGGCGGACTTCTCGAGAGGTTCTGCCGTGGGCGGGAGCTGCCCCTCGGGACCGCGGCCATGCTCGCCGAATGGAACTTCGTCATCCAGGCGCATGGCATCGACGACAGGGACTCGTACCGGACAGTGAACCGGGCAGGCCGTGGCACCCCTTTATCGGGTGCTCAGCGCGACGCGGTCTGGGAGGTCATGAGCCGGCTCCAGGAACACCTGAGGGCTGGCGAGCTCACCGACTGGCAGGGCCTGTGCCGCAGCGCGAGGGAGCTCGTCACAGATGCGGGCGCCCGACGACGCTGGGATAGCGTCATCGTCGACGAAGTCCAGGATCTCAGCCCTCAGGCGTTACGCCTCGCGGGCGTGCTCGGCGGCAACGGGACGGACGGCCTGATGGTCGTGGGAGACGGCGGCCAGAGGATCTTCGCTCACCGGACCAGCCTGCGATCGGCAGGCATCGAGGTGCGGGGGCGCTCGCGGGTCCTGCGGGTCAACTACCGGACCACTGAGCAGATCCGCCGTTTCGCCGACAAGCTCCTGGCAGCGGGGGACGACCTGGAGGGGAATGACGAGCTGCGCGACGGCTGCCGCAGCATCCGCGGCGGTGCCGCGCCCGAGGTGGTGAGCTTCGATGACCCGTCGGAGCAGTACCAGTACGTCGCCGCGGCAATCGCCGACCGGATTGCGGCGGGAGTGGCCCCGCCCGAGATCGCAGTGTTCGCCCGCACCAAGAGGCTGCTCATGGCCGCAGCTGGTGCTTTATCGGACGCCGGGATCAGCGCGGTCCTGCTCGAGCCTGCGAAGCCAGGACCGAAGGCCGGCGGGGTTCAGCTGGTGACGATGCACAGGGCCAAGGGACTTGAGTTCAAAATCGGCGCGGTCATCGATGCTTCGTCGGATGCGATACCCAATGCCTACGCCATCAAGCAGGCCGGCGACGAGCGGGACCGCGACGCCGCTCTGGAACTTGAGCGCCAGCTCCTCTATGTCAGCCTGACGCGAGCCCGGGACGAGGTGCTCCTGACGTGGGCGGGAGACCCTTCGCCCTTCCTTGCAGATGCGCTCGCATCCAGCACCGCCGAAGCGTGATCCCGCGCTTCCAGGCGACTCCGGCGGAAACGACGTACGCACAGGTTGTCGCGCACTTCCCGGGTCGCTCCCCAGGGGCGGCGGAGCGGCTTCGCCTCTGGCGCGAGCAGCCCGGCAAGCGCGATAAGGTCGTCCCCTTCGTTGAGCGTTGCGTCACCCGGTTCCTCTACGACGTCACGCCCGGCGACGTGGAACAGGCGTGCGAGCGGACGATCCACGCGCTCGGGTCGGTCAACGGCGTGGAAGCACGGTCGGTCTCGCTCATCGTGGACTGGCACCCCGCCTTCGCGTTCCAGCACGTGCTGCACTTCGTCCTGGAGGACGGCCGCCGGGTCCCGGCGTACCAGGACCTGCGGGACCGAGCCCGCGCGTCATCGGAGGTTCAGATGATGCTCACTCAGCCCGCGCAGGACACCGTCTCCCAGGCGATCAAGGACGGAACCGACAGGGAACTCGCTCGCGACGCAATGCGGTGGAGGGTGGGGAACGCCTATCTCTCCTTCCTCAGGGAGCTGTACGTCATCTCCGTGCTCCGCGAGGCGGGCGTCGACGCCCGGTACCACGTCCTGGCGGACGTCCTCTTCCGCGTGGATTGCTGGGTCGATGACTTGTGCCTCTCCCTGAGCATCAAGAACGAGAAGTTCCTGGACGGGGCAACCGGGCGGAAGACCCCGGCGGAAGAGATCGTGACCGGTGGCCCGTTCAGGTTCGCGAGGCTCGAGCTCCCGACCCGTCACGAGTACGGCAACGTCCACCTGCCGGACCGCGATGACATCCTCGGCGCGGCAGATGGCCTCACGGGCCCGCGGCGCGTCTAGGCTGCGACGCCAGCCACTGCCCGCTCGACCCTCGTCGCCGGCGTCGCCCAGATCTCACTTCCGGAACCTGCGAGCCGGACGTTCGTCACCCCGATCGAGTCGCCCGGGGACAAGCCGGGAGGGAGCTGCACCGGCTCCAGGCCGCGGATGCGCACCTGCCCCCTGATGCTCCCCGCACAGGAATCCAGTGCGAGCGTCCGCAGCTCCCCGGCGGGTGAGATCTGCTGGATGAGCCCGCTCATCGCGGTGACCCCGAGCGAGAGCCACTCCTCCGCGCAGCTCGCCCAGAATGGGCCGCAATGGACTGAGAACGGGCACCACCGGCAGTTTCCCGCCGACGGGCGCGCGAGCGACTCGAGCTCGCCCGCCTCCGCCGCGGCGAGGTACGCGTCCAGCGCCGCGACGGCCTCCTCGGCGTGCCGGGTCGCGAGGGCCGGGTCGATCGCGAGCTCAACCGGCGGCCCGGTCAGGGGTATCAGCTCGGCGCTCTCGGGCCAGATGCCGTCGTGGGCGTGCTCAAGGACGGCGTAGAGGGCCATCTGGACCAGATACTCCTGCCTGATCTCCCCCGTGTCTTCATCGTTGACCTTGCCGGTCTTGTAGTCCTCGATGGTCTTCGGCGGCCCGCGCCGGACGACGTCGATCCGGCCCTTGAGCCGCCCGTTGAGAGCCTCACGCCATACTTCGAAGTCTGCAGCTGGGCTCGCGTGCGGAGAGCCTCCGGGAGGCGGGCCGCCGCTCCCGCGAAGAGCGGCGAGCCGGCTAGCAAGGCGAAGCGTCCGCGCCCGCTTGAGTTCGTAGTAGGGCCAGGATGACGGCCGCGACGCCCACGCCGGGGGAGTCGTCTTCTCCTGGAGCGCGTCGGCCTGGGCCTGAATGGCCGAATCCCAGGCCCCCGCTCTTGCCTCCTCGGTTGGAAGCTCTCCCGCGCCTGCTCGCTCGAGGACGAGGTGGGCCGCGGAGCCGATGCACATCGCCGGGCTCGGGGGTATGTCAGCCGAAGCCGTGGGGTCATCACGGAAGCCCGCTTGAAGGGCGCAGTGCGTGAGGACCGCTGCTCCCGCGGGGGTGACGTACTGGCGGCAATGGGGAGACGGAGTCCGGCGGGGGGTGCCGCTCACGCCCAGATCCCGGTGTAGACGTGCCCTGGCCGGCGCATGAGGTCGAAGTCTGTTGCCAGGACCACGGGGCGCTCGCCGCCCAATGCGAAGCCGTCGCCCTCGAGCTCGGCCACAACGCCGGCGAGCTCTCCTCCGAGCGAGGCGGGCGAAGTCTCCTCCAGCGGATGCACCGGGACGATGGCCGCGGCATCGGAGACGAGCACCTGCCGGCCCGCCCGCTCATCCATCTCGAACCCCGGGAACCCCTTGCGGAAGGATCCGAGGGCCCGGCTGCGCAGGCGGCTCCATCTCGCGAGCAGATCGACGGAACCGGTCGCCAGCAGGTCGAGGAGATCGCAGGCGAGCCTCCAGTCGAGGAGGCCGTGGAACGCCATGTTCCGGTAGTCCTTCAGGCAGTCGTAGCACGCGCTATCGCACGGCTCGCTTCCCGGTCCTCCATGGGTCTGCGGATCGTTCTCCCAGCCGCGCGCCTCCGCCAGGAGCTCCGAGAAGGTTTGCGGCGTCCCGAGATGAGTCGAGTAGCCGGCGCCGTTCTCGAGGTAGTCGCTGAGGAAGATGCTGGCGATCCAGCCTCCCCCCGGCAGGCGCTCGGGGGTAACGCCGGCATCGATCTCGCCCGGGTCGACGTCGAGCACCCGGGCCGCCGCGTCCCTGAGGAGGAAGGCGAACGAGTACCAGACGCCCTTGCGGGCGGGCGTGTCCGCCCGGAGCGCCAGCCCCGGGGCCGCGGCAGAGTCGCCGACGTTGATGATGAGCACGTCGGTCGTCTTGCGCGCGGACAGGGCGATCGGCCGCTCTGACGCGGGGTCGACCGGCACGGCTAAGTCTTCGTCTTCTCTGGCCGTGAGGTCGATCCAGCCCTCCCGCGGGTCGTCAGCGGCAGCGACGCGGTACAAGCGCCCGCCATTGTCGTTGAGCTGGAAAACGGGCGCAGATCCGCTTCGCAGCCGGGCATGCCCCGCCTCGCTCGCGGGGAGCGTCAGCGTGGCGAGGCGGGCGCGGCCGCTGGTCGGGCTCCACTCGAGCCATCCCTTGAAGTCCGCTGGCCGCTTGTACGTCGCCCGGTAGCCCCTCGGCATCACCGCGTCGATCTCGCGGTATCCCGTAAGGCGATCCGGGTTCCACGTCGCCCCGCAGTTCCGGCACGAATCCTCGTTCTGATGGTCGAGCCAAAGCCCGCCGCACTCGGAACATGCCGACAGGGCCTGCTCGTAGCCGAGGGGGTCCTTGTCGGGCAGGACCGCGCCGTTCACTCGCCGGTATGAGGCGAAGCCAACGGCCGTGTAGACCCCCTTGTCCTTGACGATCTCAGAACCCGGCGCGAAGGACACGACGGCGAGCGCCGCATCACGGTCGACCGAAGGCGGGGGCCAGTGCCTGGCCTGCGGCCAGCGCAGGTGAAGCAACCTCTGCTGGGTCGGGAAGCCGAGCATCGGCAGGAGCCCGGCTTCCGCCAGGCGCTCGCTGAGGTCCGGCGACTGATAGTGCGAATTGGGGTCAGCCACCGCGTCGATCCGCCCCGGCGCGGCGTCAGTCACCCACCGGATGAGCTCGGTCCTGTCTGCATCGCCGTCGTGGCTCGTGAAGGCAGTGAGGGCCTGTGCCGACTCAGCGAGGCGCCTCACATTGGTTCTGAGCCACTGGCCCACATCCGGGGCGACTTTGGGCCAATCTGCAGCTGAGCCGAAGCGGCCGTGGACGTTCTCGCCGGGTACGAAAGCGTCGGAGTTGACGGCCTCCTCGAACGCCATCCGCAGCGCCTCCGCCAGGAAGGCCCTCCGGACGATCTCCGGGGAGCGGACGTCGATGTAGGGCTCCGGGGGCGGATCTCCTGTGATCCGGCGCGGGTGCTCGAAGTAGTAGTCGTCGTGGGACCGGCCGCGGCAGATGGTCAGTGCGGCGGCCAGTGGCTCGCCCCGGCGCCCAGCTCGCCCGACGCGCTGCTGGTAGTTGAAGCGGATCGGCGGCATGTTGGCCATGAGAACGGCCCGCAACGCCCCGATGTCGACCCCGGCTTCCATCGTCGTCGTGACGCTGAGGAGGTCGACTTCATCCACGAGCGGCACTTCGTCATCTCCGATGAAAACGCGCTGGAACTGAGCCTGGCGCGCCTGCGCATCAGCGCGGTCGGTCTGCCCTGTCAGCTCTTCGGCGTGGAGCCGGAATGGCTTCCCCGCCTTCAGTGCGAGGTAGGCGTAGTAGTCGTCGCCGGGATCAAACGGCGCGGGTTCCTCCGGGAGGGCCGCGCAGCAATCCGTGCACACGCCCGCCGAGTGATGGAGATGGCGGCATCCGCAGTCGCGGCACGCCCACTCGAGCCCGCCCCCGGGATCCACGAAAAGCTGCTCGGGGTCGAGCAGATACTGCGTCGCGGCACGGGACTTCGTGAGCTGCCCCGAGAGGAAGTCGATGACGGACTCTGGGTCCCCGTTCCACTGATGGGCGACCGCCCTCCAGTACTTCGCCAGCTCCTGTGGCGGCGCGTCCTTGCCCGCCTTCTTCGAACCGAGGAACCGCCTGCGGTCACCGAGGATCCGGATGGCGGAGCGCAGCGCCTGCTCGACCTCCTCGTCCGTGACGTGGGGGAGGAAACCGGGCTTGGCGGGGACGAACTCAGGGGATGTCACGACCGATCCCGCGCCGATGCTCTCGAGATCACGCCGGGTGCGCGCGAAGACCATCTGCAGGAGCTCTTCCAGAAGAGCATCACGCAGGTCAGTCAGGTGCTGCCGGGCCTCCAGCGAGATGCCGGCCCGGGGTTCGACCGGCTGGGCCGCCCAGTCGAAGATCGTCGTCCAGCTCCGCCAGTCATTGGCAGCCTGGCGGTACTCCGACTTGCTCGGCCCGGGCCCGCCCGGGTTGATCCCGAGCTTGAGAAGGCGCGCCCAAGCCGCCTCACGTAGCTGGAACAGTCCCCATCGGTCGCGTCCCGCAATGCGGCGGGCATTCTCGATCGCAGCGGTGTCAGCGGGCTGGACGAACGGTCCCGCCCCTCGTTCGAGGGATTCACGAAGCTGAGGGTCAACGGCGCGGAGCGACTCGATCGCGGCGAGGAAGCCAGCCGGGTCGCTCTCTCCGGCCTTGAAGGCATCGAACGCCTCCAGGGCCGCTCCCCGGGGAGTCCGCTCTGTTGCGACCTGGGCGACGATGAGCCTCACCAGATCCTGGTAGTGGCGCTTTTCCAGGCCCATAGAGAGCTTCGCCGCATCCTGGCGGCTGTCCGAGAAAGCGACGAGTTTGCGCTGCCCACCGTCAGCACCGATCGCCCGCATGAGCGAGTCACCGACGACCTGTGCGACCCGCTCGAAGCCGGCCCGCATGAAGCGGATCGGTGACCGCATGCGCCCGGGGTCGTCGGGAGGCAGGAAGCCCAGCTCCCAGTCGTCGCCGCACTGGGGGCATTTCGTTGGCAGGGCGCCCTTGGACTCGGCTTCCTTCCCAGCGATGCCGAATGTCCAGCCGGTGTACCCCTGCGCCCGCGCCTCCAGCTGACCGCTGAGAGGCCGATACCTGGCCTTCGCGAAGCTGAACGTCGTCCCCTGGCGCTCCCAGTGCATGTCCTCGGGCTGCTGCTCCGGGCGCGGCCAGTAGAGCGCGTACCGCGTGATGAGCTTCGAGTCATCAATCCGGTCAGGCAGGCCCTCGAGCAATGGGATGTCGGGTACGAGGTACCAGCAGCCTTGTTCTTCAGACGGCGCTCGGTAGCCCCCGAGATAGGCCTCGCCACACGTCTGGCAGTAGAGGAGCTCGAGAACCCTGCCGCCGCAATCGCAGATGAGCTGCGGACGTGAATAGAGCCTTCCGATCTTGCGGTCCGGTGAGGAGCAGTCATCTGGGACCTGGTCGCAGCCGGGATTGGAGCAGGCCCAGAAGCCCTGCACTGTCCGGAAGAAGTAGTGCGCCCGGAGCGTTGCCGGATCGTGGCGCTCGTCGTGAGAGCGGTGAAGCAGTGCGACGAGTCCCCTGACCGCGAGTGCGCTGTCGCCCGCTGACTCGTCGCCGCCCGGGAACAGACGGCTCGCGATTTCGGCTTCGCTGGCGGCACGAACGCCGTCCCCATCGGCGCAGGCGCTGATGAACGAAGGCTCTGCTTGCAGCGCCTCGGCGAGGACGGCGCTTCCCGGGCTCAGGCCCTGGTGCTGGCACGCGCTCTCGATGGCAGCATCAACATCAGCGCCATCGCGGTGAGCTCGTCCGATCCCGGCGAGAACTGGCTGCGCCGCCCTGAGGGGGCCGAGATCGGCAGCTGGCATCTGAATGCGCCCCGGCAGCAAGGCGAAAGAGGCCGAGCTGCGAGCGAAGAACTGCTCGAGATACGAGAGGAAGTCGGCCGTCGCGCCGCCAGCCGAGGCACTGGTCGCGACGATTCTCAGCTGATCGGGACTGCTGGAGAGCCCGAGCGCGTCATACAGCTTGCGCAGGATGTAGGCGATCTCACTTCCCGTCGTCCCGCGGTAGACGTGGAGCTCGTCCACCACGAGCGTGAACACGCGCGACGGGTCCGCCGCGAGCCACGCTTTGGTCCGGGCGAGCATCTCCCGCTCGGCGGGCCGCATCAGCATGATGTTGAGCATGCTGTAGTTCGTGATGAGCACGTCTGGCGGGAAGTCCTGCATGTCCCAGCGCGAGCGCATCTCGGCGCCGTCGAGCTGCGGCAGGAAGTAGCGGCGCCCGTCGTCGTCGCGCACGCGCTCGGCCCGGGCGGCCGCTTGGCGGAGCTCGGTTCTCAGCGACTTCTCGCGGGCCTTGTCGCGGGCCCCCGATACGGGCGTCTGGCCGGTGTAGCGGCCGAAGTAGAAGCGGTGGCCGCCGCGTTCCGAGTCGAGCCACTGGCGGGCGCGGGGCGAGTCGAGGACCTTGCGAAGCCTCATCAGCTGGTCTTCCACAAGGGCGTTCATCGGATAGAGGATCAGTGCGCGGATAGACGCGTCCCTCTTCTCCCCCTGCCGCTGCGGCGTGTAGCTGCCGCTACCGTGAGCCCACCACTCGCCAGGCGCGCCGGCCGACGGCCCAGTCCAGGACCGCGATTCAGCAATGAGCCGCGCGAGGATCGGCAGCAGGAAGGCTTCGGTCTTGCCGGAGCCCGTTCCTGCGGTGACGACGACGTTCTCCCCGCCGAGCGATCTCCTGAGCGAATCCTCCTGGTGTGTCCTGAGACGCGCATCCGCGAGGAACAGTCCCGGCGTGATGAAGTCCGCGAGCTCATCGGGTGCTCCAGCCTCGGCCATCGATTCGCGGAGCGAGCGGTCAACGACCTCGTACCGGGCGACCGGCTCAAGCCACGGGCGCCGGTGGATGACCCCGTCTTGCCACAGCAGACGGCTCCGTTCGCGCGCGATGTCCTGATCCCTCAGCGCGAACGGCGTCTCGTAGTAGCGGACGTAGTCCCCGAGGAGGGAGTCGAAGAGGGACATCGCATCGAGCATCGAGCTAGACCGCCTGGGAGAGGGTTGTCAGGATCGCGCCGGCGACCCCCGGGCTGACGTTCTCGTACCTCAGCTCCGTGCGCCCGTTGACAAGGACGGGCTCGGGCAGCAGTCCGCTCGACAGCGTCGCCGCGCGGGCATGGAGGGATGGGAGCCGCACCGCGGCAGGGACGATGAGCGTTTTCGCGCCCGGCTCGTACCGCAGGATCTTCCGGCCCGCGTAACGCAGCGACTCGTACGCCGCCGGCTCAGGCTGGCATGACATGACGTGCCTCGTCGCCGAAAGGAACCGGTACTCGGTCCCCCCGTAGGTCCGCATCCGGTAGAGCCCGGGCACGAGCTTCTCTTCGGGCTCCGGGGCCTCGGCCCAGAAGAGGGTTCCGGGATCGAACCGCTCCTTATCGAAGCCGATCCGGAACGGCGACGGCTCGGTGGCCATCATGTCCGCGAGCTGGGGCAAGACCCCCGCGAGCACCTCGGCGACGGAATAGGTGTACTGGATGCCCAGGCGCTGGGCGAGCACCTCCGGATCCTGGGCGGAGCCGAACAGCAGGAAGATGCCGTGGGGCCCCATGTCGCCCTGCTTCACGGCTTCCGGGTAGAAATCGAGGGCCGTCATGTCGTTGAGGGCCTGGATGAGGGCCCGCGTGCGTGCGCCCGTCAGGTAGGACAATCCCCCACTGCTCGGCAGCAGGGTGAGGACTGGCGGCGCCACGCTCCAGCTGAGGCCATGCTCCCATGCGAACTCGACATGGCCGAGCGCCTGCAGGTCCCTCGCCATGATCCACGCCTTGACAGCGTCGCCCTGATTGGCGGTGACCCACTCGTAGGCCTTCCGGAAGTCAGCCCAGGACCCCGTCTCCTTCTCACTCAGCCACCAGAGAAGGCGGTCGCCGGGGGAGATGTCGGCGCGGCTTCCACCGTCGCACAGCCAGCCCGTGAGCCCGTCGAAATCGAGCGTTTGACTGACCGGGATCACGCCGCCTCCGCAAGAAGCGCCGAGGCTGCTTCGACCAGGCGTTCCCATCGATCAGTAGCCGAGCGCGGGAGCACCACGGCCCCGGCAGCGCCGGACAGCAGCTGCGCCCATCTGAGCTCGGCTTCTCCATGAGCCCCGCGGAGCTCCGTCGGACGCGGGTCACTGCCGTTGCTTTCGCGCACATCGAGAGCCTCGGCTCGCCATTCCGTGCCGCTGTGGTAGAGGGCGAACGCTGCCGGGAAGGGGCAGGAGGCCTCGTAGAACTGCGCGCCAGCCCCAGGCCCGATCCGGTCGAGCCATCGAGGCCGCGGCGTCTCCGCGCTTTCCATGAGCTCGCCCGGGCCGTATCCCACCACGACGATCTCGTGGTCCCGGCGAAGCAGGAGCGTGCGCGACATGTCGAGCGGCGCGTCGGCTGCGTTCCCCCGGACGCTCGCACCTGACACCCAGATCTGGCCGGGCCCGGGGGCCTCCCCGACAGCGAGCGCATCAAGTGCCTTGAGCCGTGCCTTCGGTCCGTGCCGCTCAAGGATGAAGGAGAGATGGCCGGCGCCGGCCGGCGCCGGTCCGGCGTCGCCCACGCTGACGAGAAACGACCGGCTGGTCTCCCCTAGGCGAAGCGAGTGGTGGCCAGCCTGGAGCCCCAGATCCGAAAGCGGGAGCGAGATGCCGCCGGCAGCAAGACTCTGCGACTCCCCGTCGAGGAGCAGATTGGCAGGCTCTTCCAAGCCGAGGTGAACAATGGGCTCCTCGCCTCGCAGGTAGCACCTAGGCTCGAGGGCAAGGCCCCCATCGAACGACATCGACGTCGAGAGCCGGGGCAGGATCCGCTCGAGGTCGGGGTCGCCTCCGGCCGGGCCCGCGAGGGCCGATGTGACGACCGCATCGCTGAGCAGGAGCCATCCCCTGGGGAGGCCTGCCGCGGGCCTGGCATGCCCAGCCTCGCCCCCCCGCCGGAGGTAGGCCTGGAGTGCTGGCAGGCGTTCCTCGCGCAGGACGACTCGCAAGGGTTCGTGAAGGTGGATGCGCCGGACCGAAAGCCAGCCCCCGAGCCCCGCGTTGAAGCTCTGATGCAGCGGGATGATCGGCCGGGGCTCGAACGAGAATGACCGGAGGCCGTCGTCTGAGACGAGGACGATCCCGCTCTCAAATGCTCCAGGCACCAGGTGCTCCGGCAGGGCCTGGTACCAGCCGCCACCGTCGGAGACGAGAGGCAACCCGCCCGCGACCACCTCGTCCGGGAAGCCTTCCGGCTGCTTGGGGACGTAGTACACCTCGCACCGGCTGCCGCCAGCGGACACGAAGACGTTGAGCGTCACCTCCGCGCGCCGGCGTCCGCTCGGGTCGCGGAGCGCGCCGTCCCAGTTCCTGAACTCGGCCAGCACGACGGCGGAAACCATCTCCTCCCAGCCGGGATCCGCGATCCGGTCGATCGTCAGCTCTCGCAGCCCGCAACCGGGATGCGCCCAGCGCCGCAGATGCCGGAGAAGCTCACCCGCGCTCACTTCCTGACCGGGCTCGAGCCCCGCGGAAACGAAGAAGTCGGGAAGGCGGCGCCGGTCGCGCACCGGGAAGATGGCCTGGGACATCGGGTAACCGACGTGAACGAGCGTCGGGTGCGTGGAGACGGTGCTCCCGCCGCGATCCCCCCCGCACTCGGCGAGCCAGGCGTCGAGGTCCCTCCAGAGCCCCGAGAGCTCGTCGAAGCCGTGTGGCGCCCCCCCATCGGCCTTCAGACCGAGTAGCGGATTGAGCCGTGCGTAGTAGTTGGACGACCAGATGCCGCGACCCGCATCGGTCGCCATCTCCGACGCCGCCAGAACGCAGAGCCCAAGCAGGCCGAGATACGGGGGCACAGGCCCCGGCCCGTGACGCCACCGCAAGTCCTCCCTGAGCCTCCTGCCGAGCAGCCCGTCGTAGGCGCTCAGATACCGCTCACGGACTACGTGCGTGAACTCGTCGACGGCATTGGCTCCGGCCGTATCCCTCAGCACGTCTTCGCTGACCGCGAGATAGACGGGAGCACCCGCCAATCCGGGCGGGAAGAACCGGTCGGCGAGCGCCTGGTTCCACTCGGCGTAGGTCAACATGACGTCGTCGATGCTCCGGGTCGCCCGCCGGGATACTCTCGCGCCCGCTTTCGGATTTCACTCCCCGGGAGGCTAGGTTAGCGTCAGCCGGGCGGGGCCCGTTGCCGGAGAAAACCTGGCTCCGGACGCGTCGCGGGCCAGCGGTGACCTCTTCCGGAGATCGGCAAGCCGCGCGGCGACACGAGCAGGTCGCCTGGACCTGCATGCTCGCCTGGGCCGCTACGGCGACGGCGCCGCGGCTAGAGTCGTCGGCCGTGGAGATCCGGTGTCGGCAGCGATCCGCCAGGACACCGCGCATCCGGCTCCGGACGTGGTCAGGGGCGAGACGTGAGTGACGAAGCTGCGCCGAACCCGCGGCGGGCCAACATGCAGGCGAATCGGCGCCGGGATACTGGACCGGAGATGCGGCTGCGCTCATTGCTCCACCGCTCGGGACTGCGCTTCCGCGTGGATCTCAGGATCGGGTCGGGGCCGTCGGCGCCTCGGCCCGACCTTGCCTTCACCCGCGCGCGGGTGGCCGTGTTCGTCGACGGCTGCTTCTGGCACTCCTGCCCTGAGCACGGAGCCGAGCCGCGCGCGAACCCCGGCTATTGGGGGCCGAAGCTGGCGCGAAACCGTGCCCGTGACCACGAGAACGACAGGCGCCTCAAGGAGATGGGCTGGGAGGTGCTCCGCATCTGGGAGCACGAAGACGCAGAAGACGCGGCTGGGCGCGTGAGGTCGCTCGTCACTTCGAGGAGCGAGTCGAAGCCCACGAGCAGGGGAAGGGGCGCGCGCTCCGTCTGAGCGACGCGGCTCCCCGCAGGGGCCGGGCCCTCCGGGGCCGTCGACCGGCGGGGCCTGGTGCTAGCAGGATCCGGGAGTGCCCAGCCCGTCAACCACGACGTCGACCGACACCGGGCAGTGGTCAGACCGTCCGGGGCCAATCCAATCCGCCGGATCCCCGACGGCGACATCGATGACGCCACGGGCGAGCTCCGCGGACAGGAAGACGAAGTCGCAGTGGTACCAGTGCTCTAGGGAACCGCGGCCGACCCACCGCAGGGTCATCGCGGTCTCCTCGCCATGGGCCAGCCCCGTATGTCCGTGGTAGGCAGACTCAGCGCCGAGTCGCGCAAGTGCGTCAACGTTTTCGCGGTGACGGGTGGTTGCCGCGGTTTGGGCTGAGCAGTTGAAATCGCCGGCGAGGATCACCCCGCGGTTCTCGATCTCCTGCCGCCATGCGTCGATGGCCATCGCGACCTGTGAGTCGTAGGGAGGCGCCCCCGTTCGCTGGACCGTCCAGATCGCTAGGAGCGTGGCGACCTGCCCGCCGGAGGGATCGGCGAGGGCGAGTGGCAGAAGCCAGGGAAGCTCGGCCGGGGCCTCGACGGGGCTAAAGGCCCAGCCGTTCAGCCCGAACACGCCGAGCCCCTTCGAGGGGGACTGGCCGCGCCACGCGAACGAAACGCCCAGCTCCTGCGCGATGCGAGGATCGCTCGGGCACTCGGGAACCACGATCACGTCGGCCGCGAGGCTTTCGAACATCTGCCGCTTCTTGTCGATCGCCCCCCGGCAGTTCCAGGTGGCGATGCGAAGCGTGGGCCGGGTGTCCGGGTAGCGGGGTCTCATGCTCAGAGCATTGCCGGGCAAGTCAGGGGCGGTAGGGACTCCAGCCCGGCGGCAGAAAGCGGCCGAGGTCCCCGGGCGTTGGTTCCACGTTGGCGGGAAGCGTCGGAGCTGATGTCAGCGGGTCGATCCGCTCACGCAGGCGCAAGGCCCAGCCGAGCCACTCCTGGGCAGCCGGATCCTCCTTGTAGCGGTCCTCGGCCGCCCGGATGAACGTGCCGATGCGACGGCTCATCTCCCAGTCAAGGAGCTTTTGCTCCAGATCACGGCGCCGGTGATCCTCGGCGAACTGCGCCTTCGCCTCATCCACCAGCTTGTGCCAGCGCCGTTCGCGTTCGATGGCGGCTTGTCGCGCGCGTTCCTGTCGCGCGATCTCATCCAGCCTCGCCTGCTCGATGGCGCGCTCATCCTCGATCACGCGCGTCGCGATCTCGGCGAACAGCTCTGGGAGGACCTCTTCCAGTCGCATCTCTCCTCGATCCCGCCAGTTCGAGCGGCGCCGCCGCTGGCCGAACGGCCGACCGCCATCCAGCTGCAGATAGAGCTTGCCGGTGGCGTCCCGGTCGTAGTCGCCCTCTGGGACGGGGCGCCTGCGATAGAGGCCCCAGAGCTTTGGCCTTTCGGCGGCCCGCTGGTCGGCCTCGTGACGTCCCCGGTGGTGGACGCCGTCCTCCCGGACCCTGATCCGGAACTCGACCCCGACTGCGGTGATCCAGACGTGCCGATCCTGAGCCGGCTTCCAGTTCACCGGCAGCCGGCTCGCGGCAATCCGTGGCGGAGCGGCCACGCGCCAGCGCCGCCGCCTTGCCTCGACGGCGAGCACGTGCACCAGCCGGCCCGCCCGCTCGAGCGATGCCCGCGAGACCTCGTGGCGCTCCGTGGACCGCACAAACCGACCGGCGATCGAATGGAGCTTTTCGACCACGTCCGGCACCACGACGGGTTCGGCCTCGAAAATGGCGACCCGGTCCCGTACGGGTTCGTTCGCGGGGACGAGTCGCAGCTCGATGCGTTCCCCGACGGTGCGGGTGGTGAGCGCCATGCCCTCGGGAAGCTTGCCCGCCGCCTGGGCGGCGTAGGCCCGCTGCCTAACACCCGTCCCATTGGGTTCGATCGCTGGAACAACCAGAACGCCGCCGGCCGCCACAAGGTCGCGAACCAGCTGCTCGGTCTTGGGGACACCTGATGACGCACGTCGAGACCGTGAACCCAGGGTCTTGTCCGGGTCGCGGCGCGCAGCGACGGGCGGCTTTGGGAGTATGGCCTGATCGAGGTGGCGTCGTCCGGCCGGTGTGATGACGCATAGCCAGCGCGGGCCACGCCCGCGGATCCGAACCAGGCCTCGGGCGTGGAGAGCGCGCACCGAGATTCGGTGGGTCATGCCTTCATAGCGGCCCTCGGGACAGCCCTCAGCCACCCAGCCCAGAAGTTCCCGCTGACCCTCGGTCAGGCGGTACAAGCTCTCGGCCGGCGGCTGGCCGCTTTGCGGACCTTGCAATCCCGAGACCCCCCGGGGATGAGCGGATCTCCGACAGGAGTGTGCAAGCTACCGGGCAGCAGGGCCATGAAGCTCTTCGACGCCTCCGGGTGCCGGGACAACCCTGCCGGACGGTCTCAGGCCGTGGCCGTAGGTCCTTTGCTGCTGAGCATGAGCACGAGTTCGTCGCGCGAAGCGGCGCCCGCAAGGAGCCGGACTCCAGACGCGGCGCAGGTGTCCCACCAGGTCGGATCGCGCGGCGCGCGCTCGGGCACGAGTACGGCGCGGACGTCCCCATCCTCTTTCGCCGCAAGGAGGGCGCGGTAGCGAAGCACCTGACCAAGGCCGAGCCGGAGCTGTCTCTCCTCGTTGCGTTCCGTGATGCTCTTGACCTCGGCGACGTATAAGACGCCGTCTTGACGCCAGGCAACATCGAAGTTCGGGTCGCCCACCCCTGGCGACAGCGGAGTGATACCGAGGTCCTCAAGCGCCTCGGCAAGAGCGATCTCGGTCGAGACGTGGCCGCGCAGGCCCCGCTCCACGATCTCGACATCCACCTCCACCAACCGCGACCGATCGTCGGATTCGCTCACCCAGGGACGGCGCCACCGCACTCCGGCGTCCCCCCCAGGCAATGACGTCTGGACCGTGCCTTGAGCAACGATTAGGCCCGGAAGGTGCGCGGCTACGCTGAGCGGCAGCTTGGTGAGGTAGTACTGGGTCGGGCGCAGCTCATCTGCCGCGCCGTAACCGTAGAACGGCGCGTAGGAGGGCTGTCCGGACGGGGTGACCGCCGCGATCGCAGCGAGGATCTCGGGGGCCCGAGCGCGCAGGGTGGCCAGCGGGATCGGCTCGACGAGGAACGGTCCTTCGAGGTCGCGCCACCATCCCGGTTGCTCGCGGCGCTCGGTGCCGACGCGCCGGCGCACCGCACCGCGGTGGCTAGCCCAGAGCGTCGGCGCTGACTCGAGCGAGCCGCGGACGATCGACCACGACGTGATCGCCTGGGCGCGGCGGTCGTAGTGGACGACAACGTCTCCCGCCTCGGCGAACAGGATCGTCGAGTAGCCCGGGTTGGCCCTTCCGGCCGTGTCGCGCTGGGGGCAATGCAGGTCGGTTCCAATATCGGGCCGGTCGGTGATCTCGACCCACATCCGCTCCGCCGGGTCGCCGCGCCACCAGGGCCTGATGCGGCCCTGATCTTGCGGGCTCGGCACCGCGAGCGGTCGCGTCGCGTGCAGTTCAACCCTCGCGCGGCCCTCGGTGCGTACGACGGCGCCCGGCAGTGTGCGGAGCACGGCCCCGCCGAAGGCACTGCGGTAGCCGAGCGTCGCGGGAGAAACGTCAACTCCGCCTTGCTCCGCGAACAGGTCAATTGCACGCTGCACCTCTACGAGGGGCACCGGTTCGCCCTCCGAAGACCGGCGGGTGCCGACGAGCACGGCGTCACGCTCCAGTCCGAGCACCTTGTTGGGCGAACCGGTTACCGTCGAAAGTGTGCGGCCGAGCCATCCGGTGAGGAGACTCTCAGCGTCCGGGAGGTGGACGGGCATCAGCTCTCCATGGCAGTCGGTGGTCCGCCCTCCTCGGTGCGACGCGGAGGCCGCTCGCCTACGCCGGCGCCTCTCCGAGGATGTAGTACTTCGTGCCCTTCCGTTGGCCGCGAGTTTCTAGTGTTGGCGGGTCCTCCGCGACCAGGGGTTTGACGGCCAGCTGAACCATCGGCACCGGCGCCGCGAGGCTGGTCGCGAGCCTCTGCATCGTTAGCCCCGGCTCGCGGCCGATCATGTCGACGGCGCGATCGCGCAGACCCGCGATCTGCTCGTCGAAGTCTGCTCTTTCGTCCTCGTCCGGCCGACCAAGTTGCTGGGCGAGAATCTTGGCGACGCCATCAGAGAGCTCCTTGTAGCTCCGGTACTGGACGCGGTCATGGCCGCGAAGATCAGCTGGGGCGTCAGGTTGTTCGTCAGTCGGCCGGAAGAGTAGGTAGTAATCGCGAGCCGCGCCAATAGCGACGCCGAGTTCCAGCGTCACGTTTGGGTTCCAACCGGTGATGTCGAAGAGGCTGAACCGCGACTCTCGGACCATCCCAACGATCTTGTCGAGGATCGCTTGGTTCGTGATTTCCGCATCTGCGTAGACGAAGGAGACTTGTTTCCACGTGTCTTCCAAGTCCTCGAAGACCCGGCGGTAATCCTCTCGCGGGATCGAGTAGGGATACGCAACAAAGATCCTGCTCTTGGCCATCGCTGGTCCGCCTTCCTATGCCGGTGTGCCCACGCGATCCCAGCCACTCGTGAGGCAATCGTCTAGGTCACCTCAGCTGCGAGCAACGCCGAGGTCGTCGAGCCAGTCGTCGATGTCCCGACACGGCAGTGTCCAGCCCTGGCCATTGTCATCGAAAACGTGGCCAAAACGGGCTAAGAACGCCTCCGCGAGTGCTTGCGAGGGTTCGCGGCGCGTTGCATGGGCGAGAAGCACGGCAGCTACCGGAAAGCGATCGTCGGGATCGCTCCAGAGCACCTCGTCGGCGCCAATCGGCATTTCCAGAGCCTTGTCCTCGGGCAGGTAGACCACCCGCTCCATCAATCGCCCGACCGGCACGTCGATGATGTCGCCGAAATACTCGGCTGTCTTCCGCTCCTCGGCCCGCGCGACCTCTAGCTCAAGCTCCGACAATGCCTCGTCGAGCTCTTCGTCTGAAGGGCGGCCCTCCTGGACGAACTTCTTGCCGACTTGGTTGAGATGAAGCTCCAGACGCCACCGGGCAACCTCATCGTCCTTCTCGAACGGTCCGACGCTGGGGGGACCAGGTGACGACACACTCCCAGGATCGACAGACGCCGCTCGATCATTCTCCAGACGAGCCCAAGGGAACACCTCGCGCAAAGCCTCGGCTAGGTCCCGCCCCGGAACCAGAGTCACCGGCCAATCGCGACGAACGGCGCCGTCCTCTGCCACAAGATGGACGGATGGGGGCCGAGAACTTTGGTCGAGGTGCTCTTCGGCCTCCACAAAGAGACGCTCACCAGCGGCAAGCATGCTGATCCATTCGCCGTCGAGGGCCACCCGCTGACGCACTTGCTCCTCGTCCGTGCGCGTAGAAGCACGAGCGACCAAAGCCGAGAGCCATTGCGAAGCTGACGCGTCAAGTAGGTTCGCTTTCGGGATCTGCAGTTCGAACGCAGTCCCCGCTGCGCGGAGATTGCTCTCTGTGATGTGCGCCCAGTACGCCGACCGGCGATCCAGATCGCAGATGACAAAGATGACCGGCAGGGCGTAGTTCCGCCAGTACGCGACGTTCTGCTTCTTGACCCCCACACGCCAGAAACGACCGTCGGCGGATGGCCTTTCGAACCAAGTCCGGCCGCCCTTGATCTGGATACCGAGAAGCCGGCCTGAGGGGCGCCCGCTTGCATCGGGTTCCTCCGCTTGTGCGTCGACCCCGTAGTCAGGATCAGGGAGCTCGCGAAAGAACCAGCCCACTTCGAAAGCGAAGGCATAGTTGGCGAGCGCGATGCCCTGCCGCGCTTGTGGATCCGTAACTCCCAAGGCCCGCATCCTAGACTCAGGAGCCCATCGCTCGGCAGGTGCCTCAGGCTTCCGAGCTAGCCCGACATCCCCTCGTGAGTCACCGACACGTTAGCGTCGGATGCAAGCGTCGCCCGTATTGGCCTAACCCGCTAGTGCCCTGTCGCCAACGCGGGGGCCCGCGTCCTTGAAGGGTTTCCCTTGCGTACCTCCTGCGGCCGGCCCATGAGCCGTCCTGCGGGGCGGCGGGAGAAGGTCGAGTTCTTGGAAGAGTTCTTGGAACTTGCGAGGAGCGGACGACGGGGTTCGAACCCGCGACCTTCGGCTTGGGAAGCCGACGCTCTACCAACTGAGCTACATCCGCGTCGAGGCCGAGGGTACCAGGACCCACCGGGGCCGGTCAGCCCGATTCGGTAGCGTCCGTCCATGGACGGAATCCGGGGAGGCGAGGACGCCGCGGCGCCGGACGGGACGCTCATCTGGCGGTCGGCTGCCGTCACCGACTCGTCGGGGGTGGTCGGCTCGGCAGGCGTGACTCGCGCCGCCGGGGTGGTCGGCTCCGCCGGGGTGGCCGGCGCAACCGGCGTCGTCGCCTCCGCGGGCGTCGTCGACGCTTCGGGGGTGCTCGGGAGCGCCGGCGTGGGGAGATCCGCGGTGGTCGTGGGCAGCGCAGGCGTCGCGCTCAGTGCCGGCGTCGTCGGCTCGGCCGGCATCCTCGGCGGCGTCGCCAACGTCGGTTGCGCGGCGTGCGTCGCCTGCATCGGCTGCGTCGACTGCACGGGCTGCGTGGGGTGCATCGGCTGCGTCGGGCTGACCGGTGCCGTCGGGCGGATCGGAGCGGGGCCGACGGCCCGACGCCGCCCCGGGCGTCACCGTGGGTGGTGGGCGCCCCTCCTGGCGGCGATCCGGCAGAGGTCGCCGCAGTAGCGGCGGCGGGCGTCGCGGCGGGCGGATCCCACGCCGCCGAAGGGCCGTCCGCACCATGCGCAACGGGGGCCGTGGGCCGCCGCGGGGCCGTGCAGGCGGGGTGACGCCCCGTTCGCGCGGCGGGCCGGCGCAGGGGCGTGGGTGTGGTCGTCGACGACCCGCGGATGCCCGCCCTCGAGCAGCACCTGGCCGACGGTGTCGTACAGGGCGCCCGACACGCGGTCGCGGTGATCCAGCCGCACGTCCCGGCGCAGCGCCTCCACCGCGTCGTGGAGCCCCTCCTCCGACCGCACCCCAGGCCGCCGGGCCTTCATCCCCGTGCAGCCCGTGTGGTGCAGCACGACGATCGCGCGGGTCCCCAGCTCGCGCTGCGAGATGCCGATGCTCTGCACCACGTCGTCGGTGACCACGCCGCCGGCGTTGCGGATCACGTGGGCGTCACCCGGCTCCAGGCCGAGGATGCGCTCCGGGGCGATGCGGGGATCCATGCACGCCAGGACGACGACCCCGCGCCGGGGGCGGAGTGCCGCCGACGACGGCGGGACCTCCTCGATGAACCCCGCGAGCAGCCGGCCGATGCCCATGGATCCGCTCATGGGCGCGAGGGTGCGCCCGCCGGCGCCACGCCGTCAACGGCCGTTTCGCTCCGCGAGGCGGCTGCCCGTGACCGCCGGCAGGAGCAGGCCGAACAGGTACGCGATCCCCACGCCCAGCGCCGTCTCCCCCAGGCGCTCGCCGAGGCGCCACGACGCGTCGCCCGGGTCGGAGAACAGCAGCAGCAGGAACACCAGGAACGTGGAGAACGCGGGGGTCACGTACCAGCGGCTCCCGCGGGTCGCGGCGGCGCCGCCGATCAGCGCCACCACGATGGGCACGTACCAGCCGGCCGCCGGCTCGGCGCGCAGGACCGCGATCGCCGCGAGCGCCCCGGTCGCGACCGCCAGGAGCCGGCCGGCGCTGCGCAGCCGCTGCATGTCGCGGGCCGGGCGCATCACCAGCAGGGCCGCCGCGCACGCCCAGCCGACGTGCTGGAAGTCGAGCAGGAAGCCGATCGCCGCGGCCGACGCCCCCGCCGCGCCCAGCCGCACCCCGTAGCCCAGGGTCACGCCCGCGGCGGCCCCGGGGGGCCGAGACGCCGGCGGCGGGCGCTCCGGCCACAGCAGCGAGACGCCGTACGCGTACACCGACCCGGCCACCATCAGGCCTGCGAGCGCGGCGGCCTCCGAGGCGGACGCGTAGCTCAGCCCCACCCCCACCATCGGCAGCGCCAGCGTCATCGCGATGCCCCCGCCGCGGGTGTGCATCGCCAGCCACGCCGCCCCCACGCCCAGGACGAACACCGCCGCGACCGCCACCACCGGGACGCCCGCCAGCACGCCGCCCACGAACATCGCCACGCCCGTCAGGACGCCCAGGAGCACCAGCAGCCGCCGCCCCCTGCGGCGCGCCGGCAGCCCGGCGATCGCCGCGGGCAGCACGCCCACCGCCGCCGCCAGTCCGTGGCGGACGTCCTGGATCGCCACCAGCCCCGCCGGCACCGCGTACACGGCGCCGAGCAGCGCCGACGACCAGCTCCAGGCGAGACCCGGTGGGCGCCGGTGTTCCGCGTCGCGCTGCGCCATCCCCGCGAACCGTACGGCCTCGGCCCGGACGGGCGGGGAGGTGACACCGGAGGGGGCGCCGACATAGCGTCCCCGCCACGTCCCCCCGGCACCCCATCCGCGCCCTCCCGGCGGCCCTCGCCGCGGCCGCGCTCGTCGCCGTGCTCGCACCGGCCCAGGCCGGGGCGTTCGGCACGGTCAACGGGTTCTTCGGCCAGAACGGGGAGCACGAGCGGATCACGCGGGCGGCCCTGGCGTGCGACGCCGGGGTGCCGTCCGACGGGACGTGCTTCGAGCCGGTGTCGGTCACCCAGATCGCCGGCCAGCCCGGTGGGACGTTCGGGGCGGTCGGCATCCCCGACTTCCCGCCGCCCTCCGGCCCCGACTCCCACTGTGACGACGGCGACTACCTCGACCCCGCCGTCTACCCCAAGGTGAAGCGCTACCCGCAGACCCGGGCCGAGGCCGACGCGGCCCTCATCCGCTGCCGCACCCAGCTCCAGAAGCACTTCCGGACGGCGCTCGCGGCGGCGCCGCCGCTGCTGGACCCCAACGACCGGATCGTCCCGGCGCACGTGGACCTGTCGAGCTCCTCCTGCACCTTCCTGGGCGGCATCTCGGGCCGCGCGAAGTGCGACGTGTTCGACGGCCTCGGCCGCGCCCTGCACGGCGTCCAGGACTTCTACTCGCACTCCAACTGGTCGGACGGGCCCGTCCCGGCGGCCGCCGTCACGGCGCGCAACCCCCCGGGGCTGAACCGGTCCACCGTCGCGCCGCTCATGGACTTCCGCCTGATCGGCCCGCCCGCCATCCCCGACGGGCTCATCACCGGCTGCTTCAGCGTGCACGAGAAGAACCTGAGCCCCGTCGACGGCTGCCGGAGCGGCCTCCTGCGCACCCCCCGGGTCCGGCACAAGGAGCTGAACAAGGACGAGGGGGACATCGACCCCGTCACCGGCGCCGCCACCGCCCCGACGACCGCCCGCGGGAAGGCCGGCACGAACTTCGCGAGCGCCGTGGCGCTGGCGATCGCCGACACCCGGCGCCAATGGTCGGACCTGCGCACCGAGATCGTCCGCGTGAACGGACCGGCGCGCGGCAACCTGATCGTCTGCGCGCTCACCCGTGACGACCCGCTGAAGGACTGTCAGGGCCGCAAGCTCGCCATCGTCGTCGACAGCTCCGGCTCCAACCAGACCACCGACCCGTCGAACCTGCGCATCCGGGCCGCCGCGGCGTTCAACGCCGCCCTCGTCTCCGCCGCCGAGGCCGGGCCGGACGGGCGGGCCGACCGCAGCGCCGTCATCGACTTCGACGACGGCGCCCGCGTGGTCACGCCGCTCGGCGACCCGGACGCCGCGAGCTTCGCGGGCATCGACTCCTCCGGCGGCACCAACATCGGCTCCGGCGTGACCCTCGCGATCGACGAGCTCACCCGCGACCCCGCCGACCCCACGGTGAACCGGGCCGGCATCGTGGTGCTCACCGACGGCGAGGACTCCGACCGCTCCGCCCTGATCGCGGCGATCAACCGCGCCGCGTCGCTCCGGATCCGGGTGAGCCTCGGGTTCCTGGCGCCGCCGGCCAACCCGGTGCAGAACGCGCGCGCGTCGCACCAGACCCGCCCGGCGCCGCCCGCCGACCTGGTGGGGGCCATCGTCGCCTCGGGCGGGGTGTTCTCCACCATCGACACGGCGGCGGCGCAGGAGGCCTTCGTCACCCTGGTCGGCACCCGCGGCGCCACCAACCTCGACGACCCCGACGGGCCCGACGACGGCGGGCCCCTGGCCTCCGGGGTCGGCGCCACCGGCGTCGCGTCGCCGCCCGCCGACACCGACACGTTCAGCTTCCCGGCCACGCGCGGCCGCATCCTGAGCCTCGAGGTGCGGACGCTGACCGGCCAGCCGCTGACGGTGCGCCAGCGCGACGTGGGCCGGGGCACCGTGATGGCGCGCACCCGCACCCGCGCCGACGGAACCGCCGGCATCCTCACCCGGCTGCGCCGCTCGCGCCTCGTGGAGATCGACGTCGCCGGGGCGGGCGGGCCCTACTCCGTCGCGGTCACCGAGTCGGGCGTCGACCGCCGGGGCACGCGCGGGGCCGACCGGATCACCTGCCCCGCGGAGCCGACGTACGTCGAGGGGCGGGGCGGGCGCGACACCGTGGTCTGCGGCGCCGGGGACGACATGATCGCCGGCGGCCCCGGGGCCGACGTGGTCGACGCCGGCGCCGGCGCCGGCGACGACATCGTGCTGGTGGGCGCGCTCGACCGCCACGCCGGCACCGAGCTGATCACCGGCGGCCGGGGCTCCGACGTGGTCGAGTTCGAGACCGGCCGCACCCGCGCCGTCCGGATCCCGGCCGGCCGGACGGTGATCGTCACCTCCGGGCGCGCCCGATTCCGGCTCCAGGGCGTCGAGACGGTGCTGTTCGGCCACCGGCGCTGAGCGCCGCCGCCGAGGCTACATCCGCTCCGGGGCCTCCACGCCGAGCAGCCCCAGTCCCACCCGGATGGTCGCGCCCGTGGCGCGGCAGAGGTCCAGCCGGAAGGCCTCCACCTCCGGCGCCTCCCCCACCACCCGGCAGCGGTGGTAGAAGGCGTGGAAGTCGCGGGCCAGGTCGATGAGGTAGGCCGCCACCCGGTGCGGGGCGCGGCGCTCCTCGGCCTCCCCGGCGACCACCGGCCAGTCGACCAGGCGCATCACCAGCGCCCGCTCCGCCGGGTCGAGCACCGCCGGGACCCCGACATCCGGGTCGGTGGGCTCCCGGGCCCGCTCACCCGCCTGGGCCATGATGCTGTGCACCCGTGCGTGGGCGTACTGCACGTAGTAGACGGGGTTCTCCTGGCTCTGCTCGCGCGCGAGGTCCAGGTCGAGGTCCAGGGCGGTCTCGTGGCTGCGCTGCACCAGGAAGAAGCGGGCGGCGTCGACGCCGATGTCGTCGAGCAGGTCGCCGAGGGTCACGACGGTGCCCTGGCGCTTGCTCATCTTCTTCGCCTCGCCCCGCTCCACCAGGCTCACCAGCTGGATGATCGGCACCTCCAGGCGCGCCGGGTCGTGGCCGCCGGCGGCGAGCACCGCCTGGAGCCGCGCGATGTAGCCGTGGTGGTCGGCGCCGAGCACGTCGATCAGCAGGTCGTGGCCGCGGCCCGCCTTGTCGAGGTGGTAGGCGACGTCCGACGCCAGGTAGGTGGGGTCGCCGTCGGCACGGACGAGCACCCGGTCCTTGGTGTCGCCGTAGTCGGTGGTGCGGAACCAGACCGCGCCATCGGCCTCGTAGGCGTCGCCCGCCTCGACCAGGGCGGCGACGCCGCCCTGCACCCGACCGGCCTCGTGCAGCGTGCGCTCCGAGAAGAACGCGTCGAAGTGCACCCGGAAGCGGTCGAGGTCACCCACGATCGTCTCCAGCATCAGCTCCTCGCCGCGCCGCGTGAAGAATGCGACGGCCTCCTCGCCGGCGGGGTCGGCGTCGAAGCGTCCCCCCTCCTCGGCGCGCACCCGCTCCGCGATCCGGGTCACGTAGTCGCCGCGGTAGCCGTCCTCGGGCGGCTCGGCCCCCGCGTAGCGCGCGGCCACCGACTCGCCGAACTTGCGCATCTGGCGGCCGTGGTCGTTGACGTAGTACTCGCGCGTGACCGTGTTGCCGGCGAACGACAGGATCCGTCCGAGGCTGTCGCCGTAGGCCGCCTGGCGGGCGTGGCCCACGTGCGGGGGCCCCGTGGGGTTGGCGGAGACGAACTCGAGGAGGATGCTGCGCGGCGTGACCGCCGTCCCCGCGCCATGACCGTCCCCCTCCTGGACCATCGCCGCCGTCGCCGCCGCGAACCACGCGGGCGACAGCGTCATGTTCACGAAGCCGGGGCCCGCGACCTCCACGGCGTCGAGCCAGCGGCTCGTCTCCGCCGAGTCGCCCAGCGCCTGGGCGACGGCCTCGCCGATCTCCCGCGGCGGGCGCCGAAGCCCCTTGGCCAGGGCCATGGCGAGCGGCGTCGCCAGGTCGCCGTGGCCCGGCTGGGCCGGCGCGGCGAGCGGGACGGCGGGCGGATCGATGCCCAGCGCCGAGGCGGCCGCGGCCGCCACGGCCGTGCGGATCGTTTCGAGCAGGGGGGCCTCGGGCACGGCCGCGCAGCGTACCTCACCCTGGCCGCGCTGATCGCGATCGTCGCCCTGGCCGCCGCGGCATGCGGCGGCGGCGACGACGCCCCGGGCGCGGCGACGACGGGTCCGGGGGTGACGCGTCTCACCGTGACCGAGTACGACGGCGAGCGGGTCGTCCGCACCACCGAGCTGGCGTGCGGACCGGACGACACGGTGTGCGCCGAGGTCGTGGCGCTGCTGCCGCGCCTGCGCCCCGCGCCGGACGAGGTGTGCACGCAGGTCTACGGCGGCCCGGAGAACATCACGGTGGTCGGCACGGTCGACGGGAAGCCGGTGACGGCCGTGGTCACGCGCGTGAACGGCTGCGAGATCGCCCGCTACGACCTGCTCACGAAGGCGCTCGCCACCGGGTGATCAGTGGGCGTAGGGGTGCCCGGCCGCGATGGTCAGCGCCCGGTAGAGCTGCTCGGTCAGGACGACCCGGGCGAGCTGGTGGGGCATCGTGAGCGGGCCCAGCGACAGGCGCTCGTCGCACTCCGCCGCCAGGGCCGCGTCCAGGCCGGCGGCGCCGCCGATCAGGAACGCGACCGGCCGCTCGTCCATGCGCCGCTCCAGCCAGCGCGCGAAGGCCTCGCTCGACGCCGGCGCGCGGCCGTCCGGGTCGAGCGCGACCCGCCGCGCGCGCGGCAGCAGCCGGGCCCGCAGGCGCTCGGCCTCCGCCGCCCGGGCCCGGTCCTCGCCTCGCTGGATGGGCTCCGCCGCCACCTCGTCCACGCGCAGCCCCGCAAGGCGGTCGACCCGCTCCTGGTACAGCGCCCCCGGGGCCTCGTGCGGGGGGCGCAGCCGCCCGACGCAGGCGAGCTGGAGCCGTGGGGCGCGGCGGCCCGCGGCTAGCCGCCCTGCTGCTGCTCGGCCCGCAGCGCCAGCCCGATCCGCTGGAGCGCGGTGGGGTGGGTGCCGAACCACAGCTGGATGCCCTCGGGGGTGTCGGGGACGCCGAGCGACCGCTCCACCAGCCCCTGCTGCAGCCCGATGTCGGCCTGCGGGTCGCCCGAGAGCTGCAGGCCGCGCCAGTCGGCCTCGGTCTCGTAGGCGCGGCTCACCCAGTTGGCCAGCGGGGCGCTCGCGGCGCCGATCACCGCCGCCGCCGCCGCGGCGATGGCGACCCGCCGCACCACCACGTCGCAGCCGCCCGCGCCGCGGCCCGGCCGGTCGAACCCGGTGCGCCAGCCGACGATCGCGAAGATCAGGAGGCACCCCGGCACCGCCAGGGCCGCGCCCCAGGTGGATCCCTTCAGCACGTGGTGGCGCTCCACGTGCGCCAGCTCGTGGGCCACCACCATCCGCACCTGGTCCTCCGGGAAGTCCCGGAGCAGGGTGTCGTAGAGAACGATGTGACGGCTTCCGCCCAGGCCGGAGACGTACGCGTTCGCGGCAGTGGTGCGCGTGCTGGCGTCGTTGACCTTCACGTCGTCGGCCGGGACGCCGGCCTTGCGGGCGATCTCCAGGATCTGCGCCGACAGCTGCGGGTCGTCCAGCGGGTGCGTCTTCTGGAAGAGCGGCTCCAGCAGCAGCGGCGAGAGCAGGGACGTCAGGTAGATGAGCCCGCCGACGCCGGCGGCCAGCGCCGCCCACCACATCCGCGGGAGACGCCCGATCGCGACCGCCGCGCCCGTCCCGACCAGCGCGCCGATCACCACCGACACGCCGAGCCCCTTGCCCAGGTCGGCGGCCCATCCGGGGACCGGCTGGGTGACGATGCCGTAGTCGCGGCCCCACGCGTAGCGCGCGCCCGTGAGCGGCAGCCCCGCCAGGAAGGTGGCCACCGAGATCCCCGCGCCGGTGAGCGCACCCGCCCGCCAGTACCGCGCCCGCGCGGCCCGCACCACCAGCGGCCGCCAGTAGCCGCCGAGCATCGCGAGCGCGACGGTGGTGACGGCGGCGACCGGGATCCCGATCACGGCCATCGTCCACACGCCGCGCCGGTAGTCGCGGTTGCGGGCGAGCTCGGCCGGATCGAACCAGTCGGTCAGGCGCGCAGCCGGGACGTCGGGCACGCCCTGGCTCCACAGCTTCCAGCGCAGCAGCGCGGCGATGCCGGCCGCGCCGACGACGGCCGCCCCCGCGAGCGCGGCGGCCCGCCCGCGCCGTCCCTGCGGGAGCCATCTGACGGGCTTCTGCCGCGGCCGGCGCACCCGTCTATCGTAGCCCCGGACCGCGTCCCTCCCGAGAGGTCCCGCCACTGGCACCGATCGCCATCCTGAGCGACATCCACGGCAACCGCCAGGCCCTGGACGCGACGCTGCGCGCCGCCCGGGAGGCGGGCGCCACCACGTGGTGGTGCCTCGGCGACATCGTGGGCTACGGCGCCGACCCCAGCCACTGCCTCGCCCGCTCGCGGGAGGCGGCGCGGTGCATCGGCGGCAACCACGACCTCGGCGTGACCGGCGAGGTCTCCCTGGACGTGTTCGCCGACCTGGCGAGCGACGCGATCGTGTGGACGCGGCAGGCCCTCGGGGAGGCCGGCCGGGCGAAGCTGCGCGACCTCTCGCCCGCCGACATCGACGGCGCCGTCCCCCTATACCACGCCAGCCCGCGCGACCCCGTGTGGGAGTACATCCTCACCGTCGAGCAGGCGCGCGAGGCGCTGGAGCACCGGCGCGTGCCGCTGACCCTCGTGGGCCACACGCACATCCCGTACGCGTGGACGCTCACGTCCGACGGCGCGATGCGCGACGTCGGCGTCCCCGCGGGCGGGGTGCTGGACGTGAGCGAGGGGCGGTGGCTCGTGAACCCCGGGTCGGTGGGCCAGCCGCGCGACCACGACGCCCGCGCCGCCTGGGCGCTCCTGGACCTGGAGGCCCGGACGATCACGTTCCGCCGCACCCCCTACGACGTCGCCGCCGCCCAGAACGCGATCCTCCGCGCCGGCCTGCCGGCGCTGCTGGCGACGCGGCTCTCCGAGGGCAGGTGACCCGCACCGCCTACCTCGACCACGCCGCCGCGTCCCCCCTCGACCCGCGCGTCCGGGAGGCGATGCTCCCATGGCTCGGCGAGCGCTTCGGCAGCCCGTCCAGCCTGCACGAGTGGGGCCGGGCGCCGGCGGAGGCGGTCGAGGAGGCCCGCGCGCAGGTCGCCGCGCTGGCGGGGGCCGAACCCGACTGGGTGGTGTTCACGTCCGGCGCCACGGAGGCGCGGAACCTGGCGGTCACCGGCCTGCTGTCGGCCAACCGCGGCCTGGGGCGCCACGTGGTGGCGTCGGCCGTCGAGCATCCGGCCACCCTGGCGGTGTGCCGCACCGCGGCGCGCGAGGGCGCCGTCCTGGACCTGGTGGGCGTCGACGGCGAGGGCCGCATCGACCCGCCCGCCCTCGGCGCCGCCGTGCGCGACGACACCACCCTGGTCTGCGCCGTCCACGGGCAGCCCGACATCGGGACGCTCCAGGACGCGGCCGCCTGCGTCGCCGCCGTCCGCGCCGCCCGCCCCGAGGCCCGGGTGGTGGTCGACGCCGGCGAGACGGCCGGGCTGGTGCCGGTCGACGCGGCCGGGTGGGGCGCCGACGCCGTCGTGGTGGGCGGCGGCCCCGTGGGCGCGCCGCCCTCGACGGGGGCGCTGCTCGTGCGGCCCGGGGCCCGGATCCACCCCGTCCTCGGCGGCGGCCTCCAGGAGGGCGGCAAGCGGGCGGGGGCGGAGGACGTGCCGGGCATCGTCGCGCTGGGCACGGCCGCGCGGATCGCGCGACGGGAGATGGAGGCCCGCGCGGCGCGCGCCCGCGCGCTGGCCGCGACGCTCACGGCGGGCCTGCTGGCCGTGCCGGACGTGCGCCTCAACGGCAGCGCCGGCGACCGCATCCCCGGGCACGTGCAGGTGTCGGCCGGCTGGGTGGAGGGCGAGGCCCTGGCGCTGGCGCTCGCCGCCCGCGGCGTCGCCGTCTCGCCCGGATCGGCCTGCACCGTGCACGGCGGCAAGGCGGCCCCGGCGCTCGAGGCGATCGGTCTGGAGCCGCCGTGGACGCACTCCGCCGTGCTGTTCACGCTGCGCCACACGACGACGGAGGACGAGGTGGCCCACGCCGTCGCCGCGTTCGCCGCGTCGGTCGCGGCGCTGCGGGCGATGAGCCCCCTCACGCCGTGAGCGCCCGGGTGGTCGACGCCCTCGGCACCTGGTGCCCGGTGCCGATCCACCTGATCGACCGCGCCGCCCGCCGTGCGGCTCCGGGGGACGTCATCGAGCTGCTCGCCGACGACCCCCTCATCGAGGTCGACCTGCCCGCCTGGTGCCACAGCTCGGGCAACCGGCTGCTCGAGCTGCGGCGGGACGGCGATGGCTGGGTGGGGCGGATCGCCGTCAGGCGGGGTGCGGACCGTGACGGCCATGCGCCACCGCGTGACCCCGCCCCCGGGCGATCAGCCACCGGTTGACCGGCACCGCCACCAGGAAGGCCACCAGCAGGGCGAGCGCCAGGGCGCCCCAGAACAGGGCGTCGCCCAGGCCCGCGCCCATCGCGCCCGGCACGAGCAGCATCACGCCGTTGTCGACCGCCTCCATCACGGCGATCGAGACCGTGTCGGCGGCCAGCGCCACCGCGGCCGCGGCGCCTAGCCCCATGCCCCCGCGCACCAGGCCGGACCCGGTGAACGCGTAGCCGGCCAGGAACGCCAGCCCGATGGCGAGGGCCATCGTGGGGGCGGTCCCCCACCCCAGGGCGGTGCCGATCGCCAGGCCGGCGACCTCGCCGACGGCGCAGCCGGTGAGGCAGTGCAGCGTGGCGCGCATCGCCATCGTGGTCAGCGGGTCCACGGGGCACCTCCCGGCTCGTCTTGATACTCCCCCCAAGTATCTACACCGTGTCAAGCGACCGCCGCGATCGTGAGCCGGTCTTTACACGGGCGAGGCCGATCGACGAGCATCGCCCGGATCTCGCGACCGGGGCCCCCGACCCGCCGATCCGAGTGCCCGAGGAGGAGCCCATCCCCAGCGCCACGAGCCGCCGTACCGCCGCCGCCCTGATCGTCCTGGCCGTCGTGCTGGTGAACGTCGCGTTCATCGGCCTGGGGTCGGTGTTCGAGTACCCCGACGTCCTCCAGGAGCCGGCGGCCGAGATCCTGTCCCGGTTCAAGGACGACGAGGGCGCGATCGTGTCGCTGTTCCTGGCGCTCGCGGCCGGAGCCGCGCTGCTCGCGCCCATCGCGATCCTGGTGGGGCGCATCGCCGGCAACGAGCTGGGGCGCCTGTCGATCTGGGTCGGGATCGTCGCCGCCGCGGTCCAGGTGATCGGCCTCATGCGGTGGCCGCTGATCGTCCCGTCGCTGGCCGACGACGGCGACGTCGACACGTTCGACACCGTCCACACCGTGATGGGCACGATCATCGGCGAGACGCTCGGCTATCTCCTGACTGCCGCCTGGACGGTCCTGGTGCTCCACGCCCTGGCACGCCGGCTCGCGGGCCGCTGGTTCTGGTTCCTGGGCCTCGCCTCCGCCGTCCTGATCGCCGTCGGCGTCTTCGTCCCGCTCGACCTCCCCGGCGCCGACATGGCGAACTTCGTCGGCTACATCCTCTGGTCGGTCTGGCTCCTGGCGCTGGCGGTGCTCCTGTGGCGCCGGCCCGCGTCCGCCGCGGGCCCTCGCATGATCACGCCGGTGATGCCCGCGGCGCACTGAGCGCCCGGGCGTGTGGCGGCGGCGCGCGCCGCCGTCGTACGCTCGATCCTCGGTGCATCACACAGGGGGACGAGATGGCCTACGGCGTCGTTCACCACTTCCCTCAGGGCACGAGGGAGCAGTACGAGGCATCGCTCGCGGCGGTGCATCCCGGCCCGGACACCCTGCCCGACGGGCAGGTCTTCCACGCCGCCGGGCCCGGGGATGGCGGCGGCTGGACGATCGTCGCGATCCACGACACGCGGGAGAGCTGGGAGCGGTTCCGCGACGAGGTCCTGCTGCCCGCGCTGGGCGCGGGGGTCGAGGGCGGCTTCACGACGCCCCCCGAGGAGCGCACGTTCGATATCGACCGCCGCATGCCCTGACGCCGGCCCCTTGCGAACACATGTTCGCTAGGGTGCGGTCATGGGCCGGGCTCCCACCGACGGATCCGAGCAGTTCCGCTGGCGCTTGGCGGGCGACGACGGCGGGCAGGCCCGCCTGCTCGCCGGCGCCGAGCGGCACGAGGGCCGCGGCGAGCTGGCGGGCCTGGAGCTGCTGCACGTCCGCGCGAAGTCGATCGTCAACCGCGTGCCCGACGCGTCGCCCGTGCCGTTCACGTGGACGCTCAACCCGTACAGGGGCTGCAGCCACGCCTGCGTCTACTGCTTCGCACGCCCCACCCACGAGTACCTGGGCTTCGACATCGGGCAGGACTTCGACCGCCGGATCGTGGTGAAGGTCAACGCGGTCGAACGGCTCCGCGCCGAGCTCCGCGCGCCGCGCTGGGCGGGCGAGGAGATCGCCATGGGAACCAACACCGACCCGTACCAGCCGGTGGAGGGGCGCTACCGGCTCACGCGCGGCGTCATCGAGGTGCTGGCGGAGGCGGGGAACCCCTTCTCGATCCTCACCAAGTCCACGCTCATCGGCCGGGACATCGACCTGCTGGCCGAGGCCGCCGCGCGCACCGAGGTGAGCACCGCGTTCTCGATTGGCTGCCTGGACGAGGACGTCTGGCGGGCGGTGGAGCCGAACACGCCCAACCCCGTGCGGCGCGTCGAGACGGTCGCCCGGCTGGCCGACGCCGGCCTGCCGTGCGGCGTGCTGATGGCGCCGATCCTGCCCGGCATCTCCGACGACCCGGCCCAGATCGAGGCCGTGGTGCGGGCGTGCGTGGAGGCGGGCGCCACGGCCATCACGCCCATCCTGCTGCACCTGCGCCCCGGCGTGCGCGAGCACTACCTGTCGTGGCTCGAGGCGCGCCGCCCCGAGCTGATGCCCGAGATGCGCCGCCGCTACCGCCGTGCATACGCCGCGAGCGAGGAGCGCGAGCGGCTGTCGGCGATGGTCCGCGACATGGTCGCCCGGCACGGCGGGCTGCGGCGGCCGCGGCGGAATCGGTTCGACTTCCGGGACGGGCGGCGCGCCGGGAGCGCACCTCCGGAGCCCCGTCTGCAGGGGGTCCAGATGAGCTTGCTCTCATAACATCGCTCTAGCCTCTCCGGCGGACTGTCGGCTATACCGACCAGATTCGTTCGACGAGTGGAGGGCGCAATGGCGCCCCCGTGGACCTCCCCGCATCGATCCGCCTGGTGGGGACCCCGTTCGGCGGCGGGTCCTACGGGTGGGGCATCGACGGCCTGGCCGCCTACACGCTGAGCCCCGTCGCCGGCGCCCCGGTCAACAGCGCGCTCACGCCCACCTGCCGCGAGGACAACGCGCCCTTCGCCGAGGCGGGCGCCCCCGCCGCCGGACCGTCCGCGTTCGCACCCGCCGGCACGCCGATCGGCGGTTCGGTCACCGGCACCGTCAACTGCTCGGGGCTCAACGCGTCGGCCGCCGGCTTCTCGGCGGGCATCAGCACCGGCTGGCAGGACGTGATCGACCTCAGCTCCGCGAACAACGCGTACTTCGAGATCGCCGGCGTCGCCCCGGGCGAGGGCACCTTCCGCGCCCGCGTCGACCCCACCGGCGCGGTCGCGCAGGGCGGCGGCGGCGCAGCCAACGACACCGACCTGCGGCCGATCGACGTCCCCGGCGTCGTGGCCGACCAGAAGGCCGCGGTCCTGACCGCCGCCGGCAAGGCGTCGCTGCAGCTGTCGGCGCAGATCCGCGAGCCCCAGGTCCGCGGGCGCCGGGTGACCGCCGCCTCGCCGGCCAACGGCGCGGACGCCGCGCCGGCGACCGCGACGCTTCGCTACTCCATCGCGACGCCCCCCGCCAAGGGGACGGCCGCCGTCTCCCCCGCCGGCGCCGTGACGTACGACTCGTCCGCCGCCCCGGTCGCGGACACCTTCACGGTCGTGGCCGAGGACTCCCGCGGGCTGCGCAGCGCACCGGCCAAGGTCTTCATCGATCCGCCCGGCAGCCCCCGCCGCGTGACGCTGGGACGCCCGGACATCACCAAGACCGTCCTTCGGAAGTCGTTGCGCCTCGGGGTCGGCACGTCCCGTTCGTTCACGATCAAGGTGCCGAAGGGCCAGAAGCAGGCCACGTTCACGGCCAGCTGGAACGGCGGTACCTTCGGGATCGGCATCCGCAAGCCGGGCACCAGGAAGGAGATCCGCAAGAACGCGCGCGGCATCACCCTCTCGAAGGCCCGCACGTTCCGCTCCCTCAAGGTGACGAGCCCGAAAGCGGGGGCGTGGCGCTTCACGGTCACGCGCAAGGCGGGCGGTCCGCGCCTCACCACCGCCACCATCCGGGCGACCCTGGTGCAGTCGGGCTGACACGTCAGGCGCGCCCACGGCGCTTGTGGCGGCTGGCCTCCCGGGCCATCCGCGACCCCTGCCGGCCGTGGGCCCGCCATGCCCGCTCGTCCTCGCGGCGGGCCAGCGACGACAGCTCCCGCGCGAGGTCGCGGTGGCTCTCCAGGCGCCGCGGGTCGAGCGACCCGTCCGCGACGGCCGCGGCGACCGCGCAGCCGGGCTCGCCGTCGTGCCGGCAGTCGGCGAAGCGGCAGCCGTCGGCCAGGGCCGCGATGTCGGCGAACGCCGCCCGCACGCCCCCGTCCGAGCCCCACAGGCCCAGCTCCCGCACCCCCGGGGTGTCGATGAGCGCGCCGCCGCCGGGCAGCGGCACCAGGTGGCGGGCGGTGGTGGTGTGGCGGCCCTTCTGGTCGCCGTCGCGGACGGGGCCGGTCGCGAGGGCCTCCCGGCCGACCAGCGCGTTGACGAGCGTGGACTTGCCGGCGCCGGACTCGCCCACCAGTACCAGCGTGCGGTCCGGGCGGGCGCGGGCGGCCAGCGCGTCGAGCCCCGCGCCGGTGCGGGCGCTGACGGTCAGCGCGTCGACGCCGAACGCCACCTCGGCGTCCAGGGCGCGCGCGGCGGCGTCGCCGTCCAGGTCGGCCTTGGTGAGCACCACGACGGGCGTGGCGCCCGATTCCCACGCCAGGGCCAGGGCGCGGTGCAGCCGCCGGTCGCGCAGCGGCCGGTCCAGGCCGTGGACGACCGCGACGACGTCGACGTTGGCGGCGATCGCCTGACCCGCGTCGGGGCGCCCGGCGGCGCGCCGCTGGAGCAGCGTGCGCCGGGTCAGGACGGCGGCGGGGCGGCCGTCCTCGAGCACGATCCAGTCGCCGGCCGCGAGGCCGGGGGCCTCGACGCGTACGCTGCCGCCGGCCGTGACGGCGACGCAGGCGCCGCGGTCGACGCGGGCCACGCGGGCGGGGATCGCGGCGGGGCGCCCGAGCGCGTCGAGCTCCGCCTGGCGGGACGGGGACCATCCGAGCGGCGCGAGCGCCGCGGAGTGATGCTGGGACAACGGGGGACTCCCTCGGGAGAGGGGCGCCCCTGGGTGGCCTACCCCCTCAGCGGAGGGGCGGCGGGGCGCCCGGCATGGACGCGACGGTGCGGGGCGGCTGCGCCGCCCGCTCGGTCATCGCGGACTCCATGCTTCGAGGCCCTCCCGTGGTCACCGGCGTGCGCCGGCCGCGCGATGGTACAACCCACCTCGTGCGGACGTCACCCCTCCTCCCGACGTGAGCAAGGAGCACCCGGAGATCGGGGAGCGCCTCGCGGCGTTCATGCTGGCCCAGCCGGTGTTCTTCGTCGGCACCGCGCCGGCCGGCGGCGAGGGCCACGTGAATGTCTCGCCGAAGGGGCTGCCCGGCTCGTTCGCCGTGCTCGGCCCGCGCGAGGTGGCCTACCTCGACCTGACGGGCAGCGGCGCCGAGACGGTCGCGCACCTCCGCGACGACGGCCGCATCTGCCTGATGTTCTGCGCGTTCGAGGGGCCGCCGAACATCGTGCGCCTGCACGGGCGCGGCGAGGTGGTGCTGCCGGGGGCCCCGGGGTTCGACGCGCTGGCCGCGCGGTTCGCGGGCCACCCGGGCCGGCGGTCGGTCATCCGCGTGGACGTCGACCGGGTGTCCGACTCCTGCGGCTTCGGGGTGCCCCGGATGACGATGGAGGGCGACCGCGAGCAGCTGGTGAAGTGGGCGCGATCGAAGGGCGACGAGGGGCTGGAGGAGTACCGCCGCACGCGCAACGCCCGCAGCATCGACGGGCTCCCCGCGTTCGAGGGCACGGGGGCCGGTCCGGCGTAGGCGGCGAAGGGTGAGCGGCGGTCGATCCCCTCAGAGGAGCGGTGACCCCGTCATCGACGGTCCCGGGTCCCAGCCCATGAGGCCGCAGAGGGTGGGCGCCACGTCGCCCAGGGCGCCGCCCTCCCGCAGGTCCAGGCCCGGGCGGTCGATCCACAGCGGCACCGGGTTGCTGGTGTGCGCGGTGTTGGGGCTCCCGTCGGGCTCGATCATGACCTCGCTGTTGCCGTGGTCGGCGGTCACGCAGAGCAGGCCACCGGCCGCGGCCACCGCCGCGCGGATGTCGGCCATGCAGGCGTCGACCGTCTCGATGCCGCGCACCGCCGCCTCCACCACGCCGGTGTGGCCGACCATGTCGGCGTTGGCGAAGTTCACGACCAGCAGGTCGTCCTCCCCCGCCGCGACCGCCTGCACCACGGCGTCGCGGATGCCGCCCGCGCTCATCTCCGGCGCCTGGTCGTAGGTGGGGACGTGCTGCGGCGACGGCACCAGGACGCGGCGCTCGCCGTCGAACGGCTCCTCCCGCCCCCCGTTGAAGAAGAACGTGACGTGGGCGTACTTCTCGGTCTCGGCCACGTGCAGCTGCCGGCGGCCCTGGCCGGACACCACCTCGGCGAGCCCCTGCCGCACGTCCTGCGCCTCGAACAGCACCGGCGGGGTGAACTCCGCCTTGTAGCGGGTCATCGTCGTCATGGCGGGCACCGGCGGCTCCGGGCCGCGGTCGAAGCCGTCGAAGGCGGGGTCGCTGAACGCCTGCGTGAGCTGGCGGGCGCGGTCGGGGCGGAAGTTGACGTAGATCAGCGCGTCGCCGCCGCGGAGGCGGGTGGCGGCGACGTCGCCGATCACCGCCGGGTCGATGAACTCGTCGGTGACCCCCGCGTCGTACGAGGCGCGGACCGCCTCGGCGCCGGTCGCGTGGTGGACGCCCGCGCCGTGGACGATCGCGTCGTACGCCTTGCGGGTGCGGTCCCAGCGGCGGTCCCGGTCCATCGCCCAGTAGCGGCCGACGACCGTGCCCACGCGGACGCCCGTCGCCTCGATCTCCTCGACCGCGGCGAGGCCCATGTCCGGGCGGGTGTCGCGGCCGTCGGTCATCGCGTGGACCACGATCCGCTCGACCCCGGCGTCCCGGGCGATCCGGATGAGCGCGAGCAGGTGCGCCTGGCTGGCGTGGACGCCGCCCGGGCCGACCAGGCTCAGCAGGTGCAGGGTCCGCTCGCGCCCGCGCCGGAGCGCCTCCTGCAGGACGGGGCTGCGCGCGAGCGACCCGTCGGCGATCGCCTCGTCGACCCGCACCAGCATCTGCGACACGCGGCGGCCGGCGCCGAGGTTCAGGTGCCCCACCTCCGAGTTGCCCTGCTGCCCGTCGGGCAGCCCCACCGGCAGGCCGGAGGCGTTGATCCGCGTGCCGGAGCCCTCGGCGGCCAGCCGGTCGAGCGCGGGGGTGCGCGCCAGGCTCACGGCGTTGCCGGGCCCGGCGGGCGCGATGCCGAACCCGTCGATGACCACCAGGACGAGGGGGCCTGCCACGGCGCCGGGCCTCAGGCCGCGCCGACGATGGCGGCGAACGCGTCCGGGTCGAGGCTGGCGCCGCCCACCAGGGCGCCGTCGATGTCGGGCTGGCGCAGCAGGTCGGGGGCGGTCTCGGGGGTGACGCTGCCGCCGTACAGCACCCGCAGGGCGGCGCCGGCAACCCGCTCCGCGGCGACCGCGCGCACCAGCGCGCACGCCTCCTGGGCGATGTCGGGGGTGGCCGTGCGGCCGGTGCCGATCGCCCAGATCGGCTCGTAGGCGATCGCCAGGCGGTCGACCTCCTCGGCCTGCACGTGCTCCAGCCCGGCGCGCACCTGGGCGGTGAGCCACGCCTCGGTCTCGCCCGCCTCCCGCTGGGCCAGCGACTCGCCACAGCACATGATCACCGTGAGGCCGGCGTCGAGCGCCGCGCGGACGCGGGCGGCCACCTGGGCGTCGGTCTCCCCCGCCGCCCGGCGCTCGGAGTGGCCCACGAGGGTGCCCTCCGCCCCGGTCGCGAGGATCATGCCGGCGGAGATCTCGCCGGTGTGGGGGCCGTTCTCGGCCTCGTGGACGGCCTGGGCCAGCACCTTCACGCTGCTGCCGGACGCGGCGCGCGCCGTGGCCTCCAGGGCGGTGAACGGCGGGCAGACGGCCACGTCGGCGGTCAGGTCGCCCTCGCCCAGATGCGCGCGCAGACGGGCGACGTGCTCGCGCGCCTCCACGCCCGTCTTGTGCATCTTCCAGTTCCCCGCGATCAGCGGGCGGCGCGCGCTCACGCGGTCGGGAGGGCCGCGACGCCGGGCAGGGTCCTGCCCTCGAGCATCTCCAGGGCGGCGCCGCCGCCGGTCGAGACGTGGGTGTACCGGTCGGCCATGCCGAACTGGGCGACCGCCGCACCCGAGTCGCCGCCGCCGACGACGGTCGTCGCGCCCGATTCCGCCATCGCGTCGGCCACCGCGACGGTGCCGTCGGCGAACGGCGGGATCTCGAACGCGCCCATCGGGCCGTTCCAGAAGACGGTGCCGGCGGCGCTGATCGCCTCGCGGTACGCGGCGGCGGTGCGCGGGCCGATGTCGACGCCCATCCAGCCGGCCGGGATGTCGTCGGTGGGCACGACCTCCAGGTCGGCCTCCGCGTCGAACCGGTCGGCGATCAGCACGTCCACCGGCAGCTGAAGGGCGCAGTTGAGGCGGACGGCCAGCTCCATCAGCTCCCGGGCCATCGCCTGGCCGTCGGGGCCCTCGTGCAGCGACGTCCCCACCGGCTCGCCCTGGGCGACGAGGAACGTGAAGCACATGGCGCCGCCGATCAGGACCCGGTCGCAGCGCTCCAGGAGGCTGCGGATGAGCGGCAGCTTGTCGCTCACCTTCGACCCGCCGAGGACGGCGACGAACGGGTGCGCCGGGTTGGCGAGCAGCCCCTCCAGCACCTCCACCTCGCGCTTCAGCAGCAGCCCGGCGCGGGCGGGGAGCCGGCGGGCGACGCCCTCGGTGGAGGCGTGGGCGCGGTGGGCGGCGCCGAACGCGTCGTTGACGTAGTGCGTGTAGCCCTCGGCGAGGCGGTCGGCGAACGCCGGGTCGTTCCGCTCCTCCTCCGGGTGGAAGCGGAGGTTCTCGAGCATCACCAGCTCACCGGCGCCGAGCGACGACACCCGGTCGCGGACCTCCTGGCCCACGCAGTCGGGCAGCAGCTCCACCCGGCGGCCCATCAGCTCCCCCAGCCGGGCGGCGGCCGGGGCGAGCGACAGCTCCGCCCAGCGCTCGCCCTTGGGGCGGCCCAGGTGCGAGCAGACCGCCACGCCCGCGCCGGCCTTCAGCAGGTACTCCAGCGTGGGGACGGAGGCGCGGATGCGGGCGTCGTCGGTCACCCGCCCGCCGTCGAGGGGCACGTTCAGGTCGGCCCGCACCAGCACGCGCGCTCCCGACCAGTCGACCCCCGGGTCGTCGATCCCGAGGAGGCTCGCCACCCGGCCGGCCTAGGAGGGGAGGACCCGCTCGGCCAGGTCGACGACCCGGCACGAGTAGCCCCACTCGTTGTCGTACCAGGAGACGACCTTCACCGTGGTCCCGTTGACCATCGTGAGGGGGGCGTCGAAGAGCGACGACCGGGGGTCGCCGACCACGTCGCGCGACACGATCGGGTCCTCGGTGTAGCCCAGGATGTCGACGAGCGGGCCCTCCTCCGCGGCGGCGCGGAAGGCCTCGTTGACCTCCTCCTTGGTCGTCGGGCGGCTCACCTCGGCCACCAGGTCGACCACCGAGCCGTCCGGCGTCGGCACCCGGAACGCGATGCCGTCGAGCTTGCCCTTCATCTCCGGGATCACCTCGCCGATCGCGCGGGCGGCGCCCGTGGACGTGGGGATGATCGAGAGCGCGGCGGAGCGCGCGCGGCGCAGGTCGCCGTGGGGCGCGTCCAGGAGCCGCTGGTCGCCGGTGTACGAGTGGCATGTGGTCATGACGCCGCGCTCGACCCCGAACTCGTCCATCAGCACCTTCACCACCGGCGCGAGGCAGTTGGTGGTGCACGACGCGTTGGAGATGACGTGGTGGTTCGCCGGGTCGTACACCTCGTCGTTGACGCCGACCACGATCGTGGCGTCGGGGCCCTTGGCCGGGGCGGAGATGATCACCTTCTGCACCCCGTCGCGCAGGTGCGCCGCGGCTTTGTCGCGGTCGGTGAAGAAGCCGGTGCTCTCGATGACCACGTCCACGCCGATGTCGCCCCAGGCGATCTTGGCGGGGTCGCGCTCGGCGAAGACGCGCACCTCGGCGTCGTCCACGTGGATGTGGTCGTCGTGCGCGTGCACGTGACCGGGATAGCGCCCGAACGTCGAGTCGTACTCGAGCAGGTGCGCGAGGGTCCTGGTGTCGGTGATGTCGTTCACGGCCACGATCTCGACGTCCGTCTCGCCCAGCGCCGCGGCGCGGTACACGTTCCGCCCGATCCGGCCAAACCCGTTGATGCCCACGCGCACGCTCATCCGGCCACGTCCTCCCAGTCGTTACCGCGGGCCAATCTACCAAGGCCCGTCGTGGCAGGCTTCCCCGCGTGACGCGACTCTCGTCCCTGCTGCCGGCCGTCGCCGCGGCCGCGGTGGCCGTCGCGGTAGCCGTCGCGGCGGCGGGCTGCGGAGGCGGGGCGGCGGACGCGCCCGCCCCCGTGGCCGCCTCCCCGGCGCGCGTGGTGCGGGTGGTCGACGGCGACACGGTGATCCTGCGCCTGGACGGCGACGACCGGCGGGTGCGCCTGCTCGGGGTGGACGCGCCGGAGAGCGTGACCTCCGACCGGCCGGTGGAGTGCTGGGGCCCGCAGGCGGCCGCCGCCGCCCGGCGGCTCATGCCGAAGGGGGCGGCGGTGGCGGTGGCCACCGACCCGACCCAGGGCGACGAGGACCGGTACGGCCGGCTGCTGGGCGAGGTCACCGTGGGCGACGCCCCGGGGACCGTGAACGTCGCGCTGGTGCGGGAGGGCGCGGCGGAGGTCTTCCGTGGCGACGGCCGCGGCCGCCTTCAGCCGCAGCTGCGGGCGGCGGAGCGCGAGGCCCGCGACGCTGGGCGCGGCCTGTGGGGGTCCTGCCGGCGCCGTTAGCGGGCGCGGTGGTCGCGCACCAGCGCGAGCGCGCCGGCGCCCGCCGCGAGGGCCGAGGCCAGGATCGCGACGTAGAGGGCGGCGCCCCAGCCGATCGCCGTCCCGGGCTGCGCCACGATCTCGCTGATCTCGGTGCCGGCCATCACCGCCGTCCAGGCGAGCGGGAACGCCGCCACCACGAGGCCCCACGCGCCCACCCGGCGGCCGGCGGCCGACGCGCGGCCGCCCGCGGCCAGGCAGCAGAACAGCCCGGCCACGGCCGCGATCGCCGCCCCCAGCAGCAGCGCCTTCCAGAAGTCCCCCGGCGTGGACCCCTGGGTCCGCAGCGTCCAGATGTCGACCTGGAAGCCGCCCCCGGCCAGCAGCGGGAGCCTGAGCGCCGCCAGCGCAAGGGCGGCGGCCACGATGCCGGTGATGCCCGCCCCCAGCAGCGCCCCGTCCACGCGCGGGCGCCGCGAGACCGCCGGAGCGGGCCGCGTCGCGAACCCCGGGTCGGGGGCGCGGTGCTCGGTCCACCGCCCGCCGTCCCACCAGCGCAGGACGCCGGGGTTGCCCGCCTCGGGGTACCACGACGCGGGGGGCTGCGGGGTGTGGCCGGGCACGAAGGGGGTCATCGGCAGCGGGCCCCGCGACCGCGAGCGGCACTGGGCACTCTCTCTACGTGCCGCCCCGGAACGTGGCCGGGGGGCCTTGCGGCCCCCCGGCGACGAGCGTTCAGGTGGTGCGGAGGGGCCTAGGCCGCCTCGGCAGCCGCCTTCGGCTTGGGCGTGATGGCCGCCGTGATCTTGGCGGACAGGATGCCCAGGATGCAGCCGCAGACGAGGGTCACGAACGTGGAGAACCAGACCCACGGCCACGGGGTGGAGAGCAGGCCGCCACCAGCGCCGATACCGGCGGTGGCGGGGTCGCCCAGGGCGGCGACGGTGTTGTCGGTGCCGCCACCGTTCGGGACGTAGCCGTCGAGGCCCGTCGCGATCCACCAGAGGAACACTGCTGCGAACGCCGGGAAGGTACCGGCGACGTAGTACCAGTCGCCCGCCACGAGGATCATGACGAGGATGAACGCGAAGATGCCGACCCAGAGGGCGATGCCCCAGAAGTCGGGAGCGTCAGCCGTCTTGAACGCGAGCGGCATGGTGATCAGAGCGGCCACCGAGCCGAACACGCAGGCGAGGAAGATCTTGCCGAAGGCGGCGTTGTCGCCACCGGCGGCGAAGAAGAGGCCCCAGGAGATGAAGGCCGTCGGGAGGATCAGGTGGAAGTTCTCAGGAAGACCGAACTGCCCGTCGCCGAGCAGGTTGTCCTGAACGGTCACCCAGTGGAACGTGAAGTTCAGCGCGAGTTCCGTCCAGAGAAAGGACAGAATTCCGATGACGATCGCGAGCGGGGCGATCGCTTTGGCGCGAGCGCTCATGTGAACGTTCACTCCTTGTTGACGAGTACGGAGGTCGCCCCGCCGGATACGAAGAAGACATGCGTGGCGGCACGACCGCGGACGGAGACCGGGCCCCGTCTCGCGGGGTGAGTCTACGGCCGCCGATCTGTTCGTGGCAACCGTTGCATGTCCTCCCGGACCTTGTTACTGCCTGTTGCGTGATTCAGTTCACTGGCGATTCGGCAGCGAGCGCAATCAATGCGGCGGCGAGGGCCTCCGGTGAGTGCCGCACCAATCTCCCCCGATCGGCCAGATTTGCGGCCACGACCCGCACCCCGAGGGTCTCGAGGCGCCGCCGGTCGTACGGGACGGGCACCTGTCCCTTGGCGGCGTAGACCCCCACCCAGTGGGGGTCGAGGGGCCCCTGATGGACCAGGATCATGTCCACCCCGCCGGGGACCGCCTCCAGCACGCGCTCCAGATGGTCGGCGGCGTCGAACCCGTCGGTCTCGCCCGGCTGCGTCATGACGTTGCAGATGTAGGCGCGCCGGCCCTCCGCGCCCGCCACGGCCGCCGCGATCTCGGGGACGGCCAGGTGCGGGAGGACGCTGGTGAACAGGCTCCCCGGGCCCAGCAGCACCAGGTCGGCCTGCGCGATCGCCTCCACGGCGGGCCCATGGGCCGCCGGCTCGGGCTCCAGCCACACCCGGCGGCAGGCCCCGCCGCCCTCGCCGATCGCCGTCTCCCCGTTCACCGGCGGGCCACCCGCCATGCGCTCCGCCCACAGGCTGATCGACTCGAGCGTGGAGGGCAGCACCCGCCCGCGGATCTTCAGGACCCGCGAGCACTCCTGGATGGCCAGGTCGAAGTTGCCGGTCACCTCGGTGAGCGCCGCCAGGAACAGGTTCCCGAAGGAGTGCCCCGAGAGCTCGCCGTCGCTGAAGCGGTGCTGGAAGAGGTTGCCGAGCAGCGACTCGTCGTCGGCGAGCGCCACCAGGCAGTTGCGGATGTCCCCGGGCGGCAGCACCCCCAGCTCGCGGCGCAGGCGCCCCGACGAGCCGCCGTCGTCGGCCACGGTCACGATGGCCGTGAGGTCGAGGGGCTCGCGTTTGAGCCCGCGCAGCAGCGACGCGAGGCCCGTCCCGCCCCCCAGCGCCGCGATCCGGGGGCGCCGCCTCACGCCGGCGGGTCCGGTGGCGCGCTGGGCCGCCCGATGTGGCGGTGCGAGGCGCCCGCGTCCATCGTGCGCGCGTAGCGCCGGGCGAGCCGCTCGGCGATCGTGACGCTCCGGTGGCGGCCGCCGGTGCAGCCGATCCCCACGACCAGGCTGGTCTTGCCCTCGTCCGCGTAGGCGGGCAGCAGGAAGTCGAGCAGCGCCTCGAGGCGGTCCTGGAACTCGGTGAAGCCGGGCGCCGCCGTCACGTACTCGGCCACCGGGGCGTCGAGCCCGGTGAACGGCCGCAGCTCGGGGACGTAGTGGGGGTTGCGCAGGAATCGCACGTCGAACAGCAGGTCGGCGTCGCGCGGCACGCCGTGCTTGTAGCCGAACGAGACGAACTCCACGTGCATCCGCGGGCGTCCGTCGGGCGGCATCAGCGCCTCGGAGATCTGGCGGCGCAGGTCCCAGATGGAGAGGCCGGTGGTGTCGATGACCACGTCGGCGCGCTCGCGGACGTCGCTCAGCTCGGCCCGCTCCCGCTCGATGCCGGCGGCCACCGACCCGCCCGGCGACAGGGGGTGCGGCCGGCGCGTCTCGCGGAAGCGGTTGAGCAGCGTCTCGTCGGACGCCTCCAGGAAGACCACCCGCGGGCGCACGCCGCTGGACTGCTGCACCCGCTCCAGCACGGGCTCCAGCTCGCGGAACCAGACGCCGCCGCGCACGTCGCACACCACCGCCGCGCGCTCCACGCGGGAGCCCTCCAGCAGCACCAGGTCGGCCAGCGCCGGCAGCAGCCCGGGCGGGAGGTTGTCGACGCAGAACCAGCCGGCGTCCTCGAAGGTGCCCATCGCCTGGCTCTTCCCGGCGCCGGACATGCCGGTGATGATCGTCAGTTCCACCGGGCCTCGTCACCGTCGCCGACGCGGGCGGCGCCCCCGCCGGGAGCCGCGGTCTTGTGCAGGCGGTCGTACACGTCGCGGGCCACCTTCGACGGCACCCCCGGCACGGCCTCCAGCTCCTCGCGGCTCGCGGCCAGGAAGCGGTCGGCCGATCCGAAGTGGCGCAGCAGCGCCGCCTTCCGCGACGGGCCCACACCGGGCAGCGCGTCGAACACGCTCTCGGTCATCCCCCGGCCCCGGCGGCCGCGGTGGTGGCGCAGGGCGAAGCGGTGGGCCTCGTCGCGGATGTGCTGGAGCACGCGCAGGGCGGCCGATCCCTCGTCCAGCAGCAGCGGGTCGGAGCGCCCCGGGCGGAACACCTCCTCGCGCTTCTTCGCCAGGCTCACGATCGGCACGTCCCCCGCCCCGGCCGCGGCCAGGCCGGCCAGCGCCGCGCCGAGCTGACCCTTGCCGCCGTCGATCACCACCAGGCCCGGGCGCGCGCCGAACGAGGGGTCGTCCTCCCCGGCCGTCATCCGCGAGAAGCGCCGGGTGATGGCCTCCTCCATGCGGGCGAAGTCGTCGGGGCCGCCGTCGTAGCGCATGGTGAACGTGCGGTAGTGCGACTTGGCGGGCGCGCCGCCCTCGAACACCACCATCGACGCCACCGCGTAGGTGTCGCCCAGGTTGGAGATGTCGTAGCACTCGATCCGCACCGGCGGCGCGGGCAGGTCCAGGCGCGCCTGGAGGTCGGCCAGGGCGTCGCGGCGGCGGGCGCGCGCCTGCTCGTGGCGGCGCACGTCCTGCTCCAGGGCGAAGCGGGCGTTGCGGGTCGCGAGCTCGGCCATCCGCCGCTTGTCGCCGCGCGCGGCGGCGCGCACCTCCACCCGGCTGCCCTTGCGGTCGGTCAGGAGGGCCTCCAGGTCGGCGGCGGCCTCGCTGTCCTGGGCCACGATCACCCGCGACGGGATGGCCAGCGCCAGCGCGTAGTACTCGTACGCGAACTGGACCAGCACGGTGGCCTCGTCCTCCGCGCCGGCGGCGTCGAGGAAGAACGACTGGCGGTCCTGCACCACGCCGTCGCGTACCTGGAGCACCTGCACGTTGGCGGTGTCCCCCTCCAGGGCGACGCCCAGCACGTCGGCGGTCCCCACCGAGCCGGCGGTGGCGAACTGGCGCTCCATCAGGTGGCGCATCGCCTGGAGCCGGTTGCGCAGCGACGCCGCCCGCTCGAACTCCTGGGCGGCCGCGGCGTCGCGCATCTCGCCCTCGAGCTCCTTCTCCAGGCCACGGTAGCGGCCGGAGAGGAACGCGATGATCTGGTCGATCAGCGCCCGGTAGTCGTCCTTCGAGATGTAGCCGACGCACGGCGCCAGGCACCGCTTGATGTGGTAGTCGAGGCACGGGACGCCGGACGGGCGGCCGGGCTCGCGGCCCTCGCAGGGGCGGCTCGGGAAGACCTTGTTGATGAGGTTGAGGGTGTCCCGCACCTTGTAGGCGTTGGAGAACGGCCCGAAGTAGAGCCGGTCGCGCCGGTGCGCCTCGCGCGTGAAGTAGACGCGCGGGTAGTCCTCGTCGAGGCTGATCCCGATGTACGGGTAGCTCTTGTCGTCGCGCAGCCGCACGTTGAACGGCGGGCGGTGCGTCTTCACGAGGTTGGCCTCGAGGATCAGCGCCTCGCTCTCCGACCCCGTCACGAACGTGTCGACGCGGGCGATCCGCCCAACCAGCTCGTCGATCTTGGGGTGCAGCCCCCCACGGGCGCTCATGCGGCGCCGCGCCGCCCCCTCGTCCGGGCGCAGCGGGGCCTGGAAGTACGAGAGCACCCGCTTGCGGACGCTCTTCGCCTTCCCGACGTAGAGCACCCGGTCGGAGGCGTCACGGTAGATGTAGACGCCGGGACCGGTGGGCAGGTTCGCGAGCTGCTCGCGGAGTTCGGCGGCGTCGGACACTCTCCGTCCGAGTATAGGTCGGCCGTCCAGCCGAAACTTGCGTGACGCAACCCGCCGTGGGAGGGTCACTTCCGTCACGCAAGCCAGTCTCGGAGGTGGCACGATGGACGCGCTCGACGCGATCCGCAAGCGGCGCAGCGTGCGCCGGTACACCGACCGGCCGGTGTCCGACGAGGACATCGACCGCATCATGCGCCTCGCGCTCCTCGCCCCCACGGGGCACAACGCGCAGGCCTGGAGCTTCATCGTCGTCCGGGAGCCGGCGCGGCGCGCCGCGCTGGCCGAGTTGGTGCTGCGCGGCGCCGCCGAGTACTTCCGCATCAACCGGCCGCAGAAGGATCGCAGCGACGCGGAGCACGCCGAGTGGGCGGCCGGGTACGCCGAGACCGCCCTGGGCAGCTACCGCGACGTGCCCGTCTGGATCGCGGCCCTGAGCGTCCCCCGGTTCACGTTCCCGGACGAGCCGATGAAGCAGCGGATCGAGACGTTCAGCGAGCACACGTCGGTGGCGTTCGCGCTGGAGAACCTGTTCGTGGCCGCGCGGGCCCTGGGACTGGGCACCACCCCCACGATCTTCCACTGGTTCGTGGAGGACGAGTACCGGGACCTGCTCGGCATCCCTGCCGAGCACGGGGTCCACTACCTCACGCCGCTGGGATATCCGGTCGAGTTCCCGGTCGGGCTGCGGCCGGAGGCGGCGGCGGTGCGGCGTCCGTGGCGGACGCTGGTGCACGACGAGGAGTGGGGCCGTCCCCGGCAGGAGGAGCCTGCGCCGGCGCCGTCCGCGGCCTGACGGCCCTCGCGGGGAGCCTCAGGGCGAGCGCCCCGGCGGCCAGGGCGCTCGCCCCCATGAACACCCACCCGGCACGGAAGCCGGACAGGTCCACGCCGTCCCCCATGATGGCCACGAAGGCGGCGACCCCCACCACCCCGCCGATCTGGCGGGCGGTGTTGAACAGGGCGCTCCCGGTGGCGGTGCGGCCGGCCGGCAGCCCGGACACCGCCGCGCCGGCCAGGATCGGGAACACCAGGGCCACGCCGATGCCGCTCAGCAGCATCCCGGGGAGCAGGCCGCCCAGGTAGTCGGGCGTCGTCCCTGCGCGGAGGATCCACCACAGGTTCCCGGCGGCGAACGCGGCGGAGCCGGCCAGCACCAGCGGGCGCGTCCCCAGGCGCCCCGCGAGTGCGCCCGCGGGCCCCGACAGCAGCGCCACCATCAGCGGCCCCGGCGCGAAGGCGATGCCGGCCTGGAGCGTCGAGTAGTCCCATACGTCCGTCAGGAACAGCGCCGTGGAGAGCAGCAGCGAGAAGAACCCCATCGAGAACAGGAACACGCCGGCGTCGGCCACCGCCGCGCCGGGGGCGCGCAGCAGCGCGGGCTCCACCACGGGCGCGGGGTGACGGGCCGAACGGAGGGCGAACCCGGCGCCGGCGGCCAGGGCCAGGGCCCATGCGCCGAGCACCCCGGGGCTCGCCCAGCCCCACTCCCCGCCCTCGACGATGCCGAGCGCGAGCGCCCCGACGGCGACCACCAGCAGCAGGGCGCCGGCCAGGTCGGGCCGCTGGGCGCGGTCGGCGTCCCGGGACTCCTCGAGCTGCCGGACCGCCGCCACCGCGATGACCACCGCGAGAGGCAGGTTGATCAGGAAGATGCCGCGCCAGCTCCACTCCACGAGCAGGCCGCCCACCGTGGGGCCGAGCGTGGCCGCGACGGCCGCGCCGGCGGTCCAGAGGCCCACGGCCGCCGCCCGCCGCTCCGGCGGGAACTCGCGTACCACCAGCGCCAGGGACGTGGGGATCATGAGGGCGGCGCCCACCGCCTGCACCACCCGCGCCGCGACCAGCCACCAGGGACCGGGCGCCGCCGCGCAGAGGGCCGACGCGACCGCGAACACCCCGAGCCCGGTCAGGAACAGGCGCTTGCGCCCCAGCAGGTCGGCGAGCCGCCCCGCGGGGACCAGGAGCGCGGCGAACACGATGGCGTAGGCGCTCAGCACCCACTGCAGGTCGGACAGCGACGCCGACGGGAACTCGGCCCCGATCGCCGGGAAGGCGATGTTGACCACGAACAGATCGAGGTTGGCGAGGAAGGCCCCCGCCGTCGCGATCACCAGCACCCGCCACTGTCGCGTCACGTCGCCTCCGGCCGTCGCCGACTTACTTGCTTCACAAAAGTTAGTGTAGTGACTTCTGTGATGCAAGCCGCTAGGATGGCGGCGTGCTTCCGCGCGACTACTCCACGCAGAACTGCTCACTGGCACGCGCCCTGGAGGTCCTGGGCGAGCGGTGGACGATGCTGGTGCTGCGCGACGCCTTCCAGGGCGTGACCCGCTTCGAGCTGTTCCAGCGGCGGCTGAAGATCGCGCCGAACATCCTGACCAAGCGCCTCGCGACCCTGGTCGAGGCGGGCGTGCTCGAGCGCCGCCGCTACCAGGAGCGCCCCGAGCGCTTCGAGTACGTGCTCACCCCCGCCGGCAAGGAGCTGCTGCCCGCGCTGGTGGACCTGATGCGCTGGGGCGACGCCCACCTGGCCCCCGACGGCGCGCCCGCCGTCCTGCGCCATGCGGGCTGCGGCGGCGAGCTGGGACGCGGCGCGGTGTGCGACCGCTGCGGCACGCCGGTGGAGGCGGACGACGTGGAGTGGTACCGCGGCCCGGGGACCCACCGGACCCCCGGCGAGCGGATGGTCCCCGCCTAGCTCCCGCCGGGCGTCGCGACGAGCGCGGCGCCGACGGCGCGGGCGTAGGCCGCCTGGCCCTTCGGGCCGGGGTGCAGCGACGTCCGCTTCGGCGCGCCCAGGGCGGTCAGGCGCACGCCGTTGATCCAGGGCGCCGCGGTGCACAGCCGGTGGCCGCGGAAGGCCGGGTCGGACGCGACGAACGCGACGATCTGGGTGGCGTCCGCCGCCCGCAGGCGGGCGACGGCCTGGGCCACCCCGGCCTGCGCCGCGCCGTTGAGGTCCCCGGCGACGGCGTTGAGGAAGCGCGCGCCGGTCCGCGTGACCCGCACGGGCGTCCGGAGCGGCGTGACCCCGATGCGGCAGGCGGGAACGCCGCCGACGGAGGCGTCGGCCCGGTAGCCGCGGCCGCCCTCCGCGAACGGCCGGGGGTAGCCCACCACCAGGAGCCGCCCGCCCGGCGCCATCCGCGACGCCACCGTCACGTACGCGCCGGCGAGGGTCGCCTGGAGGCCGCGCAGGCCCGCGCGGGCGGTCCGCTGCGCCGCCGACCCGGCCTGCGCGCACGCGGCGTTGCCGGGGTCCTCGGGCCGGTACGCGCACGCGCGCAGCACCCGGTCGAAGCCGGCGTCGTTGCCCCCGATCGACAGCGTCGCGACCGTCGTCGCCGATGTGACCGCGTCGATCTGGGGCGGCTCCCTCTCCCCGAGGGCCGCGAACTGGTCGTCGGGGGCCGTGAGGTCCGCGGCCGTCGCGCCGGAGCAGGCCACGAACGTCAACGCCGGCGACCCCAGCCGCGTCTGCACGCGGAACGCCCAGGACGTGGACGAGCGGTGGCACCCGGTGGAGCTCCGCCCGCCCGTCGTCGGGTCCGGGAAGGACGTGCCGGGGAGGTAGGTGTCGGGCGCCGCCCCCTCCCCGGAGGCGTACGAGTCGCCGAGCGCGACGTACGAGGCCGGCTCGACGTCCTGCGCCGCCGCCGTCGCCGTGAGCAGGGCCGGCGCCGCCAGGAGCACTGCGATCGCCGGGACGGTGATGCGCATCGCTGCCGACCCTACCCGCCCGCGGCCGCCGCGACGCCCCCTCGCGGGTGGCGGCCCCCGGGGCGGCGTCGTAGGGTCGGGCACATGGTCGAGCGGATGACGGACATGCCCCCGGGGACCCTCGGGTTCCGCCTGGCGGGCGACGTGACGCGCGAGGACTATGACCGGGTGCTCGTCCCCGACCTCCGGGCCGCGATGGAGTCGGGCGAGGGGCTGCGGACGCTCTACCTGATCGAGGACCTCGACGACATGGAGGCGGGCGCCCTCTGGGCCGACACGAAGCTCGGGTTCGACATGGGCGTCCGGCACCGCGGCGACTGGGAGCGGTCCGCGATCGTCACGGACATCTCCTGGATGGTCCAGGCGATGAAGCTCTTCGGCTGGATGGTCCCCGGGGAGACGCGCGTGTACCCCGTCGCGGACCTCGAGGCCGCCAAGGCCTGGGTGGTCGGGGGCGGCTGACCCGTCCTACGGGGCGACGCGCAGGAGGCGGAAGTCCCTCCGTCTCAGGAGGCGCAGGACCCAGCGGGCCGGGATCGGGTAGGCGGCGCGGCCGCGCTCCGGGTCGCACGGCGCGATCCCGTCGACGCGCCACTCCCGGCCGCCCCGCACCACGACGCAGCCGCCCGCGGCGACGGTGTTGCGGTACCAGTCGACCGTGTCGCCGTAGGTGAGCTCGGCGACGAACCCCTCCGGCGCCCGCGCCAGGATGACCGGCGCCTCGTAGGTGCGTCCGGAGCGGCGCCCCGTGTGCCGGATCACCCAGAACGGCCCGTGGCCCCACTTCGCCAGCCGGATGGTGCCCGTGTTGAGCGTGTGGCCGATGAACGTGAGCCAGCGCTCGCGCAGGGTCGCGCGGTCCATGGGGCGAGGCTAGCCCCCGTCGGGGCCGACGTACCACCCGCCGCCGAGCCGCTCGAACGTCGGGGCCCGCTCGGTGGAGCCCTCCGAGCCGCGGTAGACCGCCGTCGCACGCGCCGAGTCGCCGCTCACCTCGACGTCGTCCAGCGTGTAGGCCACGTCGTCGCCGTCGAAGCTCTTGATGGCGAGCGCGCCGGCCCGGAGGGCCGAGGGGCAGTCGTCGCCGAAGCCCTGCTGCTTCCCCTCCATCACCGCCTGGGCCTCACCGGCCGGGCTGAGGCGCGAGCAGGCCTCGGTGCCGTCGAGGTCCAGGAACGCCGCGGCGTACTCGTCGTAGACCTCACGGATCGCCGCTTCGTCGCCACCGCCGGGCTCGTCCGTCGCCACGGTCGCCGGCGCAGTGGCCGGCGGGGCCGGGAGCACGACCGGGGGCACCGGGAGGGTCTCGGTGACCGTGACCGTGACGGACCCGAGCGTCTGGGAGGCGTCGTCGCCGCCGCCGCAGCCCGCGGCCAGGGCGAGCGTGGACAGGCACGCGCACACCAGCAGCGGCAGCTTCATGGGTCCGGCGTCCTCGGTCGGGTCGATCGGGCCGCACACCTCTACCCGCCGGCCGCCGATCGGGCCAGCCGGACCGTGAGACGCTCAGCCCGGGGACCTCTCTCCCTGCGGTGCGCGAGCCGGTCAGGCGTCGGTGCACAATGGGTACGCCTGGGCCAGGAGCAGCAGACCGATGGCGGCCGGCGCGAACACCGCGCCGAGCACGAACGCGAGGATGCTCGCGGTCAGCGCGCCGCCGGAGCGGGTCCGGGATCCGGCGGTGTAGCCGAGGGCCATGGCCGCCGCGGCGCTCACGAGCCCGACGACGCCCAGGGCGCGAATGGAGCCCGCCGAGGGGAAGCCGGCCGACCAACAGTCGCTGGTCTTCATCCACACCGATGCGAAGATCACCGCCGTACCCGCCAGCGCGGCGAGCGCGAGCGAAAGGCCCGGCGCCCCGCGGAGGTCTCGCTGCTGGCCGGTCACGTCGGGTGGCCCGCGGCGCACTGGCGCACCAGGAGCGGCAGGCCGACCATCGCGGCCACGAGGATGAAGGTCACGTCCAGGGCCTTGACCACGTCCAACTCGTCCCCCTCGTCGAGCGCTCGCCCGGAGTCACCCAACCCTGCGGCGTCGGCGCGCCCGGCGCTTCCGCGATTGCCCCGCCCGATGTGCGGAGGAACCCCAGGCCGCAGGCGGGGCAGACACCCATCGCGGCGTGCCGCGGCCGGCTCGCGAGCCATCTGGAGTCGTCGACCCCGCCCGCGCGCCGTCAGACGCTCAGCCCGGGGATGCGGATGAGGGCGACGCCGTCGCCGGCGGGGCCTCCGCCGATCGCCGCCGCGCCGCCCGCCAGCGCGAGGACCCGGGCCACGTAGGCCTGGGTCTCCGGGTACGGCGGGATCCCCCCGTACCGCTCCACCGCCCCCGGCCCGGCGTTGTACGCCGCCAGCGCCAGCGGCACCGACCCGAACGACCGGACATGCCCCGACAGCAACCGCGCCGCGGCCGGGACGGCCTGGGCCGGGTCGAACGGGTCCGTGACCCCCAGCCCCCGCGCCGTGCCCGGCATCAGCTGGGCGATGCCCTGCGCACCCGCCGGGCTGACCGCATTCGGGTCGAAGCCGGATTCCGACCGCAGGAGGGCCGCGAGGAGCACCGGCTGCAGGCCGTTCCGTGTCGCCGAGGTCGTGATGAGGGTGCGGTATCGCTCCGGGACCCAGTCCGGCAGCGCCGTCGCCGCGGCAGGCGTGGCCGCCGATCCCGCGGTGGCGGCCACGCCGCAGCCGGGCACGTACCCCCAGTGCCACGGCTCCCAGGAGTACCGCTGGACGAACCCGAACCGGCCACCGTTGGCGCGCAGCCAGGCGTGGGCGCCGTCACCGCCGAGCATGTTCAGGTCGAGCTCCGTCGCGTCCCGGTGGCGACTGCGCCCCGGCGGCGCCACCCACTTCGGATCCGGGTGGCGGCGGAACAGCACCGCCTGCTCGGCGTCGCTCCGGAAGCCGCTCGTGACCATCAGGTCCACCCCGTCGGCGTGGGCGGCCGCGTCCATCAGGTCGAAGGCCGCCGCGACGGCGGGGCACATCGGCTTCCCATCCCGGTACACCAACGGCCCCTGGTAGCCGCCGCCGCTCGCCCATCCCGTCGCGCCGGCCGGCATCGCCGCGCTCGCCAGCAGTCCCGCACGCGCGACGGCCCGCGCGCGCAGCCCGCGGGGCGCCGGGACGCTCACCTCCACCTGCACGGAGGTCGGCGGCCACGACGCCGGGTCGGGGAACGCGATCGCCTCGACCCGGGCGCCGGCGGGGCGCGCCGCCGCGCCGGCCACGGCCGCGAGGCGGGCGCGCCAGGCGGCCGACGAGGCCGCGCCGTTCGGGTCGGCCGCCACCTCGCCCAGGCGGGCCCGCAGCTCCCGGGCCGCGGAGACCGCGGCGACGTCCGCGACCGTCTGAGCCCGCACCACGGCGACGTGGGCCCGGCCGATCGCGAAGAGCGCCACCGCGCCCGCCATGACGAGCGCCGCCGTGACCAGCACCAGCGGCAGCGCCTGCCCCTGCTGGCCGCGCCTCACGGGGTGCGGACGCCGACCCGGGCCGGCACGCGCAGCCCGCGCATCCCGGGCAGGAACGCGGGCACGCGGGCGGCCGCGTCGACCACCACGACCCGGCCCGCGCCGGACGCGCCCAGGGCGTCGCGGCGCACCTGCTCGTCGGCGCGCAGGGCCGCCGTGACCACTGCGGCGAGCTGCCATCCGACCAGCGCCACCACCAGCAGGAGCGGCAGCAGCGCGAGCACCTCGACCGCGGCCTGGCCGCCGCCCGCCCGGCGCCGGCTCACGGCCCCACCTCGACCGTGAACGGCTCCGGCAGCCCGGTGAGCGGGAGCCGCACCCGCAGGCCGTCGGTGCCCGCCGTGACCCGTGCGCGCCGCGCCCACCCGGGCGGGAGGGCCGCGCGCGCCGCCGGGGCGGCGGGGGCGCCCACCTCGGCGGCCCGCTCGCCGTGCCGGGCGGCGGCTCCGGCGACGCCGAGGACGTGGCCCGCCACGATCATCTGCCACGCCAGCCAGGCGGCGATCGCGACGACGGGCAGGACCGCGAGGAGCTCGACGGCGGCCTGGCCGCGGGGGCGGGGGCGGTGCATGGGCCGACGCTAGGCGGGGCCCCTGTGACGGATCAGCGCACGAGCGTGACGGTGCGCGCGCAGATGTGTGTCAGTGCTCGGACCGCCGCCTCAGCGACGACACCACTGCGCTTGCCGACGTCACGACCACCGCGCCGGCGCCGGCGATGAGTGCGCGGCGCCAGAACGGTCGCCTCCCGCCTCGCACGGTCACGCCGCCATCGCGTTGCGGCGGCGCGTGGACGCGCGGCGCACGGCCTGGACGAGCTCGTCCTTCGTCATCCCGGAGCGGCCGTCGATGTCGAGCGACGCCGCCAGGTCGATCAGCTCGGGCTTCGTCTTGCCGGCGATGTCCTCGAGCGCGGGCTCGGCGTCGGCGTCCCCCACGAGCTCAGCCGCCTCGTCGCGCACGGCGCCGCGGGCCCCGTCGGCCTCGGCGGCGCGGGCATCGGCGGCACGGGCGGTCGCGTCGGCCTGGTCGCTCATGGCGCGGGCGCGGCGGTGGGCGTCCTCGGCCGCGGCGCGGGCGGCCTCCGCGGCCTCGTCGGCGAGCGCACGGGCGGCGGCGAGCTGCTCCTGGGCGGCCCGCATCTCCTCGTCGGCGGCGTCGCGGGCGTCCTGCGCCCGCTGCGCGGCCTGCCCCCGCTCGGCCTCGTTCCGCGCCGCGACCTCATCGACGCGACGGGCGGCGTCCGCCTCGGCCTCCGCGCGGGCCTCGGCCACGCGCTGCTTGGTCTCCGCCGCGCCGGCCTTCTTGGCCTCCTGGATCCGCTCCCGCCCCTCGGCGATGACCGCCTTCTCGCGCGCCGCCAGCTCGTCGGCCTCGCGGGCCCGGCGCAGCGCGTCCTCCTCGGCGCTCCGGGCCTCCTCGAGCGCCTCGCGGGCGCGCTGCAGCCGCAGGTCGAGCGAGTCGGGGCCGAACGGCACCGCGTCGGCGACGGTCTCGCTCGCCCGGCGGACGCCGTCGCGCGCGCCATCGACGGCACGGTCGACCGGCGCCGGCGTCAGGTACCGGCGGATCAGCCACCCCGTGTTCTCCGGGAGCTCCGCGATGGCGGTCCGGGCGTGGTGCATCAACCACTGCCCAGGATGGTCGGGGCGCTCTGAACTCATCGAAACCCGTCCTCGGGACGCATTGCCGGTCGGGCTCGGCCTACCCGGCGTCCACCTCCCGGGAATCGTCGGTTGCAGGCGTTTCGTTGATTCCGCAGGATCGGGGCGCCCGACGGTCACGCCGCGACAGGATCCGGGCAGGCGGGTTTCAGCGGAAGCGGCGGCTCTCCCGGACGACCCAGACGATGACGAGCACCAGGACCGCGATGAGCGCGATCACCCCGAGCGGCGTGAGGCGGTCGCCGAGGAGCGGGAACCCGCCGATGAGCAGGAACGCGATGCCGATGCCGCAGGCGATGATCACGTACCGCTGCCACGGCTTCAGGACCAGCCAGGCCAGCTCGTTCTGGCGGAAGTAGTTGTAGCCGAAGACGATCAGGGCGGCGACGAACAGGACCTGGATGATCAGCCCGAGGGAGCCGGCGGTCGCACCGAAGCCCTCCTGCGAGACGAACACCAGGCCGGCGATCGCCGCGATGATCAGGAAGTTCCGGACCCCGATCCAGTTGATCCTCACGGCCGCGCCCTACCCCTCCCCGACCTCGTCGCGCAGCGCCGCCGCCAGCGCGGCGATCGCGGGCGTGCCCCGGTCGCCCCCGTGGCGGGCGCGGACGGAGGCGGTCCCCGCCTCCTCCTCCTTGTCGCCGACCACCAGGAGATACGGGATCTTGGCGAGCTCGCCGTCGCGGATACGACGTCCGACCGACTCCGAGCGGGCGTCGATGCCCACCCGCAGGCCGAAGTCGCGCAGCCGCGCGCGCACCGACTCGGCGTACGGCGCGTGGCGGTCGGCGATGGGGAGGATCCGCGCCTGCTCGGGCGCCAGCCACAGCGGGAAGTCGCCGCCGGTGTTCTCGATGAGGATTCCGAGGAAGCGCTCGATCGACCCGGTGATGGCCCGGTGGATCATCACCGGCCGCTCGTCCTGGTCGTCGGCGTTGGTGAACGTCAGGTCGAAGCGCTCGGGGAACCAGAAGTCGAGCTGGCAGGTGCCGAGCTGCCACGAGCGACCCATCACGTCGGTCACCTGGAAGTCGATCTTCGGGCCGTAGAAGGCGCCGTCGCCCTCCTTCAGGCCGTACTCGCGGTCGCCGAGGGCCTGGCGCAGCGCCTCCTCGGCCTGGTCCCACATCGACTGCTCGCCGATCGCCTTCTCGGGGCGGGTGGAGAGCTTGAGCTCGACGTGCTCGAACCCGAACCGGCCGTAGAAGCGGTCGGTGAGCGCCAGGACCGCGTTGACCTCGTCCTGCACCTGGTCGAGGCGGCAGAAGATGTGGGCGTCGTCCTGGGTGAACGCCCGCACCCGGAACAGGCCGTGCAGCACGCCCGACAGCTCGTGGCGGTGGACGTGGCCGAACTCGGCGTAGCGGAGCGGCAGCTCGCGGTAGGAGTGCCGGCGGCTGCGGTACACGAGGCACGCGCCGGGGCAGTTCATCGGCTTCACCGCGAAGCTCTGTTCCTCGATCTCGGTGAAGTACATGTTCTCGCGGTAGTTGTCCCAGTGGCCCGAGGTCTTCCAGAGCTCGGTGTCGAGCATCGTGGGGGTCTGGATCTCCGCGTAGTCCATGTTCGCCAGCTCGTCGCGGACGGCCTGCCTGATGCCGTTGACCACCACCATCCCGCGGGGCAGGAAGAACGGGAACCCGGGGCCGTGCTCGTCGAAGTGGAAGAGCTCCAGGTCGCGTCCGACGCGCCGGTGGTCGCGGGCGCGGGCCTGCTCGAGCCGCTCCAGGTAGGCGTCCAGCTCCTTCCGCTGCGGGAACGCCGTCGCGTAGAGGCGGGTGAGCTGCGGGTTCTTCTCGCTGCCGCGCCAGTAGGCGCCCGCCACCGACATGAGCTTGACGGGGCCGATGCGCCCGGTGTCCTGCACGTGCGGGCCGCGGCAAAGGTCGACGAACTCGCGGTCGCGGTAGAGGGACACGGTCGTCTCGCCCTGCCCCTCCAGGACGCCCACCTGGTCGACCTTGAACGTCTCCCCCTGCTCGCCGAAGAACGCCAGCGCGTCGCCGGTGCTCATCACGGAGCGCTGGAACGGCGCCTTCGAGGCGATGATGCGCGCGATCTCCGCCTCGATGGCCGGGAAGTCGTCCTCGGTGATCGGCCGGGGCGCGTCGAAGTCGTAGTAGAAGCCGTCCTCGATCGGCGGCCCGAAGCCGAGCCTGGTGCCGGGGATGAGCGTCTGGACCGCCTCCGCCATCACGTGGGCCGCCGAGTGGCGCATCACGTAGAGGTAGTCGTCGCCGCTCCTGGGGGTCACGATCTGGATCTCGTCGCCGTCCGCCAGGGGCAGCGCCAGGTCGCGGATCTCGTCGCCCACGCGCACGGCGACCGCGGCCTTGGCCAGGCCGGGTCCGATCGCGGCGGCGGCGTCGTGCCCGGTGGCCCCGTCGGGCAACTCGAGCCGGTTGCCATCGGGCAGCGTCACGGTCACGAAGGCGGATCCTACTGGGTCCGCGACGGCCGACGGGGTTGTGGGGCGGGGCCGACCCGGGGATGATCGGAGAGATGCTCGCGCGGTTCCTCTACGACGCCGACGGGCACGTGCGCGTCCGCCGGATGATCGGCGTGGTGGCGTCGTGCCTCGTCTTCGCGCTGTTCGGGACCTTCCTCCTGGCGCTGACCCCGATCTTCGGGGCGCACGAGGGCGCGCAGACCATCTGGGTCCTGTTCTGCGTCTTCCTGCTGAAGTTCCCGCTGGTCTCCCTGCTGTGGTGGTTCATCGCCCGCAACAAGGAGTGGCCGACGAAGGCGCCCAAGTGGAGCGAGCGCGAGACCCGGGAGATCCTGGCGTACCTGGTCTCGGAGGCGGACCGCGTGAGGGACCTGCCGGACGCGCCGGCCCGCCTGGCCTACCTCCAGCGCGAGGCGTGGAACGTCGCCGACCGCGTGGGCGGAGAGGTGAAGGTGGACGCCGTGAACGTGGCGCTCCACATCGACGAGATCAGCCGCCCGCGGGCGCGGAGGCCGACGGGCACCTGATGCTGGAGGGGGCGCACGCCGACCTCCTGGACGCCGGCATCGCCGCCGACGGGAGGGCCTTCCGGGCGCTGCTGGACGGGCGCCGCGGCGACGCCCGCGAGGCGCTGCGCGAGGCCGCCGCCCTCTACCGGGCGTCCTGGGAGGCCGCGCCGCCCCGCAGCTACGGCCGGCTGGTGGCGCACCTGAAGTCGGCGGTGCTCGCGGGCGACGGCGCCGAGGCGGCCGCCTGGGTGGAGGGCGAGCTGGACGGGACCTGCGACTCGCCCACCTCCTGCTACGCCCTTGCGATCGCGGCCCTCGTCCGCGGCGACGACGCGGTCGCCGCCCGCGCGGCCGCGTCGATGGCCGAGGGTGGCGAGGCGTTCGCCCGGGCGGCCGCGGCTCTGGCGGCCATCGCCGCGGGCGACGCAGCGGCCTACCGTGACGCCGTGCTCGCGATCGTGTGGGATTTCGAGGACCGGGAGGCCCACCTCACGGGCGTGCCGATCGCGGACACCGCCCTGCTGATGGAGGCGCTGGCGGAACCGCGCGGGATGGCCACTGCGCCCGTGTCCGCCCTGATGCCGCGGCGGTGAAACCCACCGAACGTTGGGTTGCCCGCCCGGACGGACGCGTCGTACAGTGCCGCGGGCGATGAGTCGCCTCACACGGTCCCCCGTCCCCGGCGCCGCCGTCCTCCTGGCCGCAGCCGCCCTCGCCGGATCGGCGGCCGCCGCGCCCGGCGACACCGAGCTGGTCTCACGGAAGACCGACGGGTCGCCCGCGAACGGGGCGTCGGACGCCCCGGCCATCTCCGGCAACGGACGGTTCGTCTTCTTCCATTCGCTCGCGACCAACCTCCCGTCCAACAGCGACGAGAAGTCGCACGGCTACCTGCGAGACCTGACTGCGGGTTCGACCATCCTGATCGGCCGCCCCCTCATGGGGGCGCTCACGACGGACGGCGCGTTCATCGGCTCGCTCAACGAGCAGTTCGGCGTGACCGACCGGGTCGGTCGGACGGCACTGCCGACGTTGACGGAGGCCTTCGCCGCGACCATCGGCTTCGGCGCCAACGGCCGGCAGCCGGCCCGCATACGGCCCTCGATCTCCGCCGATGGATCGCGGCTGGCGTTCGCGCGCGCCGCGGCGACCGACGAGGGCCCGCTCGGCGTCTTCGTGAAGAGCTTCGCCGACGGGAGCCTGACGCTGGTGAGCCGGAAGAGTGGCCCCGGGGGCACCCCCGCCTCGGACGTGTTCTCCTCCGCGATCTCCGGGAACGGCCGGTACGTGGCGTTCGAGTCCGACACGACCGACCTCGCGCCCGGCGACAGCGCCGGCACCAGCGACATCTGGCTCCGCGACCTGCAGACCGACGAGACCACGTTGATCAGCCGCGGCAGCGGGGCGGCGGGCGTCGCCGGCGATCGCGACTCGTTCGAGCCGAGCATCTCCGACGACGGCCGGTACGTCGCCTTCTCGTCGTACGCCAAGACGTTCGCGCCCGACGACACGGACGACCTGCCGTCGGTCTACGTCCGCGATCGGATCGCCGGCACGACGACCCTGGTCAGCCGCGCGACTGGCGCGCCGGGCGCGCCCGCGAACAACGACGCCTTCGAGGCCGACATCTCCGGCGACGGCCGCTTCGTGGCCTTCACCTCGGCGGCGTCCAACCTCGGAGCGGACGGCGGCAACGGCACCCGCGACGTCTTCGTCCGCGACCTGGCGAACGGGACGACCACGCTGGTCAGCCGCGGCCAGGGTGTCGCCGGGCCGCCGGCCCAGGGGACCTCGGAGGCACCCGTGATCTCGGACGACGGCCGCTACGTCGCGTTCGAGTCGGACGCGCCTCTGGTGGCGGGCGCGTTCGCCGGGGTCAACATCTATCGGCGTGACCTCGGCGAGCCGCCCCCGGTCGCCGGCGGCGGCGGCGTCGGCGGTGGCGGCGCCGGCGTCGGAGGCGGCGGCGCGACCGGTCCGCAGCGGAAGGTGCGCTGCGCCGGGCTCCTGGCGACGAAGGTCGGGACCGCCAGGCGCGACGTCATCCGCGGGACCCGCAAGCGCGACGTGATCGCCGCCCTCGGCGGCAACGACACCGTGTTGGGCCTCGGCGGCGACGACGTCGTCTGCCTCGGCGACGGCGACGACACGGCCGACGGGGGCGCCGGGGCGGACCGCATCATCGGCGGCCCCGGGGCCGACCGCCTGGCCGGCGGAGCGGGCCGCGACCTGCTCGACGGCGGCGCCGGCGCGGACGTGTTGCGCGGTGGCGCCGGCATCGACCGCCTCCTCGGCGGGGCCGGTGCGGACGCCCTGATCGGCGGGGCCGCACGCGACGCGCTGGTCGGCGGCGCCGGCAGGAACCGCCTGACCCAGTAGCGCCCGCCGCGGGGGCACCGGCGGGGGGTTGCCTTCGCCGCGACATTCGGTACGGTGAAGGTCGTGGGTGAGGCCTTTCTCATTACGCTTCGCGAAGGGTTCGAGGCGGCCCTGATCGTGGCGATCGTGCTCGCCGCCGTCCGCCGGCAGGACACCGGGCGGCTGGCACGGTGGATCTGGCTCGGCACCGGCGCCGCCCTGGCGCTCAGCATCGTCGTCGGCTGGATCCTGCACGTCACGATCGACAACCTCGAGGGCGTCGCCCGGCTGCGGACGTTCGCGATCATCTGCATCGCCGCGGCGGGCCTGCTCACGTGGATGATCTTCTGGATGCGCAAGCATTCGCGCTCCCTGAAGCGCGAGCTCGAGGGCCAGGTGACCGCGGCCATCGGGCACTCGGCGATGGCGCTCGCGGGTGTGGCGTTCCTGGCCGTCGCGCGGGAGGGCCTGGAGACGGCGCTCTTCCTGATCTCCACCACCACCGGCGACAGCGACACCAACGTCCTGATCGGGGCGCTGCTGGGGCTCGCGTTCGCGGTGGTCCTCGGCGTCGCCGTGTACCACGGCAGCCGGATCATCCCGCTGAAGGCGTTCTTCCAGGTGACCGGCGTGCTGATCATCATGTTTGCCGCCGGGCTGCTGTCGCGGGCGGTGCAGTTCCTGCAGGCGGCGGGCGACCTCGACACGATCAACAACGCCGCCTACAACCTCACGATGTACCACTGGCTGACGATCGACAGCGAGTTCGGCAAGTTCCTGGCCGGGATCTTCGGCTGGGACCCGCGCCCGAGCGTGGAGCAGGTGGTCGTCTATCTCCTCTACCTGATCCCGGTGCTGTTCGCGTTCTTCTGGGGGGGCCGCAGCCGCCCGGTCACGCCACGCGATGCCGCGGATCCAGAAAGGCCAGCCGAGCCCGTCCGCGCTTGATGCCGTGGGCGAGGGTGCCGTCCGGCAGCCGCAGCTGAACCCGCCAGGCCAGGCCGCGGACGCCCTCCTGCACCAGCTCGTCCACCCGCTCCACCACCGCGTCCACCCGCCCGGCGCCGAGCACCTCCAGGGGGATGTGCTCCCCCACGGCCGGCGGCGTCAGTGGAAGACGACCCAGAGGCCGGCGATGAGGTACAGGATCCCGACCACCACGAGGGTCTTGACGAGCGTGTCCAGCATCTTCGCGCCCACCTCGCGGAACGGGTAGACCCGCCCGCGCGCGTCCACAAATGCCCGCCGGTCCTCGCTGATGCCGATCACGCGCCCTCCCCGGGCTGGACGAACCCCGTCTCGTAGGCCAGCACCACCACCTGGATGCGGTCGCGCAGGCCCAGTTTGGAGAGTACCCGGGCGACGTGCGTCTTGACGGTCGCCTCGCTCACCACCAGCTCGGCGGCGATCTCGGCGTTCGACCGCCCGCGGGCCACCAGGCGCACCACCTCCAGCTCACGCTCGGTCAGCTCGCCCAGGGCGTCCGGCGCCGCAGCGCCCGGCATCGGCCGGCGCACGAAGTCCTCGATCAGGCGGCGGGTGAGCGCCGGCGCCAGCATCGCGTCGCCCGCCGCCACGGTGCGCACGGCGCCCACCAGCTCCTCGCGGCGGACGTCCTTCAGCAGGAAGCCGCTGGCCCCCGCCTTCATCGCCTCGTAGACGTACTCGTTCTGGTCGAACGTGGTGAGCATCAGCACCCGCGGCCCGCCGGCGCCGTCGGCGGCGAGGCGCCGCGTGGCCTCGATCCCGTCGAGGCCCGGCATCCGGATGTCCATCAGGATCACATCCGGGGCGAGGGCTCGCGCCTGCTCGACCGCCTCGTGGCCGTCGGCGGCGTTGGCCACCACCTCGATGTCCTCCTGGGCGTCGAGGATCATCCCGAACCCGTCGCGGACCAGCGCCTGGTCGTCCGCGATGAGGACCCGGATCACCGGGCCACGACCTCGCCGATGGGCAGCCGGGCGATCACCTCGAAGCCGCCCTGCGGTCGGCGTCCCGCGGACATCTCGCCGCCGCACACCGCCACCCGCTCGCGCATGCCGATCAGGCCGTGGCCGCGGCCGTCGGTGGCCGGGTCGTACCCGCGGCCGTCGTCGGTGATCTCGATGACGACGTCGCTGGCCTCGTAGCGCACCAGCACCCGGGCCCGCGCGGGCCCGGCGTGCTTGAGCGCGTTGGTGAGCGCCTCCTGGACGATCCGGTACGCCTGGAGGTCGCCGGTGGGCGACAGGGGCCGCGGCTCGCCCTCCACCTGGACGTCCACCGGCAGGCCCGCGTCGCGGACGTGCTCGACCAGGTCGTCCAGACCCGCCAGGCCGGGCTGGGGCGCCAGGTCCGGGCCCTCGTCCATCTCGCGGAGCACGCCGAGCATCCGGCGCAGCTCGGTCAGGGCGCCGCGGCCCGTCTCCTGGACCGCCGACAGGGGCTTGCGCGCCCGCTCGGGGTCGATGCCGATCATCTCCTCCGCCGCCTCCGCCTGGACCACCATGACGCTGAGGCTGTGGGCCACCACGTCGTGCATCTCGCGGGCGATGCGCGTGCGCTCCTCGGCGACGGCGGCGCGGGCGTTGGCCTCACGCTCGCGCTCCAGCCGCTCGGCGCGCTCGCGCAGCTCGGCGTTGCGGGTGGTGTTGGCGCGGTGGATGTGGCCGACGAGCCAGGCGACGCCCATGACGCCGCCCGTCGAGATGACGTCCGTCCAGTTGCCCCCGGGATCCAACGCGACGACGGTGAACAGCGTGCCGATGACCAGCGCCCCGCCCAGGATGCGGTCGCGCCGGGTGGTCAGGTTCATGCCGAGCATCCCTGCCGAGATCAGCACGCTCGCGAACGTGAAGAACTGGTACGGCACCGAGTGGTGCCAGATCGCCGCCTGGACGGTCACGGCGACGAACACCAGGACGGGCGCCAGCACCGGGTGGCGGCGCCGGAAGAGCAGCGGCGTCGTCCAGAGGAACACGAAGACGATGAGCCCCGCGGTCGGGCCCTCGACCTGGTCGTTCGTGAGGATCTCGATGATCGCGCCGAGCGCCAGAAGCACCACGAGGGCGTCGAGCCAGAAGCGCTCGACGAGGTCCCGGGTGCGGTGCATCAGGCGGAGCATGGGGCGACCGTACCGCGCGCGGGCGGACGCGGCGTCGGCCGCGCGAACGGTCCGTGTCATCCCCGGGGATGACGGCGGGGCCTCCCGGCGGCCGACCGGGGGGCCGCCAGGACCATCCCCGCGGACCCCCGCGGTTCGGTCGGCCGCCCGATGGCGCACGGGCGGCGCGGCGGGAGGGTGGGCCCATCGGAATCACCCCCCTTCTCCCGAGGAGCAGCGATGACCACTGAGACCCTCATCACCCCGGCGCCCGACACCACCGCGCGCCGGCCCCACCCCGTGGTGGTGGCGCGCGACGTCGTGCGCCGCTACGGCGACGGAGAGACCGCCGTGACCGCCCTCGACGGCGTCTCCCTCGCCGTCGAGCCCGGCGAGCTCGTCGCCGTGATGGGCCCGAGCGGGTCCGGCAAGAGCACCCTCATGCACATCCTCGCCGGCCTCGACCGTCCCTCACAGGGCGAGGTCTGGATCGGGGACCACGAGATCACCCGCATGGGCGACAACGCACTCACCAAGCTGCGTCGTCGCCACATCGGGTTCGTGTTCCAGTTCTTCAACCTCCTCCCCACGCTGACGGCGGAGGAGAACATCGTCCTGCCCACCCGGATCGCCGGCGGCCGCCCGGACAAGCGCCGCCTGGCGGAGATCCTCGACGCGGTCGGCCTCACCGAGCGCCGGCGCCACAAGCCGTCCCAGATGTCCGGCGGCCAGCAGCAGCGGGTGGCGATCGCCCGCGCGATGCTCGCCGAGCCGACCGTGCTCTTCGCGGACGAGCCCACCGGCAACCTCGACTCCCGCTCCGGCGGCGAGATCCTGGACCTGCTCCGGCGGTCGTCCGAGGAGTACGGCCAGACCATCGTGATGGTCACCCACGACGCGCACGCGGCCACCATCGCCGACCGCGTCGTGTTCCTCGCGGACGGCCGGATCGTCCGCCAGCAGGGCCCGTCCACCGCGACCGAGGTGCTCGACGCCCTCGCCGAGGTGACCCGATGACCTGGGCAGCCCTCAAGAGCCTCATGGAGCGGCGCACCCGCGCCCTCCTCACCGCGATGGCGATCGTCCTGGGCGTCGCCATGATCGCGGGCAGCCTCATCCTGACCGACACCATCGACCGCGCGTTCACCAACGTCTTCGGCGCCTCGTACACCAACACGGACCTCGTGGTCCGCGGCACCCCGGTGGTGCAGGACTCGTTCGCCGGCGCCCCCACCGTCCCCGCCTCCCTCCTCCCCCGCATCCAGACCGTCCCCGGCGTCGCCGAGGCCGGCGGCAACCTCGTCGACTTCTCCGGCTCCGGCAACACGGCCAAGATCCTCGACAAGGACGGGAAGGTCATCACCGGCAGCAACCCGAGCTTCGGCTTCGGGATCGACCCGTCCCACCCCCGCTTCAACCCGCTCACGCTGTCCGAGGGCACGTGGGCCACCGGCCCCGGCCAGGTCGTGCTCGACCAGGCCACCGCCTCGGCGCACGGCTTCCACGTGGGCGACACCGTCCGCATCGTCTCCGAGGGCCCGCCCCAGTCGTTCACCGTCACGGGCCTCGCCACGTTCGGCGACCTGGACTCGCTGGGCGGCGCCACCATCGCCGTGTTCGACGTGCCGACCGCGCAGAAGGTGCTCGGCAAGTCCGGCTTCGACCTGATCCAGATCGCCGCCGACCCGGGCGTCTCGAAGTCGGAGCTCGCCTCCCGCATCGCCCCGCTGCTGCCGAAGGACATGCAGCTGAAGACGGGTGACGAGCAGGCGGCGGCCGACAAGCAGGTCATCTCCGAGGCGATCACGTTCATCCGCGGGCTGCTGCTGGCCTTCGGCGGGATCGCCCTGTTCGTCGGCGCGTTCGTCATCTTCAACACGCTGTCGATCACGGTCGCCCAGCGCTCGCGCGAGCTGGCGACGCTGCGGACCCTCGGTGCCTCCCGGCGCCAGGTGCTGCGCTCCGTGATCGCCGAGGCCGCCGTCATCGGCGTCGTCGCCTCACTCGTCGGTCTGGGCCTCGGCTGGTTCCTGGCCTCCGGCCTGACCGCGCTCTTCGGCGCCATGGGGCTCGAGATGCCCCAGGGCGACACCGTCTTCGCCACCTCGACCGTCGTGATCTCGCTGCTGGCGGGCACCCTGGTGACCCTGCTGGCGGGCGTCGTCCCGGCCATCCGGGCCACCCGCGTCCCGCCGATCTCGGCGGTCCGCGAGGGCTCGACCACCTCCGAGGGCACCCTGTCCCGTCGCAGCGCCGTCGTCGCCCTGGCCGCCACGGCCCTGGCCGGCGCGGCCCTCGCCCGCGGCCTGCTGGCCGGCGGGCTCGGCACGGGCGACCGCCTGATGATGATCGGGACCGGCGTCCTCGCCCTGTTCATCGGCGTCGCGACCGTCTCGTCGCGGCTCGTCCGCCCCATCGCCGCCCTCGTGGGCTGGCCGGTCGCCCGCAGGGGCACCCCCGGAGCGCTCGCCCGCGAGAACGCGGTCCGCAACCCCGGCCGCACGGCGGCCACCGCGGCCGCCCTCATGATCGGCCTCGCGCTGGTCACCTTCGTCTCCGTCCTCGGCTCCGGCCTGACCACGACCGCCACGTCCGACGTGACGCAGCAGATCTCCGCCTCCCACGTCGTCACCTCCGAGAACGGCTGGGACCCCTCGCCGATCGCGGCGGGGCGGGCCATCGCCGCCGGCAACCCCGGCGCCGTGGTCTCCAGCGTCCGCGAGGACCAGGCGCGCGTCGACGGCAGCGGCACCGCCGTGGACGGCGTCGACCCGGGCACGATCGCCGGCGTCTACCGCTTCACCTGGGTCGACGGCACCGACCGCTCCCTGGCCGCCCTCGACGGCGACGGCGCGATCGTGACCGAGAGCTTCGCCGACGACCACGACCTGACCGTCGGCTCGCACGTCCGCATCCTCACCCCGTCCGGCGAGCGCATGACGCGCACCGTCGCCGGGATCGTGGACCCGCCCGCCCTGGCCCCCGTGCTGGGCGACGTCCTGATCTCCCAGGACGCCTTCGACGCGACGTTCCCGCGGCCGAAGGACCGGCTGACCCTGGTCGAGGGCGCCGACACCGCCGGCATCGAGACGTCGCTGGCGCGGTTCCCCGACACCACGGTCGACACGACCGCCGGCTACGCCGCCGCGAGCACGAAGGACCTCTCGACGATCCTCAACATGCTCTACGTCCTGCTGGCCCTCTCCGTGGTGGTCAGCGTGTTCGGGATGGTCAACACCCTGGTGCTGGCCGTGCACGAGCGCACCCGCGAGCTCGGGATGCTGCGGGCGGTCGGGATGACCCGCCGCCAGGCCCGGCGGATGGTGCGCGGCGAGAGCGTCATCACGGCCCTGATCGGCGCGGCCATCGGCCTGCCCCTCGGGATCGGGATGGCGGCCCTGGCCACCCGGGCGATGTCCGAGTGGGGCGTGCAGCTCAGCCTGCCCGTCGTCCCCCTCCTGGCGTTCGTCATGGTCGCGGTCTGGGTCGGCGTGATCGCCGCCGTGGCCCCGGCCCGGCGCGCCTCCAAACTCGACGTGCTCCGGGCGCTCCAGTACGAGTAGCCCCCCCGCGCACCCGGCACGGCCGGAGGCCGCCGTCACCCGACGGCGGCCTCCGCGCGTGCCCGTGCGGGTACGGTGACCCCGTGGGACGCCCACGCCACCGGGCCGGCCTCGCCGCCGCCACCGTCATCGCGGCCCTGGCGGCGGCCGCGCCGTGCGCCGCCGCGACGGGTCGGATCTTCAGCGTCGCCGGGGCGGGCGGGTTCGCCCTCCCCTTCATGACCGTGCCGCCGCCGATCGGCGACGGCGGCCCCGCGGGGCTGGCCCGCATCGCGTTCCCCACCGACGTCGCACCGCTGCCCGACGGCGGCTACCTGATCGCGGAGGGTGAGGGGAACCGGATCCGGCGGGTGTCGCCGACCGGGATCATCCGCACCGTCGCCGGCTCGCCCACCGGCCGCGGCGGGTTCGATGGCGACGGCGCGCCCGCGACGCGGGCGCGGCTCGACACCCCCACCGGCGTCGCGGCCCTGGCGGACGGCGCCATCGCCATCGCCGACCAGCGGAACAACCGGGTCCGGCTGGTGGCGCCGGACGGGACGATCGGGACGCTCGCGCAGCTCACGTCGCCCGACGATGTCGCCCTCGCCGGCGATGGCGGCGTCCTGGTGGTCCAGGACTTCGAGAACCGGGTGGTGCACGTCGACCGCGCCGGCGTGGTGACCGTGGCGGCGGGCACCGGGGTCCGCGGCTTCGCCGGCGACGGGGGCCCCGCAACGGCGGCGCGGCTCAACCGGCCGGTCGCGGTCGCCGCGGCGGCGGACGGCGGGTTCCTGATCGCCGACGGGTCCAACCGGATCCGCCGCGTCGCCCCGGACGGCACGATCACCACCGCCGCGACGGTGTCCCGCCCCGCCGGCGTGGCCGAGGCGCCCGGAGGCGCGCTGCTGGTGACCAGCGTCAACCGCCTGCTGCGCATCGCCCCAGGGGGCGCGGTGACCACGGTCGCCGGGACCGGCACGGGCAACTTCTCCGGCGACGGGGGCCCGGCCGAGGACGCGACCCTGTGGCTGCCGCGCGGCGTGGCGCTGCCCACGGGTGGCGGGATCCTGGTGGCCGACGCGAATGGGGGCCGGGTGCGGTTCGTCGACGCGGCCGACCCGGCCGCCGCCCCCGGCGCACCGCGGATCATGGGGGCGAACGTCCGGCGCGTCGTCCAGCGGGGCGAGGCGGGGATCATGACCCACGTCCGGGTCGCCTGCCCGCCGCGGGGGATCGCGATGCGGTTCGCCCTCTCGCGCCGCGCGACCGTGTCGATGGTGGTCACGACGCGGTCCGGCCGGATCGTCGCGCGGCCCGGCGCCCGGCGGGGAGCCGGCGCCCACGTCCTCCGCTTCCGGGTGACCAGCCCCGGCCAGTACCTGGCGCGCCTCACAGCCGCGGAGGGCCCCGCGTACGCCGCCCACGATCAGGCCCAGGTGACCGTCAGGCCCTGCTGACGTGCGGCACCCGGGCCCCGGAGGGCCCGGATGCGGTCGCGGTCAGACTGTCAGACCTCGTTCTCGCAGCTGGTGGCGACCTCGACCAGCGTGCAGCTGTCCGTGCCCTGGCCGCCGTTGCCCGTGTCGCGCGCCGCGCCGCCGTTCAGGCGGTCGTTGCCGGCCTCGCCGAACAGGATGTCGGCGCCGGCGTTGCCGAAGATCTTGTCGCCGTCGGTGCCGCCGCGGATGCGGTCGGCGCCCGGGCCGCCGTTGATGGTGTCCTCGCCGGGGCCGCCGGTGACCTTGTCGCCCGCGTCGCCGCCGTCGATGGTGTCGGCGCCGTCCTGGCCCGAGATGGTGTCGATGCCCGCGCCGCCGTTCAGCGAGTCGCGGCCCGCGCCGCCGAAGATGTTGTCGCGGCCGGCGTCGCCCGAGACGGTGTCGATGCCCTGCCCACCGACCAGCCGGTCGTTGCCCGCGCCGCCGAGGACGGTGTCGTTGCCGTCCTGGCCGTTGGCGGCGTCGTTGCCCTGGCCCATGTCGAGCCGGTCGTTGCCCGCGCCGCCGAACGCGGCGTCGTCGCCGAGGCTGCCGACGATGCGGTCGTTGCCGCCCTCGCCGAGGATCCGGTCGTTGCCGTCGCCCCCGTTCGCCCGGTCGTCGCCGTCGCCCAGGCAGATGGTGTCGTTGCCGCCGGCGCCATCGACCTGGTCGTTGCCGCCCAGCGCGACGATCACGTCGTCGCCGGCGGTGCCGGTGATGGTCTCGCCGGCGTTGGTGCCGACGAGCGTGGCGATCTTGCCCTCGCAGGTGAACGCGGTGCCGGTGCCCTGCGCGCCGGCGTTGGCGGCGATGCCCGCCCCGGCGGCCGACACGGCGCCGATCGCGACGAGAACGCCGATCCGGCGCATTCGGACTCGCGGCTTCTGACTGAGGCCCATTGAATTTCCTCCTGTGCGGGACGTCCGGGCGACGGGCCCGACGGCGGGCCGTGCTCCCGACTCACGCATGCGCGGACACGCCCGTAAAGGCCCCCGCGTTGCGGAAAGTCCTGCAATCCGCGTTTCCGTCGTTGCAGATTGCGCTCCGCTGGAGGTTCAGGCGGTGACGCCGTCCGGCTGGGCGCGGTCCCGCCCCCGCGACTGGGCGAGCAGCCCGATCGCCGCCGCGGTGAGGCACGCGACGCCGCCCACCACCAGGCCGCCGCGGGGGCTGACGTGCTCGGAGACGGCGCCGATGATCGGCGCCCCGAGCGGCGTGCTGCCCAGGAACGCGACGGCCCAGAGCGCCATGACCCGCCCGCGGAACCGCGGGTCGGCGGCGAGCTGGAGGGTGGTGTTGCCGGTCGCGAGGAAGGCGATGCTGGTGGCGCCCACCACCACCAGCGCGGCGGCCGCGACGAGCGCCGTGGGGGCCGCGGCGGTCACCAGCACCGCGGCGCCGAACATCGCGGCGGCGGCCGTGAGGGGGCGCAGGCCGGTGGCGCCGCGACCGGCGACGACCAGGCCGCCGATGATGGCGCCCGCCCCCATCGCGGAGGTCAGCAGCCCGTACGTACCGGGGCCGCCGTCGAACGGGCCGCGGGCCAGGAGCGGGAGCACCACCGAGAACTCGTAGGTGAGCGTCCCCACCAGCGCGAGCATGATCAGCGGCACCAGCAGATCGGGGGTGCGCCCGACGTAGGCGAGCCCCTCGCGCACCTGGCCGCGGGCGCGCTCGGCGCGGGGCGACGGCTGGAGCGCGGACACGTCCATGGAGATCAGCGCCGCCAGCACGGCGACGTAGCTGACCGCGTTGACCAGGAAGCAGACGCCGGTGCCGGTCGTCGCGATCAGGATGCCGGCCGCAGCCGGGCCCACCGCCCGGGCGGCGTTGACCAGGATGCTGTTCAGCGTCACGGCGTTGCGGACCCGCGTCGGCCCCACCATCTCCTGCGCGAACGCCTGCCGCGCCGGGTTGTCGATGGCGGTGGTCACGCCCAGGGCGAACGCCAGCGCGACGACCATCCAGAGCGCGACCGCGCCGGCCACCACCAGCACGCCGAGGGTCAGCGCGATGAGCCCCAGCGCCGTCTGGGTGGCGATGAGCACGCGCCGCTTGTCCATGCGGTCGGCCAGCAGGCCGCCGTAGGGCGCGAGCATCAGCAGGGGCGCGAACTGGGCGGCCGCGACCAGGCCCAGGGCGGTGCCGGAGCCGGTGAGCTCGAGCACCAGCCAGCCCTGCGCCACCGTCTGCATCCAGGTGCCGACCAGGCTCACGGCCTGCCCGGCGAAGTAGCGGCGGTAGTTGGCGTTGTGGAGGGCGGCGAACGTGCCGTCGGCCCACGCCCTCACTGCGACCCCTCGTCCATCTCGGCCAGGGCCTCCAGCGCAGGGAGCGCCGCGCGCAGTGCGGCGACCTGCTCGGGGGTGAGGTCGGACAGGCGGGCGCGCAGCACCGCGGCGCGGCGCACCCGCAGGCGGCCGATCAGGCGCTTGCCGCCGGAGGTGGCGCGGACGACGGTGCTGCGGGCGTCGGCGGGATCGGGGGCGCGCTCGATGAGCCCCGCCTCCTCCAGGCGCCCGAGGATCCGCGACAGCATCGTGGGGTTGACCGCCTCGGCGGCCGCGAGGTCGCCGGCCCGCATGGGCCCCTGGCGCACCAGGGTCGCGAGCACCCCGGACTGGGCGGGGGTGAGCCCCTCCTCCGCGGCGGCGGCACGCAGGCGCCGGGCCGTGTGCATGACCGCGTTGCGCAGCCGGTTGACCGATTCGTCGTCGAGCGGCAGGTGCTGGTCCTTCCGTCCCCAAAGTTGCTTGCCGTCTGGCAATTATCCTAGCGCGCCCGAGCGGCCCCGGCCGAACGCGACGTGAATCCCGCCGGGTCGATGCGAGCGAAGCGAGCCGCAACCCACTGCGCGACACCACCGACCCCGGTGAGCCGCCCACGAAAACTCCGGCCGGGTCGATGCGAGCGAAGCGAGCCGCACGCCCCGCCCAAGAGGGCTTGCTACCCGGCGGGTTTGGCCGCAACCATGCGCGACACCACCGAACCCGGCGAGCCGCACACGCAAATTCCCGCCGGGTCAATGCGAGCGAAGCGAGCCGCAAGCCCCGCCCAAGAGGGCTTGCAACCCGGCGGGTTTAGTCGCAACCGGCGCTCTCGAGAACCCCGAACCGTGACCACCCCGAACGCCCGAGGTTCGAAACGCCCGCCCTTCGGGCGTTCCGCACTTCGGGCGTTCCGCACTTCGGAAGGCTCCGGGCTTCGAGGTCCCGCACGTCGGAACGCTCCGGGCTTCGGAACGCTCCGGGCTTCGGAACGCTCCGAACTTCGGGACGCCCGAGGTTCGGAACGCCCGAGGTTCGGAACGCCCGTGATCCGGGTTTTTCGAGAGCGCCGGTTGCGACTGAACCCGGCGGTCAGTCGGCCCTCTTTAGCGGGGCCTCCGGCTCGCTTCGCTCGCATTGGACCGCCGGGAATTTGCGTGTGCGGCTCGCCGGGATCGGTGGTGTCGCGCAGGTTGCGGCCCAACCCGGCGGTCAGTCGGCCCTCTTTAGCGGGGCCTCCGGCTCGCTGGCGCTCGCATTGGACCGCCGGGAATTTGCGTTTGCGGCTCGCCGGGATCGGTGGTGTCGCGCAGGCCTCTTTAGCGGGGCCTCCGGCTCGCTGGCGCTCGCATTGGACCGCCGGGAATTTTCGTTTGCGGCTCGCCGGGATCGGTGGTGCTGCGCCGGCCTCTTCAGCGGGGCCTCCGGCTCGCTTCGCTCGCATTGGACCGCCGGGAATTTTCGTGTGCGGCTCACCGGGATCGGTTGAGTCGCGCAGGGCGCTGAGGGCGCGGGCATCTGGCGCGGTTTGCGCGGCCGATGTACAGTCGCGCCGCCGTGCCCCGTCGGACCGTCTGCATCTCACACGCGACCGGCGCGGGCGGCAGGGCCGTCGGCCGGACGGTCGCCGACCGCCTCGGCTTCCGGTACGTCGACGAGGAGGTCATCGCCGAGGCCGCGGAGTGGGCCGACCTGGACCCCTCCATCGTGGCCGACGCCGAGCGCCGCAAGCCGCTCGTCGAGCGGATGCTCGGCGGCCCGGCCGAGGACGGCGCTCCGCCGGAGGCCGAGGTGCGCGCCCTCATCATCGAGGTCCTGCGAGCGTTCGCCGAACGCGGCTCCGTGGTGATCGTGTCCCACGCCGCCTCGTTCGCGCTCGCCGATCGCGCCGACCTCGACGTCCTGCGGGTCCTCGTGACCGCCTCCCCCGCGACCCGGGCCCGCCGCGTTGCGGCAGGTGGCGAGACCTCCGCGCGCGACGCGGAACGGCAGATCCGGAAGGAGGACGACGCCCGCGCGGACTACCTCCAGCGCTTCTACGGCGTCGCCCAGGAGCTCAACACCCACTACGACGTCGTCCTCAACACCGATGTCCTGACCCTCGACGAGGCCGTCGGGCTCATCGAGGGGGTCGCCGCCGCCTGACCCGCAGCGTCAGGCGGGGGCCCGCGAGTGCCGATCCAGTGGGTGAGGTCCACCGACTGGAGGACGATGGCCGCCACCCTGACCCTTCGCGGGGTGACCGTGAAGCGCCGCAACCCGTGGGGCGCCTGGGCGCTCAACCTGGTGACGCTCGGGATCTACGGGATCATCTACTGGAACCGGCTCAACATCGAGCTGCGCGACTACTCCGCCGCCCTCAAGCGGCCGTTCCGCAACGACCCCAACATCTCGGTGGTCGCGATGTTCCTCGGGAGCATCGTCCTGATCCCGTTCCTGGTCACCATCGCGACGACGGCGCGGCGTGTGTCCGACCTGCAGCTCATCGTGCGGAGCACCCGCGGCCGGGAGCCGGTGTCGCCGACCGTGGCCGTGCTGCTGGGCATCCTGCTGGGCGCCCACATCATCTACCTGCAGCGGTCCCTCAACGAGATCTGGGATGCCGAGGCGGCTGCCGCCCCGGACGCCTCCGCACCGACGCCCGCGACGGGACTGCTGATCGGCGCCTAGCCCGGGGCGTGCCCCTCCTCGAGGCGGCCCCCCTCGATGATGCGGCGCAGGAACTGCTGGGTCTCGGGGCGCTCCGGGGAGGTGAAGATCCGCTCCGGGTCGCCCCGCTCCAGGACCACCCCCTGGTGGAGGAAGCAGACCTCGTCGGCCACGTCGCGGGCGAAGCCCATCTCGTGGGTGGCGATCACCATCGTCATCCCATCGTCCTTCAGCTTCCGCACCAGGCCCAGGACCTCGCCGACCAGCTCCGGGTCGAGGGCGCTCGTGACCTCGTCCAGCAGCAGGGCGCGCGGGCGGGTGGCCAGCGCCCGGGCGATCGCGACGCGCTGCTGCTGGCCGCCGGAGAGGTTGTCCGGGAAGTCGCCCTCCCGGCCCTCCAGCCCCACGCCGGCGAGCAGCTCGCGGGCGTGGTCCTCGGCGTCGCGGCGCGACGTGCCGTGCGCCCGCGTCGGTGCCAGGCACACGTTCTGGAGCACGCTGAGGTGCGGGAACAGGTTGAACGCCTGGAACACCAGGCCCAGCCGCCGCCGCACGCGCACCGGCGGGACGGAGGGGTCGGTGATGACCTCCCCGTCCAGCAGGATGTCGCCGTCGTCGATCTCCTCCAGCAGGTCGATGCAGCGCAGCAGCGTCGACTTGCCCGAGCCGGACGCGCCGATCAGGGCGATCGCCCGGTGCTCGTGCACCGCCATGTCGATGCCGCGCAGCACCTCCCGCTCGCCGTAGCTCTTGGTGACGCCGCGCATCTCCAGGACGGGGGCGGCCCCGCTCATACCGTCATCACCTGACCGGTGCGCCGCCGCGCCCGGGCCTGCTGGCGGTCGAGGATCCGCGCGAGCGGCACCGTCACCGCGATGTAGAGCAGCGCCGCCGCCACGAGCGGCGTGTAGTTGAAGTCCCGCGACGCATCGATCTGCGCCTGCCGGAAGGCCTCGACCACCCCGAGCACCGACACCAGCGCCACGTCCTTCTGCAGCGAGATGAAGTCGTTGAGCAGCGGCGGCAGCACCCGCCGCACCGCCTGCGGCACCAGCACGTGGCGCATCGCCTGCATCCCCGTGAGGCCCACCGCCAGGGCGGCGGCGCGCTGGCTCGGGTGCACCGAGTCGAGGCCGGCGCGGTACACCTCGGCCACGTACGCCGTGTAGCAGAGGGTCAGCGCGATGGCGCCCAGGTAGACCGGGTCCTCGGTGAGCCAGTCGGGGGCGATCCCGAGCGCGGGGACGCCGAAGCCGATGAGGTAGATCACCAGGATCACCGGCACGCCGCGCATCACGTCGGTGAACACCACGGCGAGCATCCGCAGGGGGAACAGGGCCGGCGAGGCGGTGATGCGGACGATCGCGACGCCCAGGCCCAGCACCAGCACGATCGCCTCGACGCTCACGAACAGCTTCACGTCGAGCCAGAAGGCCCGCAGGATCCCGGGGAAGCTCTCCGTGAACTGATCCCACGAGAAGAAGGTGCGCTGCACCTCGTCCCAGCCGGGGCTGGTGACGATGAGCGCCGCCAGGCCGCCGAGCACGACGACGCTGGAGACGGCGGCGACCACCGTCCCCCGGCGGGCATGCCGGCGCCGGGCCGCCTCGCGGGCGACCCGGCGCTCGGCCGGTGTCTGTACGGACTCGGCCGTGGCCGGCCTACTGCAGCTCGGGCGCCTCGGCCCCGATCCACTGGTCGGTGATCTGCTGGAGCTCGCCCGACGCGCGGAGGGTGTCGACCGCCTGGGAGACGCACGCGGTCAGCGGCGAGCCCTTCTCGAGCACGGCGCCCCAGTCGTTGGCGCCGGGGGCGCCGAACTGGCCGACGATCTTGGAGCCCTCCACCTCGGCGTCGCGGAGGTAGATGACGGTCGGGAGGTCGGTCACGATCGCGTCGACCTGCCCGTTCTTCAGTGCCCGGACGACGTCCGTGGACGTGTCGTACACGCGCGGCTGCTTGCTCGGCGCGATGACCTCGTTGACGGCGTCGAGGCTGGTGGTCCCCACCTGCACGCCGATCTGGGCGTCCTTCAGGTCGGCGATGGACGTGGCCGACGCGAAGCTGGAGTCACCGGCCACCAGCACGCCCTGAGGGGTCGTGTAGTAGGGCGACGAGAAGTCGGCGCCCTGCTGGCGCTTCGGGTTGATCGACACCTGGTTGACGTCGAAGTCGTACTTCTTCGGGCCCGGCGCGAACGTCGAGTTGAACGGCACGCGGATCCACTTCACCTCGTCCGTGGTGAAGCCGAGCTGGTCGGCGATCGCGTAGGCCACGGCGCTCTCGAAGCCCTTACCGTTGGTCGGGTCGTCGTCGATCACGTACGGCGGATAGGCGGGCGAGTCGGTGGCGACGGTCAGCGTGCCGGCCGTCTTGGTCTGGAGGGCGTCCTTCGTGCAGACGGACGCGGTGGTGTCGGCGGTCGAGCCGGCCGCGGCGTCGTCGTCGTCGCCGCCGCAGGCCGACAGCAGCAGGCCGCCGGCGAGCGCGAGCACGGCGAGGAGGGACAGGAGGCGGAGTCGTCGCATGCACGGTCCTTCTGGGCGTGGGGTCCGGAGGGCCGCGAGCGTACCCGTCACGCAGCGCCGCTGTCACCGCCCACGGGCGGGGATGAGAGGGTCCACACGGCGGCGGGGACGCTGCGGCCGCGCACGTCGAGCGCCCCCACGGGGCTCAGGTCGGGCGCCTGGCGGGTCAGGGCCGCCCGCGTGCTGTCGGAGATCAGCACCGCGTGCGGGGTGTCCTTGGTCATCGACTGGAGGCGCGCCGCGGTGTTGGTGGTGTCCCCCACCGTCGCGTACTCCAGGCGCCGGTCGGAGCCCACGTTGCCGGACATCACGAAGCCGCTGCAGATCCCGATGCCCATCGCGAAGCGGTCGCCGAGGCCGCGGTCCTGCACCCATGCGTTCACGGCGGGCAGGCGCACGCCCAGGATCTCGCGCGCCGCGGCGAGGGCCCGGTCGGCGTGGTCCTGCTGCTCCAACGGGGCGCCGAACACGGCCATGATCCCGTCGCCCTGGAAGCTCACCAGCGTGCCGCCGTTGTCGAGGACCGCGTCGCTCATCTCCGTGAGGTAGCGGTTGAGCAACTCGATCACGAACTCGGGCGGCAGGCCCTCGGCCCGCGCGGTGAACCCGCGCAGGTCGCAGAACAGGACGGTGGCGTACAGGCGCCGGCCGCCAAGGCGGGCGCCGTCGCCCGCCGCCGCGATCACGTCGCCCACCACCGACTCGGGGACGAAGCGGGCGAACTCGGTGCGCAGTCGGCTGCGCTCGCGCTCCACCGTCGCGTAGTTGACCGCCAGCACGCCGAGGGCGGCCACCACCAGGGCCAGCGCCGGCACCACCACCGGGATCACCGTCCCCGCCAGGAACAGCCCGTACGCGCCGAGCAGCAGCGCGGCGAGCAGCAGCACCGACGGCAGCACGCTCTGGACGGCCGAGCGCCGCAGCCCCGCCAGCGCGGCGAGGGCCGCGAGCCCGACGATCAGGATGGCGTCGAGCCAGCCGGGGGAGTCCCGGAGCGGCACGCCGTCCATCACGGTCTGGATGGCGTTGGCGTTGATCTCCGGCCCCGCCATGGGCCCGTCGCCCACCGAGGTGGGGTGCACGTCGTTCAGGCGGATCGCCGTCGCGCCGACCACCACCACCTTGCCGCGGAAGGCCGACGCCGGGACCTTGCCGTCGAGCACGTCCACGAACGAGTACGTGGCCACCGTGCCGGGCGGCCCGGCGTAGTCGATCCACGCGCCGCCGTCCCGGAAGCCGGCGGGGTCTGCGGGCTCGCCGCTGGCCCGCTCGGCCGCGACCACCGCGAAGCTGCGGAGCCCGTCGGTGGCGTACGGCAGCCGCCGCCACGTGGCGGTGGGGCCCACGTCGAAGCTGGCGTTGCCCACCGACGCCTGCGCCTCCTCGAGGCGCTTGTCGTCGAACAGGATGTCCGGGCTGCCGTCGGCGAACACGCCGGTCGTGCCGAGCACCACGCGCTTCGCGGCGGTGATCGCCTGCTGCAGCGCGAAGTCCTCGTCCTCGGCCGCGGTCGCCGCGGCGTCGGTGCCGTCGAACGGCGTCGTCGGCTCGGAGAACTGGATGTCGTAGGCGATGACGCGGGCGCCGTCGCGAGCGAGCCGCCGGATCACCTGCGCGTGGTAGGAGCGCGGGAACGGCAGCTGGCCCAGCTCCTTGGTGCTGGGATCGTCGATGGCGACCACCGCCACGTCCGCGGGCGTGCCCTGGCCGCCGCGCAGGTCGAAGCGCCAGTCGACCGTGGCCGCCTCGGCCCGGTCGAGGGGACCCGCCCAGGAGAGGACCAGCCCGAGGGCGGCGGCGAGCACCCCGGCGAGGGCGATCAGGACGACCCGGTGACGGCGGCCCCGCATGCGGAGGGCAGCCTAGAACGTGCCGCGGGCGCCGGGCGTCGCGGCGCGCACACGCCCGGTGTCACCCCCGTCACGGACGGCGGCGCGCGGCGGCACTAGGGTTGCGCCATGTCGCAGCGCCTCCGCCTCCCGCTCGCCGCCGCGCTGGTCGTCGCCGCCGCGGCCGCGCCCGTCGCAGGGGCGCCGGAGGTCCCGTGGACGCCCATCGCCGGGACGGTCCCCGGCCTGGCCGGCGACGGCGGCCCGGCGACCCAGGCGCGCCTCGCCGACCCCGGCGGGCAGACGGTGCTGGGCGACGGGTCCGTGCTGATCGCCGACACCGGCAACAGCCGCATCCGCCGCATCGCGCCGAACGGGATCATCACGACCGTCGCGGGCGACGACGACGGCCTCGCGGGCGACGGCGGGCCGGCGAGCGCGGCGCTGCTCTCCTTCCCCACCGACGTCGCCGCCACCCCGGACGGCGGCTACCTGATCGCCGACGCCGGCAACGACCGCATCCGCAAGGTCTCGGCGACCGGGATCATCACGACGATCGCCGGCACCGACCGCGGCTTCCTGGGCGACGGCGGGCCCGCCGTGGCGGCGAAGCTCGACACGCCGCGCGAGCTGGCGCTCCAGGCCGACGGCGGGATCCTGGTGGCCGACGCGGGCAACGACCGCGTCCGGCGGATCGCCCCGAACGGCGTCATCACCACCGTCGCCGGCGGCGGCGCCGGCGGGGACGGCGGCCCGGCGACGCAGGCCCGGCTGGACGAGCCGAGCGGCGTGGCCGTGATGCCCGACGGCGGGTTCCTGATCGCCGACACCGGCAACGGTCGCATCCGCCGCGTCACCCCGAACGGCGTCATCACCACCTTCGCCGGGACCACGTCGGGCTTCGCCGGCGACGCGGGCCGGGCCGGCGCGGCCGAGCTGGCGCGGCCGTCCGACGTGGTGACGCTGCCGAACGGCGGCGCCCTGATCGCCGACACCGGCAACGGTCGCATCCGCCGCGTCACCCCGCTCGGCGCCATCTTCACCGTCACCTCCGGGATCGGGTCGCCCACCGCGATCACCACCCTGGCCGGCGGCGGCGCGCTGCTGAGCGAGGCCTCGACCGGCCGCATCGGCCGCATCCCGGGCCTGGGCCGGCCGCCCGACCCCACCGAGGCGCAGTCGATCGGCGTCGACCGCACCCAGGGCGCGGTGACCGTCACCCGCGGCCCGGGCGGCGACGCCGTGCCGCTGGAGGAGCCGGACCTGGCCGTCAACCGGTCGAGCGTCGACGCCACCAGGGGCCGGATCGCCCTCACCGTCCAGCGACGGCGCGGCGTGGGCCTGGCGACCGCCGACGTCGGCGGAGGCACGTTCACGGTCCGCCAGTCGGCGACCGGCGACGCCATCGCCGACCTCACGCTCACCGGCGCGATCACCGGCTGCCCGGCGCCGCGGTCGGCCGCCGGCCGGGCCCAGGAGGACGCGAAGCCCAGGAAGCGGAAGCGGGGCAACCGCCGCATCGACATCCGGGTGAAGGGCAAGTACCGCACCCGCGGCGACAACGCCTCGGCCATCGCGAGCGGCACCCGCTGGATCATGATCGACGCGTGCGACCGGACCGTCATCACGGTGACGGAAGGCGTCGTGAAGGTGCGCGACTACCGGCTCGACCGGGTCGTCCGCGTGAAGGCCGGGCGCACCTACGTCGCGCTCTCGCGGGCCGCCGCCCGCGCCGCGGCCCGCGCCGCGAAGCCCTCCCGCTGAGCCGCCGGGCGTGCCGCGGCTCTACGCCGACCTGGCCGACTGGTACCACCTGGTCACCCCGCCGGCGGACTACGCGGAGGAGGCCGACCACGTCGCGCGCCTGCTGGCCGCGGCCCGTCCCGCGCCGCCCGCGACGATGCTCGAGCTGGGTTGCGGCGGGGGGAACCTCGCCTCCCACCTCACGGTCCCGGAGCTGGTGCTGACCGACCTGTCCGAGGACATGCTGCGCGTGAGCCGGCGCCTCAACCCGGGCCGCGAGCACGTGCGGGGCGACATGCGCACCCTGCGCCTCGGTCGCCGCTTCGACGCGCTGCTGGTGCACGACGCGGTCGACTACATGCTCACCGAGGAGGACCTCGGCGCGGCCCTGGCGACCGTCGCCGCCCACCTGGCCCCCGGCGGCGCCGCCGTGCTGATGCCCGACGCGACGGCCGAGACGTTCGCCCCCGGCTCGTCCCACGGCGGCGACGACGGCGACGACGGCCGCGGCGTCCGCTACCTGGAGTGGGTGCGCGAGCCGGCGCCCGGCGCCACGACCTACGACATGGACTTCGTGTTCCTGCTGCGTGAGCGGGACGGCGCGACCCGGGTCGTCCACGACCCGCACGTCTGCGGCCTGTTCCCGCAGTCCACCTGGGACCGGCTGATCGCCGCCGCCGGCCTCGTGCCGGTCGACGTCTCGGACGTCGCCGACCCCTGGCCGGGCGAGCACGTCCCGATGGTGGTCCGCCCCGCCTGAGCGGGCCTCAGCGGCCGCGCCGGGCGAGCCCCTCGCGATCGACCACGACGGTGCGCCCGCGGGCGAGCCGGACGGTGCCGCGCGCCTCCTCCTCGCGCAGCACCCGGTTGACCGTGGCGCGTGACGTGCCGGCCAGGCCGGCCAGGTCCTCCTGGCGCAGCGGGATGGTCACCTCGCCGCCCTCCGGCGCGTACGCGTCGGCCAGCTCGGCCACCCGGCGCCGGATGCGGCGGTCGGCGGGGAGGTACAGCGCCTCCAGCAGGTTGCCGGTGAGGCGGCGCACCTGCTCGGCCAGGATCGCGGTGACGACGTCGGTGACGCTGGGGTGGCGGTCGCGGAGGGCCTCGAAGTCGGGGCGGTGGATGGAGCGGGTCTCCCCCGCCTCGATCGCCTCCACCGTCGCGCTGCGGCGCCCGTCCGACTCGAGCAGCGCCAGCTCGCCGAACAGGTCGCCGGGCCCGAGGATGGTGAGCACGGCCACGTCGGCGAGCGCGGTCTGGACGCGCACGGCGAACCGGCCGCTCACCACCAGGTGGAGGGTGTCGGCCGGGTCGCCCATGTGGAACACGACCTCCCCGCGGCGGAACGTGCGCCGGCGGGCGATCTGCAGCAGCCGCTGCACGTCGTCGCCCGGGACGCCGGCGAGGAGGGCCCATTCCACGGCCCGACCCTACCCGCCGCGGCGGCTCAGGGCTTCACGGTCACCGTCACGATCGCCGGGAGGCTCACCCGGCCGCCGGCCCGGAGGGTCAGGCTCAGGCGGTAGGTGCCCGGCACGCGGCCGCGGCCGGAGAAGAGGATGGTCCTGGCGCCGGCCCCGAGGCCGGCCTTCGTGATGGTGGTGACCGGGACGAACCGGGTGCAGCGGGGGGCGCCGTTGCGGATGAGCGTCCGGGTGGGCGCGGCGCAGACGCCGGTGGCCCTGCGGCGCCCGACGGCGGCCCGGGAGACGGCCATCCGCAGGTTCCCCGGATCGGAGAGCGTCGCCGTGACCACGGCGGGCGCGGCGCGGCGGGTGCGCTTGACCGACTTCGGCGCGACGGTCGCGGTGAGCGACGGGAGGCCGGCCGTGCCGCCGCCCCCGCGGGCGGTGACGACCACGGCGCCCTGCGCGGTCCGCACCTCCGGGCCCACCGTGGCCGTGAGCGTGACCGGGTAGGTCCCGGGCGCCGTCCCGGCGGGGACCGAGACGCTCACGGCCGCGTCGGTCGTCGCGCCCGGCGCCAGCACCAGCGAGCCGGGGGCGGCGGTCGCGGCGCCGCCCGGCAGGACGGTCGTCGCCGACAGGACCGCGGTCGGGCTGCCGGCCGTGCCCGGCGACGTCCGCAGGGTGAACGGCACGCTCGCGACCGCGCCCGGGGCGACCGGGGCGGCGGCGCGGGCGGCGATCCCCAGATCGCTCACCTGGAGGGTCTTGAAGGACGTCACGTCGTTCGGGATGGGCGAGTCGATGCAGACGCCGCCGTCGCTGACGGCGAAGGGGCTGTCGCCGCAGCTGACCGGCCGGTTCGGGTCGTTCTGGGCGTCCGCCTCGCGGGCGCCGACGACCACCAGGTAGGCGTAGGTCGAGACGGGCGTCCCGTCGGCGGCGACCGGCATACCGAAGCGCGTGATGATCGAACCCTGCGTCACCGTCCCGGTGGACGTGAACTTGGACGAGATGTAGCCGAACCACTGCTGGCCGGCAGGGGCCGGTGACAGGCGCTGGAGCTCGGCCGTGTAGCTGGGGCTCGGCGTGAACAGCGGGCCCAGGCCGTCGTCGTCGAAGAACCGCAGCGTCGCCGGCGGCTTGGAGCCGGTCGTGGCGCGGTAGGCGATCAGCACCTGCGAGTCGACGTTCGCGTTCGCGTTCGGCGTGAGGGTCGAGTTGCCGCCGTTGTCGGCGCAGCCGGTGGATCCGGAGCGGCAGATGACGGATGTGATCTGCACCCCGCCGATCGATGTGGTCTGCGAGCCCGTGAACGACTTGAGGTTCACGCAGCCCGCGAGGGCGAAGGCTCCTGCGACCGCGGCGAGCGCGATCAGGAGGCGGCGGGGGGTGCGGTGCACGAGCGGCGTCCTTTCCGACGGTGTCGTCGCGCGACCGTATGTCGGCGGGTCGCGCCGCGTCACCCCTCGGAGGACCAGTTCCGGGTTACGCTTTCCTCTCAGCCGCTGGTATTGCCCCCCGGCGCGAGGGCGCCGACCTCGGCCAGCCGCACCAGGGCGTCCACCACCGCCGGCGCGAACTGCCCGCCCGACTCGCGGCGGATCTCGTCGAGGGCCTCCTCCACCGGACGGGGGGCGGCGTAGATGCGCGCCGAGCACATCACGTCCAGCGCGTCGGCGACCGCGATCACCTGCGAACCGGCCGGGATCTCGTCGCCGGCGAGGCCGTCCGGGTAGCCGCGCCCGTCCCACCGCTCGTGGTGGTGGCGCACCCAGCCGGCCTGCTCCGGCGTCAGCACGTCGGCGCCGATCAGCGCGCCCAGGGCCGCGTGCGCCTTCACCGCCTCGTATTCGGCCGGCGTGAGCCGCCCCGGCTTCAGCAGGATCGCGTCGGGCAGCCCGATCTTGCCGACGTCGTGGATCAGGGCCGCCTCGCCGAGCGCCGCGATCCGCTGGGCGGTCCAGCCGAGCGCGGTCGCGAGCCGCACGCTCAAGTCGGCCACCCGCTCCGAGTGCAGGCGCGTCGACGGGTCCTTGGCGTCCACGGCGCGCGCCAGGGCCCGCACGCCGCGGACGGCCTGCCGCCGCTCCGCCAGCCGCAGCTCCGCCGCGCTCGCCTCGGTCCGCGCGGCCATCGCCTCGGAGTAGCGCCACAGCTGGTTGCGGCCGTGGCCCTTCGCCCAGTAGAGCGCCTCGTCGGCCAGGCGGTACAGCTCCGCCGCGCCGCGGGCGTCGGCCAGGTCGCACACCCCGCCGGAGACGGTGACGGCGATGTCGTGGGCGAAGGCCTCCGCCGCGATCTCGGCGCGCACGCGCTCGGCCGCCCGCAGGGCCGCCGGGCCCTCCGTCTCGGGCATGAGCCAGGCGAACTCCTCGCCGCCCATGCGGGCGAGCGTGTCCTGGGATCGCGCCCGGAGCCGCAGCCGGGCCGCGAGCTGCACCAGCACCCGGTCGCCCACGGGGTGGCCGTGGGCGTCGTTGACGCCCTTGAAGTGGTCCAGGTCCAGCAGCACGAGCGACAGGGGCCGGCCGTGGCGCGCGGCCCGCTCGCATTCGCTGGCGAGCCGCTCCTCGAACGCGCGGCGGTTGGCCAGGCCGGTGAGCGTGTCGGTGGTCGCCAGCAGGTGGAGCTCGGTGCGGGCCGCGGCGTTCGCCACCGCCAGCGCCACCAGCTCGGCGAAGCTCGTCAGGCGCTCCATCGCCCCCATCGGCATGCCCGCGGAGTCCTTGGTGGTGGCCAGGACCGCGCCCCACAGCGCGCCCGAGACCTCGACCGGCGCGGCGACGCTGGCGCGGTAGCCGTGCGCCATCGCGTGGGCGCGCAGCGGCGACGAGTCCGGCAGCGCCGCGTAGTCGGGGATCAGCACGCCGGCCCGCGTGGCCGCGACGCGCGCCAGCGCGCCCTCGCCCGTCGCCGGCAGCCGCTCCCCCAGCACCGAGTGCTGCCCGAAGGTGGCGACCACCTCCGCCTCGTCCCGGTCGAACCGGGCGACGATGGCCGACTCCACGCCCAGCAGGGCGGCGCACTCGCGCGCGACCGAGGCCATGATCCGGTCGGAGCCGACGCCGCGGGCCACCTCCACGGCCACCCGCCGGATGGCGGCCTGCTCGGCGGCGGCGGTGCGCTCGAGGGCGCCGAGGCGGGTGAGCTCCTCAGCGTCGCGGCGCCGGGCGGTCACGTCCACCATCACGCCCCGCAGGCCCACCACCGCGCCGGCGTCGTCGCGCACCAGGCGCACGATGTCGCGGATCACGACCTCCCGGCCGTCGGCGGCGACCGCCCGGTACTCGAAGTCGTGGTCGCGGCCGGCCGCCGATTCGGCCAGGCAGTAGGCCACGGCGTCGGCCCGGTCGTCCGGGTGGATGAGCCCCGACCAGAACGCCATGCCCTCCCACGACGCCACCGGGAACCCGAGCATGCGCTCCGCGTGGTCGGACACGAACGTGAACCGGTCGCCCGCCGGGTCGTAGGCCCAGACGATCGCGTCCAGGTCCTGGACGAGGCCGAGCAGATCGAGGCCGTCCAGGTCGATCGCGTCGCCGGGCGACCGTGTGTCGAGCGCGTCCATGTGCACCCCGGGGGAGGTCGCCGCGGGTCGGGAGGGGGGCGGCACGATACTGGATCGACCGCCGATGCCCTCCGCTTGATGTCGTGACGCGCCGCGCGGCGGTGGCGGATCCCCCGCGACGGTCATCACGGGGACGGGGAGGCGGCGATGGCGCGAGGCGTGATCGGGGCGGTGGGCGCGGTCGCGGCGGTGGCGGCGCTCGGGACGGCCTGCTCGGCGGCGGCGGGGCCGCCGCCGGCCAGCGCCGTGGAGCAGGCGGCCGCGGCGAAGCCCGGGCTGGTGCGCTACGGAACCTGCGCGCGCTTCGCGGCCGACGCGCGGGCGCGGACGCTGCGCCTCACGACGGCCTGGGGGATCGGCGCAGCGGGGCCGGTCTACGACGCGGTCACCGCCCCCGCCGCCGCCGACCGCGCGGCGAGCGGGGCCGCCGGGGCGCCCGCCCCGGCCCCGCTGCGCGAGGGCGTCGACTTCTCGGGCACCAACGTCCAGGAGGCGGGCGTCGACGAGCCCGACCTGGTCGAGACCGACGGCCGCGTGGTCTATGCCATCGCGGACGGGTCCGTCCGGTTCACCGACGTGGGCGACGGCACGCCGCGCGCGCTGGCCCCGCCGTTCACCCCGGACGGCGCCACGCCGACGGGCCTGCTGCTGCACGGCGACCGGCTGGTGGTGATCGCCCAGGGCGGTGGCGCCTGGGGCGGCCCGGCCCTGAGCCGCGGGGCCACGATCATCCAGTCGGACGTGATCTCGCCGGTGCCGTGGACGCCGCCGTCGACGGTGCTGGTGGAGCTGGACGTCGCCGACCCCGCCCACCCGCGGGTGGTCACCCGCACCACGGTGGACGGCGGAGTGGTGGGCGCCCGCCGCACGGGCGACACGCTGCGGGTGGTCCTCTCCAGCGCCACCCAGCGGATCCCGCTGACCCAGCCGGCCGACGGATCGCGGTCCGCGGAGCGCGCCGCAGTGCGCGCCAACCGGCGGGCGGTGGAGCGGGCGCGCGCCGCGGCCTGGCTGCCGCGGATGCGGGTGCGGAACGCGGAGACCGGCATCGTCACGAGCCGTCCGGCCGTCGGCTGCGCCGCGGTGAGCCGCCCGACGCGCTTCGCGGGCGTCGGGATGCTGACGGTGCTCACGATGGACGTGCCGAACGGGCTGCGGGTGCTCGACTCGGACGCCGTGATGTCCGACGGCGACCTGGTCTACGCGTCGGCCACCGGGCTCTACATCGCCACGCCGCGCTGGTTCGACCCGGCCGCCGCGGGCGACGCCCCGCCTCGCGGGTCCACCCTCATCCACAAGCTCGACACGTCGGACCCGTCGCGGACGACGTACCGCGCCAGCGGCGTCGTGTCGGGCTGGCTGCTCGACCAGTTCTCCATGTCCGAGCGGGACGGGCACCTGCGGGTGGCCAGCACGGAGGAGCCGGACTGGTGGTCGGGCGAGGACCAGACGGCGTCGGAGAGCCGCGTGACCGTCCTCGGCGAGTCGGGCGGCAGGCTCGTGCGCGAGGGCCTGGTGACCGGGCTCGGGAAGGGCGAGCGCATCCAGGCGGTCCGCTTCATCGGCGACCGCGGATACGTCGTGACCTTCCGGCAGGTCGACCCGCTCTACGTCGTGGACCTGGCCGACCCGGCGCACCCGGCGGTGCGGGGCGAGCTGAAGATCCCCGGCTTCTCGTCGTACCTCCAGCCCGTCGGCGACGACCTGCTGGTGGGCATCGGCCAGTCGGCGACCGCCCAGGGCCGCACCACGGGCACCCAGGTGTCGCTGTTCGACGTGTCCGACCCGTCCGCGCCGCGGCGGATCGCGCAGCGCGACCTGGACTCGGACTGGTCGGAGGCCGAGTCCGACCACCACGCCGTGCTGTGGTGGCCGGCGCGGCGGCTGCTGGTCGTGCCCGTGGAGCGGTGGAGCGGGGTCGGCCCCGCCGGGCTCGGCGCGGTCGGCCTGGACGTCGCGCCCGCGACGGGCATCACCCCCATCGCGCGCGTGAGCCACCCCGTGGCCGCCGGGGAGTACGAACCGGTGCGGCGCTCCCTCGTGGCCGGCGACGTCCTGGTGACGGTGTCCGACGGCGGCGTCCAGACGAGCGACCTCACGACCCTCGCCGCCCGGGGGTGGCTCCCCTTCGGCTGACCCGAGTCGGGCCATCGACGCGCGATCGCACCCCGCCGACGGTGCGATCGCGCTCCGCCGATTCGATGGGTCGCCGGGCGACGGTGCGGGGGGCCACGGCACCGCGCCGCGGGGTCCCCGGTCGGGCCGCAACGCGCGGATCCGGTCCCCCCGTCCTGGCGGCGTCTGGTCGCCCACCGCCCCGTCGTTCACGTTCGTTCGAATTCCGACCCCACGATCGATTGAACGCAGAACGCGCGCAGCGCTGATGTTCCGGCGCTCTGGCATACGTGAACGTCTACGATCCCCCCGTGGACGCGTTGACGGGATTGCTCGACGGACCCCGTGCCCGGGGGGCGTTCGTGGTGCGGTCGATCCTGGCGCCGCCGTGGAGCCTGCGGATCGCCGACGAGGCTCCGCTGACCCTCATGGCGTGCGTGCGGGGCGACGCCTGGGTGCTCCCGGAGGACGGCGTCGAGATCCCCGTCCCCGAGGGGGCGGTCGCGATCATCGTGGGGCCCGACCACTACACGGTGTGCGACGCGCCGGGGACGCCCGTGCGCGTGGTCGTCCACCCGGGGCAGCGGTGCACCACCCCCTCCGGCGAGCCGCTGGGCGACGTGATGGCGCTGGGCACGCGGACATGGGGCGACTCGCCCGACGGGGCGTCGGTGCTGCTGACGGGGTCGTACCGCGCCGACCGTGAGGTGAGCCGCCGCGTGCTCGCCGCGCTGCCGCGGGTGCTGGTGCTCGAGCCCGGCGAATGGGACCACCCGCTCCTGGAGGTGCTGGAGCACGAGGTGGGCCGCGACGACCCCGGACAGGAGGCGGTGCTCGACCGCCTGCTGGACCTGCTGCTCATCGCCGTCCTGCGCGCCTGGTTCGCCCGCCCGGAGGCGGAGGCGCCCGCCTGGTACCGCGCACAGTCCGACCCGGTGGTGGGCCGCGCGCTGCGCGCGATGCACGACGACCCCGCCCGCCCCTGGACCGTCGCCGACCTCGCCGCGGAGGCCGGCATCTCGCGCGCCGCCCTGGCCCGCCGCTTCGGCGACCTCGTCGGCGAGCCGCCGATGACGTACCTCACGGAATGGCGCCTCGGACTGGCCGCCGACCTGCTCCGGGAGCCCGGCGCCACCCTCGCGTCGGTGGCCGGCGCGGTGGGCTACGGGAGCCCGTTCGCCCTCAGCGCGGCGTTCACCCGGGTGCGGGGGATCACCCCCCGCCAGCACCGCCTGGCCGCCGCCTCCGCGGCGGGCTGACGAAATCGGGGCTCAAGCAGTCGGCACCCTCCGGCCGACACCCTGAGGCAGGGGGACTGCGCGCCAGGAGGCCGCGCGGCCGAATCGGAAGGAGTTCGTGTGTCACGGAGGACGCGGGGTGGGGTCGCGCGAGCGATCCGGGTCGGCGCGGCGGTCGCCGCAGCCGGCATCGCGGGCGCGGCGCCCGCGGCGGCGGCACCGAGCTGGCTGGGCACCCAGACGCTGGGGGGCGCCGACGTCGCAGCCGCCCCGCAGGCGGCGGTGGACGCCGCGGGCGACGCGCTCGTCGCCTACACGGACGACACCGGCGTGGTGCGCGCCACGTCCCGGGCGGCGGGGGCGGCGTCGGCGTGGGGGGCGCCGGCGTCCCTCGGCTCCGGCACGGTCCCGCGCCTGGCGATGAACGCCGCCGGGCGCGCCGTGGTGATCTACCGCGACGCGGGCGGCACGGTCAGCGCGGCCGTCCGGGACGACGCGGCCGGCTCCTGGTCGGCGCCCGTCGCGCTCACCGCGTCCCCGGTGCCCGCCGGGGTGGTGCTACGCGTCGCGCTCGACGCCGCGGGCGACGCCGTCGCCGTCTGGAACACGTCGGGCGGCACCATCGAGGCGGCCGCCCGCGCGGCCGGCGGCGCCTGGGGCGCCACCGAGGTGCTCTGCGCCGCCTGCGACAAGCCCGCCCTGGCGGTCGACGCCGACGGCAACGCCGTCGCCGCGTGGGTCCGCGGGTCGCGCGGCGAGTCGCGCATCCGCCCCGCGGCGCCGGGCTTCGTGTCGGCGTGGGGCGGGGCGACCTGGGCGACGCCGGTCAACGTGATCCCCGCCCAGCCGCAGCTCGCGATGGACGGCCGCGGCACCACCCTCATGGTCTTCCGCGACCAGGGGGGCACCACCATCTCGGCGATCGCCCGCCCGGGGAGCGGCGGCCACTTCGCGGTCGGCGCGTCGTGGTCGGTGCCGCAGGTCCTCTCCATCCCCGGCGACAACGTCGACCAGCCGCAGGTCGTGATGGACAGCGCCGGCGACGCCGTGGTGGTCTGGCGCCACGTGACCGGCCCCGCGACGGTCCAGGCCGTCTCGCGGGCCGCCGACGACCCGTGGTCGGGCTGGACGGCGCCGCAGAACCTGATGGTCACGGCCTCGCCGGTCGCGAACCCGCAGGTGAGCGCCAACGCCGCCGGCGACGTCGCGGTGGTGTGGGAGCAGGCGACGGCCACGGCCGTGATGGCGTCGGTGCGGCCCGCCTCGGCGGGCGCGACGGGGGCCTTCCCCGCCGCGACGGAACTCGCCTCCGGCGCCACCGCCGAGGTCGCACCCGCCGTGGCGGTGGACGCCGCCGGAAACGCCGCGGCCGCGTGGCGCGAGGACGGCGCCAGCACCTCCGCCGTGCGCGCCACCGCGTGGGACGCCGCCGGGCCGACCGTCTCGGCGTTCACGGGCCCCGCGTCGGGGACCGCCGGCGACCTGCTGAGCTTCTCGGCCGCCACCGACGACGTGTGGAGCCCCCTCGGGGCCGCCGCGGCGTGGGACTTCGGCGACGGGGCCACCGACAGCGGCGCCGGCGTCGCGCACGCGTGGTCGGCGGCCGGCACCTACACGGTCACGATGACGCGAGCGGACATCCTGGGGAACACGACCACCCGCACGCGGACCGTCACCATCGCCGCGGCCCCCGCGCCGCCCGCGCCGCCGCCGCCGTCGGGCGGCGCCCCGGCACCGGCGCCGAACGCGCCGTCCGCCCCGGCGCCCGCGCCGGCCCCGCCGGTCACCGCCCCGTCCCCCGCCCCGGCCGCGCCGCGCGTGACCGGGCTGGCCGTGAAGGCCTCGGGACGGACGTGGACGGCGACGTTCCGCTCGGGCACCCGCGCCGTGGTCCGCGCGCGCCTGGTCCACGGCCGGACGGTCCGGAACCTCGGTCCGCGGACGGTCCCGGCGGGCGGGGCCAGCGTCGTGCTCGGGCGCCTCGCGCCCGGCAGCTACCGGCTCACGCTGACGGCGACGTCCGGGGGCCGCTCGGTGACCGCGACGAAGGCCTTCACCGTCCGCGCCAGGTAGGACCGGCGGAAACCCCGGCCCGCGCGGACGCGACCATCCGCGCGGGCCGGTCGGACTCGACCAACGGGGAGTGGCACAGGTGGGTGCCCGGCCCCATCGTGGTGAGCGTGTTCTCACGTCGTCTCCTCATGGTCGCCGTACTCGCCGCCGTCGCGCTCGTGGCGGGCAGCGCGGAGTGGGACGGGGAGTCGCGGGCGTCCCGCGCCGGTGCCATGACCCTCCTGCGCGAGGGCGTCGGGCGCGAGTGGGACGAGCTCGGCGACCGCGAGAAGCGCTCCCTGGCGAAGCGCTGGCTGAGGGTCAACGGCCGCCACGACACCTCACCGGCGGACATCGTGGCCGCCACCGACGACTTCGTGGCCGAGTTCGGCGCCGACTTCACCACCCACACCCCGATGCGGGCGCTCATCGACTTCGCGGTCGACGCCGCCGAGGAGCGCGAGTGGGCGGCGATCATCGGCGAGCACCCCACGCCGGTCCCGGCGTTCACGGAGGCCGGCCGCCGGATCCGGTGACCCGGGGCTAACGGCCCTCGGAGATCACCACGACGTCGGCGCGCCCGGCGTCCGACAGTTCGGCCAGGTCCACGACCTCGCGGCCGAACGGCACCAGGGCGGCGCCGGCCATCTTGAAGCTCCCGACGCCCAGCGGGATCCCGATGATCGTCAGGCACAGCAGGATGCCGGCGACCAGGTGCTCCAGCGCGAGCCACCAGCCCGCCAGCAGGAACCAGAGGACGTTGCCGAGCGCGGTCAGACCTCCGCGGCCCGGGCTCGGCACCAGGGCCCGCCCGAACGGCCACAGCGCGTACCCCGCGAGCTTGAAGGCCTGTATCCCGAACGGGATGCCGATGATCGTGATGCACAGGATCACGCCCGCGAGCAGGTAGCTCAGCGCGAGCCAGATCCCGGCGAGGACCAGCCAGAGGATGTTCAGCAGGGTCTTCATCGGCCTCGAGAGACGGAAAAGCCCCGCCGGAGCGGGGCTTTCATGGGCGTTACTGGGCTCGAACCAGTGACCCCCAGCTTGTCGAGCTGGTGCTCTCCCAACTGAGCTAAACGCCCTCGGGGTCGCGCAGGATAGCAGCCGCCCGGGGCGGCCCCGGGGGTGTCAGGCGACGAGCGGCAGGCGGGCCTGGTCGATCTTCGGCAGCACCCGGGCGGCCTCGATGCCGAGCCACGACTCCAGGAGCGTGGCGTACACCGTCCGGAACTCGGTGGTGACCAGCAGGTTCTCGTCCTCGTCCAGGCGCGCGAGGCCGGGGAACTCGCTCTGGATGCCCCCGCGGGCCCGGTCGCCGACCACCATCACCAGACCGCCGGCGCCGTGGTCGGTGCCGTTCGAGTCGTTGTCCTCCGGGCGGCGGCCGAACTCGCTCCAGATGAGCGTCATGACCCGGCCGGAGAGCCCGCGCTGGGACAGGTCGGCCTGCCACGCCACCAGCGAGTCGGACAGGTCGGTGAGCAGCTCCGCGTGCTCGGACGGCTGGTCGTCGTGGGTGTCGAACCCGCCGTAGGAGAGCGCCGCCACGCGGGTGCCGAAGCCGGCGCCCAGCATCCGGGCCAGGTTGCGCAGGCCCTTCCCCAGATCGGTGTCGGGGTAGGCCACCGGGACCGGGGGGAGCGGGTGGTCGTCGTCGACCCGCAGCGGCACCAGCTGGTCGCGCACCTTGAACGCGTTGGTGTAGGTGCGGCGCGCGGCGGCGAGCGCCGGGGACGACGTGGCCCCCGCGGCGGCGTGGCGGTACGCCTGGCTGAACCCGTCGCTGCCCCACACGCCCTCGATGTAGAAGTCGAAGCCGCTCGGGTCGTACACCGTCGCCGTCGCCGCGCGGCGGGACGCCAGCACCGGGTCGGGCGACCACGACGTGCTGATCCCCTGGAGCGGGTTGTCGGGGGTGCCGACCAGGTCGAGGGTGCGGCCGAGCCACCCGGTGGGGTCGAACGACTGCCCCACCACGCCGCGGCGCCAGTAGGCGGCGGAGTTGAAGTGGGACTGGTCGGCGTCCTGGAAGTCCACCGACGGCAGCACCGCCACCTTGCCCGCGTCGAACAGCCCCTTCAGCCCGGCGAGGGACGGGTGCCAGCCGAACTCCGGGTGGCCGGCGACCGGCAGGGTCTGCTCGGCGGGGATCCCGATGCGGGCGCGCAGCGTCCGGTAGTTCGGGTCGGCGAGCGGGACCAGGGTGTTGAGGCCGTCGTTGCCGCCCTCGAGGTACAGCGACACCAGGATCGTCGCATCCGGCGCCGACTGGGCCTGCGCGGACGCCGCCTCCAGCACCGACCGGGTCGAGAGCCCACCGAGCACCGACGCGCCCACCCACAGCCCCACCCCGCGCTCCATCAGGTTGCGGCGGGTCATGCCGCCGTCCTTCTCGAACGCGGCCAGCCCGTCGAGCGCGTCCGCCGGGATCGGCACCACGTCGGCGGCGCGGCTCATGAAGGCGCGGCGGGTGGCGCGCCAGTCGGCGCAGCCGGGTGAGCGTCGTCGCATCGGCATCCTCGGGGTCAGCAGACCTGGGCGTCGGGTCCCGCCAGCAGCAGGTGCCGCAGCACGCGCTGGCGCTCGGGGAAGTAGTGCTCGACCTCCCAGTCGTCGGTCCGGCCCTTCACCGACGTCACGGCGTAGCGGCGGAGGGCGTTCGCCGTCCGCGGGCCCGTGCGCGGGCTGCCGGTGGCGGCGAGGGCCGACGCCAGCGCCTGCTGGGGGGTCTGGCGGGACGAGATGGAGCCGTCCTTCACCGTCTTGTAGAGCACGGCTGACGCGGCGTCGAAGCGGGCCCGGATCGCGCTCGTCGAGAGCCACGCGGTGCCGCTCTCCCAGCCGCTCACGTTGGGCGGGTGGAACGGGACCTGACCCATCTGGTCCAGCCGGTAGCGCCACGAGTCGTCGTCGACCCGGGTGTTGGTGAGCCGCAGCATCCCGGCGACGTAGACGAACGGCGGCTTCACCATGTCCGGCTCCGAGAGCCCGGCGTAGAACAGCTTGTTGTTCAGGATCTCGCGGAGCACGGGCCGCACGTCGGTGTCGGCCTTCACGTAGGTCTTCGCGAGCGACCGGACGAGCTTCGGGGGGCATTCCCGCGGGCTCAGGTAGCCCCAGATCTTCTCGACCAGGAACGGGGCGTGGGCCTTGTGGGCGATCGCGATGTCCACCACGTCCTGCGGCGTGAAGCGGCCGACGCGGCCGAGGATGCGCTTCACCCCTCCGTCGTGGTTGTCGGCGTCGTAGCCGAAGCGCTCCGTCTCGTAGTCGTAGGTGAAGCCGGTGAGCGCGCGGGCCGCCTCGCGGACGTCCTTCTCCGTGTAGCCGTTGTTCACCCCGAGGGTGAACAGCTCGAAGAGCTCGCGGGCGAAGTTCTCGTTGGGCGAGCCCTTCTCCGAGTTGGAGAGGCTCAGGAACCGCTGCATCGCGTGGTCCTTCAGGATCGCGCGCGTCAGGTTGCGGAACTTGCCGAGCGCGCCGCGCCGCAGCGTCCAGTACTGGGCGATCATGAGCTTGGTGTCGCCCACGTCGTCGTTGGACGTGGCGAAGTGGTCGTGCCAGTTGAACGTCATCCGCTCCACCAGGGGATGCTGCGTGCGGACGGCCCGGTCGAGCCACCACAGCACCTCGTGGCCGTAGGCGTTCAGCGGGTCCAGGGGCGCGCCGTCGATGCGGGCGGCGGGGCCGCGCAGGGCCGGGCCGCGCGGGGCGAGCAGCGTCTCCACCGCGGCCGGGACGCCTTTGCGGGCCAGGCGGTCGATCTCGCCAGGGCGCCCCCCGAAGCCGGCGCGCCACAGCAGCCGCTCGACCTTGGCGCGGTCCGCGGAGCGCGGCATCAGCGGCGCTTCTTCTTCTTGACGGCCCGCACCACCAGCGTGCCCTCCATGCCGCGCTCGGCGTGGTCGGCGACGGTGCAGAGGTACGTGTAGCGGCCCTGCGGCAGGCGGATCCGGATCTGGCCCAGGTCGCCGGGCTTCACCACGCCGGTCTCCGCGCGGGCCACGCCGTTCGGACCCTTGATGCGCAGGTCGTGGTCGTCCTCCCCGATGTTCTTCACCTGGAGGATCAGCGCGCCGGCGGGCACCACGTCGCGGCTGGTGTTGAAGCGGAACTCGTCCGCGAACGTGAGCAGCCGTGCCGGAGGGGCCGGAGCGGTCTGCGGTGGTGGCACGGCCATCGCGAGCATCGCCATCGCGACCCTATCGGCGCGTTCCGCCCGGGACGTGAGGGGGTCGTCAGGGGGTTGTGAGGGAATTGCGGGCGCCGGGAGCCCGCCTGTAGCGTCCCCCAGGTGACCGCGACCCAGCCCCTCGCCGCCCCCCTGCGCGCGGACGGGACGCCGGACGGGCGCGCCGACGTGGGGATCGCAGGCGCCGGACAACTCGCCCGCATGACGTGCCTGGCGGCGTGGCCGCTCGGCATCCGCGTGGCCGTGCTGGGCCGCCGCGGCGAGCCGGCGGGCCCCATGGCGGCGTCGGTGGTCGAGGGCGACTGGAAGGACGCGGAGGCGGTCCGGGCGCTCGGCGCCGCCGCCGGCGTGGTGACGCTGGAGAACGAGTTCGTCGACGCCGCGGCGCTCGCCGCGGTCGACGCGGCCGGCACGCCGGTGCGCCCCCGGCCCGCGATGCTGGCGAAGGTGCAGGACAAGGCGCTCCAGAAGGCGCTGCTGCGCGACGCCGGCCTGCCGACCGCCCCCTGGCGCGTGGCGGAGGACCCCGGCGACCTGGCCGCCGCCGGCCGCGACCTGGGGTGGCCGCTGATGCTGAAGGCGCGCAAGCTCGGCTACGACGGCTACGGCAACGCCACCTGCCGCGACGAGGCGGAGGCCCGCGCGGCCTTCGCCCGCCTCGACGCCGGCGAGGGCGTGCTGGTGGAGGGGATGGTCGCGTTCGCCAAGGAGCTCGCCGCGATGGTCGCGCGCTCCCCCTCGGGCGAGGTGCGGCGCTACCCGGTGGTCGAGACGGTGCAGCGCGACCACGTGTGCCACGAGGTCGTGGCCCCCGCCCCCGTCGGCGGCGACGTGCTCGGGCGGGCCGGCGAGGTGGCGGCCGCGTCGGCCGCGGCGGCCGACGGCCTGGGGGTGACGGGCGTGGAGATGTTCCTGACCGCCGACGGGAGCGTGCTCGTCAACGAGCTGGCGCCCCGCCCCCACAACTCGGGGCACTACACCATCGAGGCCTGCGAGACGTCGCAGTTCGAGAACCACCTGCGCGGCGTGCTGGACCTGCCGCTGGGCGAGGTGGGGATGCGCGCGCCGGCCGCGGCGATGGTGAACCTGCTCGGCTCCGCCGCCGGGCCCGCGCGGCCCGATGTGGCAGCCGCCCTGGCCGTGGAGGGCGCCCACCTGCACCTGTACGACAAGGCCGAGGTCCGGCCGGGCCGCAAGATGGGCCACGTCACGGCCCTCGGCGCCACCGCCGGCGAGGCCCTGGACGCCGCCCGGCGCGCGGCGGCGGCGGTGGGGCTGTGACCGAGCCCGGCGGCCCGTTGGTGGGGATCGTGATGGGCAGCGACAGCGACCTGCCCGTGATGACTCACGCCGCCGACGTGCTCGCCGCGCTGGAGGTGCCGCACGAGGTGCGCGTGGTCTCCGCGCACCGCACCCCCCACGACATGATCGCCTACGGCGGCGAGGCGGCCGATCGCGGGCTGAAGGTCATCGTGGCGGGCGCGGGCGGCGCCGCCCACCTGCCGGGGATGCTGGCCGCGGTCACGACCCTGCCGGTGATCGGCGTCCCGGTGCGGACGACGGCCCTCGACGGCATGGACTCGCTGCTGTCGATCGTGCAGATGCCGCGCGGCGTCCCCGTCGCGACGGTCGCGATCGACGGCGGGCGCAACGCCGGCCTGCTGGCCGCCCAGATCCTGGCGACGTCCGACCCGGACCTGGCGCGGCGCCTCGGCGCGGTCCGCGCGGAGATGGCCGAGGCGGCCCGGAAGGCGGACGCGAAGGTGCGCGGGGAGTGAGCGACCCGGCCCGGGTCGTCCTGAGGGACCCGGCGCTGGACGGCCAGCTGGTCCGCACGCTCACGGCCGCCTACGAGGGCGCCGCCGACCTCGGGGAGGTGTACGCCGTCGCCCGCGGGCTGGACGGCGCGTCGGGCCTGGGGTGGTGGGAGGCGTGGTGGCCGCTGGCGCGGCGCACGGAGGAGACCGCGGAGGCCGCCCTGGCGGCGGGGCGGCGGGCGTCGGCACGCGCCGCGTTCCTGCGGGCGAGCGAGTACCACCGCCAGTCGTACATCTTCATCCGGTCGAACCTGGCCGATCAGCGCCTGCTGGACGCCCACGCCGCCCACGCGGCCACGTTCGCGAAGGCGGCGGCGCTGTTCGACACGCCCGCCGAGCAGGTGCGCATCCCGTACGAGGGCACGACGCTCAACGCGTGGTGGTTCGCGCCGGACGACTCGGGCGCGCCACGCCCCACCCTGCTGCTGCCGTGCGGCTACGACACGGCGGCCGAGTCGGACTGGGGCCTCATGCAGGTGCCGGCGGCCCTGGCGCGTGGCTACAACGCCCTGCGCTTCGAAGGTCCCGGGCAGGGCGAGGCGCTCTACCGGCAGCGGCTCCCCTTCCGCCCCGACTTCGAGGCGGTCCTGACTCCCGTGGTCGACTGGACGCTCGCGCGGGGCGACGTGCGCCCGGACGGCCTGGTGCTGGTCGGCCGATCCTTCGCCGGCTACCTGGCGCCGCGCGGGGCCACCGGCGAGCCGCGGCTGGCGGCCCTCGTGTGCGACCCCGCCCAGCCGGACATGGGCGCGAAGATCCCGACGGGCCTCGCCGGCCGGATCGCGGGGCCGGTGGTCGACGCGCAGGCCCGTTTGAAGGCGGCGCGGCGCGAGTTCTTCGGCGCGCGGGCCGCGTCGCACGGCGTGGACACGCCCTCCGCGTACCTGCGCGACCTGCGGCGCTACACGATGATCGCCGACGCCGGGCGCATCACCTGCCCCACCCTGGCGGTGGAGGCGGAGGGCGACTTCGCCGGCGGCGGCGGCCAGGCCCTGGTCGACGCCGTCGGCGGCCCCGGCACCGTGCTCCGGCTGACCGCGGCCGAGGGCGCCGGGGGCCACTGCGGCGGCCTGGGCCAGCAGGTGTGGGCTCAGAAGGTGTTCGACTGGCTCGCGGGGGTCGTCCCCGGGGACTGAGCTCCCCGGGCTTGGTCGTACGCTCACACAGATGCCCGCATCTGCGGTATTCCGCGGAGCCCTCCTCAGGCGCACCATCTGACGTGCGGGTGGTGCGCCCAGCGCCCCCGCCGCAGGCGGCTCCGCAGGCCATCGCGCGGGCCGCCTGACGCAAGGCAGTACCCGTCTCCCGGACCGGATCGGGCGCTGCACACGCCGACGCCGGCGGGCATCCCGACGCCCGCCGGTGTCTGGCGGGTCCAGGGGCTCGGGTCCCGCGCGAGGGGGCGCCAGACGCGGGGCCCCGGCCCTTTCCCGCGTTCAGGGCGTCAGCGGGAAGGCCGCCCGGTCGCGGACGGCGCCGCCCGTGTCCACGAACGCGTACGTCGCCCGGTCGCCCTCCAGGTGGACGCGCATCACCCCGAACGCAAGCAGGTGGGCGACGGCGTCGGGGCTGCGGGGGGTGCGCTCGTCGTTGCGGGGCGCGCCGCCCGTGCCGACCGTGAAGAACGGCACCCCGGGGGCGCCCGCGACCTCCCGCCGCTCGTAGGCGTGCAGGTGGCCCGCCAGGACGGCGGTGACCGGCGCCGCGGCGATGACCGGCAGCACCGGGTTGCCCGCCTTGATCGGCTGGTGGGTCACCACGAAGCGGGCGAGCGGCCCCGGGCGGGCCAGGGCGCGGCGGGCGAACGCGACGTCGGCCGCGTCGGCGCGCAGGCCCAGGGCCACGACCTGGACGGGGCCGTAGCGCAGGTCGTACCGCTCCCCGAGGTTCGGCCACTCCAGGGCGTCGGCCAGGGCCCTCTGCCCCACCGGGAAGGGGATGTCGTGGTCGCCGACGGTGCCGTAGTTCGGCGCCCCCGACAGCGCGTCGCGCAGCGGCCCGAACAGGTTGTCGTCGAGGAGCTGGGGCAGCGTCACGATGTACGTGTTGTCGCCGCCGGTGATCATCAGGCGGGGGTCCTCCTCGCCGGCGAGGCGGGCGACGGCGCGGCTGTCGTCGTTGGGCGCCCCGTAGTCGGCGAACACGATCAGGTCCACGCCGCGCGACAGGTCGCGCGGCGCGGTGGTGAACGCGCCGGACGCGGCGGGGTGCCCGTCGATCTCCGCCGTCCACGCGTAGCGCGTATCGGGGTCCAGGCCGCGCAGGGTGCCGTCCTCGGCGATGACGGGCGTGTCGGTGCCGGCCTGGGCGCTCAGGGTGACCGCGGCACCGGGGTCGGCCGTGACCCAGCGCAGCCGCGCCGAGGTCTCCCCGATCCGGGTGAGGTACGGCCCACGGGTGAAGCCGTCCGCGGCGGGCGTCGTCCCGGCGGTGGAGCGGCCGTCGCCGCCGCCCCCGCCGCATGCGGCGGCGAGGACGGCGATGACCAGGGCGGCGAGCGCCGCCGCAAGCCTCCTAGAGGACAGGCTTCCCGATGGCCGCGCCCTTGCGGGCGGAGAATGCCTCGAGCATGGCGTCGGCGTTCGACTCCTTCGCCGCGTCCACCAGGGCCTTGTACTTCTCGTTGATCGTCGACCGCTGCTCGCGGTAGAGGATCCCGAGCTTGAACCCGCCGCGGAGGGCGAGGTCGAAGGCGGCGGTCTTGCTGGTGACGTCGTGGTCGGGGTCGACGTCGGTCACCAGCTCCTTCCACTCCTCCTGGTGGTTGTTGAACATCACGCAGGGGGACATGGCGTCGATGTAGCTGAAGCCCTTGTGCTCCATCG
>JBFWNT010000009.1:0-121870 GCA_050250915.1 Thermoleophilia bacterium
CGGCGAGACGGAGTCCTCGGTCAGCTCGTAGCGCTTGTAGTCGTCGACGCCCGCGGACGTCTTGCGGTCCCACAGCTCGACCTTGCCGGTGTCGGGCTTGTGGATGACCTCCATCCGCGTGGCCAGGCCCTGGTCGGTGAGCAGGATGACCGGGACCTGGAAGCGCTCGGAGTAGTTGAACGCGTCGATGGTGGACCAGAAGCAGTCCTCCACCGTGATCGGCGCGATCACCACGCGAGGCGCCTCGCCGTGCCCGCCGTAGAGGGCGTGCTGCAGGTCGGACTGCTCGGTCTTCGTCGGCAGGCCGGTGGAGGGGCCGCCGCGCTGCGCGTCGATCACGACGCACGGGATCTCGGCGGTGCCGGCGTAGCCCAGCATCTCCGTCATGAGCGACAGTCCGGGGCCCGACGTGGCCGTCATCGACTTCGCGCCGGTGTACGAGGCGCCGAGGACGCTCGAGATCGAGGCGATCTCGTCCTCGCACTGGATCGTGATGCCCCCGACCTGCGGGAGCTTGGCCGACAGCCACTCGAGGATGTCGGAGGCCGGGGTGATCGGGTAGCCGGCGAAGTACTGGACGCCGGCGGCGATGGCGCCGACGGCGATCGCCTGATTGCCCGACAGCAGGATGCGGTCGGCCTCGACCTCGACGGGCTCCACGATCTCGAGGGCGCCCTTCAGGTCGGCCGACTCGTCGCCACCGGCGCGGAGGGCCGCGATGTTGGCGTCGGCCACGCCCTGCTTGTGGGCGTAGCGGCGGAGCACCAGCTCCTCGATGGGGGTGGTGTTGAAGGAGATGACGCCGGCGACGGCGCCCACGGCCACCATGTTCTTGGCGCGGAGCGACCCGCCGATCTCCTTGGCGAGCTTCTCCATCCGGACCGGGCGCGCCCGGTCGGCGTACTCCTCGGGGATCTCGACCGCGGTCTCGTCGAAGAGGATCACCCCGTCGGGGCCGAGGGAGTCCCAGTGGAGCTCCCAGGCCTCCTGGTTGAAGCAGACCAGCAGGTCGACGGCCTTGCCGTGGCTGTAGATCTGCTCGTCGCCCATGCGCACCTGGTACATGCACGGGCCGCCCTTGATCTCCGCGGGGTAGGTGCGGAAGGTCTGGGTCCAGTACCCGCCGCGCGCCGCCGCCTGCGTGAGGATGTCGCCGGAGGAGATGACCCCCTCGCCGGACTCACCGGCCAGCCGGATCACCACGCTCTTTCTCGCCAAGTCTCCCCCTTGCTCGCCCGACTCCGGGCCGCAGTCCGGCCGGGGTCCGTCCCGGACCCGCCGGAAGCGCGGCCGTCGCCCCTGGAATGGCCGTCGCGAGCAGGGCGAAAGCCGTGCGGCGACGTCGGGGGATCCTATCCGGCGCCCGCGGGGGTGGGCAACAATGTCGGCGGTGAACCCCCCGTCCGGACAGCCCGAACCCGCCGAGGACCCCCGTCTCCGCGCCCGGGCCGACCTCGTGTGGTACCTGCGCCACGCCGACGCCCTCCGCCGCTGGCCCGTGCTGCCCGAGGACTGGGCCCGCGCCATCGAGGCCCACCGCCTGGGCGAGCGGGAGGGGGATTCAGGTGGATCGGAACGGGGAATTCCGCAATAGTCGGCAGTCATTCCTGACCATGGCGGGAAGCAGAACGTGATCGAGCCGGGCGGCGGATCCTCTGCAGCGACGGGCGGTGCCCCGCGGCCGGCGTCGGCCGAGACCGCGGCGCTCCACCGCGTCGCCACCGCCGTCGCCTCCGGCGCCGCGCCGGCGGAGGTGTTCCGGATCGTCGCCCGGGAGGTCGCCGCCCTCGTCGCCGTCGAGGCCGGCGTGGTCTGGCGCTTCGACGGCGACGGCGCCGTGGCGGAAGGGTCCTGGGGCGGCGTGGGGACGCCGCGGACGGGCATGCGCGTACCTCTCGACGGCGGCGGGCCCGTCGCGCGGGTCCACGACACCGGCGTCCCGGCGCGCGTGCACCTGGACGAGCTCTCCGACGCCGAGCGCGCCGACGTCCACAGCGTCCGCGGCCGCCTGCGCTGCGGGGTGGCGGCCCCGGTCCGCACGTCGGGCCGGCTGTGGGGCGCGGTGCTGGCGGCGTCGGTGGACGCCCCGGGCCTGCCGCGCGACGCCGAGGAGCGCCTGGCCACCTTCGCCGAGCTCGTGGCGCTCGCGGTGGCCAACGCCGAGGACCGCCGCGCCATCGAGCGGCGCATCGAGGAGCAGACGGCGCTGCGGCGGGTGGCGACCGCGATCGCGGCCGGCACGCCCGCCGTCCAGATGCTCGCGCTCATCTGCGAGGAGGCCGCCCGGCTCACCGGGTGCCAGCTCGCGTCGGTCGTGCGCCTGCGCGAGGAGGCGACCGGCGAGGTGGTCGCCCGATGGGCGGCGCCGGGGATGCCGGCCCCCGGCGAGGGCCGCGTGATGCGGCTCGACGAGTACGGCTCCCCCACCGCCATCCAGGATTCGCGCGCCACGCGGCTGCTGCCGCGCCCGGGCGGCGACGACCTGCTGAGCGCCTTCCGCGAGGGCCTGGCCGCGCCGATCGCGGTCGACGGCCGGCCGTGGGGCAGCCTCGTGATCCTGAGCGCCGAGGCGGCGGTGGACGCGGACGCGGAGCGGGCCCTGCTCGACTTCGCCCACCTGGCGCGCCTGGCGGTCAGCGACGACGAGCAGCGGCGGCGCATCGCCGAGTACGCCGCCGAGCAGGCCGCGTTGCGGCGGGCGGCCACGCTGTCGGCGTCGGGCGCCGAGCCCGAGGAGGTCCTGGCGCTGGTGTGCCAGGAGGCCGCGCAGCTGCTGGCGGTCGCGTCGGCCGCCGTCGTGCGACTGGGCGACGGGCGCCACTCCGAGGTGGTCGCGTCGTGGCGCGAGGACGAGCAGGCCGTCGACCCCGCCCGCGCGTGGGTGGCCGGCGGCGGCGAGGTGGCGTCGTCGCCGATCGTGCTGGGCGGCGAGGTGTGGGGCGTGCTGGTGGCGGCCAACGACGGCCGCCCGCCGATGCGCCCCGGCACGGGCGACCGGCTCCGCGCCCTCGCCGAGCTGGCGGGCGTGGCGGTGGCCACCGCCGAGGCGCGGCGACGGTCGCTGGAGGACGCCGCGGCGGCGGTCGCGGCGGGCGGCCTGGACATGGCGGCGACGCTCGACGCGATCACCACCGCCGCGCAGCGGGCCCTGGGCGCCGACCGCGCCACCGTGATCGTCCTGCCCGACGGCCCGGGCGACCCGGTGCTGCACACCACCGAGCAGGACCCGGTGCTGCGCGGCGTGCTCGAGTCGGAGAAGAGCGGGCCCGACGCCCGCGAGGCGCTCGACGCGGTGCTGGCGGCCCCCGAGCGGGTGCTGGTGCGCGAGCACCTCCAGGGCGCGCCGGAGGTGCGCCTGGGGCGCATCTCGGGCCTACGCGCCTTCATCGCCGCCCGGTTGGAGCACCCGTCCGTGGGTGAGGGGGTGCTGGGCGCCCTGTTCGTCGGCTTCCGCACCAGCCGCCGCTTCACCGCCCGCGAGCGGGCCGCCGTGCGCAGCCTCATGAGCATCGCCGACCTGGCCCTCGCCAACGCCCGCCTCCACGCCCGGACCCTCGTGACCCTGGCCGAGGCCGAGCAGCGCGCCGCCAGCGACCCGCTGACCGGGCTGGCCAACCACCGCGCCTTCCACGAGCGGCTGCGCGACGAGGTGGAGCGCGCCCGCCGCCACAAGCGGCCGCTGGCGCTGGCCCTGATCGACCTCGATCACTTCAAGGACGTGAACGACCGCCACGGACACCAGGTGGGCGACGAGGTGCTGCGCGAGACGGCGGCGCGGCTCCTGCGGGGGTCCCGGCCGGAGGATCTGGTGGCCCGCATCGGCGGCGAGGAGTTCGCGTGGCTGCTGCCCGAGAGCGACGCCCTGGACGCCTGGAAGGCCGCCGAGCGCGCCCGCGACGCGGTGGCGGGCGAGGCCTTCGCGGGCGACATCCCCTGCACCGTCTCCATCGGCATCGCCGAGCTGTCGCAGGCGACGGACGCCGGCGACCTGGTGCGCCTGGCCGACGGCGCCCTCTACTGGGCGAAGGGCAACGGCCGCAACGTGTCGTTCTGCTACTCGCCCGAGGTGGTGGAGGTGCTGTCGGCCGAGGAGCGCGCCCAGAGCCTGGAGCGCTCGCAGGCCCTCAACGCGATCCGGGCCCTGGCGCGGGCCGTGGACGCGCGCGACCCCTCCACCCGCCGCCACTCGGAGCGCGTCGCCGACCTTGCGGTGCGGATCGCCGCGGAGATGGGCTGGACCGCCGACCGCCAGGCGCTGCTGCGCGAGGCGGGCCTGGTGCACGACGTCGGGAAGATCGGCGTGTCGGACGCCGTCCTGTTCAAGCCGTCGCGGCTCACGGACGCGGAGATCGCCCACATCCAGGAGCACTCGACCCTGGGCGCGCAGATCGTGGCCGACGTGCTCACGCCCGAGCAGGTCGGGTGGGTGAAGTCGCTGCACGAGCGGGTCGACGGGCGCGGCTACCCGGAGGGCATCCGCGGCGACCGGATCCCCGACGGTGCGCGGGTGCTGGCCGTGGCCGACGCGTGGGACGCGATGACGAGCGCCCGCCCCTACACCGCCCCGCTGGCGCCGGAGAAGGCCGCCGAGGAGTGCCGCCGCGAGGCCGGCCGCCAGTTCGACGCCGAGGTGGTCGCCGCGCTCGAGCGGGTGCGGGCCACGGGCGGCCTCGACGACGGGGGTTCCGCCACCGCGCGGTAGGCCCGCGGGAGCGGCGCCTCCTGACCGGCCCCACGTCCGAGCATCAGGACGACACCCGGGGACTAGCCTCCCGTCATGGACCACCGGGACGCGATCCACTTCCCCACCGTCGCCGACTGGCGGGCGTGGCTGGAGGGTCACCACGCCACCGCCGGCGAGGTGTGGGTTCTGACCCACAAGAAGCACACGGGCGTTCCGTCGGTGGCGTGGGCCGACGCCGTGGAGGAGGCGTTGCGCTTCGGATGGATCGACGGGCTGGTGCGGCGGGTGGACGAGGACCGCTTCGTCCAGCGCTGGACGCCCCGGCGGCCGACGAGCAAGTGGTCGAAGGTCAACGTCGCCACGGCCGAGCGCCTGATCGCCGACGGGCGGATGACGCCCGCCGGCCTGGAGACGGTGCGGATCGCGAAGGAGCGGGGCGCCTGGGAGACGGCCTACACCGCGCTCAAGGCCCTGCGGCCGCAGCCCGCGCTGCGCGCCGCCCTGAAGGCCGATCCGGACGCGAGGACCCGCTGGGAGCGGACCTCCACCACCTGGACCAACCGTATCGTCGAGTGGGTCGGGGCCGCGGACTCCGAGGAGGACGCCGCGGCGCGCATCGCCGCCACCGTCGCGGCGCTCCGCGAGGGCCGGCGGCCCGACATGGGCTGAGCCGGGCCCGCGACGCCGGTCAGTGCGGGGGGAAGCCTCCGCGCATCGGCGCGGTCATCGGCGGCATCATCCCGCCACCGGGCGGGCCGCCGCGCCCCGGCGGGGCGGGGATCGGCGTCATACCGCCGGGTCCGCTCCGGTCGAGCGTGATGGGCGTGGTGAGGGGCGCGGAGAAGATGCGCGGGGCGTCCTCGCCGCACTCCGGACAGGGGGCGTCGGACGGCGCGGTGCCGAGCGGCAGGGTCAGCTCGAACACGCCGTCGCGCTCGCAGCGGTAGTCATAGGCGGCCATGGGCGCAGCCTACCCGACCGGTGGCCAGCGCTCCTCGGGCGGGCGTTCGACGTTGGGCACGCTCATCCGCCCGGCGGCCGGGTCGGCGGCCTCGTAGGGGCGGATGACGGGCGCCCGCCACGTCTCGTAGAGGGCGCATGCGGCGTCCGGGTCGGCGGGGTTGCCGGCGATCGCGCGCGCCAGCGCGTGCGCGTCGCCCAGGCCCAGGCCGGCGCCCACGCCGGTCTCGGGCCCGAAGAAGTGGGCGGCGTCGCCGATCAGCACCACGCCCGGCGCCCACCAGCGGGCCGCCCGCAGCACGGCCGGCTCCTGGTAGAGCAGCTGTTCGGTGGAGGTGACGCCCTCCAGCGCCTCGGCCGCCTCCGGCATGAGCGCGGCGAACGACGCGCGGAAGGCCTCGACGCCCGGCGCCATCGCCGCCTCGCGGCCCACCCGGTCGATGGTGCGCCACCCGGCGGAGCCCTCGGGCCAGCCCATCAGCCCCATCTGGCCGCCGTCGGAGAGGTACCGCATCCCGAAGGAGCGGTCGTCCATCACGACCGGGCTCATCCACGTGAGCGTCGCGTCGGCAAGCGCCTGGACCTCCGCCTCCAGTCCCGCCATGGCCCGCACCGGCGAGCGCACGCCGTCGCAGGCGACCACCAGGTCGGCGGCGATCTCCCGCTCCCCGTCCGGCCCGTCGGCGACCACGCCGGTCACCCGGCCGTCCCCGTCGCGGAGCAGGCCGGTCACCGAGCGCTCGTGTTCGACCGGCACCCCCTCGCCGATCGCGGCGAGCAGCTTGCCCACCTCGATGCACACCGCCACGGGCGCCCCGTCGGACCCGGGGGCGATGTCGCGGCCGCCGGCGCGCACGGCCTCCAGCAGCCCCAGCTCCTCGAGCGTCGGGAACCCCTGGAAGCCCAGCAGGAACGGCCGCTTCTGGTAGACGCCCGCCGGCATCCGCTCCAGCACCAGGGGCTCCTCGCCGTACGAGCGCAGCAGCCGGGCCAGCGTGAGCCCCACCATCCCGCCCCCGGCGATCACCGTCCGCATGGTGCCGAGGGTACCCCGATAGGGTCGCGGAATGACCGCCGCCACGGAGACCGGGCCCGCGACGGTCCGCGCCACCCGGTACGTGTCGCCGTTCCGGGAGGGCGGGTCGCTGCCCGGGCTGGTGGAGGCCGACGACGACGGCCTGTACGTCCTCAAGTTCCGCGGCGCCGGCCAGGGGCCGCGGGCGCTGGTGGCCGAGCTGCTGGGCGGCGAGCTGGCGCGGGCGGCCGGGCTGCCGGTGCCCGTCATCGCGTTCGTGACCGTGGAGCCGGAGCTGGGCGCCGCCGAGCCGGACGCCGAGATCCGCGACCTGCTGAAGGCCAGCCCGGGCCTGAACCTGGGGCTCGACTTCCTGCCGGGCGCACTGGCCTACGAGCCGGCGGCGGGCACGGACGTCGACCCGGAGACGGCGGCGGAGGTGGTGTGGCTCGACAGCCTGCTCCAGAACGTGGACCGCACCGCCAACAACCCCAACCTGCTGGTGTGGCACGGGAGCGTGTGGCTCATCGACCACGGCGCGGCGCTCTACGCCCACCACGGCGACCCGCTGCTGCGCGACGCGTGGTCGCGTCCGTTCCCCCAGATCGCCGAGCACGTGCTGCTGCCCGGCGCCGCGCCCATCGGGCCGGCGGGTGCGCGGCTGGCCGCCCGGCTGGACGACGGCGTCATCGCGCGGGCCGTCGGCGCGCTGCCCGACCTGTGGCTGGAGGACACGTCCGACGTCGCCGGGCCCGGGGCGCGCCGGGCGGCGTACGCGGAGCACCTGCGGCGGCGGCGCGACCGCCACGCCGCGCTGGCGGAGGAGGCCGAGGGTGCCCGCCGCCCGTAGCCCCTTCCAGTACGCGATCCTGCGGGCGGTGCCCGACGCCGAGCGCGGCGAGTGCCTCAACGTCGGCGTGGTGCTGTTCGCCCGCACGCGGGAGTACCTGGGGCTGCGGACCGGGCTCGACCGCGACCGCCTGCGCGCGCTGGCCCCGGCGACCGACCCGGAGCCGATCGCCGCGCACCTGGAGGGGCTGGAGCGGATCGCGGCGGGCGACCCCGACGCCGGGCCCATCGCGCGGATGCCCGTGCACGCCCGGTTCCACTGGCTGGTGGCGCCCGCCAGCACGGTGGTGCGGCCGTCCGCGGTCCACACCGGCCTGTGCGACGACCCGGAGGCCACCCTGGCGCGCCTGCTCGCGCGGCTGGTGGCGCCCGCGGGGTCGTGAGCGCCGTGCCGTTCACCCACCGGAACCTGAAGCGGGACCTGGAGGACGTCGGCGCGAGGTTCGACGGCCCGCCGGGCCTGGAGTTCCACATGGCCACCGACGCGCTCGAGCTCGAGGAGTCCGGCCTGAGCCACCAGCGCATCCCGCCGGGCGAGCGCTTCCCGTACGGCCACACCCACCGCACGCAGGAGGAGGTGTACGTGGTCGCGCGAGGGAGCGGGCGGATGAAGCTGGACGACGAGATCGTCGACCTGGTCCTGTGGGACGCGGTGCGCGTCCCGCCCGGGACGTGGCGCGGCTACGAGGCCGGGCCGGACGGCCTCGAGATCCTGGTGATCGGCGCGCCCAGCCTCGGCGACGGCCGGCGCGAGGACGTGGAGGGACGGCGGGACTGGTGGTCCGGCGAGTAGGCTGCGGCCATGAGCACCGAGGCAACCCCACAGGACCCGCCCGCCTGCGAGCGCTGCGGCACCCGCACGTACGCGACCAAGCGGAAGATGCGGATGCACCAGATCCACGGAGGCCAGGCGTACCCGCAGGACTCCGTCGTGCCGGTCTGGCGCTGCCCGTCCTGCGGTCGCGAGACACCGCGCGAGGCCTGACCCTCCCGGACGGCCCCTGATGGAGCTCGGTGTCTACACGTTCGCCGAGCGGACGCCCGATCCGGCGACGGGCGAGACCATCGGCTTCGGGCCGCGGCTGCGGAACCTCATCGACGAGATCCGCCTGGCGGACACGGTGGGCCTCGACGTCTTCGGGGTCGGCGAGCACCACCGCGCCGACTTCTCGGTGTCGGCCCCCGCCGTGGTGCTCGGCGGGGCGGCGACGGTCACGGAGCGGATCCGCCTGACCAGCGCGGTCAGCGTGCTGAGCTCCGACGACCCGGTCCGGGTGTTCCAGGACTTCGCGACGGTCGACCTGCTGTCGGGCGGCCGCGCCGAGATCATGGCCGGGCGCGGGTCGTTCATCGAGTCGTTCCCGCTCTTCGGCTACGACCTGCGCGCCTACGACGAGCTGTTCGCCGAGAAGCTGGAGCTGCTGCTCCGGGTGCGCGAGCAGGAGCTGCTGCGCTGGGAGGGCGGCGACCATACGCCGCCGGTGGACGGACGCGGCGTGTACCCCCGCCCCGAGCAGGACCCGCTGCCGGTGTGGATCGCCGTGGGCGGCACGCCGCAGTCGGTGGCACGCGCCGGCGCGCTCCACCTGCCGCTGGCGATCGCGATCATCGGCGGCCAGCCGGCCCGGTTCCGCTCGCTGGTGGAGCTCCACCGCGAGGCCGCGCGCGCCACCGGCCACCCCGACCCGGAGTCGATCCCGATCGGCATCAACGTCCACGGGTTCGTCGCCGAGACGGGCGACGAGGCGGCCGACCTCTTCTACCCCCCGTTCGCGCACACGATGACCCAGATCGGACGGGAGCGCGGCTGGTCGGCCATGACCCGGCCGGCCTACGAGGCGATGCGCGGCCCCCAGGGCGCGCTGGCCGTCGGCTCGCCCGACGAGGTCGCGGAGAAGATCCTCCACTGGCACCGGATCTTCGGGAACCAGCGGCTCCTGATCCAGATGAGCGTGGGGACGATGCCGCACGACGCGCTGCTGCGATCGATCGAGCTGTTCGGCACCGAGGTGGCGCCGCGCGTCCGCGCGGAGGTGGCCCGCAGGGCCGAGGCGGCGTGAGCGCCGCGCCGAAGGCGCTGTTCTTCGACGTCTTCGGCACGTGCGTGGACTGGCGCACCGGTGTCGCCCGCGAGGTCGCCGCGCTCGCGTCGCGAATGGGCCGGGCCGACATCGACCCCGACGCCGTGGCCGACGCGTGGCGGGCCCGCTACCAGCCCCAGATGGAGACGGTCCGCAGCGGCGCGCGGCCCTGGGTGAACCTGGACGTGCTCCACCGCGAGTCGCTCGACGAGGTCCTGGCCGAGGCCGGCTTCGACGAGGCGCCGGCCGAGGCCCGCGACGAGCTGACCCTGGCGTGGCACCGGCTGGACCCGTGGCCGGACACGATCGACGGCCTCACGCGGCTGAAGGCGCTCGCGGTGATCGCGCCCCACTCCAACGGCCACGTGGCGCTGCTGCTGCAGATGGCCCGCCGGGCGCGGCTGCCGTGGGACCTGATCCTCGGGTCGGAGACCGCGGGCGCGTACAAGCCGGAGCCGCGGTCGTACCTGCGGAACGCGGAGCTGGTGGGCGTGCCGCCGGGCGACGTGATGATGGTGGCGGCGCACAACGGCGACCTCCACGCGGCCGCGGCGGTGGGGATGCGGACCGCGTTCGTCCGGCGGCCCACCGAGCACGGGCCGGGCCAGACGACCGATCTGGCGCCCGACGGCGCGTGGGACGTCGTCGCCGACGACCTTCTCGACCTGGCGGACCAGCTGGGCGCGTAGGATCCCCGGCCATGCAGGTCACCATCGAGCACCTCATCCCCCACCCCGCCGACCGCGTGTTCGCGGTCGTGACGGATCCGCTGCGGCGGGCGGAGTGGCAGGAGAACACCAGCGACGTCCGCATGGCGTCGGACGGCCCCGTCGCCGTGGGGACCCGCTGGACGGAGGAGCAGAAGGGCGTCGGCCACGTGGAGGCGGAGATCACGGCCCTGGAGCCGGCGACCCGCTACGCGGAGCGCGGCGTCTCGGGGTCGGGCACGGGCAACGTGACCGTGACGTTCACCCCCGACGGCGACTCCACCCGCCTGGTGATGGAGGTCGAGCTGAACCTGAAGGGCCTGAAGCGGGCCTTCGAGCCCGCCATCGCGCCGATGGTCCGCGCCCAGATGCCGAAGGACCTGGACCGGCTCTCCGCCATCCTCGACCGCGAGGCCGGCTGAGGCTCACCGAAGGGCCTCCACCTCCCGCTCCACCGTCGCCGGCGCTTCCAGGGCACCCGCCAGCCGGAACGCGATCCGGCCCTCCCGGTCGAGCACCAGCGTCTCGGGCAGGGCGGGGATGCCGAGCAGGGGCGTCGTGCCCCGGAGCATCGTGAAGCGGAAGCGCTGCCGGGCGACGAAGCGCTCGGCCTCCTCCCGGAGGTCGTCGAAGACGATCCCGACGACGATCACGTCCGCGTCCCCCGCGTAGCGTTCGGCCACCGCCCGGACCGCGGCGGCCTGGTCGGCGCACGGCGCGCACCACGACGCGAACGCGACCAGCACCGCGACCCGCCCGCGAAGGCCGGCGAGCGCGACGGTCCCGCCGCCGTCCAGGCGGTCGAGCGTCGCATCGACGGGCGCCGACCTCAGGGGCACGACCGGCAGATCGGGCGGGCGCACCCGATCCGACGCGCCGACGCGGTCGTCGGCGCCGCATGGCGGTGGCGTCGCATCCCGTTCGGCGATCACCATGCAGGCCGGCAGATCGGGCGCGAGGACGTGGCTCCCGCGTGCCCAGAGCAGCCCATCACCGCCGCCGGGCGACGGCCCGCCGAGGATCGTCACCTGGTTCGCAACCCCCGTCGGACCGACGCCGAAGGGCGCTCCGAGATCGAGTGCGATGCCCTCCGCCGGGTCGGCCGGCCGGAGCAGCACCGCGCCGTCCGGCAGCGGCGGACCCAGCGAGGTGCCGCCGGGCAGCCTCCCGGTCATCGTCACCGCCTGGACCAGGGCGTCCAGGGCCTCGGGATACGTGACGCCGGGCGGGAACACGAGCGACGGATGCCGTGACGGGCCCGGAGAGCCGTCGAGCCCCGCGTAGAGCCACGGCGCCTCGGCGAGGGCCGGCTGGGCCTGGCGGACGGCCTCGGTCCCCTCGACGCACGGGACCGCGAGCGCGGACGGACGCGTCGCGCAGGCCGCCAGCGGGCCCAGCGAGGCCGGGTCGGGCACGAGTGCCGCCACCTCGTCGTGATCCGTGGGTGAGGGCGTCGCGATGATCAGCGCGATCAGCAGGCCGGCGAGGGCGGCGACGCCCGCGATGGCACCCGCGATCCGCACAGGGCGCCGCCAGAAGGACCGCCTGGGCCCGGCCGGCAGCGCGGCGAGCGCAGCCGCCCGGGCGCGGGCGGTGGCATCGCCGGGGGGCTCGGGCAGCCGCCCCCCGGCGCGGGTCAGACGGGTCTCAAGGGCGTCCGGCATCACCCACCTCCAAGGCGTCGCGGAGCTGGTCGAGGGCGCGCGCGAGGCGCGAGTGGACGGTGCCGACGGGCAGCCCCAGGATCGGGGCGATCTCGGCGGGCGTGTAACCGAGCCAGTAGCGCAGGACGACGAGCGCCCGCCGCTCGTCCGGCAGTTCGGCCACGGCGCGCTCCAGTGCGGCGTCGGGGGCAGGCATCTCCTGGTCGCCCGCCTGGTCCTCCAGGCCGGTCAGGCGGCGGGTGCGGCGCAGATGGTTCAGGGTCTGGTTCACCGCGATCCGGCTCACCCAGGCCCGGAAGCTCGGCCCCCGGTAGCCGTCGAGCGCGGCGAACGCGCGCACGAAGGCGTCCTGCGCGCAGTCCTCCGCGACCTCGTGATGGCGGGCGATCCCGTAGGCGGCGCGCCAGACCGCGCGCCAGTGGCGGTCGAACAGGGTGCCCGCCGCCTCGCGCGAGCCGTCCCGCGCCTCGCGCACCAGCGTGTCGTCATCCGTCCCGGCGTGCATCCACCCCTCCGACACGCGAGCGGGGCGGACGCGTCCCGTCTACCCCGCCCGCACGGCCCCCACGTAGTCGTCCCGCCCGGCCATCGGCGCCACCTCGACCACCTCGCCGCTGTGGGGCGCGTGAACGTAGCGGCCGCGGCCGACGTAGATGCCCATGTGGCCGAGGCCGCTGAAGAACACCATGTCGCCGATCTGGAGCTGGTCGCGCGGGACCTTCGGGTACGCGCCCCAGATGGCGTCGGTGTTGTGGTCCATCGCCACGCCCACCTGGCCGTAGGCGTACGACACGAGCCCGCTGCAGTCGAAGCCGGCGGGGGAGCCGCCGCCGTAGACGTAGGGCGTGCCGAGGTATCGCAGGGCGATCCGGGCGGCCCGGGCGTTGCGCACCGCCCACGCGGGCTGCGCGCTGGGGGCGGCGCGCAGGCCCTGCTCGATCGCCTCGCGGCGGCCGCGGACCTCCATGGACCGGAGGGCGGCGGGCGTCTGCGCCGTGGCCGGGGCGGTGGCGGCCACGTCGGCGGCGGGCGGCGCGGCGGCGGCGCTGCCGCCCTCGTCGGACGGGATCAGGACGGCCGCGGAGACGGCCACGATCGCCGCGGCGATCGCCGCCGCGATTGCAGGCTTCGGCAAGGGCACTCCTGCCGCGGGGCACGCCGCGACCGGTGGGGGATGTGGGAGGTGGCCGACCCACCGTGGGCACGGGGCCGGCCAGGGGGATCCATCGGGCGGATCCCGGAATTGATTCCGTCGAGGCTAGCGGACCCCTGCCGGGACGACCGTCATTGCGGTTCCGCCCGGTGTGTGCGGGCCCTCAGCCGTCAGACGTCGAGCATCGTCCCGCGGCACCGCGCGCTGCCGCACGCGCACGCGTAGGTGCCGTCGTCGCCGTCCTCGTCGTCCAGCACCAGCCGGTAGTCGAACGTGAGCTCCTCCCCCGCCGCGATGCCACGCAGGGCCAGGATCTCGATGCTCCCCTCCGTCTGGCGGGTCTCGCAGTTGGGATCGCACGAGTGATTGATCCAGCGCGACGAGTTGCCGCCCACCCAGCCGTCGATGACGTCGCCGTCGCCGAGGTCGAAGAACATGGTGTGGGAGTCCTCGCCGGGGCGGTCCTGGTGGCGCCGGACCGCCTCCTCCCACGGGATCACCTCCCCCGCGTACGCGATCACGCGCTCGCCCGCGTCCAGCGGCCGCAGGGCGAACACCCCGCGGCCGTGGATCGGGCTGGAGCGCACGGCGATGCGGCGCGTCCGGCTCACACGGGGACCGGGCGCTGGGTGGGGCCCTCATACCGGCTGAGCGGGCGGATGAGGCTGTTGGCCTCCAGCTGCTCCACGATGTGGGCGGTCCAGCCGGTGATGCGGCTCATGACGAAGATGGGCGTGAACATCGGGATGTCGAATCCCATCATGTGGTAGGCCGGCCCCGCCGGGAAGTCGAGGTTGGGGTGGATGCCCTTCGCCGCCGCCATCTCCGCCTCCAGCGCGTCGTACATGGCCACCCAGCGGGCGCCGTCGCGGCGGGCGGCCACGTCCAGCATGGCGGCCCGCATGGTGGGCACCCGGGAGTCGCCGTTGCGGTACACGCGGTGGCCGAACCCCATGATCTTCCGCTTGCGCTCCAGCGCGTCACGCAGCCACGGGCCGGCCAGGGCGGGGTCGTCGATCTCGATCATCATGTCCATCACCGCCTCGTTGGCCCCGCCGTGCAGCGGCCCCTTGAGCGCCCCGATCGCGGCGGTCACGGCGCTGTAGACGTCCGACAGCGTCGACGTGACCACCCGGGCCGTGAACGTGGAGGCGTTGAAGCTGTGCTCGGCGTAGAGGATGAGGGACACGTCGAACGCCCGCACCACCTCCGGCTCGGGGACCTCCCCGAAGCACATGTGGAACACGTTCTCCGCGAAGCCCAGGGACGGGTCGGGCGGGATCCGCGGCAGGTCGTGGCGGCGGCGGAAGTCGAGGGCCACCACCGTGGGCAGGCGCGCCATCATCGCCCGCGACTTCGCCAGGAGCGCGTCGCGGTCCGCGGCGTCCTCGGTGGGGTCCTCCGCCCCGAATGCGCTCACCGCGCTGCGCAGCACGTCCATGGGGTGACAGGTGTCCGGGAGCCGCTCCAGCTGGGCGATCACGGTGCGGCTCAGCTCGCGCTGCGAGCGCTCCGCCGCGGTGAACTCCGCCAGCTCCGCGGGGTCGGGCAGCTCGCCGTGCCAGATCAGGAACGCCACCTCCTCGAAGCTGCGCGTCGCGGCGAGCTCCTGCACCGCGTAGCCGCGGTAGGTGAGCGAGTTGGTCTCGGGGACGACCTCCGAGATGGCGGTGCGGTCGACGACCACCCCGGCCAGGCCCTTGTGGATCTCCGTGGCGGTGCCGGTCATCGTGCGCCTCCGTCGTAGCCGAGCAGTTCGTAGAGCCGCGCGCGCGTCTGCATGCGCGGCAGCAGGGCCTCCTGGGTGCCGTCGCCGGCGATCTCCCGCAGCCCGTCCTCCACCGCGCCCATCGCGAGCCGGAGGGTGGTGACCGGGTAGATCACGGCGTTGATCCCGAGCGACGCGAGCTCGCCCGCGCCCAGCAGGCGCGACTTGCCGAACTCGGTCATGTTCGCCAGCAGCGGCACCGGCACGGCGCGCCGCACGGCCGCGAATTCGTCCGCGTCGGCCAGCGCCTCCGGGAACACCATGTCGGCGCCGGCCGCGACGTAGGCCAGCGCCCGCCGGACGGCGGCGTCGAGGCCCTCCGGCCCGCGGGCGTCGGTGCGGGCGCAGATCACGAATCCCGGGTCGCGGCGGGCGGCGACCGCGGCCGCGATGCGGGCGCACATCTCCCCCTCGTCGACGAGGGTCTTGCCGTCGAGGTGGCCGCAGCGCTTCTCGCCCACCTGGTCCTCCAGGTGGCAGCCGGCCAGGCCGGCGTCCTCCAGAAGCCGGACGGTGCGGGCGACGTTGAGGGCGTCGCCGAAGCCGGTGTCGGCGTCGATGAGCGCCGGCAGCGAGGTGGCGGCGGCGATCCGGCCGCCGCGGTCGGCGACCTCCGACAGCGTCGTCAGGCCCACGTCGGGCAGGCCGAGATCCGCCGAGAGCGCGGCGCCGGAGACGTACACGCCCTCGAACCCGGCGTCCTCGATCGCCATCGCCACCAGCGGCGAGAAGGCGCCCGGCATCCGCACCAGGCGGCCCGAGACGAGGGCCTCGCGGAACGCCCGGCGGCGCTCCGCCGCGGACGGCCGCACCACGGTCAGCGTGGCGCTCATCGGTCGAAGATCCCGCGCGCGACCGACAGCGCCAGCAGGTCGGCGTCGGCGCGGACGGTCAGGCCGGGCAGGTCGTCCGGACCCAGCTCGGGGAGCGCGGCGGCGGTCGCCAGGAAGCGCTCCTGCTCGGCGGGGGCCACCACGCCGTCGGCGAGCGCGCGGAACTTCCCGACGTACTCGGCCCGGCCGAAGGGCCGCGCCCCGCGGGGGTGCGCGTCGGCCACGCCGAGCGCGTCCTCGATGACGGTGCCGTCGTCGAGCGTCACCACGATCCGCCCGCCGAACTCGGGCTCACCGGCGTGGTAGCGCCGCGTCCACTCCGGGTCCTCCTCGGTGCGGATCGCGTGCCACAGGCGCACCGTGTCGGGGCGGCCGGCGCGCGTGGGCGCGTACGAGCGCTCGTGGTGCCAGGTGCCGTCCTGGAGGGCGACGGCGACGATGTAGGCGATGGAGTGGTCGAGGGTCTCGCGGCTCGCCCGCGGGTCCATCTTCTGAGGGTCGCCCGACCCCGTCCCGATGACGTTGTGGGTGTGGTGGCTCGTGTGGATCACGACCTCCGCCACCCGCGACAGGTCGCCGATCCGGGGGCGCATCCGGCGGGCCAGGTCGATCAGCGCCTGCGCCTGGTACTCGGCCGAGTGCTCCTTGGTGTAGGTGTCGAGGATCGCCCGCCGGGGCTCGCCCGGCTCGGGCAGCGGCACGCGGTACTCCGCGTCCGGGCCGCCGAGCAGCCAGGCGATGACGCCGTCCTCGCCCTCGTAGATCGGCGAGGGGGAGCGCTCGCCGCGCATCGCCCGGTCGACCGCCTCCACCGCCATCTTCCCGGCGAACGCGGGTGCGTGGGCCTTCCAGCTGGAGATCTCGCCCTTGCGCGACTGGCGGGTGGTGGTGGTCACGTGGAGGGCCTGGCCGATCGCCTGGAAGATCGTCTCGGCCGGCAGGCCCAGGGCGGCGCCGATGCCCGCGGCGGCCGACGGCCCGAGGTGCGCGATGTGGTCGATCTTGTGGGCGTGCAGGCAGATGCCGCGGGCCAGGTCGACCTGGATCTCGTAGCCCGTCGCGATCCCCCGGGCCACGTCGGCGCCGGTCAGGCCGCAATGCTGGGCGACGGCGACGACCGGCGGGATGTTGTCGCCCGGGTGCGAGTACTCCGCGGCCAGGAACGTGTCGTGGAAGTCGAGCTCGCGCACCGCGACCCCGTTCGCCCATGCCGCCCACTCGGGCGACACCCGCCGCTCCGGGCCGAAGCCCAGCACGGTGGCGCCGGGGACGTACGGGTGCGCCGACGCCTGGCGCCGCGCGCTCGCCACCGGGCCCCGCCGCAGGGCGGCGGCCGCGACCGCGGCCGTGTCGATGATCCGGTCGATCACCGCCTCGACGACGTCGTCGCCGGGCGGCGCCGGGTCGGCGGCCACCTCGGCCAGCCGCCACGCGAGCTGCTCCTCCCGCGGCAGCGCATCCGACGACGGGTGCACGCGGATCGCCAGCGTCCTCATCCCCCACCTCTCGCTCGTTCGCAACATGCGTACGGTCCCACGTACGATTGAGCCCCACCAGTGCAGGGTTGCGAGGCCGGAGGCGCGTATTTGCGAACGTTGCGAATGAAGATGTTCGTCGGCGCGCAGGTGCGCCGGGCCCGCGAGGAGCGCGGCCTGAGCCAGGCGGCGCTGGCCCGGCTGGTGGGGATCTCCCCCAGCTACCTCAACCAGATCGAGCGCGACCAGCGGCCCCTGACGGTGCCGGTGCTGCTGCGGCTGAACGCGACGGTGGGGTTCGACGCGCACGCGTTCTCGGAGGACGAGGGGGCCCGCCTGGTCGCCGGACTGGACGCCGCGCTCACCGACCCCGCCGCGGGGCTGGAGGAGCCGGTTCCGGCGTCCGAGATCCGGGAGCTGGTGTCGGGCTTCCCGGCGCTGGCGCGGGCGGTGGTGGTGCTGCACCGGCGGGCCACGGACGCGCGGCGGCGGGCGGAGGAGATGGCGATCGGCCTGGGGGCGGCGTTGCCGGAGGGCGAGCGGCTGCCGGTGCTCCCCTACGACGAGGTCCTGGACTTCGTCTACGACAACCGCAACCACTTCCCGGCGCTCGACACCGCGGCCGAGGACCTCGACGCGGGCACCCTGGAGCGGCTGCTGGAGGAGCGGCACGGGGTGCGGGTGGCGGTGTCGGCCGACGCGGCCGACCGGCGCCGCTTCGACCGTGAGGCGCTGACGCTCCACCTGCCCCGCGGCCTGGACGGAGCCCGGCGGACGTTCCAGGTGGCGGTGCAGTGGTGCCTGCTGGAGCACGCCGGCGAGCTCGACCGGCTCACGGCGGTGCCGGGCCTGTCGGGCGACGAGTCGCGGGCGCTCGCCCGGATCGGCCTGGCCAACTACTTCGCCGGGGCGGTGCTGCTGCCGTACGGGGCGTTCCTGGCCGAGGCGGAGGCCACCGGCTACGACGTGGGCCTGCTGTGCGACCGCTTCGCGGTGAGCATCGAGACGGTGTGCCACCGCCTCAGCACCATGCAGCGCCAGGGGGCGGAGGGCGTCCCGTTCTTCTTCGTCCGGGTGGACCGGGCGGGGAACATCTCGAAGCGCCACTCGGCCACCCACTTCCACTTCTCGCGGGTCGGGGGGACGTGCCCGCTGTGGAACGTCTACGAGGCGTTCTCCTCCCCCGGCCGCTTCGTCACGCAGGTCGCGGAGATGCCCGACGGCCGCCGCTACCTGTGGGTGGCCCGCACCATCGGCCGCCGGATCGGGGCGTACGGCCAGCCCGGGGTGCAGCACGCCGTGGCGCTGGGATGCGACGTGCGCCACGCCACCCGCCTGGTGTACGCCCGCGGGCTGGCGGTGTCCGACCCGTCGATCGCCGTCCCCATCGGCCCCGGCTGCCGCCTGTGCGAGCGCGACGCCTGCCCCCAGCGGGCGTTCCCCCTGGTGGGGCGTGCGCTCCACATCGACGAGGACCGGAGCCGGAGCGAGCCCTACCCGGCCGCCTGACGGCTCGGGGCGCTGGCGGGCTGGTCCAATTGAACCCGCGCGTTCTCGATTGCACTCCGCGCTTGCAGCGGCCGCCGACCATTGCACCCCCTCAATGGGCGCGAGACGTCAGCCGGCCTCCGGGATGTCCATGGCGGCCAACCGGTCGCGGTCGGCGATGATGTCGATGGCGACGATGCGGCCGTCCACGACGGTGCAGCCCATGAGCGACACCGGGCTCCCGTCCCGGCGGTACGCGACGACGCCGGCGGCGCCGTTGACCAGCACCTGGCGCCGCGCCAGGCCCTTGCCGAGGGTGCGCGACCAGAAGAGCGCCTCGCCGGCCACCTCGGCGGCGCCCCGGAGCTGCCGCAGCCCGCCGGCCGTCTGGGCGCGGAGCACCACGTCCGGGTCGAGGACGGCCACGAGCCGCTCGAAGTCGCCGTCGCGGGAGGCGGCCATGAACGCCTCGACCACCTCCTGCTGGCGCGCCAGGTCGGGATCGGGGACGGGGGCGGCGCCCCGCACGCGGCGGCGGGCGCGGCTCGCGAGCTGGCGGGCCGCGGCGGGCGTGCGGTCGGTGATGGCGGCGATCTCGTCGAACGGCACCGCGAACATGTCGTGCAGCACGAAGCTCAGCCGCTCCGCCGGCGACAGGGTGTCGAGCACCACCAGCAGGGCGAGGCCCACCGAGTCGGCCAGCAGCGCCTCATGCTCCGGGTCGGTCCCGTCGACCGGGTCGACGATCGGCTCGGGGACGTGGTCGGCGAACGCCTCCTCCGGCCGCGCCCGCCGCGACCGGAGCGTGTTCAGGCAGATCCGCGCGGTGACGGTGGTGAGCCAGCCGCCCAGGTTCTCGACCTCGGCCGTGCCGGCGCGGGACACCCGGATCCACGTCTCCTGCACCGCGTCGTCGGCCTCGCTGAGGGAGCCGAGCATCCGGTAGGCGACGGACCGCAGGTGGGTGCGGTGGGCCTCGAAGGCGTCGGTGAGGGTCGCGGGGTCGGCCATGTCACATCTCCCGGTCGCGTGGCGTCACCCGGTCGACACGTTGCACACGGATTCTGTGACCGAAGGAGCTCACCGATGGACACCGTGACCCTCGAGGCCCGCATCGAGAACCCCGCGTTCGCCGTCCCCGGCGCGATGGAGGCGCTGGGCGCCCTGTCGAAGGCCGTCCAGCGCGGCGGCATCCCGCCCCGCACCACCGAGCTGATGCACCTGCGCGCCAGCCAGATCAACGGCTGCGGCGTCTGCGCCGTCCACCACCCCCGGATCGCGCGGACGCTCGGCGAGACCGACGACCGCCTGTTCGCCGTGGCCTGCTGGCGCGACGCGCCGTACTTCGACCCGGCGGAGCGCGCGGCCCTGGCGCTCACCGAGGCCGTGACCCGCGTGGCCGACTCCTCCGACCCGGTCCCCGACGAGGTGTGGGAGGAGGCGGCCCGCCACTACGACGAGACCCAGCTCGCGACGCTGGTGATGTCGATCGGCCTCATCAACCTGTGGAACCGCACGAACGTGGCGACGCGCCAGGTGGCCGGCGAGGGCTGGTAGCCCGGCCCCCGTCAGCCCCGCAGGTCGGCCGCGTAGACCCGCCGGGGGCGGACGGTCACCACGACCCTCCGCTCCCCCGGCCGGTCGTGCTCGGTGACGTCCTGCCCGTACTTGGCCCCCGCCCGCGCGGCGAAGGCCGTGTCGTCGTCGGGCGCGATCTCGGCGTCGCCGCTCAGCTCGAGGTACCGGAACGGCGACTGCGGGTCGACCGTCCCGAGCGTCGCGAACGGCGCGTCCAGGAGGTCGCGGTGGGACTCGGGGATCTCGTTGTTCGGCATGGGCGTGAGGATAGGCGGGGCGATACGCGCCGCCCCGCCCGCACGCCGGTCAGCGTCGCTGCCGGACGGCGGCATCGGTCTCCTCCATCACCAGGTCGGCGTTGATGTGGGCGCCGGCCAGGGCACCCTGCGCGGCGGCGGCGCCCACCTGGGCGGTCATGTCCGTCACGTTGCCGGCCACCCATACACCCGGCACGGCGGTCTGGCCGGCCATCTCGGACGGGATCCGGTCGCCCACCCCCGACGGGTGCGGCTCGGCCTGCAGCCCCACCGCGGCCAGGACGTCCGCGCGGGCGACCATCCGCGGCGCGATGGCCAGGGCGTCCCGGGCGACCACCCGGCCGTCGGCCATCCGTACCCCCGTGAGCCGGTCGCCGGCCACCTCCAGGGCGGCCACCTCGCCCTCCTCCACCCGGATCCCGCGGGCGGCGAGCCTGCCGGCGTCCTCGTCGGACGGCGTGGTGCCGCCGGCGAAGAACGCGACGTCGTCGCTCAGCCCGCTGAACAGCAGCGCCTGGTGCACCGACATGGGGCCGCCCGCCAGGACGCCGATCGCCTGGTCGCGCACCTCCCAGCCGTGGCAGTAGGGGCAGTGGAGGACGTCGCGGCCCCAGCGTTCCCGGATCCCCGGGATGTCGGGCAGCGCATCGACCAGCCCCGTCGCCACCAGCAGGCGCCGGGCGCGGGTGGCGCGGCCGTCGGCCAGCGTGACGGTGAAGCCGTCGCCGTCGCGGGCGGCCGCCACGACCTCCCCCTCCACCACGTGGCCCCCGTAGCCGCGCACCTCCGCCCGCCCCCGCGCCAGCAGCTCGCCGGGCGGCACCCCGTCGTGGCCCAGCAGGCCGTGGACGCCCGCCGCAGGCGCGTTGCGCGGCGCCCCCGCGTCGATCACCGCCACCGACCGCCGCACCCGGCCGAGCATCAGCGCCCCGCTCAGCCCCGCGGCGCCGCCGCCCACCACCACCACGTCGTACCCCGCCGCCAGCGCATCGCTCATCATCCGCACCTCCCGCGGCGATGATGCGCATCGGCGCCCCAGGTCGCAAACGTGATTTGCCGATCTGGCAAAGTCCGTGCGTGGACGACGACCTCGGACAGGCCCTCGGCGCCATCGGCCCCCGCCTGCGGGCGCTCCGACGGGAGCGCGGCACCACGCTGGCCGCGGTGGCCGCCGAGACGGGCATCTCGGTGAGCACGCTGTCGCGCCTGGAGTCGGGCGCGCGGCGGCCGACCCTGGAGCTGCTGCTCCCCCTGGCCCGCGCGTACGGCGTGACCCTGGACGAGCTGGTCGACGCCCCGCCCCCGGGCGACCCCCGGGTGGTGCTGCGGCCGGTGACCCGCTCCGGCATGACGGTGGTGCCGCTGACGCGCCGCTCCGGCGGGATCCAGGCGTACAAGCTCGTGTTCACGGCGGACCAGCGCGGCGACCCCGATCCGCGGACTCACGAGGGCTACGAGTGGCTGTACGTCCTCGACGGCCGCCTGCGGGTGGTGCTGGGCGACCGCGACCTGGTGCTCGGCCCCGGCGAGGCCGCCGAGTTCGACACGCGCGTCCCCCACTGGTTCGGCGCCGCCGGCGACGAGCCGGTCGAGGTGCTCAGCCTGTTCGGCCCTCAGGGCGAGCGGGCTCACCTGCGGGCGCGTCCGAAGGCGCGCTGACCGCCGGCCGGGACGAGGGCAGGGAGAACCAGGCCACCGCGGCCACGACCGCGGCCAGGACGGCGATGACGACGTAGGCGACCGTGGCGCCGCGGTCGAACGCGTCGCGGGCGGCGCCGGCGAGCGCGTCCCCGGCGGCGGGCGCCAGCCCGTCCGCGACCTCGAGCGCCCCCTGGATCGAGCCCTCGGCGCGCTGCGCGTCGCCCGCGCTGAGGCCCGCGAGGGCGTCGTCGACGTCGCGGGCGTAGACCCCGGCGAGGATCGAGCCGACGACGGCGACCCCCACCGAGGCGCCCACGAAGCGGCTCACGAAGTTGAGCGACGACCCGTCGCCGGCCTTCTCGGGGGGCAACGTGTTCATCACGACGGTGGACGGCGGGGCGATGAGCAGCGACAGCCCCGCGCCGAGCACGACGCTCCCGAGGAGGCTGACCCACAGGGGCCCGGGCGGCGACGCGGCCAGGATGGCCGCCGCCGCCGCGGTCACCACCAGGCCGGTCGCGATCGTGGCGCGCGGCCCGGTGCGCGCCAGGAACCGCTGGGCCCGCAGCGAGCAGACCCCGAAGACGGCCGCGAACGGCACGAACAGCAGCCCCACGGCCACGATCGACTCGCTCCGCACGTCCTGGAGGTACTGGGGGTTGATGAACAGGAACGACGTGAACAGGAGGTAGGCCAGGAAGAGGGTGACCGAGCCGGTCCTCACGGCGGGCCTGCCGAGGATCCGCACGTCGAACAGGGGCGCGCGGGCGCGGAGCTCGCGGTGGACGAAGGCGGCGAGCGCGAGGGCGCCCACCGCCAGCGCCAGCAGCACCAGCGGTTGCGCCCACCCCCGCCCGGGCCCCTCGATGATCCCGAACAGCAGCCCCGTGAGCCCGATCACCGAAAGCGCCGCGCCGATCAGGTCGAGCCGGGGCCAGCCGCCCGCCGGCGTGGGGGCCCGCGACTCGGGGATGGTGCGGAGCCCCACGATCACGCCCACGGCGATGATCGGGACGTTCACCAGGAACACGGACCCCCAGGCGAAGTGGTCGAGCAGGACGCCGCCGGCGATCGGTCCGATGGCGAGGCCCGCCGCCCCGAACACCACGAAGGTGCTGATGGGGCCGGCCCGCTCGGCGGGGGCGTACATCGAGGCGATCAGGGCGAGCGCCGGCGCGGTCACGCCGGCCGCCCCCAGGCCCATGAGCGCCCGGGCCGCGATGAGGGCCGCCGTGTCGGGGCTCAGCGCCGCCGCGACGGACGCCAGCGCGAAGAGCACGTAGCTGAGCAGGAACACCCTGCGCCGGCCGTAGCGGTCGGCCAGGGCGCCGCCGAGCACGAGCGTGCCCGCCAGGACGATGTTGTAGGCGTCCACCGTCCACTGCAGCTCGTTGGTGGGCGCGTCCAGGTCGCGCGCGATGAACGGCAGCGCGACGTTGGTGATCGTCATGTCCAGGCCGGCGGTCAGCGCGCACAGGCACAGCACGGCGAGCGCCGTCGCCCGCCGGCGCGCGCCGATCCGCGGCACCGGCTCGTCCCGGTGGTGGTGGTGCAGCCGTCCGTGATCGTGCACCCGGCGACCCTCTCACGCGCGCCGGTGTCCGTGCCTGAGCAAGAAAGATGTGAGAGTTCTCACTTTCACAGGTGCGCCGGTCGTGAGGGGATGGCGGCACGGCACGGCGGGGGGTGAGAGGAGGCGACGTGGCGAGCGGAGACAGGCGGGGAGCGTCCATGCGGAGCCTGCGAACGGTGGCCATCGCCGGGGTCCTCGCGCTGGGCGCCGCGGGGGCCGCGCTGGCGGCCACCGTCGGGCTGCCGGGGAACGGCGCGCAGGTCAACGACGACAGGGCCGCCGGCATCGACCCGGCCCAGGACGCCGGTCTGTCGGACGTCGCCGGCGGTTCGCTCGCGGGCACGCAGCGCCTGCCGTGGGCGACCTTCGAGCAGCGCTCCGGGTCGGCGCAGCTCATCTTCGTGCGGGCGTTCAAGAACGGCGCGTGGGTCACGCAGGGCCCGGCCCTCAACATCGACCGGACCGTCGAGGCCGAGGCGCCCTCGATCGACTTCGCGGGCCCGCGCCGCACCGTCCCGTGGGACGCGTGGTACGAGCCGAGCGCGCCGCTGGGCGGCGCGAAGCAGATCTTCGCGAGCCGCTTCTGCGCGGGCGCGGGCGGGGCGTGCGCGGCGGCGAACACGTGGGTGCCGGAGGGCCAGAATCGCGGCTCGGGCATCCCGTCGCTCAACATCAACACGGACCGCGAGGCCGAGGACCCGGCCGTCGTCGGCGGCGCGGCCGTCGCCGGGGCCGACCCGGTGCCGTGGGTGGCGTGGGAGGAGCAGGACGGCAACGTCTCGGGCTCCGGCGCGCGCGACCAGATCTTCGTCTCGAAGGGCGTGAAGCAGGCCGCGCCGGGTCAGCCGTGCACGGGGGCGAAGCCCTCGTCGGCCGCCAGCGTCGGCGTCTTCTGCTGGCAGCAGGTGGGCCTGGACCGGCTCGCGAAGAACGGCGGCTCGTCGGCGACCGGCGACCCGACCCTGAACATCGACCCCAGCCGGAACGGGGTGGAGCCGGACGACTCCTTCACGGGCCCCGGCGACACCGTGCCGTGGGTCGTCTGGTACGAGAAGGACGCGAGCGCGATCGGCCTGCGCGGCAACGAGCAGGTCTTCGCGGCGAAGGCGGTGGCCGACCCGACCGCGGACGGCGGCTTCCACTGGCAGGCGGTCGGCAACGGCACCGCCGGCCAGGTGAACGTGCTCGACACGACGGGCGCCAAGGCCTTCGGGCCGTGCAGCGCCTCGGTCGCGGCCGAGGACGCCTGCTCGCTCAACGCGAGCGCGGCGGCCGACGCCGAGGACCCGCGGGGGTGGCCGCCGGCACGCTGACTCCGGGCCAGCCGACGGTGCCCTGGGTGGTCTGGTCGGAGGACGTCGGCGGGCGGCACGCGGTCTTCGTGTCGCGCCTCGTCGGCGGCAACCATTTCGAGCTGTTCAACGGCGGCCGGCCCGTCTCGCAGGCCGGCGTGGACGCCGCGACCCCGGACATCACCTTCTTCGGGAACGTCCCCTACATCTCGTGGGTGGCGACCGTCGGCGGGCAGCAGGTCGGGTTCGTCGGCCACTTCGAGGGCACCGCGTTCGTCCTCGACACGCCCGGCGGCATCGCACTCGTCGGCCGCCGGAGCGCGGCGGGCCTGATCGACGCCCGCGTCCCCATCTCGTCGAGCTGCGCGGCCGATCCCTTCACGGGCGACGGCAGCGCCTGCCCCGGCGGGGCGCCCGACGCGCCGTTCGCGACCTTCACGACCGCCACGCACCCCCAGGCGCTGTTCGCCGAGGCCGTCGGGCCGTGCTCGCTGCTCAACGGCTGCGCCTGCACGGTGACGGTGTCCAACGGGCACGCCACGGTGCGCGGCCGGCTCAACCGGCGCAGCCCTGTCGGCATCCTGGTGCAGCGCATCACGGGGCGGCGGCGGGTCCACGGGCGCACGGTGCTGCGCCTGGAGACCGTGGGGCGGGTGCCCTTCGGCTCACACCACAAGGGCGCGCTGAACGTGCCCTGGAACCTGCGGGTCAACGGCCACCGGCTGCCCCCGGGCCGCTACCTGATCACGCTCCGGGCGCTGAAGGGCGCGAACCCGGTCGCCACGGCGCGGCCGGTCCAGATCCGGATCCGCTGACACAGCCGCGGTTCCGCGGTCCGGCCTCAGGGCCGGGCCGCGGGCCCGCGGATGCTCCACGCGGCGATACCGGCGGGCGGGCCCGGACATGAAGGTTCCCTCATGGACACCCGCGAGATCGCGCGGCGCTTCCGCCTGCCCCTGCTGCTGACGCTCGGCGTGATGCTCTACGGGACCCTCGGCTACTGGATCGCCATCGACGAGGCCTCGCCGCTCGACGCGTTCTACTGGACGGTCCTGACGCTCGGCGGCGTCGGCTTCCGCGACACCCAGCTCGCGGGTCCCGGCGCCGAGCTGTTCTCGGTGAGCCTGATCGTCGGCCTGCTCGTCGCGGTGGTCGTGACGGCGGCGATCGGCAGCGACCTGGTGGCGTCGGGCGATCTCGCCCGCGCGCGGAGGAGACGGATGGACCGCAGGATCGACGGGCTGCGCGACCATTTCGTGCTGTGCGGCTACGGGCGGGTTGGCCGCGCCGTCATCGCGGAGTACCGCGACCGCGGCATCCCGGTGGTGGTCATCGAGATCGACCCCGCCTGCCAGGAGGAGCTGCACGGGCTCGACGTGCCGTTCCTGATCGCCGACCCCCAGAACGACGGCGTGCTGGAGGAGGCCGGCATCGAGCGGGCGCGGGGCATCATCTGCGCGGTCGACTCCGACGCGATCAACGCGTTCATCGCCCTGAGCGCACGAACGCTGAACCCGGGCCTGGTGATCGTGGCGCGGGCCGCCGACCCGGGCTCGGTCGCGAAGCTCGCCCGGGTCGGGGTGGATCACGTGGTCTCGCCGTACACGCTCACCGGGCGGCGGATGGCCACCGACTCGCTGCTGCCGCGGGCAGGGGACGTCGCCGCGGTCAGAGATCCAGCGTGACCGCGGAGGCCGGCCGGGTGCAGCACAGCAGCACGCGGCCGGCGGCCGGGGGCTCGAGCGGCGTGATCCGGTACTCCGCCTCGCCGTCCAGGAGGTTGCTCTCGCAGTTGTGGCACACCCCCTGGCGACAGCCGAAGCCGGCCGGGACGTCGCACGCCTCGGCCAGGTCCAGCAGGCTCGGGTAGCGGTCGTCCCACGCGACCTCCAGGTTGCTCCGCGAGAACGTCACGGCGGGGCCGGTCCCCGGCGGCCCCACGGGCGCGTGCGGGGGAGGTGCGTCGGGCCTGACGATCCCGGAGGCGTGGACGGGGACGGCGCCGAACGCCTCGGTGCGCACCCGGTCGGGGGCCACGCCGCGGGCCGCCAGGGCGTCGGCGACGTCGCGCATGAAGCCCTCGGGGCCGCAGAGGTAGTAGTCGGCGTCGGGGGGCGGGTCGGCGCGATCGAGGGCGGCCGCGTCGATGCGTCCCGCCAGGTCGAAGCCGGGCCCGGGGGCCTCGCCGGGGCCGGGGCGGCTGTGGGCCACCAGGCGGTGCGCCCGGGGCAGCCCGGCCATCAGGCCGTCGACCTCGGCCGCGAAGGCCTGCTCGTCGCGGTCGCGGGCGCCGTGCAGCCACCAGACCTCGCGCGGCTCGGCCTGGTCCGCCAGCGCGTGCAGCATCGCCAGCACCGGGGTGGCGCCCACGCCGGCGCTGACGAGCACCACCGGCCGCGTGCCCCCGCGCAGCACGAAGCCGCCGCGCGGCGCCGCCACGTCCAGCGTGTCGCCCTCCGCGACATGGTCGTGGAGGTGGCGGCTCACGACGCCGTCCCGCTTCACGCTGATCCGGTACCCCCGCTCGCCGGCGAGGTCGGACATCGAGTAGCTGCGCACCAGCGCGGGGCCGGCCGGATCCGGCCGCACCCGGACGCTCAGGTACTGGCCCGGCCCCGCCGCCGGCGGCGGCCCGTCCTGTGCGGGCGCGAGCAGGAAGGAGGTGATGGTGGTGCTCTCGCGCCGGATCGCGGCGACGGTGAGCGGGCGGAACCCCGCCCAGGCGGGCGGCGCCGCCACCTGGCCGGCGTCGGCGAGCAGGTCGCGGAAGCTCCCCCGCCACCCCTCGCTGAGCGCCGGGATGCGCAACGCCCGCTCGAGCTGGGCGGGCGACCGGCCCGGCAGGTAGAGCAGCCCGTCGACGTCGGCCACGCTCAGGCGCTCCGGGCCCTCGGCGACCTTCACGATCTCCTGCCCCGCCTCGACCGGCCCCTCCTCCAGCACGCGGAGGTAGAAGCCGGGGCGGTGGTGCGCCACCACCAGCGAGGGCATCGCGGGGTCGTCCATCCGGATGCCCAGCCGGTAGCAGGTCACGCGCGGCTGGGTCACCTCGAACAGGGCTCCGCCGATGCGGTAGCGGTCGCCGATGCAGACCTCGTCGTCGGCAAGGCCGTCCACCGTGAAGTTCTCGCCGAACTGGCCCAGCGTGAAGTCGTCGCGGCCCAGCTCCCGCTCCCAGTGGCGGTAGGAGCCGAGCTGGTAGACGAAGACGGCGCGGTGCTCGCCGCCGTGGGCAAGCCGGTCGGCCTGGTCGTCGCCGTCGATGTTGATCCGCCGGACCATGCGGGGGCCCTCGACCGGCGCCTTCCAGATCGCCGTGCGCACGGTCCTGCCCTGCCACGCGACGTCGCGAGGGCCCCCGACGTTCACCGACACGAGGCGGCCGGTCATCTCACCCCTCCTGGATCCAGCCCTCCAGGTCCGCGCGGGTGACCTTGCCGACCAGGTCCGGGTGGTCGGCGCGGATGTGCTCCTGGATCAGCGCGATGACCTCGTCGTCACCCGCCGCGCGGGCGACGTAGCCGCATTCGCAGTTGATGATCCTGGCCACGCCCTCTTCTACTTCGTGCCCGCGGCCACGACAAGCTCGCACTCGCCCACGAAGCCGTCCGGGCCCTCGAACCGGGCGAGCTCGTCCGCGATCTCGGTCCAGGCCTCCTCCCGGGCGTCCTCGCCGAGCCCGCCGAGCATCTGGTGCAGGGCGCCGAACGACTCGCGCTCGAAGCGCAGGCACTCCGCGGCGCTCGCGAGCCGGAGGGGCGCCGCGACGATCCTCGCCTCGACGTCGCGGAACCCGGCGTCGCGCAGGGCCGCCGCCAGGACGTCGTCGCCGCCGAGGGTGAACGGGCCGGGCTGCCCCGCGGCGGGCGGCGGCAGCTCCGCGCGGCGGCGGATGATCGACACCGGGATCGAGAAGAACCCGTTGCGGTCGGGCGTCGAGTAGACGATCGCCGCGACGCGCCCGCCCGGCCGCAGGGCGCGCAGGATCCCGTCGAGCGCGGCGTCGCGGTCGGGCAGGTAGATGAGCCCGACCAGGCAGATGGCCGCGTCGTAGCTCTCCGGCTCCACGTCGATGGCCTCGCCGTCCATGACCCGCGTCACCACGTTGGCGAGGCCCGCGGCGTGGGCCGCGTGGGCCGCGTGGGCGAGGATGGCCGGCGAGACGTCCGTGGCCAGCACCGCGCCGTCCGGCCCCGCGCGCCGCGCGGCGGCCAGCGTCTGGCCCCCCGCGCCGGCCGCCACGTCCAGCACGCGGCTGCCGGCCGAGACGCCGGCCAGGTCGAGCATCAGGTCGGTCGCGGGTCCCAGCCATCGCTCGATGGTGGCCCCCCAGGCGTTCCAGCTGTCGGCGGCCGCCTCCCACTGGGCCGTCGTCGTCTGCTTGTACGCCACCGGGTCGAAGTGCTGCGGAACGGTCGTCATCGGTATCGCCTCCTCCGGGTGTGTGTGTCCTGCCGGTGCGGTGACAGGATGGGTTCCGTCCCTTGGCCCGAGGCTGGGAGAACATTGGACCCTGGCTCCCCGACCCGCATCCAGCTGTGCGGTCCGTTGGTGGTGGAGTGGCGCGGCGAGCGGCGCGAGGCGGCGCTCCCGGGACGCCAGGGCCGCCTGCTGTTCGCCCATCTGGTGCTCCGCCGCAGCCGGGTCACGACCCGGGACGCGCTGGTGGAGGCGGTGTGGCCGGCGGGAGCCCCGGCCGCCGCCGAGACGGCCCTGGCGGCGCTGCTCTCGAAGGTGCGCAAGGTGGTCGGCGCCGACCACCTCGCCGGCCGCGGCGAGCTGCGCATCCTGCTGCCGGAGGGCGCCACCGTCGATCTCGAGCTGGCCCGGGAGCGGATCCACGATGCCGAGTCGGCGCTCTCGGTCCAGGACTGGCCCCGGGCGTGGGCGGCGGCGCAGACGTCCCTGTTCATCGCCGGGCGGGGGTTCCTGTCCGCCGAGGAGGGCGACTGGGTCGACGAGTGCCGCCGGGAGGTGGACGCGCTCCACCTCCGAGCGCTCGAGGCTTACGGGCGGGCGTGCCTCGGGGTGGGGGGCGCCGAGGCTGCCGCCGCCGTGCGCGTCGGGCGGGACCTTGCGCACCGGGCGCCGCTGCGCGAGAGCGGGCACCTGCTGCTGATGCGGGCCCTCGCCGCGTCCGGCAACCGCGCCGAGGCCCTCGTGGCCTACGAGGACGTGCGCGTGCGCCTGCGCGACGACCTCGGGATCTCCCCCGGGCCCGAGCTCCAGGACCTGCACTCCCGCCTGCTCCGCGGGGCCTAGGCGAACCGGCTCCCCCGCGCCGGGGTCATCCGGTGGAGGAGGGGCGACGCCCGCGCAGGTCGCGCCGATGCGACGGCGAAGGGCTCACCTCCAACGGTGACTCGAGATCGGAGACGGGAATGGCCGACGCGTCGGAAGGCGGTATCGGGGAGTCCCTCGCGGAGACCGCCGAGGAGCTCGCAGGGGTGGTCGCGGCCATCATCGCGGGGGTCTGCGTGATCGCCGCGCTCGACATCGGGAGCCGCGTCGTCCGCCGGGCCGGCGGGAGGATGGCCGACCGGCATCCCCTCCTCACGGAGTTGATGGCGTTCGCCGCCCGGCGTTGACCCGAAAGGAGGAGGAGGCGACGGCGGGAGTCGAACCCGCGAATAACGGTTTTGCAGACCGCCGCGTTAGCCACTTCGCCACGTCGCCGCGACCCGCAGGCTAGCAGCGGCGCGACGGTGCGCTCCGTCGGCGCATCCGGCGATTGTTCCCACCCGGGCCACTTCCGAAACGCTGCCGGATGGTATATGAACCGGGCCGGGCCCGGACCCCTTCGGAACCGGCCCGCCACAGGCCGGTCCCCCTCGACGTCGGGAGCGAGGGCGTGACCGCCTGGGGAGGATGGACCGGGGGCGCGTCGGCACACCGCCCCCCGGTCACCTCCACCCGTGCCCCGCCCGCCCCCGTCAGCGGGCGAACGCCGAGTCCCAGTAGAGGCGCTCCTCCACGAACCCGGCGTTGCTGAAGCGGAACACCGAGACCCCCGGGACGTCCAGGGGGACGCCGCCGGCGGCGGGCGTGCCCGTGACGCGCCACTCGGCCCACAGGCGGCGGTCGCTGGCGTAGCCGACCGCGAGCACCTCGACAGTCAGGTCCGGCAGCGCATCCATGGCCAGGGCGATCCCCTCGCGGATCGCCGTGCGGCCTTCCGTGGCCGGGGCGTCGCGCAGCAAGGACCGTCGCACCGCGTCCCGGGTGAAGCAGCCCGCGCACACGTCCGGGTCGTGGGCGTTCCACCCCCGTTCGTACGCCGTGAGGAGCAGCTCCTCGGACATCGCCCCGAAAACCTCTCCGGCGGCGTTGCGAAAGGCCACCACCCCTAGGTGTGGCCCGGCCCCACCTGAGTGCTCCACCCCAGAAGTCACGTGGTGTTTCCCGGCTGCATCGCATCGCGAGGCTGCGTCCTCGGCCTCGGCGATAGGACACCGCCATCGCCGAGGATCTGCGTCCTTGCCTCGCGGGCGATTCGCTCGGGAAACCCATACGGACTTCCGGGGCGGAGCACTATGTGCCGGAGCGGAGGACCCCCGACTCGATCGCGATCCGCACCAGCGCCGTGCGCTTCTGGATCTGCGGGAGGTGCTCGATGTCGAACCGGCGGAACAGCTGGCGCAGGTGCGCCTTCACCGCGTCGACGCTCAGGTGCAGCTCGCCCGCGATCTGGTCGTTGCTCGCCGGCGGGTGCGGCCCCCCCGGCGCCAGGCACGGCCGGCAGAGCGCCTCCAGCACCCTGCGCTGCCCCGCCGGCAGCGGACCGGAGGGGGCGAACCGCGACTCCGGCCGGGTGGGGTCGCTCGTCCCCTGCGACGGGATGCGCACCAGGAGCGCCGTGTGCCCCACGCGGAGGACGTCGCCGTCGAGGAGGGGGCGCCGGCTGGTGACGCGCTCCTCGTTCACCCAGGTGCCGTTGCGGGAGAGGCCGTCGTCCTCCACGTACCACCGGGTGCCCACGCGGAAGAGCTGAGCGTGCGTGCGCGACACCCGGTCGTCCCACGGGACCGGCACGTCGCTGTCCTCGCTGCGCCCCACGACGAGGGTCGGACGCTCGTCGCCCAGGCCGACGATGCGCTGCTCCTCCTTCTCGTCCCGCATCACGAGAAACGGTTTCCCGGCGCGCTCGGCGTCCCGGATCTGCATCCGGTCGCGGGGATCTCCGGGCCAGGCGGGGGGTTCGCTCACTTCGCCGTCCAGGGTGTGGTCGGGTGCCCCCTAGGAGGGACTATCGCATTCGTCCGCGCCTGGAATATAAGCGTGCCGGAGCCGTCGTCAGGGGTGGCGCGGATGGACCAAGGGTCTGTGGGCGGAATCGGCGGTTCGGACACGGTACACACGCGTGGGGACGGCCCGCGACCGGCCGAGGAGCTGCCGCCCGGGACCGTCGTCGGCGGCTATGAGATCGAAGCGGTCGCCGGCCGTGGGGGCATGGGCGTCGTCTACCGCGCCCGCGACCTGAAGCTCGGCCGCACCGTCGCGCTCAAGCTCATCGGCGGGGCCCGCACGGAGGACGCCGGCCACCGCGCGCGGTTCATCCGCGAGTCGCTGACCGCCGCGTCCATCGAGCACCCCAGCGTCCTGCCGATCTACCAGGCCGGCGACGACGACGGGCGCCTCTACATCGCGATGCGTTTCGTGGAGGGCGCCAGCCTGGCGGAGCTGATCGCCGACGCGCCGGGGGGCCTGCCTCCCGGCCGGGCGGCGCGCATCGTGGCGCAGGCGGCCGACGGGCTGGACGCCGCGCACTCGCGCCGCCTCGTCCACCGCGACGTGAAGCCGGGGAACATCCTGATCGCCGACCCCGACGGCGAGGAGCACGTCTACCTCGCTGACTTCGGGCTCACCACTGGCGGCGACGCGGTCCACGGCGAGGGCTGGACGGGCACCCTCGCCTACCTCGCGCCGGAGCAGATCCGCGGCGAGACGCTCGACCCCCGCACGGACGTCTACGCCCTCGGATGCGTGCTGTTCCACGCGCTCACGGGACGCCCGCCTTTCGACGGCGCCGACGAGCAGGCGGTGCTCGACGCCCATCTCCAGGCGCGCCCGCCGGTGCCGTCCGAGGTGGTCCCGGGGCTGCCGCCGGCGCTCGACGACGTTGTGCGGCGCGCCATGGCGAAGCGCCCGGAGGACCGCTTTCGCACCGCCGGGGAGATGGGGCGCGCCGCCCTGGCCGCGCGCTACGACGTGGCCCTGCTGGTCGCGCCGGAGGACCGCGCCGCGGCCGAGCCGCTGGCGGCGGGGCTCCAGGCGTCCGACGTGCTGCCACTGGTGGCGGTCGCCGGCGAGCCGCGCGCCGCGGAGGGCATCCGCGCGTCCGGCGCGTGCGCCGTGCTGGTGGGCCGCGGGGGCCTGGGCGACTGGGCCCGCGACGGGCTCGCCGCGGCCCGGGCCGTGGCCGACCGCGACCGCGCGTTCCGCCTGGTCCTGGTGCTGCTGCCGGGGGCGCCCGACCCGGGCGACCCGGCTCTGGCCTACATGGCCGACCAGCCGTGGGTCGACCTGCGCGCGGGCGCCGGGGACGCCCTGGCCGCCGGCGACGTGATCCGCGCCCTCCGGGGCGCCGACGTCCCGGCCGGGCTGCCCGCCGAGGAGGGCGTGGCCCCGTACCGGGGTCTGGAGGCCTTCCGCGAGGAGGACGCCGCCCTCTACTTCGGGCGCGAGCAAGACGTCGCGAGGGTGCTGCAGCGCCTGCAGGTCAGCCGGTTCGTCGCGGTCGTCGGGCCGTCCGGCAGCGGCAAGAGCTCGCTCGTGCAGGCCGGGCTCCTGCCCGCCCTGCGCCGCGACGGCGCGCCCACCGCGGGCTGGCGCGTGCTGGAGATGGTCCCTGGCGCGCGGCCCCTCTCCGCCCTGGCGGCGCAGCTGGCCCACCTGCCGGGCGCCGCCGCCCCTTCCCCCGCCGACCTGGGCGCCGACGAACGCACGCTGGACATGGCGACGGCCCGCGCCCTGGAGGGCCGCCCCGCCGACGACCGCGTCCTGCTGGTGGTCGACCAGCTGGAGGAGGCGTTCACCCTGTGCCAGGACGCCGGCGAGCGCGCGGCGCTCCTCGGCAACCTTGTCTACGCGGCGACGATCCCCGGCGGCCGGACCGTCGTCGTCATCACGATGCGCGCCGACTTCTACCACCGGCTCGCGGAGCACCCGGCGCTGCGCGGCATGGTGGCCTCGCAGCAGGTGCTGCTCGGCCCGCTGGACGCCCGGAACCTGCGCCGCGCCATCGAGGAGCCCGCCCGGCGCTGCGGCCTGGAGCTGGAGCCCGGGCTCACCCGCCGCATCCTCACCGACGTGGCCGACCGGCCCGGGACCCTGCCCTTGATGGAGCACGTGCTGCTGGAGATCTGGCAGCGCCGCCGCGGGCGGATGCTCACGCTGGAGGCCTACGCCGACTCGGGAGGCGTGGAGGGCGCCCTGGCCCGCCGTGCGAACGAGGTCTACGGCGCGATGGGCCCGGAGCGCCAGGCCGTCGCCCGCCGCGTGCTGCTACGACTCACCCAGCCCGGCGAGGGCACCGAGGACACCCGCCGCCGCGCGACCCGCGCTGAGCTGGTCACGCGGCCGGGTGAGGAGGCCGAGGTCGACGCGGTGGTCGGCTCGCTCGCCGAGGCGCGCCTGCTGACGACGGGCACCGACGAGGCGACGGGCGAGCCGGTGGTCGACGTGACCCACGAGGCCCTCATCCGCGGCTGGCCCGAGCTGCGCGGCTGGATCAACGACTCCCGAGAGCAGCTGCTCCTGGAGCGCCGGTTGTCGACCGCTGCCACCGACTGGGACGCCGGCGACCGCGACGAGGGCCAGCTCTACCGCGGCGCACCCCTCGCGCAGTGGGACGGCCGCGACGAGTCAGGCCTCAACGAGCTGGAGCGCGGGTTCCTCGCCGCGAGCCGGGAGCGGGTCGAGCGGGAGCGGGCCACCCGGCGCCGGCGCACCCGGATCACCATCGGGGCCCTGGCGGCCGTGGCCGCGGTCATCGCGGCGATCGCGATATTCGCCTTCGTCCAGCGGAACGACGCCACGGACCAGCGCGACCTCGCGACATCACGGCAGCTCGCCGGCAGCTCGACGCTGGCGCGCCCCAGCGACCCCGAGCTCGCGACGCTGCTGGGCGAGAGCGCCTATGCGACCTCGCCGACCGTGGAGGCCGAGGAGAGCCTGCGGCAGGCGGTCCACGACTCGAAGATCCGCGCAGCACTGAGGATCCCGGACGAGCAGGCCGTGTCGGTCGCCGCGATGCCCGGCGGCCGCGTCGCCGCCGTGACGGCCCAGGGCAACCTCCGGGTGTGGGACCCGGCGAAGGACCCGCACGGCGCGTCGCCCACCCTCGTCGGGACGTGGCCGGCCGGCGTCGACGGCCTGGCCGCCACGCCGGCCGGCTACGTGACCGGCGGCAACGACGGCGCCGTCGTCCTGTTCCCCGGGCGCGACGAACCGGGGCCTCCTGAGCGGGTCGCCAGCGTGAAGGGTCGCATCTACTACGTGAACGCCGTCCCGGGCCGCGAGCAGGTCACCCTCACGTCGGAGAGCGGCGCATACCTGGTCGGGCTGAGGGACCACCGGGTCCAGCCCATCCCCGACGGCTTCAGGGACGCGGTGGCCGACCCGGCGGGGAACGGCTACTTCGTCGTGACGGGTCCCGGCGACCTGGAGCACGTGGGCGGGTCGTCCACGGCGACTCTGATCAAGACCGATGCCGAGGGGCAGCGGCTCTCGCTCAGCCCGGACGGAACGCTCCTCGCCGTCGGCACGGCAGCGGGCCTCGAGGTCTTCCGGCTCGGGCCGCGACCGACTCGCGTGTTCTCGAGCGCCGACAAGGACGGCGTCAACGACGTCGCATGGTCCCCCGACAGCTCCCGGGTCGAGACGGCGGGCGGAAGCGGCGCCGTCCGCATCTTCTCTCGCGACGGGCGGCTGCTGTCGGTTCTGATCGGGCACTCGGGTGCGGCCCTCGGAGCCGCCTGGAACGGAGCAAGGAGCGCCGTCAGCGTCGGTACGGACGGTTCGATCCGGGAGTGGGACGCGACGGCCGGCGTGGAGAACCGCCTGGCGGGACGCACGCCGGCATACACCGGCGGCATCGCGTTCGACGGGAAGGGCTCCCGGATCACCATCGTCGGCCTCGACTCCTCCGTGGAGCGATGGATTCCCGGCGGGTCCGCCACCACACCCGTGCTGCCGGCGATCCCCGGAGGGAGCGCCTACTCGGCCCAGGTCCAGGGAGGACTCGTCGCCGCCGGCGTCTACGGCGCCGGTGGAGAGGTCGTCGTGCGCGATGCCTCCGGTCAGGTGCTCGCCGACGCGCGGTTCCCGAACGACTCGCCCCAAGGGGTGGCGCTGGATCCGAGCAACCGACGCGTGGCCGCCGCGCTCACCCCCAGCGGACGGGTCGTGACGATCGATCTCACACCCGGAGCGAAGCCCCACACCGTCGGTCGACACGCGGGCGGCGCAGGCGCCGTCGCCTTCAGTCCCGACGGCCAGACGCTGGCGAGCGGCGGGCTGGACGGCGCCGTGAAGGTGTGGGGCGGGCCAGGCGGCGCGCGCACGCTCGGGACGCACGACGGCCAGGTGTCAACGCTCGCCTTCAGCCCCGATGGTCGCTGGCTGGCATCGGGCGGCGGCGACAAGACGGTGCGCGTCTGGGACCTCACCGGGAAGGAGCCGGTCCGCATCATCCGCAGCCATCAGGACGCCGTGCTGGCGGTGACGTTCGCCGGCGACGACCGAGTCGTGTCGGCAGGCGCCGACGCCGTCCGCGTCACGGACTGGCGACGCGGGGTCACCCTCCTGACCATCCCGCAGCCCGCCAACGCTGTGACCGTGGCCGGCGCCGCCCCTGAGATCGCCTGGTACGGCACGGACAACGTCATCCACGAGATGACCTGCGACGTCTGCGGCTCGATCGCCGACACCCAGGCCGCGGCCCGGGAGCGGACGACGCGTGACCTGACCCAGGCCGAGAAGACCGACTTCCACGTCGGCGACTAACGAGGAGGAGCGAGTGCCGAAAAGCGTCCTCGAGCGGCTGAAGTACCTGCGGGAGACCTTCGGCTCCTCGCTCCCCCGGTCTGCGCCCGAAAAACCAGCAGCAGTTGAGGCTGCGCTCGACAAGGGAGAAGCCGTGGCCGAGAAACCGACTGGTCCCCCGGCTTGGCAGCAATTCAATCGGTACGAGCAAGGCGACGACGGAACGGCTCCGCCGGACTCGTCGATACTCAAGGGCGCTCCGGCCGAGGTAGACCCGAGCGAGACGATCGTGCTGCAGGGGTACTCGGGCCCCACGCTCATGGTTCGGCGGGCGCTCGAGTTCATCGCGATCGCCAAACGAAACGCGTTTCCCGGCGCCGAGCGACTCAAGCAAGAGGTCGAGCGCCTCGCGAACCCTGCGGAAACCCACATCCGGCGGATCTACCTGACGGCCAGCTTCGACCGGTACGTCGACTTCCACGTGAGCTGCCTGGTCGGCTGGCGATACGAGGCGAGCTCAGCACGTCAAGACGCGATAACCGTTTGGTTGCGTGCCTTCGACACGGGCCAGGTCCCCATCACGTACAGGGTCATCCAAGAAACGAGGATCGGGGGGGCGACCTTCCTCGGTGGCGAACTGCTCGACGACTACTTCAACCAGGCCGGCTCGCAGACCGGCGTATGGGGGAGCCAGGCCGGAGGGAACCTCGGCAACAAGCCGTGGACCCGAACAACCGGATGCTGACCGACCCGTCGTGAACGCCGCGGGCCCGAGCCGGCACCTCACCTCCCATCGCGAGGGCCTCCCCGGCCCCGCGTTCGTAAAGCGCCCGCGCAGCCCCGCCCGCCGGGAGGACCTGCTGCGCGAGGCGGCGGTCTACGGCGTGTTGCGGGACCGGTGTCCCGCGACCGCCGCGCGGGTCCCGGGCCGCGCGCGCTGGAACGCGGTGGGGGGCGAGCTCGAGATGGACCGGGTGCCGGGCGTGACCCTCACGGACCACGTCGCGGCCACGGGCGTCCTCGACCCCGTCGTGGCCGCAGCGGTCGGGACGGCGGTCGGCGAGCTCCACGCCGAGAGTGCCGGCCCCACGGCTCATGGCCCCACCTCCGACTGGATGCGGCACGGGGTGGGCATCGTCCGGCCCACCCCCGCAGGGGTCCGGCTGATGAGCACCGGCGAGATCGCGCTGCTGAAGCGGCTGCAGCGCGACGAGGAACTGGAGGCGCGTCTCAGGGACCTCGCCCCGGACGCGTCCGGCACCCTCGTCCACGGGGACCTCCGGTGGGCCAACGTGCTCGTCACGCCGGCGGGCGAGCCGGCCGTCCGACTGGTCGACTGGGAGATGGGCGGCGCCGGCGAGCCGGCGTGGGACGCCGGCTGCTTCGCAGCCGCCTGCGTCAGCGCGTGGCTGTGCTCCATTCCGGCCGTCCCCGGCGTGACCTCCGAGCGCCTCGCGGTGGAGGCCGAGCTCCCCATCGAGATCCTCTGGCCCGGTCTCGGCGCGTTCTGGACGGCGTACGGGGACGCCGCTACACGACCGCAGCCCGATGCCTGGCGCACGCGCTGCGCGCAGCTCACCGCCGTCCGCCTGGTGTACATGGCCTTCGAGTTCGCGCAGCTCGACGCGGTCCTGCGGCAAGTGCCCGTCATGCACCTCCAGGTCGCGAGGAACCTGCTCGCCGGCCCGGTCCCCGCGGCACACGAGCTCCTGGGGATGACGTGACGCCTCCGCCGGATCCCGACCACGCGGTGGCGATCGCCGACGCGCTCGGCGCGCTGGAGGTCCAGTGGCCCGCAGGCCACTCGTGGATGGGGGCCGCAGAGCCGCTTCCCGAGGTCGTCCGGCGGCTCGCCGACCGGGAGGGGGTCCGGCGCGCGCTCGTCGGCAGCATCGGGATGCGCCTCTACGACGCATTCTTCACCCAGGGCCGGCCCTGTCCGGTCACAGCTCCATCGCCGGAGGGCGGGGAACGCACCCTCTCCAACGGGCTCGCCGCCGCGAACTCGAGCACCGGCTACCTGGAGGCGGGGTGGGAAGTGATCGCGCACGATGACGGGCGCTGGGTCGTCCGGCGGGGCGGCCTCCGGCTCTGGGTGACCCCCGAGGACGTCGTCTGCCCGGACGGCCCCCCGGCGATCGGGGACGTCGTGGCCCTCCGCCACACGGGCGACGCGCCGGCGCTCGCGCCCGGCTTCTACATCGCGCGCGGCGACTGCGGGTTCCCGACCGGGCTCGTCGACCGCGTGTACCTCGACCTGTGCCGGGAGGGCGCCGTGGCGTTCATCCGCGAGGCCACACGGCGGTTGAACCGCACCGGGCTCCCGTTCACGGCGAAGGTCGTCGACACTCCAGCCGGCTTCGACCGGCGCGACGCGGCCGTGCTCTACTTCGCGCGACGCGACCGCGAGCGCGCGCTCGAGACCGCCGAGGACCTTGCCCGTGCCCTGGCGCCGTTCCTGGAGGGGGGCACCCCCGCGATGACGCTGCCCCTCTCCCCCGGTGTGGCCTTCGCGGAGGACCCGGGTGGCGAGGAGAGCTTCGGCGCTCATCGCTGCCTCCTCATCGCCGACGCGGCCGTGACCGCCGCGGAGCGCGGCCTGGACGACCTCGATGCTCGGCTCGCGCTCGTGCGCGACCGCTTCGCCGAGGCGGGGACCAGCGTCGAGGCGCCGTATCTCGGACCGCCTTCCGACGGCGTACCCCACCCCCTGGCACTGCTCGATCCTGGAGTCCGCGCATGACGGTGCCCATCCACCTCGCCCTCGTCGTCGAGGCCCCGCAGATCCCGACGCGCACGGTCATGGAGATCGCCGCGGCGCTGCAACGGCAGCTCATCAGGGACGTCGCGCCGATCTGGGGGGTGTACGCGACGCTCGACGCGTTCGCGTCACTCGAGGATGTGCCCCCCGGTTATTGGCCGATCCTGGTGGGCGACCACTTCCCGGGGGTCGAGCCTCTCGGGGTCCACCAGGATCACAACGGACAGCCGTTCGCGCTCGTCGAGGCAAGCCGGAGCTGGTCGCTCACCGCGAGCCACGAGGTGATCGAGATGGTGATCGATCCCTGGGGCAACCGCACGGTGCCGGGGGGGTCGCCGATGGCCGGCCAGGGCCTGGTGGAGATCATCGTGGAGGTCTGCGATCCGCCCGGTGACGCCCAGTGGGCCTACACCGTCAACGGCTACCTGATGTCCGACTTCGTCACCCCCGCCTACTACGACCCGGTCGGCGCGCCGGGGGTCCGCTACAGCTTCACGGGAGCGGTGACGAGTCCTCGCGAGATCCTCGACGGCGGGTACATGTCGTGGCGCGACCCGGCGAGCGGGGAGTGGTGGCAGGGCATCCGGACCGGCGGTCGCGACCTCGTGTTCCGCAACATCGGGCGGCTCGACGAGGACGGCCGGCCCATGCGCGAACGGATCGACCAGTTCACGCCCATGACCCAGCTCTTCACGGGGACGTCGGACACCGACCCGGCGCTGGTGAACGCGCGTGAGCGGCTCGGCAGCACGCACGACGCCGCCCGGGCGAAGGCCGAGGCCGTACGCGGCCGGATGCGCGATCTGGGCCTGATCTGAGATCCGCCAGCGGTGTGGCCCGTCGAGCCCTAGGGGGCGTGGCCGGCCCCAGCTGACGAGGCGAGCATGCGGTCGTGGACGCATCCGCCATCCATCGGGGGACCTCCCCCACCGCCGTCGCCGTCGTGGATGACCACGGCTACTGGACGCGGACGGAGCTGGACGAGGCCTGCGGTCGGGTGGCCGACGGGCTGACGGAACTCGGGGTGCGTCGAGGGGACCGGGTTGGGGTGGCGCTCCCGGACGGGCGGGAGGCCGCGGCGGCACTGCTGGGGGCGATGCGCGTCGGCGCGATCGCGGTGCCGCTCGACCCGCTGTGGCCGGCGGCGACGCGGGCGGCGGTCGTGGCGGCCTGCGCGCCGCGCCTCGTCGTCGACCGCCCCGGCATGCTGGACGGGGGGACACCGCGCCCGGTCTCCCCCGTCCGGGCCTGTGCGTCGCGGGCCGGCGACCCCGCGCTGATCGTGTCGACCTCCGGGTCGACCGGGCGGCCGAAGGGCGTGGTGCACACGCGCGCCGGCCTGGCGCCGGAAGGGCCGAACTGGCTGCGCGACGGGATCGGGACCGGCCCGGGGGACCGCGTGCTCGCGGTGGCGCGGACGGCGACGGCGCTCGGGTCCTTCATCGGCCTGCTGCGACCGCTCGGGGCGGGCGCGGCGGCGGTGCTGACCTGCCGGCGGCCCACGCCGCGGGGGACGCTGGAGCTGGTCGCCCGCGCCGGCGTGACCGTGCTGGCCGCGGTGCCGATGCACTGGGCGCAGATCGCGGCGGCGCTGCGGCACGAGCCGCGCCTCGCCGACCACCTCGCGGGCCTGCGGGCGGCCGTTTCGTCGGGGGACCGGCTGCCCGCCGGCCTGCGGGCCGAGCTCGCGCGCCACGGCGTGCCGATCATCGACGCGCTCGGCGCCTCCGAGTGCGGCGACGTGTACCTGTGGGGCGAGCGCGACGGCGTGCTCGACCGCGTCGCCCCCGACGTGGACGTGCGGCTCGACGGGGGCTCCGAGGGCCGCATCCTGGTGCGCACGCCCCGGACGGCCGCCGGCTACTGGGACCGCCCCGACCTGACCGCCGCCCTCCACGACGGGGGCTGGACGCGGACCGAGGACGTCGCCGCCCGCGACGCGCTCGGCGGGCTGCGCCTGCTGGGCCGCTCCGACGACCTGTTCAAGGTGGGCGGCCGGCTCGTGAGCCCCGCCGAGATCGAGGGCGCCCTTTCCGAGCACCCCATGGTGGCCGAGGCCGCCGTGGTGGGGCGTGCCCACCGGGGCGGGCGCATCCGGCCCGCCGCCTTCGTGGTGCCCGCGCCGTCCGCCGTCGCGGCCGACCGCGCCGACGGCCTCGCGCGCGAGCTGCGCCGCCACGTGTCGCGGCGTCTGGCGCCCGACCTGGCGCCCACGCGCGTCGACCTGCTCGACGCCCTCCCGCGGCTCGCGGGCGGCAAGGTCGACCGCCGCGCCCTCGCTGCCGCGGCCGCGTAGGTGAGGCCGGTCGACACCTTGGGCGTCTGGAGCCCGAACCCGCGCTGGGGTGGACTCGTGGTGCACCGGACACCGGATCACGGGAGGATGATCGTGAGCAGCGTTGGAAACCTCGTGGCCGCACGACGGCCCGAGGGGGGTGGGCGCTCCGACGAGGTGTGGAGCGACGTGGAGCTGCCCGGTTGGCAGGAGTTCGTCGGTGCGCGGGAGCGGTTCTTCGAGGGGCTCCGGCGCCTCGAGCGGCCCGTGACGCGAGAGCGCGCCGACGAGCACAAGCGCGACGCCGGCGAGGGGCGCACCGAGGCCTGAGCCGTGCGGGGCCGGTCCCCCCCGATGTCGGGATTGGGGCGCGGGACCGACGGAGCGGACCGGACGGGGCGCAGGCACACCGCCCCGCCCGGTCCGTTCCTCGTTTCAGGAGCTCCTACGCGGGTGCGGCGAGGGCCTCCACCAGCTCGCGCCGGGAGCGGATGCCGAGCTTGCGGTACGAGGCGCTCAGGTGCACCTCGACCGTCTTCGGGGTGACGTACAGCGCCTGGGCGATGTCCTTGTTGGTCTGACCCTCCGCGGCGAGGTCGGCAACCCGGCGCTCGCTGGCGGTGAGGGCGCCGACGCCCTTCTGGGCCATCGCGCGGGGCCGCAGGCCCGCGGCGGCCAGCTCGGCCCGGGCGCGATCGGCGAGCGGCGTCGCGCCGGCGGTCATCGCGATCTCGAGGGCGCGCGAGAGCGGCTCGCGCGCCTCGGTGGGCCGGCGGGCCAGGCGCAGGGCGGTGCCCAGCGACGCGAGGGCCCGCGCGTACTCGAGGCGCGCCGTCGAGCCCTCCAGGATGCGGGCCGCCTCCTCCAGCTCCGGCAGCCCCTCCGCGCGCCGCAGCACGCCCAGGATGCGCATCGCGCTGCCCACCACCCGCGGCGAGCCCCACCCGCGGGCCTGCTCCAGCTCCTCGGCGGCCAGGGCGACGGCCTCCTCGGTGCGCCCCATTCGGTCGAGGGCCTTCGCCCGCAGGGAGCGCCACGGGATCCACGCCGGGTTGGGCGCGATGCCCGAGAACCGCTGCTCGCACAGCTCCGAGTAGGCCACCATCTCCTCGTCGGCGCCCGTCTCGAACAGCAGCCGCATCCGCGACGCCGCGTACCAGGCCAGGATGCTGTTGCCCGGCGGCAGCGCCGGCCCGAGCCCCACCGCGTCCAGCACGACGCGTGCGCCGGCCACGTCGCCGCGGTTCATCAGGGCGTGCGCGTAGTGGGCGTTGAGGATCGGCTCGACGCTCGCCTCGCCCCACACCTCGTGGATCTCGCGGTTCTCCCCCATCATCCGGATCGCGTCGTCCAGCTGGCCGCGCAGGGAGCGGGCGATGCCGCCGAACGCCAGGTACGCGGACCGCGCCCACAGCGACCCCGACCGCTTCGCCGCCTCGAACGAGGCGTCCATGAACGGCATCACCTCGTCGCGGTCGGCCATCACCAGCACGAAGAAGGCGCCGCCGTGCGACAGCCCGCCGTTGTCGGCCTCCAGCAGCACCCCGTCCTGGATGGCCCGCAGCGCCAGGTCGGCGCACCGGTCGGCGGGCCCGTTGGACATCGCCCACTGGTAGGCGGCCAGCGCCGCCAGGGCGCGCGCGCCGGGGCCGTCGCCGGTCAGCTCGCCGCGGTAGGGGGCGAACAGGGCGTCGTCCAGCGGGACCAGTGAGGTGTCGAAGAACGCGATGCCGAGGTGGGCGGCCTCGTACCGCTGCTCCAGGTCGTGGTCGCGGCCGCGGACCAGCGCCCGCCCCTCCTGCGCGACCGCGAACGCTTCGGCGATGTGGTTGGTGAACGTGAGCGTGTTGGCGAGCAGGATCCCCACCCGCGCCCGCTCCCGCGGGTCGGCGGTGAGCCGGAACGCCTCGCGCAGGCTCTCGGCGGAGGCCTGCCCGTCGGTGAACCCCTCCACCAGCCCCAGCTGCCCCAGCAGCCGCGCGCGGCGGGGCTCGGCCAGGGGCTCGTCGAGGCAGCGGCGCAGGTAGGTGGCGGCGCTGTCGCCGGCGCCCTTCACCAGGGCCGTGCGGGCGGCGTGCTCCAGCTCGTCGGCCACCCAGTCCTCGCCCGTCGGCGGCATCTCCAGCAGGTGGGCGGCGACGGCGTCGCGCGACGCGCCCGCCTCGCGCAGGATCCCGGCCGCCAGGGTGTGGCGCCGCTCCCGCTCGCCCGGCGGGATGTCGCGGTAGATCGCCTCCCGCACCAGCGGGTGGACGAACCCGATGGGCGGCTCGGGGCGCAGGATCTCGGCGCGGGCGAGCACGCCGAGCCCGCGGGCGGCGGCGTCCTCGTCGAGCCCCGCGAGCTGCGCGACGTGGCGCAGGTCGGCCCCGTCCCCCAGCATCGCGACGGCCTCGGCCACCGCGACCGCCTCGGCGGGAAGGCGCGCCAGCCGCACCAGCACCGCCCGGCGCACGGCTCGCGGGCCCAGGTCCTCGACGGCGCCGGCGTTGCGGGCCACCGGCGCGATGCCCTCGCTCTCGACGGCGCGCAGCAGCTCGGTGAGCAGCAGCGGGTTGCCGCCGGTGGCGACGTGGCAGGCGTCGGCGAACACCCGGTCGGCGGGGCGGCCCAGGCGCGCCTCCACCAGCTGCGCCGCCCCGGCCGCCGACAGCGGCGTGGGCGACAGCGCCAGCGTGAGCGGGTCGCGCTCCAGGTCGGCCAGCAGCGCCAGGTCGGCGCCCGGCTCCTCGGGTCGGGTGCTGGCGACCACCACCACGGGGTTGCCCTCCAGCCGGTTCAGCAGGAAGGCGATGAACCGCAGGGACGGGCGGTCGCACCAGTGCAGGTCGTCCACCAGGATCGCCAGCGGGCCCTCCGCGGACAGGTTGAGAGCGAGCCAGTAGAGGCCGTGGAGCGTCGAGAACGACGCGTCGCGGGCCTCCCCCGCGTCCTCCGGGTCGGGGCCGAACAGCGGGGCGGCGGCGGCCGCGGCGCCGGCCAGCAGCCGCTCGCGGGCGGCCGGCTCGACGAGCGCCACCTCGAACAGCTGGCGCACCACCCCGTAGGGGAACTCGCGCTCCAGCTCGCTGCCGCGCGCGGTGAGGACCGTCATGCCGGCCTCGGTCGCCCGGCGGCGGGCCTCCGCGGCCAGGCGCGACTTGCCGATGCCCGCCTGCCCCTCGATGAGCAGCATCCGGGCCTCGCCGCCCGCCGCCCGGGCCACGACGTCCTCGATCTGCTCCACCAGCCGGTCGCGCTCGACCAGGACGTCGGAGCGGCTGGTCGCGGCGGTGCCCATGAGCCGCCGAATCCTACTCCGGCACCCGGTCGTGGGATGATCGCGGCTCCGCACACGCCTGGACGAGGAGCGACGCCATGTGCCGCAACATCCGCACCCTCCACAACTTCGAGCCGCCCGCCACCCCCGACGAGGTGCACGCCGCGGCCCTGCAGTACGTGCGGAAGATCAGCGGCTCCACGAAGCCGTCGCAGGCCAACCAGGAGGCGTTCGACCGGGCCGTCGCGGCCGTCACGGAGATCTCGGAGCGCCTGCTGGGCGAGCTGGTGACGACCGCCCGCCCGAAGAACCGCGAGGTCGAGATCGCGAAGGCGCGGGAGCGCTACCGGCGCCGCCGCGCCGCCTGACCTGCCCGAGGAGGTCGAGACCCCGTCCGGCCCCGCCCGGGTCCACCTGCACCCGCCGGAGGGCGCGCCCCGGGCCGTGATGGCGCTGGGCCACGGCGCCGGCGGCGGGGTCGGGGCGCCCGACCTGCAGGCGGTGACGGCCCTCGCCACCGCCCGCGGCCTGCTGGTGGCGCTGGTGGAGCAGCCCTACCGGGTCGCCGGGCGGCGGTCGCCGCCCCCGCCCGCGCGCCTGGACCCGGCGTGGATCGCCGCCGTGGCCCACGTCACCGCGGCGGCGCCGGGCCTGCCGCTGGTCACGGGCGGGCGCTCGTCGGGCGCGCGGGTCGCCTGCCGCACCGCGGCCGAGACCGGGTCGGCAGGCGTCCTGTGCCTGGCGTTCCCGCTCCAGCCGCCGTCGGGCGCCGGCCGCCCCCCGCGCCCGAGCCGCCTGCCCGAGCTGGAGGGCGTCCCCTGCCCCGTGCTCGTGGTGCAGGGGGAGCGCGACGCCTTCGGCATGCCCCCGGACGGCCCGGGCCGCACCGTCGCCCGGATCACCGGCGACCACTCCCTGAAGTCGGACGTCCGGGCCCTGCGGGTCGCGGTGGAGGCGTGGCTGGACCTCATCCTGGGGTGACCGGCTCGATCCGGCGCCTGCGCACCACCAGCAGCACGATCAGGCCGACCTGCACCGCGATGATCAGCACCGGCCCCACGTAGGGGTCGAGGTCCTCGGCGCCGATGAGGTTGGAGATCAGGCTGAAGTCCCACAGCCCGTGCACGAGCATGGGCAGCAGGATCACGCCGCCGACCCGCAGGCAGAGGTAGAAGAAGTAGCCGGAGGTCGCGACGACCGCCGCCTGCAGGATCGCCTGCGGCCCCGCGCCGATCGCGTTGGTCAGGTGCACGGCGCCGAAGATCACCGACGACCACAGCGCCACCCGGCCCTCGCTGAATCCGGCCCGGCGGAAGACGTTGACGCCGAGTCCCCGGAACATCAGCTCCTCGCCGATGCCGACGAGCAGCGTCATGATCGCCACCGCCAGGACCAGCCCCGCCGGCTGGTCGGCCAGGCGCGGGTAGTTCACCGCGATCACCGCGGCGGCGAGCATGGAGATCGGCACGATGCGCACCCACCGGCGGACGGGCACGTCGCACCAGAGCACCTCGCGCCACCAGCCGAGCCATGCGGTCACGCCGATCGCGAAGATCACCGAGAGGCCGATCGGGATGAGCCCGTTGCGGGTCACCGACTCGGCCGTGGGGAACTGGGCCTCGTACCCGCCGGTGTCCACGCCGGCCGCCAGCCCGACGCCCTGGATGATCGCGGCGTACACGATCACGACGCCGATGAACGCGGGCCACCCCATGTGGCGGCCGGCCTGCTCGCGAGGTTGCAGCATTCTCATCCCAGGTGGGTAGCGTCGGAGGACAGGAGCGACGGAGGGAGGCCCCCGTGGACTGGAAGCTCGAGCTGGTGTCGGTGCCCGTCAGCGACGTGGACCGGGCGATCGCGTTCTACAGGGACGGCGCCGGCTTCGTCCTGGACCACGACCAGCGCGTCGACGACCACCTGCGTTTCGTGCAGCTCACCCCGCCCGGATCGGCCTGCTCCATCGCCATCGGCGAGGGCATCTCCGAGGCCACCCCCGGCAGCGTCCAGGGCCTCCAGATGGTGGTCGACGACATCGACGCCGCCCACGCCGAGCTCACCTCCCGGGGCGTCGACTGCGGCGACGTCCAGCACTTCCCGTGGGGCAGCTTCGTGTTCTTCAGCGACCCCGACGGCAACGGCTGGGCCGTGCAGCAGATCCCCGTCAGGGGGTGAGCGTGATCGGCCGCGACTTCGGCCGCGGCGAGGCCCCCGCGTCCAGGGCGACGGCCAGCGACACGCGCAGCTTGGTGCGGGCGTCGAAGGTCTTCGCCCGGAAGGGGACGCGGATGCACACCACCTTCCGGCCCGGGGCGGTGAACCGGACCGTCTTCGCGCCGAACAGGCGGATGCTGCGGGTGCCGCTGAAGATGCGGACGGTCACGCGAGCCGGCTTCGAGGTGAGGACCAGGGTGCGGACGCACTTGGACCGCCGCAGCGACCCGAGCGAGATCCTCCCCGGCACCACCGCCGTCGCCGGGCCCACGCCGATGGTGCGCGGGTTGGGGATCACGGCCGCCAGGTTCGGGGCGGGCGGCAGGTCGGCGTACCGCAGCACGCGACCGGCCGAGGCGTCGCGGGTGAAGATGGTGCCGTCGCGTGCCACTGCGAGGCCGACGGGCTGGATCCGGTCGGCGCTCCTGCCCGCGCCGGTGAGGGGCGCGCCCACCGGGACCCCGGCCGGGGTGTATCGGCGGATGCCGGGGGCGGTGCCGCCCTGGGTCGCCACCAGCACCTCGCCGGTGCGCGGGTCGATCGCCAGGCCCAGGCGGGCGCACCCGAACCCGGGCTGTGCCGTCACGTTCCAGCGCGCGATCTGCGCCCCCGCCGGGTTGTGCACCTGCACGGCCGCGTCGCACCCGGCGGTGCCGAAGATGAGCAGCGCATAGACGTCGCCCGCCGCGTCGACGGCCACGTCGTTCACGAACTGCCCGCCCAGCGGGATCTCCCGCAGGAACGTCCCCGTGGGGTCGAACACGCTGATGCGGCTGGCGCGGGTGTCGGCCACGTAGACGTTGTCGGCGGCGTCGACGGCGATGGACTGGGCCAGGTCGTCGAACGCCGCCGTCCCCGTCGGCTGGATCGTCCGGATCGGCGCGCCGCCCGGGGTGAGCACCTGGATGCGGTTGCGGTCGCCCTCGAAGACCAGCAGGTTGCCCGCGGAGTCGACCGCCAGTCCGGCCGGCCGCTCGATGTCCACCGCCGTGGCCTTCTCGAACGTCCGCGGCCGGGCGCCGTCGCGGTCGTACACCAGCACGCGGCCCGTCGCGCCGGCGAAGGGGTCGGCGACGTAGACGACGGAGCCGGCGCGGTCGGTGGCGATCGACGCCTCGCCGCCGCCGAACCCGGTGATCCTCCACTCGCGGTCGAAGCGGACCGCGCCGAGCCCCGCGGCGGGGATCGAGGCGGCGAGCGCCGCGAGGACCAGCAGGACGACCACGGTCCGGGTGCGCACGTCGCCTCCGTCTCGGTGTCCGCGGAGTGGACACCCGGCGGGGCCGCCGTGTCAACGGCCGTCAGAGGCGGGGGTCGACCGGCTCGCTCTCCAGCGCCAGGACCCCGAACACGCACTCGTGCACACGCCGCAGCGGCTCCCGCCGGACGAACCGCTCCACGGCCTCCACGCCCAGTGCGAACTCGCGCAGGGCCAGCGACCGCTTGCGCCCCAGTCCGCGGTCGCGCAGGCGCTCGAGGTTGACCGGCTCGGTGTACTCGGGGCCGTAGATGATCCGCAGGTACTCGCGCCCGCGGGTCTTCAGCGCGGGCTGCACCAGCTCGCCGCGGTTGCGGGCCACGAACCCGAGGGGCTTGGTGACCATCCCCTCCCCGCCGCGCGCGGTGAGCTCCTCCCACCAGGCCACGCCCGCGGCCACCGCGTCGGCGTCGGTCACGTCCACCACGATCCGCTCCGTCGGCACGATGAGGCCGGCGCCGGCCAGGGCCGCCAGCTGGTCCAGGTGCCAGTCGTGGGGCTGCTCGACGTGCGAGCGGCCCTCGGTGGCCAGCAGGTGGAACGGGGCGAAGCGCAGGTCGTCGAGGGACCCCACCGGCCAGCAGTAGCGCCGGTACGCCTCGGCGTAGGCCGCGGCGTCGTCGCTTCGGGCACGCAGCCGCGCCACCAGGCGGTCCGACTCGCGGGTGCCGGCGATGGCCTCGGCCGCCTCGAGCGCCGCGGCCAGCCCCACCCGGGCCGCCGTCCCCACGGGGGCGTACTGGCGCTCCAGCAGCTCCTGTGCCTTCGCCGACCACGGCATCAGCTCGCCGTCCAGCAGCACCCAGTCCGTCTCGAGCCGCTCGAACAGCCCGGCGCCCTCGCAGGCGGCGCGGACCCGGTCGACCAGCTCCCGCTCGCGCTCGGCCTCGGGGAAGAACGGCCGCCCCGTGCGGGTGTAGCAGGCGCCCGCGGCGCCGTCGGTCACGCCGAAGCGCCGCCGCGCGGCGCCGGCGTCGCGGCACGCGACCACCACGGCCCGCGACCCCATGTGCTTCTCCTCGCACACCACCGCCGGCACGCCCGACTCGCGGTAGTAGGCGAACGCCTCGTCGGGGTGCTCCAGCAGCCCCTCGCGCCGGGTCGTGGCCGACGGCGAGACGGTGGGCGGCAGGTAGACCACCCAGCGCGGGTCGTGGGCGAAGCGGCCCATCACCTCCAGGGCGGCGATGGCGTTCTCCTCGTGGATCCCCACGGTGCGCTGGAGGCGGGTGGGGATGTGGCGGCGGCCCAGGACGTCCTCGATGTCGAGCATCTCGTCGTCGGCCTGCTGTGCGGTGAGGCCCACCGCCTCGTCGGCCGGGAACGGCCGCACCGGCACCGCGTAGGCCTCTCCGGCGGGCACCGACACCAGCTCGCGCTCCGGGTAGCGCAGCGCCGTGAGCCGGCCGCCGAACACGCAGCCGGTGTCGACGTTGATCGTGTTGTTGAGCCACTCCGGCTCGGGGACCGGGGTGTGGCCGTACACCACCGTCGCGGCCCCCCGGTAGTCGGCCGCCCAGTTCCAGCGCACCGGCAGCCCGAACTCGTCCGTCTCGCCGGTCGTCTCGCCGTACAGCGCGAAGTCGCGCACCTTCGCCGAGCCGCGCCCGTGCATGTCCTCCTTCAGGCCCGCGTGGGCCACCACCAGCCGGCCGTCGTCCAGCACCAGGTGGCTCACCAGGCCGTCGAGGAAGATCACCAGCTCGTCGACCTCCGCCTGGCGGCGGTCGTCGGGGATCGCCGCGACCTCGGCCAGGGAGCGGTCGAGCCCGTGGGTCACCTGCACATTGCGCCCCCGCAGGGCGCGCACCAGCTTCTGGTCGTGGTTGCCGGGGACGCAGCGGGCGCTGCCCGCCTCCACCATCCGCCGCACCAGGCCGACGGTGTCCAGGATCCGCGGCCCGCGGTCCACCAGGTCGCCCAGCAGGATCGCGATGCGCCCGCCCGGGTGCCGCGGCACGCCGTCGTCGCCGGGGACGTAGCCCAGCTCGGCGAGCAGCGCCTCCAGCTCGTCGCAGCACCCGTGGACGTCGCCGATGATGTCGAAGGGGCCATGCAGGTCGCGGTGGTCGTTCCAGAGGCGCCGGCGCCGGACGACCGCCGCGTCGACCTCCTCCTGCGAGGTCAGGTGGTGGATGGTCCGGAAGCCCTCGCCGCGCAGCCCCCGCAGCGAGCGGCGCACCTCGCGCACGTGGCGGCGGATCACCGGGACGGGCAGGTGGCGGTCGGGGCGCTGGAGGTTGCGCTCCAGGCACAGCGACGCGGGCATGTCCAGCACGATCGCCGCCAGCAGGGCGTGATGCTCCCGGCCCAGCGCGATCAGGCGCGCCCGGTCGTGGCGGCGGGCGTTGGTGGCGTCGATCACCGTGAGACGCCCCGCGCGCAGGCGGGTGGCGACGATGAACTCGAGCAGCGCGAACGCGTCGTCGGACGCCGTCTGGTCGTCGGGGTCGTCGGCCACCATCGCCCGGCAGGCGTCGCTGGAGACCACCTCCGTCGGCAGGAAGTGCTTCGCGGCGAACGCCGACTTGCCGGATCCGCTCGCGCCGATCAGCAGCACCAGGGAGAACGCGGGGAGGTCGAGCACGCGGGGGTCGCCGGTCATCGCAGCGTGAACACCGCCATCTGGGTGGGCGGGCCCAGCTGCGTGTCCTCGGAGCCCACGGGGACGTGGCGCACCTCGTAGCCGTGGACGGCGGCGGCGCCGCCCGACCAGGCCCGGAACTCGTCGCGGGTCCACTCGAAGCGGTGGTCGCGGTGGCGCATCGCGCCGGGCGCCATCCCCTCGAACAGGGCGTTGTACTCGCGGTTCGGGGTGGTCACCACCACCGTCCGCGGACGCGTGGCGCCGAACAGGACGCGGGTGAAGCCGGCGAGGCGCATGGGGTCGAGGTGCTCGATCACCTCCACCACCGCGGCGGCGTCGAACCCGGCCAGGCGGCGGTCGCGGTAGGTGAGGGCGGTCTGCATCAGGTGGATGCGGCCGCGCTGGGCGGACGGCATCCGGTCGAGGCGCAGGCGCTTCGCCGCCGTCTCGAGGGCGTGGTGGGAGACGTCGGCGCCCACGATCTCGGTGAACTGGCGTTCGGCGATGAGCCCGGCCAGCAGCTTCCCCGACCCGCAGCCCAGGTCGAGCACCCGCCGCGCGCCGCTGCTCCGCAGCACCGCGAGCACCGCTCCCAGGCGCGCCTCGTTGAGACGCACGGGCGCCTCCACCGCCTCCTCCTCGGCCTCCTCGCGCTCGGCCGCCTCGTCGTCGGCCCGCGGCTCGTCGCGCAGCAGCTGCTCCATCGCCCGGCCCGTCAGGGCGCGGTCGCGGGCGAGGGAGCGCGACGCGATGACCTCGCGCTCGGGATGGGCCGACAGCCACGGCTCGCCGCGGCGCAGCAGCTGCGCCACCTCCGACTCCTCCACCCAGTAGTGCTTGCTCCCGTCCAGGACCGGGATCAGGACGTAGAGGTGGCTCAGGAGCTCGGCCAGCCGGACCTCGCCCTCCAGCGAGACCGACAGGTAGGGGCTGGGGCCCCACTCCGGGAAGGCGGGGTCGAGCAGGTGGGGCTCGGCGGTCACGGCGTAGCCGAGGGGCTCGAACATACGCCGCAGGAACCCCTCGCCGCCGGCGCACGGGAGCACCGGCAGGCGGGCGGTGAGCGGCAGCGCGCGCCGCGCCAGGTCGGGACGCGCGTCGCACCGCCCGGACATCGCGGTGCGGAACACGCGCCCCAGGGCGACGCTCATGAACGACGACGCCGCGTACGGGCGGTCGTTGACGTACTGGTCGATCCGGGGGAACCGCACGCCGCGGCGCACGAGCCCCACCGGATCGACCTCCAGCAGCAGCGCCACCGTGCACCGCTCGTCGGTCGCCTCCGGGTAGAAGACCTGCGCCGTGCCGACGGGCAGGGGGAACTCCTGGAGCCGCCCCGGGCGCTTGTGCAGCAGGAACCCCAGGTCGGTCGCCGGGCGGTGCGTGGTGGTGATGGTGAGCAGCATCCCCCGGCATCAATATCAGCGCCGGGGGTGGAAACCCCCTGTTCGGAGCGGGTGGAACCGCATCAGGGCGCGGTCAGTCGACGGCGCCCAGCTTGATCGCCTCCACCAGGAAGGCCTGCGCCTCCGGCGGGATCACCTCGTAGTCGATCTTGGCGCCGCCGGCCATGAGCTCCTCGACGACCGCGGCGATCGTGAGGGTCGACGAGTCGTCCGCCAGGATGAAGAGCGCGGCCTCGTCGCCCTCGATGTAGGTGCCGATCTGCTTCATCAGCTTGTCGCTCACGCCGCTGTCGCGGGCCTTGCCGATGAGGGCGCCGGCGCCCACGCCGACGGCGGTCGCCGCGACGACCGGCGCGGCGATCAGGCCCACCAGCAGGCCGACGGCGCCGCCGCGGAACGCGCCCCGCTTGGCGGTCGCGCCACGGGTCTGGTGGAGCTTCACCTTGCCCTTCTCGTTGCGGTACACGAGGGCGGCGTCGTCGACCGTGATCGTGCCCTCGGCCACGGCGTCGTCGATGCGGTCGAGCGCCTCGAGTCCGACGTCCTTCGACGGGACGCCCACCATGATCAGCTGCATGTCATCTCTCCTCGGTGATGCCGGCGGGGCCGGCGTCGCGGCGGGCGACCCACGTCGCCCGCAGGCTGGACGCGTCGACCGGGCGGTCGGCGTACTCGTCCGTGACGGTGACCCGCGCGAAGCCCGCGGCGGCGAGGGCCGCCCGGATGTCCGCGTCGGGGAAGAACCACTGTCGGTGCCGCTCCGTGAAGCGCTCCACCCCCTCCCCCGCCACCCGGATGCGGGTGTCGCAGGTGCGCGCGCGGGTGTCGACGGTGGAGGTGAGCGTGAAGCGGTGGCCGTCCTCCTCGCCCTCCAGGAGGGGGTTGGCGACCATCATGTGCATCATCGCGTCGGTGTGGACGTCGAAGACGAGCCACCCGCCGGGCCGGATGCGCGCCGCCAGGGCCACGAGCGTCGCGCGGAACGCGTCCGGGGTGAGGTGGTTGAAGCCGTCGAGGGTCGACACCGCAGCGTCGAAGGTCCCCTCGATGGTGAGGTCCGGCAGCGTCTGCCGCATCAGTGCGACGTCCGGTCCCAGCAGCAGCCGGGCCCGGTCGAGCATCGCCGCGGACGCGTCGACGCCCACCACCCGGTAGCCCAGGCCGGCGAGCTCCGCCGTCATGAGCCCCGTGCCGCAGCAGACGTCGAGCACGGAGCGGACCCCGTCGGGGTCGCCGCTCCAGCGCTCGTGGAGGAAGCGCGACCACCGCTCGTGACAGCGGTCCACGACGATGTCGTCGTAGACCGCTGCCAGCGCAGTGTACGCGTCGGCCTCGCCGACGGGTCCTGCGGGCACCGCGGGCGCGGTCAGATCCCGAGCAGCTTGGCCTTGGCCGCGGCGAACTCGTCGTCGGACAGGACGCCCTGCTTGTGCAGCTGGGCGAGGTCCTGGAGCTTCGCGATCTGCTCGTCCTCCTGCGGCGCGGCGGCCGCCTGCTGCGCGGCCATCTGCTGCTCGTACTGCTGCTGCGCGGCCATCTGCTGCTCGTACTGCTGCTGGTCCTGCGCCGCGTACCTCTCCGACTGCCGGTGCGCGACGCGCCCGGACACTGCGGTGGCGGTGCCCGCCACCACGGCGGTGCGGGCGGCCATGCGAAGGAGTCCCATTGTCAGCCTCTCAATCGGGGAGCGAGATGGTGCCGAGCTCGTTCAGCGCGGCGTCCACCACGTCCGCGGGGATGCGGATCTGGTCGATCACGAAGCCGTCCGCGGCGCGGACCGCCTCGACGAACTTGGAGGCCCAGGCGTTCTCGAACGCCACGACGAGGGCCGAGGTGTTCGGCGGCAGGTCGTCGGCGAGCTCCTCGGCGTCCTCCTCGTTGAGGGAGCCCGGGGCGAGCACCGAGACCTCCAGGAAGGCCGGCCCCGTGTCCGGGTCGAGGTCCTGGATGTCGATCGACGTGACCACGCCGTCGGCGTCCTTCATCACGAAGAGCAGGTCGAGGATCCGGATGGTGCCGCTCTCCACCAGATCCATGATCGCCGGAGCGATCCGGCCGGTGAACTTGTTCCCGGGAAAGCCCAGGATGACGATGTCGACTGGGCCCGTGGCCATGCCGCCTCCTTCTGGGGTGCACTACTGCGCGTGACTTTAGTCCAGCGCGCGGGGCGGGGGCGCGCATCGCCCCGATGGGGTGATGCGCGCGGAGGTGTCAGCCGCCGGCGTGTCCGGCGTCGCCCTCGGCGAGGAACAGCAGCGCCGCCCGCACGCGCCGGTCGACGGCCTCGTCCTGGGGCCGCAGCCCCAGCTTGGCGAAGATCGCGTTCACGTGCTTCTCGACGGCCCGCTTGGTCAGGACGAGCGCGTCGGCGATGGCGGCGTTGCTGCGGCCCTGGGCGATCTCCCCCAGGATCTCCAGCTCGCGCGGCGTGAGCGCGGCCAGCGGCGAGCGGCGCGCCCGAACGCGGTCCTCCACCAGCGCCTCCACCACCGCCGGGTCGATCACCGAGCCGCCGCGGGCGACCTCGTGGATCGCGGCCACGAGCGCGGCGGGCCGGGCGACGCGGTCCTTGAGCAGGTAGGCGCGGCCGCCCGAGCCGTCCTCCAGGAGCGTGAGCGCGTACGCCGGGTCGACGTGCGCGCTCAGCACCACCACGCCGGTGCCGGGCCGCTCGCGACGGAGCCGGCGGGCCACCTCGAGCCCCTCGTCGGCGAAGCCGGGCGGCATCCGGATGTCGGTGACCACCACGTCCGGGGCGCACCGCTCGATGGCCGCCAGCAGGGCGTCACGGTCCTCGCAGGCCGCGAGCACCTCCACGTCGCCGGCCAGGCCGAGCACCCGCACGATGCCCTCGCGGACCAGGAGGTCGTCCTCCGCGATCACCACGGTCGTCACCGCGCGACCCTAACCCCCGGGCGGCCGCCGCGCTTATCATCGCCGGGGGCGCCGGGACGCGGGGATCCGGCGCTGATCGGGGAGCCAGGGGTGGTGCTCGGGATGGGCCAGCGGGACCGGGGCGCGTGGCACGCGGCGCTCGCTGTCGCGGCGTTCGCGCTGGCCCTCGGCGTGCCGATGGTGATCGCCGCCGCCACGGCGGGCCACCTGGAGTACCCCGCGCTGGCCGCGACGCTGCGCGCCGCATGGATCGGCCTGTACGCCGCCGTGGGCCTCTGGTTCGCCCGGATGCGGAGTCAGCGGCTGCTGGGCCTCATGCTGACGGTCTGCGCGGCCATCGCGGCGATCGCCAGCACGGACGCGCTCGCCGGTGAGGCGGCCTACACGGTCTCCCGCACGGCCACGCTGGCGCTGCCGGGGGCGCTGGTGCTGATGCTCATCGCGATCCCCGAGGCGCGCGCGGTCCGCGCCCGCGCGGCCGGGTTCGTCCTCGTCTCGACCCCCGTCGCCCTGGCCCTGGGGGTGGCGTACCTGATGGTGGCCGACGAGGCGCCGTGGAGCCAGGCGGCCAGCCAGTGCGCCGGACCCTGCGCCGGGTCGGCCATCCAGGTGGCCGACGCCCCGGCCGCGGCGCACGCCCTGGCCGCGGGGGTGGCGGCCGTGGTCATCGCCGGGCTCGTCGTGGTCGGCGTCGCCCTGATCGACGCGATCCGGCGGGCGGGTCCGGTCGCCCGCCCGGTGCTCCGGTCGGCGGGCTGGCTCCTCGCCGTGTGGGGCGGCCCGTTCGCGATCGGCCTGGTGGCGATCGCCGTCCACCCGGAGCCGGGGGGCCTCAACCCGTACCTCGTCACCACGAGCGTCATCCGGGCGGCCCTGCCGCTCGCGATGCTGGCCGTCGTGGCGGGGCGCGCCGCGCGCACCGCGGCGATCCGCGACGAGCTCACGACGAGGCTGGCGCGGGTCGACGACCCCGCCGCGGTCGAGCGGGTGATCTCCGAGGTCCTGGGCGACCCCTCGCTGCGGCTGGCATTCCGCGACGGCGACGGGTGGATCGACATGGACGGCCACCCCGTCGCGGCGGACCGGCCGGGCGACGACCGCGGGTGGGCCTACCTGGACGGCGACCGGCGCGCCGCGCTGGTGTTCGACGCGGCGCTGGAGGCGCAGGAGCGGCGCATGCACGCGGTCGCGGGGCTGGGGGCGGCGGCGCTCGACCGGGCCCGCACCGAGGCCGAGCTGCGCGCGACGCGGCGCCGCCTCGTGGACGTGGCCGAGCAGGAGCGCAAGCGCATCGGGCGCGACCTGCACGACGGCGCCCAGCAACGCCTCATCTCGATGGCGCTGCGCGTGGCGATCGCGCGCGAGACCCTCGCCGCCCACCCGGAGCTCGCCGCCCCCCTCTTGCAGGAGTTCGGCGGCGACGTGCAGGCGGCGCTCGACGAGCTGCGCGACCTGGCCCACGGCCTGTACCCGCCGGTCCTGGCCGACCACGGCCTCCCCGAGGCGCTCCGCGCCCTCGCGCGGCAGTCGCCCGTGCCGGTGGAGACCGCGATCGCGCCGGTCGGCCGCCGGGACGCGCTGACCGAGGCCGCGGTCTACTTCTGCTGCTCGGAGGCGCTCCAGAACGCCGTGAAGCACGGCGGGCCCGACACGGAGATCGCGCTCCGGCTGGGGGCGCGCGAGGACGGCGGGCTCACCTTCGAGGTGCGCGACGACGGCCCGGGCTTCGCCGCCGAGGCCTCGCAGGACGGCGCCGGCCTGCGTGGGATGCGGGAGCGCATCGAGGGCGTCGGCGGCACCCTGGCGATCGCATCGGCGCCGGGGGAGGGCACCAGCGTGGCGGGCGTCATCCCGCCGGAGGCGCCCGGCTCCAACGGCCACGGCCCGCCGGTCTAGGCCGCCGCTACCAGCGCCGCACGCGCAGGGGCTCGGGGGGCGCCGGGCGCACGCCGGCGCCCCGCTCGCGCGCGTCCCCGGAGCCGGGCGGGCCCGCAGCGCGCACCATCGCGGCGAGGGCCGCGGCGCGCAGCAGCCGGCGGCGGCGGACCACCCGGGCGGCGAGCACCCGGGGCACTATGACTCGACCGACACGAGGCCGAGGGCGAGCATCAGCTCGGGGGCGGCGGCGACCACCTTCGGCATCCCCACCTGGGGGCTCACCGCGATGAGCACGCCCAGCAGGTCCTCCGGCGTGGCGCCCGCGTCCAGCGCCGCGGCGACGTGCGCCACGAAGGACGCCGGCGGCGCGTCGACCGCGATGAGCGCGGCGACGGTCGCCAGCGCGTGCTCGCGGGCGCCGAGCCCGGAGTCCTGCAGGTTCTCGCCCCGCGCGCCGAGCAGGCCGTCGAGCACGGACGGGTCCCCCGCGGAGATGCCCCGCAGCGTGTCGGCAGTCTCGGTCCTGACGTGGGTCATCGTCGTGCGCGATGAAATGACGCCGCCCGGGGAGGCGCATCGGCCGGATGGGACGAACGCCCCGGCGTGATGCGGACGCCCCCCGTCGTGGTGGTGCACGCACGCCCCCGGCTCTCGTGCCGGCCGACTGTGCCCCCGCGCCGGGCCGACGGAGGATCGTCCCGGCCGGCGGCGGCGCCGGTCCCGACTCGTCCGTCCCGCAGGAGGATCCCATGCCCGCCTGGAGCGCCCCGGTCGCGTCGGTGGCCCCGGCGGCACCCGGTGGGACGGCCGTCCCGGCGCCGCCGCCCGGCGAGGTGCCGCGCGACCGCCTGCTGTCGCGCCTGCGGGCGGCCCCCGCGGAGGCGGGCCTGCTGGTGGTGACCGCGCCCGCGGGGTACGGGAAGACGGTGCTGCTGGCCCAGCTCGCGCAGCAGGCGGAGGCCCCCGTCGCGTGGATCGGCCTCCGCCCGACGCACCGCGACCCGCGCCGCCTGGCCGCCGACGTCCGGGCGGCGCTCGCCGCCCCCAGGAGCCCCGCGCTGCTGGTGCTGGACGACGTCGACGCCGCCGCCACGCCCCGCGGGCTCGCGGGGCTCTCCACGCTGCTCGCCGACCTGCCGGCCGGAACCCGCGTGGCCCTCGGGTGCCGCACCGACGCCGGGCTCGGCCTGGGCCGGCGGCTCGTGGAGGGGCGCGTCACCCGGCTCACTGCGGACGACCTGGCCTTCGACGCGACCGAGGCGGAGGCGCTGATGGCGGCCGCCGGCGTGACCCTGGAGCCGGACGCCCTGGCGGAGGTGCTCGAGCGCACCGAGGGGTGGCCGGCCGGGCTGCGGCTGGCGGCCCTGCGCATCGGGTGCCTGCCCGACCCGTCGGCCGCGGCGCGCGCGTTCTCGGGGGACGACCGGATCGTGGCGGCCTACCTCCAGGACGTCGTGCTCGCCGGACTGCCGGCGGAGACGCTCACGTTCCTCACCCGGACGTCGGTGCTCGAGCCGCTCAGCGGCGACCTCTGCGACGCCGTCCTCGGGACGTCCGGCGCGGCCGGGATGCTCGAGGACCTGGAGCGCTCCGACGTCCCCCTGGTGGCGCTCGACGGCCGGGGCGAGCGGTACCGCCACCACCGCCTGCTGGGCGACCTGCTGCGCCGCGAGCTGCGCCGGCACGAGCCGGACCTGGCGGAGGACCTCCACCGGCGGGCCGGCGCGTGGCACGAGGCGGCGGGCGACCTGCCGGCGGCGGTGCGCCACGCCCTGGCCACCGGCGACCGCGACCGGGCCGTCGGCCTGGTGTGGGCGGCGCTGCCGGCCGGCCTCACCCGCGGCGAGATCGGCGCCCTGCAGGCGATGCTGGCCGGCTTCGGCGTCGACGACGTGGCCGCGAGCGCCGAGCTGGCCACCGCGTCGGCCTGGTGCCACGTCGAGACGCGCGGCGATCTGGCGGTGCACGGCCTGGCACTGGCCGAGCGGGCCGCGGCCGGGGGCGACGCGACGCCGGCCCTGGCCGCGCTGCGGGCGATGCTGGGCCGGGAGGGCGTGGCCCGCATGGGGCGCGACGCCGGCGACGGGTTCGACGTCGCCGGCGGCGACGGCCCGTGGGGCGCGTGGTGCCGCCTGCTCCAGGGGGTGGCGTGCCACCTTGGGGGCGAGCCGCGCCGCGCCCGCGGGCTGCTGGAGGACGCGGCCGAGCGGGCGGGGCGCCTGGCGCCCGCCGTCCACGCGATGGCCCTGGCGCAGCTGGCGCTGCTGCTGCTGGAGGAGGACGAGCCGGTGCGCGCCCTGATGCTCGCGCGACGGTCGCGGACGGTGGTGGAGGAGTGGGGCCTCGGCGCCCAGAAGTCGGCGTCGCTCACCTGGGCGGTCCTCGCGCTGGCCCTCGCCCGGTCGGACCGCCCCGAGGAGGCCCGCGAGCAGCTGCGGGACGCCCGGGGGCTCCTGGCGGGCACCCTCGACGCCTGCCCGTGGCGGGCCGTCGAGGTGCGCGCCGCCGTGGCGCGCGCGGCGCTCGCGGTGGGCGAGGACGAGGTCGCACGCGAGGCGGTGTCCGGCACCGAGGGCTTCATGGGCCGGCTCGCCGAGGCGCCGCTGCTGCGCGACGAGGTGGAGCTGCTGCGGCGCCGGGTCCAGCCGGTGCCCGAGGGCGACGCGGCCTGCCTGTCGTCGATCACCGCGGCCGAGGCGCGGGTGCTGCAGCTGCTGCCCACCCACCACTCGATCCGGGAGATCGGCGACCTGCTGTTCCTGTCCCGGTTCACGGTCAAGAGCCACGCCCACTCGCTGTACCGCAAGCTGGGCGTCTCCAGCCGCAGCGAGGCGGTCGAGCGGGCGCGCCAGCTGCGGATCCTGCCCCCCGCCTGAGGGCGCCGACGGCTGATCGTGCCGCGGCCGCCGCCGGGTGCACGGTGCGGCCGCCGTGCGACGCCCGGGGGCAGCCGGTGTGACCGTTCATCCTTTCCGGCCGATGCGGCCCCGCCCCGCCCGCGCCACCGTCGGACCCATGGACCGCGACCCGGCAGGCGGTTGGTGAGCGGCGCGGCCGCCTCCGCGACGCGCACGCGCCGCGCCCGGCGGCCGGCGACGGGCGACGGCGTCGTGGTGCTGGGCGCGAAGCTCGTGCCGCCCCACCAGGCGGGCCCGCGGGTGGTCCGCCGCCGCCTGACCCGGCGGCTGGAGCGGCTGGCGGGCCTGCCCCTCACCATCGTGTCGGCACCCCCCGGCTTCGGGAAGACGACGCTGCTGACGCAGTGGTGCGCGGAGCGCCCGCCCGGCGCCACGGCGTGGCTGTCGCTCGACGCCGCCGACGACGACCCGCGGCAGCTGTGGGCCCACGTCTGCGCCGCGCTGGGCGTGGACGGGCCGCTGCCGGAGGACCCCGCCGGCGCGCCCGCCGCCTCGGCCGTGCTGGTCGCCGACGCCCTGAACCGCGCGGGCGACGGGGGCGAGCGCGTGCTGGTGCTCGACGACTACCACCACGTCACCAACCCGGCGTGCCACGACCGCATCCGGTACCTGGTGGAGCACCTTCCGGCCCCGCTGCGCGTGGTGATCGCGACCCGTCGCGACCCGCCGCTCCCCCTCTCGCGGATGCGGGCCTGCGGGGCGCTGGGCGAGCTGCGCGCGCGCGACCTGCGGATGGACCTGGACGAGTCGCAGCAGCTCATCGAGGGGCACGACGTGCGTCTCCCGCCGTCCGACGTCCGGCGCCTCCACGAGAAGACGGAGGGGTGGGCGGCGGGCCTCTACCTGGCGGTGCTCTCCCTGCGCGGCCGCGACGACCCCGGCGCCTTCGTGGACGCGTTCGCCGGCTCGCACCGGCACGTCGTGGAGTACCTGGCGGCCGAGGTCCTGGCGGGCGAGGACGAGGACACCACCGGCTTCCTTCTCCGCAGCTCGGTCCTCGACCGCATGTCCGGCCCGGTGTGCGACGACGTCCTGGGCCGCACCGGGTCGGCGGCGACGCTGCGCGCGCTCGAGGGGCGCAACCAGCTGGTGCGGGCGCTGGACGACGACCTGACGTGGTACCGCTACCACCCGCTCCTGCACGACGCGTTGCGGTTCATGCTGGCCGAGGAGCGCCCGGACGAGGTGGGCGGGCTCCATCTGCGGGCCAGCGCCTGGTGGGAGGCCCAGGGCGACGCGGAGCGCGCCGTCGAGCACAGCCTGGCCGCGCGCGACGCCAGGCGGGCCGCGCGGCTGGTGGGGGCCCACTGGCGCGAGGTCACCGGCGCCCGGGGCGCGGCGCCGGTCGTCGACCGGTGGCTGGAGCGGCTGCCGCAGGCGGTGGTGCTGGCCGACCCGGGGCTGTGCCTCACGCGCGCCGTGCTGGAGGAGGCGCGCGGCGCCCGGCGGCACGTGGTGGAGCAGTGGCTGGACGCGGCGGAGCGAGGCCCGGGCGACGCGACCGGGGCGGCGCCGCTGCCGTTCGGGACGGGCTCGGTGCTGCTGGAGTCGGCCCTCGTCCGCGCCGCCTCGGACGGCCAGGACGTCGCCCGCCGCCTGAGCGGCGCGGCGCGGGCCCGCCGCCTGGCCGCCACGGCCGGTCCGTTCGCCCGCACGCTGGCGGGCACCCACCTGGCGTACGCCCAGTGGCAGGCCGGCCGGCACGCCGAGGCGCTCGCCACCGCGCGCGAGGCGACGGCGGAGGACGACGCCCGATCGCTGCCGCTGTTCGGCGCGATGGGGCGCGCGATCGCGTCGCTCGCCATGGCGGCGCTGGGCGACGACGCGGGGGCCGACGAGGAGGCCCGCGCCGCGTTCGCCCGGATGCGGGCGCACGGCCACGACGCGACGCCGCAGGCCACCATCGTGTGGCTGGCGCACGGCACGGCCTGCGCCCGCCGGGGCAGCGTCGACGCGGCCGTCGACGCCCTGCGGACGGCGGCTGCGCTGGCGGAGGGGCCGAACCTGGCCCTGGACCGGGCGCACGCCCTGCTGGCGCTGGCGCGGGCGCTCAAGGCCCGCTCCGACGTGGGCCCGGCGGCCGAGGCGGTCCGCCAGGCGCGACGGATCGTGGCGGGCACCGCCGACCCGGGGCCGCTGCGGCGGCTGGTCGACGCATCCGAGCCGGGCGGCGCGGCGTGGCCCGCCGAGCCGATCACCGAGGCCGAGATGCGCGTGCTGCGCCTGCTGCCCACGTCGCTGCCGCTGCGCGGGATCGGCGAACGGCTGCTGGTGTCGCTCAACACCGTGAAGTCGCACGTGCGGGTGCTCTACCGCAAGCTCGACGTGGCCTCCCGCGAGGAGGCGGTGGCGCGTGCCCGGGAGCACGGGCTCATCTGAGCGCCTGTGATGACGCCCCGGCGACCTCCGAGGATTGCGGCCGTCGTCGTCGCGACGCTCGCCGTCGCGCTGGCCGCAGCGGCGTGCGGGTCGTCGTCGGACGAGGCCGCGCAGGGGTCGGGCACCACGCCGATGGAGGCGTCCGACGCCGCGCCGGCGCTCCGGATGGACGGCGTGGGACTGCGCGGCGACCCCCCGAACATGCGCTTCGCCCGCGACACCCCGCGGCTCGACATGTCACTCGACCAGGACGGCAACACGGTGTGGTCGGTCACGGACGGCGTGCCGGTGCGCTTCTCCCGCGACCGCCCCGACTGCCGCTACCCCGCCATCACGGCGAACGAGTTCGACGACATCGCCAGCCAGGTGCTGTGGTCCGCCACGCCGCCCCGGGACTTCCCCGACGACGGCGAGTGGGGCTTCCTCGGCACCCGCGCCGACGCTGACGCCGGCAGCGGCAGCGCCGCCAACTTCACCTACTACTCCGGCGGACGGGTGACCCTCAAGCTCGACGTGCAGGGCCGCCCGGTCTACGCGACCGCCCCCCGCGGGCCGTTCACGATCGTCTACGGCCGGTACGACATCGCCACCGTCGCGAACGCGGAGAGCCTGCCCGCCTGCTCGTGACGGCCGGCGCGCGGTGGCCGCGCGGCGCGCGCTCCAGAACGGACGAAGCCCCCGGGCTCGGGGGCTCCTCAGAGCGGATGATGGGACTCGAACCCACGACCTTCTGCATGGCAAGCAGACGCTCTAGCCAACTGAGCTACATCCGCGTGGTCGCGGGAGTGTACCAGCCGGGCGGGGCTGATCCGGCCGCGGAAGGAAGCCCGCCGGCCCCCTTCAGTCAGCGCCCCGGAGGCGGTTCCGCGCCGTCCCGGACGGCCTCGGGTGACACGGCGAGTCCCCGGCTCACGAGGTCGGCGAGATCGCCGCTCACCAGACGCCAGCCGCGCTCCCGGGCCGCAGCGACGAACGCGGCGTCGTACACGCTGACGCCTTCCTCCTGGCCGATCGATGCCGCGGCGATGGCGAGTGGCCCGTCGACGCGCACGATCCTGCCTTCCGTCGCCACCTGCACGAGTTCCGTCAGGCGCCGAGCCTCGTCCAGCGAGCGCCATCGGCGGACGGCGACGGTGCCGACCTCATAGAAGGTCAGGTCGAGCGCCCCGAGCGGTCCTCCACCGCCCTCGATGATCTCGACGGAGGCCTCGTGGAACCGGTCCGCGCTGTCGCGGGCGGCCAGCCAGACGCTGCTGTCGAGGAGGAGCGTGGTCACCGCCGGCGGTCGCTGCGGACCGCGTCGGCCGAGTCGCCACCCCGATCCACGGGCGTCGCGAGGAGCCGTTCCAGCCGCGCGCGCCGCGCCTGCTCGTCGTCCGGCAGGTGGTCGGTCGCGAGACGCTGGATCAGGTCGCTGCGCGTCGTGCCGCGCGCGCGCGCCGTGCGATCGATTCGCGCGAGCAGTTCGTCCGGGATCGAGACCAACACTTTCGCCATGTCGGGAGGATATCCCGGATATCCTTCCGAGCCAAGGGCCGCTGGGCGAAGGCCTCAGGCCACCTGCCAGGGGTCCGTCTCGGTCTCGGCGAAGCGGATCTCGACGCCCTGCGACGCGACCGCCCTGCCCAGGACCTTGCTCCACCGCTTCATCGCCACGCGCTCGGCGCGGGCGTGCGGCAGGTGCACCAGGGGGAGGCCTCCGGCGCGGTCGGCGTCGTGGTACTTGAGGTCGCTGGTCACGAAGGCGTCGGCCTCGGCGGCGCGGGCGTCGTCGATGAGGGAGGCGCCCGAGCCGGTGCAGCACGCCACCCGGCGCACCTGCACCCAGGGGTCGCCCGCGTAGGACACGGGGGCGCCGTCGAAGCCCCGGCCCACGGCCTCGGCAAGGGCACTGAGCGTCACCGGCCGGACCGTGCCGATGCGGCCCAGGCCGCACGACGGCATGTCCGGGTGAGGGCGCAACGGGACCGCGGCGGACACGCCGAGGATCTCGGCCATCACGTCGTTGAGCCCGCCGCGGGCGGCGTCCAGGTTGGTGTGGGCGGCCATCACCGCCAGGCGGTCCTCGGCGGCGCGCAGCACGAGCTCGCCGGCCGCGCCGTCGGTGACCGAGGTGATCGACGGGAAGATCGGCGGGTGGTGGGTCAGGATCGCGTCGCAGTCGTGCTCGCGGGCCTCGCCGAGGACGTCCGCGCGCAACTCCAGCGCCACCAGCAGCCGGCGCACCGGCTGGTTGTGGCGCCCCACGATCAGGCCGACGTTGTCCCACTCCTCCGCCAGGGACGGGGGCGCGAGCCGCTCCACCGCGGCGAGGACCTGGGCGACCAGCATGGCCCGAGCCTAGCGGCCCGGGCCCGCCCGCCCTCAGCCCGTCAGCGCCCGGATGTCGGCCGCGAGCCCGTCGATGTCGATCGGCAGCGCGGTCGCGTACGCGCCCACCTGCCGACCGTCGCGGTCCACCAGCACGAGCCGGGCCGAGTGGATCGAGGCGGTCGGCGGGCCCTGCTGCGCGGCGATGTGCCAGCTCGACCACAGCGGGGCCAACTCGGCCTTCGAGCCGATGATGTACCGCATCCGGCCCGTCAGCCGGTGACGGGCGAGGAACTCACGGACCGCCGCGGGGGTGTCGCCCCGCGGATCCACGCTGATCGCGACGACGTCGATGCGGCCCGCGACGTCCGGGCCGGCCCGGTCGAGGGCCAGCGAGATCTCCTGGGCGGTCAGCGGGCACACGTCCGGGCAGTCCGTGTAGAGGAACGTGACCAGGGCGGGGCGGCCCGCCACCGGCACCGCGACCCGCGCCCCGGTGCTGTCGCGGCCGATGGTCGCGGGCGCCGGCTGAGTGGGGTCGATCGCGTCGGCGTTCAGCCGGGGGCCGCTCCCGCCGCCGAGCGCCGCGACCGCCACGATCAGCGCGGCGGCCGCCGCGGCGAGCAACGCGAGCGCCACGCCGATGACGGGGCCTCGACGTCTGCGGGACTGGGCGGGGACGATGCCTCCGGGGGCGGCGGACCGGGCACCGCCGACGCTACCGCGATCCCGCGCCGCGGTCCGGGACGCGCGGCCCGAGGCGGGAGGGCGATCGTCCCGGATGCCCTGGGACGGCTCGCGGGGGACGGCCCGCCACCCCACCGGGCGACGGGCCCTCCCCCGGGGACGTCACACCGCCGCCGCCTCCGCCGCCTTCTGGGCGAGGTGGGCGGGCACCTCGGCGTAGTGGTCGAACTGCATCGTGTAGTCGCCCCGCCCGCCGGTCATGGCGCGCAGGTCGGGCGCGTACTCGAGCATCTCCGCCATGGGGACCTCGGCGCGCACGATCTCGTCGTGGCCCCGCGCCTCCATGCCGAGGGGGTGGCCCCGGCGGGAGCTGAGGTCGCCCATCACGTCGCCGACGTGCTCCGACGGCACCGTGATCTCCACGTGCATCACCGGCTCGAGGAGGACCGGCCCGGCCTTCTCGAGGGCCGCCTTCATCCCGAGGCCGCCGGCGATCTTGAACGCCATCTCCGACGAGTCCACCGGGTGGAACTTGCCGTCGTAGAGCGTCACCCGTACGTCCACCACCGGGTAGCCCGCCAGCTCGCCCTTCCCCATCGCCTCCACCACGCCCTTCTCCACGGCGGGGATGAACGACCGCGGGATCGCGCCGCCCACGATCTTGTCGACGAACTCGAAGCCGCCGCCGCGGGGGAGCGGCTCCACCTCGAGCCAGCAGTCGGCGTACTGGCCGCGGCCGCCGCTCTGCTTCTTGTGCTTGCCCTCCGCCTTCGCGCCCTTCGTGATGGTCTCGCGGTAGGGCACGTGCGGCGGCGCCAGGTCCATCGCCACGCCGAAACGGCGCTCGATGCGGTCGGCGATCACCTCGACGTGCATCTGGGAGAGACCCGCCACGATGTGGTCGCCGGTCTGCTCGTCGTGGTGCACGTCCAGCGTCGGGTCCTCGTCCTTCATCCGCCGCAGGCACTGGTTGAGCTTGTCCTCGTCGGCGGCGTTGCGGGCGGTCACGGCGAAGCCCATCAGCGGGGGCGGCAGCTCGATCGGCGCGAAGCCCACGCCGGCGCCGCCCGTGGTGATTACATCGCCGGTCACGACCTCCTTCAGCTTGGCGACTGCACCGATGTCGCCGGGGCCGATCTCGGTGAGGGCCACGTGCTCCTTGCCCTGGAGGGTGAAGAGCTGGCCCACGCGCTCCTTGCCGCCGGTGCCCGTCGCCACCTGGGTGTCGGCGGGGAGCACGCCGGAGAACACGCGCAGCAGGCTGATGCGGCCGCTGAACTGGTCGGCGAGCGTCTTGAAGCAGAGCGCCACGGCCGGACCGTCCTCCGACAGCACCACCTCGGCCGCCTCGCCCGACCCGGGGTCGAGGGCCGGCCACCTGGCCACCGTCGCCGGGGAGGGCAGCGCCTCCACCAGCAGGTCCAGCAGGCGGTCGACGCCGATGCCGTTCTCGCCCGCGACGCACACCACAGGGTGCATGCGGCCCTCGGCCACGCCACTCAGGAGCGCGCCGATGAGTTCCTCGGTGGTGATCTCCTCGCCCTCGAGGTACTTCTCGATGAGCGCGTCGTCCTTCTCCGCGACCACGTCGATCAGGTGCTCGCGCGCCGCCTGTGCGGCGTCGGCGAGCTCATCGGGGATCGGGCCGGTCGAGCCGTGGGGGTCGCCGCCGGCGTACGTCGTCGCCGTCATCGACACCAGGTTCACCACACCCTCGAACCCGCCCTCGCTGCCCACCGGGATCTGGATCGGGACGGCGCCGGGCGCGAGCTCCGAGATCGCCTCCATCGCCGCGTCGAAGTCGGCCCGCTCGCGGTCGAGCATGTTCACCGCGATCGCCCGCGCCAGGTTCGCCTCGGCGGCGCGGTTCCACAGCCGCTCCGTCTGCACCTCGACGCCGGCGGTGGCGTTCACGACCATCAGCACCGCGTCGACGGCCCGCAGCGCGGCGAGGGTGTCGCCCTGGAAGGACGGCTCGCCGGGGGTGTCGAGCAGGTTGACCTTCACGCCGTTCCAGGTCAGGTGGCAGAGCGACGCGGAGATCGTCATCCCGCGGCGCTGCTCGTCGTCGTCGAAGTCGGCGACGGTCGAGCCCTCGGCCACGCGTCCCTGGCGGGTGGTGGCCTTCGCGGCGAAGAGCATCGCCTCCACGAGGCTGGTCTTGCCGCTGCCGCGGTGCCCGAGGACCGCGACGTTGCGAAGCTGGGCAGGATCGGGATGCGCCATGGGCTTCGTGCCTTTCCTCACAAGGCCGGGAGACGCATACTCGACCGTGCGCTAGCCCTGGTCAACCTCCCCGTCCTGCAGCCGGCCCTTGAGCCGCAGGATGGCCTTCGTGTGGAGCTGGCTGACGCGGCTCTCGGTCACGCCGAGCACCTCGCCGATCTCGCGGAGGGTCAGCCCGTCGTAGTAGTAGAGGGCGATCACGATCTTCTCGCGCTCGGGCAGGCGGGCGATCGCGTCGGCCAGCGTGTCGCGCAGCTCCGTGACGTCCAGGAGGTCCGACGGGTTGCTGGGGCGCTGGTCGGTGATCGTGTCGATCAGCGAGAGCGACTCGCCGCCGGAGGACACGCTCCACGTCTCGTCCAGGGCGATGATCGACGAGTTGGCGATCTGGGTGATCGCGGCCTGGAAATCGTGCATCTCCATCCCGAGCGCCGCGGCCAGCTCCTCGTCGGTGGGGGCCCGCTGCAACTTGTGCTCCAGCTCGGTGGCCTTGCGCTCGATCTCGCGCGAGCGGGCCCGCACCGAGCGGGGCACCCAGTCGAGCGAGCGCAGCTCGTCGATGATCGCGCCCTTGATGCGCGTGACGGCGTAGGTCTCGAACTTCACCTGCCGGCCGGGGTCGTAGCGCTCCACCGCGCCGATCAGGCCCATCAGCCCGTAGGAGATGAGGTCGCTCTCCTCCACGTGCGCCGGGAGGTGGCTGTTCATGCGGCCCGCGACGTACTTCACCAGCGGCGCGAACGTGAGGATCAGCCGGTCGCGCGCCGCCGGGTCGCCGGTGCTCTTGTACCGGCGCCACAGCATGCGCAGCTCCTCCTCGCCCTGGGCGGCGCCGGCGCCGGCGCGGGCGAAGGCGTCCCAGGTCATGCGGAGGTGGTCCGGGCGTGCGGCATTTCGACAGTCTAGTGGACGGGATGCGGGATCCCTGCCGGGACCCGCGTCACGCCGCCGGCCGCGATCGGCCGTCGAGCCACATCACCAGGGCGATGTCGAGGGCCGCGAGCACGGCGATGGTGAGCCCCATCCCGATCGCGAGCGCCGTGTTCTCGTCGCCCTGCCCGAGCACCAGGCCGACGGCGATCGTCCCGGCGAACCACACCAGCGCCCGCGTCAGGCGCAGCGCGTAGGCGTGCCCCAGGCCCGGCAGCAGCAGGCTCAGCAGCGTCGCGATCACCACGGCCCGCCGGTCGGTGGGCCGCGGCTTCATGCCACCGGCGCTCACAGCGCCACCGCCTCCCCGGGCCTCGCCAGGCCCACCGGCCCGTCGAACTCGGCGCGCGCCTGCGCCAGCGTGGCCTCCACGTCGCGCTGCGGGTCGAGGTGCGTGAGCAGCAGGCGGCCCACCCCGGCGCGGGCGGCGATGCGGCCCGCCTCGGCGCCGGTCATGTGCGGCACGCCCTCGACCGGGGGGCCGGCGCCGAACGTCGCCTCGCACACCAGCGCGTCGCACCCCGCGGCCAGCGCGGGCAGCGCGTCGCCGTAGGCGCAGTCGGCGCCGAAGCACACGCTCGCCCCGTCGCGCTCGAAGCGCACGGCGTTGGTCGGCGGCAGGTGCGGCACCTCGCGGTGGCGCATCACCAGGCCGTCCCCGAGGTCGACCTCCCCCGCCTCCGGCGCGAACGTGGACCAGGTGAACGCGGTGTCGAACCCCCGCGCGCCCGAGAACGCGATGAGCCGGTCGCGCAGGCCGGGCGGCCCCAGCACGGGCAGCGGCGGCGACCCGGCGCCCGGCCCCCAGACCATGTGGACCTCCAGTCCCATCAGGTCGACGCAGTGGTCCGGGTGGAGGTGCGTGACCACCACCTGCGTGAGCGCCTCGGGGGCCATCTCCCCCCGCAGCCGGGTGAGCACGCCGGAGCCCAGGTCCACCATCACCGCGGCCGCGCCGCCGCGCACGAGATAGCCGCTCTGGGCCTCGCCGGGTGCGGGACACGCGTTGCCGACCCCGATGGGGAGAAGGGTCAGGCGCGGCCCGGCGATGTTCCTGCACCTGGTCCGGGCATCAGCGGGCCATGCTATACCGCGCCCCATGGCTCGCCCGGCCCTCCGCGCCCTGCTTGCGGCGCTCGTCGTGATGACCCTCGCGGTGGCCGCCGCGTGCGGCGGCGGCGCGGACGGCGGCGGCACGGACCGGACCGAGGGGCTGACCCCGTCGCAGATCCTGACGCAGAGCGCCGACGCAGCCGCGAAGGCCGGCCCGTTCCGGATCGACCTGGCGGTGAAGGGCACGGTCGACATCACCCGCCCCGACGCGCTCCCCTCCGGCCTCGGGCAGCTGCTGAACGGGCAGATCGACATCACCGGCGAGGGCCCCGTCGACCCGCCCGACCGCGCGTCCATCGACGCCACCGCCAAGGTCTCCCGGATCGGCCTCCAGGTGAACCTGACCCGCGTCGGCGACAACGTCTACGTCGGGATCCTGGGCCAGGACTTCACGCTCGACCTGCCGCCGGCGCAGGTCGGCCTCCTCAACTTCGGCGAGCTCTACCCCACCCTCGTCGGGTGGACGACCGACCCGCAGGAGGCGGGCCGGGAGGACGTCGACGGCACCTCGACCGTGAAGATCACCGGCACCCTCGACCCGGCGAAGGCGCTCGGCGACCTGGGCCCGGCGCTCGGCGCCGGCGGCGACGTGACCCCCGCGCAGGCGCAGCGCGCCCTCACGGAGGGCACCGCCGAGTTCTGGATCGGGACCGCCGACCTGCTGCCGCGCCGGGTGCACGTGGTGCTGAAGGGCGACGGGACGGGCGTGGTCGACGGCGTCGGGGCCATCGACCTGGACCTCACGGCCGGCTTCTCCGACTGGGGGCAGCCGGTGGACATCACCGAGCCGCAGAACGCGCGGCCGCTCGATCCCAGCGGGCTCGGCGGGCTGGTCGGCTAGGCGGCCTGGGCGGGCCGGGCCCCGCCCGGCAGGCGGTGCGGGAGGCAGGTCCACCCCACGGCGGCCGCCAGCAGGACGATGAACCACAGGGCGTCGATCGACCCGCAGGCCGCCGCGGCGACGACGGCGATCGCGACGGATCCCAGTGCGCGCACGGCAGTGCGACGGTCGCCGGCCCCTTCGGCGAGTGCGGCGGACACCAGGAGCCACACCGCCAGGCCGCCCGCCGGCAGCCACCGGTAGAAGGCGGTCGCGGGCTCGTGCACGTCGAGCAGCAGCTCCCCCAGGGCGGCGGCCAGCGCGACGACGCCCGCGGTCATGACCAGGTGCATCAGCATCAGGGTGCGGAGGGGGAACGTCGGCTCCTCGCCGGCGCCGAATCCATGGCGGAACGCCAGCCACCACAGGCCGATCAGGATGGCGAACGAGGCCACCGCCGCCACCCCGAAGTGGTTCCCCCACTCGGCGGCCGTCGCGCCCCTGATGATCTGGGCGACCCCCTCGCCCAGCACGATGATCACGAACGTGCCGAGGCGGTCGCCCAGGTGCTCCGGCCGTCCGCTGACGGGCACGAACGGCGCCACCTGCTCGCGCCCCCGGGCCTTCCGCCGCACGCGCGCGTTCAGGCGCTCGACGAGGGCCCCCGACGCGTCCCCCTCGGTCGCCCGCGCCGCCGCGAACACCAGCTCCAGGGCCAGGGCGGCCGCCCAGATCCCGTACTTCACCGGGGCCTCCACCCAGATCGAGACGATCCACGGCGTCGTCAGCCCGCCCAGCTGCACGGCGGGCCACGACGTCAGGAACCGCCCGGTGTGGGACGCCGCCCTCGCCGCGATGATGCGGCAGACGACGAAGCCGATGGCGAAGGCGTTGGCCCGCTCGTCCAGGTTCCCGAGGGCAGCGGCCATGATCCCGATCACGCCCGCCGCGATCATCAGCGTCGCGATCCTGGTGTTCTCGTTCGCCAGGTCGGTGTAGACGACGAACGAGATCCAGATCGACCAGATGGCGGTGAAGCAGACGAGGAACACGCCCACGCCGCCCCAGTCCGGATGCTCGTGCAGGCGGTCGGCGAGCACCGCCGTGCAGACGACCACCACCAGGTCGAAGAACAGCTCCAGCCAGCCGACCAGCTCCGCGTCGTGCCGCCCGGCGGCGCCGCCGGGCGCCTCGGCGCTCAGGCCTCCTCCATCCCGCGGAGCTCGGCGACGTTGCGCACGTCGAAGTCGTCGGCGCCGTCGGGCTCCTCCAGGAACGCCTCGACGATCTCGCGGCCCATCGCCGGGCTGGTGGCGCGGAGGGACAGCGCCAGGACGTTGGCGTGGTTGTATCTCCGGGCCATCCGGGCGGTCTCGGCGTCGCCGCACAGGGCGGCGCGCACGCCGCGCACCTTGTTGGCGGCGATCGACGCGCCCGTCCCCGACCAGCAGCACACGATGCCGCGGTCGGCGCGCCCCTCCGCCACGGCGCGGGCGGTCTCCGCGCTGGCGGCCACCCACTCCTCGCGGCCGCCGGCGAGCGGGCCGAACAGCGTCACCTGGTGCCCGGCCGCCCGCAGCGTCTCGTCCAGCTCGTCGGTCAGGGCGGTGCGTTCGTCCGACCCGAGTGCAATCCGCATCGGCCCTCCTCCGGCCTTCGCAGCTAGCATCGCAGGGATGATCATCCGTGGAGGAACGTTCGGACCGGTGGCCACCAACACCTACGTCGTCGCCGACGACCGGGGCGGCAGCGCGTGGGTCGTCGACCCGGCGATGGGATCCGAGGCGTGGGTCGCCCAGACCCTCGAGCGGCTGGAGGCGACGCCCGTCGCGGTGCTCGACACCCACGGCCACTGGGATCACGTGGTCGAGAACCACGTGTGGGCGGCGCGCGGCCTGCCCGTGTGGGTCGGCGAGGGCGACGAGGAGTGGGTCGCGGCGCCGGCGCCGTTCAACCCGGCGCTGTTCGGCAACCCGCCCCCCACCCCCGGCGTCACGCCCGACCGGATCCTCCACGACGGCGAGGTGCTGGAGCTGGGCGCGCTGCGGTTCCGCCTGCTGGCCACGCCCGGCCACTCCCCCGGATGCATGGTCGCGCTGGAGGAGACCGAGGGCGACGCCTTCGTGGGCGACCTGATCTTCGCCCAGGGCATCGGCCGCACCGACTTCCCGCGCAGCGACCCGGGGGCGATGCTCCGGAGCCTGGAGCGCGTGTTCGCGGAGGTCCCGCGGGACGCCCGCATCCACCCCGGCCACGGCCCGTGGGGCATGACCCTGGCCGACGCGGAGCCCTACGCCAGGATGTTCATGTGAGCGCGCCCGACCGCGAGGCGGTCATCCGCGTCCTCCGGGACGTGCACGACCCCGAGCTGCACCGCAGCATCGTCGACCTGGGGATGGTCGGCGACGTCGACGTCCGCGAGGGCCGGGTGCTGGTGGCGATCCGCCTCACCGTGGCCGGCTGCCCGCTGAAGGCCGAGATCCAGAAGCGGGTGACCGACGCGCTGGCCCCGCTGCCGGGCGTCGAGGCGATCCAGGTGACGATGGACGCGATGACCGACGAGGAGCGCCGGCGCCTGCGGCAGGGGCTCATCACCGGCGAGGAGCGCCCGTCGCCGTTCCAGCCGGGCAGCCGCACCACCGTCATCGGCGTCGCGTCCGGGAAGGGGGGCGTCGGCAAGTCGAGCATCACCGCCAACCTGGCCCTGGCGCTCGCGGAGGGCGGCGCCACCGTCGGCCTGCTGGACGCCGACGTCTACGGCTACTCCATCCCCCGCATGATGGGCATCACGCGGCCCGCCGTGGCGGTCGACGACCTGATGATGCCGGTCGAGGCCCACGGGGTCCGGATGATGTCGATCGGGTTCCTCACCGAGGAGGACTCCCCGGTCATCTGGCGCGGGCCGATGCTGCACAAGGCGCTCACCAGCTTCATCACCGAGGTGTGGTGGGACGACCCGGATTACCTCCTGGTGGATCTGCCGCCCGGCACCGGCGACGTGGCGCTGTCGCTGTCGGGCCTGCTGCCCACCGCGTCGTTCGTGATCGTGACCACGCCCCAGCTGGCCGCCCAGCGCGTCGCGCGCCGGGCCGCCGCCATGGCCGCGCGGGTGAACCTGCCGGTCGCGGGCGTCATCGAGAACATGAGCTGGTTCGAGGCGCCCGACACTGGCGCCCGCTACGAGGTCTTCTCCGGCGGCGGCGGCGAGCTGCTGGCCGCCGAGCTGGGCGTCCCGCTGCTGGGCCGCATCCCGCTGGAGCCGGCGGTGGCCCAGGCGGGCGACGCGGGGCTGCCGGTGGTGGCGTCCTCGCCCGGCAGCCCGGCCGCCCGCGCGCTGCGGGGCGCCGCCGAGCGGCTGCTGGCCGTGGTGCCCCGGCCGGTGCTCTCGGCCTCCTGACGCCGGTCCCCGCTGGTAGCATCGGCGCTCCGCGGCACCCGCCGGACCACCCGGCGGCGCCGCCGTCCACGACGCCCGAGGAACGCTGAATGGCTTACATCATCACGGAGCCCTGCATCGGCACGAAGGACACCTCCTGCGCCGACGTCTGTCCCGTCGACTGCATCCATCCCGCCGCCGGCGAGGAGGGTCACGACGAGGCGACCATGCTCTACATCGACCCCGCCGAGTGCATCGACTGCGACGCGTGCGTCGAGGCGTGCCCGGTGGACGCGACGATGGCCGAGGATGACACGCCGGACAAGTGGGAGGTCTTCAAGGAGATCAACCGCGTCTACTTCGAGGACGGCCCGGCGGCCGGCGAGAAGATGGTCGCCGACTATCTCTCCAGCAAGGCGTAGCCGTAGCCTGACGATCCTCGTGGCGGCGGGGGCGCTGGCGATCCAGCCGGCCCTCGCCGCCGCAGCATCCGGCGCGTGGAGCCTGCCCGTGCCGTTCTCGTCGCCGGGCCGGGTGCTCCCCAGCGAGCCCGCGGTGGCCGTGGCCCCCGAGGGCCGCGCGGTGGTCGCCTGGTGGCGCACCGACGCCGCGCTCGCGCCGCTCCGCGACGTCGTCCAGATCCGCACGCGGGCGACCCCCACGGCCCGGTTCCTCGGTCCGCGGACCGTGTCGGCCCGCAGGGACGACACCACCCAGCCGGTCGCGGCGGCCGCGGCGGGCCGCCGCACCCTGGTGGGGTGGACCGACGACCGGGGCGCCGTCGCCCTGACGCTGCCCCGCGGCGCCCGCCGGCCGCCCGTGACGCTGCTGGCCGAGGGCGCGGGCGCCCGCATCCAGGACCTCCGCGTCGCGATCGCCCCCACCGGCGCCGCGATCGCCGTGTGGATCCGCGCCGACCCGGCCCCCACGCTGCGTCTCGCCCACCGCTCCGCCGCCACCGGCACCTGGTCGGCGCCCGCCGACCTGGGCCCCGCCGGAGCCGCCCATCCCGCGGTGGCGATGGCGGGCGACGGCTCCGGCCTGGTGGTGTGGGAGCGGCCGGGGGGCATCGACCTCGCGTCCGTCGCGCCCGAGGGCACCGCCGGGGCCCCCTCGCCGGTCCCCGGCGCCGGCGCCACCGCCCGCCGGCCCGCCGTGGCGATGAACGCGGCCGGCGACGCCGTGGTGGCCTGGTGGGAGGCGGGCGTCATGGCGGCCGGGCGCCCCGCCGGCGGGGCGTTCGGCGCGCCGGCCGCGATCTCCGCCCCGTCGGGCGCCCCGCCCCGGCTGCGGGCGCCGGAGGTGGCGCTCTCACGTGGCGGCAAGGCGACGGCGGCGTGGCTGCGGGTGGACGGCGGCCGCACCCGGGTGGAGGGCTCGGTGGGGACGCTGGGCGGCCCGTGGCAGCCGGCGACGGTGCTGTCGCTGGCCGCCGCCCGCAACGCCGGCCGGCCGTCCCTGGCGGGCGCCGGGAACGGCGCCGCCGTCGTGGTGTGGTCCCAGCCGGTGGGGCGGTCCGCGTCGGCGATCCGGGCGCGCATCGTGGGCCGCACGGTCGAGACGTTCGGCCCGGTGGAGGCCGTCTCCACGCCGGCGGGCCGGGGCGCCGCGCCCGCGGCCGGCATCGACGGCGCCGGGCGGGCGGTGGTGGCCTGGCGCGAAGACCCGGCCGGCGGCGCGGGCCGCTCGTTCCGGGGCGCCATCCGCCGCGCGATCAGCTAGCGCGACTCCTCGTCCTCGCCCAGGCCCGGGCGGATGATCGGGGAGGCGTGGTGCACCACCAGGCGCCAGCCGCCGGCGTCCAGCACGAAGACGTTGGTGGCGGCCACCTCCGCGACGGCGGTGGAGCCCTCGTCGGTGGCGGACGTGATCCGCTCGACGCAGCTCACCCACGCGACGGGATCCTGCACCTCCACGTGCACGTCGGCGATCTCGAACTCGATGTAGCCGGTGTGGGACATGATCGCCTCCCAGGCGCCGCCCACCTCCTCCCACCCGCGCTGCACCGGCCCGCCGGGGTGGACGCAGACGACGTGGTCCCCGCCCGCCCACACGGCCGCCATCGCGTCCATGTCGAGGGCCTCCAGGGCGTCGTAGAAACGGCGGTTGGCGTCCCGCACCTGCGCGGCGATCACGTCGTTCGTCATCAGTTCATCCTCCATCGCAGGTCGCGGATCTGCCGGACCTGCTCCTCCACCGCAGCGGCGGCGGGGTGGTCGGGGCGGGCCGTCAGGAAGGCGGCGGCGGTGGCCTCGGCCTCCTCGTAGCGCCCCGTCCCGCTCAGCAGCGAGATCGACGCGCGCACCAGCTCGGCGTCGTCGGGCTGCACGATCAGGCCCACCTCGACCGTCCAGAGCGCCTGATCCAGGCGGCGGCGGCGCATGTAGCTGCCGCGCAGGTTGCGCAGCGTGCGCGCCAGGATCTCCCGCGGCTCCACGGGGTCCAGGAACTCGATCCGGAACGGCACGCCGGCGGTGCGCTCCACCAGCCGGGCGCACTCGGCCATGTCCAGGGGCGTCCACCCGTTGAACGGGTCGATCACCACCGGGTCGGCGCCGCTGCGGTCGGCCACCACGAAGTGGCCCGGCAGCCCCACGCCCACCAGCGGCGCACCGACGCGGGTCGCGACGGCCAGCGCGAGGGTGGCCAGGGCGATCGGCAGGCCCCGGCGGCGCTCCAGGACGTGGTTGAGGAACGAGTTGCGCGGGTCGTCGTAGTCGTCGGCGTCACCGCGGAACCCGACGTCGCGCAGGGCGGGGACCACCCCCTGCTCCCGGGCGGCGGTCGCGAGCCCCTCCACCGTGGCCAGCGCCGTGTCGAAGTCGATCGCCTCGTCGGCCTCGCAGGCGATCATCAGGTTCGCCTCGGCCAGGTCGATCGCGGGGGCGTCGAGCAGCTCGGCCAGCCGCAGGCGGCTCGCGACGCTCACCGCGGCCGCCCCAGCAGCGCCGCGTCGTTCTCGATCACCGCCGCGCGCGTCAGCGCCTGCGCCACCTTGCGCGCCGCGGGGTCCTCCCCCGCCGCCCGGTGCAGGTCCGCCGCCGCCCGGGCGGGGCCCGCGCCGGGCAGGCCGTCGGCGTGGCGCGCCGCCTGGGCCAGGAGCGGGCCGGCGACCGGGTCGTGGCGCACCAGCGCCATCTCGCACTGGGCCAGGGCCGCGGCCAGGCGCAGCTCGTCGGCGGCGGAGGCGGCGCTCACGGCACCCACCGTCGCAGGTTCCCGCCCATCACCCCCGCCAGATCGTCCTCGCCCCACCCCGCGACGTCCGCCGCCCGCCGCACCAGCAGGAGCGCGGTGGCGTGGTCGCCGTAGGGGCGGTCCGAGCCGAACACGAGCCGCGCGGGCGGGAGCGCCGACAGGTCGGCCAGGGCCGCGAGCGACGTGTCGAGCATCACGTTGGGCCACCCGTCGAGGCGGGTGGCGAGCGCCCGGGCGTCGCCGCGGCCGCCGTGGGCCAGGACCAGGCGGGCCTCGGGCACCGCGTCCACCAGCGCGGCGATCCCGCCCGCCAGCGGCCGCGCGCCGAAGCCGGCGTGGATGGTCACGGGCCAGCCCCGCGTGGCGGCGTCGTGGACCACCTCCACCGCCGCGTCCGCCTCGGGGCGGAAGCGCTGCGCCACCGGGTGCAGCTTCAGCCCCCGCGCGCCGGCCGCCGCGGCCCGCGCCATCGCGTCGAGCGCCCCCGGCTGGGTGGGGTCGACGCGGCAGAACGGGATCACCCGGCCCGGCGCCGCGTCGGCGGCGGCGATGATGGCCGCGTTGGCCGCCGCGAACTGCTTGTCCGGGCCCGGCTCGTTGGCCGGGAAGCACACGGCCGACTCGAGCTCCCACCGCTCCAGGTCCTCGAGCAGCCCGGCGGCGTCGAGCTGGTGGCCGTCGGCGTCGCGCCCCAGGTGCACGTGGGCGTCGGCCGAGCCGCCGCGCGGCAGCGAGGCCACCGCCGCGGCCACCTCGTCCTCCAGCGCGCGCAGCGCATCCACGTCCGCCCCGGCGCGGGCGAGCGCGCCGACGTCCTCGCCGAAGACCCTCATCAGAGGCCCTCGAATCCCGCGATCGCGTCGCGCATCGACTCGGGCATCCGCGTGGGCTTCGGGGCCTCGTAGCCGCCGACGCCGACGATGGTGAGCACCGCGTCGGCCAGATGGCCCGGCGCCCCGCCCGAGATGCGCTCCAGCCGGACGGCGTACTCGTGGCTGGACCCGCCGAGCCGGGTGACCCGCACGAAGGCCTCCACCTCGTCGTCGAAGCGGGCCGGCGCGCGGTAGTCCACCTCGAGGCTCCGGACCACGAACAGGTGGCCGTCGGGGCCGAGCGGCGGCACGCCCACGTGGCGCCGGTAGGCCAGCACGGCGCGGTCGACGTGGTGGACGTATCGGCCGTAGTAGACGACGGCGCCGAGGTCGGTCTCGGCCACGTCGACCCGCGACACGGCGCTGAACCGGAACGGCGGGACGCGGTCCGTGGGCCCCGAGTGGGCGTCGGGCGTGCGGGCGCTCACGCGCGCCGCCCGATCAGCAGGTGGTGGCGGCCGCCCTCCACGGGGACGGCCCGCTCCAGGGGCGCCCCGGCGGCGGCCATCCAGCCGCGGTAGTCGTCGGCGGTCCACGCGTCGCCGCCGGCGGTGGAGACCAGCATCGCCACGCCGAAGCCGGGGCCCTGCGGGCTGCGGTCGCCCAGCACCTCGCCGATCAGCAGGAGCCCGCCGGGCCGCAGCGCCCCAGCCGCCGCCGCCACCAGCGCGGCGGCGGCGTCGCGGTCGAGCAGGTGGGCGATGTTCCCCAGGTGCACCGCGTCCCACGGCCCCTCCGGCAGGCCCGCGGTGGCGTCGCCCGCCACCGGCGTCACGCCGGCGGCCCGCAGGTCGGCCTCGCCGATCTCGAGCGTCCCGGGCAGGTCCAGCACGGTCACCTCCCAGCCGTCGCCCGCGAACGCCCGGGCGTGCACCCCGGGCGCGCCGCCCACGTCCAGCAGCCGGCCCCCCGGCGGCGCGGGGCCCACGGCGGGCAGGACCTCGGGGATCCGCGGCACGGTGACGTCGCGCATCGCGCGCATGAACCGCTCCCGGGTGGCGCGGTCGCCCGCCGACACGTCGTCGGGCGGCGCGCCGCTGCGCAGCGTGTCCGCCAGCGCCAGGTGGCTGCGGATGGCGCGCACCTCCAGACCCACCGCGCCGGCCAGGTCGCTGCCGTCCGCCGCGGGGCCCAGCAGCGCGCGGCCGCGCGCGGTGAGCCGGTACGCGCCCCCGACGCCGGCCTCCAGGACGCCGGCGGCCGCCAGGGCGCGCGCCACGATGCCCGCCGCCCGGGGGTCCACCCCGGCCGTACGGGCCGCCGCGTCGGGGGTCGCGCCGTCGCCGAACCCCTCCAGCAGGCCCGTCTCCAGGGCCGCCGAGGCGGTCAGGACCGCGCGCCAGTCGTCGAGGAGGGCGTCCCGGGGCATCCGGGAAGGCTAGTGACCGCGGCTGGTACCCTGCCGGGCGTGGCGCCGAAGCTCCGGAGGAACCAGAAGAAGAGCGGGGGACGCGGACGCCGGGCGAACTACGCGCCGGCCGCCGAGACCGTCGGCACCCGCAAGTACCTGCCGGTCGGCTGGGCCAACTGGCTCGGCTTCTTCCTGTTCGGGCTCATCGGGATCGCCCTCTTCTTCGAGACGATCAACGCGACCATCGAGCAGCGCGGCGCCGACCCCATCGCCGCCGGGATCATGACGGTCGTGTTCTTCATCATGACCTACCTCTTCGCGACCACACGGGTGAAGGACTAGCCCCTCCCGTCGGCATCGCATCGCGGGCGATGCGCCCGGGAGCCCGGTCGGCGGAGGCCTAGTTGGCGCGCACCTCGGCGACGCACGCGTCGTCGCCGCCGGCCCGGGTGGTGGCCACCCGCAACTCGGCGTCGGGGGCGAACGCGGCCAGCATCCCCCGCCAGATCGCGCGGTCCAGGCCGCAGATCCGCTCGGGGTCGTGGAAGGCGAGCTCCTCGAAGGGGCACGCGCAGGCGCGGATGCCGCCCTCCCCCTCCGCGCGCGCGGCGAAGCCGTAGCGGGAGAGCACCCGCACCACGCCCTCCATCGCCTCGGTCAGCGACGCCCCGGGGGCCGACCGTCCCGCCGCGACCTCCGCGAGGCCCACCTCGAAGCCGAAGTCGTGGCCCACCCGCTCCAGCACCTCCTGCGGGCCGGCCGGGCCGGCCTCCGTGGTGGCGCGCAGCAGCAGGGCGGCGAGCAGGTCGTAGTGGCGCTCGGGCAGGGCGACCAGCACCTCGGCGTCGGCCAGGCGGTAGTGCTTGGCGGGGCGGCCGGCGCCGGGGCCGGAGCGGCCGTCGGGGCGGCGGAAGCCCGCCTCCAGGAACCCGTGCTCGACCAGCTTGTCCAGGTGGAAGCCCGCCAGGCGCCGGTCGATGCCGACCGTCGCGCCGATCTCGTCCTTGGTCTGCTCACGACCGGCGGACCGGATGGCGAAGAAGACGCGGCGGCGGGTGGGGTCGCCGAGCGCGGCGGCCAGCCTCCCGATGTCGCGCTCCGCGCGATCCTCCACGAACGTCTCTCGCACGCCCCTCGACCCCCCTGCGGGCTGGTCCATGCCAGGATACACCGGACCCGTTGTACCGTCCGGGCCATGCGCCGCGCCCTCGCCGCCGCCACGCTCGGGCTCCTGGCCGCCGCCGTCCCCGCGACGGCCGCATGGGAGCAGCCCGCACGCGCGTCGCAGGGCCCGCTGCCCGCCCACTCCCCCACCGTGGCGATGAACGCGCGCGGCGACGCGGTGGCCGCCTGGGTGCGCGGCGCCCGGCGCGCGCAGATGATCGTGGTGAGCGTGCGCGCCGCCGGGCAGACCTGGAGCGACCCCGTCGCCGTCTCCCGCCGGCGCCGTCCCGCGATCGACCCCGTCGCGACCATCGACGCCCAGGGCGGCATCGTGGTGGTGTGGCGCCAGGTGGTGCGGGTCCGGCGCGTCCCGACGGCCGACGGCCCGCGCCGCCAGGCCGTCTACGTCGTCCGCGCCCGCCAGCGCGCGCTCGGGTCGCCGCGGTGGAGCCGCGTGACCACCCTGTCCAGCCCGCGCGAGAAGGTGGGCGCGCCGAGCGCGGCCTCCGACGCCTCGGGCGACGTCATCGCCACATGGCACTGGGGCACCGGCACGTCCCCCGCCGACCCGGGGTTCGTGGGCCAGGTGCAGTACGCGGAGCGGCCGGTCGGCTCCGGCTGGACCGGGCCGAAGCGCATCTCGCGCAGCGCCGGCTGCTCGGAGGTGCGGCGGCCGAAGGTGGCGGAGGGGGCGCTCGGCGACGCCGTGATCTGGTGGCAGTGCGACCTGCCCGCCGGCCGCAGCACCGCCATGGCCGTCGCGCGCCCGGCCGGCAGGCCCCTGGGGCCGGAGGCGCAGCTGCCGATCATGCAGCGGGGCGACCTGAACGCCGACCTCGCCGTGGCCCCCACCGGTCGCGCCACGGCGGTGAGCGCCGGCGCCGACGGCACCGTCCAGTGGTGGCGCGGCGACGTGGGCGACACCCTCACCCTGAGCGCCCTCGCGGCGCTCACCACCACCGAGCGCATCGACGTCGGGGCGGGCCCGCCGCGCGTCGCGGTGAGCACTGCCGGCGACGCCCTGACGGCCTGGACCGACCTGCTCGGGCGTCCGCGCGCCGCCCCCGTCGCGACCGACCTGGGCGTGGGCGCCCCGGTCTCGCTCGGCGAGGCCGCCCGCGATCCCGGTCCGATGGCCGTCGCCGTGGGCGACGGCCGCCAGGGCGTGGTGGCGTGGTACGCCGACGGCCGCGTCGTGGCGGCCCAGCGCGCCGCCACCGGGGGCTTCGCGCCCGCGGCCCCGATCTCGGGCAGCGGAGTGGTCCCGGAGGACGGCCCGGCCGTCGCCGGCGACGGCATCGGCAACGCCGTGGCGTTCTGGACGCGGGGACCCGCGGGGCGCACCGTGGTCGAGCGAGCCGCCACGGCCACGCCGTAGCCGGTATCCTGGCCGGCGACGTCCGCCGTGCCCACAAGGGGACGTTCCACCGGGCGCGCCCGCCTTCCACCGATTACGGTGACGGGCGTATCCTTTAGAGCGACGACGTCGACGACCCAGCGACCGGGAGGGCCCGTGTCCACCATCAAGCCGCCCGACATCGATCTCGGCCAGTACAAGTTCGGCTGGCACGACCCGGCCAACTACGTGTTCGAGCCCAAGCGGGGCCTGAACGCGGACGTGGTGCGCGAGATCTCGTTCCTCAAGGGCGAGCCGGAGTGGATGCTGAAGTTCCGCCTGCGCGCGCTGGAGATCTTCGAGCGCAAGCCCATGCCCGACTGGGGCGGGGACATGAGCGGGATCGACTTCCAGAACATCTTCTACTTCATCCGCAGCTCGGAGAAGCAGAGCACCGACTGGAACGACGTCCCCGCCGACATCAAGAACACGTTCGACCGGCTGGGCATCCCGGAGGCCGAGCAGAAGTACCTCTCCGGCGTCTCCGCCCAGTACGAGTCCGAGGTCGTCTACCACTCGATCCGCGAGGACCTCGAGAAGAAGGGCGTGATCTTCTGCGACACGGACACGGCGCTCCGTGAGCACGAGGACCTCTTCAAGGAGCACTGGGCCACGGTCATCCCGCCCGGCGACAACAAGCTCGCCGCGCTCAACTCGGCCGTGTGGTCCGGCGGCTCGTTCATCTGGGTGCCGCCGGGCGTCCAGGTGGAGATCCCGCTGCAGGCCTACTTCCGCATCAACGCCGAGAACATGGGCCAGTTCGAGCGGACGCTGATCATCTGCGAGCCGGGCTCGTTCGTGCACTACGTCGAGGGCTGCACGGCCCCCGTGTACACGAGCGACTCCCTGCACTCGGCGGTGGTGGAGATCATCGTCAAGGAGGGCGCCCGCTGCCGGTACACGACCATCCAGAACTGGTCGACCAACGTCTACAACCTGGTCACCAAGCGGGCGGTCGCGCAGAAGAACGCCACGATGGAGTGGGTCGACGGCAACCTCGGCTCCAAGCTGACGATGAAGTACCCCGCGGTGTGGATGACCGGCCCGGGCGCGCGCGGCGAGGTGCTGTCGGTGGCGATGGCGTCCGAGGGGATGCACCAGGACGCCGGCGCCAAGATGGTCCACGTCGCCCCCGACACGTCCTCCACGATCGTCTCCAAGTCGATCTCGCGCGGCGGCGGGCGCACCAGCTACCGCGGCCTGGTCCAGGTGGACCCCGGCGCGAAGCGCGCGAAGGCGTCGGTGGTCTGCGACGCGCTGCTCCTGGACGAGGACAGCCGCTCGGACACCTACCCCTACATGGACATCCGCGAGGAGGACGCCTCCATCGGCCACGAGGCCACGGTGTCCAAGGTCGCGGACGACCAGATCTTCTACCTCATGAGCCGCGGCCTCTCCGAGGAGGAGGCCATGGCGATGATCGTGCGCGGCTTCATCGAGCCGATCGCCAAGGAGCTGCCCATGGAGTACGCGGTCGAGCTCAACCGGCTCATCGAGCTGCAGATGGAGGGCTCGATTGGCTAGCCCGACCTGGGCCGACGAGGCCCGCACGGCGGCCGTCGACAACCTCGCCTCGCTCCCGGCCCTCACCGGCCGGGAGGAGGACTGGCGCTTCACCCCGCCGACCGACCTCGGCCTGGGCGACGCCGAGCCGGACGCCCCCGGGGCCTCCGCCGTGCCCGCCCCGGCCGGCGGCCCGCGGGCCGCGCGCCTGGCGCTGGTGGACGGCGCCCCTGCCGCCCCGTCCCTGGAGGACCTGCCGGAGGGCGTCATCGTCGCCGAGCTGGGCGCCGCGCTGGCGGAGCACGAGGGCCTGGTGCGCGAGCGCCTCTATGGCCTGATCGGCTTCGACGGGCGCCCCGGTGCGCTCAACGCCGCCCGCTGGGACGGCGGCCTGCTGGTGTACGTGCCGCGCGGCGTGGAGGTGGCGCTGCCGGTCGAGGCGATCCTCACCGCGACGGGCGCGACGGGCCGCGTGTTCGGCCGCTCCCTGGTGGTGGTCGAGGAGGGCGCGAAGGCGACGGTCATCGAGCGCTACGCCTCCGGCGATCTGGCCGGCCCGGTCAGCGCGTCGTCGGCCGTGGAGCTCTACGTCGGCCAGGGCGCCGAGCTGGAGCACGTGTCGGTCATCGACTGGGGCGCCGGCGTGCGCCACCACGCGATGCTCCGCGCCCAGGTCGGCCGCGACGCCCGCGCCCGCTCCGTGGTGGTCACGCTGGGCGGCGACGTCGTCCGCGTGGAGCCCACCATGGTCGTGGCCGGCCCCGGCGCCGACGCCCGCGCGCTGGGCCTCTACTTCGCGGCCGGCGACCAGCACTTCGAGCACCGCGTCGTCGCCCGCCACGAGGCGCCGCAGGCGTACTCGAACCTGCTCTACAAGGGCGCGATCCAGGACCACGCGCACACGGTCTTCTTCGGCAACCTGGTCGTGCCGCCCGGCGCGCCCGGCACCGACGCGTACCAGACCAACCGGAACCTGGTGCTCAACGACGGCGCCCGCGCCGACACGATCCCCTTCCTGGAGATCGAGACGGCCGAGGTCAAGTGCTCCCACGCCGGCGCGGTCGGCCGGGTGGACGACGAGCACCTGTTCTACCTCCAGTCGCGGGGCGTCCCGACGCCGCAGGCCAAGCGCCTGATCGTCATGGGCTTCCTCCAGGAGGTGCTGGAGCAGGTGAGCCTGCAGGAGCTCCGCGAGGAGCTCGAGGGCGCCGTCCAGGAGAAGCTCAACTGATCGACGTCGCCGGCATCGAGGACCTCGCCCCCGGCGAGCCCCGCCTCGTCGAGGTCGAGGGCACGCCCGTCTGCCTGGTGAACGTCGACGGGACCGTCCACGCGGTGCACGACATCTGCACCCACGCGATGGAGTCCCTCAGCGGCGGCTGGGTGGAGGGGGACACCATCGAGTGCCCCCGCCACGGCGCGGCGTTCTCCCTCGAGACCGGCGCCGCCCTGAGCCCGCCGGCGACCCGCCCCCTCCCCGTCTTCCGGGTGGAGGTCAGAGACGGCCGCGTGCTGCTCGACCCCACGCCCAGCCACGACCACCCGATCGTCCGATAGCCAGCACCGAGGAGTGATGTGAGCGATCCCATCCTGCAGATCAGCGGCCTCGAGGTCGCCGTGGACGGCACCCCGATCCTGAAGGGGGTCGACCTGGAGGTCCCCCAGGGCGAGGTCCACGCGCTGATGGGGCCGAACGGCTCCGGCAAGAGCACCCTGGCCTACGCCCTCGCCGGCCACCCGCGCTACGAGATCACCGGCGGCACCGCGAAGTTCGCGGGCGAGGACATCGCCGAGATGGAGCCCGACGAGCGCGCCAAGCTCGGCCTGTTCCTGGCGATGCAGTACCCCGTCGAGGTGCCCGGCGTCTCGGTCATGAACTTCCTGCGGACGTCGCTCAACGCCATCCGCGGCGAGGAGATCTCCCCGCGCGACTTCATCAAGCTGTTCGACGAGAAGTCGAAGCTGCTGGGCTTCAACCGCGACTTCGCCGACCGCTACCTCAACGAGGGCTTCTCGGGCGGCGAGAAGAAGCGCCACGAGATCCTCCAGATGGCGATGATCGAGCCGAAGTTCGCCGTGCTCGACGAGACCGACTCGGGCCTGGACGTCGACGCGCTGAAGGTCGTGTCCGAGGGCGTCAACACGATGCGCGGCCCGGAGCTGGGCGTCCTGATCATCACCCACTACACGCGGATCCTGCGGTACATCACGCCGGACGTGGTGCACGTGATGTTCGAGGGGCGCATCGCCAGGACCGGCGGCCCCGAGCTGGCCGACTACCTGGAGGAGAACGGCTACGTGGAGTTCGGGGTGGCCGAGGAGGCCGCCGCCCCGGCCGGCTCGTAATGAGCACCTCAGCCGCGATCGACGTCGCGGCGATCAAGGCGGACTTCCCCATCCTGGGGAGGTCCGTCCACGGTGCCCCGCTCGTCTACCTCGACTCGGCGGCCACCGCCCAGAAGCCCACCGCGGTGCTCGACGCGGTCGACGCGTACTACCGCGAGACCAACGCCAACGTGCACCGCGGCGTGTACGAGCTGGCCGCCGAGGCCACGAACCGCTTCGAGCACGGCCGCGACGCCGTCGCGCAGCTGATCGGCGCGCCGCGCGAGGGCGTGATCCTCACCAAGAACGCCAGCGAGGCCATCAACCTGGTGGCCTGGGCGTGGGGGGTGCGGAACCTCCGACCCGGTGACCGGATCATCGTCACGGAGATGGAGCACCACTCCAACATCGTCCCCTGGCAGATCGTCGCCCAGATCACCGGGGCCGAGGTGGCCTTCGTCCCGGTCACGCCGGACGGCGAGCTGGAGATCGAGGCGCTCCGCGGGCTGTTGGACGGCCCCGTGCGGATGGTCGCCGTGACCCACTGCAGCAACGTGCTCGGGACGATCACCCCCGTCGCCGAGATCGCGCGGATGGCGCACGACGCCGGCGCCCTCTGCCTGGTCGACGGCTCGCAGGCCGTCCCCCACATGCCGGTGGACGTCCCGGCGCTCGGCGCCGACTTCTACGCGTTCACCGGCCACAAGATGCTCGGCCCCACCGGGATCGGCGTGCTCGTGGGCAAGGTGGACGTGCTCGAGTCCATGGAGCCGTTCCTCGGTGGCGGCGAGATGATCTCCGACGTCACCACCGCAGGCTCCAGCTGGGCCCAGCTGCCGTGGAAGTTCGAGGCGGGCACGCCCCCCATCGCCGAGGCCGTGGGCCTGGGCGCCGCCGCCGAGTACCTCCAGAAGGTCGGCCTCGACGCGATCCGCGCCCACGAGGTGGAGCTGACCGGCCACATGCTCGACGCGCTCGGCGAGGTGGACGGCATCACCGTCTACGGGCCGAAGGACCCGGAGACCCGCGGCGGCGCCGTCTCGTTCAGCCTGCCGGACATCCACCCGCACGACATCGCCCAGCTCATCGACCGCGAGGGCGTCTGCGTGCGGGCCGGCCACCACTGCGCCAAGCCGCTCATGCGGGTGCTGGGCGTGGGCGCCACGGCCCGCGCGAGCACGTATCTCTACAATTCCCACGAGGACATCGACACGCTCGTGCGGGCGCTCGGCAACGCCCGCGCGATGTTCACGTAGGGAGCATTGTGGGCGGACTCGACGACCTGTACCAGGAGCTGATCCTCGACCACTACCGCCGCAAGCGCGGCGAGGGGTCGCTGGACCACCCGAGCGTGGCCGTCGACCAGCACAACCCGCTGTGCGGCGACGAGGTGCACCTCGAGCTCGGGATCGAGGACGGCGTGGTGCGCGAGGTGGCCCACACCGGCCAGGGCTGCTCCATCTCCCAGGCGTCGGTCTCGATGATGACCGAGGCCCTGCGGGGACGGACCCTGGAGGACGCGCTCGGCACCGTCGAGCACTTCCGCCTGGTCATGCACGGCGACGAGGCGGCCGACGAGGACCGCCTGGGCGACGCGATCGCCCTGGAGGGGGTCGCCCGCTACCCGGTGCGCGTCAAGTGCGCGCTGCTCGGGTGGATGGCGGCGAAGGACGCGATCCAGACCTATCAGGGCAACGGCGCGAACGGCGGCGGCGAGGAGGCGTGATGGCAAGCGAGGACGACATCCGCACCGCGATGAAGCAGGTCGAGGACCCCGAGCTGGGGGTCAACGTCGTGGACCTGGGGCTCCTGTACGGCGTGAACGTCGCCGATGACGGCAAGGTGGTCCTCGACATGACGCTCACCTCGATGGGCTGCCCGCTCACCGAGCAGATCCTGGGCGACGCCCGCGCCGCCCTGGAGCCGCTCGACGGGGTGACCGCCGTCGACGTCAACTGGGTGTGGGACCCGCCGTGGTCGCCGGACTCGATGACGGAGGAGGGCAAGTTCATGATGAAGGTGCTCGGCTTTGGCTGATCCCGCCGTCACCCCCGCCGCCGTCGCCGACCGGCCCCTCACGCTCGAGGAGAAGAAGGCCGCCGCCCGGGCCCGCGCACGGGCCGCCCGCCAGGCCGAGCAGGCCGGCGAGGCGTTCGTGACCATCTCCCCCGCCGCCGCCGACTACATCCGCGAGGCGGCGAAGGCGCAGGGCCGCCCCGACGGCGTGCGCCTGCGGATCCTGGCCGGGGGCTGCTCGGGCCTCGAGTACAAGCTCGACCTGCTCGAGGTGGGCGAGACCGCCGCCGCCGGCGACCGCGAGGTGGCCTCCAACGGCGTGACGATGCTGATGGACCTGAAGAGCGCCATCCACGTCACCGGCTCGACGATCGACTACGAGCACGGCCTGCTGCGGCGCGGGTTCCGGATCAACAACCCGAACGCGACGTCCACCTGCTCCTGCGGCGACTCCTTCGGAGCCGCCTAGCCCGACCGGACCGCCCGGGCGATCGTCCTGGCGTAGATCCGCGCCCCCTTGGGCGTCGTGTGGGTGCCGTCGACCAGGATGCCGCGTCCGCCCGATGCCGCGTGCCAGTCGGCGATGACCGCGTTCCTGTGATGCCGCGCGGCGTAGCGGAGCGCGTCGTTCACGGAGTCCTGCCACGCGGCCCGCACGCGCACCGTCACCAGCACCACCTTCGGGCGCCCGGACAGGTCGCGCATCAGCCGCTCGAAGGGGCGGAACGGGATGTAGCCGTTGTCGCCCAGGTGGATCACCACGATCGCGTTCCGCGGCGCGGTACGCAGGCGCCCCCGGAGCACCGCCGCCCCCTCGGTGAACTGGCGCGACACGGCGGCGTCGATCACGGCGCCGGGGCTGAGGGCCTTCCGCAGCTGGGGGGACGCCCCGAGCATCACCGAGTCGCCGACCGCCACCACGGGACCGCCCGACGCCGCGCGGGCGGGCGGGGACGCCGCGGCGACGACGACCGCGATCACGGCGGCGGCCAGGACGGCCGGCAGGGCGCGGCGGAGCCGGCTCATGGGCGCTCCCCGGGGGCGTCGCCGGCCAGGAAGTCGCGGAGGGCGGCGTTCACCTGGGCGGGCCGGTCGAGCATCGGGACGTGGCCGGCGCCCGGGATCACCACCACGCGCGCTCGGGGGAGGGTCTGCGCCAGCCAGCCGGCGCCGCCCACCGGCACGATCGCGTCGCGCGACCCCCACACGACCATGGTCGGCACCGGCGGCTCGCCGCCGAGCCCGGCGTCGCCGTCCAGCGCCAGGATCTCCCCTGCCGCCCGGAGCAGCGCCATCGGCGATTTTGTTGCGAAATCACTCATGAGCGTCAGTGCACCGGCGGGCGGCAGCCGCAGCAGGGTGCGGATGACGGGGAGCACGTTGCCGACCATACGCGGCGACGCCGTCCGCACGGGCGGGGCCACCAGAACGAGCCGCCGCACCAGGTGCGGCTCGGCCGCCGCGACCGCCATGCACACCAGCGCGCCGAACGAGTGCCCCACCAGGTCGGCCCGATCGTGGCCCAGGTGCTCCAGCAGGCCGCCCAGGACCGGCGCGGCGTCGCGCAGCGCGAAGCGCCGCCCGCCGGGGCCGTAGCCGAACCCCGGCAACTCGGGCACGATCACGCGGTGATCCCGCGAAAGCTCCGCCTGCGCCGACCGCCACCATCGCGCGGATCCTCCCAGCCCGTGGACCAGCACCACCGGCCGGCCGTGGCCCGACGCCTCGTAGCGGACCGCGTGGCCGGCGAGGGCCACCCGCGCGCCGTCAGCGCCTGGACGCCCGCCACCGACGGGGTCTGGCTCCACGTGCGACTGCTGCGGCCCCCCGGCCGCTCCGAGGGGCCCGTCGTGATGCTGCACGGGCTCGGCGTCTCCGCCGCCAGCCTGGGCCCGCTGGCCGAGCGGCTCGCCGAGCGCCACGCCGTGGCGGTGGTCGACCTGCCGGGCTTCGGAAGGACGTCCGCCGGGCGCGTCTGGACCACCGCCGAGGTGGCCGAGGCCGTGGCGACCGCGATCGAGCGCCGGTCCTTCCGCGGCGTCACGCTGGTGGGGCACTCCTGGGGCTGCCACGTCGCCGCGATGCTGGCCGCCGCCCACCCGGAGCTGGTGTCGCGGCTCGTGCTGCTCAGCCCGGGGTTCGACGGCGGGCGCGGCGGCCCGATGGGCCTGGTGCTGCGGCTCGCCGCCGACGCGCCCATGGAGCGGCCGTCCCTGATCGGCGGGGCGATGATCGACTACCTGCACGCCGGTCCCCGCCGGGTCATCGGAACCCTCCTCGAGGCGTCCTCGCTTCGTCTCCAGGACATCGTGGCGCAGATCGACGCGCCGCTCATGATCGTCCGGGGATCCCGCGACCCGCTCGCCACGTCGGCGTGGGCCGCCGCCCTGGCGTCGCAGGCGCGCACCCCGGCCACGGTCGCCGTGATCCCGCGCGCCGCCCACGGGCTGGGCCATGACGCCCCCCGGGCCGTCGCCGCGGCGATCGAGGCGTTCGTCACCCCTTCCCGCGCTCCGGGCGCGTCGAGAAGCGGCTGACGAGCGCCGCCACCAGGATCACCAGGAAGATCTGCCCCGTGGCGGCCTCGGATGTCGCCAGCAGCCCGCCCAGGTCGGTCTTGGCTGTCAGATCGCCGTAGCCGAGCGTGGTGATGCTCGTGAGGCTGAAGTACATGAACCTGGTGGTCGCCGCCGGCTGCCCGAAGAAATCGGCCGACTGGGCGACGTCCGCCGTCAGGAAGCCGAACGTGAACGTCACGGCGATCATCAGGTAGGCCGAGATCGCCCCCATCAGGGTCCCCACCCCGACGTGCTCGTGGCGCAGCACCCGGCGCACCACCATCACGGGGACGCACACGGCCAGGGCCACCCAGATGGGCGAGGGCCCCACCGGCTCGCTGCCGTTGATGGGGGCGTCGGTCACGAGATCGCCGATCAGCAGGCCCACGGCCAGCAGCACGCCGAGGATCGAGATCCCCAGGATCACGCGGAACCAGCGCCGCCGCACGCCCGACGCGCGAGCGCCGAGCACCAGCATCAGCCCGACGGCGACGCTCACGACCACCCGGCCGGCGTCGGCCTGCCGGGGGGCCTCCTCCGGGCGCAGGTCCACCAGGGAGAGCACCACCACCGTCGCGACGGTGGTGATCAGCAGCAGCCCGAAACGGTCCGCCCCCGGCGGGTCGTCGTCGAAGAGCCCGGCGTCGATGCGCCGGAGGAGGTCTCCGCGGCCCGGCATCCGGAGCGGTGTTCGGCGCCGGGTCCCCCGCTCCTGGGGCGCGGAGCGCCCCCGGGGTCACGTGACCGGCACCGCCAGGCCGTCGCCCTCGTCGCTGGGCGCGTCCTGCTCCGGCACCTGGTCGATGAGCACCGCGCCGACGGCCGGGACCGGCGACGTGGACACCACGGCCTGGGCGAACGACTTCGACACGTTGGTGCCGCGCTCCCACGCCAGCAGGTACGGGTAGGGGTCGACGCTGTCGCCGTCGCCGGGGTGGATCTCGAAGTGCAGGTGCGGCGGGGTGGTGATGGCCTGCCCGGTGTTGCCAACGAACGCGATCACCTGGCCGGTGTGGACGCGCGCGCCCTCCAGGGCCTCCGGCGCGTACGCCGAGAGGTGCGCGTAGTAGAAGCTGTTGCCGCGGTCGTCGGTGAGCCAGAGGCGGTTGCCGCCGAGGGTGTTGATCCCGACCCGCGAGAGCGTGCCGTCGGCGACGGCCACGACCGGGGTGCCGCGGTCGGCGAACAGGTCGTTTCCGTGGTGCCAGCCGGTGCCCGCCCGGGGGGCGCCGTAGTCGTCGGTGAACGACGCGCCGCCCGCCACCGGGAACACGTAGCCGGCGTTCGCCGGGATCGCCACGGGCGGCGCCTGCCGCCGCGGCAGCCCCAGCGCCGGCGCCGTCTGCAGCGGCGGCGCGGTCACGGGCGCCCCGTCCGTCTCGGTCCCCCCCGGCGCCGTGGTGGTGCCCGGCGCCGTGGACGTGGCGGCCGGGGGCTCCGTGACGGCGGGGGCGCCCTCCGCCGTCTGCAGCTCCACGTGGCCCAGCACGAACGGCTGGCCGATGAGTGCCGCGGCCGCCGGGTCGTTGACCTCCACCCGCAGGGCGTTGGCCTGGACGCCGCCCGCGCCGTCCGGGGCCTCCTCCAGGAACACGAGCGCGCCGATGCCCGGCACCTCCACCCGGCTCCCCCGGCCGGCCGCCACGGGCGCCCCGTCCACCGTGAGCCCGCTCACGGAGCCGTCGGCGATGCCCGCCGAGCCGCCGGAGGGCCCGTCGGACGCCCGGACGGTCATCCGGACGGCGTCGATGCGGACGCGGCCGTCGAGGAGGGCCACCCCCGTGACCGCGACGGTGCCCTCGGCCTGCCCGGCGCGCCCGTCGGTGGTCGCGCCGAGGCGCAGGTCCACGCGCGCGACGGAGCCCCCGCCGGCCGGCCGCAGGCCCCCCACGCCGCCGCTGCGCTCCTCCGGCCCGCCCGACACGGCCGACAGGGCCCCCTGGGTGCCCCCCGGCAGCAGGGCGGCGTACCCGACGGCCCGCCCCGAGGCGGTCCCCGGGTCGGCAGCCGTCGCTACGGAGGCGAGGGCGAGCGCCCCCAGGAGCAGCGCGACGAGCACGCGGACCGGCTTCACGACGGGCATTCTGGCCCTCCGCGCGGACGGCGGCAAACGCGTGCGGGCATGTTTCCCGATGTAAGAACTGCCACCCCCTGACGTTTGTGTCCGGCCGAACAGCCGTGTAGCGTGGCCCGGTCGCTCGGGACCGCCCATCCCGATCCGCCCTGTCAACGCGCAGGAGACTCGCTTTCTGAGACGCCCGCGTCACCTCACTGCCATCGGTTCCTCCGTGGTCGCCGTGCTCGCCCTGCTGGCGTTCGGCGCGGCCATCGCCACCACGGAACCCGCGGCGATCGAGGCGAAGCGCGCGGAGGTCTCCCGCATCCAGGCCGAGCTCGACTCGATCAACGGGCAGGTCGAGCAGGCGGCTGAGGCCTACAACGGTGCGCGGTACGAGCTGGGTCAGGTCACCGACCGGATCGACGCCAACCAGCGCCAGTCCGTGCAGACCCAGAAGGACCTGGTGGCGTCGCGCAAGGTGCTCTCGCAGCGGCTGCGCGCCCTCTACGCGTCCCCCGACCCGAGCCTCATCGAGGTGCTCATCGACAGCGGCAGCATCACCGCCGCCGCCGACCAGATGCAGCTCCTCGACCGCATCGGCCAGCAGGACGCCCAGGTGGTCGGCGGGCTCCGCACCCAGAAGGCCCGCCTGGCCGAGCTGAAGGTCCAACTCGAGAAGGACCGCGCCACCGCCGCCGCGGCCGTCCAGGCCCGCGAGCGCGAGAAGGCCCGCGTCGAGTCGCTCCTGTCGCAGCGCCAGCAGGTGCTCGACGGCGCCAGCGCCGAGCTGCGGCAGATGATCGAGGCCGAGAAGGAGCGCGAGCGCCAGGAGGCCGCGGCCCAGGCCCGGCTCGCCGAGCAGCGCGCGGCCTCCGCGGCCGCCGCCTCCGCGTCCGCCACCCCGGCCGCCACCGCCACGCCGGCCGCGTCGTCCGGTGGCGACACGTCGGCCGGCAGCGGCTCCGCGAGCGGCTCGGCCCCCAGCAGCACCCCGCTGCCCAGCGGCTCCGGCAACGCCGCCGCCGCCAGCGTGGCGATGCAGTACCTGGGCGTCCCGTACGTCTGGGGCGGCGCCTCGCCGTCCGGCTTCGACTGCAGCGGCCTGGCGTCCTACGCCTACGCGCAGATCGGCAAGAGCGTCCCGCACTACACCGGGGCCGCCTGGGCGGCGTTCCCCAAGGTCCCGTCCGATCAGCTCGAGCCCGGCGACCTCGTCTTCTTCAACGGGCTCGGCCACATGGGCATCTACATCGGCGGCGGCCAATACGTGCACGCGCCGCACACCGGCGACGTCGTCAAGGTCTCCAGCCTCGGCGACCGGTCCGACTACGTGGGGGCCGTCCGCCCGTAGTCCCCCCGCGGTGCCGCCCACGCGGCCCCGCGCGGAATCTCAAGCGGAACCGCCCCCGAACCGATGGGGATGGTGATGGCAGGATGCCCTCCCGCGCCGCGGCGGCGCCGGGCCCTCGGATGGGGCCTCGCGATCGCCCTCCTCGCCCCCGTGCCCCTGGGGCCCGCCGTCGCGTCCGCGTCCACGGCCACGGAGCTCGCCCAGGCCCGCGCGCGCATCGATCGCACGTCCGCCGAGCTGATGGCCGCGCGGTCGGCCGCGGACGGCACCGGCGGGGTCGAGCGCGACAAGCTCGAGGCCATCGAGCGGCGGCTCCAGCAGGAGAAGGCCGACCTGGTGCGGCTCGAGCGGGGCCTCACGGCCCGCCATGCCGCCGAGACGGCGGACGCCGCCGCGACGACCGAGGACGACCCCACCCTCGCCGCCACGCCCGCCGCGGAGCAGGACGGGCCCGTGGTGCGCCTCGCGGACGCTCCCGGCGGCACCGCCGTCGCCGGCACCGCGACCCCCTCCCTCTCGCCCGCCGTCCAGCGCCAGGACGAGGTGGTGCCGCAGGTGCAGGGCGACGCGGCCGCGCAGGCGTCGCGCATCGACGGCTACCTCGCCTCCAAGTTCAGCCCGCTCACCGGCCTCGGCGCCGTGTTCGTGACCGAGTCGCAGGCGGTGGGCATGGATCCGCGCTTCCTGGTGGCCATCGCCGGCTCGGAGACGAGCTTCGGCACCTACGGGCCGTCCCAGACGATCCACAACCCGTTCGGCATGGGCCCCGGCATTGACTACCCGTCGTGGGCGGACGGGATCCGGGCCGCCGCGCAGAACCTGGGCGGCCCGCTCTACAGGGGCTCCGGCCTGGTCACGATCGTCGCCATCCGCAACCGCTGGGCGCCCGCCGGCGCCGCCAACGACCCGAGCGGCCTCAACAGCAACTGGGTCCGCAACGTCAGCACGTACCTGGCCGAGCTGGGCGGCGACCCGTCCGCCTCCGTGTTCACCGGCGTCGCGGCACCCGTGACCGCCGCGGTCCCCGGCGCCGCGACCGGCCCCACCGCGCCGCTGCCGGTCTATACGCCGCCCGCCCCCGTGCTGGGGCAGTCGGGCAAGGGCCCGTCGGCCGCCGAGTCGGCCCTGGCGGTGCTCGGCGCGCCCGGCGTGGCGAAGGGCGCCGACCCGGACACCGGCTTCTCCCCCGCCGGCCTGATCCGCTGGGCGTACGCCGAGCACGGCGTCGAGGTGCCGGGCGGCCTGGAGGCCCAGTCCACCGCGGGCCGCGCGATCGTGCCGAAGGACCTCGACTCGGGCGATGTGATCCTGTTCGCCGACGAGGACGGCACCGTGACGGGCGCCGGCCTGTACGTCGGCGGCGGCCAGTTCGTCCACAGCGAGGGCGAGGGCGGCGGCGTCCGCCTCGGGTCGCTGTACGACGCCTACTATGCCGAGAGCTACGCGGGGGCGCGCCGCTTCTAGGACGCCGCGCCCCGGGTGAAGGGGGGCGCAGATCCGCGCAGGTGGTGTCGCACGGCTCCAGGTGATCGGGGCGGCCGCGCTGTTCTCGACGGGCGGCGCGGCGATCAAGGGGACCGACTTCAGCGGCGTCCGCGGCGCGCTGGAGGTCGCGGCGTGGCGCTCCGGCGTCGCCGCCGCGGTCGTGGCGCTGGTGATGCCGTCCGCCCGGCGCGGCTGGACGTGGCGCACCTGGGCGGTGGGGGCGGCGTACGCGGCCACCGTCGTGCTGTTCGTGCTGGCCAACAAGCAGACCACCTCCGCCAACGCGATCTTCCTCCAGAGCGCCGCGCCGCTCTACGTGCTGCTGGCCGGGGTGTTCCTGCTCCACGAGCGGGCCCGGCTCGCCGACGTGGGGGTCATGGTCGTGCTGCTGGCCGGCCTGGCGCTCTGCGTCACCGGCACCGGCGCCGCAGAGGACACGGCGCCCGACCCGGCGCTGGGGAACATGTTCGCCCTGGCCTCGGGGGTGGCGTGGGCCGCGACGCTGCTGGGGCTCCGCTGGCTCGCCCGGGGCGGCCAGTCGAACGGGGCCGGGGCGGCGGTGGTCGCCGGGAACCTGATCGCGTTCGTCGCGTGCGTGCCGTTCGCGCTGCCCCCCTCGGGAGACGGCCAGGACTGGGCGCTGATCCTCTACCTCGGCGTGGTGCAGATCGCCCTCGCCTACCTGCTGCTCACGGCGGCGGTCCGCAGCGTGGCGGCGTTCGAGGTGTCGCTGCTGCTGCTGGTGGAGCCGGCGCTGAACCCGGTGTGGTCGTGGCTGTTCCTGGGCGAGACGCCGGGCGCGGTGACGATCGCGGGGGGCGCGCTCATCCTGGGCGCGACCGCCGCGAAGGTGTGGACGGACGCCCGGCGCGGCACGGAGACGGCGGTGGAGGAGGCCGCGCGGGCCGCACCTCCGTGACCCTGGCGGGCCGCGCCGCTAACGTGCCGCCGATGCGGCGCCTCCTCGTCCCGGCCCTGGCGTGCGCGGCCCTCGTCCTGCCCCTCGCGGGGCCGGCCGCGGCCGCGTCCTCGCCGCTGCCGCCGTTCCGGGCGGTGGTGCGCGCGCTGAGCCCGCAGGAGCGGGCCGACATGACGCCCAGCGTGTGGCGCAGGGGCTGCCCGGTGCCGCTGTCCCAGCTGCGGCACGTGAGCCTGCCGTACGTGGGCTTCGGCGGCGGGGCCCGCCGCGGCGCCCTGGTGGTGAACGCGTCGGCCGCGAACGACGTGGTGGCCGCCTTCCGGGAGCTCTACCGGGCCCGGTTCCCGATCCGGCGGATGAAGCCGATCCAGGCGTACGGGGGCGACGACTTCGCCAGCATCGAGGCCGACAACACGTCGGCGTTCAACTGCCGACCCGCGACGGGGTCGTCCAATTGGTCGAACCACGCCTACGGCCTCGCCATCGACCTGAACCCGCTCGAGAACCCCTACGTGTCCGGGGGGAGGACGTCGCACCCCGGCAGCGTCCCCTACCTCGTGCGGTCGCCGTACCGGAAGGGGATGATCGTGGAGGGCGGCGTCGTGACCCGCGCGTTCGACGCCCGCGGCTGGGGCTGGGGCGGCCGCTGGAGCGGCACGAAGGACTACCAGCACCTGTCCGCCAACGGGCGGTAGGGCGATCCCGGCCCACGCGATGCGCCTGGAGCCGGGCGCGGCCGAGCTGGCGGCCGGGTTCGACCGGATCCGCCGGGAGCTCGGGATCCCGGGAGCGTTCCCCCCGGACGCCGAGGCGGAGGCCCGGGGGGCCGCGGTGCCGGCGGCGGGGCCGGGGCGGAGCGACCGCCGGGACCTGGAGCTGGTCACGATCGACCCGCCGGGCTCCCGCGACCTCGATCAGGCGCTGCACATCGCCCGCCGGGGCGCGGGCTTCCGGGTGAGCTACGCGATCGCGGACGTGGGGGCGCTGGTCGCGCCGGACGGGGCGGTCGACCGGGAGGCGCGCGAGCGCGGCGTGACCGTCTACATGCCCGACCACCGGTCGCCGCTGCATCCGGATGCGCTCGGCGAGGGCACGGGCAGCCTTCTGCCGGACGCCGACCGGGCGGCGCTGCTGTGGACGATCGACGTGGACGCCCGCGGCGAGCCGGTCGCGACCGCCGTGGAGCGGGCGCTGGTGCGCAGCCGGAAGGCCCTGGGGTATCCGGAGGTGCAGGGGGCGATCGACGCGGGCTCCGCCGAGGGCACCCTGGCGCTGCTGCGCGAGGTGGGCGAGCTGCGGCTCGCCCGGGAGGCCGAGCGGGGCGGCGTGAGCCTGACGGTGCCGGTGCAGGACGTCGCCCCCGCCCCGGCCGGCGGGTACGCGCTGCGGTTCGAGGCGCCGCTGCCGGTGGAGGACTGGAACGCCCAGGTGTCGCTGCTCACGGGGATGGCGGCGGCGCGGATCATGATCGACGGCGGCGTCGGCCTGTTCCGGACCCTGGAGCCGGCCGAGGAGCGCGACCTGGCGTCGCTGCGCCGCAGCGCCCTGGCCCTCGGGGTGGAGTGGCCGGAGGGCGCGCGCTACGCCGACGTCGTCCGCGGCCTGGACCCGCGCCGCCCCGCCCACGCCGCGTTCGCGGTCCGGGCGGGCCGCCTCTTCCGGGGGGCGGGCTACGCGGCGTGGCGCCGCGGGGACGGTCCCCCGCCGGTCCACGCCGCGATCGCCGCCCCCTACGCCCACGTGACGGCGCCGCTGCGGCGGCTGTGCGACCGGGTGGCGAACGAGGTGGTTCTGGCCCTCGCCGCCGGCGCGGAGCCGCCGGCGTGGGCCCTCGCGGCGGTGGACGACATGCCGCACCGCATGGCCGCGACCGCCGGCCGTGCCCGCGCCGCCGAGCGCGCCGCCGTCGACCATCTGGAGGCGGTCCTGCTGAGCGCCCGGATCGGGCAGCACTTCGACGGCGTCGTCACCGACGTCCGCGACGGCCGCGCGACTGTCCAGATCGCCGACCCGGCGGTGGTCGCCCCCCTCGATGGCGACGGCATCGCGCCCGGCACCCGCGTCCGCGTCCGCCTGGCCAAGGCCGACCCGGCCGAGCGAACCGTCCGTTTCGCCCTCGTCCCCACCTGAGGCGCTGGGGAGCGCCCGCGGTTCAATTGAACCCGCGCGTGTCCAATTGAACGTCGGGACCTGGGGAAGCGGACGAGCCCGAACCCCTCGATGAAGGGTGCGACGGATGCGCCCCGCGGCGATCCCCGAGCCGCCGGCGGTCAATTGAGACCACCGGGGTCCAATTGAACATCGGGGCCGCGGAGAGTGGACGTTCGCCCGACCCCTTCATCGAAGGCTGAGACGTCTGCGCCCCGCGGCGATCCGACGTCCCGGCCGCCCCGTCCGATCGAGAGCGCCGGGGTTCAATTGAACCCTCGCCGAGGACCTACCCCTGGGGTGAGCGGCTCTCCCCAGGCTGCCAGAGGACGTCCCCGCCGGCGTCCTGGTTGGCGGCGCGGGCCAGGATGAACAGCAGATCCGAGAGCCGGTTCAGGTAGGCGAGGGCCTCCGGGGTCACGGGCTCGGCGTCGGCGAGGGCGACGGCGGCGCGCTCGGCGCGGCGGCAGACGGTGCGGGCGTGGTGGAGGGCCGCCGCCGCGGGCGTCCCCGCCGGCAGGACGAAGCTCGTGAGGTCGGGGAGGGTCTCGTTCACCCGGTCGCAGAGGGCCTCCAGGCGCTCCACCTGGGACGCGTCGACCCGCAGGCGGCTCCGTCCGTCCTCGTCGCCCGGCGGGACGCACAGGTCGGCGCCGACGTCGAACAGCTCGTTTTGGACCGTCGCGAGCCAGCCGTCGACCTCCGGCGGCAGGCCCTGCGCCCGCGCGACCCCTACGACGGCGTTCAGCTCGTCCACCTCGCCGTACGCGACCACCCGCGGGCTGGTCTTGCGGGCGCGGCTCATGTCGCCGAGGTGGGTGTCCCCCGCGTCGCCGAGCCGCGTGTAGATGCGGGTGAGCCGGACCACGACCCGGACCCTAGGGCACGGGCCCCATCGCCTTCTAGGCGGGCGGCCCCGCGAAGTTCACGGTGAAGAAGATCTGCCCGTTGCAGTCGGACGCGGCGCCGACGCCGGTGATCTTCCACTCCCCGGACCGGATGTTGGCCCGGTGCGCCGGGCTCGCGAGCATCGCCTGCATCGCCAGCTCCGCCGACGGCGCCATCGCGATGTTCTGGGCCCCCGCGCGACCCTGCGCCCACGACATCGAACCGCTGTGCGCGAACTTCCCGCCCCGCGCCATCTTCAGGCTCTTCTGGCGTCCGGCCTTCACCAGCACCGGGTCCTTCGCCACCTTCCCGACCTTCGCGGACTTGCGGTCCGCCGCGATCATCGCGACCAGCGCCTTCTCGGACGCGGGCTGCGGTGCGGGCGTGCACGCGTTCTGCGCGACCGCTGCGGTTGGGATGAGGAGACCGACGGCAAGACCGGCCACGGCGAGGCCGCGGCCCGTCCTCGGGGCACCACGCATGCATTTCCTCCCGGTCGGGGGCGAATCGCTCGGGGGGTACTACGGCACGGGGGGAACCTAGGGGGCTGACAGCCTCGTCACAAGCTCCGCTTGCGTTTTTCGAACAATCAGTGGAGCCGAACCCTCCGATCGGGACCCGCGGGACCCCCTAGCCGAAGTAGGACCTCACGAACCTGCGGGCCTGCGCGTCGGTCCGGATGGCGCCCACCACCTGCCCCTCCCGCAGGGCGTCCACGACCTCTGCCAGCCACGGCCCCGGCGCCCGCCCCAGCTCCCGCGCGATCTCGTCGCCGGCCAGCAGCGGCCGCACCGGGCCCCGGTCGAGGAGCGTGAAGTAGGCGTCCATCACCTCGCGGGCCAGCACCAGGTGGCGGCGGATCGCGACGTCCGACCCCTTCCCCCGTGTGGCGAGCCGGTCCGCGCAGGTCAGCAGGATGATCTCCACCTCCCACGGCGCGGTGCGGCGCAGGTAGCGGTCGATCTCCCGCAGCGAGAGCGGCCCGCGGTGCACCAGGAAGCCCAGCGGGAGGTGCAGCCGGACGCAGTCCACCGTGAAGTCCCGCAGCCGCGCGGACGTGTGCAGGCGGCGCATCAGGTCGTCCGCCATGTCCGCGCCCGTGCGGTCGTGCCCCATGAACGTGACGCGCCCCTCCGGCGTGACCGCGTGGGTCGCGGGCTTCGCCATGTCGTGCAGCAGCGCCGGGAACATGAGCGCGTCGCGGCGGGTCAGCTCGTCGGCCAGCGGCGCGGCCAGCACCTCCAGCACGCGCCCGGCGCGGCTGCGGAACACCGGCTCCGGGTCGGCGGCGAGCGCGACGACGTGCTCCACCACCTCCAGCGTGTGTCCCAGCACGTCCTTGTGGTGGTAGACGCTCTGGTCGAGGCCCCGCGCCGCGTCCAGCTCGGGCACGAGCGCCCCGAGCACCCCCAGGTCGTCCATCAGCGCGAACGCGCGGTCGGGGCGCGGCAGCCGGGTGATCCGCCCGAGCTCGTCGGCCAGGCGCTCCCCCGGGGCGTCCCACAGACCCGCGGCGTCGCGGCGGGCCGCCGCGGCCGTCCCGTCCTCCACCCTCCACCCGAGCTGCTCGGCGACGCGGGCCAGGCGGAGCAGCCGCACCGGGTCGTCGCGGAACGCCGAGGGCCCCACCATCCGCAGCACGCCGGCCGCGATGTCGGCCAGGCCGCCGTGCGGGTCGATGACCGCCTCGGGCGCGCGGGCGTCGACCGCCATCGCGTTGACCGTGAGGTCGCGCCGCGACAGGTCCTCCTCCAGCGTCCCGCCCTGGAGCGGCGTGATGTCCACCTGCGCCGCCAGCGACCCGCCCTGCACGCGCCACGCGCCGAACGCGCGCGACAGGCGGAAGCGGGTGGCGCCCGCCGCCTGCGCCAGCGCCCTGGCCGCCGCGGCGGCGTCGCCGTCGATCGCGACGTCCAGGTCGGTCACGGGGCGGCCCACCAGGGCGTCGCGCACGCCGCCGCCGACCGCCCAGGCCGGGGCGTCGATGGGCGCCAGCGGCGCGACGAGGGCCGCGAGGTCCGGCCGGCTCACCCCTCGTGGACCCGGGGGACCCGCGGCCCCACGGCGCAGGTCACCTCGTAGTTGATCGTGCCGCGCCACGCGGCGACCTCCTCCGCGGTGATCCGCTCGCCCCCCTGGACGCCGATCAGCACCACCTCGTCGCCCACGCCGTCCGGGGACTCGGGCCCCAGGTCGACCGTGAGCTGGTCCATCGAGATCGTCCCGACCACCGGCACCCGCCGGCCGCCCACCAGCACCTGCGCGCGCCCCGTGAGGCACCGGGCGTAGCCGTCGGCGTAGCCCACCGGCACCAGGCCGATGCGCGTGCCGCGCGCCGCCCGCCACACCCGGCCGTACCCCACGCTCTCCCGGGAGCGGAGCGTCTTCACCGACCCCAGGTACGAGACCAGCGACATCGCGGGCCGCAGGTCGTCGTCGTCGGGGTCGCCCATGAACGGCGAGCACCCGTAGAGCGCGATGCCGCACCGCACCATGTCGAACGCGGCGCCGGGCTCGCGGAGCGTGGCGGCGGAGTTGGCGGCGTGGACCGCGGCGTCCGGGAACCGCCGCCGCAGCGCGGGCACCCGACCGCGGAAGCGCAGCAGCTGCTCGCCCATGAACCCGGCGTTCTCGCCCTCCCTCTCGTCGGCCGTCGCGAAGTGGGTCATCAGGCCGGCCACGCGGATCCCCGGCCCCGCGGCGGCGGCCGCCTCAACCAGCGCGTCGACGTCCTCGGGCCGCGCGCCCAGCCGGCCCATCCCCGTGTCGAGCTTCAGGTGCACCGGCAGCGGGACCCCGCGCCGCGCCCCGGCCGCCGCCGCGGCGGCCACGGCCTCGGGGGTCCACACGGTGGGCTCCGTCTCCGCGGCGGCGGCGCGCTCCCACTCGTCGCCGGTCAGGGGCCCCATGATCAGGATCGGCGCGTCCAGGCCGGCGGCGCGGAGCGCCTGCGCCTCGCTGACCGCCGCCACCGCCAGGGCGGTGGCGCCGCCCTCCAGGGCCGCGCGGGCGGCGGGGACGGCGCCGTGCCCGTAGCCGTCGGCCTTCACCACCGCCATCAGGCGGGCGCCCCCGGCGGCACGCCGGAGGGTGGCGGCGTTGTGCCGGATCGCCCCGAGGCTGATCCGCGCGACGGCCCGGTCGGCGCTCACGCGGCGGCGGACGCGGCGGCGACGCTCCGGGCGGCCGGCAGCGCCTCGATCACGTCGGAGGCGATCGTCCCGTCGCCGTGCCCGGTCAGCTCCCCCGCGAGCGCGTGGAGGGCCACGGCGGACGCGGCGGCCGCGTGGGGCGCCATCCCCTTGGCGAGGCAGGTCACGACCACCCCGGTCAGCACGTCGCCCGTCCCGGCGGTCGCCAGCGCGGACGTGCCGTGCTCGGCCACCACCGGCACCGCCCCGGGCGCGGCGATCACGGTCCCGGCGCCCTTCAGCACCACGACGGCCCCGGAGCGCTCTGCCAGCTCGTGGGCGGACGCCAAGCGGTCGGCCTCCACCGCCTGCCGCTCGGCGCCCAGCAGGCGGGCCGCCTCCCCCGCGTGGGGCGTGATGACGGTCGGCGCGGAGCGGTCCCGCAGGCGCTCGGGCTCGTGATGGAGGTGCCAGAGGCCGTCGGCGTCCAGCACGAGCGGCGTCGCCAGCCCCGACAGGAGCGCGGCCACCGCCTCGCCGGTGCCGTCGGCCCGCCCCAGCCCGGGGCCCAGCGCAACGGCGCCGACGCGCCCCGCCTGCGCCAGCGCCTCCTCGGCCCCCGCCGCGGTCAGATGACCGGTGCCGCCGTCGGGGAGGGGCGCCACCATCACCTCGAGCAGCTCGCCCGCGATGAGCGGCTGCACCGCCGCCGGGGCGCCCACCACGGTCAGGCCGGCGCCGGCGCGCAGGGTCGCGCGGGCGGCAAGGCCGGGCGCGCCGGTGAGCCCGGTCGCGCCGCCCACCACCAGCACCGCACCGGCCCCGTACTTCTCGGAGTCGGTGGCCTTCGGCGGGATCGCCGCGGCGGCGGCGTGGCCGGCGAGCCAGGCCGCGGGGGCGAGCCGGACGGCGCGGGGGATCCCGATGTCGGCGACCTCCACCCGCCCGGCGCGGTCGCGGCCGGGCAGCACGCGCAGGCCGGGCATGTCGCCGTGGAAGGTCACCGTCAGATCCGCCCGCACCGCGTCGCCCGGCACGCGCCCGGTGTCGGCCTCCACGCCCGTCGGCACGTCGAGCGCCACGACGGGACCGGGGTGGGCCGCGAGCCACGCGACGGCCGGCGCGACGTCGTCGCGCGGCGGGCCGGTGGCCCCGGTGCCGAGGAGGGCGTCGACCGCCACCGCGCCCGGCGCGTGCGGCTCGTCGGCCCGGAAGGGCTCGACCCGGATGCCCACGGTGGAGGCGACCGTGGTCATGGTCGCGGCGTCGGGCGTCCGGGGCGGGGCGCCGCCGGGGGCGAGGACCCGCACCACCCAGCCGGCCTCCAGCAGGTGGCGCGCGACGACCATGCCGTCGCCGCCGTTGTTGCCCGTTCCCACCAGGATCACGGCGGCGCCGGCCTCCGGCCAGCCGTCCAGGATGGCCTCGGCGGCCGCCAGGCCGGCCCGCTCCATCAACACGATCGAGGGGATCGCGTGGACCCCGCTCGCGCGCGAGTCGGCGTCGCGCATCGCGGCCGCGTCGAACAGCGGCCGGCAGCGGGGTACGGGGGGCGGTGAGGAGGGCTGGGCGACGGCCACGCCGCAATCCTCCCAGATCAGCCCCCCGGGACCGCCTCCCCCGGCGCCTCCGCGATCGCGAAGGCCATCGCGGTGTCGCGCCCGTGGGTCAGCGACACGTGGACGACGGTCACCCCCAGCCGGCGCGCCCGCTCGGCGTACTTGCCGTGCAGCGCGATGGTCGGCGCCCCGCGGCCGCGGACCACCTCGACCTCGCGCCAGCGGGTCATGCCGATGCCGAGCGCCTTCCCCACCGCCTCCTTGGCCGCGAAGCGGGCGGCGTAATGCTGTGGCGGGAACGGCTTGCGCGAGCAGTACGCCTGCTCCGCGTCGGTGAAGCACCGCTCCGCCAGCCGGGGCCGTTTGCGCAGCGACTCGGCGAAGCGGTCGATCTCGACGACGTCCACGCCGACCCCGACGGTGGCCAACGGCCGAACCTCAGCCTCTACTCGACGGTGACGGTCTTGGCCAGATTGCGCGGCTGGTCCACGTTCAGACCGCGTGCGCGGGCCAGGCCGTAGGCGAAGATCTGCAGGGGGATCACCGCGCTGATCGGCGACAGCAGCGCCTGCGTGCGGGGGGCCCAGAGGATGTCGTCGGCGTGCTTGTCGATCTCCTCGTTGCCCTCGGTCGCGACCGCGATGACCCGCGCGCCGCGCGCACGGACCTCCTGGATGTTGGAGACGACCTTGTCGAAGACGTGGCCGTCGGTGGCCACCACCACCACCGGGGAGCCCTCCTCCAGCAGCGCGATCGGCCCGTGCTTCATCTCCCCCGCCGGGTACGCCTCGGTGGGGATGTAGCTGATCTCCTTCAGCTTCAGCGCGCCCTCGAAGCACACCGGCACGCCCACGTGGCGGCCCAGGTACAGGAAGAAGGGCTTCTCGGCGTAGGTCGCCGCGACCTCCATGACCGACGCGGGCGCCGGCGACTCGAGGTAGGCCTGCACGACGTCCGGGACCCGCCGCAGCTCGTCGGCCAGGTCGAGGGCGCCGGCCGAGGTGAGCGCCCACTTGAGGCGGCCGAGCTTCAGGGCCAGCAGCGAGAGCGCCATCACCTGGGCGGTGTGGGTCTTGGTCGCGGCCACGCCGATCTCGAGGCCGGCGCGCGTGTAGAGCACGCCGTCCGAGTCGCGGGTCGACTGGGACCCCATGATGTTGGTGAGCGCCACCACATGGGCGCCGCGCTCGCGGGCGACGCGCATGGCGGCGAGGGTGTCGGCGGTCTCGCCGCTCTGGGTGATGCCGATCACCAGGTCGCCGGGGCCGGCGAGGCAGGTGCGGTAGCGGTACTCGGAGGCGACCTCCACGTGCACCGGCACGCGGGCCCAGTCCTCGATGAGGTACCGGCCGACCAGGCCGGCGTGGTACGAGGTGCCGCAGGCCACGATGTGGATCCGCTCCACGCGGGCCAGGGCGGCGTCGTCCAGGCCGAAGCCCAGCAGGTCCACCGAGCCGTCGGGCCGCAGGCGGTCGCCGATCGTGTCCCACAGGGCGGCCGGCTGCTCGTGGATCTCCTTGAGCATGAACGTCTCGTAGCCGCCCTTCTCGGCGGCGTCCTCGTCCCAGTCGACCGTCTGCGAGGCGCGGGTCTCGACCTCGACGCCGCCCTGCCACAGCGTGTGCCCGGAGGCGTCGATGCTCACGACCTCGTCGTCCTCCAGCAGCATGATCTCGCGGGTCTCGGAGAGGAACGCGGGGATCGCGGAGGCGATGAACCGCTCGCCCTCGCCGATGCCCACCACCAGCGGGCACTCCCGGCGGGAGGCGACCAGGCGGCCCGGCTCGTCGACGTGCGCCACCACGAAGGCGAAGTGCCCGCCGAGGCGCGGCAGCACCTCGCGGACGGCCGCGGCCAGGTCGCCGCGGTACTCGCGGGCGATCAGGTTGGGGACGACCTCGGTGTCGGTCTCGGATCGGAACACGATGCCGAGGTCCTGCAGCTCGCTGCGGAGCTCCAGGTAGTTCTCGATGATCCCGTTCATCACGACCAGGACGCTGCCGTCGGCGCTGACGTGCGGGTGCGCGTTCTCGGCGGTCACCCGCCCGTGGGTGGCCCAGCGGGTGTGGCCGAGGCCGGCGGTGGCGCCGGAGCCGTCCTTCTCGCCGGCGGCGTCGCGCAGGCGCGAAAGGTTCCCGACCGCGCGGACCGACTCGGCGACGCCCTGGTCCTCGGCGAGGAGCGCGAAGCCCGCGGAGTCGTAGCCGCGGTACTCGAGGCGCTCCAGCCCCGTCAGGATGAGCTCACGGCAGGGTCGCCCGCCGACGTACCCGATGATCCCGCACATGCAGCTGTGTCCTTCCGTCGCCGTCAGCGAAGGCGTCCTACGGTAGCCGCCCGCCCAGCTCCCGCTCCACCGCGATCGAGATCTCTCTACACCAGTGATCGCAAGACTGGACGGTCGGCGCCTCGACCATCACCCGGACGAGGGGCTCCGTCCCCGACGAACGGACGACGACGCGGCCGTCGTCACCCAGCTCCGCCTCCGCGCGCCGCACCGCCTCCCACACGCCGGCGGCGTCCGGGAGGTCCTGCTTGCGGTCGACCACGATGTTCACCAGCTTCTGGGGCAGGCGCTGGACGATGGCCGCCGCCGTCCGCAGGTCCTCGCCCCGCTCGCGCAGCGCGCGCAGCAGGTGCAGGCCGGCGGCGAGGCCGTCGCCCGAGGGGCCGTGGGAGAGGTCGATGAGGTGGCCGCTCTGCTCGCCGCCCAGGACGAAGCCGTTGCCGCGCATCTCCTCCATGACGTAGCGGTCGCCGACGTCGGTCCACCGCACCTCGATCCCCTCCGCGGCCATCGCCCGCCGGAAGCCGAGGTTGGTCATGGTCGTGGTGACCACCGCGTCGCCCGGCAGCTCGCCGCGCGCGCGCTTCGCGACCGCGCAGAGGGCCAGGATCTGGTCGCCGTCCACGGGGTCGCCGCCCGCGTCGACCGCCAGCACCCGGTCGCCGTCGCCGTCGAACGCCAGGCCCAGGTCGGCGCCCGCCTCCAGGACGGCCGCCGACAGCAGCCCGAGGTCGGTGGACCCGCAGCCGTCGTTGATGTTCACGCCGTCCGGCTCGATGCCGATGGAGCGCAGCGTCGCGCCCAGCCGCACCAGCACCTCCGGCGCGGTGACGGTGGTGGCGCCGTTGGCGCAGTCGATCACGACCTGCATGCCGGTGAGGTCCACCCCGGCGCGCTCCACCATCGCGTCGACGTACTGCGAGCGGCCACCCAGCCAGGTCTCGATGGTGCCGAGGGCGCCGGCCGTGGGACGCGTGCCGTCCTCCGCGGCCATCGCCGCCTCGATCGCGGCCTCGTCGGCGTCGGCCAGCTTGAAGCCGTCGGCCCCGAACAGCTTGATGCCGTTGTCGGGGAACGGGTTGTGCGAGGCGCTGATGACCGCGCCCGCCGCCGCGTCGGACGACGCGACCAGCTCGGCGACCGCCGGCGTGGGGATCACGCCCAGCAGCACGGCGTGCGCGCCGGTGCTGGCGAGGCCCGCGGCCATCGCGCTCTCGAGCATGGGCCCGCTCAGCCGCGTGTCGCGGCCGATCATGACGCGGGAGCCCTCGGGGAGCCGCCCGCCCAGGGCGCGGCCGAGCGCCAGGGCGAGCTCCGGTGTCAGCTCGCGGTTGGCGACCCCCCGGACACCATCGGTGCCGAAGAGCCGCCGCGCGGGCGGTGGGGTCGCCCCGGCCGTAGGGGTTGTTACCGCTTCGAGAACTGCGGGCGCTTGCGGGCGCCCTTGAGCCCGGCCTTCTTGCGCTCCTTGATGCGCGCGTCGCGCGTCAGGAAGCCCTCGCGCTTGAGGTCGGGACGGAGCGCCTCGTCGGCGACCGTCAGGGCGCGGGCGATGCCGTGGCGCAGCGCGCCGGCCTGACCGGAGACGCCGCCGCCGTGCAGGAGGGCGACCACGTCGAAGCGGCCCTCGGTGCCCGTGACCGTGAGGGGCTGGCGCGCCTCGGTCACCAGGACCTTACGGCCGAAGAACTCGTCGATCGGGCGGCCGTTGCAGGTGATCGCGCCGGAGCCGGGAGTGAGCGTGACGCGCGCGACGGCGCTCTTGCGCTTGCCGGTGGCGCGGTAGCGGGCCGCGCCCGCGGGAGTCTCGGTGCTCATGCGGTGACCTCCGCGACGCGGGTGAGGCGCAGCGGCTTGGGCTGCTGCGCGGCGTGCGGGTGCTCGCCGCCCGCGTAGATCTTGAGCTTCGTCAGCTGGGCGCGGCCGAGGCTGTTCTTCGGGAGCATCCCGCGGACGGCCTTGCGCAGGACCTCCTCGGGGCGGCGCTCGAGCTGCTCGCCGAGGGTCCTGCTGCGGATGCCGCCCGGGTAGCCCGAGTGACGCCAGTAGCGCTTGTCACGGAGCTTGTTACCGGTGACCGTGACCTTCTCCGCGTTCACGACGACCACGAAGTCGCCGGTGTCGCAGTGCCGCGTGTACCAGGGCGAGCGCTTGCCCGCGAGGGTTTCGGCGATGACCGACGCGAGCCGGCCCAGGTTCTGGCCCTCCGCATCGACGATCCACCACTGGCGATCGACGGTTCCGGGCTTTGCGCTGACTGTGCTCACGTGCGGGTCCGACCTCTTCCCTGACATGACGACGCGGCGCGAGAGCGCCGCGAGAACGACCGCGGAGTCTAGGAAAATGCGGGTGTCGTCGCAACCCGAAGGGCCTCCACCGGGCTGGACACGACGACTCGTGAGGTTTACAACTGATACACCGGATAACGGATTGGAGGATCGCGCCGTCACTGATGACGGCCCGTCCACGATGGAGACCCGCTCGGTGAGCCGGTGCGTCGCGATCGCGGCGCACGGAAAGAGATGCCAGCAGAGCCCCTTCCGCGGGAGCCCGTACTGCTGGCACCACACCCAGAGCCGCAAGGTCTGGGCGCCCAGCCGGCCCCTGTCCGCGAGCGCCAGCCGCGAGCGGGCCGCGCGTGCCGCCGAGGCGGCGGCCGAGGCGGTGCCCAAGGTCGACGTGGAGGCGTTCGCCGCCCGCCTGGCCGCGTCGCTCGGGCCCGAGAAGCTGGTCGAGATGGTGGAGTTCCTGGAGGGTCCCGACGACGGGGCGTACCTCCTGGTGAAGGACGACGGCGGGCTGCTCTCCGAGCACAGCCGCTCGCCGCGCCCCTCCCGCACCCGCCGCACCGCGTAGCGCGGAGCCGCCGGGCGGCTCAGCCCTCGGGGTCCTCCCAGAGGCCCTCGACCATCTCCGCGTCGCCGTCGCCGAGCGGGCCGAAGGCGAGCACCTCCAGGCCGTCGGGCCCGGCCTCCATGCCGTGCGCCACGCCGGGGCCGATGCGCACGACGTCCTTCGGCGAGAGCTCCACCAGCTCGTCGTCCAGCTTCAGGACCCCGGAGCCCGAGAGCACCACGTAGAACTCCTCGACGGTGCCGTGGCGGTGCGAGAACGGCTGGCGCTTGCCCGGCTTGACCACGATGTGGCCGAAGCCCGTCTGCTCGGCGCCCAGCTCGCGGCGGGGGAAGCGGGCCTCCTGGCTGTCCCCGAAGCCGTGCTTGGCGGCCTGGTCCTCGACGTCGCCGAGGTTGACGCGGCTCCAGCTCACACCCCGGTGGTACCCCCGCCGCGGCGCCGCGAACCCGCGCGCTGGGCCTCGAGCCGGCGGCGGTCCCGCTTGCTGGGGCGCCCCTGCAGGTCGTGGCCGAGCGGCGGCGCCATGCGGCGCAGGTCGCGCTGGCGCTCCCGCCGCGCCCGTGACTCCTCGCTCTCCTCGTAGAGACCCTGCGCCTGCGATGCCGGCCCGCGCTTGTCGGCCAGGCCGAGGACCTCCACGGCGAACACGGCCTCCCCGACGCTGATCTCGAGCCGGTCGCCCACCCGGACCTCCTTGGCGGGCTTCACGCGCTGGCCGTCGACGTGGACGCGGCCGCCGGCGACGGCCTCGGTGGCCAGCGATCGCGTCTTGAAGAAGCGCGCGGCCCAGAGCCACTTGTCGATGCGCACCTTCTCCCCCGTCACGGCGTGGATGATCCCACCGGCGGCGGGCCGGTGTAGCGCGAGCGGGGTCGCACCAGCCGGTCGTCGCGCCGGGCCTCCAGCGCGTGCGCCACCCAGCCGGCGGAGCGGCCGAGCGCGAACAGCCCCAGCGCGGCGCCGGCGGGCAGCCGGAGCGCGCGCGCCAGCGCGGCGAGCCCCAGGTCGAGGGTGGGCCGCAGCCCGAGCTGCTCTTCCGCCAGCGCCACCAGGCCGGTGACCGCCGGGTCGGCGGGGGCCGCGAGCCGCAGCAGCTCGGCCCCGCGGGGGTCGCCGTCCGGGTAGAGGGGGTGCCCGAACCCCGGCAGGCCGCCGCCGTCGGTGAGCGCGCGCTCGGCGGCGCGGGCGGGGCCGTCGGCGGCGGCGTCGCGCACCAGCGCCTCCACGCGGTCGGTGAGGCCGCCGTGACGGCGCCCGCGCAGCGCGCAGAGAGCGGCGAGCAGCACGTGCTCCACCCCCGCGTCGGCCGACGCGACCGTCCGGGCGGTGAACGCGCTGACGTTGAGCTCGTGGTCGGCCGACAGGATCAGCGCCGCCTCGATGTCGCGCGGCCGGTCCGAGCCCCACCCGTGCGCGAGGCGCTCGGCCAGCCGTCCCGGCCCCCGCGCCCCCGCGGCCGTGAACATCCCGGCGACGACGCGCGCCGCCCCGCGCAGCGCCGCGGCGTCGCCCGCGCCGAGGGTGGCGAGCGACGTCTCCCCGGCGGCGGTCAGGTGGGCGGCGAGCGCGGCGACCACCGGACCGCCCAGCAGCGGCATCGCATCGGGGGCGTCGCCGGCGGCGGCCGGGAGCAACGCGGCGGCCTCGCCCGGGTCGCCGGTCCACAGCAGCGCCGCGACCTCCTCGAACGTCCGCTCCCGCGAGAGGGCGACGATGTCGTGACCGCGGATGAAGGCCCGGCCGCCCTCGATCAGCGTCAGCTCCGAGTCGAGCACCGGCAGCCCCCAGTGGAGCTGGCCGTGGGCCGCCAGCCCGCGGTCGCGCGATGTCTCGCGGCGGGCGATGAGGGCCTCGACGGGCGCCCGCGGGTAACGGCGGGCGCGGGACGGGCCGGGCCCCGGCTCGGAGGCCAGCAGCCCCCGGCTGACGTAGGCGTAGAGCGTGGCGCGGGACACGCCGAGGGCGTCGGCGGCCTCGGCGGCGCTCATCGTCTCGACAGCCATGCATTGATCATAGCGATCAATATTGACGGCATGATGCGGCGGTCCGTACCTTCGGTGCATGACCACTTTCGCGAACCTCACCGACCCCGACGCCCCCGAGCTGTTCCCGGCGTCGTTCCCCCGCGACGGCTTCCCCCGCTGGGAGTGGACCGCCCGCCCGGACGGGCTCCCCGCGACCGCCTGGACCACGGAGACCACCCACCGCGACGGCCAGCAGGGCGGGCTGCCCCTCACCGTGGAGGCGGGCATCCGCATCTACGACCTGATGTGCGCGTTCACGGGCGCCAGTGGCGGCATCCGCCAGGCCGAGTTCTTCGTCTACCGGCCCGCCGACCGGCGCATCCTCCAGGCCGCGCTGGAGCGTCACGCGGGCGGCGCTCCGGTGGAGCCCACCACCTGGATCCGCGCGAGCCGCAAGGACGCCGAGCTGGTCGGCGGCCTGGGGGTGCGCGAGACGGGGATGCTCGCCTCCGCGAGCGACTACCACACGTTCCACAAGTTCCGGCCGGGCGGGCGGCGGCAGGCCGCCGAGGCGTACCTGGACGCGGTGCGGGCCGTCCTGGACGCGGGCCTGCGGCCGCGGCTGCACCTGGAGGACGCGACCCGGGCGCCGGAGGAGTTCGTGCTGCCCTTCGCGGAGGCGGTGATGGCGGTGTGCGCCGAGCACGGCCCCGCGCTGCGGCCGAAGTTCCGGGTGTGCGACACGATGGGCCTCGGGCTCCCGTACGAGTACGTGGCCGCCCCCCGGTCTGTTCCGCGCTGGATCCGGGTGCTCCGCTCGCTGGGCGTCGCGGCGGAGGACCTGGAGTTCCACCCGCACAACGACACCCACCTGGTGGTCGCGAACTGCCTCGCCGCCATCCAGGCCGGGTGCGCGGTGGTCAACGGGACGCTCCTCGGCACCGGCGAGCGCACGGGCAACGCCCCCCTGGAGGCGGTGCTGCTCCACGTCGCCGGGATGGGGCTGATGGACGAGCCGCTTCCCGACTTCCATGTCCTGAGCGACCTGGCGGACCTCTACGCCGGCCTCGGCCGCCCGGTGCCGCCGACGTATCCGCTGTACGGCAAGGACGCCCACCGCACCCGCGCCGGCATCCACGCGGACGGGCTGAACAAGTTCTGGTGGATGTACGCCCCGTTCGACGTCCCCCGCCTGCTCGGCCGCCCCCTCGAGGTGAGCCTCACCCGGGACTCCGGCCTCGCGGGCCTGGTCTTCCTGATCCGCCAGCACACCGGACGGGAGCTCCCCAAGGACGACCCCGACCTGCTCCGCGTCCACGAGTCCCTCATGGCCGAATGGGACGCCGGCCGCCAGACCGCCGCCGAGTGGGAGGAGGTCGAAGCCCTCCTCGCCACCCCCATGGAGGCCGCGGCCGCGACCGCCGACGCGACATGACACCGGTGCCAATTGGCCGCGGCCGCGGCCAAGTGGTCCGTCTGCGAGCATCCGGGGGGTGGAGCTGTGGCACAACCCCCGGTGCTCGAAGTCCCGTGCGGCGAAGGGCCTGCTGGAGGCGCGCGGCGTCGGGTTCCGGGAGCGGCGCTACCTCGACGAGCCGCCAACGGCGGAGGAGCTGGACGCGGTGCTGCGGGCGCTCGGGCGCGAGCCGTGGGAGCTCGCGCGCGTCGGCGAGCCGGTCGCGGCGGAGCTGGGGCTTCGCGAGTGGCCGCACGACCGGGACCGGTGGATCGCGGCGATGGTGGCCGACCCGGTGCTCATCGAGCGGCCGGTGCTGGTGACGGACGATGGGCGGGCGGCGCTGGGCCGCCCGCCCGAGGACGTGCTGGCGCTCCTGGGCTGAGCGCCTCCGGGGAGGGGGTCAGCCCCGGGCACGTCCCACGCTGGTCCGGACGGTCGCCGCCTGCCACCGCACCCCGGCCGACGCGAAGCCGGGGACGCGGACGGCGATGCGGGTGCGGTCGGCGCGCGCCTCGGCGCGGCTGAGCATCACCCGGCTCCGCGTCGCCAGGCGCACCGCGAGCCGCCGGCTCGTGGAGCCGAGCGTCACCTCCACGCGGGCGGTGCGGCCCGCGAGCGCCGGCGGGGAGGCCAGCACCACGCGGCGGCCGCGCACCCGGACGGTCACGTCGGCGCGGCCGGTCAGCGCGGCGGCGGGCGGCGGCGGGGGCGGCGTGGCCCACGGCGCGATCCCGGCGGTGCGGAACGACCACGTGCGGGTGAGGCGGACCCCGCCGGCGCCCAGGACGGTGGCGCTCCCCCGGTAGACCGAGCCCGCGACGAGGGGCTGCACCGGCACCGCGATGCCGCCGGGCGGGATGTACGGGCTGATGCGGGGGTCGGCGTCGTCGATCCACCGCACCTCCACCGGACCGAGCGGACCGGCCAGGCGGACGTCCGCCAGGCGGGTCTCCCCGTCGCGGGCGAAGGGGCCGTCGGCGAGCACGAGCAGATGGGGTCCGGTGCGGGTGCCGGCGGGGAGGCGGAGGAGATCCCCGGGCACGAAGGGCGCCTCCTCCGCCACCTGGGCGACCGGGATCCCGGTGCGCCCGTCGCCGGGCACCGTGTAGACCGCGTCGGCGGGGCCGGCGGGGCCGAGGCCGGACATGACGGTGGTGCAGCTCAGGTCCGGGCGGTCGTCGACCCCGGCGCGCTGGAGGCGGGGGTCCATGAGCCGCATCAGGTGGATGGGTGCGTCGGCGTACGGGTTGCCGTCCGACCAGCTCGTCCCCGCCAGCACCGCCGACCGGCCCGCCTGGGCGCCCTCCGGCGTGTATCCCGGCCGGTCGGGGTCCTCGAGGTGGCCCACGGCGGCGCCGCCGTTCGCCGCCCGGTACGCGTTGTGGAGCGCGCACGCCGCCGACTGGTCGGGGGCCTCCTGGACGGCGGCGGGGATGCCGTTCGCGGCGCGCTCCGCGTTGAGCGCCCGGAGCACCTGGGCGGGGCTCGCCGCGAGGGCCGCGGCGGGCAGCGCGAGGGCCACGGCGGCGCCGAGCGCCGCGGTCGGGAGACGGGCACGCGTCACCCGGGGAGGGTCCCAGGACCCCGCCCGGCGGGCATGGTCAGGATTGACCAGCCGTCGGGGCGGAACCGAACGATTCCGCTAGTGCGCGGTTACTCCCACTCGATGGTGCCCGGGGGCTTGGACGTGAGGTCCAGGGCCACCCGGTTGACGCCGTCCACCTCGTTGATGATGCGGCTGGAGATCCGCTCCAGGAGGTCGTACGGCAGGCGCGCCCAGTCGGCGGTCATCGCGTCGTCGGAGGTGACGGCGCGGATCACGATCGGGTACGCGTAGGTGCGCTCGTCGCCCTGCACGCCGACGCTCTTGATTGCCGGCAGCACGGCGAAGCTCTGCCACAGGTCGCGGTACATGCCCGCGCGGCGGACCTCCTCCTGCAGCACGAAGTCGGCGTGGCGGAGGATGTCGAGGCGCTCCTGGGTGACCTCTCCGATGATCCGGATCGCGAGGCCCGGCCCCGGGAACGGCTGGCGCCACACCATGTTCTCCGGCAGGCCCAGCTCCTCGCCCACCACCCGCACCTCGTCCTTGAAGAGCTGCCGCAGCGGCTCCACCAGCTCCACCACCATGTCGTCCGGCAGGCCGCCGACGTTGTGGTGGCTCTTGATCTTGGCCGCGTCGCGGGAGCCCGACTCGATGACGTCCGAGTAGAGCGTCCCCTGCACCAGGAAGCGGGCGTCCGAGAGCTTCTCGGCCTCGCGCTCGAAGATGCGGATGAACTCGCGGCCGATCGTCTTGCGCTTCTCCTCGGGCTCCGTGATGCCGCTGAGGGCGCTGATGAAGTGCTCCTGGGCGCGGACGTGGACGAGCGGGACGCCGAAGTGACGCCCGAAGGCCTCCTCGACCTGCTGCCCCTCGTTCATCCGCATCAGGCCGTGGTCGACGAACACGCAGGTGAGCCGGTCGCCGATCGCCTTGTGGACGATCAGCGCGGCGACCGCGCTGTCGACGCCGCCGGAGAGGCCGCAGATGGCGCGGGCCTCGCCCACCTGCGCGCGGACGCGCTCGACCTGCTCCTCGATGACGTGCGTGGCGGTCCACGTGGGCGAGCAGTCGCACGCCTCGAACAGGAACCACTTGAGCAGGTCGGTGCCGAACGGCGTGTGCACCACCTCGGGGTGGAACTGGACGCCGTACATGCGGCGGTCGCGGGCCTCCATCGCGGCGACGGGGCTCGACGCGGTCGAGGCGGTCACGGCGAACCCCTCGGGCGCGCGGGCGACGGCGTCGCGGTGGCTCATCCAGCACTGCTCGGCCGGGAGCTGGGCGAACATCCCCTCCCGCGAGCGCACCTCGATCGGCGTCTTGCCGTACTCGCCGGCGCCGGTGCGGGCGACCTCGCCGCCCAGGGCGAGGGTCATGGCCTGGAGGCCGTAACAGATGCCGAGGACCGGGATGCCCAGGTCGAGCAGCCGCGGGTCGAGGGCCGGGGCGCCCGGCGCATACACGGACGCGGGGCCGCCCGACAGCACCAGCCCGGCCGGCTTGAGCGCCTGGATCTCGTGCGGCGGCGTGTCGTGCGGCACCACCGCCGAGAAGACGCGGCACTCGCGGATGCGGCGCGCGATGAGCTGGCTGTACTGCGCCCCGAAATCGACCACCAGCACCCCGCCGGGGACGGCGGCGGCGAGCGCCGGATCGAGCGCCGGCGTGTGGGTCGAGGTCGTCAAGGCGGTCAGGATACCGGTGCGGCCCGGACGGCTGGTGAGCGACGGCCAAGTGGCCGCCGCCGTGGCCAATTGGCCGCCGGGACGGTCACTCGCCCGCCTCCTCGCGGTGGCCGTGACCCTGTGGGAGGGCCACCTCGCTGGGCTGGAGGGACGCCGCGATCCCCTCCCCCGCCAGCGTGCCGCGCAGGGCCTCGAGGGACTGCGGCTCGCCGTGCACCAGCCGCACCGCGGCGCGCGCGCCGGCGGGCCGGATCCAGTCGAGCAGCTCGCTCCGGTCGGCGTGCGCCGAGAGTCCGCCGACGGTCGCGACCTGCGCCCGCACCCGCACCTCCCTGCCCATGATCCGCACGCGGTCGGCGCCGTCGATCAGCTCCCGCCCCAGGCCGCCGCGCGGTTGGAAGCCGACGATGAGGACGGTGGTGGACGGGTCGCCGATCCCGGCGAGCAGGTGGTGGAGGATGCGGCCGCCGGAGAGCATCCCCGAGCCGGCGATCACGATCGCCGCGCCCGGCGACGCCGTGATCGTGCGCGAGTCGTCGACCGAGCGGGTGTAGTGGAGGTGCTTCGGCTGGAAGGGGTCCTTCCCGAGGCTCCGGAGCAGCCGCAGCTCGTCGGACAGCTCCTCGGGGTGTCGGTCGTAGACCTCGTCCACCCTGGTGGCGAGCGGCGAGTCGACGTAGACGGGGAGCGGCGCGATGTCGTGGTCGCGCTCCAGGTGGGCGAGCGTGTAGAGCACCTCGTGGGTGCGCTCCAGCGCGAACGACGGCACCAGGATCTTCCCGCCCCGGTCCTGCGCCCGCCGCAGCAACTCCGCCAGCTCGGCGATGGTGGCGTCGTACGGCCGGTGGTCGCGGTCGCCGTAGGTGCCCTCCATCAGCACCAGGTCGGCCTCCGGGCACGGCGCCGGATCGGGCAGCACCTCCTTGCGGGCATTGCCGACGTCCCCGCTGAACGCGACGGTCGCCTCCCCCGCCTGCACCCGGAACACCGCCGACCCGGGGATGTGTCCGGCCGGCTGCGCCGTGACCGCCAGCCCCGCGGCGTCGAACGGCTGCCCGTACTCGAAGGGCTCCATCCGCGCGAGCACCGCCTGGACGTCGTCCTCGTCGAACAGCGGCGGGTCGGGCGTGCGGCCGTGGCGACGGTCGCGCTCGGCGTCCTCGTGCTGGATCTTCGCCGCGTCCCGCAGCAGGTGCTCGGTGAGCTCGATCGTCGCGGGCCGGGCGTGGATGGGGCCCCGGAAGCCCTGCTTCAGCAGCACCGGCAGGCGACCGGAGTGGTCGAGGTGCGCGTGGGTGAGCAGCAGCGCATCGACCGACGGCGGGTCGAACGCGAGCGGCTCCCGGTTGAGCGCGAACAGCGCCCGGGAGCCCTGGAATGCGCCGCAGTCGACGAGCACGCGGGCCCCGCCGGCCTCGAGGAGGTGGCAGGACCCGGTGACCGTCATCGCCGCCCCGTAGGAGCGGACGAGCTCCGCCATGTGCCTGGCGGTCCTAGCCCATCCCCACGGACTGGGTCTGCTGGAGCTTCTTGCCCTCGGTCTTGAGCGCCGGCGCCACCATCACCTCGCACTTCTGGAAGCTCTGGATCGAGTCGTAGCCGCAGGTCGCGAGCGCGCTGCGCAGGCCGCCGACGAGGTTGAGGGTGCCGTCGTTCTCGTGGGCCGGCCCGGTCATGATCTCCTCGAGCGTCCCGATGGTCTGGGTCTTGACCCGGGTGCCGCGCGGGAGCTGCGGATGGAACGTCGCCATGCCCCAGTGGTAGCCGCGGCCGGGGGCCTCGGCGGCCTTCGCGAACGGCGAGCCGATCATGCAGGCGTCGGCGCCGCAGGCGATGGCCTTCGCGAGGTCGCCGGCGTAGGCCATGCCGCCGTCGGCGATGACGTTGACGTACTGGCCCGTCTCGAGCAGGTGCTGCATGCGCGCGCCGGCGGCGTCGGCGATCGCCGTGGCCTGCGGGACGCCCACGCCGATGACCTGGCGCGTGGTGCACGCCGCGCCCGGGCCGACGCCCACCAGCACGCCGACCGCGCCGGTGCGCATGAGGTGGAGGGCCGTGTGGTACGAGGCGCAGCCGCCGACGATCACGGGGACCGGCAGCTCGGCGATGAAGCGCTTCAGGTTGAGCGGCTCGGCGACCGACGAGACGTGCTCGGCGGAGACCACCGTGCCCTGGATGACCAGGATGTCGAGGCCGGCGTCGAGCGCCACGTCGATGTAGTCGGTGACCTTCTGGGGCGTGAGCGACCCGGCCACGACGACGCCCTGGTCCTTGATCTCACGGATCCGCTGGGCGATGAGCTCCGGCTTGACGGGCTCCTGGTAGACCTCCTGGAGGCCGCGGGTGGCCTCCGGCACCGGCAGCCCGGCGATGCGCTCCAGCTCGGCATCGGCCTCCTCGTACCGCGTCTGGATGCCCTCCAGGTTGAGGACCCCCAGGCCGCCGATCTTGCCGATCATCCCCGCCGTGCGGGTGTCGACCACCCCGTCCATCGCCGACGCGAGGATCGGCAGGTCGAAGGTGTGCCCGTCGAGCCGCCAGCTCAGATCGACGTCCTCCGGATCGCGCGTGCGCCGGCTCGGCACGATCGCGATCTCGTCCAGCCCGTACGCCCTGCGTCCCCGCTTGCCACGCCCGATCTCGATCTCCACTCAGCGCCCCCCGGCCCGTCCGTCCGACCGCCCCCGGAGACGGGAAGACCCAGGCCCGAACGTGTCGGGGCCTGGGTCTTCGCCGGGCTTCATGGATGCGGTGCGGTGCTCACAAGTCCTGATCGGGCGAGTGTAGCGGCGGGGTCGGCGGGACGCCTGACAGGAATGTCAGTCCTCGTCGATGACGACCTCGACGCGGCGCATCAGCGCCTCGACGTCGGCGGGGTCGAAGACGCCGGCGCCGAAGCGCTGCGTGTTGGCGGCACCGCACGCCACGGCCAGCGCGAGGGCCTTCTCGGGCGGCTGGTTGCCGTAGCGGGCGGAGAGGTAGCCGGCGAGCAGGGCGTCGCCGGAGCCGACGGTGGAGACGACGTCCTCGCGGCGCGGCAGCCGCGCCCGGAAGGTGCGGCCGCGCTTGCCGTCGCCCGTGCGCACGCGGGCGACGCACCCGTCCTCGTGGTGGATGAGCGCGGTCTCCGCGCCCAGCTCGGTGAGGGTGCGGGCGGCGTAGGCCATGTCGTCCTCGTCGCTGAACTCGTGGCCCACGATCTCCTCGGCCTCGCGGACGTTGGGGCTCACCACGCCGGGGTCGGCGGTGAGTGCGGAGCGGAGCGCCGGGCCGGTGGCGTCCACGGCGGTGACGATCCCGTCGCGCCGCAGCTCGCGGAGAACCCGCTCGTACCAGTCGGTGGGCACGTCGCGCGGGAGAGAGCCGGCCAGGACGAAGACGTCGGCGCCGCGGGAGAGGTAGCGGATCTTGTCGAGCAGCACGTCGAGCTCCCCGGGCTGCACCGACGGCCCCCACTCGTTGATCTCCGTCTGCTGGTTGTTGGTGGGGTCGATCACGGCGGTGCTGGTGCGGGACTCCTCCTGGATGCGGACGAAGTCGTTGAGGATCCCCTCCGCCGTCAGCTGCTCGATGATGTACGTGCCCACCCGGCCGCCGGCGAGGCCGGTGGCGATGACCGGCTGCCCCAGCGTCTTCAGCGCCCGGGCCACGTTGACGCCCTTGCCGCCCGGCAGGCGCAGCGAGGCCTCGGCCCGGTGCCGCGCGCCGAGCTGGAAGTTCGGCACCCGGACGGTGCGGTCGAGGGCGGCGTTGAGGGTGACGGTCACGATCACGGGACGAGCTCCTCCCACCCGGCGCGCAGGCGGTCCAGGATCCCCGGCCCCCCGGCCGCCTCCCCGGCGACGAGGTCCATTTGGCCGATGGCGCGGTCATTCTGCCGGTAGGTGATGCGGCCGACGACGTCGCCGCGCGCGACGGGCGGCTCCACCTCCTGCGGCGCGACGAGGGTCGCGGTCACGGGCTCACCGAGGCGCAGCGGGGCATCGAGCGGGGCGGCGGGGACGATGGGGATCGTCGCGCCCGGCACGCCGTCGACCTGGGCGCGTGCGACGACGGTCCCGGCCTCCAGGAGGCGGGCCTTCGCGTAGTGGGAGAACGCGTCGTCGAGCAGCACGCGGGCGTCGCGGGCGCGGACGTCCGAGCTGGGAGACCGCAGCGACGCGAGGTACAGGTCCATCCCCGTGTCGGAGCGGCTGGCGTGGGCGACGAGCGCAAAGCCGGCGCCGTCGGTCATCCCCGTCTTGACGCCGTCGGCCTCGGGGTCGATGTCGAGCAGCTCGTTCTCGGATTCCAATTGGCGCTCGCCGACGCCATTCGGCCCGGGGATGGTCGCCCGGCGGCTCGAGACGTCCTCGCGGAAGACGGGGTTCTTCATCGCCACCTCGGCGAGCGACACCAGGTCGCGGACGCTGGAGTAGTGGCCTGGGGCGTCGAGGCCGTGGGGGTTGGCGAAGTGCGTGTGCCGCAGCCCCAGCTCCTTCGCCCTCGCGTTCATCATCTGGACGAAGGCGGCCTGGCTCCCGGCGACCCCGTCGGCGAGGGTCACCGCAGCGTCGTTGCCGCTCGCCACCAGCAGGCCGGTGAGGAGGTCGCGGACGCTGAGCTGCTCCCCCTCCTCGAGCTGGGCCGTCGACCCACCGACCGCGACCGCCTCCGCCGGGACGGTGAAGGTGTCGTCCAGATCGGCGCGCTCCAGCACGATCAGCGCAGTCATGATCTTCGTGGTGCTCGCCATGGGGAGCTCCCGGTCGGCGGCCCGCTGGGCGAGCACTTCACCGGTTGCCGGGTTCAGGACGATATACGCCGGTGACGCGACCCGGGGTGCCGCGGCGAGCCCCGGCACGGCGGCGAGCAGGATTGCCATGACGGCGAGGACCGCGAGCCGGCGGAGCACCGGCGGAGCCTACCGGGGGTCGTCGGAAGAAATCTTCCGGGACGGGTGATCCACCCGGGTGGCTCATTCGTAGTGGGCCTTCTGAGACCGTTGTGCACCGCCGGAGAACCCTGTTTGATCGCGACCGCCCCACTCGAACCGCACCGCACCGCCCTGCTGCTGATCGACGCGCAGCAGGAGCACTTCATCCCGGGCGGACCGCACGAGCTGCCGGGCGGCGAGGCGGCGCTGTGGGAGGCGGCGGAGCTGCTCGCGGAGGCGCGGCGGCAGGGGGCGCACGTGGTGCACGTCCGGCACGTCGGCGAGGACCCCGTCTTCGACGACTTCCGCCCCGGCGGCCCGGGCTTCGACTTCCGTCCCGAGGTGTCGCCCGTGCGCGGCGAGCCGGTGATCGAGAAGCGTGCCCGCGGAGCGTTCGACGGGACCTCGCTGGCGAAGCGCCTGGAGGGCCTCGGCATCGACGCGGTGGTGGTTGCGGGCTTCACCTCGTGCGGCGGGTGCACGGCGACGGCGCGGGAGGCGGTGGGACGTCGGCTGCGCACCCTGGTCGCCGCCGACGCCACCGCCGCGGAGGCCCACGGCGGCGTCCTCCCCGACGACGCCCACGACCGTGCATTGCGCGCACAGCGGCGACTGGGCGCGGAAGTTCTCTCGACGGAAACGATAAAATCGCTTCTCATAGGGTACGAATAGACCGGCGGTAGTGGTCGACCCCTGCGGGGGCCGGAGGTCCGGCCAGCCCCCGCGGGGGTCGACCAGTGCCCCTGGGATGGGCCGTCGCCGTCGGGGTCGTCCTCGCGCCACCGTCCCTCCCGGAACCACCGACGCATCGTCCGCACGGACGGCGGGCGCGCAGGGCCGGGTCGCTGGTCCTCCCGGATGCGGAGGTCGTCGATGACGGCGGCGGGGTCCTCCCCCGCCGCGAACCGCCGCTCGGCCTCGAGGCGGACGGTCGGCCACGTGT
>JBFWNT010000009.1:121970-141973 GCA_050250915.1 Thermoleophilia bacterium
ACGGACGGCGGGCGCGCAGGGCCGGGTCGCTGGTCCTCCCGGATGCGGAGGTCGTCGATGACGGCGGCGGGGTCCTCCCCCGCCGCGAACCGCCGCTCGGCCTCGAGGCGGACGGTCGGCCACGTGTACGACCCGGGCCTGGCGGGGGTGCGCGGTGCGATGAGGATGCGGTCCCGCAGCGCCGAGAGGGCGTCCGAGCGGCGGGCGGTGAGGCAGCCGGCGGAGCGCCACACGTGCATGAGCGACACCACGATGTCCCGGCCCGCCCGGCTCCGGAGGAACGCGGGATCGCGATGCTCCTCGCAAAGCCAGACGGACACCCCGCGGGCAAGGTGCAGCTGCGCCCGACGCCCCCGCCCCTTCCCGACGCAGATCGCACACGCCGGCGTCGAGCCAAGCTTCTCGCCCTTGTAGAAACTCCTCGCCATCGCACCGGGAGCTTGGCCCTCCCCGGTGTCGCGAGACCACCCCGGGATGTGCCGACACCGTCCCGCCCCCGTGTCGTCCCGAGAGCGAATGGCCGCGGGCGCGGCCAATTGGCATCAGGGCTCCGGCGGAGGGGCGGAGCCCGGGGGCATCAGCCTCCGGAGACCTCCCAGAGGGTCTCGCGGAGTTCTTCGGCGGCGCGGCGGGGGGACTCCGCGAAGATGATGGAGCGGCTGGCGGCGACGAGGGCTCCGGCGCGGCGGCCCCCGAAGGCGCCTCTCAGGTCCTCGGGCCTGCCCCCCTGGGCGCCGACGCCGGGGACCAGGAACGGTTGGTGGGGCATCAGGGCGCGGAGGCCCTCGATGCGCTCCGGGACGGTCGCGCCCACGACGGCGCCGAGGCAGCTCAAGCCTGATCCGTCGACGCTCGGGGCACCCCATTCCGCCACCCGGCGCGCCACGGCCTCGTGCCACATTCCGCCGTCGGCGAGGGGGAGGTCCTGGAAGTCGGCCGCCCCCGGGTTCGACGTGCGGACGAGGGCGAACAGGCCGCGGGCCCCCGAGGCGGCCGCCTCGATGAACGGCGCGATGGCGTCGCCGCCCAGGCTCGGGTTGATCGTGAGCGCATCGATCGGCGGCCGCAGGAACGCGTCGGCGTAGGCCCGGGACGTCACATCCACGTCGCCCCGCTTCGCGTCGGCGATCACCAGGAGCCCCGCCTCCGCGCCGGCGGCGGCGACGCGCTCGAAGGCGTCCCAGCCCGCCGTGCCGAACCGCTCGAACGTGGCGAGCTGGAGCTTCACCGCCACGCACGCCGGGCCCGCCGCCGCGATGGCCCTGCGGCAGAACGCCCGCGCGCCCTCCGCCCCGCCCGGCACGCGCCGCGGGTCCGGGTCGAGGCCCAGCACCACCTGGCTGGCCCGTGCCTCCACCGCCGCCGCCAGGCGCTCGCCGAAGCCGGGGGGCGCCGCGGTCGGGGTCACAGCAGCACCGCCCGCCACGCCGGCAGCGTGATCGTCGCGAGGAGCGTCGTCACCACCACCGCGCCCGCGAGGACGTCGGAGCGCAATCCGTATCGGGTGCCCAGCACGAGCGACATCATCGCGGTCGGCATGGCCGCCATGATGACGACCGTGTGGAGGACGTCACCCTCCAGGCCCACCGCGACGGCCAGACCGGCGCCGATGACGGCGCTCAACCCCAGCCGGATCACCGTCACGTAGCTCAGCTCCGGCCACAGCCGCCGGAGCCCCCGGAAGTCGATCATCACGCCGGCGTAGAGCATCGTGAGCGGCAGCGTCGCACCCGCCAGGATCTCCATGGGCCGCTCGATCGCCGACGGCAACTCGCCCAGCCCGGAGAGGTTCCAGACCAGCCCCGCCGCCAGCGCCCAGTTCGGCGGGAGCAGCAGGATCCGGCCGAGCTCGCGCGACGACATCCGCGGCTCGCCCTCCGCCCGGCCGAACGACGACGCGATCGCGACGGTCGACGTCCATGTGATGACCCCGGTGCAGAGCGAGTCGTACATCACCGCCGCCGGCAGCGAGAAGCCGCTGCCGGACGCCGCGATCAGCGGCAGGCCGAAGAACCCCGTGTTCCCCACCGCCGTCGCCACCACCATCGCCCCCGCCCGGGGTCGCTCCATCCCCCACACCCGCACCGACAGCGTCACGATGCCCAGCAGGATGAAGTGGAGGGCGTACCCCACCAGCGGCACCAGCAGCAGCGAGAGGTCGAGGTCGGCCTCCGCGATGATCAGGAAGATCAGCGGCGGCAGCGCCAGGTGGATGACCAGGCGCACCAGCAGCGGCCCGTCCTCGCGCCTGATGATCCCGTGGTGCCGCGCCAGTGCCCCCGCCAGGATGATCAGCAGAGCGCCGAAGGCGGTTGCGGTCATCCGGGGCTCACGGCCCCGAGCCTACAGGTGACCATTTGGCCGCCGACGCGGCCAAATGGCCACCTGCCACCTACGTCCCGGGGGCCTTCACCTCACGCCAGTAGAACGTGTCCCAGCTGCCCTCGAGGATCGGGTAGAAGGGCGGGCGCAGGCGCTGCAGGGTGTCGTCGTACTGGTACTCGCGGGTGTTGAACATCGAGGCGTACCCACCGTCCGAGGTGGTCTGCGAGCCGATGTAGAGCATCGAGCCGTGACCGTCCGCCGTGCCCGTCCACGTCCGCCACTGCCCGGTCTGGGCGAGGGACGCGGCGCGCCACGTCAGGTTGGTCGGCGTGTACTTGGCGATGATCACCTCGTTGCCGGCGATCAGGCCCAGCACGTCGTCGCCGGGCGCGCTGTAGGCGATGTTGCCGCCGATGTAGACGTTCGCCTTGGTCGCGATGGTCACGCGGCCGTTCACCACCGACGGCCGCGGCCCGGTGCTGGCGCCGCACGAGTCGGTCTTGGTGCTGCCGTCGGAGACGATCACCGACTGCTCGAAGTAGACCGCGCCGCTCGAGGGGACGTTGATCGTGGAGTAGCAGCTCAGCGTGTTGACCTGCTGGCCCGGGTCGGACGACCCCGTCACGCGCCAGATCTTCATCTGGCCGCTCGCCAGGAACTGGACCATCCAGGCGTTGACGCTCGGGTCGTTGAACGCGGTTCCGCTCGCGGTGGCCGCGTCCTTGATGTCCAGGCGCGACTGCGTGAACTGCGAGAAGTCGATCGGCGTCGCGAACTTCGACTGGAACGACGGCGTCGTCTTGGAGTCGTAGGCGCCACCCTGGAACACGGAGCTCGGCGGGCTGGAGCTGGGGCAGTCGAACTGGCTGCTGGAGCACGCCCAGTGCTGCGCGTACGCCGGCGCCCTCGCGATGCCCTGGTGGTTGATGTCCACCGCCGAGTAGAGCTTGCCGGTCGTCGTCGCGGTCGAGCCGTACTTCACGGTGGCGTTCGAGATCATCTGGAAGTCGGCGATCGACGTCGGGTGGATCTGGCTCTGGATGGAGCGCATCACCGGGTTCGGCTGGCCGCGGCCCACCTGCGCCGTCGACTGCACCGTCACCAGGTCGGAGCCGGGCGGGGGCGGCGCGATCCGCAGCGAGTAGGCCGACTGGCCGAAGCGCGCGTCCTGGAGCGTGGTCCACGTGGTCGGGGTGCCCGAGGCGTACGTCCACGGGACGCCCGGCGTCCACGCCGTGCCCGGGAGGTGCACCTGGCCGCTCGGGTCGATGCGCGGGTCCTCGGCCTTGTCGATGAAGTGGTCGTAGTAGCGCGGGTCCTCGACCAGGCGCGAGATGTAGCGGCTCACGCCGGCGTCGGCCACCTGCAGCGCCAGGTCCGTGCGGCCCTCGCGCTGCGTCTGGGTGGTGGTGCTCCGCGCATACGAGAAGCTGACGAGCACGAGCAGCGCGGCGACGGTGGTGAGCATGATCGTGGTGATGAGGCTCGAGCCGCGCTGGGCGCGGCGGCGCCGGCGGCTAGAGCCGGATCGCGTTGCGGAGTGCGACATCCGTGTTCAGCTCCATCGTGGTTGCCTTGGCACCGGTCTTCTGGGCGATGAGCAGGCGCAGGGACGTCTGCGCGACGTCGCGCAGCCGCGTGTCGCCCGCGTTGAGCGTCCCGGGGAGCGCGAGCCCGTCCTCGGTGACGGGCGCGAGCAGCGGGACCGCGCCGTTCTGGACCCCGTCGACCAGCACCTCCGTGGCCCCGTAGGCCCCGTAGCTGTAGGGCGGCGAGGTCTGGGGCGCCACCGCTCGGTCGCGGATCAGCTGCCCCGAGACGATGCGGTAGCGCACCTTCTGCGGGATGGGCCGCAGGGCGGTCGACGACCGGGACGGGTCGAAGTAGAACTCGACGCTGGTCGGCGAGATCGAGATGAGCGGCGGCGTCAGGCCGTCGTCGGGGCTCACCGCCTGGCGGATCTCCGACGACATGCGGTCGATCGCCGTGCGTCCCGTGGACTGCGCCTGCCACTGCGACTGCTGGTTGCGGGCGCTGTCCAGCGTCGAGAAGAACATCCCGTAGATCGCGACGGCGAAGACCGCCGACAGGACGATCCCCATGAGCAGCTCCACGAGCGTGAAGCCCGCCTGGGTGCGGCGCCTGCGCCGCAGCGTGCGGAGTCGGGTGATCACGGGACGCTGTAGCTCGTGACCTGGTTGGCCGTGGCGGTCACCGACTTGCCGGTGCTCCACGTCGTGGTGCCGCCCGAGAAGCCGGTGGCGACGTAGGCCACGTAGCTGCCGGAGGCGAGGCCCGTGAAGTCGGCGTACAGCGAGGTGTTCGTCGTCTGCTGGGCGTCGTAGGTGCCGGTCACGGCCTGGAGGCGAACGAGCTTGCCGGAGGTCGCCGTGGTCAGGCGGATCGTGCCGGTGCCGCTCGTGGGCGCCAGGTACATCGTGAGCGGCGTCGTCTGGTTGGCGTTGACGGTCGCCAGGATCGAGCCGGCGCCGAAGCCGGCCTTCGCCGCCGACACCACGTAGCTGACCGAACCGGACGGGTCGAGGCAGAAGCGCACCTTCCCGGCGCTGTCGGTGTCGCGCACCCGGGGGGCGATGTTCGCCTGGCCGCCCGACACCTGCACCTGGCCGGCCGGGATCACCGGGTTGCCCGTCGCGGTGCTCCGCAGGGTCACGTCCAGGTAGCCGCTCGGGACCTTGGTGAGGTTGAAGTCGAACGTCTCCGCGGTGTTGCTCGGGTAGCCGGTCGGGACGGGGCGCGAGATCGAGCCGTTGGCGTAGCAGTCGGCCTGCACGGCGACCGTGAAGTTGGAGGCGCTCGGCTGGATCGGCTTCCCGGCGATGGTGTTGAACGTGAACAGGCCCGTGGCGCCGATCAGCGTGTCGCTGAGCGGGTCGGGCGAGGGGGTGGTCACCTGCACCTGGGTGCGCTCGGTGATGAGCTGGCCCGTCGCGGCGTCGCGGACGTTCACGTTGACCGTGGCGCGCTTGAAGACCTTCAGCGTCGTCGTCCACGTCTGGGACGCGGCCAGGTGCTGCTGGGCCTGCGACGGCGCGCTGTCGGGGTGGGTGACCCACGGGTCGGGCAGGCCGACGGTGAGCCGGTACTTGTACTTCGGGTCGGTCGCGGCAAGGGCGCTCGGCTCGAGGCCGGCGAAGACCACCTTGCCGTCGGACCCGGTGTTGCGGGTCTGCGTCGGCGAGGTGCTCAGGTCGACGGTCACCGGCGCGCCCGCGACGGGCTGGTCGGTGAGGGCGTCGATGACGGTGGCGACGATCGTCGACTTGCCCGCGATCGCGCCGATCGCCGGCGGGGCCACCAGCGTCGTCTCCTGCATGGGCCGCGACCGGTTCGTGGCCGGCGTGACCGTGACGGTCACGCGCTTGTAGTTCACGTAGGTCTGCGGCTGGCCGAGGGCCGGATCGTCCACGTACTCGACGTCGGTGGCGATCGTGTACTGGACGTCGTTCACCGTCTGGGTGGTGCTGGCCGGGATCAGGCCGGGCGGGCTGCCGCCGACGAGGCCGACGTCCTCGTAGGCCATGCGGTGGGCCCGGTCGAGGGCGGCGGACGCCAGCTTGGTGGCGGTGGTCTCGGCGCGCGACTTGCCGAGCGACGCGCTGGTCGCGGCGAGGCCCTGCACGATGCCCCCGGCCACGATGGCCAGGATCATGATCCCGACCAGGACCTCGATGTACGAGAACCCGGCCTGTCGCGATCGCCTCGGTGCGCGCACCCGGCCTCCCTGCCTTTCGTCCATGAACCCCTCCGTCGGAGCCGGTCGACATCGACAACCGGGAGGGCACGCTCCCTATCGGCGCGGGCGCGATCCGGCTTGAGGGGCGGATCCCGGGTGGGCGGCGGCCGGTTGGGGGAACATGGGCCGGATGGGGGACCTCACCGCGCGCGAGCGGCGCCTGCGCCGCGCCCTGATCGGCATGAGCATGGTGGCCGCCGTGACCCTGCTCGCGATCGCGGGCGTGGTCTTCTACTGGTGGATGTACCTCCTCGGGCCGGAGGGCAGCCCGTTCACCCGCGGGCCGTACCTGCTGCGCGTCGACCGGAACTCCGCGGAGCTGCGGTGGCGCACCGACGGGGACCGCGACGTGCGCCTCACGGCGCTCGACGACGCGGGGCGGGAGGTGGTCGCGCGCGGCGGCGTGCTCGACGGCCTGCGCCCCGGCACCCGGTACACGTGGACGGCGTCGGTGGACGGGGTCGGAGCCGCCGCCGGCGCGTTCGGCACGCCCTCCGTCGACCCGGACGCGCCGGTCCGCATCGCCGCCATCGCGGACTACGGGATCGGCGGAGACGAGCAGTACGCGGTGGCGCGGACGATGGCGGCGGAGCGCCCCGACCTGGTGCTGACGGCGGGCGACAACAGCTACCTGTCGGCGCCCGACATCGCGCTCGACCGGAACGTGTTCCGCCCCATGGCGGAGCTGATGCGCAACGCCCCCGTGTACGTCGGCCTGGGCGACCACGAGGCGCTGCCGCCGGGCGACGGGGCGATCCGCTCCGCCTTCGACATCCCGCCGGGCGGGCGGTACGTGGTGGAGCACGGGCCGGTGCAGGCGGTGATGCTGGGCGACCGGGCCGACGCCGAGGGCATCGCCTTCGCCCGGCGGCAGCTGGCCCGGCCGGGGTTCCGGCACCGCTTCCTGGTGCAGCACCGGCCGCCGCAGCCGGGGCAGCCGCTGGTGCGCCTGGCCCGCGAGGAAGGGGTCGACGCGATCATCTCCGGTCACCTCCACCGGTACGAGCGGCGGGTGGTGGACGGCGTCCGCTGCTTCACCGTCGGCACCGGCGGCGGGCGCATCGGCGCCGAGGAGTTCACCCGCGCCACCGCCGGCGCCGAGGTGTCGCTCACCCGCTTCGGCCACCTGCGCATCGACATCCGCGGCGAAGACGTGCGGTACACGTTCGTGGACCTCACCGGGCGCGTCGCCGACCGGGCGGGGCCGCCGTGATCATCCGGGCGATCCTGCTCCTGGCCGGCGGGGCCGCCCTGGCGGCCTCGATCGCGATCGAGCGGCCGGAGCGCTTCAGCGTCACGGCGCCCTGTGCCCTGCTGGTGATCGTGGTGGGCGCCGGCGCGATCGCCGCCGACGCCGTCCCCCTCCGGCGGATCCCCCTCGCCTGCAGCGCCGCCACCCTCGTCCTCGGCGTCGCGCTCCTCATCAGCCGCGGCGAGACCCAGCTCCCGCTGGCCGCGGCGATCGTCGTGTGCCAAGTGGCCGCGGCCGCGGCCAATTGGCACGGCGGTCAGAACCGGGGCGGCGCCTCGCGGATCGTCTGGCCGCGGTAGACCAGGCCGGAGCCCGAGACCGTGCCGCGGTCGCGGCGGCGGCCGATCCCGTCGGCGGGGACTCCGCGGTACTGCAGCTGGGCGGACCCGAGGGGATCCTCCTCGGCGTCCTCGTCCGACCCCGCGAGGGCTCCGGAGTCCCACAGCCGGGCGAGGGCCGCGACCACGTCGGGGCAGAACTGGGCGCGGCGCTCCTCCCCGCAGATCTCGAAGGCGCGAGCCGGGGACATGCCACGGCGGTACGGGCGATCGCTGGTCATCGCGTCCCAGGCGTCGGCGAGCGCCAGGATCCGGGCGCCGTCGGGGATGTCGTGACCGGCGAGGCCGTCCGGGTAGCCGGCGCCGTCGAAGCGCTCGTGGTGGCCGCGGACCCAGGCGACCTGCTCCGCGGAGAGCGTCTCCGCCACGATCTCGGCCCCGCGGACGGGGTGCTCCCGGACGAGCGCGAACTCCTCGTCGGTGAGCCGTCCCGGCTTGGTGAGCACCAGGTCGGGCACCGCGATCTTGCCGACGTCGTGGAGCACCGCGGCCTCGTGCAGCAGGCGCACCCGGTCGGCGCTCCACCCCATCTCCAGCGCCACCCGCGCCGCCATCTCGGCGACGCGCTGGGAGTGGCGCATCGTGTACGGGTCCTTCGCGTCCACCGCCCGCGCGAGCGCCAGGACGGCGTTCAGGGCCTGCTGATGCTCCAGGCGGGCGGCGCGCTCGCCGTCGGAGAGCTCCTCGACCACGTCGGGCGAGTAGCGGACGCTCCGGTTCCGCCCGTGGGCCTTGGCCCAGTAGAGGGCGCCGTCGGCCAGGCGCAGCAGCTCCATCGGTGAGCCGGCCTGGCCGAGCTCGCAGACGCCGGCGGAGATCGTGAGCCGGATCCCCTCGGCGACCGGCTCCGCCTCCACCGCCAGGCGTGCGCGCTCGGCCGCCTGCCAGGCGTCCATCTCGTCGCCCGGCAGCAGCCACGCGAACTCCTCGCCGCCGATCCGCGCCACCATCTCCCCGTCGCGGGCGCACTCCCGCAGGCGGCGGGCCACCTCGCGCACCACGGCGTCGCCGGCGGGATGGCCGTGGCGGTCGTTGATGCGCGTGAAGTGGTCCAGGTCCAGGAGCACCAGCGACAGGGGGGCGCCGGCGCGCAGGGCGCGGGCGCACTCCTCGTGCAGGCGCTCCTGGAAGGCGCGGTGGTTCGGCAGCTCCGTGAGGGGGTCGGTCGCGGCGAGCCCGGCCAGGATGCGCGCCGACCGCCCCAGGCCGTCCACCACCCGGCGCAGCGAGCGGTCGAGGGCGGCCCACCCCACGAGCGCCGTGGCCACCATGGCGCCGACCACGGCGACGATCGGGCGGGCGTGCGAGACGTGGAGGGTGGCGACGGCGACCGGGCCGGCGACCGTCAGCGCGCCGACGACCCCCACCAGGGCGAGCTGGCGGCGCCGGATCCGGGCGATGCGCCGGACGGCCTCCTCCCAGTCGACCTGCGGCACCGGCGACGGCGGCACCAGCCGCAGCGGGGCGTCGCGGAGCCCCTGCCGGCCGCGCGTCCCGTCCACCACGTAACGGGATCGGCGGTATCGCATCTCGATCGGCACCGAGCCTGTATCGGCAGGCGTGCGGGCCGATCGGAGATCACGCGTCGGCGGCCGACCGCTCCGCCAGCGCCACCAGCCCCGCCAGCGACCCGCCGACCTCGGCGCGCTGCGCGTCGATGCGCCCCGCCTCCTCCTCCGGCAGCTCCACCCGCACCTGCACGGTGCACCCCTCGGCGTGCGGCGCGAGCGTCCACTCGTGGACGATGTCCGACAGCAGGCACGAGATCCGCACCGTCCCCTCGGGACCGGGACGGGCGACCGCGGTCGGGTACGCGAAGTCGGGCCATTCGCGGGTGTAGCGGGTCACCGTGCCGTCCGGGCCCTCCTCCACGCGCTCCACGTCGGCCCACCACTCCGGGATCCGGGAGGGGTCGTGGAGGATCTTGAACACCTCGATCGCCGGGGCGCGGCACACCGAGTCGAGGATGAACCCCGTCACGGCACCGGCTCCCCCGCCCCCAGCGCCTCGCGCGCGGCGACAGCCGCCAGGCGCTCGCGCTCCGGCTCCACCAGTCCCGCGACGGGCGGGCGGCCGAGGTCCACGAGCACCGCCGCATAGGCGTCCCCCGCCGGGCTGCCCCCGGCCAGGCGTCCCCACCCCGCCACCGCCTCGTCGAGCCGGCGCGCCGCCAGCGCCCGGTCGCCCCGGGAGGCGGCGATCGCGGCCTGGACGCCGGCGATCCGCGGGACCAGCGCCTCGGGCATGTCGGCGGGGCCCGCGGGCTCGAACGGCACGCGCTCCAGCTCGGCCTCGGCGGCCGCGACGTCGCCCGCCGCCGCCAGCGCCTCCGCCAGCCGCAGCCGCGCCAGCGCCCGGGGGATGCCGCCGCCGGGCGCGTCCAGGGCGGCGCGGAGGTGGCCCGCGGCGCCCGGCGCCCCCGCGGCCAGGAGCACCTCGCCCATGTCCAGCTCGGCCAGGGCCCGGTCGCGGTCCGAGCCGCCCTCGGCCCGGCGCAGGTTGGCCGCCGCCGCATCCCGCGCCGCGTCGTGCCGCCCCAGGCGGGCGAGGGCGTGCGCCCGCGCCGCCCGCATCTGCGCCTCCAGCGACACCCCCGGCCACGGCCAACTGGCCGACCGGTCGGCCAAATGGACCACGTGGGCGACGTCGCCTCCGCACGCCGAGGCCGACGCCGCCGTCAGGAGGGCCAGGGCGGCAAGGTCGGGGCGGCCGGCGAGGCGGGCGAGCTCGGCGGCGCCCTCGCACGCCTTCGCGGCGGCGGGATACCCGCCGGTGCGGATGAGGGCGGTGCCGCGGGCCAGCTCCAGCTCGGCCTCGAGGCCCCGGTCGCCCATCGCCTCCGGCATCGCGCGGACGGCGCGGACGATCTCCGGCACCGCCGCCGGGTCGCCGGCCACCGACTCGGACCACGCGGCGCTGCCCAGGGCGAGTAGCCGCGCCTCCGGCGCCGTCAGGCGGGCGTCGTCGATGCGGGCCAGGGCCGCCCGGCTCGCGGCGAGCGACTCGCCCGGCACGCAGAGCGTGGTGCGGAGCCAGCGGCTGCGGGACGCGTCGAGCAGCGCCAGGCCGGCCTCGTCCCCCCGCGCCTCCATCAGCGCGCGGGCGCGGCCGGCGGCCTCCTCCATCGCGCCGAGGTCGGCCCGCCACGCGTGGAGGTCGGCCAGGTCGAGCCACAGCTCCGCCTCGCGCGCCGGGTCGCCCGCCGCCAGCCGGACGGCCTCCGCGAGGTAGGCGGCGCCCTCGTCCAGGGCGCCGAGCGCGCGGGCCTCCTGCGCCGCCTCGGCCAGCCAGCGGGCCGCGCCCTCGCCGTCGTCGGCGCGGCGCAGGTGCCGCGCCACCTCGGCCGCCCGCCGGCCGGGCCGCCGCGCCAGCACCTCCGCCAGCCGCGCGTGCGCGGCGAGCGCCCGCGGGGCGCCGAGCTCGGCGTAGCAGGCCTCCCGCACCAGGTCGTGGCCGAAGCCGACCCGCCGGCCGGCGACCTCGAGGAGCCCGGCCGCGACCGCAATGTCCACCGCGTCGGCCAATTGGCCGGCGCCGACCAGGTCGGCCGCCTCGGCCATCTCCAGGGGGCGGCCGCCGGCGGCGGCGAGATCGACCAGGACCCGGGCGTGGCCGTCGAGGCTCCTCATGGGGCCGCGGACCCAGTCGCGGAGGCCGTCGGCGGGGGCGCGGCCGGCGGCGGCGGCGCGGCCGGCCTCGCGCGCCAGCAGCGGGTTGCCGGCGGCGGCGGCCACCACCTGGCGCGCGGTGGCCGCGTCCAGGCCGGGCTCGGCGCGCGCGACGAGGCGTGCGATCTCCTCCTCCGCCAGGGGCGCCAGCACCAGGCGGGCACGCAGCGACCCGGCCGCGTCGACCGCCGCCAGCGCCGCATCGAGGGCGGGGGCGGGCGGCGCCGGGCGGCGCGTGACGACCAGGAGCACCGGCATCTCCGCGAGCCGGCGGCCCACATGGGCCAGCAGCGCGAGGCTCGCGGCGTCGGCGCGGTGCAGGTCCTCCAGGCCCAGCACCACCGGCGCGCCGGACGCCGACCACGCCAGAAGGGCGACCACCGCCTCCCATGTGCGGGCGCGCTCGATGTCCGGCATGGGCGAGGGCTCGCGGGCCGTGACCCCCCACGCCGCCTCGACCGCCGGGACGAGGCGGGCCAGGTCGGCCGGCCAGCCGGCGCCGGCCGGCGGCGCCGGGGCGGCCAGGGCCAACGGGCGCAGCGCCTCCGACCACGGGGCCAGCGGCGGCGCGCCGTCCAGGTCGAGCGCCCCGCCGACCGCCTCGCGCCCGCCGGCGCCGTGGACGGCGCGGGCCAGGTCGCGCAGCAGCCGGGTCTTGCCGAGGCCGGCGGGCGCCTCCAGCACCACCAGGCCGCCGCCGCCGGCCGCCGCCGTGCGCCACGCGCCGGCCAGCGCCGCGCGCTCCTCGGCGCGCCCCACGAACGCCGCGGCGGCCCCGCCGCGGGCGTCGGCCGGCGCCGCGCCGGGGGCGGCCTGTGCGCCCGCCTCGTCGCGGATGGCGCGCGCCAGCGCCCGCGTCTCGTCCGACGGCCGCATCCCCAGCTCGGCGGAGAGCGCGTCGCGCAGCCGGACGTACTCGGCCAGCGCCTGGGGGCCGTCGCCCGCCGCGGCCAGGCGACGCATGAGCGCGCGGTGCACCCCTTCGCGCAGGCGGTCATGCTCCAGCGCCGCGCGCGTCCAGCGCACGGCCGCCGGCAGGTCCCCCGCGTCCTCCGCCAGCGCGGCCAGCCGCTCCAGCACGGCGATCAGCCGGTCGCGGTGGCGGTCCTGCTCCTCCAGCACCCACTCGTCGGCCAGGTCCGGCAGCAGGGGCCCGCCGGCCAGCGCGACGGCCGCCTCCAGCGACGCGGCGTCCCCCGCCTCGGCGAGGGCGGCGAAGCGCTCGGCGTCCACCTCCCGCGGCAACCCGGGGGCCAGGCCCACGCTGGAGCGGTCGGCGCGGAGGTACGCCTCCCCGCCCGCGGCCGCCAGCGACTCCCGGACGGCCCAGAGCGCGCTGCGCAGCGACGCCCGTGCGCTGGTGTCGAGCACGTCCGGCCAGAAGCGCCCCGCCAGCCGCGCCCGGGGGTGGGGCCCCGGGTGCAGCAGCAGGAACGCCAGCAGCGACCGCGGCCGCAGGCCCGGTGCGGGCGGCACGTCCCGCCCGCCCACCTCCACATGGAGTCCCCCGAAGAGCCGCGCCCGCAGCATGGGCCGATCAGACACCCGCCCGGGCCGCGGATCAACGGCGCGCCGCACGTCACCCCCGCGCGTAGTCGGTCGCCCCCCACCAGTCGACGACCACGGCCGGCTCGTCGCCGACCACCCAGGCGTCGTGGCCGGACGGCAGGGCCGTGACGTCGCCCGGGAGCGCGTCGAACTCGGTGCCGTCGCTCATCCGCACCCGCAGCGTCCCGGAGACGTGGAACTGGAAGTGGGGCGCCTCGCACCACTCCGTCCCCGCCAGGGGCTTCACGTGCTCCGACCAGCGCCAGCCCGGCTCCAGGGTGAGCATGCCGATCTGGGCGCCGGCGACATCGACCAGGTCGAGCCGGCCGTGGCCGAAGGTGCGCGTCTCGTCGGGCCGGGTGAAGGTCTTGCGCTCTGCGGACATCGGTCCTCCTCTGCGTCGGATGGTGTGCGGATGGCCATCCGCGGCGGACCGTAGGCGGCCCCCGCCGCCCCCGGCAACAGCCCGCGCGCCGGTTTGACGGGCGCTTGACGCAGAAACTTCACGGTTCACCCATACGCGCGGGGGGCGCCGCGAGATAGCGTCTCTGGCGGAATGGACGCCTGGAGGTTCGCTCGCCGCTGCCTGCCCCTGCTGGCGGGCGCGTTGCTTCTCCCGGCGGCCCACGGCGCCGCCGCGCCGGCCGTGACCATCTCCGGCACCGACGCCGACGTCTGGAACGTCGCGAGCCCCACCCCGGGCTATCGCATCGCCGGCGAGGCGGGGGCGAAGATCTCGTGGACGCTCACCGCCGACAAGAAGGGCTCGGGGAAGTCACCGCTGCGGGTCACGTTCGCCGGGCTCAAGTCGGGCAACTACACGCTGAAGGCCACCCAGGACGAGCCCCGCGCCTCCGCGAGCCGCAAGTTCACGGTGGACGTGACGCCGCCGGGGGTCACGATCCGGACCCCCGCGGTCAACGCCACGTACCTGCCCGGCGACACCGTCATGGCCGACTTCGCCTGCTCGGGGGCGGTGAGCTGCACGGGGACGGTCGCCGACGGGGCGCCGCTGCCCACCGGCACGCCGGGACCGGCGTCGCTGAGCGTCACCGCCGTCGACGGGGCGGGCAACGCCACCACCCGCGCCGTGGCCTTCGCGGTGGGCCCCGCCGCGCCCGTCATCACCGTCCGGCCCGCGGGCCCGGTGCGCGGCACCCGCCCGGTCTTCGCCTGGACGGGCGGCGACCCGGGCGCCACCTTCACGTGGCAGGTCCTGTCGGGCGGCGCGGTCATCTCCCAGGGCGACACCCTCGACACGCAGGTGGCGCTGGGACCGCTGGTGCCGGGCGCGTACGCCTTCCAGGTGCGCCAGACGGTCGTGTCCGGCCGCGTCGGGCCGTACGGCGTGCCCGACCCGTTCATCGTCACGAAGGGCGTCGCCGACGTGGCGCTGCTGCGGCCCACGACCCGCAACGCCGCGGCGCTGCGGCCGCGGCCCGGGCGCGTGGTCACGGCCGCCCGGCCCCTGCTGCGGTGGCGCGCGGCCGGCGGCGCCGACCTCTACAACCTCCAGGTCTTCCGGGTCACCACCACCGGGATGCGCAAGGTCCGCTCCATCTTCCCCGCCGTCAACCGGACGCGGGTGGCGGGGCTGCGGTTCGGGCAGCGCTACGCGTGGCGGGTCTGGCCGTTCGACCGCGCCGCGGGCGGGTACGCCAGGCAGCCGCTGGGCCTGAGCTGGTTCGAGCTGCGCCGCCCCGTCGAGCCGAGCCGCACCCAGATGGGCACCGACCGCCGCATCGCGGCGTCGGCGCTGCGCAAGGCCGTGGCGATCGAGGGCTGGCTGGACGCCGGCATCACCGCCGGCGACCTCCGGCACGAGGGGCTCGGGGCCGCCGCGTTCGACCCGGCGCTCCAGCCCTCCGGGCCGGCGGAGGCGGGCGGCACGGCCGCCGCGTCGGTGCGCCCCATCGTGGTGCCCGCGGGCCCGCCGGGGCGGGCGCGCCTGCCGGTGGACGCCCGCGAGCTGCGCCAGACCAAGCGGATCGCCCGCGCCACGCTCGCCCGGGTGGCCGCGATCGAGTCGCGGCTGGAGGGCGGCCTGACCGGTGGCGACGTCCTGGACGGGGCGATCGGCCCCGAGAAGCTCGCGCCCGACGTCGCCCTGGGCCGCCGCCGCGCCCCGACCACGGCCCAGCCGCCCAGCGCCACGCCGCCGGCCGCGCCGGTCCGGGTGGCGCTGGTGCGGCCGACGCGCGCGAACATCGTCGCCACCCAGCGCCTGGCGCAGGGCGCGGTCCGCCGCGCCGAGGCGCTGCGCCAGCGGCTGCTCCAGGGGCTCTCCTCCGCCGACTTCGCGGCGGGCAGCATCGGCGCCGCCGACCTGGCGCCGACCCTCCGACGCTGAGTTGACGCCGGCTTGACGGTGGCGTGACGATGCCGGCCCATGGTGGTGCGCACCGTCCCGCCGCCGAGAGGAGCGCGTCATGTCCGGCCAGGCCCCGCAACCCGGCACCACGGGGACGCTCGACGGCCTGCGGGTCGTCGACCTGACCCACCACCTCGGGGGCCCGCTCGCCACGATGGCCCTCGCGCAGCTCGGGGCGGACGTGGTCAAGGTGGAGCCGCCCGAGGGGGACGGCTGGCGCCACGTCGATGACGTCCGCGGCGAGAGCCGGGTGTTCCACGCCGTGAACCGCGGCAAACGCGGCGTGGTGATCGACCTCCACACCCCGGAGGGGCGCGCCGCCCTGCACCGGCTGGTGGCCGACGCGGACGTGGTGGTCCACAGCTTCGCCCCCGGGGTGGCCGAGCGCATCGGGGCGGGCGCCGACGAGCTCATGGCGCTCAACCCACGGCTCGTCTACTGCAGCCTGTCGGCCTTCGGGCCGCAGGGCCGGCGCGGCACGGACGTGGCCCTCCAGTCCGAGTCGGGCCTCGTCGGGGCGAACGGCGGCCGCGTGATGCCGGTGCCGGCGCACGACACGGTGGTGCCGTGGATCATGGTCGCGGGGATCCTCGCCGCCCTGCTCGAGCGCGAGCGCAGCGGGCGCGGCCAGCACGTGGAGACGTCGCTGCTGGAGGCGTCGGCGGCGCTCGCGGCGCACCGCCTGATCCGCGAGGGGTCGGGGGAGCCGCTGTTCAACCGCTTCGTCGGGGCGCTCTACCGGCCGTACGCCACCCGCGACGGCGCGATCTCGCTGGCCTGCTACGCCCCCCGCCTGCACGCGCGCGCCCTGCGGGCGATCGGGCTGGGCGACCTGCTGGACGACCCGCGGTTCGCGGACGCCCCGTCGCGCGCCCGCCACTCGGACGAGCTGGCGGAGCGGATCGCCGCCCGGCTCGCCGACGACACCACGGCGGCGTGGCGGGCCGCGCTCGACGCGGACGGCCTGCCGTACGGCGAGGTGGCCCCGGCGTGGGCGGTGCTCGACCACCCCGACGCCGCCGCCCTGGGGTTGGTGGTGGAGGTGGAGGACCCCGACCTGGGCACGGAGACGGTCACCGGCCCGCCCCTGCGGTTGTCGCGGACCCCGGCGCGCGCGGGGGGCCCGGCGCCGCGGCTCGGCCAGCACACGGAGGAGGTGCTCAGATGAGCGCGACGGTGCGCGTCGCGGTGATCCAGGCGACCCCGGTGATCCTCGACGCCGACGCCACGGTCGCGAAGGCGTGCGACCTGATCGGCGAGGCGTCCGCGGCGGGCGCGCGGCTGATCGCCCTGCCGGAGGTCTTCGTGTCGCTCTACCCCAGCTCCCGGTGGGCGCACGCCTGCGCCAGGTTCGGCGCGGCGCCCGCGGAGCTCCATCGGCGGATGTGGGACGCCGCCGTCGAGATCCCCGGCCCGCTCACCGAGCGACTGGGCGCGGCGGCGCGGCGGGCCCGGGCCTGGGTGGGGATCGGCGTGAACGAGCGCGACCTGCGCCGCCCCGGGACCATGTGGAACACGCTGCTGTGGCTGTCGCCCGAGGGGCGGGTGGCCCACCGCCACCGCAAGCTGGTCCCGACCCTGCACGAGCGCGTGTTCTGGGGTCAGGGGCCCGGCGACGACCTGGACCCGATCCGCACCGACATCGGCACCCTCGGCGGGCTGATCTGCTGGGAGAACTTCATGCCGGCGGCGCGGCAGCGCCTGATCGACGGCGGCGCCGACTTCTACCTCGCGCCGACCGCCGACGACCGCGACGTCTGGGTGGCCGCGATGCGCGCGTACGCGTTCGAGACCGGCACGTTCGTGCTGTCCCCCGTCCAGTACCTGGAGAAATCGGCGTTCCCGGCGGACTTCCCCTTCCCGGAGGAGCTGGCCGGCTGCCCGGACGTGCTGCTGGACGGCAACAGCGTGATCTGCGACCCCTGGGGCAACCTGCTGGCGGGGCCGCTGGCAGGGCGCGAGGAGATCCTGACGGCCGACTGCGACCTCGGCGCGATCATCGCTGCGCGGCGCGTCCTGGACGTCGCGGGGCACTACTCGCGGCCGGATCTCAACGCACCGGCGATCGTCTGAAAAACGCTGGTCCCATCGGGGCCTTCGCGGGTCTATCTTCCGTCTCCGATGCGCGACCCCGACCGCCGTCCGACCCTGCGTGCCGTCGCCGCCCTGGTGGCGGTGCCCGCCTGCTGCGCGGCGGTCGCGCTGGCGGCCCCGGGCGCGCCGGATCGCACGTTCGGAGACGCCGGCCGCGCCGTGCTGGTGCGGGACGGCGCCGACCGGGCCTCGGCCGTCGCGATCGCGCCGGACGGGAAGATCGTGGTGGTGGGCGACGGCGGGCCGGACACGGCGCTGACGGTCACGCGCCTCGACGCCGACGGGTCGGTCGACACCGCGTTCGGCGAGCGCGGGACCCAGCGGGTGGACCTGGGCGGCGTCGAGACGGGGAATGCGGTGGCGGTGGCGCCGGACGGGTCGGTCGTCGCGGCCGGGGCGACCTCGGTGGACGGCAACGTCCTGGTGGTGCGGCTCACGCCCACGGGGGCGCCGGACGCGTCGTTCGGCCCCGGCGGCGTGCGGATCATCGACTACGGCGGCCAGGACGCGGCCCGCGCGGTCGCGCTCCAGCCGGACGGGCGCATCCTGCTGGCGGGCGGCGGCGGCACCGGGCGCGCGCTGCTGCTGACGCGGCTGAACCGCGACGGGTCGCCGGACATGTCGTTCGACGGCGACGGCACCGCCGGGATCGACCTGAGCGCCGGCGACGACACGGGCTTCGCCATGGCCCGGCAGCCGGACGGGCGGATCCTGGTCGGCGGCGTCACGGGGAGCCCCTCGAACGCCGTCTTCGTCCGCTTCGCCGCGAACGGCGCCATCGACCTCACGTTCGGGATCGCCGGCACGCGGGTCGTCGACGCGGGGGGCGCCGACACCGTCCGCGCGCTGGTGCTGCGACCGGACGGGAAGGTCGTGGCGACGGGAGCGGGCGGGCCGCGGCGCCAGGTCGCCGTGTGGCGCCTCAACCGCGACGGGTCGCTGGACGGCACGTTCGGCCGGCGCGGCGCCACAGGCTTCGCGACCGTGTCGCGTCCCGAGTCGGCGGAGGCGCTGGCGCTCCAGCAGGACGGCAAGATCGTGGTGGCCGGGTCGATCGGCCGGGACATGCTGGTCGCGAGGTTCCAGCCGGGCGGCGCCCCCGACACCACGTTCGGCCGCGACGGCCGGCGGATCATCCAGCTCGGCGGCCGGGACGCGGCGAACGGGGTGGCCGTCCAGCGGGACGGGGCGATCGTGGCCGCCGGCCAGACGTCGGCCGGCGACGGCGACGTGGCGGTGGTGCGCCTCGAGGGCGACCCACCGCGGCAGCCGGCCCGGTGCGAGGGGCGCGAGGCCACCATCGTCGGCACGCGCGGCGACGACCGCCTGGTGGGGACGCCGGGCCGCGACGTCATCGCCGCGCTCGCCGGCGACGACCGGGTGCTCGCCCGCGGCGGCGGCGACATCGTGTGCGGCGGCGCGGGGCGCGACCGGCTGCAGGGCGGCCCGGGCGCCGACGTGCTGCTGGGCCAGGCGGGGGACGACAGCCTGAGCGGCGGGCCCGACCGCGACATCCTGCGCGGCGGTCCCGGCCGGGACGTGTGCTCCGGCGGCCCCGGCGGCGACGCCTACGCCTGCGAGCGGATCACGGGGCGCTGAGCGGCACCGCTCCTCGGAGGGGCTACACGCGACGGGTGGGCGGGATCAGGGCCCCGATGATCCAGAAGATGGGCAGCAGGAAGCCCACGATGAACATGATCCAGTGGCCCTTCCTGAGCGCCGTGAACGCGAACATCACGAACACGATCACCCAGATGATCGCGAGCGCTCCGCCGAACTCCCACCACATGTCTGCTCCCTTCGTCTGGCGACGTCCGCAGTCAAGGACGTGACGGGGTGGGCGGCATCGGCCCGAAGGGGTGAACAGCGCCCGGGGGCCAAATGGCCGCGGCGGCGGCCAAGTGGCCCGAGGGGTCGGGTCGTTCAATTGAACGGAGCGCCGAAGTTCATTTGAACGACGGACGTCGTGGCGTCCCGGTGGGCTCACGGCGCGCCCCGTCTCACCCCCTTCGATGAACGGACCTGGCGGCGCCGGCCCGGTCTCGCCCCCGCTCGTCCCGTTGAACGAGCCGCCCGGCGGCCATGTGGCAGCGGCCAAATGGCCGCGACCGCGGCCAAGTGGCCGCATGGGGTCGGGTCAGGCGGGGGGGCGGGGAGCCATCCAGCCCGATGCCGAATGGGACGTCCCGAGCTCCCTTTCATGGACCTGGTCCCCCTCATCGGGGGAGCGGTACGTCACCCGGAAGCCGAGGCCGTCGCGGTGGAAGCGCAGGGACCGGTCCAGGTCGTCGTCGCCAGGATCGGATGAAGCGGCCGGAACACGGGCGGATCCCTCGACGCGGCCCCGGAACGACGAGGGCCCGCCGGTTCGGGCGGGCCCTCGGAGAACCGCGATCGTGGACCCCGGAGGGCCCGCGCCGCGACTACATCATCCCGCCGCCCATGCCCATGCCGCCCATGTTCGGCGACATCTGCATGCCGCCACCGGCCGGGCCGGCCTCCTCGGGCTTGTCGGCGACGATCGCCTCGGTGGTGATGATGTTCTTGGCGATCGACGCGGCGTTCTGCAGCGCCGAGCGGGTCACCATGGCGGGGTCGATGATCCCGGCCTTCACCAGGTCCACGTACTCGCCGGTGTCGACGTTCAGGC
>JBFWNT010000010.1:0-138712 GCA_050250915.1 Thermoleophilia bacterium
CCCTCAAGCACCCAGCGCACCCGAGCCCTCCAAGGCTGGGTGCGCTGGTACAACCGGCGACGTCCCCACAGCTCGCTGGGCGACCGGCCCCCCATCAGCCGTGTCGCGCAGGTCCGTGGTCAGTTCAGCTAGACCCACGGGTGGTTGCACTGCACAGGCGATCCGTGGCGTGATTCCCGGGATGCGGATCCGACGACGCGGGGGGACGACGTGAGGCAGGCGCCGTGGCGGTCGCTCCTGGTCGCCGGTGTGGCGGCGATCCCGCTGCTCTCGGGCTGCGCGATCCTGCAGCCGGGCGGCAACGGGAGCGGAGGGCTGGGGACCACCCTCCCCCGGCTCAGCATCTGCGCATCCGGGCCCGGATCGAACCAGTGCGCCGACAAGGGAGCCATCAACCTCGACGCCACGAGCGGCCTCCGGCAGCTGCTCCTGGGCGTGCAGATCCCGGCGGACGTCGGCGCGCCGGCGACCATCGTCACCGACCCGCCGGAGGCGGTGACGTTCACATCCAGCCCGGGGTACACGGCCGAGCTGCAGCGCCTACAGCCCGCGCCCAACGGCCGGAAGTGGGTGGGATGGATCTCGCCCGCGCTGAACTACTCGACCGACAACGGGCTGCCGCAGCGCCTGTCGCTGGGACCGGCGTTCGTCCTGCCGCACGCCGCCGACGGATCGCCGTCCACGGCGGACACGCTGGCCACGAACTGGGTCGTCGGGATCCGGAACCTCACCTCCGTCGCGCTGCCCGAGCGGCCCGTCGCGTGCGGTGACTCGCTGACCACCGCCGTCAAGGACTTCGACCACCCGACCCAGCCCGGCTTCACCTATTGCGCCGACTCCCAGATCGCCATGAGCACCCCCTCGGGCTTCGACTACGGCGTCGTGGCGACCGGCGCCCGCGCGAGCGGCCTGCCCGGGACCGTCGTGACGATGCCGTTCATCCTCCGCAACGGACGGGTGGGCTCGTTCGGGCCCATCCCGGTCCGGGCGTCGACGACCCTCCCCGGCGCGACCGCCGCCGTGACGCCCGAGAAGCTCAGCCCGCCCGTGCTGGGAGACGCGAGCGGCCTCGTGGCCGTCGGCATCCCCGCGGGCGCCGCTCCGGGGACGTACGACGTGACGTTCACCGCCGACTTCGGTGGCGGCGTGACACGGGTCGGCGTCGGCAAGCTCACGGTGCTTCCGCTCCCCGCGGGCGCCGGTGGACCGGCCGGTGGCGGGAGCCGGACGCCGGCGAAGCGCAAGCTCACGACCATCCTCCCGAAGGGGCTGCCCATCGCGACCGCGCTGGCGAGCGGGGTGCCGGTGCTGCTCGGCTCGAACGTCGCCGGACCCGCCCTGGTGCGGTTCCAGCAGGGGCCCAAGCGCAAGCCCGTCGTGTCGGTGGGCAAGCGCATCCGCCTCAAGGCCCCGGGCCCGGTGAAGGTCACCTTCCGCAGCAGGAAGCTGGTGAAGGGCCCGTTCCGGGTCACGGTCAGCATCGCGGGAAAGGTCGTGAAGACGGCGGGCGGTCGGCTGGCGAAGTAGCCGCTGGACGGATGGGTGGTTGCACCGCGCGGGGAGGCCGTGGCTTGATGCCCTCCGTGAGAATCTCCTCCTGGAGCGGCACATGAGACCGGCGCGGTCGCGGGTGCTCCTGAGCCTCTCCTGCATGGCGGCGATCGCGGTGCTCGCGTCCGGCTGCACCTTCGTGGAGTCGGTGGGCCTCGGTGGCGGTGGGCTCGGGGCGTCGCGGCAGACGATCAGGATCTGCGCATCCGGTCCGACGTGCCCCGACAAGGGGAACTCGGCCCAGAATGCGTCATCGGGGCTCCGGCAGATCCTGGTCAGCGCCCTCGTCCCCGTGGACGTGATCGCCCCCGCCACGCTGACCAGCAGTCCGCCGATCGTGATCAGCTTCACCGAGAGCCCCGGCCTCGCCGCCGAGTTGCAGGGCGTCCAGCCGGCGCCCCCAGGGCAGAAGTGGGTCGGCTGGATCTCGCCGCAGCTGACCTACTCCACGGACCCGGGGGCCCCCCAGGAACTCTTCATCCCGGCGGACTGGCGGTACCCCGCAGGCCCCGACGGCTCGCCCTCCGCCGCCACGTCCGTCACGGCGATCTGGGGCGCCGGCTGGCGCAACGTCATCCCCCGCGCGACCGCCTCGCGCCCGGTCTCCTGCGGGAACTCGCCGACGACCTTCAACGCCGACGTCCCGGACAACGGCGATGGGAACGGCCCGGGGGTCACCTTCTGCCTCGACTCGCAGAAGAAGGTGACCAGCACCGCGGGCGACTACGGCGTCGTGGCGACCGGCGCACGCGCAAGCGGCACGCCGGGAAGCCTCGTCTCGATGCCGTTCGTCCTGCGGAACGGGAACATCGACCAGAGCACGGACGTCCACCCGGTGAAGGCGACCTCGACGCTCCCGGGCGCGACGATCGCGGTGACGCCGCAGGCGCTCGCCGACCCGCCGAAGAACGGTCTCGTGACGGCCGTCGTCGCGGTCGGCATCCCCGGGAACGCGGCCCCCGGCGTCTACGACGTGACGTTCACGGTCGATCTCGGCGTCTTCGGCGCGGGAACGGTCCGGACGGGGACGGGCAAGCTCACGGTGGTCGCGGCGCCCCCCGGTGGCGGCGCGGGCGGCGGCGGCGGAAAGCCCGCGAAGCGGAAGATCAGCACGATCCTGCCGAAGGACCTGTCGGTCGCGACGGCGCTCCGGAGCGGCGTTCCGGTGCTGCTCGGGTCCAACGTCGCCGGCCCCGCGGTCGTGCGGTTCCAGCAGGGGCCGAAGCGCAGGCCGACGGTCTCCGTCGGCAAACGGATCCGCCTGAAGGCCCCGGGCCCGGTGAAGGTCACCTTCCGGAGCAGGAAGCTGGTGAAGGGCCCGTTCCGGATCACGGTCAGCATCGCGGGAAAGGTCGTGAAGACGGCGGGCGGACGGCTGGCGAAGTAGCCCCTGGACGGATGGGTGGTTGCACCGCGCGCCGATCCCGTGGCTTGATGCCGCCGTGAAAATACTGTGTGCGGGAGGCGGGATGAGGCGGACGGTCCGGCGGGTGCCCCTGGCCCTCGCCTGCGTGGCGGCCATCGCGGTGGTGACGTCGGGCTGCGCGACCCTGAAGGTCGGCTCGTCCGGCGGCGGCCCCTTCGGCACGGCGTCGCAGGGCGTGGAGATCTGCGCGTCCGGTCCCGCGGGGGAGAACAAGTGCCCGGCCCTCGGGAACTCCCAGCAGGCGGCGAGCAGCGGATTCCGTCAGCTGCTCGTGGGCGCCCAGATCCCTGACCAGGTCGGCGCCCCCACCTCGATCACGACGCAGGCACCCCAGTCACTGACGTTCACGTCCAGCCCCGGCTACGCGGCGGAGCTCCAGCGGCTGAGCCCGGCGTTCGCCGGGCGCAAGTGGGTCGCCTGGATCTCCCCGGCCATCAACTACGACGCCACCGACACCTCCTTCGACGCCCAGCACATCTTCGTCCGGGCGGTGTGGCAGCTGCTCCAGGGCCCGGACGGCTCGCCGTACTCCAGCGGGACGCTCACGACCAACTGGACCCTCGGCTGGCGGAACGTCACCACGAACGCCACGGCCGCGCGCCCGGTCAACTGCGGGGATTCGCTCACGGCGCTCAAGGCCGACGTCCCGGACGCCAACGACGGGCACGGTCCGGGCGTCACGTTCTGCCAGGACGCCACCCTCGACATGACGAACCAGACGGAGGACTACGGCGTCATGACCCCCGGCGGGGGGCGCGCCACCGGACAGCCGGGGACCCTCGTGACGATGCCCTTCGTCCTGCGCAGCGGGAACATCGCCCCGCCGGCGTCGGCGCCGTTCGGGTTCCCCGTGAAGGTGACCAGCACCCTCCCCGGGGCCACCCTGGCGGTGACCCCCGAGCCGCTCACGGCGCCGCCGCTGAACGGCGACGCCACCGCGCTCGTCGCCGTCGGGATCCCCGCCGGCGCGGCACCCGGCACCTACACCGTCACCGCGACGGTCGACCTGTCTCGCTACGGCGCCGGCGCCTCCCGCGCGGGGACGACCACGCTCACGGTCCTCGCCCCGCCCCGAGGCGGCAGCACCGTCGGCGGTGGTGGCGGGACCACCGGCGGCGGGGGCCGAAAGCCGTCGAAGCGCAAGCTCACGACCATCCTGCCGAAGGGCCTACCCGTCGGGACCGCGCTGGCGAGCGGGGTGCCGGTGCTGCTCGGCTCGAACGTCGCCGGACCCGCCCTGGTGCGGTTCCAGCAGGGGCCCAGGCGCAAGCCCATCGTGTCGGTGGGCAAGCGCATCCGCCTCAAGGCCCCGGGCCCGGTGAAGGTCACCTTCCGGAGCAGGAAGCTGGTGAAGGGGCCGTTCCGGGTGTCGATCGCCGTCTCCGGCAAGGTCGTGAAGAGCGTGAGCGGCCGCCTCGTGAGGTAGCCGCGGCGCGAGGTTCCTCCCCGGCGCCTTCAACCGGCGGCGCCCGGGGTCGATGAGGAGGGGACGCCTCATCGGAAAGGATTCCCGTGCGCCGCGCCCCCCTCGCCGTGCTCGCCGCCGCCCTCGCGGCCGGCGCGATCGCCCCCGCCGCCGCGTCGGCCTCCGTCGACACCTGGTCGGCGACGCCCGGCGAGAAGGTGTTCCCCGCCACGACGAAGCCCGCGAACGCGGTCACGTCGCCGGTGGTGGTGGCCGCCCGGGACGAGTACGAGGGCGTGCAGCTGGTGATCCGCTCCGACGCGCCACTGCGCCTGGAGCCGGAGGTGAGCGACCTGACCGGCCCGGCGACGATCCCCGCGCGCGACGTCCAGCTCTACCGGGTGGGCTACGTGCGGCTCCTGAAGCCCTCGACCGGCGTCGACCGCCTGGAGGGGGACGGGCGCTACCCCGACCCCCTGCGGCCCGTCACGGGGCCGATCGACGTCCCCGCCGGCGAGACCACCAGCGTCTACGCGCTCATCCATGTGCCCGCGGCGGCGCCCGCCGGGCGCTACGCCGGCACCGTCGATCTGGGTCCCGCGGGGACGATGCCGCTGGCGGTGGAGGTCGCCCCGGTCACCGCGAGCCGCGACGGGTACGCGATGGTGGCCCGGCTCAACCAGATCCAGCTGGCGAAGGCGTCCGGCGTGTCGGAGGACGACCCCCGGTTCGTCGAGGGCGTCGCGACGAAGCTGCTGCCGCTGCTGCGCGCCCACGGGGTGAGCCCCGGCAAGCCGCCGCACACGGCGCCGAAGGTCGACCCTGCGACGTGGGCGCTCGACTACTCCGACAGTCCGTTCGGCACCCAGCGCCGCACCAACCTGCAGCGGTTCGCGGCGATGGGCTTCGCCGCCGTCGAGGTGCCGTTCCTGCCCAACTTCCCGCAGGCGGGCGGCGAGGACCGCACCTTCTCGGCCGACGCGAAGCGGCGCCAGGCCGCCCGCGACTTCGGCGCGGCGTTCGCCCCGATGGCGGGACGCACGTTCGCGCTGCCCGTGGACGAGCCGAACGCCAGGACGTACGCCCAGCTGAACCGGGCGGCCGCGCAGCTGGCCGCCGCCGGCCCCCGCATCCCCGTGATGGCGACGGAGGCGCCCCACCCCGAGGCGCTCGCGGCCATCGGGCGGTCCGTGGACATCTGGGCGCCGCCGATCTGGGACCTGTTCAAGGTGCCGAAGGGCGTCGCGAAGGTGCGCGCCGCCGGCAAGCGGGTGTGGTGGTACACGTACGGCAGCGACACCCAGCGCTACACGCCGAACGTCCTGATCGACAAGCCGACGACCGAGCCGCGGGTCATGGGCTGGCTGGCGGCGAAGGAGGGCGTCCAGGGCTTCTACTACTGGGGCCTGAACAACTGGGGCGGCGACGCGTACCACTCCCCGTGGGACGACCCGTGGTACCTCAGCCACACCAAGGCGGCCGACACGTGCGGCCGGGGCGGCGCGATCGGCGGCAACGGCGAGGCGAGCCTGCTCTACCCCACGGGCGACCCGTCCGACCCGGCGATCGGCTCCCTGCGCCTGGAGGCGCTGCGCGACGGCGCCGAGGACAACAGCCTGCTGGCCCAGCTGAAGGCGGTCGACGCCGGGTTCTACGCCCGCGTGATGGACGGGGTGAGCACCCCGTACACGGGCCGCTCCGAGGGCGGCAAGGCGGTGGGCTGCAAGGACGACGGGCGGCCCTCCTACCTCCCCGTCGTGGAGACCGACCCGTCCGCCGTGGACGGCGCCCGCCGCGCCGTGCTGGCCCGCCTGGCGTCGGCGCCGCTGCCGGTGCTGCAGGGCCAGGTCAGCTTCTCCAAGGTGCCGGCGATGAAGTCGAAGGCGCCGAGGCGGGCGTTCGCGCACGCGGGGAAGCCGGTGCACGGCGCCGTCGTGCGCTTCGGGGCGTTCTCGACGGTGACCGACGCGAAGGGCCGCTGGACCCTCGCGGGCGTGAGCCCCACCGCCGGCACCCTGGTGGTGAGCCGCGACCCGGTGGGGGCGGTCGACCGCACCGAGGTCGGCATCGACGGCCCCACCCTGGCCCAGGCGGGCACGATCCAGGTGGTCACGCCGCCGATGCCGCTGTGGCCGGCCGAGCCGGTGATCCAGAAGGGGGGCCTCACGCGGTTCGCTGCCCGCATCGCCCCCGCGACGGCCCGCACGAAGGGCCAGACGATCACGATGACCCTCGGCCGCCGCTACCACGCCAACGGCGACGAGGTGGTCTACACGGGCGGCGTCTCACCGTCGGTGGACGCGTTCTACCCCACCGGGAGGAAGGCCGCGAGGAACACGCCGGCGCTGCGGAACTGGTCGGCGTACCGCTTCCTGGAGTTCACCGCGACGGTCCTGAAGCGCCCGCCGGCCGGTCAGGCCTTCCACCTGATCGTGACCCCCGGCGGAAGCTTCCGGAACGCCACCAAGGTGGCGGTGGGCAATCGCACCCAGCTCGTGCGCCTGCCCCTCCGGGGCCTGCGCGGCCTGAACCGCGTGAACTACCTGCGGTTCGGCATCCAGAGCGCGGTCCCGAAGCCCTGGCGCGGCGGTCACGACCTGAAGGTCACGCTCCGGGTGTCCAACCTCCAGCTGGTGCGGTAGGACGCCGGGCGGAGGCGCCGCCGCGGCCGGCGGCGCCCCACCTCGACCACCCGCGCGCCGCCCCGGCGGCCGACCACCGTCACCCGGTCGCCCACGCTGAGCGGCCCGCCGCGCTGCGCGATCACGATGGCCGTGCCCGCGTCGAACCGGGCGGTCCCGATGCCCCCCGCCGTCCCGACGTGGACGACGGTACCCCTGATTCCGAGCCCCTCCATGGCCTCCCCCTTCCACGTTGCGAGAGGGGATTGCCGGCGGCGTGGCCATCTGTCACACCCATCCGATCCTGGGGCGGAAATCCACCGACCCGGGCGCGAGGCGTCACCCGAACGAGTGAAATCGCTTCACACGAGACCCCGGCCTGTGACGGAGATGCGCCCTGCACGCAACGAAGGGATGCAGCAGCAGACGCCCACCGTCGGCACAGGAGCGAGTCGATGGAGACGCCCAGGGGTTCCCTCTTCGCGGATCTGCTCACCCAGGAGCACGTGGCCATCGTCAGGCAGGCGATGACGCGGCGGCTCCGCGACCCGCAGTTGGCCGAGGACGCCGCGCAGGACGTGTTCGAGGCCGTCGGGAACAGCATCGAGCGCTTCGACCCGTCGAGGGGCAGCTTCGAAGGGTGGCTGCTCGGCTTCGTGGAGTACGTCGCCCGGGCGACCTGGCGGAGGCAGCTGGCGCTCCCGGAGCCCCGGGGCGAGCTGCCGCCGACGCCATGGGAGGACACGCCGCGCGGACCGCTGCCGGCGCGCGTGCTCGACGCGATCAACGCCCTCCGGCCGCGGGACCGGCGCCTCCTGGTCCTCCGCGTCGTGGAGCAATGGCCGGCGGCCGCCGTCGGCGAGGAGCTCGGCATGACCGAGACCAACGTCAACACCACCGCCAAGCGGGTGCTCGACCGGTTGAGCCGCCGGATCGATCCCGCCGACCTCTGCCACTGACCACACATCATGGGGATGAACCGATGAAGACCTTCCGCATCCGCCCGGCCACGGCCCACGGCGAGCTGGCCGAGCGGCTCCGAGCGCACCGGATCGGGGAGGTGCTGGACGGGGGGTCCCCCGTGACGGAGGACGAGTGGGCGATGTCGCGCATGGCCGATGCGATGCGCGCCGCCTATCTCGGCAACGACGGGCGGAGCTCGGGGCGCCCGTCGCCGGGCGCGCCCCCGCACCCGCGGGGGCGCCGCGCCCGCTAACGCCGGCGGGCCGCCTTGATGGCGCGGTCGGCCTCGCGCCTGGCGTCCTTCTCCGCGATGGTGCGGCGCTTGTCGTAGAGGGTCTTGCCGCGGCCGAGGCCCAGCTCGATCTTGGCGCGCCCCTCCTTGAAGTAGAGGCGCAGCGGGATGAGCGCCAGGCCCTTCTCGTTCAGCGCCGCCGCGATGCGCTCGATCTCCCGGCGGTGGAGCAGCAGCTTGCGGGTCCGGCGCGGGTCGTGGCCGGCGTAGCCCGCGTTCTCGTAGTCGTGGAAGTGCGCGCCGATGAGCCAGGCCTCGCCGTCGCGGATCTGGACGTAGGCATCCGAGATCGTGGCCCCGCTCTCGCGGATGCCCTTCACCTCGCTGCCCTGCAGCACGATCCCCGCCTCGTAGCGGTCGGTGATCGCGTACTCGTGCAGGGCGCGCCGGTTCTGCGCGACGTCGCGGAAGCGCTCGTCGTTCTTCTTCTTCTTGGTCGCCATCGGACCGGGGAGGTTAGCGCGGGCGGGCGCCCGCCCTGCCGCGGCGGGACGGCGGGACCGGCGCGCGGCCGCGCCCGTCCCGTCCGCGGCCGGGGCGCGGGGCGTCGGCCGGCTCCAGCTCCACCCGCCCCCGGAGCGGCTCCACCCGGATCACGCGGACCTCGATGGGGTCGCCGAGGCGGATCCGCCGGCCCGACGCGTCGCCGATGAGCATCACCCCGAGCGGGTCGGCCCGGTAGTGGTCGTCCTCCAGCCGCCGCGACGGGAGGAACCCGGTCACGATCCCGCCCTCGAACGTCACGAAGAGCCCCGCGTCGATCAGGCCGGTCACGACGCCGGCGACCGGCTGGTCCCCGCCGCGCTCGCCGAGCCGGTCGCGCAGCCAGTAGGCGGCGCAGATGTCGTCGCCGCGGCGCTCCACCGCCGACGCCGCCCGCTCGGCGCCCGAGCTGCGGTCGGCCTCGAAGCCCAGCTCCGCCGCCTCCGGGGGCGGCCCCTCCAGCAGGCCCAGGGTGCTGAGCAGGCCGCGGTGCACCAGCAGGTCCGGGTAGCGCCGGATGGGCGAGGTGAAGTGCAGGTACGCGGCGCTCGCCAGGCCCGAGTGTCCGACCTCCGTCGCCGAGTAGTAGGCCTGGCGCAGCGAGCGCAGAACCAGCGGCCACAGCGCCTCCGCGCCGCGCCCACCGTTCGCCGCGAGGTGACGGGCCACCGCCTCCGCCGCCGCGGCCGCGGCGGCGCGCCGGGCGGGGCCGCCCATCTCCCCCTCGGGCAGGGGCGGCGTGGCGACGCCCAGCTCGGCGAGCTGCTCGTGGAGCATCGCCACGCGGCTCTGGGCGGGGTCCTCGTGGTGGCGGAACACCGTGGGCCGGGCCCGGGCGATCAGGTGCCGGGCGACCGCCTCGTTCGCGGCGATCATGCACTCCTCCACCAGCGAGTGGGCCGGCGTCTGGCCCTCGAGGTGGATCTCGGCGACGCGGTCGCCCTCGAAGCGCACCACCGGCTCCGCCGACGACGCCTCCAGCGCGCCACGCGCCATCCGCCGGTCGCGGAGGACGCGGGCCAGCGCGGCGAGCTCCGTGACGTCGCCCACGAGCGCGTCGTCGCCGAGAGACCCGCCCTCCAGGGCCGCATCGACCTCCCCATAGGTGAGCCGCCGTTCGGAGCGGATCAGCGACCGCGAGAAGCGCGTCTCGCCCACCCCGCCGTCGCGCCCGACCACCATCTCCACCGTCACGGCGGCCCGGTCGGCGCCGGGGCGCAGGCTGCAGAGGTCGGACGACAGCCGCGCCGGCAGCATCGGGTCGACCGCGCCCGGGACATAGACCGACGTGCCCCGCCGGGCGGCCTCGCGGTCGATCGCGCCGCCCGCCACCACGAAGCGCGCGACGTCGGCGATGTGGACCCACAGGCGCCACGCCCCCTCCCCCTCGGGCGCGATCGCCAGGGCGTCGTCGTGGTCCTTCGCCCCCTCCGGGTCGATGGTGATGACGCGCTGGGCGCGCAGGTCCCGGCGGCCGGGGTCGGCGGCCACGGCCCCCTCGTCCAGCGCGTCCGCCTCCTCGATCGCGGCGCGCGGGAACGGGCGGCCCATGTCCTCGGACGCCAGCAGGGCCCGGAGTGCCGCCCGCGGCGACGAGGCCGGCCCGTGGACGGCGACCACCCGGCCCGAGCGCCCCCGCAGGCTCACCGTGACCAGGTCGCCCACCGACGCGCCGCCGCGGGCGCCCTTCGCCAGCGCGACCGGGGTGCCGGGCTCGAAGGCCGGCCGGGCAGCGGCTCCGCGACCGGACGACACCATCTCGGCCACCAGGACCGTCGCCGGTCCCCCGCGGCTCATCCCGCGGCCGCCGCCAGGGCGAGGGCCTTCTGGAGCGCCTCGTCGGGCTTGGTGGCCGGGTCGTCGACGACCCTGACCGCCGGGGGCAGCCCCCGCTTGGCCAGGTCGTAGCCCGACGGCGTGAGGTAGCGCTGGGTGGTGAGCTTCAGCGCCCCGCCGTTGCGCAGCAGGATCGTGCTCTGCACCAGGGCCTTCCCGAACGTGCGCTCGCCCACCAGCGTGCCGCGCTTGCTGTCGCGCAGGGCGCCGGCCACGATCTCGCTCGCGCTGGCCGAGTTGCGGTCGACGAGCACCTCGAGGGGGAGGTTGCCGGCCACCGGGTCGGTGGTGGTCCTGATGACGTCGCGCGCCGAGTGCTCGCCCTGGGTCACGACCACCGTCGAGCCCTTCGGCAGGAAGGCCCCGGCGATGCCGACGGCCTCGTCCACCAGGCCGCCCGGGTCGCCGCGCAGGTCCAGCACGAGCGCCTGGACGCCCCGCGCGCGCAGGTTGGTGATGGTGTCGCGCAGCGCGCCGGACGCCCCCCGCGAGAACTGGGCGAGGGCGATGTACCCGATCTTGCGGCCGTCGCGCGTGATGATCTTCGAGTCGACGGCCGGGACGCTGATGCGCGCCCGCGTCATCGTGAGCTCGCGCGGCGGCGCGTCACCGGTCTGGAAGCCCACCTCGACGGAGCTGCCCTCCTCGCCGCGGATCTCGGCGACCACGGCGTCGAGCGTCCGCCCCTTGGTGGGTTTGCCGTTGACCGAGACAATCGTGTCGCCCGCCTTGACGCCCTGGTCGGCGGCCGGGCTGCCGTCGTAGACGCGCACCACCACGATGTCCTCGTCGCGCTGCGCCACCTGGAGCCCCACGCCGTAGTAGGCGCGGTCGGTGCGGAGGCGCAGGGCCTGCAGCTCGGCGGGGCTGAGGTAGTCGGTATAGGGGTCGTCGAGGCTCCCGATGAGCGCGTCGACCGACGCGTCCTCCAGCTTCTCGCGGTCGACCGGCTCGTAGTAGCGGTCCTCCAGGATCTGGAGCACCTGCGCCGAGAGGTCCTGGCCGCTGTTGCCCAGCACCCAGCCGCGGACGGGGTCCTTCAGGTGGGTGAGCCCCACCGCCTCCGCGTGCCCGCCGACCACCACGCCGGCCACGAAGACGGCCAGCACCACGAACACGGCGGCCACGGCCGCGAGGACCCGGCGGAGGCTCATCTGACGGGTCCCGGACGCAACCCTTCCGATGGTAGACGCATCAGGGCCTCCCGCCGGGCCCGCCGGGCGGTCTTACTCAGACCTTCAAGAAACGGCGCAGCGTGATGCCGCTGCCGAGCGCGCCCACGAGGCCGCCCGAGAGGATCAGGATGAGCCCGAGCAGCGGGAACCCGATCGTCGTGGCCTGGTCGCGCGTGAGGGCGCTGTCGGCGTCCTGGATCCACTGGTCGACCACGCCGACCTTCACCGCCCAGAGCAGGGCGACGGACAGGATCGCGCCGACGAGCCCGCAGATGACCCCCTCGATCACGAAGGGCCATCGGATGAACCAGTTCGTCGCGCCGACGAGCTTCATGACCTCCACCTCGCGGCGGCGGGCGAAGATCGACAGCCGGATCGTGTTGCCGATCAGCAGGATCGACGCCACCAGCAGGATCGTGATGAGCCCGAGCCCCGCCCACTGGATGAAGCGCGCGACGCTGAGCAGCTTGTCGGCCGTCTCCTTCCCGTAGGAGATGCCGAGCTCGGGGTCGATCGCCGGGCTGTCGGAGATCTGGTCGATGATCCCCTGCGCGTTGTCCGGGTCGGTCGGCTTGATGTTGAACTTCGCCGGCAGCGGGTTGCTGGGGAGCTCCTCCAGGATGGAGGGGTCCTTCAGGCGGCCGCGCAGCTCGGTGAGGGCATCGTCCTTCGAGACGTACGTGAACTCGCGGATCTGGCCGTTGCTCTGCAGCGCGACCAGCTGCGTCCGGAGGCCCTCCACCTGCGGCACCGTGGCCGAGTCGGAGATGAACGCATCGATGTCGACCTTCTCCTTCTGGGAGTCCACGGTCGACTGCACGTACAGGAACGACGGGATGAAGGCGCCGAGGATGAAGACCGCGATGAGCACGGTGACCGTCGCGGCGACCGACACGGCGGCGTTCGCGCGGATCGAGCGCCACGCCTCGGCGACGAAGAACTTGGGGCTCACCTAGCTGTCGGCTCTCGCGTAGCTGGCCTGGCGCTGGTCGCGGACCACCTTGCCGTTCTCGAGCGCGATGACCCGCATCTGCATCTTGTCGACCATCTCGCGGTCGTGGGTGGCCATGATGACCGTGGTCCCCGTGCGGTTGATGCGGTAGAGCAGCTGCATGATCCCGATGGACGTCTCGGGGTCGAGGTTCCCCGTGGGCTCGTCAGCGATCAGCAGGCGCGGGTGGTTGACGAACGCGCGCGCGATCGAGACGCGCTGCTGCTCGCCACCCGACAGCTCGTTGGGGTAGCGGTCGGACTTGTCCGAGAGGCCCACCAGGGCCAGGATCTCCGGCACCTTGCGGCGGATGTTCCGGGGGTTCTCGCCGATCACCTGGAGCGCGTACGCCACGTTCTCGTAGACGGTGCGGCCGGCGAGCAGCTTGTAGTCCTGGAACACGCAGCCGATGGAGCGGCGCAGGTACGGCACGCGCGAGCGGCGCAGGCTCTGGAGGTTGCGGCCCCCGACCGTGATCGTCCCCGCCGTCGGCTCGAACTCCTTGATGAGGAGCCGGATGAACGTGGACTTGCCGGAGCCGGAGGGGCCCACCAGGAACACGAACTCGCCGCTCTCGATGGAGAGGGAGACGTCGTCCAGGCCGACCGCCTCGGTCGTGTAGGCCTTCGAGACCCCGTCCAGGATGACCATCGGGCCGTCCCCGGGGCGCAGCATGGTGCGGCGGTCGGCGCGGCGCGACAGGGCCGCGCCCTCGCGCCGCTGCTCGCGGCGGCGGGTGCGCTCGTCGGCGCGGGACGTGCGCGCGTCGTCGGGCTCGGTGGGTGTCGGGGGGGCGGCGTCGGTGCTCATGCTGACGACCTGTGCGTTGTGGGGACGTCCGGGGGCGACGTGTCGTCACTCAACCCATCGGCGGAAGACGGCGTCCCGTGAGGCCGGGTGACACTAGCACGGGAATTCGCGCGTCCTGCCACCCTCGGGGGTTCGACGGGCGGGACGTCAGTCCTCCGCGCCGGGGTCGCCGACGGCGGCGCCACCGCGCGCCCGCCGCTCCAGCTCCGCGCGGATGAACCCGTCCAGGTCGCCGTCCAGCACGCCCTGGGCGTTTCCGGTCTCGTGGCCGGTCCTCAGGTCCTTCACCATCGTGTACGGGTGGACCACGTAGGAGCGGATCTGGCTGCCGAAGCCGATGCTCTGGCTCTCGCCACGCGCCTTCGCCGCCTCGGCCTCCCGGCGCTCCAGCTCCAGCTGCACCAGACGCGAGCGCAGCATCGCCATCGCCGTCGCCCGGTTCTGGGTCTGGGAGCGCTCGTTCTGGCACTGCACGACGATCTTCGAGGGCAGGTGCGTGATGCGGACGGCGGAGTCGGTCTTGTTGACGTGCTGCCCGCCGGCGCCGCTGGCGCGGTACGTGTCGATCTTCAGGTCCTTGTCGAGGATCTCCACCTCGACGTCGTCGGACACGAGCGGGGCCACGTCGACCGCGGCGAACGAGGTCTGGCGCCGGTTCGCGGAGTCGAACGGCGAGAGGCGCACCAGCCGGTGCACGCCGCGCTCCGCCTGGAGCAGCCCGTAGGCGTTCTGGCCGTGGACCGTGAACGTCGCTGACTTGAGGCCCGCCTCGGTGCCCTCCTGGGCCTCCTTCAGGTCGGCCTTCAGGCCGCGCCGCTCCGCCCAGCGCAGGTACATGCGCAGCAGCATCTCGGCCCAGTCCTGCGCGTCGGTTCCGCCCTCCCCCGCGTTGATGGTCACCACCGCGTCGCCGGCGTCGTGCTCGCCGGAGAACAGGCGGGACTCCTCCAGCGCGGCGAGGGTCACGTCGGCGCCGTCGATCCCCTCGGCCAGCTCGCCGAGCATGTCGGGGTCGAGGGCGCCGCCGCGCTCCTCCTCGCGCAGCAGGTCGGCCATCTCCGCCAGGCCGTCGATCTCCTCGGTGAGCGCGCGGTACTGGCTCAGGCGGCCGCTGGCGGCGGCATGCTCCGACGAGATGCGCGCGGCCGCTCCCTGGTCGTCCCAGAAGCCGGGCGCGCCCATCTTCTGCTCGAGGTCGGCGACGCGCCGCTCGAGGGCCGGCGGGTCGAGGTACTCGCCGAGGACCCCGGCCCGCTCCCGGAGGGCGGCGGTGCGCGGGATCAGCTCGTCGAGCGAGAGGGTGGAGTCGGTGCTCATCGTCCGGCGCCGCTAGGCGCCGTGGCACCTCTTGTACTTCTTGCCGGAGCCGCAGGGGCAGGGGTCGTTGCGCCCGACCTTGTCCTCGTCGGTCAGCACCCGCTGCTCGACCACGGCGACCGGCGGGCCGCGACGCTCCTCGGCCTCCTCCTCGTAATCGGCCTCCACGATCTCGCCGCCCTCGGCGCCATCGAAGCCCTGCATCGGGTCGTCGGCGTAGGAGTAGTCGACGTTCTCGACGCGCTGCTCCTCGGCCTCCGGCGCCCGGTCGACCTGGATGTGGAACATGTACCGGACGAACTCGCTCGTCACGATGCCCATCATCTCGTCGAACATCGTGTGGCCCTCGAGGCGGTACTCCGAGAGCGGGTCCTTCTGGCCGAGCGCGCGGAGGTGGATGCCCTCCCGCAGGTAGTCCATGTTGTAGAGGTGCTCGCGCCAGTGCTGGTCGATGAGCTGGAGCAGCACCCACCGCTCCAGGTCGCGCACCAGCTGCTCGCCGAGCTCCTCCTCGCGCTTGTCGTACGCGTCCATGATGTCGTCCTCGAGCTTGTCGAGGAGCTCCTCGCGTGTGAGCGGGTCGGCCTCGTTGTCGAGGTCGGCGCGGATGTCGTCGACCGTGAAGCTCATCGGGTAGTAGCCCTGGAGCGTCGCGAACAGCGCCTCGATGTCCCAGTCGGCCGGCAGCGACTCCTCGTCGCCGTACTCGTCGACCGTCTGGACCAGCAGCTCCGCGATCCAGTCGCGCGCCTGCTCGCCCAGGTCCTCGCCCTCCAGCACCCGGCGGCGCTCGGAGTAGATGACCTCGCGCTGCTTGTTGAGCACGTCGTCGTAGTCGAGGACGCGCTTGCGGATGTTGAAGTTCTGCTCCTCGACCTTCTTCTGGGCGCCCTCGACCGTCTTCGAGAGCATCTTCGCCTCGATCGGGAGGTCGTCGCCGGGGCCGAGGCGGTCCAGGATCTTGTAGATCCGGTCGCCCGCGAAGATGCGGATCAGGTCGTCCTCGGCGGAGAGGAAGAAGCGGGAGCGGCCCGGGTCGCCCTGGCGGCCGGCGCGTCCGCGGAGCTGGTTGTCGATGCGGCGGCTCTCGTGGCGCTCGGTGCCGACGATGTAGAGGCCGCCGAGCTCCGGCACGCCCTCGGCCAGCTTGATGTCGACGCCGCGGCCGGCCATGTTGGTCGCGATCGTGACCGAGCCCTGCTCGCCGGCGCGGGCGATGATCTCGGCCTCGCGGGCGTGGTTCTTGGCGTTCAGCACCTCGTGCGGGATGCCCCGCCGGGTGAGCATCCCCGAGAGCATCTCCGAGATCTCGACGGAGATCGTGCCGACGAGGACCGGCTGGCCGCGCTCGTGGGCCTCGGCGATGTCCTCGACGACGGCGCGGAACTTCGCGTCCTTCGTCTTGAAGATGAAGTCGTTCTCGTCCTGCCGGATCATCGGCCGGTGGGTCGGGATCGACGTCACGTCGGTCTCGTAGATCTTCGCGAACTCGTTGGCCTCGGTGGAGGCCGTACCGGTCATGCCCGAGAGCTTCTCGTACATGCGGAAGTAGTTCTGGAGCGTGATCGTGGCGAGGGTCTGGTTCTCCTCGCGGATCCGCAGGCCCTCCTTCGCCTCCAGCGCCTGGTGGAGGCCCTCGGAGTAGCGGCGGCCCTCGAGCACCCGGCCGGTGAACTCGTCGACGATCAGCAGCTCGCCCTCACGGACGATGTACTCCTTGTCCTTCTTGTAGAGGGCGTGCGCCTTCAGCGCCTGGATCAGGTGGTTCACCAGGTTGCCGTTGACGTCGAGGTAGAGGTTCTCGATGCCGAGCGCCTGCTCGACCTTCTCGACGCCGCTCTCGGTGGGCGACGCCGCCCGGTGCTTCTCGTCCACGTCGTAGTCGACGCCCGCCTTCAGCGTGGGGACGATGCGCGCGAAGCGGTAGTACGTGTCGGTCGCGGCCTCGGGGACACCCGAGATGATGAGCGGCGTGCGGGCCTCGTCGATCAGGATCGAGTCGACCTCGTCCACGATGCAGAAGTAGTGGCCGCGCTGGACGCAGTCCTCGAGGCGGACCGCCATGTTGTCGCGCAGGTAGTCGAACCCGAACTCGGAGTTGGTGCCGTAGGTCGCGTCGGCGGCGTACGCGTCGCGGCGCTGCGCCTCGGGCATCATCGCGCCGATCACGCCGACCGAGATCCCGAGGAACTCGTAGAGCGGCCGCATCCACTCGGCGTCGCGGCTGGCGAGGTAGTCGTTGACCGTGACCACGTGCACGCCGCGGCCGGTGAGGGCGTTGAGGTACACCGCCGGGACGGCCGCGAACGTCTTGCCCTCGCCGGTCTTCATCTCGGCGACGCGGCCCAGGTTGAGCGTCATGGCGCCGATCATCTGGACGTCGAACAGGCGCATGCCGAGCACCCGCCGGCCCGCCTCGCGGACCGTCGCGAAGGCTTCCACCAGGATGTCGTCCACCGTCTCGCCCTCGGCGAGGCGTGCCGTGAACTCGTCGGTCCGGGCGCGGAGCTCCTCGTCGCTGAGGGCCTCCATCTGCGGCTCGAGCTCGTTGATCCTCGAGACCTGTCCCTGCATGCCCTTCAGGACCCGGCCCTCGCCGACGCGCAGGACCTTGTTGATGAGATCGGTGCTCATGGGCACGCTCGCGGTAGCGGTGTCACGGCCATCGGTAATCGTAGCGCAGGGGTCCTCTCGGCCCCCGGGGCCCCGAACCGTAGTCCCGGGGCGCGGACGGCCGCGTCCGACGCCATGATGCCCTCCGCATGGGCGATCTGAAGCACGAGATCTCCCCCGCGCTGGTGCGGGACCTCGCCCGCCTGATGGCCGGGGCCTGGCACGGATTCCCGGCCGCGCGGCTCGCGGATGCGGCCGGCGGACTGGAGCCGCTGGAGCTCATGGCCCGCAACGCGCACGTCGCCGCCGCCCTCGGCGCGTGCATGCCCGCCGACTTCACCGAGGCGGCGGACGTGATGCTCCGCGCCCTCGCCGCCCCGGAGCTGGACGGCTGGATCGCGCTGCCCTGCGTGACCTGGGCGGGGGCGGCGGGCATCGACGATCCGGCCACCGCGCTCCCGCTGCTGGCGGCGCTGACGCCGCGCTTCTCGGCGGAGTGGGCGGTCCGGCCCTTCCTGCTGCGGCACCCCGAGGCGACGTGGGCCCACCTGGCCCGGTGGGCCGGCGACTCCGACGAGCACGTGCGCCGCCTCGTGTCGGAGGGCACCCGCCCGCGCCTGCCGTGGACGTCGCGCCTGCGCCTGGACGCCGACGGCACCGCCCGCGCCGTGGCCCTGCTCGAGCGCCTGTCCGACGACCCCTCCGGGTACGTGCGCCGCTCGGTCGGCAACCACCTGAACGACATCTCCCGGGACGACCCCGCCCTGGCGGTCGCGCTTGCCCGGCGCTGGCGGGCCGGCGTCCACGGCGACGAGGTGGCCCGCCGTGGCATGCGGACGCTGGTCGCCGCCGGCGACCCCGCCGCCCTCGCCGCGCTGGGCCTGGACGCCGAGGTCCGCATGGAGGCGTTCGACGTGTCGCCGGCGCGGGTGCCGCTGGGCGGCGCGGTGGAGGTCACGGCGGTCCTCGCCGCGCCCCCCGGCACGGCGGTCGTCGCCCACCTGCTGGTGCACTACCGCGGCGCGGACCGCCCGCCGAAGCCCTTCGTCCTCGCGCGCGGGACGGTCCCGGCCGGGGGCGTGCTCACGGTCCGGCGGCGGCATGCGTTCCGCACCGTCTCGATCCGCACCGTCCGACCCGGCCCGCACCGCATCGGCCTCCAGGCGAACGGGCGGGTGCTCGCGGAGTCCGAGGTCGAGGTCCTCGCGCCGCCGGGTCAGGAGTAGACGGGCGCCGGGGGGATCGGCCGGCCCGCCGCGACGGCGTCCACGACCTCCCGCGCATCGAGGGGCCGGTACTCCTCCCCGTAGACCGCCCCCTCGCGGCGTGGGGCCTCCATGACCGCGCAGTCCGCGGTCCCGCCGATCACCACCGGGGTGTACCCGGCGTCGCGCACGAGGCCGGCGACCACCTCCACCGCCTCCGCGTCGTCGCCGCAGATCCACTGCACCACCGGCGGGTCGCGGTGGGCCGTGAGCTCCTGGAAGGCCGACGTGAGCGTGTTGAAGCACTTCGTGTAGCGCGCCCCCGGCATCCGGGCCGCGTTGAAGGACGCCGCCGTCTGTCCCGCCGCGGGCTTGGGCCCCGAGCCGAACGGGTTGGTGGTGTCCACGACGATCCGGCCGTCGAGGGGACCCATCTCCGCGATCGCGTCGGGCAGCGCGTCCCACGGGACCGCGATCACGACCACCTCCGCGCCGCGCACGGCGTCGGCGGGCGGCGCGGCGAGGGCCCCGATCTCGTCGGCCCGGCGCCGCACGCGCTCCGGATCGCGCCCGCTCACCGTCACCCGGTGGCCCGCCGCGACCAGCTGCCGCGCGACGTTGCCGCCGATCCGCCCGGCGCCGATCACCGCGACGTCCACGACGTGCCCTCAGTCCTCGGGGGCGATGAGGCCGTAGTCGCCGTCGCGACGGCGGTACACCACGTTGACGGTGCCGTCGGACTCGTTGCGGAAGACGTAGAAGTCGTGGTGGAGCATGTCCATGTGGAGGGCCGCGTCCTCCGGCGACATCGGCTTCATCTCGAAGCTCTTGCTCTTGACCAGGCGGGGCGCCGCCGGCTCCTCCGGCGCGGCCGCCATCTGCTGCTCGATGAGCTCCGGCACCTCGTCCAGGGGCGCGCGCCCGTGGTGGTCGCGCCGGCGCTCGCGGTAGCGGCGCGCCTGGCGCTCCAGCTTGCGGGCCGCCGCGTCGATCGCCGCGTACATGTCCTCCGAGGACTCCCGCACCCGCAGCACCGGCCCCTTGGTGCGTACCGTGACCTCCGCGATCTGGGCGGCCGCGATCTTCGGGTTGCGCTCCACGGAGAGCTCCAGCTCCACCTGCGTCGCGTCGTCCCATGGCGGGAAGACCCTGGCGACCCGCTCGAGCTTCTGCTCGGCGTGATCGAAGAGCGCGTCCGTGACCGACATCCCCTTGCCCTTGACCTGGAGCTGCATGGGAGCCTCCCTCTCTTCGATGCGGTCCTCCGATGTTAGTCGAGCCCCCGGGTCCCGACCTAGCGTCAGACGACCCTGGCGAAGCACACCGCGCCCACCTCCTCCGCGCCTCCCCGGCGGAGCGACCGCGCGCACGCCGCCAGCGTCGCGCCCGTGGTGCGGACGTCGTCCACCAGCACCGCCCGGGCGGGCACCGGGTCGCGTCCGCCGGGCGCGTAGGCCGCCGCCGCCTGACGTTCGCGGACGGTCGCCGAGGCGCCCCGCTGCGGCGGCCCGTCGCGCACCCGCCGCAGGCAGTCGGCCACCGGCAGCCCCCACCGGCGGCCGAGCGCCCCGGCCAGGAGCGCGCTCTGGTTGAACCCGCGCGCCCGCTCCCGCCCCCGGGCGAGCGGCACGGGCACCAGCACCCACCCCTCCGGCGGCGGCGGCACCCGCTGGGCGACCTCGCCCGCCAGCACGCCGGCGAGCGTCCGCCGCCGCCCCTCCTTCAACGCCAGCACGAGCGCGGGCGCGGGGCCGGCCCACCCCACCGCCTGGCGGCCCCACCCCAGCGGGCCGCGGCAGGCCGGGCACCGCGCGACCGGCACCGGGACGGGCCCGCCGCAGCCGTCGCACAGCGGCGGCGGCAGGTCCCTCAGCGCCGCCCGGCACGCGGCGCACGCCGGCCCGCCGGGCAGCCCGCACGCCGCGCACGCGGGCGGGAGGACGACGTCGAGGATGGCGGCCAGTCCCATGCCGGCATGCTGGCGCGAGCCCCTGTGACGGATCAGCCCCCGTCCGTGCCGGGGGAGGAATCCCTGTGCCACAACGTACGGTCGTAGGGTGGCCGGTGGACGCCCCGCTCGGTGACGATCGCGGCGACGAGGCGCGCCGGCGTGACGTCGAACGCCGGGTTGGCCACCGGGACCCCCTCGGGGGCGGCGGCGCGGCCGAACAGGGACAGCCCGCGCACCTCCTCGGCCGCCCGCTCCTCGATGGGGATGCGGCCGCCGTCGGGGGTGGAGCGGTCGAGCGTGGAGGTCGGCGCGGCCACGATCACCGGGATCCCGTGCTCGCGGGCCAGCACGGCCAGGCCGTACGTGCCGATCTTGTTGGCGGTGTCGCCGTTGGCGGCGATGCGGTCGGCGCCCACCACCACGTGGGACACCGCACCCGAGGCCATGACCGTGGCGGCCATGTTGTCGGTGATGAGGGTGTGCGGGATGCCGTCGCGCGCCAGCTCCCACGCGGTGAGGCGGGCCCCCTGGAGCAGCGGCCGGGTCTCGGGCACCACCACCCGCAGGGTCGGGTCGGCCGCGTGGCCGGCCCGCACCACCCCCAGCGCCGTGCCGTAGCCGCCCGTGGCCAGCGCGCCGGCGTTGCAGACGGTCATGATCCGGGCGCCACGGCCGAGCAGCGCCGCCCCGTGGGCGCCGATGGCCTGGCAGCGGGCCACCTCGTCGCGGTGGAGCGCCCGGGCCGCCTCGGCCAGGTCGCCGGCGAGCGCCTCCGCGGGCCCGGGGTGGGCCGCCGCCAGCCGCTCCTGGGCGTCGACCGCCCACGCCAGGTTGACCGCCGTGGGCCGCGACGCCCGCAGCCCGGCGGCCGCCGCCGTCACCTCCGCCCGCGCGCGGTCCAGATCGTCGCCCGCCGCGCGCGCGGCCAGCGCGACGCCCATCGCGCCGGCGATCCCGATGGCGGGGGCGCCGCGGATCGCGAGCCGGCGGATCGCATCGACCACCTCCGGCCAGGTGCGGCAGACGAGGACGGCCTCCTCGCCCGGCAGACGGGTCTGGTCCAGCATCTCGACGGCGTCGCCGGTGAGCCGGATGATCGCCTCGGGCGCCAGACCGCTCACGGGCCGGCGTCCCCCCACGAGGCGAGGTAGCCGCGCTGCGCGTCGGTGAGCTCGTCGATGGCCACGGCCAGCGCGGCGAGCTTGAGGGTGGCGATCTCGTGGTCGATGCGGCGCGGCACCGGGATGACCGCCGGCGCGAGCCCGGCGCCCTCGCGCGCCAGGAACTCCACCGACAGGGCCTGTGCGGCGAAGCTCATGTCCATCACGGACGCCGGGTGCCCCTCGGCGCTGGCCAGGTTCACGAGGCGCCCCTCGGCGAGCAGGTTGACGCGGCGGCCGTCCGGCATCGCGAACTCCTGGACGCCGGGGCGCACCTCCCGCGCCGACGCCGCCATGGCCCGCAGGCCCGGGACGTCGATCTCCACGTCGAAGTGGCCGGCGTTGGCCAGGATCGCCCCGTCCTTCATCAGCGCGACGTGCTCCGGGCGGATCACGTCCACGTCGCCGGTGGCGGTCACGAAGACGTCGCCCACCCGGGCCGCCTCGTCCATCGGCATGACCTCGAAGCCGTCCATCACCGCCTCGAGCGCGCGCATCGGGTCGACCTCCAGCACGATCACGTTGGCGCCCATCCCGCGCAGCCGGCCGGCGATGCCGCGGCCGCACCAGCCGAACCCCGCGACCACCGCGCGCCGCCCCGCGAGCAGGACGTTGGTGGCGCGCAGCAGGCCATCGACGGTCGACTGGCCGGTGCCCTCGCGGTTGTCGAACAGGTGCTTGGTCTCGGCGTCGGCGACCGAGACGACGGGGAACCCCAGCCGCCCCTCGGCCTCCAGGGCGCGGGCGCGGAGCACCCCGGTGGCGGTGTCCTCGGTGCCCCCGACGACGCCGTCGAGCATCTCGCGGCGGTCTCCGTGGAGCAGGCCGATGACGTCGGCGCCGTCGTCCATCGTGATGTGGGGGGCGTGGTCGATCGCCACGCCGATGTGGCGCAGGTACGTGCGCCCGTCCTCGCCGCGCCGGGCGTGGGTGGCGATGCCGTACTCGGCGACGAGGGCGGCGGCCACGTCGTCCTGGGTGGAGAGCGGGTTGGACGCCACCAGCACCACGTCCGCGCCCCCGGCGGCGAGCGTCCGCACCAGGGCGGCCGTCTCGGTGGTCACGTGCAGGCACGCCGACACGCGCAGCCCCGCGAGCGGCGTCTCCCGGGCGAAGCGCTCGCGGATGGACCGCAGGACGGGCATGTCCCGGTCGGCCCACTCCACGCTGCGGCGCCCGAGCGGCGCCAGGCCCAGGTCCGCGACGTCGTGCCGGGGACGGCGGGCCGAGCTCACCCTGCCGGAGGCTCGGCCGTCCTCCCGTACCCGGTCTCCGCGAGCCGCGCCTTGAGGCGCTCGATGACCTCGACCGGCCCCGGGTCGACCGCGCGCAGCAGCGCCGCGTAGAGCGAGGCGTAGTCGCCGAGCGTCACCAGGTCGAGCATCCGGGCCAGCGGGCTCTGCCCCTCGGCGGTGATGGAGAGCACCTGGCTGACGTTGGGCTCCACCAGCTCGCGGGTGAGGTCGAAGCGGCGCTCGGTCTGGCGGTGGTGGCGCGGCTCGCGCAGCATCACCAGCTTCGCGAGGTGGGCCAGCTCGGCGGGCATGCCGGCGAAGCCGCAGATCTCGTTGTGGTCGAGCTCCGGGAGGGCCGACGCGTACGCCGGCATCTTGGCGTTCTCGTTGAACTGGCCCTTCCAGCGGACCGCGATGGGCGCGGTCAGCTCGGCGCCCCAGATGAGCGGGACCGACGCCGACAGCGCGCGGGCGAGCTGCTTGGCGGCGTTCTCCGGCTCGGGGACCTCGGGGCCCATCGTCGCGATCGCCGACGACAGCGTGCCGCGCGCCTCCTCCAGGTCGGAGCCGACGCTCGGGATCACGCCCATCCGGTCGAGCACCACCAGCATCGGCACCAGCAGCCGCAGCAGGGCGGCGCGGGGCTGGAGGCCGGGGCGCACGGGCACGATGGGGACGCCCTCGGGGCCGTAGAACTGCCCGAGCTTGCCGCCGCTGGTGATCGCGACGCAGAGGGCGTTGCGCTCGATGGCCTGGGAGGCGGCGGTGAGCGTCTCCTCCGTGCCCCCGGAGTAGGAGCTCAGGATCACCAGGGTCCGCTCCCCGATCCAGCCGGGGATGTAGTAGTCGCGCACCACGGCGTAGGGCACGCGCATGCGCTCGCGGTAGGCGCCCAGGATGAGGTCGGCGGCGATCGCCGAGCCTCCCATCCCGCACACCGCCACCGAGTCGATCTCGTCCGCGGGCCATGGGATCTCGGCCGCCTCGGCGGCCGCGCGGGCCTCGTCGAAGGCGTCGACCGAGTCGGCCACGCCGCGGATCAGGCCGATGCTGTCGCCCGCGAGGGCGTCGGGTCCGTCGAGTCCGTACATGCCGCGCAGGCTACCCGACGGGCGGGGTCACCCGACGGTGGCGCCCGTGCCCACCGGCTCCGCGCCGTCCACCTGCGCGCCCGCGGCGATGACCGCGCCGTCGCCGACGACCGCGCCGGGGCCGAGCCGCGCGCCCGCGCCGATGTCGACGCCCGCGCCGACGATCGCGCCGTCCAGCGTCGCGCCCTCCCCCACCACGGCGCCCGCGCCGACGACGCTGCCCGTGACGGTGGCGCCGGCGGCCACGCGCGCATCCGGCCCGATCGACGAGCGGGCGTCGACCGCGGCGCCCTCGGTCACCTCGGCGCCCGGCCCGACGTACGGCCCGGGGACGGGCGATTCGGTCTCGAGGGCCGCGTCCAGCACGTCGTGGTTGGCGGCGAGGTACGACGCCGGCGTGCCGATGTCGCGCCAGTAGGCGTCGCTCGGGAAGCCGTAGAGCGCCCCGCGCTCGGCGAGAACCGGGAAGATCTCACGCTCGATCGAGCACGGCTGCCCGGCCGGGATGAGCTCGAGCACCGACGGCGACAGCAGGTAGGTGCCGGCGTTGATGCGGTAGGGCTCGCCGGGCCGCAGCTCGTCGGGGGTCGGCTTCTCGACGAACGCCTCCACCGAGGCGTCCTCGTGCAGCCGCACCAGGCCGAAGGCGCTCGGGTCCTCCACCGGCGTGAGCGCGATCACGCCCTCGGCGCCCAGGTCGCCGTGCGCGCGGATGACGGCCCCCAGGTCGAGGTCGGTGAGGATGTCGCCGTTCAGCACCAGGAAGGGCGCGTCGTCGAGCAGGTCCTCGGCGTTCTTGATGGCGCCGGCGGTGCCGAGCGGCTCGGGGTCGACCACGTAGCGCAGCCGCACGCCCATCGTGGAGCCGTCGCCGAAGTGGTCCTCGAGCGCGTCCGGCCGGTAGCCGCACGAGAACACGATGTCGTCGACGCCGTGGCGGCGCAGCAGGTCGATCTGGTGCGCCACGAACGGCCGGTCCACCAGCGGCATCATCGGCTTGGGGCGCGTGTCGGTGAGGGGGCGCAGGCGCCGGCCCTCGCCGCCCACCAGCACCACCGCCTGGCTCACAGGGTCACGCCCACGTGCTCCGGGATGCGGCCGATGCCCTCGAACGCGAAGCCGAGGGCCGTCATCCGCGCCGGGTCCAGGGCGTTGCGCCCGTCGATGAGCACCGGCGTGCGCATGCGGTCGCGCACGTCCGCCCAGTCGGCGTCGACGATGTCGCGCCATTCGGTGACCAGGACGACGGCGTCGGCGCCCGCCACGGCGGCGGCGACATCCGGCTTCAGGGCGACGCCGTGCAGGCGGTCGGTGGATCCGTTCACGACCGGATCGTACGCGGTCACCTCGGCCCCCTCCGCCAGCAGCCGCGCGGCGAGCACCAGGCTGGACGCCTCGCGCATGTCGTCGGTCTCCGGCTTGAACGTCAGCCCCAGCAGGGCGACGCGCTTGCCCTCCAGCGCGCCCAGGTGCTTCTTGAGCTTCCCGATGACCCGCCGCTTCTGGAGCTCGTTGACCTCGATGACCGAGGTGAGCAGCTGGAAGTGGTAGCCGGAGTTGCCGGCGAGCTGCTTCAACGCCGACACGTCCTTCGGGAAGCAGTTGTGCACGACGAGACCGCCGGTGGTCACGAACGTGTCGGCCCCCGGGACCTCGAGCGAGTAGACAGCTCCCCGGAACGGCCGCCGCGCCGTCGAGCGCACCCGCACCCACGCGGCGTTCGGGGCCCGGCGGCACCCCGTGGGGGCGATCCGCCTCGCGAGCCGGCCGAGCGAGGCGGCGATGGTCTCCCGGTCGGCCTCGGGGACCAGGTCGGGCAGGGACTCCACCTGGTGCGCGGCGGACACGACGATCCAGAACGTCTCGACCGTCGAGCCCTTCGGACGCCCGACCTTCAGCCTGGCCGCGATGCCGAAGCCCCCGAGCAGCCGGAGCATGCCGTCGGCGAGGGCGCGGCTGACGGTGCCGTACTCGAGGACCACGCTCGGCCCACCCGCGACGCGGCTCCAGGAGCCGTCGCCCCGCCACGCGCCCGCGAGGAAGGCCCGCCGGTGCTCCTCAGGGAGCGTCCACAGGGCGTCCGGCACGCGCTGGCGATAGCAGTCGGCGCCAAGGCCGAGGACGCCGAGCCACCATCCGGCGAGGATCCGCGACGACACCGTGACCGTCATCGAGGTGGGCGTCGGGCGGACGTCCACCTTCACCCCGTGATCGCGCCAGAAGCCGGCGACGTCGGCGACCAGGTCCATCTCGTCGTTGGGGTGGAAGCTCCACGTCAACCGGTGGCGCCTGCCGTCCACCGTGCAGTGGCCCTCGGCCGCGTAGAGCCCGGCGATGCGCCAGAAGCGCGGGTCTCCGGTGAGCGCGACGGGCACATGGGTGCCGTTGCGCGCCGTGGCCACGGTGGCCCCGTCGAGATCGAGGTCGAGCAGGTCGGCTTCGGGGAGTCGCAGCGCGCCGCTGCGGATCACGTCGTGCACGCGCGCCCGGCCACGGGCGTGCCCGGTCCCGATCGCGGCGAGCTCCGACGACTCCACGCGGGCGATGACGCCCTCCGCCGGCCGCACGATGACGTCCTCGCGACGGAGTCCCACCGCGTCCAGGCCGTCCAGGAGATCGAACACCGGGGACCGCCCGCCGTCCATCGACGCCGCGCCCAGCGCGATCGGAAGCCAATGATCCTCGCCGAGCTCCGCGGCGAAGGCCATGCGCGGCACCGGGTCGTCCCCCCGCCGGGTGACGAACGGGTGGTCGGGAGTGGCGCGGACCGTCCGGCCGAGCTTCGTCGCGACCTCGACGACCTCGCCGTGGAACGGACGGCGGGTCGCCGCCGCAACGCGCCGGAAGGTGGGCTCCGGGTCCCCGGGCGACCACGAGAGGACCTCGAGCCCGTCGGGCAGCATCTCCGCGCGGACCGTCTCGTCGGGGCCGGCGCCGAGCCCCGAGAGCAGGTCGGCCAGCGTCGTGAGGCGCGCGGCTCCGTCCTGACGGACCAGCACCGTCTCGGCGCCGACGAGGCAACTGCCGCCGAAGCCGATCCCGGCGCGCAGGAAGGCCGGCCCGATGCGGCGGTCGAGCCCCATCCCGTGGGCGACCACGTCCACGTCGGCCCCGACCTCCTCGCAGACGTTCGCGATCTCGTTGATGAACGAGATCTTGGTGGCCAGGAACGCGTTGGACGCGTACTTGACCATCTCGGCCGAGGGCACGCTGGTGCGCACGATCGTGGTGTCGAGCGGCGCGTACAGCTCGGCCACGCGCTCGGCGTGGGCCGGGTCGAACGCGCCGATCACCACGCGGTCGGGCTGGAGGAAGTCGGCGATCGCCGCGCCCTCCTTCAGGAACTCGGGGTTGGAGCAGTAGCCCACCCGGTCGAGCCCGCGGAGGTCGAGCTCGGCGCGCACCCGCTCCCCGGTGCCCACCGGCACGGTGCTCTTCATGACCAGCACGTGGCGGGCGTCGGCGCCCACCCGCTCGAGCTCGTCGATGACCCCCATCACGCGCGACAGGTCTGCGTCGCCGGAGTAGGTGGGCGGCGTGTCGACCGCGATGAAGACGATGTCCGAGCGCTCCAGCAGCCGCTCCAGCGAGAGCGTGTAGGCGAGGCGGTCGGCGTGCTCGGCCATCAGCTCCGCCAGGCCCGGCTCGTAGATCGGCACCTGGCCGTCGTTGAGGGCCGCCACCTTCGCGGCGTCGATGTCGCGCAGCGTCACCTCGCAGCCCAGGGACGCCAGGCACACGCCGGTGACCAGCCCGACGTAGCCGGCGCCGATCACGCCGACCCGCGCCAGGGGGCCCGTCCCGTTCTCGGTCATGGGGTGCTCCCTGCGGTCTCCACGGTGATCGCGGTGTCGGTGTGGCCCTTCTGGATCTTCGCCCGGTTCAGCGGGCGCAGCGACTTCGCGATCTCCTGGATGGTGTTCGCGGTCAGGGCGTTGGTCAGCGAGTTGGAGATCCAGTACGTGGTTCCGTCCTTCGTGAAGGCGAGCCGCTGGAGGTTCTTGCCGTCGTAGTAGGTCTTGTACTCACGGCCGCCCGAGGGGATGGTGCCCGTCTCGCCCTCGAGGATCGGGGGGTTCTTCATGTTGGTCATCTCGAGGCCCCAGTACTGCGGGGCGCCGCCGGCGTAGGTCACGAAGACGATCTTGACCGCCTGGCGGTTGTTCCTGTCGTCGATCTTGTAGGCGCGCACGATCTTGACCGACGATCCCGAGGCGACCTTCATCGGGACCATCACCTTCAGCCCCGGCACCTGCGAGCGGATGGCCCGCATCGTGTCGACCAGGCTGCTGGTGTCGACGGTGGAGGCGGCGGCCTCCTTCGCGGGCGGCGGCGGCTTGGCGAGCTTCCCGGTCCAGTCGGCGCCGGTCACCACCACCACCTCGTTGCCCCGCGCATCGGCCGCGCTCAGGGCGCCGATCGACGCCTGCGGCCCGAGCAGCGCGGCGATCTTGCGCGCCGGCTCGCGGAACCCGGGGGCGTAGTAGACCTCGCTGGTGGGGTGGTTGAAGTCCTTCGCGTTGCCGCCCACCGAGGTGGCGTAGCGCTTGGCGTTGAGCGCCTCGGCGACCGCCTCGGCCTGGAGCACGCGGCCGGCGCCGTTGAGCACCGTCACGTCCACGGTGGCCGGGTCGATCGGCTTCGCCTTCGCCCCGCCGTTGCCCTGGACGAACTCCGGCTCCTTCCACTCGGCGACCTTGGAGTCGATCTCCGACTGGCTGACCTCCTCCACCGACGCGCCGTTGATCATGTTGCTGGACCCCTGGATCGAGACCCGGGCGATGCGGTCCTTCGGCGCAGTGAGGGCCAGCTCCAGGATGGAGAGGAACTTCGGCACGTTGGTCAGGTTGGTCTCGATGTTCTCGGCGAAGATCCGGCGCAGGGCCGTCGGCTTGGTGAGGTTGCCGAGCTGCTTGGTCTGGCGCTTCAGCTCCGACAGGAACATCTGCTGGCGCGCGATGCGCGCGTAGTCCGAGTCGGTGTGGCGGTAGCGGACGAAGTCCAGCGCGTTGGCCCCGTTCAGCTTCTGGTAGCCGGGCTGGAGGTCGATCTCGTCGTAGTTGTGGGCCGCCGTCCCGTCGTGCTTGTTGTAGTAGCGCCGGTCCACGTCCATGTAGACGCCGCCCACCTCGTCCACCAGCTTCTGGAAGCCGGTGAAGTCGATGATCACGTAGTAGTTGACGGGCTCGCCGGTGAGCGCCTCGACCGTCTGGATCGTCTTGGCGGGGCCGTACGAGTAGGCCTCGTTGATCTTCGCCGTCCCCACGCCCGGGATCGGGACGTAGGAGTCGCGGGGGAAGGACAGCATCGAGATGAAGTCCCGGCGCGGATCCATCCGCACGAAGATGAGCGAGTCGCTCCGGCCGGGGTCGCCCTCGGACGGCCGCGTGTCGGACCCGATCAGCAGGATGTTGGTGGGCTCGCCGGGGAGCACCGGCCGGGTGGCGGCCCGGGCCGCCTTGGCCTCGGCGGTGTTCGGCGCGGCCTGCTCCAGCGTGTCGTCCAGGTAGATGTACGCCCCGACGCTGATCGCGACGACCAGCCCGAGGATGGAGTAGAGCCCCCAGCCCACGAGCGCGGGCCACAGCCGTCGCCGGCCCGGCACGCGGAAATAGCGCGCGCGCTGGTGCGAGGACTCGTCCGGCGAGGGCGTGGGCGGCGTGGGCGGGGGCTCCGCGCTCATGCGGTGCCGGCCTCGGCGCGGTGGACGGGGAGGCCGGCGACGATGCGGGCGAAGTCGACGAGGGCGCGCCGGTAGCGGGGCAGGCTCTCGATCTCCACGTACTCCTCGGGCCCGTGGTGGCCCCCTCCGCGGGGGCCGAACTCCACCGCCGGCACCCCCACCTCCAGGAACGCCACCGCGTCGGACGCGCCGTCGCGCCCCACGGACGTGGTGGAGGGCTCGTAGCGGCCGGCGGCGTCGAGCAGCGCCTGCACCACGGGGTGGTCGGGCGGGACGTCGGCGGGCGGGCGCTCCAGCAGCACCTCGACGCGGGCGGCGGGGTCGAGCGAGCGGACCTGGGCGAGCACCTCCTCGGGGTGCTGGCCCGGGAGGTAGCGCACGTCGACGTCCATCCGGCAGTGGTCGGGCACCTTGTTCACGGCGTCGCCGCCGGCGATGCGGCCGAGGTTGATGGAGGGGCGCTCGAACAGCGGCGCCGACTCGGCGGCGAACGGCAGGGCCTCGATGCGGCGGAACATGTCGACCGCCCGCAGGATGGCGCTGTCGCCCAGCCAGGGGGTGGCGCCGTGGGCCGCGGTGCCCGGCACGTCGACGCGCATCATCAGCACGCCCTTGGCCTGCACGCCCACCAGCATGTCGGTGGGCTCGCCGCAGACCACGAAGTCGGCCCGGAGTCCGTCGCGCACCATCATCTGCGTACAGTTCTCCCCCGGCTCCGACCGTTCCTCGTCCGGGACCACCATCAATTGCAGCTCGGCGCCCTCCAGCCCGCTCTGCGCGAGGTCGGCGACGGCGAGCATCATCGCCCCGAGGGCGGCCTTCATGTCGTAGGCGCCGCGCCCGTACAGGCGGCCGCCGTCGATGCGCGGCGCGAACTGGTCCTCGTGCCCCGGGACCACGTCCAGGTGGCCGTTGAAGATGATCCGCGTGGGGCCCGAGCCGACCCGCGCCATGAGCGACCGGCGACCCGCCATCTCCACCGGGTCGACGTGCGCACCGCGCGCCTCGAGCCAGCCCGCGACGAAGTCGGTGGCCTGGCTGAGACCCGAGCGGCGCGAGGTGTCATAGGCGATCAGCCGCTCGGCCAGCAGGACCTCGTCCACCGGGAGAGGATAACCGAGCCCGGTGGACGGGCCGTTTCGGCCGGGCCGGTCTACCCTCAGGTGGGTGATCGTCTCCGCCCTGGTCGCCGCGCTGCTGCTGGTCCCCGGCGCGGGCGCGCCGGTGGAGCGGCCGGTGTCGATCGCCACCGAGGGCGGCGTCACGCTGTCCGGATCGCTGCTGGTGCCGCCCGGGCACGGCCCCTTCCCCGCCGCCGTCCTGGTGAGCGGCTTCGGGCCGCAGGACCGCGACGGCGGGGGCAGCGGGGCGTACCGCGACCTGGCCGAGGGGCTGGCGCAGCGCGGGCTGGTGGTGCTGCGGTACGACAAGCGCGGCGTCGGCGAGTCGGGCGGCGACCCGCTCTCGTGGCTCGACGCGCGCCCCCTGGCGGCCGACGCGGCCGCGGCGGTGCGCCTGCTGTCCGGCATCCCGGGCATCGACACCCGCCGGGTCACGCTGGTGGGGCACAGCCAGGGCGGCGACCTGGCCTTCGCGGCCGCCCGCCACTCGCCCGCCACCCGCATCGTGAGCCTCTCGGCCCCCGGCCGCCCGCTGGGGCTGCTCCCCCGCGCGGCGGGCACCGCGAGCCGGTTCCTGCGCCGCCTGGTGGGCCCGGTCATCGCCGACGCGACGCTGCGGACGGACCCGCTCCGCGACGCGGCCGCGGCCCACCAGCCGGCGCTGCTGGTGCAGGGCACCCGCGACCGCACCGTCCCCTTCGCCGACATGGCCCGCATCGCCGCCGCCCGCCGCGCCGAGGGCCGCCCCACCCGGACGCTTCCGGTGCCGGGGGCGGGGCACTTCCTACAGGTCGAGGGCCGCGTCCCCCTGCGGGTTCTCGACGCGGTCGCCGCGTTCGCCGGCTGACCCGCCGCGGGCCCCGTCGATCTCGGGGACGGCGTTGCGCAGGCTCCAGACGCCCCACGCGCCGAGCAGGGCCGCGCAGCCGAGCAGCGTCGCCTCGATCCCCACGACCTGCGCGATGGCCCCCGCGAGGGTGGAGCCGATCGCGATGGGGCCGATCACCGACAGCTGGTAGAGGCCGAGCAGGCGCCCGAGCAGCGCCGGCGGCGCGTTGAGCTGCACCGCGGTGTTCGTGGCCGCGAACATCCAGATCCAGAAGGCGCCGCTGAACGCCATGGCGATCAGGCCGAGCCACAGCCACGGCGTGATCGCGACCACGGCCAGGCCGATCGCGAACGTGCCGGTGGCGATCGGCAGCGCCCGGTGCCGCGGCAGGCCGCGGGCCGTCAGGCGCTCCAGCCACCAGGCGCCCAGCAGCGCGCCGCCGCCCATCGCCCCGAGAAGCAGGCCCAGCCCCTCGGCCCCGGCGTCGAGGCGGTCGGCCACCACCGGCGCCAGCTCCTGGATGGGCGAGGCGAGCGCCGTGAACAGGGCCATCCCCACCAGCAGGCGCCGGATGGCGCGGTCGTGGGCCGCGTGGCGCAGCGCCTCGCGCATCCTCGCGGGGGCGCCCGGGCGGTTGGCGGCGGGGCGGGGGGCGAGCCGCATGAGCACCAGCACGAGGGCGAGGAACGAGAACGCGTTGAGGGTGAAGCACACCGTCGCGCCGAACCCGGCGAGCACCGCGCCGCCGATCGCCGGCCCCGCCAGGCGCGCCACGTTGATGCCGGCGGCGTTCATGCTCACCGCCTGCGACAGGCGCTCGCGCGGCACCAGCGACGGGATCAGCGCCAGCATCGCCGGCAGTCCCAGCGCGAAGCCGGTGCCCACCAGGAACGTGAGCACGTAGATCGCCCACACCTGGGTCCCGTCGGCGAACTGGATGACCGCCAGCGCCCCGGCCGCGACGGCCTGGAGCAGGAAGGTCCAGATGCCCACGGCGCGCCGGTCGAAGCGGTCGGCCAGCGCGCCCGCGTAGCCCGAGAGCGCGATCGCCGGCGCCCGGGTCACCAGGGCCAGGGCGCCGACGGCCGCGGGGCTGTCCGTGGCCTCCAGGATGAGCCAGCCGCTCGCGACGATCTGGAGCCACGAGCCGGCGTTGGAGACCAGGCTCGCCAGCCAGACGTCCCGGAAATCGCGGTTGCGCAGGATCTCCGGGACCGGGCTCACCCTCCCAGTATCGCCGCAGAGAGGGTCGGCCCGGACGGGTGCGCTACGCGGCCGCGGCCCGCGCCCCCGCCTCCACGGGCAGCCCGGCGTCGATCCAGTCCTGCTTGCCCTCGGCGTACTCGCGCACGTCCCGGTACCCCATGGCGATGAGCTCGCGCGTCGCGATGCCGGAGTTCTGGCACGGCAGGTTGGCGCAGTAGACGACGATCGCGGCGCCGCGGTCCGGCAGCAGGGCCGCCGCGAGCTCCCGCACGCGGTCGTGGGGCAGGTTCAGCGCGCCCGGCAGGTGCGCGTCCTGGAAGTACATCGGCGGCAGCGCCTCGACGACGGTGACGCCGCCGTCGTCGATCGCCCGGGCCAGCTCCTCGCGGGTGATGGTGGGGTGCACTCTGTCTCCTCCCGGCTCGAATCGGACCGTGGTCCGCTTTGTCCTCGGCACCGTAACGGACTAGAGTCCGTTTGTCGATGGAGGAACGAGCCGAACGCGCCGACGCCGCCCGCAACCGGGCGCGCATCCTGGACGCCGCCGAGCGGTTGTTCGCCGAGCGCGGCGTCGGGACGGTGACGATGGACGAGATCGCCGCCGAGGCCGGCGTCGGCAAGGGCACGCTCTTCCGGCGCTTCGGCGACCGGGCCGGGCTGGCCCTGGCCCTGCTCGAGGAGTCCGAGCGGCGGCTGCAGGAGCACGTGCTGCGCGGCCCGCCCCCCCTGGGGCCCGGCGCGCCGCCGGACGAGCGTCTCATCGCGTTCCTGGACGCCCTCCTCGGACTGCTGGAGGAGCACACCGACCTGGTCGTCTGCTCCGAGACCGCGTCGCCCGGGGCGCGCTACCGCAGCGGCCTCCACGCGGCGTGGCGCACCCACGTCGCGGTCCTGCTGCGCCAGGCGCGGCCCGACGGCGACGCCGACGTCCTGGCCGAGGCCGTCCTGGCACCCCTGGCCGGCGAGCTCTACGCCCATCTGCGCGACGGCGGCGCCGAGCCGGACCGCATCCGCGCCGCCGTCCACGCCGTCGCCCGCGGGGCGCTCACCGGCTGAGGCCTTGACCGCGGCGAACACCGTTAGCTAATGTGTCGCTAACACTGTTCGCCGCTTTGGGAGGCTCGCCGTGAGCGCCGTCTGCATCGCACCCGCTCGTCCCGCCGCGCGCGTCGCCCTCGGAGCGCTCGCCGTGGCCCTCCTGGCCGCGGCGATCGCCGTGGTGGCCGCCACCGACGCCGGCTGGCCCTGGGTCGCGGCGACGGTGATGGCGCCCGACGTGGCCCTGCTGCTCGGCGCCGGCCGATGCCTGGAGCCGGGGCGGCTTCACCCCCGCGCCGTCCCCCTCTACAACGCGCTGCACCACCCCGCCGGGCCGATCGCGCTGGCGGCGCTGTGTGCCGCCGGGCTCCTGGGCCCCGGGCCGCTGGCCGCCGCCCTGGCCTGGGGGTTCCACATCGCGATGGACCGGGCCGCCGGCTACGGGTTGCGGACGCGCAGTGGCCACCAGGCCCGCTGAGCCGGGCGCCCGGGCGCGACAGATCGTCGCGGCCGGGCGGGCGCTGCTCGAGGAGGGCGGGCCGGAGGCGCTGTCGATGCGCCGCGTCGCGGAGCGGGTGGGCATCCGGGCGCCGTCGATCTACAAGCACCTGCGCGACAAGGAGGAGCTCGAGGCGGCGCTCGTCGCCGACGGCCTGCGCGAGTTCGCGGAGACGTGCGAGGCGGCCGTGGACGGCGCCGCCGACCCGCTCGCGGCACTCGCCGGGGCGTACCGCGACTTCGCGCGGGCCCACCCCCACCTCTACCGGCTGATCAACGACCGGCCGCTCCCGCGGGACCGGCTGCCGGCGGGGCTCGAGGCCCGCGCGGGGGCGCCGCTCGTGGCGGCGGTGGGGGGCGACGCCGACCGGGCGCGCGCCGCCTGGGCGTTCGCGCACGGGATGGTGATGCTCGAGCTCACCGACCGCTTCCCCGGCGGCGCCGACCTGGACGCGGCGTGGCGCTCCGGCCTCGCGGCGCTCGCCCGGACCTGACGAGCGCCGCGGGGCGCGGCTCAGATCGCGCCGGCCGCGATCCAGACGAGCGGGACCAGGACGGTGACGGCGGCGAGGACGATGGCGGCGGTGCCCATGCCGCGGGCGCCCTCGCGGCGGGCGCGCAGGCCCAGGACCAGCGCGACGGCGCCGGCCGGGATGCCGAGGGCCACGCCGCCCCCGTCGAACCAGTCCCAGGCGACGAAGCTCAGCAGCACGGCGACGACGCCGACCGCCACGGCCAGGTACGCCACCGCCGCCGGGCGGGGCGGGGCCAGGTCGACCTGGCGGGGGCTCGGGGTGGTGCTCATGGTGTCCTCCGGGGTGCGGGGGGATGGGGTGGCCCGATCCTCCCGGTGCGCCGGGGTCCCGCCATCGTGGCGGCCGCGGGACCGCCCTACGTGGTGGCGCGGAGGTGCGCCAGCACCGCCAGCACGCGGCGGTGGTCGTCCTCGCCGCCGGCGATCCCGAGCGTGCCGAGGATGCTGCGGACGTGGGTCTCGACGGTGCGGTCGGTGAGCCACAGCCGGCGCGCGATGGCCGCGTTGGTGCGGCCCTCGGCCATCAGCGCCAGCACCTCGCGCTCGCGCGGCGACAGCGCCTCCAGGGGGTCGTCGCGCCAGTTGCCGACCAGGGCGGCGACCACCTCCGGATCGAGGGCCGAGCCACCGCCGGCCACGCGCCGCAGCGCGTCAAGGAAGTCGTCGACGTCCAGCACGCGGTCCTTCAGCAGGTATTCTCGCCAGTACCGATAAGAACTTCGGTCGGTGCGAGCGCCTTGGCATCCAGCGCCGGCGCACCCGGCCCTACACCCGCGCACCAACGGCAAAGCCGAAGCGTTCATTGGCACCGCGCTGCGCGCGTCCTACCGGTACGCCTATCCCACCAGCGCCCACCGCACCCGGGCCCTGCGCGGCTGGGTGCGGTGGTGCAACCGGCGTCGCCCCCACAGCTCTCTGGGCAACCGGCCGCCGATCAGCCGTGTCGCGCAGGTCCGTGGTTACTTCAGCTAGCTCTTCTCGCCCACCCGGAGGCGGTTCTCCGCGCGGCGGCGGGCCGACTCGGCCGCGCTGCGCTTCACGTCGTCGTCGCCCGCCTCGGCGAGCTCGGCCTCGGCGCGCTCGAGGGCGGCCCGGGCGCGTTCCACGTCGATCTCGTCGGCCCGCTCCGCCTGCTCGGTGAGGATCAGGACGCGGTCCTCCTCCACCGACACGTAGCCCTCGGTGGTGGCCCACACGAGCTCGGTGTCGTCGAGCAGCTTGATGCGGACCTCGCCGTGGCGGAGGAACGCGATGAACGGGGTGTGCCGCGGCAGGATGCCGACCTCGCCCTCGATGCTCGGGGCGATGACCATGTAGGCCAGGTCGTCGAAGACGGCCCCTTCGGGGGTGAGGAGCCGCACGCCGAGGCGCTTGCGCTCCTGTCCGATCGCGGTGCTCACCGGTTCTTGAGCTCCGCGGCCTTCTCGACGGCCTCGTCGATCCCGCCGACGAGGAAGAACGCCTCCTCGGGCAGGTCGTCGTGGCGGCCCTCGACGATCTCCTTGAACCCGCGGATCGTCTCCGACAGCGGCACGTACTTGCCGGGGGTGCCGGTGAAGGCCTCCGCGACGTGGAACGGCTGCGACAGGAAGCGCTCGATGCGGCGGGCGCGCGACACCGCGAGCTTCTGCTCGTCGGTGAGCTCGTCCACGCCGAGGATCGCGATGATGTCCTGCAGGTCCTTGTACTGCTGGAGGATCTCCTGCACCTGGGTCGCGACCTCGTAATGCTCGGGGCCGACACCGTCCTTCGAGAGGATGCGGCTGGTCGAGTCGAGCGGGTCCACGGCCGGGTAGATGCCCTTCTCGGCGATCGACCGGCTGAGGGTCGTCGTGGCGTCGAGGTGGGCGAACGACGCGGCCGGGGCCGGGTCGGTCAGGTCGTCGGCGGGGACGTAGATCGCCTGGATCGACGTGACGGAGCCCTTGCGGGTGGAGGTGATCCGCTCCTGCAGGTCGCCCATCTCCCCCTGGAGGGTCGGCTGGTACCCCACGGCGGAGGGCATGCGGCCGAGGAGCGCCGACACCTCGGAGCCCGCCTGCACGAACCGGAAGATGTTGTCCACGAAGAGCAGCACGTCCTGGCCGCCCTCGTCGCGGAAGTACTCCGCCATCGTCAGGCCGGACAGGGCGACCCGCAGGCGCGCGCCGGGCGGCTCGTTCATCTGGCCGTACACGAGCGCCGTCTTGTCGATGACGCCCGACTCCTTCATCTCCAGCCAGAGGTCGTTGCCCTCGCGGGTGCGCTCGCCCACGCCCGCGAACACGGACAGACCGCCGTGCTCCTGGGCGATGTTGTGGATCAGCTCCTGGATGAGCACCGTCTTGCCCACGCCGGCGCCGCCGAACAGGCCGATCTTCCCGCCCTTCACGTACGGGGCCAGGAGGTCCACGACCTTGATGCCGGTCTCGTAGATCTCCTCGGTGGGGTTCAGCTGGTCGAACGTCGGCGCATCGCGGTGGATGGGCCAGCGCTCGCCGGCGGACACGTCGGCGCCCTCGTCGATCGTCTCGCCCAGCACGTTGAAGATGCGGCCGAGCGTCCGCTCGCCGACCGGCACCGAGATGGGCGCGCCGGTGTCGCGGACCGTGGTGCCGCGGGCGAGGCCGTCCGTGGTGTCGAACGCGACCGCGCGGACCTTGTCGTCGCCCAGGTGCTGCTGGACCTCCGCGATGAGCGGCGGGGCGTCCGCGCCCCGGTCGATCTCGATCGCGTTGTAGATCCGCGGCAGGTTCCCGTCCGGGAAGCGGGCGTCGAGCACGACACCCTTGATCTCGAGGATGGTGCCGGTGCTCTGGGCGGTCGTGGCCATCTGGCTGATCTCTCCTCGGGCGGTCTAGGTCAGGGCGTCGGCGCCGGCGACGACTTCCAGGATCTCCTGGGTGATCGCGGCCTGGCGGGCCCGGTTCATGGCGAGCGTGTACTGGTCGATGAGCGCGCCGGCGTTGTCGGTCGCGTTGCGCATGGCGGTGCGGCGGGCCGCGAGCTCCGCGGCGGCGCTCTCCAGCAGCGCGCGATAGATGGTGGTGTCGAGGTAGTTGGGGAGCAGGTGGCGGAGGAAGTCCTCCGGGTCCGGCTCGAACAGGGCCAACCCGCGCGTGGGCGCGTGGTCCTCCTCGGTCTGCTCGTCCTCGTCCATCACCACGGTGCGCTCCACCGGCAGCAACTGCTCGGTGGTCACGGTCTGCTCGAGCACCGACTTGAAGGCGTTGTAGACGATGACGACGCGGTTGACCTCGCCCTCGGTGAACCGGCCGACGAGGTGCTCCTTCACCTGCTCCGCGTCGGCGAAGGTGGGCTCCACGGAGAAGCCCTGGAACCCCCGGTCGATCGGGAGGCCGCGGAACGCGATGGTGCCGGCGCCCTTCTTGCCGACCGTCGTGAACACCACCTCCTCGAAGCCCTCCTCGCGGAGCTCCTCGGCGACGTTCATCGCGCGCCGCACGATGTTCACGTTGAACGCGCCGGCCAGCCCACGGTCCCCGGTGATGGCGACGACGACGGCGGTGCCCTCGGCGGCGCGCTCCTCCAGCAGCGTCAGGCCCTTCGCGCCGCCGCTCTGACGTGCCGCCTGCGCCATGAGCCGGCGCATCGCCTGCGCGTACGGACGCAGGTGCTCGATGCGGTCCTGGGCCTTGCGGAGCTTCGCGGAGGCCACGAGCTCCATCGCGCGGGTGATCTTGCGCGTGTTGCGGACCGACTCGATCCGCCGCTTGATGTCGCGGGTGGTCGCCACTAGGAGGCGGCGCCCGCCGTCTCCTCGGCCTCGGCCTCGGCGGCCTCGGCGGCCTCGTCGGCTTCCTCGGCCTCGACGGCCTCGGCGCTCGGCTGGTCGCCCGGGCCCTCGGCCGGCGCGAACTGGTCGGCCACGGCCTTCGCGATCTGCTCGATCCTGGCGGCGGCCTCGTCCGAGAGGTCCTTGGTCTCGCGGATCGACGCCAGCACGTCGCCGGCGTTCTCGCGCAGGTCGCGCCGGATCTGCTCGTTCACCTCGGGCACCTGCGCGACGTCGATGCGGTCGAGCACGCCGGTGTTCGCGGCGTAGATGACCGCCACCTGCTCCTCGACCGGCCACGGCGCGAACGCCGGCTGGTTGAGGGTGGCGACGAACCGCGCGCCGCGGGCGAGCGTGCGCTGCGTCGAGGCGTCGAGCTCCGACCCGAACTGGGCGAACGCCTCGAGGTCGCGGTACTGGGCGAGCTCCAGCTTCAGGCGGCCGGCGACCTTCCGCATCGCGCGGATCTGGGCGGAGCCGCCCACGCGGCTCACCGAGATGCCGACGTTCAGGGCCGGGCGGACACCCGAGAAGAACAGCTTCGACTCCAGGAAGATCTGCCCGTCGGTGATCGAGATCACGTTCGTCGGGATGTAGGCCGACACGTCGCCCGCCTGCGTCTCGATGATCGGCAGGGCCGTCAGCGAGCCGCCGCCCTGCTCGTCGGAGAGCTTGCAGGCGCGCTCCAGCAGGCGGCTGTGGAGGTAGAAGACGTCGCCCGGGAACGCCTCGCGGCCCGGCGGGCGCCGCAGCAGCAGCGACATCTGGCGGTAGGCGTCGGCCTGCTTGGAGAGGTCGTCGTAGACGCACAGGGCGTGCTGGCCGCCGTAGAGGAAGTACTCGCCCATCGCGGCGGCCGAGTACGGCGCCAGGTACTTCAGCGCGGCGGCCTGCGAGGCGGTGGCCGCGACGACCGTCGTGTACTCCATCGCGCCGGCGGCGCGGAGGCGCTCCACCACCGTGGCCACGGTCGAGGCCTTCTGGCCGATCGCGACGTAGAAGCAGTGCACGTCCTGGCCGGCCTGGTTGATGATCGTGTCCACCGCGATCGTCGTCTTGCCGGTCTGGCGGTCGCCGATGATCAGCTCGCGCTGGCCACGGCCGATCGGGATCAGCGCGTCGATGGCCTTGATGCCGGTCTGGAGCGGCTCCTTCACCGGCTGGCGCTGCACGACGCCCGGCGCCTTGAACTCGACGGGGCGGTAGTGCTCCGTCTCGATCGGGCCGCGGTCGTCGAGCGGGTTGCCGAGCGGGTCGACCACGCGGCCGAGGAGGGCCTCCCCCACCGGCACCTGGATGACGCGGCCGGTGCGGCGCACCTGGTCGCCCTCCTGGATGAGCGTGTCGTCGCCCAGGAGCACGGCGCCGACGTTGTCCTCCTCGAGGTTCAGCGCCAGCCCGGTGACCCCGTTCGGCAGCTCGAGCATCTCCAGCGAGACGCACGACTCGAGGCCGTGGATGCGGGCGATGCCGTCGCCGACCTGGAGGACGGTGCCGACCTCCTCGACGTCGACGGTGCCCGAGTACTGCTCGATCTGGCCCCGGAGGACCTTCGTGATCTCGTCGGGACGGAGCTTCATCTGCGGGTGGCCTCTCTGCTCAGGTCGTGGTCGTTCGGGTCAGGACGCGTCCGCGGCGAGCGCCGCGTCGACGGGCGCGGCGTTCAGGGCCGCGCGCAGCTCCTCGATGCGGTGGCGGACCGAGCCGTCCACCACGGCGCCGCCGATGCGGAGCACCAGGCCGCCGACGATCTCGGGGTCGACCGACTCGGTCAGGTCGACGCTGCGGCCGGTCTTGCGGGAGAGCTCCTCGACGATCCGCGTCCGCAGGTCGTCGGGGAGCGGCACGGCGGTGATGGCCTCCACCTCAAGGCGCCCCTCCTCGGCGGCGACCCGGTCGGCGAACGCGCGGGCGATCTCCGGGAACTCCGCGATGCGGCCCCGGTCGACGAGCACCTGGAGGAAGTTTGCGGTGATCGGGGTGGCGGAGGAGCTCAGCTCCTTCAGCGCCTCCTTCTTCAGCCGCGCCTCGACCTCCGGGTTGTCCAGGAACTGCCGCAGCTCGGCCGACTCCTGGACGGCGTCGGCGAACCCGGCGACCTCCTCGGCGACGGCGTCGACCGAGCCGGCGTCGGCGGCCGCCTCGAAGAGGGCCTCCGCGTATGTCGCGGCGACGCTCACGAAGCGGGCTTCGCCCCGTTGCCGGCGAGCGCCGACAGGTCGGCCTCGTCGATCGCCTGCTCGATGAGCTGGCGGTGCTCGGCGTCGGACAGCGACCGGCGGGACACCTTCTCGGCGGCGAGCAGCGCGAGCTGCACGACGTCGTCGCGGATGCCGCTCGCGGCGGCCCGGGCCTGGGCCTGGATCTGCTGCTCGGCGTCGCTCAGCACCCGCTCGCGCTGGCCCTGGGCGTCGCTGACGATCTCCGCCTGCAGGCGCTCGCCCTCCTTGCGGCCCTGCTCGCGCAGCCGATCGGCCTCCTTGCGCGCCTCGGCGAGGCGGACCTTGTAGTCCTCGAGGAGCTGCGTCGCCTCGTCCCGGCTCCGCTCGGCCTCCTCGATGCTCGTGGCGATGTCGCTGCGCCGCTTCTCGATCGCGGCGCCCAGCGGCCCGAAGACGTAGCGCTTCAGGATGAACAGGGTGATCCCGAAGATCACCAGCGTCCAGATCATCAGACCCGGGCTGGCCTTCAGCAGCGGGTTGTCACCGCTGCTGTCGTCGGACGACGCCTGGAGCGGGACCAGGTAGGTGGCGAATGTGGCGAGGGTGCCCATCGCGACCAGCGCTAGCCGATGAAGAAGGCCACGAAGCCCATGAGGAGGGCGTAGAACACGATCGCCTCCGTCAGGGCCAGGCCCAGGAACATCAGCGACATGATCTCGCCGCGGAGCTCGGGCTGGCGGGCCACGGCCTCCACGGTCTTGCCCATCAGGTAACCGACGCCGGCACCCGGGCCGATGGCGCCGAAGCCGGTGGCGAGACCGAGCGCGAGGATCTTTGCTGCGTCCTCAACATTGCCGTCAAGTGCCACGGAGTAACCCTCCTTGCATTTCCACTAGTGATCCGACTGCACGGCGAAGCCGATGTAGATGCCGCTGAGCATGGCGAAGATGAACGCCTGCAGGCCGGCGATGAGCACCCACTCGAACGTGTAGAAGAACACGCCGACGGGGATGGCGATCAGCCCGGCGAAGTTGCCGAGCAGGACCATGAAGCCGGCGCACATGATGATGAGCAGGTGACCGGCCAGGAGGTTCGCGAAGAGACGAACCGACAGGCTGACGAGCCGCAGCACCTGGGACAGCAGCTCGAGGGCGAAGATGAAGGGCTTGATCGCGGTCGGCGCGTCCGGGACCAGGGTCTTGAGATAGCCGATCGCCCCGTGGGCGCGCACGCCCTCGTAGTTGAACGCGATGAAGACCACGAGCGTCAGTGCCAGCGTCACGTTGATGTTCGCGGTGGCGGCGTAGAGCGAGAGGTCCGGAAGCCCGAACGGCAGGGTGCCGCTCTCGTGCGACACCGGCAGCGGGATGAAGCTGATCAGGTTGCTGACGAGCAGGAACATGAACAGCGTCGCGATGAACGGGAAGTACCGCGAGTACACCTTCTCGCTCAGCGTGGGCTTCGCGATCTGCTCCTCGGCGAACTCGTAGATGAGCTCCACGACGTTCTGGGCGCGCGTCGGGCGCATCTTGAGGCCGCCCCGGACCACGAAGATCCCGACGCCGATGCAGATGGCGCTGGCCAGCAGGAGGTAGATGACCGCCTTGGTGATCGAGAGGTCCAGCGGGCCGATCTCGATCTTGATGTAGGGGTCGGTCGCGAACTCGACCGACGGGTCGAAGTCCTCCGACGCCGCCGTCGCGAAGGCGGGTGCCAGCAGCAGCAGCCCGAGGGCCGCGGGGATCCATGCGCGCCAGAGGTTCCGCAGGCTCACCGGGGCGTGTCACTCCTCGCTCGCTGGTTGATGGCGTAGAGCACGGTCCGTCCGCCGAGGTCGCACGTGAACGCGACCAGGAAGATCACGCCGGCCGTGAGGCCGATGGCCTCGTCGTAGCGGAGCGCGACGACGAACAGGATGATCGCGATGAGCCACGCGCGGGCGATGAACGACAGCCCGACCAGGCCGACGGCGGTCGTGGGGTTCGCGTCGCCGATGAGCTTCGCCGTCCGCAGCTGCAGCCACCAGTTGGCGGTCCACAGCACCACGCCCAGCACCCAGCCGTTGAGCGGCCCGCCCGCCAGCAGGACGAAGGGCAGGGTGAGCACCGCAACGATGATGCCGATGCCGGAAGCGATCGCCGTGACCGGACGCGGGGTCGACGACGGGGTCGCGGGTGCGGCAGTCGTCATCGGTCGTCCCTCGGACACAGGGCGCAGCTCTTGGGCGGGATCGAGATCCTCCGGTCGGTTCGGACGGCGCGCACAGCCGGTTCGCGCGCAGCACGGGACCGACGAAGCGCGGGGCAGTATATCGACGCCCGAGAAGCGCGTTCAACGGGATCGCGCGGCCCGTGACAGTCGTACCGCCGAACCTTCCGTATGAGGGAACGCCCATCATTCCAGGGTTCGGGGGGCTCGCGGCGAATGCCGGTTCGGCACCGGAACCGCCGTCCTGAAATTCGCATGCCTACCCAGACTTTCGGCCAGTTGCCGCCTACAACGGTGAGAGTGAGGATCGCCCAGTGATCCGGCGTGAAATCCTGCTGAGCGGCCTCGCTGCGGCCATCTTCGCCGCGGGCGCTACGCCTGCAGCCGCGCGGATCACGATGCTGGACGATCAGCCGGCCGCCCTACGCGACATGGTCGGGGCGGGAGGCCTCGATCAGTCCGACAACATCGCCCAGCTGGAGACGGACCCGCCCGTCCTGCCCACCGGCCAACAGGTCGCCCGGATCACCTCGGACGCGATCGTAGGCCTCGACGTGCGCGGCATGGCGAGCGTTCTCCGGCAGGCCGTGGAGGAAAGCGGGTCGCATCGCGTCTTCATCGACGACGTGGGCGTTTCATTCCGTGGTGCATCGGGCGACCGGCTGGCCGCTGCGCTCGGCCTCCTCGGATCGCGCACCGCGCCGGGCGGGGCCACGACCGTCGCCCGACGAGTGAACCTGTACATGTCGCCGGACCTCTCGTCGACGCTGACCGAGACCTCCGCCCGAGGAATACGTCTCGCGATGCAGCGCGCGGGTGGGGTATGGCTCAAGACGTCCGGACCGGCGACCGTTTGGTCATTCAATCAGTGGCTGACGTGGCCCGCCGCAACCGTCCGGCTGCTGTCGTCCGCCAAGGGCGGGCTCGCGTTGCGCGCGCACCTCGTTCTCTCCGCAGGAGACCAGGTCGCAATCTGGGCCCTCGCCCGCCACGGGAGCGCGTGCGACGTCCTCGGAAACGGGCCCGCGGCATACCGGGTCGGGGCGTCGGCTCGGGCCTTCGCGATCGAGCACAAGCGGACTTTCACCGCCCCCGAGGCCAAGAAGCAACCGCCAGCCGGCTGCACGCCAGCGCCCGTCTTGCCGACCGACGGCGCCGCCGCCCTGGTGACGTCGTGGGGCCGGGAGACGACGGGGTTGCCGATCCCGCCCGGCGGCCTGGTGACGCCGCCGCTGGTGGCGGGCGAGCCGGCCCAGGTGACCCTCCAGCTCGGCGCCGACCCCCTGGGCCTGGCCGCCGGCCTGGGCGTCACCCCCGAGGCGGCGTGGAAGGCCCTGGCGGTGGTGGTGCAGGTCCGGGGCCCGGGGGTCGCCCTGGACGCCCCGATCGCCGGCGACGGCTCCGCCGCCCTTGCGTTCACCCCCACCGCGCCCGGCCCGGTCTCGATGCGCATCGTGGTCCAGGGCTCCGGGGTCTCCACCGCGCTCGGCGCGCCCTCCGACCTGGTGCAGCCCCTCGCCTCCACCCCGTTCGGCGCCCCGCTCCTGTCCCGGGTCGTGACCGACCCAGACCACTGGACGCTCACGATCCCGCTCGTGCCGACCGACGGGTCCGTCGGCGACCCGGTGCTGGTGATCGTCCCGCCGTTCGGCTGAGGCCCGCAGGCGGGCCCCGGCGGGTCAGCGGCCGGCGAGCTCCCGTGACCGGCGGGCGGCGCTGCGCTGGCGCACCAGCGTGACGACCGGGGTGCTGCGCCACTTGAGGATCTCGAGGACGTAGACCAGGTACACCGCGGCGGCGACCGCGACGATCCCCCCGATCGACAGGCCGATCGCGCCGACCGGGTCGATGGAGCCGTCGGGGTCCTTGTACGAGACGAAGCGCAGCGCCACCGCGACGGCGCCCATCAGGGCGCACCAGGCGTAGAGCGCCAGCACGGTCTTGCGCTGCCCCCACCCGATGTTGAAGAAGCGGTGGTGGAAGTGGCTGCGGTCGGCGCCGTACACCGGCAGCCCGTGCTTGAGGCGCTTCAGCACCACGAACGAGGTGTCCAGGATCGGGATCGCCAGGATCACGAGCGGCGCGACGACGGCGACGGCGGCGGTGGTCTTCATGACGCCGCTGATCGCCACCCCGGCGAGGACGAACCCCAGCAGCATCGAGCCGCAGTCGCCCATGAACACCCGCGCCGGGTGGAAGTTGAACACCAGGAACGCGGCGCAGGCGCCGGCGAGGGCGGCGGCCATGATCGCCGGGTCGGTGCGGCCGAGTGAGGCCGCCAGGATGGCGAACGTGGTGGCGCCGAGGCCGCTGATGCCGGCCGCCAATCCGTCCATCCCGTCGGTGAAGTTGATCATGTTCACCAGGGCCACGAACCAGAGCACCGTGAGCGGGTACTGCGCGGGGCCCAGGTCGCCGACGCCCAGGAACGGGAGCGTGACGTGGTCGATGGTGAGGCCCGCGGCGACGGGGATCGCGGCGCACGCCGCCTGACCCACCAGCTTCACCGCCGGCGAGAGGCCCCAGATGTCGTCGACCGCCCCCAGGGCCGCGATGAGCACGGCCCCGGTGATGAGCGCCCGGGCCGCCTCGTCCTCGGGGAAGTAGTAGAGGACCGGGACCAGGAAGCCGGCCAGGATCGCCAGGCCGCCGAGCCGCGGGGTGGGCTCGCTGTGGATGCGGCGCCCGGAGGGGACGTCCACCGCCCCGACCGCCCGCGCCAGGCGCGAGGCGAGCGGCGTCGTGGCCAGCACGACGACGGCCGCCACGACGGCGCAGATGATGGGGATGAGGGTGGTCGTCACAGGTGGTGGGCCTCAGCCCGGAAGCATTCTAGGTGGGGGCATCAGAGCCCTTCAACGGACGGACATCCGGTGGGTCAGGGCGGCGCCGCGCACGATCAGACCCCGCGGGAGCAGGCGGGATGCGAGCATGCTGCCACGGGCGACGGCCCCCGTCGCGGCGCGCGGGCGACCGCCGGCCAGGGCCCGCCAGGTGGCGCGGACGACGAGGTCGACGTCGTCGAACGGGATCGCCCAGTGCGTCCCGCCCGTCCCGGCGTGGAGGCCGAACTCGGTGCGTGTGGGCCCCGGGCACACCGCCAGGGCGCGCACGCCGGTGCCGTGCAACTCGGCGGCGATGGCCTCGGTGAGGTGCAGCTCGAACGCCTTCGTCGCGGCGTAGGTCGCCATGTACGGCACCGGCTGCCACGCGGCGGCGGAGCTCATGACCACCAGGGCGCCCGCGCCGCGGGCGACCATCCCCGGCAGGACGTGGGCGGCCAGGTCGACCACGGCCACGCAGTTGAGCCGCACCATCGCCACGAGCCGCTCGCGGTCGGCGGCGTGGACGGGGGCGTGGTCGCCGAACCCCGCGTTCAGGATCGCCAGGCCGAGGGGCGGCCCGGCGTCGATGGCGTCCCGGCAGGCGGCGAGCCCCTCCTCGGTGGCGAGGTCGGCCGCCCGCGTGCGGGCCTCCACGCCGTGGACGCGCTCCGCCCAGGCGGCCAGCTCGGCGAGCCGGTCCTCGCGCCGGGCGACGAGCAGCAGCGGGTGGCCGCGGGCGGCGAGGCTCTCGGCGTACGCCCGTCCGAGCCCGGACGAGGCGCCCGTGACGAGCGCCGGCGCGGGGCTCACCCGGGCGCGGACTCCGCGTACAGGCGGTCCCCGGCGTCGCCCAGGCCCGGGACGATGAAGCCCCGGTCGTTGAGGCGCTCGTCGATGCTGGCGACGGTGATCGGGACCTCCGCGTCGGACTCCCGGATGCGGGCGAGGCCCTCCGGCGCCGCGATGATCCCGGTCAGCAGGATGCTGCGCGCCCCGGCGGCGCGGAGGGCGCCGAGGGCCGCGAGCGCCGACCCGCCGGTCGCGATCATGGGGTCGAGCACCAGGACGTCGTCGCCGCCGAGGTCGGCCGGGAGGCTGTCGAGGTAGGCGCGGGGGCGCAGCGTCTCCTCGTCCCGGGCCATGCCGAGGAAGCCGACCCGCGTGTCGTCGGGCAGCAGCGTCAGCGCGGGCGACAGCATCGCCAGGCCGGCCCGCAGGATCGGCACCACCGTGATGCGCCGGGCGGGGACCCGCTCGACCGTCTCGGCGAGGGGGGTCCGGACGGTGCGCTGCTGGGTGTCGAGCTCCTGGAGGGCCGCCGCCAGGACCAGGGTGGTCAGCACCTCGGCGGAGCGCCGGAACGCCGGCGAGCCGGTCGTGTGGTCGCGCAGGATCGCCAGGTGGTTCCCCGCGAGGGGACCGTCCAGCGCGAGGGGCTCGCGTGCGGGCACGGGGGCAGCCTACCCGGCGCCGGGCGCGGCGCCGTGCCCGCGCGGCTAGGCGGCGACCACCACCCCGGCCGGGTCCTCCCCGGCGATCAGGGTCTGCGCGACGCGGCGGATCTCGATGACCGGCAGGTCGGCGTCGGCGGCGTGGCGGCGGAGGGCCTCCGGGTCGGTCGCCTCATAGATGCAGACGGTCCCGAGCGAGCCGTCCTCCTCGACGATCGCGTAGCTGCGCACCCAGCGCACCTCGTCCGGCATCCCGGCGCCGGTCACCTTCGACCGGTCCGCCGCCGCCTCCAGTTCCTCCGGTGTCCGCCACCCACCGCGCCGCAGCACCACGTACGTGTCCATGCCACCCCTCCAGGAGGTCCGATGACGTGCGCCCGCCGATCGTACGACGGGTCACCCCCGCCGCGACCCCGGGGTGTCCATTCGAACGCCACCCCGTCGTTCACGTGGCGTCGTTCACTTGGCGTCGTTCATCTGACGCGACCCCGGGGTGTTCATTCGAACGCCATCCCGCCGTTCACGTGGCGCCGTTCACTTGGCGTCGTTCATCTGACGCGACCCGATGTTCATTTGAACGACGGGTGCAGCGCGCCTGGCGCCGGCCCCCAGATCGCCGCTGCGACGCACGGTCTGACCCCCTCAATGAAGGGTTCGGTCCACGTTCACTTGGCGTGTCGTTCATTTGAACGCGACACCGAACGTTCATTTGAACGATGGGTGCCCGCACCTGGGCGCCAGCCCCCCGATCGCCGCTGAGACCCGGGCTCTCACCCCTTCAACGAGGGGTTCGGCCGTCGTTCACGTGGCCGCGGCCGCGCCGTCCATGTGGACGCCGTTCATCTGAACGCGACCCCGATGTTCACTTGACCGACGAGCCACGCGGGGCCGGGGAGCGCCTGGCGCGGATGGTCGCCGCCATGCCCTGGTCCTCGTGGCTGTCGGCGGTGCCGGCGAAGAGGGAGCAGTAGAGCTTCCAGACGCCGGGCGTCAGCGTCACCTGGAGGGTCCCGTTCGTCCCCGGGGCCAGCAGGAGGGAGTGCTTGGTGCCGGCGGCGTCCACCACCGCCAGGTCGTGGTCGTCCTCGCCGCGGTTGTAGACCCGGAGGGTCACCGTGCCGGCCGCGACGAGGCGCTGGCTCGGGACCACCTTCCACTCGCTCTCGTCCACGCCCAGGGACGTCGGCAGGGGCGGAGCCGGCGGCAGCTTGGTGCGGTGCAGCCGCGGCGCGGCGACGGCGCTCGCGGCCAGGACCAGGGCCGCCAGCAGCAGGGCCGCGGCGAGGCGGGCCGCGCCGCTCACCCGGTGAGCGGGCTCCCCAGCGCGAAGGGCCCGCCCGGGATGACGGCACCCGGGTCGCCGCCCAGCCACTCGGCGATCACCGACGAGTAGACGGCCCGGAAGTCGGTGGTCACGCGCAGGTCGCCGCGGTCGAGGCTCGACAGGCCGGGGAAGTCGCCGCGCATGCCACCGCGCACGCCGGAGCCCATCGCCATCATCAGCCCTCCGGCGCCGTGGTCGGTGCCCGACTCGTTCGAGGCGACGCGCCGCCCGAACTCCGAGAACACGACGGTCAGCACCCGCCCCTCGATGCCCCGGGCCACCAGGTCGTCGCGGAACGCGGCGAGGGCCCGGGAAAGCGTCGAGAGCTGCGGGTCCTGGCTCTGGATCTGGTTGCCGTGCGTGTCGAACGAGCCCCAGTCGAGCGTGATCACGCGGGTGCCGAGGTTCGCCGACAGCAGCGTCGCGGCGAGCTGGAGCCTCTGGGACAGGCTCGAGTTGGGGTAGCCCGCCCCCACCGGCGCGCCCGCCAGCGGCCGCAGCGCCCGCGACACCTGCACGGTGCGCCCGTAGACGTCCCGCGCGCGGGCCAGCTCCGCGTTGCCGGCGGCGGCGGGCACGAGCGCCAGCGGGGCCATCTGCTCGGTCGTGTTCACCAGGTTGGTCGATACGCCGTCGACGCGGAACTCCACGCCGTTCAGCCCCCGCACGGCGCTGACCGGCGCCTTGGCCGCGCGGATCTGCTTGGAGATGCTGGAGTCGAGGGACACCGCCTGCAGCGGGTTGTCCGCCGAGCCGTACAGGTCGAGCCAGCGGCCCAGCCAGCCGGTCGCCATCTTCTGGAGCGCGCCGGCGAACCAGTAGTCGCGGCTGTCGAAGTGGGAGCGGTTCGCGGGGGTGTAGTCGGCCGCCGGGAACACCGCAAGGTCCGACCCGGCGCCGCCGGACCCGTCGCCCCACAGGGTGTCGAAGCCCTTGGTGTCGCCGTTGTTGCCCACCCCGGAGACCCCCGGGTTGGCCCACGCGTGCAGGCCGTTGGTGCCCGGCATCACGGTGGAGCCCACCTGCGTCGCCGTGGACGGCCCCTGGATGCGCGCGAGCTGCGGGCGCGCCGCGGCGTAGGCGGCGTGCTCGCCGATCGGCACGACCGTGTTGAGGCCGTCGTTCCCGCCGTTCAGGAAGATCATCACCAGCTGGTTCGAGGGGCTCGCCGCGTCGGCCACCGCGGCCTCGAACGCCCGCGTCCAGTCGATGCGGGACGCGGCGTAGACCGACGCCATCCCCAGCGCAGCCGTGCGCAGGAACTGGCGCCGGTCCAGACCGCGGGGCCCCCGCGCCCGCGGTACGCCGTCCGGGAAACCGGCCATCGCCTCGGCGGTGAGGGGCATGGCGTCCACCGGCTCGAGGCCCTCGACGAGGCTGTCGGAGCGGGCGCAGTCGGCGCAGCGGATCGCCTCCGCCGCCCCCGGGTCCATGACCGGCTCGTCCATCACATCACCTGCGCGTCGGGACCGCCGAGCATGAACGCGCGCAGCACCCGCTGGCGCGCGATCCGGTCGTTCGCGGAGACGGCGCGCGCGTGCGCCGCGTAGTAGCGCAGGGAGCTGATGCTCCCCTTCGCCAGCCACGGCTGCCCGACCGCCTGGTGGGCGCGCGCGAACGCCTGCGCGGGCGTCTCCCCCGCCACGTCCTCCGGCGCCTTCCCGGGCATCGACGCGTACGCCAGCGTCAGGAACCGGTTGGCCGCGGCGAAGCGCGCGAGCGCCGCGTTGGTGTTGAGCCAGGCGGTGCCGCCCTCCCAGCCGGCGACGGTCGGCGGGAAGTACGGGATCTGGCCCATGTCGCGGAGCGCGTTGTAGAGCGAGTCGTCGGTGATGCCCAGGCCCAGCGCCTTCATGACCCCGACCGCGTAGACCACCGGCGGCTTGATCATGTTCGGCTCCTTGATGGAGGCGAGCATCGCCGGGTGGGTCAGGATGCGGCGCACCAGCGGCTTCAGCCGGAACCTGGACCGCGTGTACACGCGCACCAGGTCGCGGAGCGTCGCCGGGTCCGGGTCGGTGGGGATGAACTCGTGCCAGAGCTTGCGCACCAGGAACGGGGCGTGGCTGGGGTGCGCGATGACCACGTCCACCAGCTGGCGGTGGTCGAACGGGCCCGACGTGCCGAGCACCGTCTTGACGCCGTCGTCCCACCGCGTGCGGGTGAAGACGGCCTTCACGGCGTCCGGGTCGTCGTCCTCGATCTGCCACCCGCTGGCGCAGCGGGCCGCCTCGCGGACGTCCACCTCGCTGTAGTTCGGATTCCCGGCGGCGTCGGTCACACCGAGCATGAACAGCTCCATCAGCTCGCGGCCGTAGTTCTCGTTGACCGCCCGCTTGGTGTTGTCCTCGCCGGTGAGGTACCGGAGCATCGCCGGCCCCTCGCCCACCTCGTACGTCAGCGTCCGGAAGTTCGCGGTGGGGAACGCGTTGAAGTCGGAGTAGCGCCGCATCAGTTCGTTCTGGGTGGTGAGCAGCTGGGGCGGCGACACCTCCTCGCGCGACGTCGCGAAGTGGCGGTGCCAGAAGAACGTGAGGCGCTCCACCAGCGGGTTGCCGGTGCGGAGCATCCGGTCGCACCAGACATGGACCAGGTCGATGTCGCGCTCGTTCGCCTGCAGCGGCGTCCCGTCCGAGCGGACCGGGGCGGGGCCCTTCGCCGGCCCCTGGGGCGCCGCCATGAGACGGTCGACGGCCACGTGCAGCGACCGGCCCTTCAGCTTCGCGCGCCCCTCGGCGGTGGGCCCGAAGCCGGTGCGCCACATCAGCCGGTCGACCATCGCCGTGGTCAGGGCGGCCTGGGCGCCGCCGGCGGCGGGCCGCTGCAGGCGGCGGCGCCGGGGCGGCGGCGCCACGCGCGGGCTCACCGGCCCGCCCTCCGCGCGAAGGCGGCGAAGGCCTTCCGGCTGGACGAGCGGCTGGAGATGCGGAAGTCGCCGTTGGCGTCGCGGACGTCGAACCACACCACGCCCGCCAGGTTCGGGATCGACGACTGGAGGCCGGGCAGGCGGCCGATCCACTTCTCCCGGCTGCCGCCCGCGGCGCTGGAGCCGGTCTCGGCGATCCAGAAGGGCTTGGCCGTGAGCGCCGAGATCTGGCGGTACGCGTCCTCGAACAGGGCGTCGGCCTCGGTCCAGGCGAGCCCGCCGACGTTGCCGAAGTTGTAGGCGCTGGTCCCCACCAGGTCGACCTGCGCGACGCCGGGGAAGTAGGCGGCGATCGCGTTCGCGGGCGTGTCCGGGACGCTGCGGGCGTAGGGCGCCCAGAGGAACAGGATGCGCGTGCCGCCGGCCTTGCGGACCGTCTTCCGCACCGCCTTCCAGGCCGACACGTACGCCGCCGGGGTGTTGCGGTTCACCGTCCCCGACCACGCGTACCAGGTGGTGTTGGCCTCCGGCATGGGCCGCAGGATCGGCGCCGGGCGCAGGTTCCGCAGCTGCCGGGTGAGCGCCACCAGGCCCCGGTTCTGGGCGCCGCGGACGGTGCGGACCAGGCGGTACTTCGGCTGGCGCACGCCGTCCTTCCCGGCGTCGGGCATCCAGGAGACCATCAGCCGGGCCTTCGTGCGCCTCGCCAGCGCGATCACCCGGGGATCGACGGTCTTCCCGCCGGTCACGTAGACGCTGATGACCCGGGTGGCCTTCGGGCCGGCGGCGGCCCGCAGGGCGGGGATGCCGTGGACGGGGTCGTCCTGGTACACGCCGATCTCGACCTTCGCCGACGCGGGCTCGGCGTGGGCGGCCAGGGCGACCCCCGCGACGGCAGCGGCGGCGATGGCGATGGCGGCCGCGCGCCGTCGCGGCGCCCGGTGGAGGCGGAGGGTCGCTGGCACGGCGGCCACGCTAGGGGCCCCGGTCACGCCGTCCGTGACGTTCCGCGGGAACATTGCCGAACCCTCACAGCCCCTTCACAGGGGACCGCCGCTTCCGGCGATTCCGGCGATTCAGGCCGCTCAGCCGATCGGCGAGCAGACCTCGACGAGCGTCCCCCACGGGTCGCGAACCCACCCCACCACCTGCCCGTGCGACTGCTCCTCGGGCGGGCTCAGCGAGACGCACCCGGCATCCACGGCGTGCGCGAACGCGGCGACGGGGTCGTCGAACACCAGCGCCAGCTCCACGTTGAACGGCCTGCCCGCGCCGTCCGGCATGGCGACCCCGCCCGGGAAGTTGCCCACGGCGAGCGACTCGTGCGCGAACGCGAGCGCCGTGTCGCCCGTCGCCAGCTGCCCGAAGGTGCCCGACGGATCGATGAACGTCCGCTCCAGCCCGAACGCCCGCTCGTAGAACGCGATCGCGTCCTCCACCCCGGGGACGTAGACGATCACCCAGCCCAGCCGTGCGCGCTCCGCCATGGCGGCCTCCTCTCGCTCGACGGGGGGAGTCTCCCCCGGCGCGCGCGAGGTGTCGTGTACGAAACGGCTATCGGGCGAAGAGCGCGGAGGGCGCGAGCCCGGCGAGCTCGCGGCACTCGTGCGAGAGGTGCGACTGATCGCTGTATCCCGACCGGAACGCGAGCTCGCTGAGCCCCGCCGCCGGCTCGCGCGCCGCGAGCGCCACGGTGCGCTGGAGCCGCAGCACCCGGGCGAGCCTGCGCGGGCCGTAGCCCACCTCGCGCACCACCCGGCGCCTGAGGTGGCGGACGCCGATCCCCGCCTCGTCCGCCAGGTCCGTGACCGTGGCGCGGGAGTCGCCGACCAGGCGGCGGGCGAGGTGGTCCACCACCGGGTCGGGGCGCTCGGCCCGGCGCGCGCGGTCGGCGATCCACCCGAGCAGCGCCCGGGTGCGGTCCGCGCCCGTCCGGGCGGCGGCGACGCGCTCCTCCAGGCGGCGCGCGTCGTCGCCCAACACCTCCGCGGCGGCGGGCCGGACGTCGCGCAGCGCCTCGCCGGTCACGCCGAGCAGGGGCGGCGCGCCGCCCGGGCGCATCCGGACCCCCACGGCCCGGCCGCCGGGCGGGATCTCCGAGAGGAAGACCGTGGCGTTGGCGCCCACCGCCTGCAGGCCGCGGCCGTCAACGAACACGATGTCCATGCACCCGTCGGGCAGCACGCGCTGCACCCGCGCGTCGGGCCCCGCCTCGACCTCCCACGCGCACTCCACCCACGGCGCGAGGCCCGGCGGCGCCGGGCGCTCGCGGTAGGCGGCGGCGCCGGACATCAGGTCAGACGGCTGTCCCGGCGTGCAGGCGCGGGTACAGCGGGAAGCGGTCGCCGATGGCGCGCGAGCGCGACCGGAGCGCCTCGAGGTCCTCGGCCGTCGCCTCCGGCCGAAGGGCCGCGACGATGATCTGGCCGATCTCCCGCATCTCCGGCTCGCGCAGGCCGCGGGTGGTGAGGGCGGCGGTGCCGATGCGCAGACCGGACGTGACGGTGGGCGGCCGCTCGTCGAACGGGACGCCGTTCTTGTTGACGGTGATTCCCGCGGCGTGCAGGCGGTCCTCCGCCTCCAGGCCGGTGAGCGGCGTGGCCGACAGGTCGACGAGCACCAGGTGGTTGTCGGTGCCGCCGCTGACCAGGTCGACGCCGCCGGCGAGCAACTCCTCGGCCAGCGCGGCGCAGGTGGCGACGATCGCCTCCTGCCGGGCCCGGAACTCGGGCGTGAGCGCCTGCCCGAGCGCGACCGCCTTGCCGGCGATGACGTGCATCAGCGGGCCGCCCTGGAGGCCCGGGAAGACGGCCTTGTCGACCTTGGCCGCCAGGTCCTCGTTGCACAGCACGATCCCGGCGCGCGGGCCGCCCAGCGTCTTGTGGGTGGTGGTGGTGACCACGTCGGCGATGCCGATCGGCGACGGGTGGACCCCTGCCGCGACGAGGCCGGCGATGTGCGCCATGTCGACCATGAACCGGGCGCCCACCTCGTCGGCGATCTCGCGGAACGCCGGGAAGTCGATGATCCGCGGGTACGCCGAGGCGCCGGCCACGATCAGCGCCGGCCGGACCTCGCGCGCCATGTCGCGCACCTGGTCGATGTCGATGCGCCCGTCCTCGCGGCGCACGCCGTAGTGGTGGAACTCGTAGAGCTTCCCCGAGAAGTTGACCTTGAGGCCGTGCGACAGGTGGCCGCCGTGCGACAGCGCCATCGCCAGCACCCGGTCGCCGGGGGTGAGCGTGGCGGTGTACGCCGCCTCGTTGGCGGTCGAGCCCGAGTGGGGCTGCACGTTGGCGTGGTCGGCGCCGAAGACCTGCTTGGCGCGGTCGATGGCGAGCTGCTCGACCTCGTCGACGACCTCGCACCCGCCGTAGTAGCGCTTGCGCGGGAGGCCCTCCGCGTACTTGTTGGTGAGGACCGAGCCCACGGCCTGCAGCACGGCGTGGCTGGTGAAGTTCTCGCTCGCGATCATCTCCAGCGTGTCGCTCTGGCGCTCCAGCTCGGCGCCGAGCAGACGGGCGACCTCGGGGTCGGCCTCGGAGATGTCCTGCGAGAGGTAGCTGTCGTCGTCGATGAAGCTCACGCGCGCCCCCAGCGGTCGTACGGGTTCCCGGTGCGAGGGTACACGCCTACCCCGGATGGACTACGGCGATCCCGAGGGGCGCGAGGGCGCCCGCGACCGCCTCCGGATCGGGCCCCGGCCGGAGCAGGCGCGCCGGGCCGCCGCCGGCCACCTCGCGCAGGTCCACGACGGCCGACGCCGTGCCCGGGAGCTCGCCGGCGTCGATCTGGAGGGTCACGGCGTCGCGGATGCGCGCGGGGACCTGGTCGAGCCGCGCCGGGTCGGGCCCCCCGGGGTCGTTGGCGCTGGTCGCGACCAGGAAGAGGCCGATCTCCGCGAGCGGGCCGTCGACCAGCGGCGCCCGCACGCCGACCGCGCCGGGCGCGTCGCCGGAGGCCGCCGCGAAGCGCCCCGCCGGGTCGGGCACCAGGCAGGTCGCGGGCCCCGGCAGCAGCGCCCGCGCGGCGTCCCGGGTGCGGACGTCCAGCGGGGCGAGCGCCTCGTCGAGCCGGTGAGGGTGGTAGACGAGCACCTGGCAGGGCTGCGACCGCGGCCGCCCCTTCAGCGCGTAGAGCGCGGCGATCCCGTCCTCGCTGTCGAGCGCCGCCGCGAGGCCGTAGACGGTGTCGGTGGGCAGCAGCCCGATCTCCCCGCCCGCGAGCGTCCGGTCCACGATCGCGGCCCACTCCCTCACCCGAACCTCCCCCCGACGGCGCGGGCGATGCCGGCGAGGTCGTCGCGCGACGACGCCTCGCTCGCACCGGCGTCGCGCAGCATCGCGACGACCCCGGGCGCCTGCCCGGCGCCGACCTCCATGAGCAGCCACCCGCCCGCGACCAGGTGGGCGGGCGCGTCGCGCACGATCGCCGCGATCGCCTCCAGGCCGGTGGGGCCGGACACGAGCGCCCGGTGCGGCTCGAAGGCCAGCTCCGGCGGGGCGTCGTCCATATCGCCCTCGGACAGGTACGGCGGGTTGGCCACCACCGCGTCGAACGCCCGCCCCGTCAGCGCCCCGAACCCGTCCGACCGCACCAGTTCCACGTCGCCCCCGGCCGCCGTCGCGTTGGCCTCGGCCACCGCGAGAGCCTCCGGGGAATCGTCCACACCCGTCACGCGCAGGCCGTCGCCCTCCGTGGCCAGCGCGATCGCGATGGCCCCGCTGCCGGTCCCCCAATCGAGCACGGCCGCCCCCGGGGCCAGCAGCTCCAGCGCCCACTCCACCAGCACCTCGGTCTCGGGGCGCGGCACCAGCACGCCCGGTCCCACGGCCAGCCGCAGCCGCCGGAACGCCCGCTCGCCGGTGAGGTACGCGACCGGCTCCCGCCGGCCCCGCCGCGCGATGAGCTCCCGGCAGCGCTCCAGCTCCGGGGGGGTGAGCGGCCGCTCCGAGTCGGTGTAGAGCCCGAGCCGCTCCACCCCCAGGGCGTGGGCCAGCAGCAGCTCGGCGTCGAGGCGGGGTGATGACGACCCGCGCTCGGCCAGGAAGTCCCGGCTGCGCCGCAGGACCTCCGCGATGGTGAGCGGGGCCGACCCGGTCAGCGGCGCGCGCGGGCCATCATGAACGCGGCCAGCGGCCCGAGCAGGAACTCGTGCACGGCGTCGGCGGCCTCGCGCAGGGCCGCGACGTCGGGCAGCGCCTCCGGCGACGTCTCGACGAGCCGGATGTAGACCTTCGAGGGCTCGGAGTGCATCGGCTCGACCGCGCACTCGAGCGACCGCTCGCCGCGCCGGCGCCAGATGCGCAGGCCCAGCGACACGTCGTCGCCCTGGAGCAGGTCCAGGCGGTCCTCGTCGATCTGGAGGACGTTCTCGACCAGCAGCGCCCGGGCGGCGTCCTCGTCGCCGACGTCCCAGACGGCGACGATCGTGATGTCCTCCACCCACAGCTCGCCGATGCCGTAGCGCTCGACCGCCTCACTGACGAGGCCGATCACCCGCTCGGCGCCCTCCAGGTAGCCGAGGCCGGTGACCCCGCACGAGGCGATGTGGGTGGGGCGCAGCACGCACTCCGACCCGTCGTGGCTCGACAGCGTGGCGCCCGCGTCGGAGTGGTACTCGAAGCGGTTGAGGCCGTAGCGGTCGCTGACGTCGGCGAAGAAGGCGGCCAGGTCCTCGCGCGGCATGTCCACGTCGTCGTGGCGGACCGTCAGCCCGAGGAACTCGATGCGCAGGAGGGCGGGATCGGGGTGCATCAGCCCCCGTCCCCGTCGACGAGCGACTGCTCCTCCAGCAGGCGGCGCCGCTCCTCGGCGGCGAGCGCCTCGGTGAGGTTGGAGAGGTTCCCCACCAGCACCTGCTCGCGGAGCGGGATGGTGACGCCGACCCGGTGGTCGGTGACCCGGTTCTGCGGGAAGTTGTACGTCCGCACCTTCTCGGAGCGGTCGCCCGACCCGATGCTCGACTTGCGGGCCTGCGACATCTCAGCCTCGCGCTCGGCGCGCGCCCGCTCGTAGAGGCGCGCCCGCAGCACCCGCATGGCGCGCTCATAGTTCTGGAGCTGGCTCTTCTCGTCCTGCATCGACACCACGATGCCGGTGGGAAGATGGGTGAGGCGCACGGCGGAGTCGGTGGTGTTGACGCTCTGGCCGCCGGGGCCGCTGGAGCGGTACACGTCGCGCTTGATGTCGTTGCGGTCGATCGTGATGTCCACGTCCTCGACCTCCGGGAGCACCGCGACGGTGGCGGTCGACGTGTGGATGCGACCCTGGCTCTCGGTCGCGGGGACGCGCTGGACGCGGTGGACGCCCGCCTCGTGCTTGAAGACTGCGAACGCCCCGCGCCCCTTCACGGCGATGGTGGCCTCGCGCAGGCCGCCGGCGTCGGCCTCGGCGGCCGACATGAGCTCGACCTTGAGGCCGCGCGACTCCGCGTACCGCGTGTAGACGTCGACCAGGTCGCGCGCGAAGAGGGCGGCCTCCTCGCCGCCGGCGGCGGCGCGGATCTCGACGAGCGTGTCGCGGTCGTCGTCGGGGTCGGGGTCGATCATCGCCTCGCGGATCTGCGGCGCCAGCGCGTCGAGCTCGCCCTCGGCCTCCTCGAGGATCGCCCGCATGTCGGGGTCGTCGTCCTCGGCCAGGAACTCGCGCGCCTCGTCCGCCCGGCCCTCCGCGTCCCGCCAGCGCTCGGCCAGCGCGAACGCGCCGGTCAGGTCGGACCAGCGCTTGTTCACGTCGGCGAACCGGACCCGGTCGGAGGGCAGGCCGGGGTCGGCCAGCGCCTCCGAGAGCTCGTCACGGGTGCGCAGGATCTGCTCGACGAGCGACCTGGCGGCCGCGTCGCTCATAGCTCGGACCCGCCCTCGCGGCGGCCCGGGACCGCGGGGTCCCTAGGAGCCCGCGCGCTGGCTGCGGGCGAGCTTGCGCTGGAAGCGCTCCACCCGGCCGCCGGAGTCCACCAGCTTCTGCTTGCCCGTGTAGAACGGGTGGCAGTTGCTGCAGATCTCCACCTTGATCTCGGGCTTGGTGGACCGCGTCTCGAACTCGTTGCCGCACGTGCAGCGGACGTGCGCGACGACGTACTCGGGGTGGATGTCGGTCTTCATGATGCTGCTGCCTTTCGTCCTCGCACGAAGGGTCGCCGATCGGCGACCCGCTCGTCGAGCATAGCGCGACGGGCAAGCGCGATCCGGGCCCGGATGTGACCCGGATCGCGCGAGACCGTGCCGCCGGAGGTCAGCCCCCCTTGCGCTCCTTCACGAGCGCGGTGAGCTGCGGGACGATGGCGTTGAGGTCGCCCACGACGCCGAGGTCGCTGAACTCGAAGATCGGCGCGTTGCCGTCCTTGTTGATCGCGATGATCACCTGCGAGGTCTGCATGCCGACCTTGTGCTGGATCGCGCCGGACACGCCGAACCCGATGTAGACCTTCGGCGACACGACCTTGCCGGTCTGGCCGATCTGCGTCGGGTAGGGGTACCAGCCCGAGTCCACCACGGCGCGGGTCGAGGCGACGGCCCCGCCGAGCGCGGCCGCGAGCTCCTCCAGCGGGCCGAAGCCCTCCGGGCCCCCGAGGCCGCGACCGCCGGTGACCAGGATGTCGGCGTCCTCGATCGAGGGGCCGCTGGACTCCTCCTGCGTGTGCTCCACCAGCTCGGCCTTCGTCGAGAAGCCCTCGAGCGCGACGGGCACGTCCTCCACCGAGGCGTCGCCGCCCCCGGTGGTGGCCTCGAAGGAGCCGGCGCGGATCAGGCCGAGCCGGGGCTCGGCGCTCCAGCCGACGTCGGCGCGGACGGTGTCGCCCAGCGCGGACCGCTTGCCGACGAGGGCGCCGTCGCGGACCTCCAGGTCGTTCATGTCCCAGTTGAGGCCGGCGTCGAGGCGGGCCGAGAGGCCGCCGGCGACGTCGGACGCCAGGACGGAGGCGCCGAACAGGACGTTCTGGAAGCCCTTGTCCCGGACCAGCGCGGCGAGCACGTCGACGCGCGGCTGGGGCAGGGGCGACTCGAGGCTCGCGTCGTCGGCGACGTAGACCGTCCTGGCGCCGTACTGGCCGGCCTGGGCCGCCAGCTCGCGGACGCCCGAGCCGATGAGCACGCCCGCGGTGTCGGGGTCGAGCGACGCGGCCTTGGAGAGGACGCCGAGCGCACCCTTCTGGATGGCGGAGCCGTGGTGCTCCAGGAAGACGAGGGTGCTCAAACCAGCTTCCTTTCCACCAGGAAGTCGAGGATCTTCTGGGCGGCGTCGCCCTCGTCCTCGATCTTGATCGTGTCGCCGCGCGACGGCGGCTCGCCGAGGGCGATGACGGTGGTGCGCGAGCCGGACTCGCCGGCGTCGGAGGCGTCGACGCCGATGTCGGCGAGGCCCTTCGTGTCCTGCGGCTTCTTCTTGGCGCCCATGATCCCCTTGAGCGACGGGTAGCGCGGCTCGTTGAGCGAGTCGGCCACCGCCAGCACCGCCGGGAGGGAGGCGCGGATGGTGTCGTAGCCGTGCTCGGTCTGGCGCTTCGCGGTGATGCTGCCGCCCGACAGCTCGAGCTCGGAGATCTGCGAGACCACCGGCAGCTGGAGGCGGTCGGCCACGGCGGCCCACAGGACGGCGCCGTCGCCGTCGGTCGCCTGCTGGCCGAACAGCACCAGGTCCGGAGACTCGCCCTCGAGCGCCTTGGCGAGCACCTTGCTCGTGGCGACCAGGTCGGAGCCGGCGGCGGCGTCGTCGGACACCAGCAGCGCGCGGTCGGCGCCCATCGCCAGCCCCTTGCGGAGCGACTCGAGGGCCTTGGCGGTGCCCATGGAGACCAGGACGACCTCGCCGTCGCCGGCGGCGTCCTTCAGGCGGATCGCCTGCTCCACGGCGTGCAGGTCGTATGCGTTCAGCGACCGGTCACCCGACCGGTCCATCCTCAACGTGCCCGGGTCGATGCGGCGGCTCGGACCGGCGTCCGGAACCTCCTTCACGCAGACCGCGATCTTCATTCAGCCCCCCAAACCTGTGCTCGGTTCTTCGGTCCTCCGGGGAGCCTACCGGCTGGTCCCGCCCAGGGTTCGGGGACCCGCGCGCAGCCCCCGGGGGCTACCGGCCGCGGGCGGCCGGAACGGCCCGGTTGATGAAATCGATCATCCCCTGGATCGGCGCGCCCGGCGTGAACACCTCGGCCACGCCCAGCTCCTTCAGCGCGGGGATGTCGTCGCGGGGGATCGTGCCCCCCACCATCACCACCACGTCGTCGGCGCCCTCGTCGTGCAGCAGCTTCACCACGCGGGGGACCAGCGTCATATGGGCGCCCGAGAGGATCGAGAGGCCCACGGCGTCGGCGTCCTCCTGCACCACCGTCGCGGCGATCTGCTCCGGCGTCTGGTGGAGGCCGGTGTAGATGATCTCCATCCCCGCGTCGCGCAGGCTGCGGGCGATGATCTTCGCCCCGCGGTCGTGGCCGTCGAGGCCGGGCTTGGCGATCACGATGCGGATGGGGCGGTCCATGGGCCGGGAAGTATCCCATGTGCGGGGGCGATCCGGGGACGCGCGCGTATCCTCCCCCGGTCGAAACGAGTCGCGGGAGGATGCGATGCGCAGCACCGTGAGGAAGCCGGCCGACGTCGCGTCCGCGAAGGGCGACCTGCTGGTGGTGGTCGTTGCCCCGGGCGAGACCGTGCCGCAGGGCCCCGCCGCCGAGGTGGACGGGGCGCTGAGCGGCGTCCTCGCCGCGGCGATGCGGGCCAAGGAGATCGAGGGCAAGGCCGGCCAGACGGTCGTGTTCCACACAGGGGGCGCGCTCGCCGCCCGGCGGGCCGTGGCCGTGGGGATCGGCGACGGCGCGCCGGACGACTGGCGCGAGGCCGGCGCCGCGGTCGCGAAGGCCACCGGGTCGGGGAAGGTGAAGACGGTGGCGCTGCTGGCGCCCGACGACGCGGGCGCCGCGGAGGCGTCGGCCTTCGCGGAGGGCCTCGGCACCGGCGTGTACCGGTTCGACCGCTTCAAGACCTCCGACGCCACGAAGGCGCCGGACCGCCTGGCCGTGCACTCCGCGACGCTGCGGTCGGCCGACCTCGCGCGGGCGGGGCTGGTGGTGGACGCCGTCAACGCCGCGCGCGACCTGGTCAACACGCCGTCGAACCACCTCACGCCGACGATGCTCGGCGACTACGCCCGCGGCCTGGCCGAGGGCGTCCAGGGGCTGAAGGTGACCGTCCTGGACCGCGCCCGCCTGGAGAAGCTCGGGGCGGGCGGCCTGCTGGCCGTGTCGCAGGGCTCCGCCCAGCCGCCCCGCATGATCGTGATGCGCTACACGCCGCCGGCGAAGGGCCGCGCGCCCGAGGTGCTGGGCCTGGTGGGCAAGGCGGTCACGTTCGACACCGGCGGCATCTCCATCAAGCCCTCCGGCGGGATGGAGGAGATGAAGATGGACATGGGCGGCGGCGCCGCCGTGATCGAGGCGACCGCGCTGATCGCCCGCCTGGGCCTGCCCCTCGAGGTGATCACCGTGGTGCCGTCCACCGAGAACATGCCGAGCGGGACGGCGATCAAGCCGGGCGACGTGGTCACGGCGATGAACGGAACGACCATCGAGATCCTGAACACCGACGCCGAGGGCCGCCTGATCCTGGCCGACGGCCTCACGTACGCCGCGCGCCAGGGCGCCACCCGGCTGGTGGACTTCGCGACGCTGACCGGCGCGATCGTGGTCGCCCTCGGCGAGGTCTACGCCGGCCTGTTCGGCTCCGACGACGCGTGGACCGGGCTGGTGCGCGAGGCCTCCGAGGCCTCCGGGGACATCGCGTGGCCGATGCCGCTCCACAGCCGGTACCGCCCGATGCTCGACTCGAAGGTCGCGGACATCGCGAACATCTCCAACAAGCGCCAGGCGGGGGCGATCCTGGCCGCGGAGTTCCTGAAGGAGTTCACCGAGGACGTCCCCTGGGCCCACGTCGACATCGCGGGCACCGGGATGGTGGGCGGCGCCGGCACCGGCTTCGGGGTGCGGCTGGCCCTGGCGGTGGCCGAGCGGCTGGCCTCCCAGACGGCGGCGCCCGGGACGGAGTGACCGCCTACGTCATCCTGATCGCGCTCGCCGTCGCGGTGGTGGGCGTGATCGTGAAGGTCGGGGTGGACCTGCGCCGGGACCTCCGCGAGGACCGCGAGGCCCACGGCGGCCGCCAGACGCTGGCGGCCGCACGGCGGGCCTGGTGGATCATCGCCATCGTCCTGCTGCTGGTGCTGCTGCTGATCGTCCTGCCGCTGCTGCTGGCGGACGACTCGGACCCGGCGACCGGCGACCGTCCGGAGCCCGCGCGGGTCGCCGCCGCCTCCGCGACCCTCCTGTGAGACCCCCGTCCCCACCGCGGCCGTCCGCCGCCGGCCGGGCCCACCCGCCCGGGCCTGGGCGCCCGTCACGGCTGGACGCGGGGCACCCGGGCCGACGAGGATCGGCGTGACCCGCGAGGAGGTGCGGTTGGGCGCAGGCGATGATGGGCTCCGCGAGATCACCGACCGGATGCACCGCGAGGAGCAGCGCGGAGCCGAGGGGGTCCCGTTCTTCGCGGGGCTCCTCGACGAGGACCTGCGGTTCCGGCGGGCGAGCGGGATGGTGGTGACGCGCGACCATTTCCTGCACGACCTCGCGCGGCCCGACAACCGCCGCACGCGGATCGAGGCCGTGGCCGACCCGGGCATCCAGGTCCTCGGCGACCGCGCCCTGGTGCAGGTGATGCTGGCGGTGGAGGGGTCGGACGGCGACACGCCGGTCGATGGCGTTTACCTCAACATCCGGGTCTTCGAGCGCGACGGCCCGGGGCCGTGGGCCCTGACCGTGTGGTTCAACGAGCGGGTGGGCGACATCGCCCCGCCCGCCGCCTAGTCCAGGCCGGCGCGCTCCAGCACCCGGTCGACCGCCGTCGAGGGGTCGAGGCGGCGGTCGATGACGTCACCGATCAGGCCGTCCAGGAACGCGTCGTCGGCGCCCGCCTCCACCCGCCGGGCCATGCGCTCGGCGGCGAGCGCCCGCAGCTGGCGGCCCAGGCCCTCGCGACGGCGCTCCTGCAGCCGGTCCCCGTCGTCGAGGTGGGCGCGGTGTCCCTCGACCTGCTCCCAGAGGTCGTCGACGCCGCCCTCCTCCAGCGCCCTCACCCGCACGATGGGCGGCTCCCAGGGGCCGGCGGGCACCAGCGACAGGGCGTTGCGCAGCTCGGCGACCATCGCATCGGCGCCCTCGCGATCGGCCTTGGTGACGGCCAGGACGTCGGGGATCTCCATGAGCCCCGCCTTGATCGCCTGCACCCCGTCGCCGCTCCCCGGCATCAGCGCGAGCACCACCGTGTCGGCGAGGGTCTGCACCTCCACCTCGTTCTGGCCGGAGCCGACGGTCTCGATGAGCACCACGTCGTAGCCCGCGGCGTCGAGCACCAGCACCGCGTCGGCGGTCGCCTCGGCCAGGCCGCCCTGGTGCCCGCGGCTCGCCATGGAGCGGATGAACACGCCGTCGTCCAGGAAGTGGTCGGCCAGGCGGATGCGGTCGCCCAGCACGGCGCCCCGGGTGAACGGGCTGGTGGGGTCGACGCTCACCACCGCCACCCGCTTCCCCCGTCCGCGCAGCAGCCGCACCAGCGCCGAGATGAGCGTGCTCTTCCCCACCCCCGGCGCCCCGGTCACGCCCACCCGCCAGGCCCGTCCCGTCTCGGGGTGGAGGGCGGCGGCCACCTCCCGGCCGTCGGGTCCGAGGCGCTCCACCAGGCTGATCGCCCGGCCCACGGCGCGACGCTCGCCGGCGCGGACGCCGGCGATGACCTCCTCGGTGGTCACGGGAGCTCGGCCAGCGCCTCGGCCGCCGCCGCCAGGAAGCGCGCGTTCTCGTCCGGCAGCCCCACCGTCACCCGGATCGCCGACGGCGCGCCGAACGCCCGCGCCGGCCGCACGATGACCCCGCGCCGCAGCAGCGCGGCGTTCATCGCCGTCGCGCGCTCCGGGGTGCCGAGGTCGAACAGCAGGAAGTTGGCCGAGCTCGGGGAGGGGTCGATGCCGATCGCCCGCAGCCCCGCCGCCATGGTGGCGCGCTCCGCGTCGTTCAGGCGGATCCGCTCGGGCAGGTGGGCGTCGCCGTCCCGCAGGCTGGCGAGCGCCGCCGCCTGGGCCGGGCCCGTGACGTCGAACACGTTGCGCACGCGGCCGAGCGCCCGCACCAGGTCGGCCGGGCCGAGCATGTAGCCCACGCGCAGGCCGGCCAGGCCGTAGGCCTTGCTGAACGTGCGCATCACGGCCATCGGCCGCCCCTCGGCCACCAGGGCGGCGCCGTCGTGACCGTCCTCGGGGAGGTACTCGAAGTACGCCTCGTCGAGCACCGGCAGCACGTGCCCGGGCAGGCCGTCCAGGAACGCGCGCATCTCGTCGGCGCCCACCGCGCCGCCGGTCGGGTTGTTGGGGCTCACGACCACCACGAGCTTCGTCCGCGGACCCACCCGCTCCGCCAGGGCCGGGAGGTCGTAGGCGCCGTCGTCGCGCAGCGGGGCCTCGGCGATCGCGGCCCCCTGGATCTGCGCGCCGAGCCGCCACGAGAGGAACGACGGCCACGCCATCGCCACCTCGTCGCCCGGGTCGAGCAGCGCCAGCGACATCAGCTTGATGAGCCCGTCCACGCCCGCCCCCGGCAGCACCTGCTCGGGCTCCAGGCCCACTCGCTCCGCGATGGCGTCGCGCAGCGCCCATGCGCCGGGGTCGGGGTAGCTGCGCACGTCCGCGGCCGCCGCGGACATGGCCGCCATGGCCCCCGGCATCGGCGGGAAGGGCCCCTCGTTGGAGGCGAGCTTGATCACCGAGTCGATGCCCAGCTCGCGGCGCACCTCGTCCAGAGGGCGCCCCGGCTCGTACGCCTCCACGTGCTGCAGCGCCGGCCGCACGAGCCCCTGCGGCAGCGCGGCCGCGGAGCGGGTGGCCTGTCGGTCGGGTGTCACGCCCCGCATGCTAGGTGAACCCGCCCTCGGGGTAGGACCTCCGCGGGCCCTGACCCGGAGGTGGCCCCCATGATGATCACCGAGCGCAGCAAGAGCGTGATCCCGTTCCGTCCCGGCGACGCGAAGCGGGTGGGCGACGGGTGCTTCTACCTCGACCTCATCGTCTGGCTGAACGGCGACCGCGTGGAGATGGGCGACCGGGTGGGCTTCAACTACGGCTGCTACGTCAACGGCTTCGGCGGGCTCGTCGTGGGCGACCGCACGATCTTCGGGCCCTACACGATGATCCACACGGCCAACCACGAGACGGACCTGGACTCCCCCATCCAGGACCAGGGCTGGACCACCCGCGAGGTGCGGATCGGCCCCGACTGCTGGATCGGGATGGGCGTCAGCATCCTGCCGGGGGTCACGATCGGCGAGGGCGCGATCATCGGCGCCGGCAGCGTGGTGGCGAAGGACGTCCCCGACTTCGCGATCGCCGTCGGCAACCCGGCGAAGCCGATCCGCGACCGCCGTGGCGCCTCCGCGTGAGGGTCCTCTTCCTCCACCGCCAGCCGTGCATCCGGGCCATGAAGTACGCCCTCGGGATGGAGGGCCGGGACGAGGACGTCACCCTGGGGTTCGCCTACCAGGGCAGGACGCTCACCGAGTGGTACGGGTCGGGTGACGAGCTCTTCGAGGGCTGGTGGCGTCTGCCCCGCACCGACCCGGGCGACGCGATCGCGCGCGCCGTCGAGGACTTCCGCCCCGACCTGATCCACAGCCACAACCTGCCCGACCTGCTCACGGTGCTGGCGCTGGAGGCCGTGGGCGGCGACGTGCCCGTGATCCACGACGTCCACGACATGCAGAGCCTGCGGCGGACGCCGTACGAGGACGGCTTCGACGACCCCGAGGACCCGCGGGAGCTGGAGCGGGCGGCGGTGGAGGGCTGCGACGGGCTGATCGCCGTCTCCGTCCAGATGCTCGCCGAGCTCGAGGCGCGCCACGACATCGGGGGCCCGGTCCTGCTGTTCGCCAATTACGCGCTGGAGCGCGACCTGTCGCCGCAGGCGGGCGTCCGCGGCGCGCCGGCGGGCCCGCCGCGCGTCGTCTACCAGGGGAGCCTGTCGGCCAACGGCAGCCACTACGACCTGCGCGGCCATTTCGCGTCGATCGCCGGCTCGGGAGTGCCGATCGACGTGTACCCCAACCGCGACGCCCCCGCCTACCGGGAACTGGCCGCGCGCACGCCGGGGATGCGGGTGATGGACACCCTCGAGCCGTCCGCGCTGCTGCGCGAGCTGCCGGCCTACGACCTGGGATGGGCCGGCTTCAACAGAGGCCTCAACGCCGCCCACCTGGACACCACCCTGCCCAACAAGGCGTTCGAGTACCTCGCCTCCGGCCTGCCCGTGGCGGCCGGGCCGCACCGGGCCCTGCGGCGGCTGGTGGAGGACGAGGGGGTGGGCTTCGTGGTCTCCCACCCGGCCGACCTCGGGGCCACACTGGACCGGGTCGACCTCGACGCCCTGCGGGCCCGCGTGGCGGACCGCCGGCACCGCTTCACCGTGGAGGGGCACATCGGCGACCTGCTCGCCTTCTACCGCGAGGTGATCGGCGGCCCCGGGGGCGGGACGGGCCCGGCCCCCGCGCGGCTACACTCGCGAGGGTGAGCGACCCCCTCGACCTCGGCCTCTTCCCCCTCGACCTCGTCCTCCTCCCCGGCGAGCGCGTCCCGCTCCACCTCTTCGAGCCGCGCTACCGGCAGCTGTACGCCGATTGCGTCCTGGAGGACCGCCCCTTCGTCATCCTGCGGACCAGCCCCCAGGGAACCGAGGACGTGGGGTGCAGCGCCCGGTTCGAGACGCTGGTGCAGCGCTACGAGGACGGCCGCCTGAACGTGGTGATCGCCGGCGTGGAGCCGGTGCGCGTGGTCGAGGAGACCGACGGCCGCCTCTACTTCTCCGCCCAGGTCGAGCCGCTCGCCGACGACCCGGCCGACGCCCCGCAGGACCTGGTCGAGCGGGTGATGGAGCGGTACCGCACGCTGGCCGGCCTCGACGGCGACGCGGCCCCCGGGCTGCCCGAGGGCGTCGCGCGCTCCTACGCCGTCGCGAGCCGCTTCGAGCTGCCGCCGGAGCCGAAGCAGGAGCTGCTGGAGGAGCGCTCCGAGCCGCGCCGCCTGGAGCTGGTGGCGGGCCTGCTGGAGCAGGTCGACAAGGAGATGGCGCACGCCCGCCTGGCCGCGCGCCGCGCGTCCACCAACGGCAAGGTCTCGACGCCATGAGCACGGCGGTGTCCGCGGACGCGGCGGCGGGCTACGCCCGCCTGCGGGACGGGGCGCCCACGTGGGTGGCCGAGCCCGTCGCGCTGGTCTGGGTGGAGGGCCCCGACGCCGTGTCGTTCCTCCACGGCCTGCTGAGCAACGACATCGCCTCGCTCGCCACGGGCGGGTCGGCGGAGGCCCTCCTGCTGGACGCGAAGGGCCACGTGCAGGCGGCGATCGGCGTCCACCGGGACGGCGACGACGCGCTGACCCTGGTCGTGGAGCCCGCCGACGGCGACCCCGTGGCCGCCGCGCTCGACCGGTACCACTTCTCGGAGGACCTCGAGATCCTCGGGCCCGAGGACGCGTGGGCGGTCACCGTGTCCGGGATGCCGGCCCCCGCGGGCCCGTCCGTGCCGGGGGTGCTGCCGGGGTCGGTGCGGGTGGTGGTCGACGACCCCGCCGCGGCGGGCGCGGCGCTGCCGGGCGTGCAGGCGCCGCCCGAGGCCCTGGAGATGGCCCGCGTGGCCGCCGGCGTCGCCCGCGTGGGCGTCGACACCGGCCCCGCCACCCTGGTGCAGGAGGCGGCGCTCGAGGACCGGGCCGTGTCGTTCACGAAGGGCTGCTACCTGGGCCAGGAGACGGTGGCGCGGCTCCAGTTCCGCGGGAAGGCCAACCGTGCGCTGCGCGGGGTGCTGCTGGACGGCCCGGCGGCGGCGGGGACCGCCGTGACCGCGGGCGGCCGGGAGGCGGGCCGCGTGACGAGCGTGGCGCGGACCCCGGACCTCGGGGTGATCGGGCTGGCGATCCTCCGGCGCGAGGTCGCGCCGGGCGACGAGGTGGAGGCGGGAGGCGTGACCGGCAGGGTCGCCGGGCTCCCGTTCGCCCGCCGGTGAGCGAGGAGGGCGGGGCCGGGGCGCTGGCGGGCCTGCTGGGGCCCGTGGGGGCCGCGGCGTTGTCCGAGGCCACGCGGGCCCTGGCGCGCACCACCGACGCCGCCTCGGCGTCGCTGCGCGTGGCGGGCTGGACGGCGAACGACTGGGCGTTCCGCTTCGAGCTGCCGACACGCGACCGCCACGTGGTGGTGCACGTGCCGCACGACGGCAGCCCCCCGCGGGTGCGGGACGCGGGCGCCGGGCCCGACCCCCTGACCCCCGGGGACCTCCGGCGGTCCTAGGCCCGGCGGACGAACCTCCCGTCGGGGTCGAACCGGTCGGCCACCGCCGTCAGGCGCGCCAGGTCGTCGGGCGGGAAGAGGGAGGCCATGGGGGCGGACTCGGCCGCGAGGTTGGGAAGCCCGTACCCGGCCGCCCACGGCCCCGCCGCGGAGCGGACCGCGTCGACGCCGGCCTTCGACGCCGCCGCCAGGTCGGGCCCCGCGGCGATGCCGACGGCGTAGACCGCGGCGTCGGCCGCGAGCGCGCACACCACGCCCTCGGCCCGCGCGCGGGCGACGGTCCCGCCCAGGCGGCGGATCTCGGCGCCGATCAGCGCCTCGCCCGGGCCCTCGGTGGCCGCGCCGACGACCGCGCCCAGGGAGTCCGCGGACAGCGTGCCGAGCAACAGCCCGCCGCCGACCGCCGGCACGGGCTCGGGCGGGTCCATGTGGACCTCCCGCAGGTCGGTCGACCGGAGCGGCCGGACCGTGTCCATCGCCGGCCCCAGCCCGCGGAGCTCCGCGAGGAGGCCCTCCAGGCGCTCCGGGCCGTCGAGGTCGACGGCCTCCACGATCGCGAACGCGCGGCCGCGCAGCGGCTCCGGCACGGGCTCCACCGGCGGGAAGCGGAGCACGCGGCCGATGGTGGTGACGCCCTCGGGCACCCCCGCCGACCACTCGCGCCATGCCTCCAGCACCTCGGCGGCCCGCTCCAGCGGGAACATGAGGCTGCCGCCGGCCATCGGGCCGACGGGGTGCAGCCCGACCTCGGCCGCCGTGATCGCGGCCCACCCGCCGCCGCCACCGCGCAGCGCCCACATCGCCTCGTCGTCGACCCCGTCGTCCAGCCGGAGGATCTCGCCGTCGGCGGTGACGACCTCCACGGCCAGCAGGTCGTTCGCGGCGAGCCCGGTCCGGCTCGAGAGCCAGCTGTGCCCGCCGCCCAGCAGGTAGCCGAGCGCCCCGACCGACGGGGACGAGCCGGGCGCGGGCGACAGGCCGTGCTCGGCGGCCGCGATCACGACGTCGCCCATCTGCACGCCGCCGCCGATGCGGGCGACGCGGCGGTCGGGATCGATCGCGATGTCGGCGAGGCCGCCGGTGCGCAGCAGCAGCGCGCCCTCGTCGACGACGACGCGGCCGGCGCCGTGGCCGGTGTTCTGCACGACGACGCGCAGGCCCCGCTCGGCGGCGGCCCGCACGGCGGCGGCGGCCTCCTCCGCGGAGGCGGGGGTCGCGACGGCGGCGGGGCGCTGCTCGACCGCGAGGTTCCACGCGGTGCGGGCGGGGTCCCAGCCGGCATCGCCGGACTGGATGAGGCGGGCGGCGGTTGTCATGTGCGCAGCATACGATCCACGCCGTGGAGGTCGACCCGCCGGCCGCGGCGGGGGCCCGGGCGGGGCGTCGACCGACGGGAGCCGGCCGTTCGCGTCGCCTCCCGGATGATCCGCTCAGAGCGGGAAAAGCCCGCAGCCGGGGGTGGACGGGGGGTTCAGCCGCGCCGGCGCACGGTCGATCGCGGAGGCATGCCGTCCGCTGCGGGTGGCACACTCCGAACATGCGTTCGCCCTTTTCGACACACGGACAGCTGATCCTCTTCCCGGGGGTCGCCGAGGCCGTCCCGCCGCCCGCCGCGCGCCGCCGCCGGCCCACGCGGGTCGAGCGCAAGATCGCCGAGTTGGAGCGCATCGCCGAGGGGGCGGAGCGCGAGATGGCCGACGGCTTCCGCCGCGGCGACGCGGTCAGCGCGAAGGCCGCCCACGACCGTGCACGGGGCGCGCGCCGCGCCGCCGAGATCCTCCGCGCGGGCCCCACCGGGGTCGCCGGCGTGCTCGGCGGGCGCCACGAGGCCGCGTAACCGCTGCGGTCAATACTTCCCCCCGGAGTGCCGAATCTCTGAGGGCGATGGCGATTCATCACGCGCAGACCCCCGCCGCCGCCCCGCGCGGCGACGTGTCCGACCGGATCGTGCTCGAGACCGTCGCCGCGATCCTCGAGGGCCAGCTGGACATGGACACCACGCTCAGCGCGGTCGCGCGGGCGGCCCAGCGGTCGCTCGCCAGCGACCGGGCGAGCTGCTTCGTGCACGACGGCATCGATACGCAGATCGTCTCGGTCCACACCACGGCCGACGATCCGCGGGAGCGCGCCTTCCTGGAGGGCTCGGTCGGCATCCCGTTCGCGAAGCTGCCGATCTGCAGGCTGCTGGTGGAGCAGGACGACCCGCTGCTGGTGGTGGAGGACATCCACGACCATCCGCGGATCCCCCCGAAGCTGGCCGGCCGCCTGGGGTCCGGCGCCATCGTCGGCGTCCGGCTGGAGCATCGCACCGTCACCGAGGACGGCCGTCCCGCCCTCCTCGGCACGCTGTTCCTGAGCTTCCGCGAGCCGCGCCGGATGTCGGCGCAGGACCTGACCGCCGCCCGGACGCTGGGCGGCCTGGCCGCCCTCGCGATCGCCAACGCCCGTCTGCACGCCCAGGCGCTCACCAGCCTGGCCAGCGCCGAGCAGCGCGCCGCCCTGGATCCGCTGACCGGCCTCGACAACCACCGCACCTTCCACGAGGCGCTGCGCCACGAGGTGGCCCAGGCCGAGCGCGACGGCGAGGACCTGGCCCTGGTGCTGCTGGACATCGACCACTTCAAGCAGGTCAACGACACGTACGGGCATCAGGTCGGCGACCGGGTGCTGACGGAGGTCGCGGCCCGCTTGCGCGACGTGGCCCGCGACGAGGACGTGATCGCCCGGATCGGGGGTGAGGAGTTCGGCTGGATCCTGCGCGGCACGGACGCCTCCGGAGCGCTCATCGCCGCCGAGCGCGGCCGGGAGGCGATCTCCGCGGAGATGGCGACCGTGGGGATGCTCACGGCATCGGCGGGGGTGTGCGACCTGGCGGCGGCGCGCGACGCGAACGAGCTGTTCGAGCTCGCCGACGGCGCGCTCTACTGGGCCAAGGCGCACGGCCGCGACGTCGCGATCCGGTACGCGCCGGACGTCGTGACCGACCTGTCCGCCGAGGAGCGCGCCGAGCGCCTGGAGCGGGTGCGGGCGCTGGCCGGCCTCCGGGCCCTGGCGCGGGCGGTCGACGCCAAGGACCACTCCACGCGGCGCCACTCGGAGCGGGTCGCGCACGTCGCGGTGCAGCTGGCGACGGCCGCCGGGTGGTCGGTGGCGCGGGCCGCGCGGCTCCACGAGGCGGGCCTGCTGCACGACGTCGGCAAGATCGGGGTGCCGGACGCCGTGCTGTTCAAGCCGGGGCGCCTGACACCGGAGGAGTACGAGCAGGTGAAGCAGCACGCGCCGCTCGGGGCCAACATCGCCGCAGAGGTGCTCGACGGCGAGCAGGTGGAGTGGATCCGCCACCACCACGAGCGCTGGGACGGCACCGGCTACCCCGACGGCCTCTCCGGCGAGGAGGCCGGCGACGGCGCCCACATCCTGGCCCTGGCCGACGCCTGGGACGTCATGACCAGCCAGCGCAGCTACAAGTCGCCGCTGGCGGTGCCCGCGGCGCTGGAGGAGTGCCGGGCCCAGGCCGGCCGCCAGTTCGCGCCGTGGACGATCGACGCCCTGGAGCGCCTGGTCGCCGCCGGGGCCATCGAGGAGCGGGCGCTCGCGCCCGCGCCCGCCGCCATCCCGGCGACCGCGCCCGCGGAGCCCGGCGGCGGGGGCTTCGCCGCCGCCTGCCGCCAGGCCCTGGACGAGTTGCGCATGGCGATGGGCTGGGACCAGGCATTCCTGACCCGCATCCGCGAGGACGAGCTCGAGATCGTTGCGGTCAGCGGCGCGGACATCGTGGCCGCCGGGATCCGGATGCCCGTGACCGAGGCGTTCTGCCACCGCATGCTCACCGGCGCCGCGCCGCCGGCCCACGGCCGCCTGTCGCACCCGGATTCCGGGTACGCCGACCTGGCCGTGATCGCCGACACCGGGATCCAGAGCTACAGCGGCCACCCCGTCCGCCTGCCCGACGGCTCCCTGTTCGGCACGCTCTGCGTGGTCGATCGCGCCGCGCGCCCCGTGCCGGCACCGGGCCGCGAGCTGGGCGAGGCCCTGGCGCGGCTCATCGCCTGGGAGGCCGGCCGCGAGGGCGTGGCCACCGCGCTCGGCCGCGCCCGCGCCGGCCTGGCCGGCGACTAGGGGTCAGGCGAAGAGGATCTCGTCGCCCGGCTCGCCCTCGGCGATCCGGGCCTCGACCTTGGCGAACGCCAGCTCGTGCAGGATCGGCGCCAGCACGTCGATCGGGCCGTCGGGCGCCGCCGCATCGCGGAACTGGACGCTCACGCGGCCCACGAAACAGGTCTTGATGCCGAGCTCCCGCTCCGCGTCGTCGAGCACCTGCACCTGGAACCCCCACAGCATCGGGGGCCCGTCCGTCAGGGAGGTCCGGATCTCCCTCGGAACGAGGGTATAGGACCGACCCTCAACCTCGACTCGATGCTGAGTCATAGGTCGATCAGCTCCCCGGCGGCCGTCACGGCGACGGCGGCGCCGCCGCGGCGGGGGTCGCCCGCGCCGTCCAGGCCGTCGCCGCCGCTGCCGCTGCCGGCGGCGCTGACACCGCCGAAGAACAGGTTCATCTCGCCCCAGCGCCGCAGGTTGTGGCCGTCGGCCACCAGCGCGGCGACGGCCGCGTCGGGCACCCCGCCCTCCACATCCACGCCGTCGCCCTCGGGGTGGACGCGGGGATGCCGGACCGCTGCGGGGACGTCCATGCCGCCGTCCACCAGGTTCACCACGGTCTGCAGGATCGCCGAGCGCAGCCGGTTGGAGCCGGCGGATCCGAGCGCCATCACGGGCTCGCCGTCGCGCAGCAGCAGGCTCGGGGCCATCATCGAGGTCATCCGCTCTCCGGGGTCGGTCTGTCCGAAGCCGCCCGGGTTGAGGTCCTCCTCCCCGAGCATGTTGTTCAGAAGGATGCCGGTTCCGGGGGCCATCACGCCGGACCCGGAGCCGTTGGAGCTCGAGAGGCTGGCCATCCCGCCGTCGGCGTCCACCGCGCTGGCGTGGGTGGTGCCCGTCGGGCGGCGCGCCCAGAGCCGCTCGACCACGTCCTCCTCGCCCAGATCGGCGTGAAAGCGGTCGTCGCGGACGGCGTTGGCGGCCACCCCCGCGCGGGTGACGGCCCGGTAGCGCGCCACGTCGTCGGCCGGCGAGGGCCCCTGCTCCATGGACCGCAGCGCCAGGGCGATGAGCGCCCCGCCCGACGACGGGGGCGGGTTGGTGAGCAGCGTGACGCCCCGGTAGGCCACCTGGAGGGGCGTGCGGTCGACCACCCGGTAGGCGGCCAGGTCCTCCTCGGTCACCAGCCCGCCGTGGGCGCGCAGGTGGTCGACGACCGCGCGCCCGAGCGCCCCTGTGCGCATCGCCTCGGGCCCCTCCCGCCCGATCGCCTCCAGCGCGTCGGCCAGGTCGTCGTTGCGCAGGCGGTCCCCCTCACCCAGCAGGCGGCCGCCGGGGGCGTAGACGGCGGCGGCGGCCGGGCCGGCGGTGAGCATGTCGCGGAGGATCTCGTGCAGGTAGCCGGCCTCCCGCGTCAGGACGACGCCCTCGCGGGCGATGCGCACGGCGGGCGCGACGACGTCGGGCATCGACAGGCGCCCGAACCGGCGCATCGCCTCGCCCAGGCCGGCGACCATCCCGGGGACGGCCACGGAGGCGGGGCCGATGTGGAACACCTGGTCGGCGCCGCCGAAGGGCACGGTGAACGAGTCGAGGTCGCCGGGGTCCAGGCGGCGTCCGCCCGGGCCCAGGCCCGGGACCGCCACGAAGAAGTCGAGCAGCGCCACGTCGCCCTGCGGCGAGCGCACCATCAGGAACCCGCCGGCGCCGGGGCCCGTGAGGGGGCTCTCGGCCACCGCCGCGGCGAACGCCGCCGCGCACACGGCGTCGACCGCCCCGCCGCCCTGCGCCAGGGCCTCGGCGCCGGCCCGCGCGCTCAGCCGGTGACCGGCGGCGACGACGCCGACGGGCGCGTCACGCCGGCGGGTGGTTACGCCGCGTCCTCCGGGCCGTCGCGATCGTCGTCGTCGCCCTGGAGGTCGGAGCGGCGGATGATCGTGGTGGCGTCCGGGTCGCGGGGCGGGGTGCCGACCGACTCGACGTCGAAGACACGGGGCGTGTCGGGCTCGGGGACCGTCTCCGGCGCCGGCGCGGTGCGGGTGGCCGGGTACGGCAGATCGAAGCGGGTGACCTTGTCGGCCCGGACCAGCGACGGGCCGGAGCCCCCGGAGCCCGGGGCCGGCGCGGCGGGCGCCTCGCGGGTGGCGGGCGCCGCCTTCTTCGGCTGCTCCGGCGGCGGGGCGGGGACCGCGCGCACGCCGGTGAAGTTGGCGGCGACGACGGTGACCCACACCTGACCCTCGAGGTCCGGGTCGATGGTGGCGCCGAAGATGATGTTGGCGTCCGGGTCGGCCGCGTCGGAGACGACGCGCGCCGCCTCGCCGACGTCCACCAGCGACAGGTCGGGGCCGCCCGTCACGCCCAGCAGGATCCCCTTGGCGCCGTCGATGGGCGTCTCCAGCAGCGGCGACGCGATCGCGGCGAGCGCGGCCTCGCTGGCCTTGTTGCCGCCGCCGGCGTAGCCGATGCCGAGGAGCGCGGTTCCGGCGCCCCGGATGATGGTGCGGACGTCGGCGAAGTCGAGGTTGATCAGGCCCGGCAGGGTGATCATGTCGCAGATGCCCTGGACGCCCTGGCGCAGCAGGTCGTCGGCCACCTTGAAGGCGTCGACCATGCTCGTCCCGCGATCCAGCACGGCCATCAGGCGGTCGTTCGGGATGATGATGACGGTGTCCGCCGCGGACTGGAGGCGCGCGAGCCCCTCGTCGGCGATCCGGGTGCGGCGGTTGCCCTCGAACCCGAACGGACGGGTGACCACGGCCACGGTCAGCGCGCCGAGCTCGCGGGCGATCTTGGCGACCGCGGGCGCCGCGCCCGAGCCGGTGCCGCCACCCTCGCCGGCCGCGATGAACACCAGGTCGCTGCCGCGCAGCGCCCGGCGCACCTGCTCCTCGCTCTCGCGCAGCGCCTGCTCGCCCAGCGCCAGGTCGCCGCCGGTGCCCAGGCCGCGCGTGAGCTCCATGCCCACCGGGATCCGGACGTCGGCCTCGCTGACCTCGAGCGCCTGGCGGTCGGTGTTGATGGCGACGAACTCCACGCCCCGCAGCCCGGCCTCGATCATGCGGTTCACGGCGTTGCAGCCCGCGCCGCCCACGCCGACGACCCGGATCACCGCGACGTAGTTCTGGCCCTCGGACGCCGGCCGGCGGTCCGACTCCCACTCCGGGCCGCGCTCGACGGGGGCCATCGCGTCCGTCGACTTGAACAGCTCGGACAGCGGCCCCTCGCGCATGCTGGCGCGTCCGCCCCGCGTGCTCACGCGGCCGCCTTCCCCGCGCCCCCCGGTGCCATCCCCACGGGGCTGGCGACGACCTCGCGCGCGAGCTGGCGGTACCAGCGCGCGGCCTGGCCGCCGGAGTCGTAGCGGATCACGCTCTTGCCCTCCACGGGCGCCTCCGCGAAGCGGATCGTCTTGCCGATGCGCGTGCGGTACACCCGGGCGCCGAAGCTCTCCTCGAGCATCTGGACCGCCTCCCGGCCATGGACCGTCCGGCCGTCGTACATCGTGGGAAGGATACCCACGATGTCCACGACCGGATTCAGGTTCTCACGGACCTGCTGCAGCGTCTGGTTGAGCTGGGCCAGGCCGCGCAGCGACAGGTACTCGCACTGGACGGGCACGATCACGCCCTCGGCGGCCACCATCGCGTTGATGGTGAGCAGGCCGAGCGACGGCGGCGTGTCCAGCAGGACGTAGTCGTAGAGCTCGCGCACCGGCCGCAGCGCCCGCTCCAGGGCGCGCTCGCGGCCGATCGTGGCCGACAGCGCCAGCTCGGCGCCGGCCAGCTCGATCCCGGCGGGCGCGACGTCGATCTCGCGCGCCTGGATGATCTCGGTGATCGTCGCCGACCCGGTGAGCACGTGGTACATGCCCAGGTGCAGCGCCTCGACGTCGATCCCCTGGCTCATCGACAGGTTGCTCTGCGGGTCGAGATCGACCGCGAGCACACGCGCGCCCATGTCCTTCAGGGCGACGCCGAGGTTGAGCGTCGTGGTGGTCTTCGCGACGCCGCCCTTCTGGTTGGCGAGGGCGAGGACGCGGGCGGTTCGGGGCATCGGAAGCCTCTGAGCGGGGGTCTGACGTCCGCTCGTTTCTCCCCCGTCCCCCGGATTCCTGCGATTCCGCGTGGGAACGGGGGATCGTGCCTCAGTCAGGCGGCAGCTCCAAGCGGCGCTGGCCGGCCCAGGCGGCGGCCTGCGACCGGCGCTGGAAGCCCAGCTTCCGCAGCAGCTGGCTCACATGGTTGCGCACCGTCTTCTCCGACAGGTGCAGGACCTCGCCGATGGCCCGGTTGGTGTAGCCCTCGGCGATCAGGGCGAGCATGCGGCGCTCGCGGTCGGTCAGCCCGGCCAGCTCCGCCTCGGCCTGCTTGGCCGACAGCTCGCGGAACTGGCTGAGCAGCGCGCCGGCGGCGCGGGGGTCCAGCGTCGCCTCGCCGGAGGCGGCGTCGCGGATCGACTGGGTCAGGCGCTCCGCGTCGGCCTGCTTGAGCAGATAGCCGCTGGCGCCGGCCATCACGGCGCCCACGATCGCCTCCTCGTCGGAGTACGAGGTCAGCATCACCACGCGGGTGTCGGGGTGGTCGGCCTTGATGCGGCGACAGGCCTCGACGCCGCTGCCGTCGGGCAGGCGGACATCCATCAGCACCACGTCGGGGCGCGTCTGCTCGTGGAGCTGCACCGCCTCGGCGACGGTCTGGGCCTCCCCCACCACCCGGAAGCCTGCGGTGTGGCTCAGGAGGGTGCGGAGCCCCAGCCGGACGACCGTGTGGTCGTCCACGATGAGGACGCGGATCGGGTCGGCGGGAACGGCGGCGGCGCTGCTCACGGGAGGGTCACCTCAGGTTCTGGGTCGGGAATCACGGGATCGGGTTCGTCGCTGTCGAGGGGGACGGCCAGCACCACGCGGGTGCCGCCGGTCGGGTTCTCGGCCACATCGAGGCGTCCCCCGAGGCGGCGCGCGCGCTCGCGCATGTTGCGCAGGCCCTCGTGGCGGCCGGGCACGGCGACCGGTCCGGCGCCGGCGTTGGGGCCGCAGCCGTCGTCGGCGACCACCAGGTCGAGCTCGTCGGGGCGGAACACGAGGTTCACGCGCACGCTGCACGCCCCGGCGTGGCGGGCCGTGTTGGACAGCGCCTCGCGCAGGATCTGCTCCAGGTGCTGGCCGGCCTCGTCCGGGAGGGGGCCGCTGCAGGCGAGCCCCTCGACGGCGAAGCGCACGGGGCGCCCGGTCTCGTCGGCGAAGCGATGGGTCAGCTCCCGGAGGCCGGTCGCGAGCACCTCCGGGGTGGCCGGCGGCTGGGCGAGGTCGCGGATGTAGTCGCGGATGCCGTCGGTCGCCGCGTTCAGGTCGCCGACCACCTCGCGCACCTCGGAGCGCACGGCCGGGTCCTCGGTGCGGATGGCGATCGCCTCCAGGTGCAGGCCGGCGGCGTAGATCGACTGGATGGTCCCGTCGTGGAGGTCGCGGCGGAACCGGGCGCGCTCCTCGGCGATGGCCCGGGCGCGGTCGAGGGCCTCGAGCTGCTGCTTGGCCTCCACGTCGAAGATCTCGAGCAGCTTCACCGCCAGCACGCACAGCACCAGGCCGGCCAGCCCGCGGACCACCTCGAGGGGCAGGCCGGTCAGGTCGAACCAGCCGTCGGCGTCGCCGATGCCGCCGGGCGTGAGCGGGCCGGGCGCGACGATCAGGCCGCCGAAGAGGGCGTACACGGCGAGCACCCCCGCCGCGGCGCCGGCGTACGGCTTGATGGCGGTCATGCCGGCGTCGCCCAGCTCGGCACGCTGGCGCCACAGGCCCACCGCGGCCAGCGCGGCGCCCGGGAGCAGCAGGGCGTACCGGGAGATGGCGACGACCGCCGACTCCCACTCCGCCACGGTCCACCCCTGCTTCGGGGCGGCCAGGGCCAGCACGCCGAAGATGAGGCCGGCGACCAGGATGGAGAGGCCGGTGAGGCTGCGGCGCCACACGGGCGGCAGCGTCAGCAGCCGCAGGCCGAACTGGACCAGGAACAGGAAGGCGGCCACCTGCACCACGGCCCGCAGGACCTCCAGGCCGTCGATGACCCCGGGGTCGAGGAACGTCTCCTGGATGGGGACGAAGACATAGCCCCACACGGCGAGCGCCTCGACGAACGCGAAGGCCGCGAGCCAGATGAGGGACGAGGTGAGGGTCAGCCGGGTGGCACGGCGCCGCTGGAGCCAGACGGCGAAGCCGAGCGAGAAGAAGACCAGCCCCTGCGCGAACAGGATGATGGTCTCGTTCTGAACGAAGAACTCGCGCAAAGACGCGCCTCACGGTTCCGCGGACGGGGCGGGCGGGGCCTCTCGGCCCCGCCCGCCGCGGCGTCCACGGCGATCGGACCCCCGGTAACTTTCCCGATTGTAGCGCCCGTGGGGCGCCCGGCTCACCAGTCCGACGCGCGGCCGGCGTTCACGACACGCCCTTAGGCGCCGAGCTCCGCCTCCAGCTCGCCGCGCATCCTCGACAGCGAGGCCTCGCCGGCGGCGTCGACCACCTCCGGCTCCTCCAGCAGCGCGCGCCGGTCGATGGTGCTGCTCCGGTTCAGGACGTACGGGTCGTTGAGCACGTCGTCGAGGTTGCGGCCTGCGCTCAGCTGGCGCACCACGTACTCGATGAGCCGCTTGTGCTGGGCGGACTCGGTGTTGATGAGCCGCTTGATCTCCTCGCGAACCGACATCAGAAGCTCATGATACGCATCGAGCTCCCGGCGCCCGCCATGGCGCGGAGGCGCGCGACGCGCTCCTCCATGGGCGGGTGCGTCGAGAACAGCTTCGAGATGCCCCCCTGCCCGCGCGCCTGGGACGCGAGCGGGTTGACGATGTAGAGCGGCTCCGCGGCCGGGTTGACCTTCATCGGGATCGTCTGGGCGCCGCGGTGCAGCGTCTCCAGGGCGTCGGCCAGCGGCAGCGGGTCGCCGATCAGCTCGGCGCCGGTCGCGTCGGCCACGAACTCGCGCTGGCGCGAGACGGCGAGCTGGATGATCGTCGCCGCGAGCGGCGCCAGGATGATCGTCGCGATGGTCCCGATGATGCCGAGCGGGTTGTCGCGGTCGTCGCCGCCGAAGAACAGGGAGAACTGGAGGAAGTTCGCGATGGCGGCGATGGCGCCGGCCACCATGGCGGCGACGCTCGAGATCAGGATGTCCCGGTTCTTGATGTGGGCCATCTCGTGGGCCAGCACGCCCTCCAGCTCACGCGCCGGCAGCGCCCGCTGGATGCCCGCGGTCACGGCGATGGCGGCGTGGTTCGGGTTGCGGCCCGTCGCGAAGGCGTTGGGCTGCTCGGCGGGCGTGACGTAGACGCCGGGCTTCGGCAGGCCCGCGCGCTCGGCGAGCTGGGCGATCATGCGGTGCAGCTCGGGCTCCTCGGCCTCGCTGACCTGCACGGCCTTGCTCATCTTCAGCGCCACCGTGCCGCTGAACCAGTACATCGCGAAGTTGAAGACCACCGCGATGATCGCGAACACGATGATCCCGCTGGCGCCGCCGATCAGGAAGCCGATCAGCAGCAGCAGCGCGGTGAGCGCCGCGAGCAGCAGGAACGTCTTGATGTTGTTGCCCGCCTTGTATGAGGCGAGGTTCATCAATTCCTCCTTGGGTACCGCCCCGGATCCCTTACGTGGAGCGGTATGCCGAGTATAGGAGAGTCGTCCAGCGAGCCCCGGCCGGGCCGATTGACAGTCGGTTAACACCCGGGTCGTTCACCTCCGCCGGCGTTACCCTCGGGGACGTGCGCCGCACCCGTCTCGTCGTCGCCCTCGCGCTGGTCGCGGGCCTGCTGGCCGCCTGCGGTCCGCTGGGCCCCACCGACCCCGGGGGCGACCAGGCCGATCCGGTGAAGCTGCTGGCCGTGCTGCCCAGCCCCGGAGACCTGCGCGGGCCCGACGCGCAGGTCGCCGACGCCGCCGATCTGGCCGCGGCCTTCACGGGGGTGGCCGACGCGAAGCTGGCGTCGATCATCGACTCGCGCGACCCGAAGGCGGCCGCCGTGCGCTCGTGGACCGGCCCCCACGACCAGACGCTGACGGCCGTCGCCACGACGTGGGACTCGCACCTGGTGGCGACCCAGGTGGGGGCCGACCTGGCCGCGCGGCTCATCGCGGACGGCGGCAGCGCCTGGACCCCGCCCGATGCGAAGGCGGCGCGCGGCGCGCGGCGCGACGAGCCGCGCGAGCTGCGCCTGGGCCGATCGGTGGGCCCCAACGCCATCTACATCCGCGCGACGGGTCCGGTGTCGGACGACACCGTCACGACGGCGCTGGAGCGGCTGACCCAGCAGCTCCAGGAGAACCCGGAGTTCGGGGGCGGCTGACCCCGCTCAGGGGGTCAGGTCGCGACGTTCCACGAGCGCCAGCGCCGCGGCCACCGTGACGGCCGCCAGGCCGAGCAGCACCAGCACGTCCCCGCCGTCGAGCGACCCGGAGCCGAGGACGGCGGGCGGGTCGAGGTGGTGGAAGATCGACAGCGGCCCGAGCGGCTCGGCGATCGACCAGACCTGGCTGAGATAGTCGACCGCGTAGGAGACGAGCAGGAAGCCGGTGGCCCAGCCCACCGCGCGCCCGCCGGTGCGCACCAGCGATGCCACCAGCAGCGTCACGCCGCCCACCGCCAGGAAGCAGGCGAACCCGGTCAGGAGCGCCAGCGCGAGCGGGCCGGCGTGGACGGGGGCCAGGTCGTCGACGCTCAGGGCGGCGGCGAGGCCACCGACGTAGCCGCCCGCCACGACGACCGCCAGGCCGGTGGCCATCGCCAGCGCGTGGGCGGCCAGCCAGCGGTGGGGCGGCAGCGGGCGGGAGAGCACCAGCTCGGCGGTGCCGTCCTCGGCCTCGCGGGCCGGGGCGGCGCCCATCGAGATGGCGATGGCCGCCTGGCAGGCGAGCGCGACCGGGTGGAGGTAGCCGGAGCCGGCGTAGCCGGTGGGCGTGGCGATGTCGGCGCTTCCGGCCAGGGCGCGGAGCGCGGGCGGCAGCGCGTCGACCACCTGGCGGATGGCGTTCTGGTCGACCGACGCGTACGACAGCCCCACCACGAACTCGAACAGCCCGAAGCCCAGGGCGAGCAGCAGGATGCGCACCCGCGCGCGCTCCAGGGCCAGGCCGTAGACCACCCTCACGCGGGGTCGGCCTCCCCGTAGAGGTGGCGGAACGACTCCTCCAGGCTCGGCGGGGCGATCGCGACGTCGTCCACCGGCAGGTCGGCGAGCGCGGCCAGCAGCGCGCGCGGCTCGCCTGACAGCGTGAACCGGTGGCGCAGCCCGTCGACCTCGACGCCCCCCACCCCGTCCACCGCGTAGCGGGCCGGGTCGACGGGCTCCGCGAAGCGCACCTCCACCGTGCGGCTGCGCCCGCGGCGGAGCTCCTCCACGGGCCCGGAGAGCAGCAGGCGCCCGTCGCGGACCATCGCCACGTGGTCGCAGAGCTCCTCCACCTCCGACAGCACGTGGCTGGAGAACACGACGGTGCGCCCCGCGCGCGCCCGCCGGGCGAGCCACTCGAGCAGCCGCCCCTGGATGACGGGGTCGAGGCCGCCGGTGGGCTCGTCGAGGATCACGAGCGGCGGGTCGTGCTGGAGCGCGGCGACCAGCCCCAGCTTCTGCTTCATCCCCCGCGAGTACTCGCGGACGCGCTTGCGCAGGTCCGGCTCGGGGAGCTCCAGCACACGCAGCAGCTCGTCGCGCAGCACCGGCGGGCGCGGGTGGAGGCGGCCGAGCGCGTCGAGCACCCGCCCGCCGGCGAGCGACGGGTACAGCCCCAGCTCACCGGGCAGGTACCCCACCTCGGCGAGGGCGCCCATGCGGTCGCGGGCGACGTCGTGCCCCATGACGGCGACGCGTCCCGACGTCGGCCGGATCAGGCCCAACGCCAGGCGGATGAAGGTCGTCTTGCCGGCGCCGTTGGGCCCGAGGAAGCCGAAGCACTCGCCCCGGCCGACCGTCAGGTCGATCCCCTCGACGCCGACCGCCCGCCCGTACATCCTCGTGAGGGCCGCGGCATCGATGGCGTGGTCCACGGAACGAAAGGTAGCCGAGGGTGGTGCGCATCGACCTGACATCCCACGACGGCTGGGGCCTCAGCTGGGTGGCCGCCGAGCCCGCGTTCATGCAGCGCGGCTCGCACGCGGTGCGCAGCGACGGCGGCGTCTGGCTGTTCGACCCGGTCGACGGCGACGGGCTCGAGGAGGCCATCGCCGGGCTCGGCGCGGTGCGCGGGGTGGTCCAGCTCGTCGACCGCCACCCCCGCGACTGCGCCGTCCTGGCCCAGCGCCTCGGGGTGCCGCTGCACACGGTCCCGGTGGGCGGCGTCCCCGGCCTCCGTGCCGAGCCGGTGGTGCTCCACGACCGCCCCTGGTGGCGCGAGGTGGCGTTCTGGTTCCCCGAGCAGCGGGCCCTCCTCGTGGGCGAGTCCGTGGGCACCGCGCCCTACTTCCGCATGGACGGCGACCGCGTGGGGCTCCACCCCCTGGCCCGGATCGGCCCCCCGTCCCAGCTCCTGGGCCGCGACCCGGCGCATCTGCTCCCCGGTCACGGCGCCGCCGTGTCCGGGGACGGCCTGGGGGACGAGCTGTCCCGGGTCATCGGCCGCGGGCGCCGGGACCTGCCGCGCTCGTGGTGGGCGGCCGCCCGCTCCTGGAGGCGCTGAGCCGGGGCGCTGGACGGCCCGACGGGGTGGTCGTAGGCTCGGATCCTCACGTTCCGAGCCGGAGGGATCGCCGGTGGCGCCGCGGGTGGAGCTGGCGCTCGGTGGGCGGGCCGCCGCGACCGCCCGTTACCTGACGTGGGCCCCCACGCCGGCGACGCTCCGCGTGACCGACCCGGACGGCGCGACCGCGCCGATCCGCGTGCGGGTGCGCACCCGCCCTGGGTCGAAGGGCCGGCACTGGTTCCGCACGGCCCCGGCGGCGTCGCCCACCACGGAGCTCACCCTGAACCTGGCGGTCGACGGGACGCCGTCGCCGTTCCTGCTGTCGGGGCGGTTCGGGTTCCCGAGCGCGGCCGACGGCGACGCCGTGCTCCAGGTCCGGCTCGCGACCGGGCTCACGGTGATCGCGGCGATCCCCACCATGGTGCGGATCCGCAAGGACGCCGAGGCGCTCACGACGGCCGAGCGCAATCGCTTCCTGAGCGCGCTCGCCCTGCTCAACAACGCCGGCCTGGGCATCTTCCGCCAGTTCCGCGACTCCCACACGCTGGTGGCGCAGGAGGAGGCGCACGGCCGCGACGGGTTCTGGCCGTGGCACCGGGCCTTCATGCTCGACCTGGAGCGGGAGCTCCAGGCGCTCGACCCCTCGGTGACCCTCCCCTACTGGCGGTTCGACCGGCCCAGCCCGAAGCTGTTCACGCCGGCGTTCATCGGCGGTCCGGGGCCGACGGTCGCGGTGATCGCGCCCACCAACCCGCTGGTGGCGTGGCGCACCGACAACCAGGCGGGGATCCCGCGCACGCCGCAGTTCGACCCGGCCACGAGCCGGGCGAGCGACCCGGGGTTCGGGCCCGTCTCGCTGGAGGCGGTCACCACCGGGTCGGCGGTGCCCCACACGCAGCTGCGCCCGGTCTTCGAGACCGAGCCGCACGGGCGGGCGCACACCAGCTTCGAGGGCGTCATCAGCCGCATCCCGTCGGCGGCCCGCGACCCGCTGTTCTTCCTGCTGCACAGCAACGTGGACCGCCTGTGGGCGAAGTGGCAGTGGTTCCAGGACCGGTGGGACGTGACCGCGTCGCCCACCTACCGCTACCGCGGCGCCGCCGGCCAGCCGGGGTCGACGCGGATCGGCCACAACGCGCGCGACACGATGTGGCCGTGGAACGGCGTGACGGGCGGCACCCGCCCGCCGACGGCGCCGCGCACTCCGTTCCCCGCCTCACCGGCCGCGACCGCCCCCTCGGCGACCCCGACGGTGGGCGACATGATCGACTTCCAGGGACACGCGGACCCGGCGCGACGGCTGGGGTTCGACTACGACGACGTCCCGTACGAGGCGTAGACGGGAGGCCGGCCGTGGGCGACATCGACCGCTATCGCGAGCAGTACGCGGAGGAGATGCGCGGCGACGCGGCGCGCCACGCCGCGCGGGCCCGGCCCACGGAGGCGGCGGTCGCCTCGATCGGCGACCCGGCGCGACCGGCCGCGGAGCGCGTGGCCGCGATCGCCGCCGCCAGCCCGGGCGCCGTGGCGCGGCCGGGGCTCATCGACCTGCTCATCCGCATCCTCCGCGACCCGCAGGAGGACCCGGTGGTGCGCAGGGCCGCGCTCTCCGCGCTCCAGGAGAACTCGTTCGCGGCGGCGGAGTTCGGCCCGTGGGCGGCCCCGTGGACGGAGGCGCTGCGCGACGTCGTCACCGACGACGACCGGGCCCTGCGTACGCGTGCGCTCGACATCCTGGCGCTGGAGGGCGACGAGTACGCGCAGCGGCTGCTCACGGACGGGCTGCGCGACCCCCGGCGGGCGCTGGTGCCGCCGGCGAAGGCGCTGCGGATGATCGGGTACGACGTCCACGCCGAGCAGTACGACCTGCTGCGCCACCTCGCGGCGAACGCGAAGCAGAAGACGGTGCGCAACCAGGCCCTGCGGCTGCTGGCGGCCGACGGCGCGTCGAAGGACATGTTCGCCCGCATCGCCGCCGACCGGGACGAGGACGCCACCGCCCGGGCGACCGCCGCCGTCGCGCTCCAGGGCCTGGCGCCCGACGAGTTCGCGGCCCTCGCGCGCGACGTGGTGCAGGACGACGACGATGACGACCGGGTCCGCGCCACGGTGGTCACCGCGCTCGCGCACGGCCCCGGCGACGTGGACCCGCCGACCGCCGACAAGGTGCGCGCCCTGGCCGAGGCGCCGGCGCCCCCGAGGGCCGCGCCGGCGTCGGCCCGCCAGCTGCGGACGTCGGCGAAGCACTTCATGCGGGTCACGGAGCCGGAGTGACCGAGGAGGACGTCGCGGCGCTCGTCGCCGACGTGCGGGCCGGCCGGTCGCCGCAGGCGGAGCTCCTGCCCCTGCTGCGTGAGGACTCCCCGGCGTACGACGGGCGCGGGTCGGCGGGGGCGGGCCGGATCCGGGCCTGGGTGATGGCGGCCTTCGGCGACGTCGGATGCCCTCCCGCGGCCGAGCCGGTGGTCCTGGCCGAGCTGGAGCGGGAGCAGGACGCGCAGCTGCTGGCCGCGGCGGCGCGGGCGGTGCGCGGGATGGCCGACCCGGGCGACGAGGTCGCGGCGGCGCTCGTGACCGCGCTGCGGCGCCTGCCGGCGGGAGACCGCCCCGTGAGCTTCGACGGGATCCGGCCGGACTGGCCGGCCGCGGACGCCACCACCGTCGTGGCCGAGCTGGTGGGCGCGCTGGCATGGCTGGGCCCGCGCGCCGCACCGGTGCGGTCCGACCTGGAGGCGTTGCGGGTGACCCACGGGCCCACCTGGGGCGCCGACGTGCGACGGGCCCTGGACGACGTGGTGGCGGCGCTCCCCGTCCACGAAGGCGCCTGCTGCGGCCACCCCGCAGCGCCCGCGCGGCCGGCGGCCGCGGCCCCGGGCACGCGCATCGCCGACGCCCTCCTGGAGGACCAGGACGGGGCGCGGACCACGTTCGGCGCCGCCTTCCGGGGCCGTCCGAGCGCCCTCGCGTTCTTCTACACCCGGTGCGAGAACCCGGAGAAGTGCTCGCTGACCATCACGCGCCTGGCGGAGTTGCAGGCGGCGCTCGAGGAGGCCGGCCTGCGGGAGCGCGCGAACGTCGCCGCGCTGACCTACGACCCGGCCCACGACCTGCCGCACCGCCTGCGGCGGTACGGTGAGGCACGCGGCCTGCGGTTCGGCCCCCGGGCGCGCATGTTCCGCGCCGAGCACGACCACGAGGCGATCCGTCGCCACTTCGCCCTGCGGGTGGGCTACGCGGGGTCGCTGGTGAACCGGCACGCCGTCGAGCTGTTCGTGCTGGGGCCCGACGCGGAGCCCGCGCTGGCCTGGTCCGGCCGGCCCTGGGACACGCGCGACGTCGTGGCCGCCCTGGCGGCCCGGGCCGCCGATGCCACCCCGCGGCCCTAGGGCAGCCGCCCCGCCTCGCCGGTCCGCTCGCGGAGCCACGCGGCGTGGGCCGCGGTCAGCTGACCGCGGCGCAGGCGCCACGACCAGTTGCCCCGGGCGCGGCCGGGGGTGTTCATGCGGGCCGCGGCGCCGAGGCCCAGGACGTCCTGGGCCGTGACGATCGCCAGTCCCGCCGGGGAGCCGAGCGTCATGCGGATGAGCATCCGGTGAGGCGGCTCGCCCTCCACGCCGCGCCGGGCGGCCGCCGCCGTCATGGCGGCGCGGGACGCGTCGCCGGCCGACGCCCACCAGCCGACGGCGGTGTCGTTGTCGTGCGTGCCGGCGTAGGCGACGCAGCGCACGGGGTGGTTCCCGGGCAGGTGCGGGTTGCGGGGCCCGCCGGGCACCGCGAACTGGACGACCCGCATCCCCGGCAGCCCCAGGCCGGCGATGAGGCGGTGGACGGGCTCGGTGATGACGCCCAGGTCCTCGGCCACCAGCGACAGGGGGCCGAGCTCCCGCAGGGCCGCCTCGATGGGGGCGCCGCCCGGGCCGCGGAGCCAGCGGCCGTTGCGCGCCGTGCGGTCGCCCCTCGGGACGCCCCAGAACGACGTGAACGCGCGGAAGTGGTCGATCCGCACCGCGTCGTGCAGGTCGCGCGAGCGGCCGAGGCGCGCGACCCACCAGGCGTAGCCCTCCTCGCGCATCGCCCGCCAGTCGTATGTCGGGTTGCCCCACAGCTGGCCGGAGGCGCTGAACGCGTCCGGCGGGACGCCCGCGACCACGTCGTCGCGGAACAATCCGGGGTGGGCGCGGACGTCGGCGCCACGGGGCGCGACGTAGAAGGGCAGGTCGCCCATGATCCGCACGCCGCGATCGGCGGCGTACGCCCGCAGCGCGCCCCACTCCCGCTCGAAGCGCACCTGATCCTCCAGCGCGCCATCGCCGGCGAACCGGATCCACCCCTCGATCCAGGCGGCGTTGCGCTCCCGGAAGTCCGCCGCCTGGGCGGATGCGACGCGGGCCCGCGGCCGCGCGAGCAGCCCCGGCCAGCCCGCGAACGCCGACGGGCTCTTGTAGGGCGAGCCGTGCCGGTCGGGCGGCGTGAGCGGCAGGATCTGCCACCACGACTGCCCCGCCGTGGCCAGCCAGTCGACGAACCGCAGCGCCTCGGGCCCCAGGCGCCCGCCCGGCAGCGACGTGACGTGCAGCAGCACGCCGGAGCGCCGTGCCGCCGTCGCGTCCTGCGGTGTCGCGGTCGGCGGCATCGGGAAAGGCTACGCTGAGTGACGCCCGTGCCCGCCACCACGCCCCGCACGCAGCCCTCGCGGATCCAGATCCACGACGTCCTCCCCGCCGTCGAGGGTGGACGCTGGCCGGTGAAGCGCTCCCAGGGCGACGACGTGGTGGTGCAGTGCGACATCGTCCGCGACGGCCACGAGCAGCTGCGCGCCGTGGTGCGCCACCGCCCACCGGGCGAGGAGGCGTTCCGCGAGGAGCCGATGACGCAGCTCACCCCCGACCGGTGGGTGGGGACCTTCACGACCGGCGCGCTGGGCCTCCACGTGTTCCAGGTGGAGGTGTGGGTCGACCAGATGGCGTCGTGGCGGTCCGAGGTGGAGCGCAAGCTGGCCGCCGGCCAGGAGGACCTGGACGGGGAGATGCTGGAGGGCGCCGCGCTGCATGAGGCGGCGGCGGCGCGCTTGAAGGGCGCGGGCCGCACGGCGGTGAAGGGCGCGGCGATCGCGTTGCGCGGCGAGGGCACGGCGGTCGACCGGGCGGCGCCCGCCCTGTCGGAGGACACGATGGCGGCGCTCGACGGCGCCGCCGGCCGGCCCGAGCGCACCCGCTCCGAGCTCTACCGGGTGGACGTCGACCGGGAGCGCGCCCGGATGGGCGCCTGGTACGAGCTGTTCCCGCGGTCGTGGGGCGGGCTCACGGGCGTGGCCGAGGCGATCCCCGGCCTGGCCCACCTGGGCTTCGACGTCGTCTACCTCCCGCCGATCCACCCCATCGGCGAGACCCATCGCAAGGGCCGCAACAACGCGCCCGTCGCGCAGCCGGGCGAGCCCGGCAGCCCCTGGGCGATCGGCAACGCGGACGGCGGGCACACCGCGGTGGAGCCCGCCATCGGGACCCTCGAGGACCTGGAGGCGCTGGTGCGGACGGCGGCCGATTACGGCGTCGAGATCGCCCTCGACTTCGCCATCCAGTGCTCCCCGGACCACCCGTGGCTGGCCGAGCACCCCGAGTGGTTCCACCGCCGTCCCGACGGGACGCTGAAGTACGCCGAGAACCCGCCCAAGCGGTACCAGGACATCTACAACGTCAACTTCGCGTCGGACGACTGGGCGGCCCTCTGGGAGGAGCTGCGCGCGGCGGTGGTGTTCTGGGTGGAGCGCGGCGTCCGCATCTTCCGCGTCGACAACCCCCACACCAAGCCGATCGGCTTCTGGGAGTGGCTCATCCGCACGGTCCGCGAGGAGCACCCCGACGTGGTGTTCCTGGCCGAGGCGTTCACGAGCCCGGCACGGATGTACGCCCTCGCGAAGGCCGGCTTCAGCCAGTCCTACACCTACTTCACGTGGAAGAACTCCGCGGCGGAGCTGCGCGAGTACGTGGAGGAGCTGGCCGGCCCGGCGAAGGACTACTTCCGGCCGAACTTCTTCGTGAACACGCCGGACATCCTCCACGAGTACCTCCAGACCGGCGGCCGGCCCGCATTCGAGGCGCGGCTGATCCTGGCGGCGACCCTCTCGCCCAGCTACGGCGTCTACTCCGGCTACGAGAACCTGGAGGGGATCCCCGTCCAGGAGGGCAGCGAGGAGTACCTCGACTCCGAGAAGTACGAGGCGAAGGACCGCCACCTGGACGGGCCGCTCCTGCCCCTCATGCGGCGCCTCAACGAGATCCGCCGCGCGTCGCCCCCGCTCGGGCGCATCGACGTCCGCTTCCTGGAGACGGCCAACCCCGCCCTGCTGGCCTACGCCAAGGGCACGGGCGAGGGCGCGATCGTGTGCGTGGTCAACACCGACCCGTTCCACGCGCAGGAGGGCATCGCGCTGATCCCCGACGACATGGGTCCGGCGGCGGCCTTCAGGGTTCGCGAGCTGATCACCGGGGACATCTACCACTGGTCGACCGGCGCCAACTACGTGCGCCTGGACCCGGCCGTGACCACCGCACACGTCCTGAGGGTGGAGTCATGAGCAGCACCCAGACCGGCGTCGAGCGCGACATCACGCTGCTCGCGGCCCGCGACCACCACGAGCCCCACCGGGTGCTCGGCGCCCACCCCACCCCCGACGGCGTGGTGGTGCGCGTCTGGTGGCCCGAGGCCGAGCGGGTGCGGGTGATCGTGGACGGCGGCGAGCCCATGGACCTGCCGCACCGCGCGTCGGGCCTGTGGGAGGCCGTGATCCCCGGCGCGACCAACGTGCCGCGCTACGAGGTGGAGGTGACCCACCAGGGCCGCGTGGTGCGCACGCGCGACCCGTACACCTTCCTCCCCACCCTCGGCGAGCTGGACCTGCACCTGGTGGGCGAGGGCCGCCACCACGACCTGTGGGAGCGCCTCGGCGCGCACGTGCGGACCGTCGACGGCGCCGAGGGCACGGCGTTCTCGGTGTGGGCGCCGTCGGCGCGATCGGTGAGCGTCGTCGGCGACTGGAACGCGTGGGACGGCCGCGTGCACCCGATGCGCTCACTCGGCGCCTCGGGGATCTGGGAGCTGTTCCTGCCGGGGGTCGCCCCCGGCGCCCACTACAAGTACGAGATCCGCGGCGCCGACGGCGGTCTGCGCCTGAAGGCCGACCCCATGGCGGCGGCCGCGGAGATGCCGCCGCGCACCGCCTCCACCGTGTTCGAGTCGGGCCACCAGTGGCGCGACGGGGCGTGGCTCGAGGCGCGCGCCGGCAGGCGGCCGCACGCCGAGCCCGTGTCGATCTACGAGGTCCACCTCGGGTCGTGGCGCTGGAACACCGACGAGGGCAACCGCCCCCTGACCTACCGCGAGCTGGGTGACGAGCTGGGCGACTACGCCCGCGACATGGGCTTCACCCACGTCGAGCTGCTGCCGGTGATGGCCCACCCGTTCTCCGGGTCGTGGGGCTACCAGGTGACGTCCTACTTCGCGCCGACCCCCACGCTGGGGACGCCGGACGACCTGCGGGAGATGATCGACCGGATCCACGAGCGCGGCGTCGGCGTGCTCCTGGACTGGGTGCCCGCCCACTTCCCGCGCGACGAGTTCGCCCTCTCACAGTTCGACGGCACGGCGCTGTACGAGCACGCCGACCCCCGCCGCGGCGCCCATCCGGACTGGGGGACGCTGATCTTCAACTTCGGCCGCAACGAGGTGCGCAACTTCCTCACGGCCAGCGCCCTCTACTGGCTCGAGGAGTACCACGCCGACGGCATCCGCGTGGACGCCGTCGCGTCGATGCTCTACCGCGACTACTCGCGCGCCGCCGGCGAGTGGCTGCCCAACGAGTACGGCGGCCGCGAGGACTTCGAGGCGATCGGCTTCCTGCGGGAGATGAACGAGGTCACCCACGGCGCGGTGCCCGGGATCATCAACGCCGCCGAGGAGTCGACCGCCTGGCCGGCCGTCTCGCGCCCCACGGACTCCGGCGGCCTGGGCTTCGACCTGAAGTGGAACATGGGTTGGATGCACGACACCCTCGACTACTTCTCGAAGGACCCGATCCACCGGCGCTACCACCACGACGAGCTCACGTTCAGCCTCGTCTACGCGTTCACCGAGCAGTTCGTGCTGCCGCTGTCGCACGACGAGGTGGTGCACGGCAAGGGCTCGCTGCTGTCGAAGATGCCGGGCGACGACTGGCAGAAGCACGCCAACCTGCGCTCGCTCTACGGATACATGTGGGCCCACCCCGGCAAGAAGCTCCTGTTCATGGGCGGCGAGCTGGCCCAGGAGCAGGAGTGGAGCCATGTGCGCTCCCTCGACTGGCACCTGGCCGAGAGCCCCCGGCACGGCGGCGTGCAGCGCCTGGTGCGCGACCTGAACCACGTGTACCGCGACCACCCGCAGCTGTGGGAGCTCGACTCCGACCCGGCCGGCTTCCGCTGGCTGGTGGTCGACGACCGCGACGCCAACGTCGTGGCGTTCGCCCGCTTCGACGCGCACGGCCGGGCGCTGGTCGCGGCCGCCAACCTGTCGCCGGTACCGCGCCCCGCCTACCGCCTGCCGATGCCGCACCCCGGCCGCTGGCGCGAGGTGCTGAACACCGACGCCGACGTCTACGGCGGCGCCAACCTGGGCAACCTGGGCGTCGTGCACGCCGAGGAGCGCCCGTGGGGCGGCGAGTCCGCCTCGGCCGAGCTGATGCTGCCGCCACTGGGAGTGATCTGGCTGTCGCCGGATGAGTGACCGGGACGACCGCCTCCCGTGGGAGGCGCCGCTGGGCGCGACGCCGCACCGTGACGGGACCACCACCTTCCGCGTGTGGGCTCCGAACGCGTCGCGGGTGGAGGTCGAGCTGGGCGGGCGGCGCGCGCCGCTCGACGGGGAGCTCGGCGTGTTCACGGGGCGGCCGGCGGCGGGGCCGGGCGACCGCTACCGCTACGTCCTGGACGGCGGCGACCCGCTGCCCGACCCCTGCTCCCGGTTCCAGCCGGAGGGCGTGCGCGGGCCGTCGGAGGTCGTGGACCCGGCCGCGTGGACGTGGACCGACGACGGCTGGCCCGGCCTCGACCCCGGCGGCCTGGTGGTCTACGAGCTGCACGTCGGCGCGTTCACGCCGGAGGGAACGTTCGCGGCCGCCGCCGGCCGGCTGGCGGGGCTGCGCGAGCTGGGCGTGACCGCCGTCGAGCTGATGCCGGTGGCCACCTTCCCCGGCGACCGCAATTGGGGCTACGACGGGCTCTATACGTGGGCCGCCCACCCGGCCTACGGCGGGCCGGCCGGCCTGGCCGCGTTCGTGGACGCCGCCCACACCGCCGGGCTCGGTGTGATCCTGGACGTGGTCTACAACCACCTCGGCCCCGGCTCGGAGACGATCGACGCGTTCGGCCCCTACCTGACGGACCGCTACGGCACCCCCTGGGGGCGGGCCGTGAACTTCGACGACGCCGGCTGCGGCGGCGTGCGCGAGTGGGCGATCCAGAACGCCGAGATGTGGGTCCGCGACCTGCACGTCGACGGGCTGCGCGTCGACGCCGTGCACGCGATCTTCGACGCGGGCGCCCGCCACGTGCTGGCGGAGCTGTGCGACCGGGCCCGCGGCGCCGCCCGCGTGCCGCCGCTGCTGATCGCCGAGAGCGACCTGAACGACCCGCGCACCGTGACGCCGGCCGGCGAGGGCGGCTGGGGGTTCGACGCCCAGTGGTCGGACGACTTCCACCACGCCCTCCACGCGCTCACCACCGGCGAGGGCGACGGCTACTACGCCGACTTCGGCGCCGTGGAGGACCTGGCCGGCGCCAGCGCGCGGCCGTTCGTCTACGACGGCCGCTACTCGCCGCACCGCGGGCGGCGCCACGGCGCCCCGGCCGACGGCCTCCCCGCCACCCGGTTCGTGGTGAGCTCGCAGAACCACGACCAGGTGGGCAACCGGGCCCTCGGCGACCGGCCGCCCGCCGAGACGCTGCCGCTGCGGGCGATGTGGACCACCCTCTCCCCCTGGGTGCCGATGCTGTTCATGGGCGAGGAGCACGGCGAGCGGCGCCCGTTCCTGTTCTTCACCGACCACATCGACGCGTTCATCGCCAACGCCACCCGCGAGGGGCGGCGGCGCGAGTTCGCCGCGTTCACGGGCTTCGCGGCGGAGCAGATCCCCGACCCCCAGGACCCGGAGACGGCCCGTCGGTCGGTGATCGACCCGGACGGCGGCGACCCGGCCGTGCGCGAGCTGTACCGGCGCCTGCTGGCGCTGCGGCGCGAGCTGCCCGACGGGTCCCCCCGCGTGCGCAGCGACGCGGTGGCAGGATGGATCGGCCTCGCCCGGGGGGCGGTCGAGATGGTCGGCAACTTCGGACACGACGAGGTGGAGGTGCGGGTGGACGGACGGGCCGTGGTGCTGGCGACGCACGAGGCCGTCGGCCTCCGTGACGGGGTGCTGCGGCTGCCGCCGCTCGCCGGGGCGGTGGTGCGATGACGGTCTGGCCGGGGCGCCCCTTCCCCCTGGGCGCCACCTGGGACGGGACGGGGACCAACTTCTCGCTGTTCAGCGAGCACGCCACGCGCGTGGAGCTGTGCCTCTACGACGCCGAGGACCGCGAGACCCGCGTCGACCTGACCGAGCGCACCGCGTTCAACTGGCACGGCTACCTGCCGGGCATCGGCCCGGGCCAGCGCTACGCGTTCCGCGTCGACGGCGCGTGGGACCCGGGCGCGGGCCACCGCTTCAACCCGCACAAGCTGCTGATCGACCCGTACGCCAAGGCCATCGAGGGGCCGATCCTGTGGGACGCCGGCAACGTGCTCCCGTACGAGCCGGACGGCGAGGACGCCGACCTCGTGCGCGACGACACCGACGACGCCGACGCGATCCCCAAGGGCATCGTGGTCGACCCGGCCTTCGACTGGGAGGGCGACCGCCCCCCGAGCACGCCCTGGAACGAGACCCTCATCTACGAGGTCCACGTGAAGGGGTTCAGCAAGCAGCACCCGGGCGTGCGGGAGGACCTGCGCGGCACGTACGCGGGCCTGGCGTCCGACGAGGCGATCGCCCACCTGCGCTCACTCGGGGTCACGGCGGTGGAGCTGCTGCCGGTGCACCACAACGCCGATGAGATGCACCTGGTGGAGCTGGGGCTGGCGAACTACTGGGGCTACAGCTCCATCGGGTTCCTCGCCCCCCACGCGATGTACGCCGCGACCGGGCGCGTCGGCGAGCAGGTGCGCGAGTTCAAGGGGATGGTGAAGGCCCTGCACCGGGCGGGGATCGAGGTGATCCTCGACGTGGTCTACAACCACACCGCCGAGGGCAACCACCAAGGCCCGATGCTCTCGTTCAAGGGCATCGACAACCTGAGCTACTACCGCTGCTCGCCCGAGGACCCGCGCTTCTACGTCGACTTCACCGGCACCGGCAACTCGCTGAACCCGGTCCACCCCAGCGTGCTGCGGCTCATCATGGACAGCCTGCGCTACTGGGTCCTCGAGATGCACGTCGACGGCTTCCGCTTCGACCTCGCGTCGGCCCTCGCCCGCGAGTTCTGGGAGGTCAACCGCCTCTCGGCGTTCTTCGACGTGATCCACCAGGACCCGGTGCTGAGCCAGGTGAAGCTCATCGCCGAGCCGTGGGACGTGGGCCCCGGCGGCTACCAGGTGGGCAACTTCCCGGTGCTCTGGACCGAGTGGAACGGGCTGTACCGCGACGAGATGCGCGACTTCTGGCGCGGCCACAGCGACGGCGTGGCCGGTTTCGCGTCGCGCCTGACGGGGTCCAGCGACCTCTACCAGAACGACGGGCGGCGGCCGTTCGCCTCGATCAACTTCATCACCGCCCACGACGGCTTCACGCTCCGCGACCTCGTCTCCTACAACGACAAGCACAACGAGGCGAACCTCGAGGAGAACCGCGACGGCACCGACGACAACCGCTCGTGGAACTGCGGCGCGGAGGGGCCGACCGACGACCCGGCGATCGCGGAGCTGCGCCGGCGCCAGCAGCGGAACCTGCTGACGACGCTGCTGCTGTCGCAGGGCGTGCCGATGCTGCTGGGCGGCGACGAGATGGGCCGCACGCAGGGCGGCAACAACAACGCGTACTGCCAGGACAACCAGATCAGCTGGTTCGACTGGACGCTCGACGACGACCAGCGCGAGCTGCTCGAGTTCACCCGCCGGCTCATCGAGATCCGCCGCGCCCACCCGGTGTTCCACCGCCGCGACTTCTTCGGCGGGCAGGACGGCGACGGGTCCGGCCTGCCGGACATCCGCTGGTTCCGGGCCGACGGCCGGGAGATGAGCCGCCGCGACTGGCGCAACTCGGAGCTGCGCAACCTGGGCGTGTTCCTGAACGGCGAGGAGCTGCCCAACCCGGGCCCCAGCGGCGAGCCGGTCATCGACGACTCGTTCGTGCTGCTCATCAACGCCGGCCACGAGGACCTGCTGTTCCGGCTGCCCGCCCGGCGCTTCGGCAACCGCTGGCGCCAGGTGATCTCCACCGCCGAGCCGGACGCGCCCGAGGGGCACCGCACCTGGCCGGCCCGGTCGGAGGTGCCGCTCGCCGCCCGCTCGATGGTGCTGATGCGACGGTCGTGGTGAGGGCGACCTACCGCCTCCAGCTCGGCCCGGGGCTGACGTTCGACGACGCGCGGGCCCTGGTGCCCTACCTCCAGGACCTGGGGATCAGCCACCTGTACCTGTCGCCCAGCCTCCAGGCGCGGCGCGGCTCGACGCACGGCTACGACGTGACCGACCCGCGCGTGATCTCCGCCGACCTGGGGGGCGAGGCGGCCTTCCGGGCCCTCGCCGGCGCGGGCCTGGACGTGCTGCTGGACATCGTCCCGAACCACATGGCGGCGTCCGGCGAGAACCCCTTCTGGCGCGACGAGGCGCTGCGGGTGCGGTACTTCGACATCGACCCGCGGACGGGACGCCACCGGCGCTTCTTCTCCATCGACGAGCTCGCCGGGGTGCGGCAGGAGGACGACGAGGTCTTCGACGTCACGCACGACCTGGTGCTGCGGCTCGTGGCGGAGGGCGTGGTGGACGGCCTGCGCATCGACCACCCGGACGGGCTGGCGGACCCCGCCGGCTACCTCGTGCGCCTCCGCGACCGCGGGGTGCGGCACGTGTGGGTGGAGAAGATCCTGGAGCCCGGCGAGGAGCTGCCCGACTGGCCGGTCGAGGGCACGGTGGGCTACGAGTTCATGAACGACGTCACCGGCCTGTTCATCGACCCGGCCGGCGAGGGTCCGCTGAACGCCCTGTACGCGGACCTCACGGGGGAGCGGCGCGACTTCGACGAGCTGGCCCACGAGGCGAAGGTCACCGAGGCCCGCACCACGTTCCAGCCGGAGGTGGAGCGGCTGCGGTCGCTGGTGGACGACCCGGGGATCGAGGACGCCGTCGCGGCGTTGCCGGTGTACCGGACCTACGTGGACCCCGAGACCGGGCGGGTGACGGCCCAGGACGTCGAGGCGGTGGAGGAGGCGCAGCTCCCGGAGCCGCTGAAGCGGGTCCTGATCGAACCGGAGAAGCCGGAGGAGCAGGCGTTCGCCGTCCGCTTCCAGCAGACGACGGGGGCGGTGATGGCGAAGGGCGTGGAGGACACCGCGCTCTACCGCTACACGCGCCTGGCGGCGCTCAACGAGGTGGGCGGCGACCCGGGGCGCTGGGGCCGGACGGTGGAGGAGGTCCACGCGGCGAACGCCCACCGGGCGGCGCGATTCCCCCTGGGCCTGCTGGCGACCCAGACGCACGACACCAAGCGCTCCGGCGACGTGCGGGCCCGGATCGGCGCCCTGGCGTCCGTGGCGGAGGCGTGGCGCGACCGGGTGCGCCACTGGTGGGAGCTCAACGCGCCGCTGCGGACCGACGGCGCCCCGACGCCGGACGAGGAGTACCTGATCTACCAGACCCTCGTCGGCGCCTGGCCCCTCGAGCGGCGGCGGCTGCGCGACTACATGACCAAGGCGATGCGCGAGGCCAAGGTCGCGACCGGCTGGATCGAGCCCGACGAGGCCCACGAGGCCGCGGTGATGGCCTTCATCGACGGCCTGTACGCCTCCGCCCGCTTCGTGGGGGACCTGGAGGAGCTGCTGCGCCGGGTGGTGCCCATCGGGGAGGCCCACGCGCTCGGCCAGACGCTGCTGAAGCTGACGAGCCCGGGCGTGCCGGACGTGTACCAGGGCGACGAGCTCTGGGACCTGGCGCTCGTCGACCCGGACAACCGCCGCCCCGTCGACTGGGACCTGCGCCGCCGCCTGATGGACGAGGAGCTGAAGGCGGGCGCGGCCCCCCGCCGGGCGACGGCGAAGATGCATCTGATCCGGCGGGCCCTGGACCTCCGCGCCCGCCGTCCGGACGCGTTCGCGGGGGGCTACCGCCCGCTGGAGGCGGGCCCGCGGGCGTTCGCCTACGCCCGCGGCGACGAGGTGATCGCGGTGACGCCGGTGCGCATCGACGGCGACGGCAGCGTGCTGCGCATCCCCCCCGACCTGCAGGGGCCGTGGCGGAACGTGCTGACCGGCGAGGACGTCCCCCTCCACTCCTCCGCCCAGGTCGGCGGGCTCGCCGGGCCGCTGCCGGTCGCGTTGCTGGAGCGGGGCTGAAAAAACTGGACCACCCGGGTTAGGGTGGCGCGCGTGAAATGAGGGGATCGCCCGGCGGCGCCGGTCTCGTGCTCGCCGCGATGACGCTGGCGAACGCCATGATCCTGGTGGATCAGACGGCGGTCCCGCTCACGCTGCCGGACATCCTCGAGGACTTCCACATCGGGACCGCCTCGGCCCAGTGGGTGCTGAGCGGCAGCCTGCTGGCCCTGACGAGCCTGCTGGTGCTGGGCGGGAGGCTGGCCGACGCCTTCGGCCGCAAACGGATCTTCCTCATCGGCATCACCGTCTTCACCGCGGCGTCGGCCGTCGCCGGTCTCGCGCCGGACTACCCCATCCTGCTGGCGGCCCGCGTCGTGCAGGGGGCGGGCGGCGCCCTGGTGCTGCCCGCGACGGTCGCGATCGTGAGCGCGGCGTACCCCCCGAGCGCGCGCGGGCGGGCGCTCGGAACCATGGGCGGCGTCGCCGCGATCGCGGGCGCGCTGGGGCCCACGATCGGCGGCGTGCTGACGTCGGCCGTGAGCTGGCGGGCGGTGCTGCTGGTGAACGTGCCCCTGGCGATCGTCTGCGTCGTCATGGCCCGCCGCGGCGTCTCGGGCGAGGACGCCGGCGCCGCCGCGTCGATGGACGTGCTGGGCGCGGTGCTGCTGGCCGCGGTGCTGTCGAGCCTGGTGATCGGGCTGTCGGGCACGCAGGGGGCGCCGTGGGCGTCGGCCGAGGTGCTGCTGCCGCTCGCCCTGTGCGTCGTCGCGGCGGGTGCGCTGGTGCTCCGCGAGCGGCGGACGGCCGACCCGCTCCTCGACTTCGCGCTGCTGCGCGGGAACCGGAACTACACGGGCGCCACGATCAGCCAGGGCCTCGCCGGGGTGATCGAGATGGGCACCGGCGTGATCTTCCCGCTGATGCTCATCCTCAACATGGGCATGGACCCGTCGGTGGCGGGCTTCGCCCTGATCCCCCTGACCCTGCCGATGGTCTTCGGCGCGCCGCTGGCCGGCCGCTGGTACGACCGCGCCGGCGGTCGCTCGCCCCTGGTCGCCGGGTTCGCGCTGCTGGCGTTGTCCGGCGTGGTCCTGGCGATCGGGGCCGAGGTGGACGAGTACGCCGCGATCCTGCCGGGCCTGCTGGTGATGGGCTGCGGCCTGGCGCTGGTGCTGACGGTGAACGACCCGGTGACCATCGACATGCTGCCCGAGGCGACCCACGCACAGGCGTCGGGCGTGTCGGCGACCGCCGAGCAGGGCGGCGGCGCGATCGGGATCGCCGTGCTCTACGCCATCTTCCACGGCGCGTACCTCAACGGGCTGCACGAGCGCATCGACGACAGCCCGCTGGCCGACCCCACCAGCGCCCAGTACGAGCGGCTGAAGGCCGAGATCATCGCCGCCGAGCAGACCGGCCTGCACCCCTCGCACTTCGACCCGCAGCTGAAGGAGTACCTGCGCCCGGCGCGGGACGCGGCCGCGCACGGCTACAGCGTCACGTTCATCGCGGTCGCCGTGATCGGCGCCATCGGCGCCCTCGCCGTGGGCCTGCTCGTCCGGCGGGCGCCCGCGCCCGCCGACTGACGCCACCGCGCCGGCTCCCGTCCGTCGGGCGCCGCCGCTAGCCTGCCCCGCGATGCGGCGAGCGATCCTGACCGTGGCGGCCGCCGTCGTGCTCGCGGCGTCCCCCGCCGCGTTCGGCCAGGCGACCGCACCCGACCCCACCGCCCCGACGGCGCCCGTCCCGCCCGTCCCGCCGCCGACCCACCCGGCGATGGCCACGGGCTGGGGCGCGGTGATCGCGCCGGGCGAGGCGCTCCGCGCCGCCCCCGACGCGGCGGCCACGGCGTCGGGGACCGTGGCGAGCACGCGCATCGCCGGCCGCGCCCAGGCGGTCACGCGCGACGCGGAGGGGACGGTCTGGGTGCGCCTGGCGTTCCCCGGCGCCCTGCACGGCTGGGTCCCCGGCGACGCGGTCCGCGCCGTCCCCGCCCCGGTCGCGCTCTCCGCCGGCACCGTGCGCACCCTGACGGCGGCCCGGGCCACGCTGGGCGCCCGGGCGGCGCTGCTGGTGCGCGACCCGTGGGCCCGGACCCTGTTCGCCGCGGGGTCGCGGAGCCCGCTGATGCTGGCGTCGGTCACGAAGCTCGCGACGGTCTCGGCCGCGCTCAGCGTGAACCCGTCGATGCCGCTGCGGTCGGTGGCGGCGATCCTGGGGCCGTCCGACAACGCGAAGGCCCAGGCGCTCTCCGACGTCCTGGGATCGGGCAGCCGGAGCCTCGGGGCGCGGCGGGCGGCCGACCACGCGGCGGCGCTCGGCGCCGAATGGCACGTCGCCGACGGCTCGGGGCTGTCGCGCGCCAACCGTGCGGCGGCCGGGGAGGTGGCCGACCTGCTGCTCGGGATCCGCGACGAGCCGGCCTTCCTGACGCTGTTCCGGGCGCTGCCGGTGGCGGGCCGCACCGGCACGCTGGAGTGGCGGATGCGCGGCACCAGCGCCATGGGCCGGGTGCGGGCGAAGACGGGCACGTACGACGACTGGCGCGTCTCGTCGCTCGCCGGCTACTTCTGGCCCGCCGGCTCGGGCCTGAGCCCCGAGCGCGCGTACGTGGTGGTGTCGCTCGAGAACGGGGTGTCGCCGTACCGGGCGCGCCCCGTGCAGGACACCGTCGCCGCCGCGCTCACCGCGCGCGGCGCGCTCGTCCCCACCGGGTAGTGCCGAAGGTCGTCGACCACGCCGCCCGGCGTGAGGAGATCGTCGACGCGCTGCTGCGGGTGGCCGAGCGCGACGGCCTGGACGGGGTGAGCCTGCGGGCCGTGGCGCGGGAGGGCGGCTGGTCCACCGGCGTCCTGGCCCACTACTTCCCGGCGAAGGACGACCTGCTGGCCTTCGCCCTCGCCCGCGCCGGCCGCCGCCCTCTGGCCCGCGGCAGCGACGCCGCCGCCCGCGCCCGGACGCCGCTCCTGGGCCTGCGGGCGCTCCTGCGGGAGGCCCTCCCGGTGACCGACGACGGGCGCCGCGAGGCGCGCCTGTGGTTCGGCCTCACCGCCGGCGGGGCGGGCGTGGCCGGCGCGGCCCGCGACCGCGACGCCGCCTGGACCGATGCCCTGGCCGGCGCCCTGCGCGCCGCCGGGCTCGCGCCGGACGACGCCCGCCGGGGCGCCATCGCCCTGCTCGCCACGGCCGACGGGCTGGCGCTGCGGATGCTCACGGCGTCCCTCTCGCGCCGCGCCGCCGACCGCGCGCTGGACGACGCCCTGGCGGCCGTCGCCGGCCGGGGATAGGCCCCGCCCTACTGGGTGCGGACGTTGCGGCCGGCGCCGCCGAGGAGGGCATCCACCCCCGCGCCGCCCACCAGCCGGTCGGCGCCCGCGCCGCCCAGCAGCCGGTCCCGCCCCGCCCCGCCGAGGAGCTGGTCCGCGCCCGCCCCGCCGATGAGGCGGTCGGCGCCCGGCCCGCCCAGAAGGCGGTCGGCCCCGGCACCGCCGCAGATGATGTCGTTCCCGCCCAGCCCGGAGATCACGTCGTCGCCCGCGAGCCCCGCGATCACGTCGGCGCGGGGCGTCCCGCGCAGGCGGTCGCGGCCGGGGGTGCCGACGATCGTGGCGCGCCTCCCGCCGCAGAGCACCCGTCGCGCCGCCGGCTGCACCGGTGCCGCGCCACCGCCGCCGGTCGCCGCCGGCGGTGGCGTGGGCGCGCCCTGGAACTGCGCGACCGCGAACCGGACGTCCTGGCCGACGCCGCTGTCGCCGGCGAGCACGATGCGCCCGTCGGGGCGGAGGGACACGGCGTAGGCGGTGTCGTCGCCCCCGACGTCGCGCGCGGTCCACCCGTCCCCGCCGCCGAACGAGGCGTCCGGGGTCCCGTCGGGCATCAGGCGGGCAACCGCCATGTCGCCCGGCGAGGCGTCGTCGCGGGCGGTGAGGCCGGCGACGACGATGCGGCCGTCGGGCTGGAGGGCGACGTCCCAGCCGATGTCCACGCCACCCAGGTCCATCGTCGCCGTGCCGTCGCCCGCGAACGACGGGTCGGGCTGGCCGTCGGCGAGGAACCGCGCCACCAGGATGTCGTCGCCCCCCGCCCGGCCCGCGCTGCCCGCCGCGACGATCCTCCCGTCGGGCTGGATCGCCACCGCGGCGGCCGCGTCGTCGCCGCCGAGGTCGACCGACGTCCACCCGTCGCCGCCGCCGAACGACGGGTCCAGGTCGCCCTGGGGCGCGCGCAGCCGCGCGACGAGCAGGTCCTGCTTGGGCCCGTCGTTGAGGGCGCCGGCCAGCACGATCCGCCCGTCGGGCTGGAGTGCGAGGTCGTTGCCCACGGCCTCGGCGCCGAAATCGAGCAACGTCCTGCCGGAGCCGCCCGCGAAGGACGGGTCGAGGTCGCCGGCGGGGACGCGGATGCGCGCGACGACCGCGTCGTCCACGTCGCCCACGGCGCTGATGCCCGCCCCCAGGATCGCGCCGTCCGGCTGCACCACGAGCCGCTGGAGATCGACGGCGCCGCCGATCGGGAGGCGGGCCCATCCGGTGCCGCCGCCGAACGTGGGGTCCAGGGCGCCGTCGGTGGCGCTCAGGCGCGCGACGAGCCCCTGGCCGGCGCTCCCGCCGACCACCAGGAGGCGCCCGTCGGGCTGCACCGCCACGTCGTAGGCGCGGTCGGTCTGGTCGAAGTCGAGCTTGGTCCAGCCGGTGCCCGACGCGAACGTCCGGTCCAGTGCGCCGTCCGCCCCGAGCTGCGCGACGACCCCGTCCGTGCCGGCGCCCGGGCCGGCCGCGCGGATGCCGGCGAGCAGGATCCGGCCATCGGGCCGCAGGTCCATGCCGTAGGCCGACGCCGGCAGGCCGAGATCGATGCGCGCCGATCCCCCGGTGCCGAACGTGGGGTCCGGGTCGCCCGCGGCGCCCAGGGCCGTGCCGGCGCAACCCAGCAGCGTGAGCGTGGCCAGCAGGGCCGTGAGCCTGGGGCGCCTCAGCACGCGCGCGACCGTAACCTGACGCCTTCGTCCATGTAAAGACGCTCGCGCCGCCGCGCGCGCTACGGGGTGCGGATGTTGCGGCCGGCCCCGCCGAGCAGCGCGTCGACGCCCGCGCCGCCCACCAGTTTGTCGCCACCCGCGCCGCCCAGCAGGCGGTCCCGGCCCGCGCCGCCCAGCAGCGTGTCGGCCCCCGCCCCCCCGATGAGGCGGTCGCGCCCGGCGCCACCCAGGAGCCGGTCGGCCCCCGCCCCCCCGCACACGATGTCGTCGCCCCCGAGGCCCGACACCACGTCGTTGCCCCCGAGGGCCGCGATGACGTCCGGGCCGCGGGTGCCGCGGATGCGGTCGCGGCCGGCCGTGCCGACGATGGTGGCCCGCCTCCCGCCGCACAGGACGGTCGCGCCGGCCGGGCCGCCGGGAGCGGCGCCCGCGGCGGGCGCCGCGGGGGCGTCGCCGCCCAGGAGGCGCGCGACGGCGATGTCCTGCGGCCCATCTGCGGTGGCGGCGGTGCTGCCCGCGACCAGGATCCGCCCGTCGGCCAGGAGGCTCAGCGCGGTGCCGTCCTCGAATCCCCCGAAGTCGACGCGGACGCGGCCGGAGGTGCCGAACGCGGGGTCGAGCGACCCGTTCGGCAGCAGGCGGGCGACGGCCATGTCGTCCTTCCCCCCGGATCCGGAGGTCGTCGTGCCGAGCACGACGATCCTGCCGTCGGGCTGCAGGGCCATCTCGTCGGCGATGTCGGCCCCGCCGAAGTCGACGGCGGTGGAGCCACCGCCCGCGAACGTGGGGTCGGGCAGGCCGTTGGGCAGGACGCGGGCGACGGCGAAGTCGGTGCCGGGACCCGCGGGCGACGCGGAGCGGGCGCCGGCCACGACGATCCTGCCGTCCGGCTGGATCGCGAGGGACGCCGCGTAGTCGAAGGTGCCGAGGTCGATGACCGTGCGGCCCGAGCCCCCGCCGAAGGAGGGGTCGTGCTCGCCCGAGGGCATCAGCAGACGGCCGACGATGATGTTGCGGCTGCCGTTGGTCTGGATGTTCCCGGCGTAGACGAGCTTGCCGTCCGGCTGCAGCGCGATGTCGTCCACCTGGAAGTCGGTGCTGCCGAAGTCCTCGGTCACGACGCCGATGTCGGCGAACGTGTCGTCGAAGCCGGCGGTGTCGGCCAGGAGCCGCGCGAAGACCGCCTTGCTGGGGCCGGCGAACGTGAAGCCGCCCACGACGATCTTGCCGTCGGGTTGGAGGGCCAGGGCCTGGACCGCGTCGGTGCCCCCGAACGGCAGGTCGTCGACGCCCTGGCCGCCGGCGAACGAGGGGTCGAGCGTCCCCTCCACGGCCAGCAGGCGGGCGACCATGCCGTCGTTGTCCGTCCGGCCCACCGCCACGATGCGCCCGTCGGGTCGCAGCTCGAGGTCGGTGACCCCGTCGTCGGCGCTGGGGTCGATCCGCGACCACCCGGCGCCGAGGCCGAACGAGGAGTCCATGCCGCCGTTCGGGTTGAACTGGGCGACGATCCCGTCGTAGCCGTTCCCCGTGCCCCCGGACTGCTCGCCGCCGACCACGATGCGCCCGTCGGGCCGCTGCCTCATGACCAGCGCCGACTCGGAGCCGTCGAGGTCGGCCACGAAGAGCCCCGAATCCCCGAAGGCCTGGTCCAGGTCACCGGGTGCCGCGGCGGCCCCGGCGGCCCCCGCCGCGAGCAGGCCGGCGGCCGCGGCCAGGAGCGTGAGTTTCGCCAGAATCGCCATGCGCGCGACCGTATATCCGTACCTCGGCGCGCGTAAAGTGCCGACCGCGGGAGGGTCGCTACGCCTGGCTCGCCGCCTCCGCGTCCATGAGGTCGGCGATGCCCCTGAGGGCCACGGACACCCAGGTCGGGCGGTTGTTGAGCTCGTAGGTCAGCTCGTAGACGGCCTTCTCCAGGAGCGAGGTGTCCAGGAGCACGTGCAGGCCGTGGCGGTCGGCGGGGATCCAGGGGGCGTCGCCCGCGTGCTCCAGGTAGGCGCCGAGGAAGGCCTCCGACACGGCGTCGCACCACGCCCGGCCCCAACGCTCCAGGTCGCCCGCAGCCTCGGACGCCGGCTCCACCAGGCCCCGGTTCCCGGCGTCGGTGAGGGCGGTGAACGTGGCGTAGTGGAACGAGCGGAGCACGCCGGCGACGTCGCGGATCGGGCTGCGCTTCACGCGCCGGTCGCCCAGGCTGCGGGCCGGCTCGCCCTCGAAGTCGATGATCATGAAGTCGCGGCCGGTGAACAGGATCTGCCCCAGGTGCAGGTCGCCGTGGCAGCGGATGCGCATCGCCTGGATCGGCTCGGCGGTGAGCGCCTGGAACCGCGCCAGCAGGGCCTTCTCGGACCCCAGCACCACCGCCGCCTGCGCCGCCGCCTCCTCGCCCAGCTCGGGAAGCTGCCTGCGCAGCAGCTGCATCGCCCGGCTCGTGAGGTTGCGGAGCGACTGGTAGAGGCCGCGCTGGTAGTGGGGCGTGAACGGCTCGGGCGCCAGGGCGGGGTCGACCGTGTCGGCGGCGAGGGCGGTGTGCAGCTCGGCGACCCGGCGGCCCATGAGGGCGGCGGAGTCGAGGTAGGAGCCCACCATCTCCGCGGCCTCCTCCGGCACCGGCCGCTGCGCCCGGTCGAGCAGCGGCTCCCGGGCCGGCTCGGGGGCGGGGATCCCCGTCTCGATGCGGTCGGTCACGGACCGCTCGAGGAAGCGGCCGAGGACGTCGAGCGTGTACTGCCACGCGTCGCCCTCGTTCGGCACGAAGCGGTGGACGATGGCGAGCGTCGACGGCTCGCCGCCGTCGACCTGGTACTCCAGCGAGCCCGCGACGGACGGCGTGTTGGCGTACCCGGCGCGCTCCCCCAGGTAGCGGCCCAGCTCGAGGTCGGGGTTGATCCCGTCCTCCACCCGCCGGAACAGCTTCATGATGAGGTTCTGGCCGTACACCACCGACGTGTTGCTCTGCTCGGCGCGGAACACCGACGGCTCCGGGGCGGCGTTGCCGTCGAGGGCGGCGCGCAGGACGGGCGTGCTGCGCCCCGTGAGCCGGCCGCCGTTGACCCCCTTCAGGTTGCGCCGGGCCCGGACGGCGTCGAGCAGGGCGCGGTTCACGTCGGCGTCGACGAGCGCCTCGGCCAGGATGGCGGTGTCGTTGCGGCGGCGGATGCGGGCGACGACGCTGCGCGGCGCGTCGGCCTCCAGGTACTCGGCGCGCTCCCCCTCGATCACGGCCAGCGGGACGGCGTAGTTCTCGGGCTCGCCCTCCCCGTACTCCACCTTGACGATCAGGACGCGGGCGCCCAGCGAGCTGCGGGCCCCGGCGAGCGGCAGGGCGTCCAGGATCACGACGTTGCGGATGACGCGCGCCTTCCCGGCGAACCACCGGCGCCCCGGCAGGAACCGGGCGATGGCGCGCTCCAGCTCGCCGCGGCGGCGGCCCGTGACGAGGGCGTCGATCGACCCGGACGCCTCGATGACGGGCAGGCCCACCTCGTCGGCCTCCTCCGTGACGTCGGCCGACTCGATCGCCAGCCAGTAGATGGCGTGCGGGCCCAGCGTCAGCAGGTACGGCAGCTCGCCGATCGCCGGGAACGTGGTCTGGCCGAACAGCTCCACCGGCTCGGCGCCCCGGAACCGCGAGAGGTCGAGCTCCACGTACTGGGCGACCCGCGAGAGGTTCGCGACGATCAGGACGCTGCGCTCCTCGTCGGTGCGGAGGTAGGCGAGCACCCGCCGGTTCTCGGGGTGCAGGAACTCCAGCTCACCCCGCCCGAACACGGCGTAGCGCCGGCGCAGGGCCAGCATCCGCCGCATCCACCACAGCAGGGAGCCGCCGTTGCGCGACTGGTTCTCGACGTTGACCTGCTCGTAGTGGAACTCGGGGTCGATGATCGGCGGCAGGTACAGCCGCTGCGGGTTGGCGGCCGAGAAGCCGGCGTTGCGGTCGGCCGTCCACTGCATGGGCGTGCGGACGCCGTCGCGGTCGCCGAGGTAGACGTTGTCGCCCATCCCGATCTCGTCGCCGTAGTAGATGACCGGCGTGCCCGGCAGCGACAGCAGCAGGCCGTTCATCAGCTCGATCTTGGCGCGGTCGTTGCCGAGAAGGGGGGCCAGGCGGCGCCGGATGCCGAGGTTGATGCGGGCCTCACGCTCGCTGGCGTAGACCCGGTACATGTAGTCGCGCTCCTCGTCGGTCACCATCTCGAGCGTCAGCTCGTCGTGGTTGCGCAGGAACAGCGCCCACTGGCAGCCCTCCGGCAGGTCCGGCGTCTGCTGGAGGATGTCGATGATGGGGAAGCGGTCCTCCATCTGGATCGACATGAAGAGCCGGGGCATCAGCGGGAAGTGGAACGCCATGTGGCACTCGTCGCCGTCGCCGAAGTACTCGATCGCGTCCTCGGGCCACTGGTTGGCCTCGGCCAGGAGCATGCGGTTGGGGAAGGTCTCGTCGACGTGGGCGCGCAACTCGCGCAGGAACCCGTGGGTCTCGGGCAGGTTCTCGCAGGACGTGCGCTCGCGTTCGTAGAGGTACGGCACGGCGTCCAGGCGGAGCCCGTCGACGCCCATGCGGAACCAGTGGTCGACCTGCGACATCAGGGCGCGGCGGACCTCGGCGTTCTCGAAGTTGAGGTCCGGCTGGTGCGAATAGAAGCGGTGCCAGTAGTACTGGCCGGCGAGGGGGTCCCACGACCAGTTGGACGACTCGAAGTCCTTGAAGATGATCCGGGCGTCCTTGTACCGCTCCGGCGTGTCGCTCCAGACGTAGAAGTTGCGCCACCTGCTGCCGGCGGGCGCGCGGCGGGCGCGCTGGAACCAGGGGTGCTGGTCGGAGGTGTGGTTCAGCACCAGCTCGGTGATGACGCGCAGGCCGCGGTCGTGCGCGGCCTTGATGAGCCGGGCGACGTCGCGCATCGACCCGTACGACGGGTTCACGGAGCGGTAGTCGGCGATGTCGTACCCGTCGTCGCGCAGGGGCGACGGGTAGAACGGCAGCAGCCAGATCGCGGTGACCCCCAGGTCGTGGAGGTAGTCGAGCTTCGAGATCAGGCCCTTGAAGTCGCCGATGCCGTCGCCGTCGCTGTCCATGAACGCACGGACGTGCAGCTCGTAGACAACGGCGTCGCGGTACCAGTCGGGGGTGTCGTCGAGAAGGCTCTCGGAGTTCACCGCGGGCATGCTCGCACAGACGTACCCGGAACGGCGGCGGCTGAGACGGGCGGTTTCGGCGGCGGCGTCGCGTGGGGCATCATGAGGCCATGAACGAGCTCCAGCGCACATACCGCGGCAAGGCCTGGCGCGACGCCGAGCCGGCCGAGCGGGCGGGCGTCGAGCGCGCCGTGGTGGTGGCCTCCCTGGACGGCGCGCCGGAGGAGCAGGACGATCGCATGGCGGAGTTCACCGAGCTGCTGAAGACGGCGGGCGCCGTTCCCGTCGCCACGGTGGTGCAGCGCCGCGACCGGCCGGTGCCGCGGACGTACCTCGGCCGCGGCAAGCTGGAGGAGCTCGGCGCGATCGTCGAGCGGGAGAAGCCCGAGCTGGTGGCCGCCGAGGGCTCGCTGACCGCCGGGCAGCAGCGCCATCTGGAGGACCGCCTGAAGATCCGGGTGGTCGACCGCACCGCCGTGATCCTCGACATCTTCGCCCAGCACGCCCACACCGCCGAGGGCAAGCTGCAGGTGGAGCTGGCGCAGCTCGAGTACTCGTACTCGCGCCAGGAGGGGCTGTGGCAGCACCTGGAGCGCCTCGGCGGCGGCGTCGGCACCAGGGGCCCGGGCGAGAGCCAGCTCGAGTCGGACCGGCGGCTGCTGCGCAACCGGATGGCGACGCTGCGGCGGCGGCTGAAGGACGTGGCCCGCTCGCGGGAGACCCAGCGCGCCCGCCGCGCCGGCTCGGCCATCCCGCGGGTGGCGCTCACCGGCTACACCAACGCGGGCAAGTCGAGCCTGATGAACGCGCTGACCGGGGCCGGCGTGAGCGTCGACGACGCGCTGTTCGAGACGCTCGACCCCACCACCCGCCGGGTCCAGCTCGACGGCCACGACCTGCTGCTGTCGGACACCGTCGGGTTCATCCGCCACCTCCCCCACCAGCTGGTCAACGCGTTCTCGGCGACCCTCGACGAGGCGCGTGACGCCGACCTGGTGCTGCACGTGGCGGACGCCTCCGAGCCGGAGGGCCCGCGCGCCGCCCGCGCCGCCGCGGTGGACGAGGTGCTGGGCGAGATCGGCGCCGCCGAGCTGCCGCGGCTGCTGGTGCTCAACAAGATCGACCTGGTGGACGCCGAGGGCCGCGAGGCGCTCGCGAACCGCCACCCCGACGCCGTGCTGGTGTCGGCGCTGACCGGCGAGGGCCTGGACCGCCTGGCGTCGCGGCTGGCCGAGGCCGCCCGCGCCCGCCTGACCCCCCTGGACGTGACGATCCCGTTCACCCAGGGCGGCCTGGTCGCGACCGTCTACGCGGAGGGGTCGGAGGTGCGGCAGGAGGCCACCGACCAGGGCACCCGCGTCCGGGCCCTCATGCCCCCCGCCGCGGTCGCACGGATCACCGCCGCCCTCAACGGGTCCGCCCCGGCCTGACGCCCCTCCCGCCAGGGTCCTAGGAGGGCTTGGCCCCCATGGCCCAGATGGCGACGACGTAGGCCGCCAAGGCGATGACGGAGAGGATGTTGACCGCCATCAGGAGGCCGGTGCCGCCGCCGTTGCGGAGCTTGCGGACGCCGATGCCTCCGCAGATCAGGGCGGCCAGCAGGAGCACCCCGCCGCCCTCGGCGGTGATGAACCCGATCCCGATCCAGGCGGGGTCGTTGTCGCCCGTCCAGCCCTCCTTGGAGTAGATCCACTCCGCGCCGGCGCGCATCGCGATCCAGCCGGGCAGGCCGAGCACCAGGAGGGAGAGCCACCCGATCCGCAGCAGGCGGGCGTCGCCGCGCGACAGCACGAGCGTCACGACGCAGGTGAGGAGGGCACCGACCAGGACCATCGCGCCCAGCACGTGCACGAACAGCGCGAAGTTCCAGTCGTCGGGCCGGATGGCGAGGGCGAGGTCAGGCACCGGGCTTCCAGATCATGAGGACGAGGATGACGATGAACGCGACCGTCGCGAGGGCGTGGAGGCCCATCGCCCGCGGGAAGTGCGGGGAGGTCCGCAGCTCCGGACCGGGCGCGTCGCCCGCCTCGGCGAGCTCACGGGCCCGGACGCCGATCGCCGCGAACTCGCGCCCCGCCCGGCCGCCGGCCGCGCCGGCGATCGCCCACAGCACGATGGCCGCGATGATCCAGCCGTCCCACACCTCGTAGCCGTCGACCGAGAGCGCCAGCCAGATCCCGAACACCAGCGTCCCGATGGCGCCGATCGCGGTGGCGGCGGCGAACGGCGTCGACAGCCGCAGCATCCCGGCGACGCCGCTCGGGCGATCCGCGGACCGGGCGCCCAGGATCACCACCCAGAAGCCGACGAGCGCCGCCGCGAGCGAGAACGCCGCCAGCAGGTGCAGCGCGAGGATCCAGTCGTCGAGGCTCACGTCACCGCCTTCGCCGCCGGACCCCCGACGTCCTGCGTCCCGCTACCTGATGTAGACCGGGGTCCCGATCTCGACCAGCGGATACAGCTTCTCGACGTCGGAGATGTACATCCGGATGCAGCCGTGCGACGCGCGGGTGCCGATCGAGCCGGACATCGGCGTGCCGTGCATGCCGATGCCCGGCGCCGACGTGCCGATCCAGCGCGTCCCCAGCGGGTTGTTGACGCCCGGCGGCACCGGCCCCAGGCCGGCGGCCCACGGCGAGCTGGGCGGGAACCACGTCGGGTCCACCTGCTTCTGGATGACCGAGAAGTTGCCCGTCGGCGTGGGGTAGGCGGGCTGGCCGACCGCCACCGGGAAGCTCAGCTTCTTCTTGCCCTTGTACCAGGTGAGCCGGAAGTTGCCGCGGTCGATCACGACGATCGCGCCCACCGACGTCCGCGACGGGATCACGCGGTGCGACGGCAGCGCGTAGCTGGCCCTGTCGCGCGCGACGATCGCGGCGGCGATCTGGGTGGTCGCCTTCGGGATGTCGATGGCCAGCCCGATCCGCGGCTTGCGGAAGACGGGGGTCACGCCCTTCAGGCTCACGGCCGCGTCCTGCGCGGGCAGGTCGTTGGACGTCGCCCGCAGCGCCAGGATCGCGCGGAGCTTCTTGAGGTTGACCTTCTCCTTCAGCGGCACGTCCACGCCCTCGGCGGGCACGGGCCGCTGGCGGCCGTAGATGAGCGCGACCTTCACCGCGTAGTCGACGTCGGCGACGTAGCCGGCCTTCACGGGCTCGACCTTCAGGTTGCGGCCACGGAACGTGACGGCCAGCGGGGCGCGGCGCGGGACGACGTGGTTGTCGATCACGTTCTGGCGCGCGTCCGCGGCGGACTGGCCGCCGACCTGGATGCCCGCGATCGAGACGCCCGGCGCGACCTGGTTCGCGGGGAGCGGAGCCGGCGTGGTCGGCGTCGTGGGCGCCTGGGCCGTCGCCAGCGACGGGACCGCCGCCACGGCGCACGCCACGAGGGCCATCGCGACCGCACCGCCAACTCTCGTCATTTCCCGTCCCCCGGATCCGCGAAACCTCTCTGAACCCGCAGGAGACTAGCGGAGGCGGCGGCGCACGCCCCCGGAATCCGGGTACGGGACGTCGGCGCGCACCAGGCGCCCCGTCGCCGCGTCGCGGGCCAGGGCCACGTCGCCGGTCAGGCCCGGCCGCCTCCCCCCGAGGACGACGAGCAGCCGGCCGTCCGGCGCGAGGCTCGCCGCGGTGACCGCCCCCAGCGGCAGCGGCCCGTAGACGCCGGCGAGTCGCAGGTCGGCGGTCCCGTCGCCGTGATCGCGCTGCACCGCCTCCCACGCGGCGGCCAGCCGGTCGCGTCCCAGCAGGTGCCACGGCGTGCGGCCGCGGCGCGAGACGCGGGCGGCGGGCGGCACCCCGCGGCGCGCGCGGACGCGGCCGACCGGGCGGCACCGGCGCGCCGCGGTGCCGGGCGCCCCGCCGCCGCCGCGGGCGGGGGGCGCCGCGACGGCGGCCTCGACGGCGACGGCGACCGGCTCGAGGGGCGGGGGCGGCACCACGGCGACGGACGTCGCCGGCCGCGCCGCGCTCCGCGGGGCCGCCGCGATCGCCGTCTCCGGCGCCACGGCATCCGGCCGGGGCGGCCCGGCGGCGTGCACGGCGGCCGCGGGCGGCGCGACCGCGCGGGCGGTGGACGACGCGCCCAGCCGGGCCACCAGTCGCCGGATCTCCCACAGCGGAGAGCCGCCGCGGGCGGCGCTCAGGCTGCGGCCTCCCCGGCGACGATCACGTCGAGGGCGTCCTGCACGCGCGCGACGGGCTCCAGGACGTCCATGCGGGCCGACAGGGCGACGAGCGCCCCGACCACCGCGGCCTCGTGCGGCGACCCCGCCGGCAGGCTCACCCGCAGCGGGTGCCCCGACGCGTCGGCCTGGAGCAGGAACATCCCCGCGCCCTCGGCGCTGCGCGCGCCCACCGCGCCGATCGGGTCGGCCTTCGACGGGGCCACAAGCGCCACCGGGAAACCGTCGATGGGCTCGCCGAGCAGGTCGGCGTCATCCACCAGCAGCAGGCTCGGCGGCGTCTCCAGCGCGCCCAGCAGCGTGCGCAGCACCACCTCGGACCGCAGGTAGCGGTCGAGCACGTTGCCGTAGAGCGCCCGCTGGAGCCGGGTCGGGGTGACCGGGTCGGTGTAGCGGAAGTCGACCGGCAGCCCCGACGCGTCGGTGACCATCAGGCCGCCGACGTAGGTGCCGTCGCCGCCCGCGCGGACGACCAGGAAGCCGGGCCGGTGGGCCTCAGGCGAAGACATCGACGAGCCGGCCGCTCAGGCCGTGGGGGTCCGGTGTGCCGCCCCCCGCCTCGGCGCGGGCGCCGGCGGCCTGGGCGGACGCGCCGCCGGACGAGGGCGCGTCGGCGTCGGCCGCGGTGCGCCTGGGCAGCGCCGACGCCATGGCGGCGGTGGCGGCCGCCGTCGCGGCCGGCGACGCCGGGGCCGCGATGCGGTCGGGCCCGGTCACGAGCCGGCCTCATCCGCCGGGGCGGCGCGGCGCGTCATCGCGGCGTCGGCCTCCTGGCGCGCGGCGGCCAGCTGGGCGGCGGCCAGCTCGGCCTCGCGGATCGTCTGGGCGGCGGCGGCCCGCATCAGCGCCTGGATCACCATCAGGGCCGACCACCACGCCACCACCGACAGCACGGCGGCGCCCACCAGACCGCGCAGGATCGCGTCGGCGACCGGGAAGCCCTGGTCGCGGCAGACCAGGAACACGATGAGGAAGCCCACCACCAGGCCGACGCCGCGGGCGCGCGTGACCCACTCGTCCATGGGGGACTGCTCGGTCCCCGCGCCCTTGGCCTTGGCCTTCTCCTTCGCCATCAGACGAGCCCCGCGTCACGCCGGCGCAGCTCGCGCTGGCGCTCGAACACGAACCGCACCAGGCGGTCCTCCTCGGCGGGGCCCAGCTCGTCGAACGCGAGGGCGATGCGCCACGGCCGGTCGCCCGCCTCCAGTCGGTCGCAGCGCACGGCGACCGCCGACACCGTCAGGTCGCCGGCCTGGCCGCCGCAGTGGACCGTGACCTCCAGGCGGCTGCCCGCCTCGATGGGCTCGGCCAGCCGCAGCAGGGTGCCACCCGCGGAGAGGTTCTCGGTGATCGCGCCGATCACGGCGGCGTCGGTGTCGCCCACGCGGTAGTGAACGATCAGGTTCACGGGCACGCGGACGGCGCCGCGGCGCTGCATGCGTCGCGCGGGCCCGAGGGTGCGCGCCTCGTAGCGGCCCTCCTCGCCGGGGCGCGGCCCGCTGACCAGCTGCGCGTCGGCCTCGCACGGAACCTCGCGGACCGTCCACGCGAGCGTGAACGCCCGGTGCAGGGGCAGTGGCACGGGCTGCCCCCCGAGCCGCGGCGGCGCGAGCTCCAGGGCGTCGTCGCCCTCGCGCTCCACCACCGTGGTCCAGGGGCCGCCGGGCAGGCCGTCGAGCACCACGCGCTCGCCGCGCCCGGGCAGGGGCGCGGTCGCGAGCGTCGGGGCCACGGGGGTCACGGGAGGAGCGCCTCCGCCATCCGGCGCGCGTCGGCGGGCACCAGGGAGCCCGGCACCGACGTGCCGTCGGACAGGAACGCCACCGGCTTCCCGATCCGCAGGGGGGCGTTGACGAGGTTGCCGACGAAGCGAGTCTCGTCGAGCTTGGTGAGGATCACCCGGTTGACGCCCGCCAGGCGGAAGCGGCGCTGGAGGTCGCCCAGGTCGGCGGACGGCGTCGCCGCCGGGAGCACCAGGTGCACCTCGTCGGCCTTCGCCGGGCCGAGGAGCTCGGCCAGCGCCTCGATCTCGGTGAGCTGCGTGTGCGAGCGGCCGTGGGTGTCGATGACGATCACGTCGCGGTCGGCGAGCGTCGCGATCAGGTTGGCCAGCGCGGCGCCGTCCTGGGCGGAGAACACCTGCACGTCGAGCCGGCGGGCGTGGGCGGCCAGCGTGTCGTGGGCGCCCGGACCGGCGGCGACGAGCGCGACGGCCATGCCGGCGGCGCGGTACGCCCCGGCCATCGCGGCGGCCGCGCTGGTCTTGCCGACCCCCGTCTGGCCGACGAGGGCCACGACGTGCCCTCCGGCGCGGGGCTTCCAGTCGCGGACCACGGGGAGGCGGGCGGCGAGGTGGTCCCGCACCGCGTCGCGCACCGATGCCGACGTCGCCAGGAACGGCATGGTCGACCCGGCGAACCCGTCCAGCAGCACGTCCGCCTGGCGCTCGTCCACACCGCCCTTCAGCAGCTCGGCGCGCACGGCCTCGAGGGCGTCGGGGCCGGCCGGCCGCGTCGCGGCGCGGCGGGCGCGCGGGGCGGCGGCGGGCGCCGCCGCCCGGACGGGCGCGGGGTCCTCCAGGGCCTCGGGCTCCAGGTCCTCCTCGGGCTCCGGCTCCGGCTCCGGCTCCAGCTCGGCCGCGGGCGCGGGCGCCGCCGCGGGGGCCGGGTCGGGCAGCAGGTTGTCGTCGACCGACGCGAGGGCCGCCTCGTGGGCGGCGCGCACGGCGGCGCGGGCCGCCTCCAGGATCGCCTGGCTGCGCTCGGTCGAGCCCGGCGCGAACGGGGCGGCCTGCCGGGCGTAGGCCTCGGCGGGCGTCGCGGGCGCGAGCGGGACGAAACCCTCCTCGGCCTCCTCGGCGGCCGCCAGGCGCCCGTCCAGGTGGTCGCGGAACGGGTCCTCGGCCGGGAGCTCGGGCTCCGGCTCGGGCATGACGGGCGCGACGGCCACGTCGGGGGTGTCGAGCGTGTCGATCGTCGGGGCGGCCACCGAGGCGGCCGCCTCCTGGTTGGCGGCGGCCGCGTCCGGGCCGGCCGCGGCGGTGACCTCGACGCCCTCCTTGCCGAAGAAGCCGCCGACGCCGCCGCGGACGACGCGCCGCGTCTGCAGGATCATCGCGTCCTCGCCGAGCTCGGCGCGCACCTGGGCGAGCACCTCGTCGATCGTGTCGGCGGAGAATTGCTTGATCTGCAACGGGGGCTCCTAGACGAGTGCGGCGAGCCCGACGGGCTCGATGCGGACGGACGGCAGGATCTCGTGGTACGAGAGGACGGTCAGGTTCGGTATCGCGTGGGCGACCAGCGCCTTGAGGTGCCGGCGCGTCGCCCCCGACGTGAGTACCAGCGCCGGGGCGCCCATGAGCTGCGCCTGGTCCACCTGCTCCTTGAGCGCGTCGATGAGCGCGGACGCCCGGGCGGGATCCATCGCCACCTGGGTGCCGTCCTCCGTCCGGTGCACCGACTCGGCGATCTCGCGGTCGATCTCCGGGTCCAGCGTGATCGCGCGCATCGTCCCGGTCTCGTCCACGAAGCGGCCGCAGATGGCGCGGGCCAGGGCCTGGCGGCAGTACTCGGCCAGGATCGGCACGTCCTTCGTGAGCTTGGCCTTGTCGCCCAGCGTCTCCAGGATCGTGACCAGGTCGCGGATCGGCACGGCCTCCGACAGGAGCGTCTGCAGGACGCGCTGCACCTCGCCGACCGTCATCAGGTCGGGCACGAGTTCCTCCACCGGGGCCGGCAGCCGCTCCTTGAGCGTGTCGAGGAGCTGGCGGACGTCCTGGCGGCCGAGCAGCTCGGCGGCGTTGCGGCGGATGACCTCGCTGAGGTGGGTCACGATCAGCGACGTCGGGTCGACGACGGTGTAGCCGTAGATCTCGGCCTGCTCACGCTGCGCCTCGCCGATCCACACCGCCGGCAGCCCGAACGACGGCTCGGTGGTGGGGATGCCGTCCAGCGGCAGGTCGGCGGTGCCGGGGTTCATCGCCAGCAGCTGGCCGGGCATCAGCGCCCAGCGCGCCACCTCGACGCCGCGGATCTTGACCGCGTAGTCGTGGGAGCCCAGCTGGATGTTGTCGCGGATCCGGATGGGGGCGAGCGACAGGCCCAGCTCGGTGGCCATCTGGCGGCGCACCATCGCGACCCGGCCCAGCAGGTCGCCGCCCTCGTCGGCGTCCACCAGCGGCACCAGGCCGTAGCCGATCTCCAGCTCGAGCGGGTCGAGGGGGAGCAGCGCGGCGACGTTCTCGGGCTCGGAGGGGCGGGTGGCGACGGCCGTCGCCTCCTGCGCCGCCTTGTGCTGGGCCTCCTCCTGCTGCCCGCGCCGCAGCATGGTCGCCACGATCAGGATGAGGCCGCCGATGATGAAGAAGGGCAGCTTCGGCAGGCCGGGCACCAGGCCCAGCGCCACGGCGACGCCGCCCGCCAGGAAGAGGGCCCGCGGCTGGCTGGTGATCTGCTTCGCCAGGTCCTGGCCCAGGTTCGACTCGCCGACGGAGCGCGTGACGATGATGCCGGTGGCGGTGGAGATCAGCAGCGCCGGGATCTGCGCCACCAGCCCCTCGCCGACGGTGAGCAGCGAGAAGTGGTGGACGGCCTCAGAGAAGCTCATCCCCTGCTGGAGCACGCCGACGCACATGCCGCCGATCAGGTTGATCATCACGATCATGACCGCGGCGATGGCGTCGCCCTTCACGAACTTCGAGGCGCCGTCCATCGCGCCGTAGAAGTCGGCCTCCTTGGCGATGACGGCGCGGCGGGCCTTGGCCTCCTCGTCGGTGATCACGCCGGCGTTCAGGTCGGCGTCGATCGCCATCTGCTTGCCGGGCATCGCGTCGAGGGTGAACCGGGCGGCGACCTCCGCCACGCGCCCGGCGCCGTTCGTGATGACCACGAACTGGATGACCACCAGGATCGTGAACACGATCAGGCCGACCACCACGTTGCCGCCCACCACGAAGTTGCCGAACGAGGAGATGACCTCGCCGGCCTCCCCGTGGAGCAGGATCAGGCGGGTGCTCGAGATGTTGAGCCCCAGTCGGAACAGGGTCGCCACGAGCAGCAGCGACGGGAACACCGAGAACTGGAGCGGCTCGGTGGTGTAGAGCGTGGCCAGGACGATCGCGAGCGCGGCCGAGATGTTGGCCGTGATCAGGATGTCCAGCAGGAACGTCGGGAGCGGCAGGATCATCATCACGACGATCCCGACCACCACGACCGCGATCGCGACGTCGCTGTTGTCCAGCAGGCGGTTCAGGAGCCCGCGCGACTGCTGCGGGGCGGGGGCCGCGACGGCGGTACTCATGCGGCCGCCGGCTCACGGCCGGTAGCGCGGTAGACGTGGGCCAGGATCTCGGCGACGGCGCCGAACGCCTCGGCGGGGATGAACTGCCCCACCTCGGCCGCGGCGTGGATGCTCCGCGCGAGCGGCGGGCTGGGGACCACCTGGACGCCGCTCTCGCGGGCCTTGTCGATGATCCGGAACGCCACGTGGTCGACGCCCTTCGCCACCACCTGCGGGGCGGGCAGCGACCGGGCGTAGCGCAGGGCCACGGCGTAGTGCGTCGGGTTGGTGATCACGACGTCCGCGTCGGGGACGGCGGACATCATGCGGCGCACGGCCATCTCCTGCTGGCGGCGCTTCAGCTGCCCCTTCACCTCGGGGTTGACGTCCGCCTCCTTGGCCTCGCGCTTGACCTCCTCCTTGGTCATGCGGAGGTCCTTCTCGTGCTGGTAGCGCTCGAAGATGAGGTCGGCGACGGCGATCACGACGTAGACCGCGGCGAGCGCGAAGCCCACCTTCAGGACGATGCGGCCGGTCACGGCCAGGGCCATGCCGGGGCCCGCGCCGGTGAGGCCCACCAGGTCGTTGATCGACCCCTTCAGCACGACCCAGGCGACGACGCCGGTGAGCGTGATCTTCAGCAGGTCCTTCACCAGCCCCACCGCGGACCGCGGCGAGAACAGGCGCTTGAACCCGGACACCGGGTTGAGGACCTGGAAGCGCGGCTTCAGGACCTCGATCGTGATACCGGGCTTCACCTGGATGGCCGAGGCCACGACGCCCACCACCACGCCCGCGATGGCGAACGGCGCGGTGAGCCGCAGGCTCTCCCACCCGGCGTTCATCATCGCGTTCCAGCCGTCCGCGACGCTCATGGGGCCGCTGTCGCCGGAGCTGGCGAGCGACGTGGTCATGAAGGCGGTGAAGCCGGCCAGCAGCCAGCCGCCGGCCACGGCGAGCATCCCGAAGGTGGCGAGCACGCCGAGGCCCGTGTTGATCTCGCGGCTACGGGCGACCTGGCCCCGGCGACGTGCCTCGTCGCGGCGCTTGGGTGTCGCCTTCTCGGTGCGATCGGCTCCTGAGCCGGACAATCCTGGGCGCCACCTGGGTGCACGCCGTCCATGACCATTTCACCGCGCTCGTCATGAGCGGGCCTGCCGGACGTATCGTCAGATCCGACGGGGGCTTGAGCGCCCCGGGCCCGGCGGGCCGGGCCGCCCGATCAGAGCTCGATCGGCTCCCCTCCGACGGCGCGCACCGTCACGGCGCCGCCGGCGACGGTGACGTGCATCGACCGGCCCGCGTTGCCGCCGGTCTCGGCCGCGCGGACGCGCAGGCCGACCGCCCTCAGCGCCTCGCGGACGGCCTCGGTGTTGCGCTCGCCGATGTTGAGCATCGACCCGGCCCCGCCGGCGGCGAACATCTGCGCGCCGCCCGCCATCCGCGCCTGGAGGCGCACCTGCTGGGCGCCGAGGCGCAGCATCTGGTCGAGCAGCGCCGGGACGGCCGTGTCGGCGAACTTGCCGGGCGAGCCGTCGGCGCCCGCGCGCGACACCGGCAGCATCACGTGGGCCATGCCCGCGACGCCCGCCTGGGCGTCGGTCAGCACCAGCCCGATACACGATCCGAGGCCCAGCGCCGAGATGACCACGCCCGGGTCGGCGCTGGCGACGATCTGGCCGATGCCCACGTTGGGCCCGGCGGTGGCGCGGAGGGCGGTCGTCACCCGAGGCCGAGCCGGGCGAGGACGAGCTGGAGGGCCGCGGACGTCGGGATGAAGAGGACGTCGCCCAGGGAGGGGGCGCCCCCGTCGCCGAGCGGCGTCTCGATGAGGATGGCGGTCTCCGACGCCATCGCCACCTCGGCCAGCGCCGCGCCCACCAGCGCGCCCGCGAAGTCCACGCCCACGGCGGGCGGGGTCGGCTCCAGGCGCAGCCCGGTGATCTTGGCGAGGGCGTTGAGGTAGGAGCCCGTCAGGATGTTGGCCACCTCCTGGAGGGCGGAGAGCTCCATCTCCGAGAAGCCATCGCCGCCCCCGGCTCCCCCGGCGCCGCCCATGAGGGCGTCGACGACGTCGCGGGCGGCGTCCCGGCCCATCACGAACAGCATGTGGCCCGAGACGTCGCCGCCGACCCCGAGGAACATCGCGGCGACCACGCGCTCGGCGTCGCCGGTGCGGTCCGCCACCTGCTCGACGGGCAGCAGCGTGACCGTGGGGACGCCCATCGGCACGGACCGGCCGGTCATCTGCGCCAGGGCGGTGGCGGCGGTGCCGGCGCCGATGTTGCCGATCTCGCGGAGGGCGTCGAGCTGGGCCTCGCCCAGCACGGGCGCGCTCACGCGGCGGACCGCGCGGCGCCCGGCGCCAGCGCGGCGACGTCCACGATCAGGGCGACGGAGCCGTCGCCCAGGATCGTCGCGCCCGCCACGCCGGCCACGTCCCCGAGGAACCCGGGCAGGTGCTTGATGACCACGTCCTGCTTGCCGGCGAGCCCGTCGACCACCAGGCCCAGGCGGTTGCCGCCGCTGCGGACGACGACCACCTCGATGGGGCCGCCCCGGTCGCCGGCGTCGCCGCCCGAGAGCGACAGGCAGTCGCGCAGCCAGACCAGCGGGACGACGGAGTCGCGCAGCACCATGCACGGCCGGCCGCCGACCGGGCGGGTGTCCGCCGGGTCCACGATCACCGTCTCCTCGATGGCCTCCAGCGGGACCGCCCACACCTGGGCGCCGCCGCGCAGGTCGGCGCCCGCGTCGACCAGCAGGGCCTGGATGATCGCCAGCGTCAGCGGCAGGCGGATCGTGAAGACGCTGCCCCGGCCGAGGGCGCTCTGGATGGTGACCTCGCCGTTCAGCTCGGTGATCGCGGTGCGCACCGCGTCCATGCCGACGCCGCGGCCGGAGATGTCGGTGGTCTGGGCGGCCGTGGAGAAGCCGGGCAGGAACACCAGGTCGACCGCCTCCTGGTCGGACAGCGCGTCGGCGGCGGCCTGGTCCATCAGGCCCTTGCGCACCACCGAGGCCCGGAGGGCGTCCGGGTCCATGCCCGCGCCGTCGTCGCGGACCTCGATCACCACGCTGTTTCCGGCGTGGCGTGCGGAGAGCTGGATCACGCCGACCGGGTCCTTGCCGGCGGCGACGCGCTCCTCGGGCAGCTCGAGCCCGTGGTCCACGGCGTTGCGGAGCATGTGCACCAGCGGGTCGCCCAGGCCGTCGATGACGGTGCGGTCCAGCTCGGTGTCCTCGCCGGAGATCTGGAGGTCCAGGCGCTTGCCGAGCGTGTTGGCGAGGTCGCGGACCATGCGCGGGAACCGCATGAACACGGCGTCCACCGGCATCATCCGCACCTGCATGATCAGCGACTGGAGGTCGTTCGTCACGCGGGTCATGTCCTCCACCGCCCCCCGCAGGTCGCCCAGGTCGTGCTCGGCCGAGAGCTGCGCCAGGCGGGTGCGCTGGATGACCATCTCGCCCATCAGGTTCATGAGGGCGTCGAGCCGGTCGGTGCCGACGCGGACGGTCGCGACCTTGCCGGGCTGGCGGTGCTCGCCGGCGGCGCGCTCCCGGCGCTCGCGGTCGGCGGCGCGGGCCTGCGGGACGGCCTCGGCATGGGCCTCGGCCCGGACCTCGGCCTCCGCCTCGGCGGCCACCGCGACCGCGGCGGCGGCTGCGGGCGCGACGGGGGCCACGTCGGCGGCGGCGATCTCGCTGACGCCCAGGGCGAGGGCCCGGACGGCGTCGAGGTCGGTCTCCGCGTCGGCGGCGATCCAGAAGGTCACGCCCCCCTCGACCTCGCCGGACTCGATCCGGTCGGCGGGCGGCTCGCTCTTGATGAGGTCGCCGATCCCCTCCAGCTCCTGGACCACCATGAAGGCCCGGACGGCGGCGAGCTGGCAGGTCTCCTCGAACGTCACGTCCACCCGGAGCACCGACAGGCCGCGCTCGTGGGCGTCGGCGACGACCATCCGGTCGTAGTCGGAGAGGGCCTCGTCCGCGGGGGCGGGGGCCAGCGTGGCGGCGACCTCTGCGGCGACCTCGGCGACGGCCCCGGCGGCGACCCGCCCGCCGGCGGCGATGGCGTCGAGGCGGGCCAGCACGGCGCCCGCGTCGACCTCGGCGGGGTCGCCGGCGGCCACGCGGTCGACCATCTCCTGGAGGGTGTCCAGGCAGGCGAACAGGGCGTCGCTGATCGCCGGGGTCACGGGGGCGCCGTCGTCGCGCATCGCGGCGAGCACCTCCTCCATCCGGTGCGTCAGGCGCGCCATCGCCTCGAAGCCCATCGTCGCGCTCATCCCCTTCAGGGAGTGCGCCACGCGGAAGATCACGGTCAGCGACTCGGAGTCGGAGGGGTCGCGCTCGAGGTCGAGCAGCGAGGCGTTCAGGGACTGGAGGCTCTCCCGGCTCTCGTCGAGGAAGAGGCCGAGGTACTCAGAGGTGTCCAATGCCTGCAGCTCTCCTCGTGCGCGCGTCCGGGACGAAAGGGGGGTTCCGGTTGGTCGACCGTGACGGCGGCGACTGTCCGGATGGGTGGGGCTGGGGGCCGTGAACCGCCCCTACGCTCCTCCCGCAACCCCTATCGACCACCGGAAAGGCGGCTTGAGTGACGGCTCTCTGCGAGGTGCGGCGTGAGGACCCCGGCGCGCTCGCCACGCTGTCGCTCGGGGTGGAGAAGGCCCTCGGCCGGCTCGGCGCGCCCGGGCGGGACGTGGTGTTCGCCTGCATCGGCACGGACCGCTCGACCGGCGACGCGCTGGGCCCGCTCGTGGGCCAGCGGCTGCTGCGGCTGGGCTTCCCGGCCTCGTCGGTGGTGGGGACGCTGGAGGAGCCGCTCCACGCGCTGAACCTCCGCGACCGGATGCTGCCGGTCATCAGGCGCCCCGAGCGGCCGCTGGTGGTCGCGGTCGACGCGGCCCTGGGGCCCAGCGCGGGCGTGGGCACCGTGCACCTGCGCTCGGGCGGCCTCCTGCCCGGCCAGGGCGTCGGCAAGGACCTGCCGCAGGTCGGCGAGCTCGCGATCACCGCGACGGTGAACATCCAGGCCGGGGCGATGGACGTCCAGATCCTCCAGTCCACCCGCCTGTACGTGGTTCAGGAGCTGGCCGAGATGATCGGCGTCGCCTGCTGGTGGGGGCACCGCAGCCTGGCCCGCGCCGCCGGCGCCTGGCGCCCGCAGGCGGTGGCGGTCTAGACGCTCGGCGCGGGCGTGACCGGGCTCACCGGCGGGGTCGCCGCCACGGCGGCCGCGGCTAGCCTGGGCCCATGGACTCCGGGACATGGACCGCGACGCTGGGGTCCCGGCGGCTCGAGCTCCGGTGGGAGCGGACGGGCCGGCTGACGGGGGTCACGCGGCTGCTGGTGGACGCTCGGACCGTCGGCGAGTCCGCCGGGAAGCCCCTGCAGCGTCAGGCGGTGATCACCGGCGGGGGCGTCCGCGTGACGCTGCGGCGCGGGTGGAGCGGCGCGCCCGCCGAGGCGGTCGCGCGGCCGGAGGGCGGCGACGCGTCCCGGGAGGTCGCCTTCGCGCCCCCGCCGGGCACGCGCCAGGCCCGGCTGGCCCGGCTCCCGCGCGAGCGGCCCGGGCTCTACGCCTCCCGCCACGTCGCGGTCGCGGCCGGGAAGCTCGCGCTCGGCGTCCTCGGGGTCGGGGCGCTCCTGGCGCTGATCCCCATGCCGGACGTCCCGGCGATCCCGTTCCCCGACATCCCGTCGCCGGACATCCCGTGGCCCGACGTGTCGCTCCCCGACTGGACCCCGCCCGGCTGGCTCCAGGCGATCCTGGACACCTCGCACTGGTGGGCGCCCGTCCTGGTGGCGGTGATCGTCGCCATCCGCGAGGCCCGGCGCCGGCGGCGGCGCACCGAGAACGCCGAGCGGGAGGGCGCGCCCTAGCCTGCGGGGACGGCGGCGGGCCTGCGGTAGAAGAAGGTGGCCGGGCGCTCCCAGCCGAGGCGGGCGGCGTCGCTGACCCGCTCCGTGGAGCCCACGAAGAGGGTGCCGCCCGGCTGGAGGGCGGCGAAGAAGCGCTCGTAGATCCGCGCCTTCGCGTCCTCGTTGAAGTAGATGACCACGTTGCGGCACAGGATCAGGTCGCGGGAGCGCGGGTACGGGTCGCGCAGCAGGTCGAGCTTCCCGAAGCGGACCATCGCGCGCAGCTCCGGCTTCGCCCGGAAGCGTCCGTCCGGCTGGGCGTCGAACCACCGGGCGCGGCGCTCCGGGGTCACGCGCTGGAGGTCGGCGGCGGTGAAGACCCCCTCCCGGGCGCGCGCCAGCATCGTCTCGTCGATGTCGGTCGCCGTCACCTCGTGCAGCAGCCGGGGCGCCGCCTCCTTCAGCAGGATCGCCAGCGTGTACGGCTCGGCGCCGTACGAGCAGCCGGCGCTCCAGGCGCGCAGGCCGCGGCCCGCCGCGGCGGCGAGCAACTCCGGCAGGAACCGCTGCTCCAGCTCCTCGAAGCGCTCCGGGTTCCGGAACAGCTCCGACACGTTGATGGTCATGTGGTCCAGGAACGCCGACCGGGCGGCGACGTCGCGCTTCAGCGCGGCCAGATAGCCGTCCAGGTCGTCGTGGCCGGCGCGCCGGGCGAACGAGCGCAGGCGGCGCTCCATCTGCCCCGGCCGGTACTGGAACAGGTCGATCCCGCACAGCGTCTTCACGCCGCCGCAGAAGCGCGCGTAGTCGGGGGTCAGGGCGGCGCTCACGACGCCATCCGGGCCGGCGGCGCCGCGCGCCGCGAGGCCGCCTGGGCGATCGCCAGGGCCATCGCGTCCAGGGGGACCACCGCATCCTGGAGGCCCGCCTCCCTGATGGAGCGGGGCATCCCCCACACCACGCAGGTGCGCTCGTCCTCGATCAGGACCGTCCCGCCCGCCTCCTTCACGGCGCGCGCGCCCACCAGGCCGTCGTCGCCCATCCCGGTCAGCACGGCCAGGGTGACCCGGGCGCCGTAGTGGCGGACCGCCGACGCGATCGTCACGTCCGCCCGCGGGCGGAGCGCGCCGATCGGGGGCGCCTGCGACAGCCGCGCGCGGCCCCGGGACGCCACCTCCAGGTGCGAGCCGCCCGGCGCCAGCAGCGCCACGTCCGGGCGGATGTCGTCGACCGGGCCCGCCTCGCGCACCGCCATCGCCGACTCCGCGTCCAGCTGCGCCGCGAGCGTCCCCGTGAACCCCACCGGCATGTGCTGCACGATCAGCACGCCCGCCCCGAGGGGCGACGGCAGGTGCGGCACCACCGTGTGCAGCGCGCGGGGGCCGCCCGTGGAGGTCGCGATGACCACCAGGTCGCCGCCCGCCGCCGCCGCCAGGGACGCCAGGCGCGTGCCCGGCGCCGTCGGCCGCGGCACGCGCCCGAGCGCCGACGGGCGCACGGCGGCCGCCGCCCGCACCTTGGCGACCAGCTCGTCGCGGCTGGAGCCCCAGCTCAGGGCGGACAGCCGCAGCGCGGGCTTCTCGACCGCGTCCACGGCGCCCAGCGCGAGCGCGCGGGTGGTGGCCGCGGTGCCGGCCCCGGTGAGGGTCGAGACCATCACCACCGGCGTCGGCCGCGTGCGCATCAGCTCGGCCAGGCCCTCCAGGCCGTCGCGGCGCGGCATCTCCACGTCCAGGGTGATGACGTCCGGCCGCAGCGCCTCGGCCTGCTCCACCAGCTCGATCCCGTCGCGCGCCTCGCCGGCGACGGCCATGCCGCCGTCGGTGAGCATGTCCGACAGCACCCTCCGCAGCAGCGGCGAGTCGTCGCAGATCAGGACCCGGGGGGCCACCGGCGCGGACCCCGGCCGGTTTACGCGAGCGCCTTCTGGACGGCCTCGAGCACCCGGTCCGGCTGGAACGGCTTCACGATGAAGTCCCTCGCCCCCGCCTGGATCGACTCGATCACCATCGACTGCTGACCCATCGCCGAGCACATCACCACCCGCGCCGACGGATCCGCCGCACGGATCTCCTTCAACGCCGCCAGGCCATCCATCTCCGGCATCGTGATGTCCATCGTCGTCAGATCCGGGTTCAGCTCCCGGTACTTGCTGACCGCCACCGCCCCGTTCTCGGCCTCGCCCACCACCTCGTAACCGGCCTCGGTGAGGACGTTCTTCAGCATCATCCGCATGAAGGCGGCGTCATCGGCGATCAGGACACTCGGCATCGGGGACCTCGGGGCAGGACGTGTCGACGGGATCAGGGTCGATATCGGCAGTGCGGGGGGCCACTTGACGGCTCGTCCGGGCGGCCCCGGCTACGCCACCGGGAGTACGCGCGAAGCCGCCGCCCGTCCGACGACGGCGACCCGGCGGGGCGCGACCATCGCCTCCTGAACATCACGAGCGGAGGGATGGGAGATGGACGTCGTGAGCATGGTGGGCGCCCACGCGCATGGACCGGGGCCGTGGTTCCCGCTGGTCTGGATCGGGGTGATGATCGTCTTCTGGACGGGGGTGTTCCTCATCGCCCGCCGGTTCTGGTGGCGGGGCGGCTGCGCGACGGGCGGGTCGGCCCGCGCGGTGCTGGCCGAGCGCTACGCCCGCGGCGAGCTGACCGAGGACCAGTACCGCCGCGCCGTCGAGGTGCTCGACGAGCGCCCGCCCCGTTAGGCCAGGAGGGAGTCCCCCAGGTGGCCACCCGGCTGGGCGCCGGGGAGCGCGAAGAAGAAGCCTCCCCCCTCGGCGCGGATGTATTCCTCGAGCGGCTCCCCGTCCAGCCGGGCCTGCACCGCCAGGAAGCCGTCGGCCAGGCTCCGCTGGTACGACACGAACGCCAGCCCCTGGTCGAGCTGTCCGGCGGCGTCGAACCCCCGCGAGTACGAGAACCCGCGTCGCAGGATCAGGTTGCGCCGCGTCTCGGGGGTGCGGGGGTTCGCCAGCCGGATGTGCGCGTCCAGCGGCGTGACCGTCCCGTCCGGGTCGCCCGCGAAGTCGGGCACGTCGGTCTCGTGGACGCCGCCCAGCGGCGCCCCGTCGGACTTGCGGCGGCCGATGAGCCGCTCCTGCTCGCCGAGCGGCGTCCGGTCCCAGAACTCCACGAGCATCCGGATCTGCCGGATCACGTGGTAGCTGCCGCCGGTGGTCCACTCCGGCTCGCCGTCGCCGCCGGTCCAGACGTGCTCGTCCATCTGGCCGCCGTCGCCGGTGGGCAGGTTGGCGGTGCCGTCGACGAAGCCGAGCAGGTTGCGCGGCGACCCGGTGGTGCGGTCGGTCGGCGACGAGCGCCGGTTGAAGCCCTCCACCGTCCACTTCAGCAGCAGCGTGCGGCGGGTGCGGCGCATCAGCTGGCGCAGCGCGAACAGGACGGTGTCGGAGTGCTCCGCCTGGATCGTCAGCAGCAGGTCGCCGTGCGAGCGCTCCGGGTCGAGCCGGTCGTTCGCCATGAACGGCATCTGCACCAGCTCGCGGGGCCTGCGGTCGGCCAGCCCGTAGCGGCCGTCGAACAGGGAGGCGCCGACGCTGACGACCACCGACAGGTCGTCGGCGGGCGGCTCCGGGCCCAGGATCCCGGAGTCGGCGGGCGGGTACGCCGGGTCGCGGACCTCGATGGGCCGCCCCTCCATGAGGCCCTGCACCTCGTCGCTCAGATCCCGGAGCGTCTCGGCCAGGTGGGCCCGGTCGTCGGCGATCACCGTGAACGCGGCCGCCAGCCCGCGGGCCGGCGTGGGGTCGGCCGTGATCCCCGCCTGATGGGCGCCGTGGAACGCGACGTGCGACCCGGCCGGCGGGCCGCCCTCGGTGCCGGCGGCCAGGCCGAAGCCCGCGCCGAACGCGCCGGCGCCGACGGCCAGGCCGCCGGCGCCCGCGAGGAACGATCTGCGCGAGATGCGCGACATCGAGGGTGCGTCCTAGGAGAGGCCGAGCGCCCCGGGCACCAGGGCGAGGTCCTCGGACAGGCCCGCCAGCTGCACCTTCAGCTTGTCGACCTGGGCCTTCGTGACGGTCGGCCTGGGGCACAGCGGCGACGGGAACTGGTCGTTCTGCTGGCAGTAGAGGACGTAGCCGTCCCCCTTCTCGAGCGTCGCGAGCTCCGCGTCCAGCTCGTCGAACCCGGTCTGGATGCGCTTCAGCAGCTCCGGGTCGGCCTTCGCGAGGGCCGGCTCCAGGGTGTCGATGACCTCCTCGGCGCCCTCGACGTTGGCCGCGAAGTCCCACAGGTCGGTCTTGGAGTAGCGGTCCTCCTCGCCGGTGATCTTGCCCTCGGAGACCTCCTGGATGAGCTCCGACGCGCCCAGCGCGACCGCGCCCGGCGGGATCTGCAGCGACGCCATGCCCGACTTCAGCCGCTGGAGGCCGGCGTCGAGCTGGTCGGCGAACGTGGCCCCGCCCTTGGTGGTGTTCTTCTCCCACAGCAGGTACTCGAGGCGGTGCCACCCGGTGAACGCGGGGTCGCCGGGCCCGGCGAAGTCGTCGACCCGCGAGTCGACCGCCCCGTCGATGTCCGGGATGAGCCCGGCGATGGGCTCGATCGCCTCCCACGGCTCGCGGCTGGGGGCGTAGGCCGCCTTCGCCGCCTGGAGGTTCCCGGCGCGGACCGCGTCGGTGAACACGGTGGTCCGCGCGATCAGCTCATCGACCTGCCCGTTGACGTACGCCGTGTAGTCGGCGACCGCCGCCTGGATGAGCGGGTCCGAGCTGGTCGTCTCGAGGCCGGTGGTGGAGATGCCGCTGCCCGAGCCCGATCCCGACCCGGAGCCCGAGCCCGACCCGGAGCCGGATGCGGAGCCGCCGTCGCTGCCCACGTTCCGGACGTTGGATCCGTCGTCGGAGCCGCACGCGGCGACGGCCAGCAGGAGCGGGACCACCGCGAGCAGGGCGGCGAGCTTGGGGACGCGCATCGGACCTCCGGGGCACGGGTCAACGAAGTTCGCGCATAAGGCTAACCGAAGTTTCCGTATTCCGTGCGGCGGGGTCGTCCCGCCGTCGCGGTGCCTAGCCCGCGCCGACGGCCCGCATCAGGTTCGACATGTCCGTGAACATCCGGCCCGTCAGCGAGTTCATGAGCCCGATGAACGCGGGCACCAGTATGGCGCTGCCGCCGAGCGCGATGATGATCTTGAGCGGCATGCCGACCATGAAGACGTTCATCTGCGGCACCGACCGCGAGATGACGCCGAGCGTGACGTCGGTGACCAGCAGCGCCGCGATGATGGGGGCGGCGATCTGGACGACCATCAGCAGGATGTCGTCGGCGTGGGCCAGGACCCCCGCGACCAGGATCCCCATGTTGGGGTCGGCGAGCGGCGGGGCGAGGGTGAACGAGCGCACCACGCCCTGCACCAGCAGCTGGTGCCCGCCGAGCGCCAGGAAGGCGGCGACGGCGACCATGTTGTACCAGCGGCCCAGCACCGACGTGCTCTGGTTGGAGGTCGGGTCGAGCGTCTGCGCGATCGCGAAGCCGGCGGACATGTCGATGAAGGCCCCGGCCGTCTGGACGGCGGCGAACACGAACTGCGCGAGCAGGCCCAGGGCGAACCCGATCAGAGCCTCCTTCATCGCGAGGATCGCGAAGCCGATGACCCCGTCCGGCACCGTCCCGCCCTCGGCCGCCACGACCGGCAGGGCGATGTAGCTCACCAGGATCACCAGCCCCGCCTTCACGCGGATCGGGATCATCCGGGAGCTGAACACGGGGGCCACGGCGAGCATCGCCGACAGGCGGGTGGCGATGAGCATGAACAGCGCGGCCTGCGGCGCCAGGTCGGCGAGGAGCTTCTGCACGGGCGGGCCCGGCTACCCGTTGCGGCCGATCGCGGGGATGTAGCCCCACAGGTCGATCGTGAAGCCCAGCATGGTGTTCAGCATCCACGGCCCGGCGACCACGATGACCACCACCACGGCGAGCACCTTCGGGATGAAGGTGAGCGTCGGCTCCTGGAGCTGCGTGACCGCCTGGAAGATCGACACCAGCAGGCCCACCACCAGCGTGACGCCGAGGATCGGCATCGACACCTGGAGCGTGACCCACATCGCCTTCGAGGCGATCTCCATGACCTGGCTCTGGTCCACGTCGCCCCTAGCTCACGAAGCCGCGGACGAGGGATTCGGACACCAGGTGCCACCCGTCGACCAGCACGAACAGCAGGATCTTGAACGGCAGCGAGATGACGACAGGGGGCAGCATCACCATGCCCATGCTCATCACGGTCGACGCGACGACCATGTCGATGACCAGGAACGGGATCAGGATCAGGAACCCGATCTCGAACGCCGTCTTCAGCTCCGACAGCACGAACGCGGGGATCAGCACGCGGGTGGGCACGTCCGCGCGCGTCGCCGGCCGGTCGCCCTTCGAGAGCTCGGTGAAGAGCGCCAGGTCCTTCTGGTCGACCTGCTTGAACATGAAGTCGCGGATCGGCTGCTCGGCCCGCTTCAGCGCCGTCTCCTCGTTGATCTTGTGATCCAGGAGCGGCTGGAGGGCCTCGTTGTTGATCTGCGTGAACGTCGGGCCCATCACGAACAGGCTCAGGAACAGGGCGATGCCCACCAGCACCTGGTTCGGGGGCATCGACGGCGTGCCGAGGGCGTTCCGGACGAAGCCCAGCACGATGATGATCCGCGTGAAGCTGGTGCACATGATGAGGATCGACGGCGCCAGGCTCAGCACCGTGATGAGCGCCAGGATCTGGAGCGAGGTCGAGACCTCGCCGTCGGACGAGTCGAGGTTCACGTTGATGCCGGCCGGGGCCGCCGCCGCGATCGCCGGCCACACCACGCACAGCAGCGCCAGCACCAGCGGCGACAGCACGAAGCCGCGCCGCAGCCACCGGCGCCGCCGCGTCTTCGCGGGCGGCGGCAGCGCGGCCACGATGCGCTCGCGCAGCGTCGGGAGCTGCGTGGGGATCTCGGCGGCGGGGAGCGGGTGGAGGCGGCGCATCAGCGGCGGGCCGTCATCGCGCGCAGCCGGTCCACGACCGACTGGTCGGTCGCCGACTTCTGCGCGCGGGTGCGGGCCGCCGCGCCGGGGTCGCCCCGGAATGACTTCGGGTGCGGCGCGGCCGCGCCGGCCAGGCTCGCCGCGTCCTCCGCGCCGATCCGCGTGATCGGCGCGACCTGGTGGTCGGTGGAGCCGACGAGGACGATCTCCTCCCCCACCTTCACCAGGTGCAGGGACCGGTTGGGGCCGAGGGAGGTGGTGGCGAGGACGTCGATGAGCCCCGCCGGGTTGCGGTCGTCCATCCCGGGGTAGCGCGAGCGCTGGACGCGCTTCAGCACGTACCAGACCCCCCCGATCAGGCCGACGACGATGCCGAGGCCCAGGACCAGCCGGATCAGGGTGCCGCCGGCGCCGCCGGACATGGAGACGGGGTTGTCGGACCCCTCCGGGATCGGCAGCTTCTCGTTGGGGTCGACCGGGACGCCCTTCGCGCCCTTCGAGGCGGGCGCCGTGGTCGTGTTCGCCGCCGTCGTGGTGCCCGTGGTGGTCGTCTGGGCCACCGCCGGGGCGGCGGCCAGCGCCAGCGCGAGGGCCACGAGGACGAGCGCCGTCAGGCGCCCGACGGCGGAGCCGAGGCGGGCTGCGGGGCGCGTCCTGCGCCGGGTGTGGGGCGATCCGTGCCTGGTCGGGGTGAGGGTGACCATGGCGGGGGGCGCCGGCGTCGGCCGGCGCGGTGCTGCGGGTGTGGCTAGTGGCGGACTCCGGAGGTGCGAGATGGGTTTCCCGAGCGAATCGCCCGCGAGGCAAGGACGCAGGTGAGGCGGATGGCGGTGTTCCCATCGGCCGATCCGAGGACGAAGCCTCGCGATGCGATGCAGCCGGGAAACACCCGCGTACCTTCGGGGGCCGTCACTTAGGCGAGGGCCTTCTGGACGGCCTCGAGCACCCGGTCCGGCTGGAACGGCTTCACGATGAAGTCCCTCGCCCCCGCCTGGATCGACTCGATCACCATCGACTGCTGACCCATCGCCGAGCACATCACCACCCGCGCCGACGGATCCGCCGCACGGATCTCCTTCAACGCCGCCAGGCCATCCATCTCCGGCATCGTGATGTCCATCGTCGTCAGATCCGGGTTCAGCTCCCGGTACTTGCTGACCGCCACCGCCCCGTTCTCGGCCTCGCCCACCACCTCGTAACCGGCCTCGGTGAGGACGTTCTTCAGCATCATCCGCATGAAGGCGGCGTCATCGGCGATCAGGACACTCGGCATCGGGGACCTCGGGTGGGGAGGGGGTTCGGTGCTGCCTGCGCTATCGGCATGCCGGACGGCGAGTTGACGCCGCGGGCCGGATGCCGGGCCGCTCAGGCCTCTTCGGCCGCCAGGCCGCGGAGGCGCTTCGCCTGGCTGGCGACGTCGGTGATCCGGACGCCGAACTCCTCGTCGATCACCACCACCTCGCCGCGCGCGATCGGCTTGCCGTTGACCAGCACGTCGACCGGCTCGCCGGCGAGCTTGTCGAGCTCGATGATCGAGCCGGGGACGAGCTCCAGGACGTTGCGGATGCGCAGCTGCGTGCGGCCCAGCTCGACGGTCACCTGGAGCGGGACGTCGAGCAGCAGGCTGATGTCGCTGCCGCCGGGGCGCGCGGGCATGTCGTCGAGCGACGGGAACGTGACCGGCTGGGCCACGGGCGGCGCCGGCAGCGCGTGCAGGTGGCGGTCGTCGTCGGCGGCGCCGGCCGGCGGCGCCTCGGCGCCGGGCGCGGCGGGGGCGGGCGCCGGAGCGGTGGGCTGCATGAGCCCGTCGACCAGCGCCCGGGCGAAGTCGATCGGCATGAGCTGCATCAGCGTGGTGTCGAGCAGCTCGCCGACGCGCAGCTGGAACGAGGTCCGCACCATCGTGTCGGTGATGCCGAGCTCCTCGAGCGCCGCCTCGGTCGCCAGGTCCAGCACCTGGACCTGCGGGGCGGAGATGTCGATGCGGCGGCCGACCATCTCGGCCATCGCCGTGGAGGCGCTCCCCATCATCTGGTTCATGGCCTCGGCGGTCGCCGAGGTGTGGAGCTCGGAGAGGTCGTCGGAGGGTGTGCCCTCGCCGCCCATCATCAGGTCGGCCACGACGGAGGCGTCGGGGATGCTGAGCAGGAAGACGTTGCGCCCGTCGAGGCCCTCGGTGTAATCGATCGAGACGATCACGGCGGGCGCGTTGAACTGGGCGCGCACCTCCTCCTCGTCCACGACCTCCACGAGCGGCGTGGTGATCTGCACGGGCCGTGACAGCAGCAGGCTGAGCGTCGTGGCGGCGCTCGACATGCAGATGTTGCCGACCTCGCCGATGGCGTCGCGGACGGACTCGTCCAGGTCGGGGCGCACGGCGGCGACGGGGGCCGCCACGGGCTCGTCGGCGGGTGCCGCCGCGGGCTCGTCGGCCGGCGCCGAGGGCGCTCCGGCGGTGGCCGCGGGCTCCTCGGCGTTCGGCTCGGCATCCGGGCCGGCCGTCAGGAGGGCGTCGATCTCCTCCTGGCTGAGGCTGCCACCCTCGCTCATCCGTAGGTCCTTTCGGAGTCGTCGATCGTTCCGGTGATCTGCACGGCGGCGCGGCGGCCGCGGACGCCCGGCTGGGCGGAGAAGGCGTGCCGCCGGCCGACGCGCACGAGGGCGTCGGTGCCGGGCGGGACGGCCAGGGGGATCACGTCGCCGGGGGCCAGCGACAGCAGGTCGCCCACGTTGAGCCGGGCGTCGCCCAGCTCGACCACGACGGGGATGCTGACGCCGCCCAGCTCGTCGGCCATGCCCTGGCGGCTCTCGGGCGACGATGTGTCGGCCAGGCTCGAGAAGTAGCTCTGGGTGGTGAGCCGGCCCATCGCCGGCTCCAGCACCAGGGCGGGGATGCAGAGGGAGAACATCCCGGTCTGCGGCCCGACGCGCAGCTCGAAGGTGATCAGCACCACCATGTCGGAGGGGGCGACGATCTGGGCGAACTGCGGGTTCATCTCGGTGCCGACGCGCTTGAAGCGCACCGGCGTGACCTCGCTCCACGCCTCGCTGAACGCGCTGGTGAGCGTCTCGACGACGTTGGCGGTCAGGGCCAGCTCGATCTCGGTGAGCTCGCGCGTGCGGGGGCGCTGGGTGCCGGAGCCGCCGACCAGCCGGTCGATGATGGCGAAGATGATCGGCAGGTTGATCTCGAGGACCGCATTCCCCTCGAGCGGCTCCATCGTGACGATGTTGATGAGGCTCGGGGTCGGGATCGAGTTGACGTACTCGCCATAGCTCACCTGGTCGGCGGTGAGCACCTCGACCTCCACCATCGCGCGCAGCGCGCCCGACAGATGGTTCTGCGCGGACCGGCAGAAGGTCTCGTGGAGCAGCTCGATGGTGCGGAGCTGGTCCTTGCTGAACTTGCTCGGACGCAGGAAGTCGAAGGGCCGGACGACGGCCTCGGCCGCCTCCTCCTGCACCTGGGCAGCGTCGAGATCCCCGCTCGACATGGCGTTGAGCAGGGCGTCGATCTCGCTCTGTGAGAGCACCTCCGACACGCCCTCACCATCGGCCCGCCCCCCGGATAGTTGAGCCGCCGTCCCCGACCTCAGGGGGGTGCCCGGGAGGGGGTCCGGGGCGTTAGCCTGCAGATCTCGCCACGATCCGAACGGAGGCGGCGACGCAGGAGCACGGGGTGGACGGCGGCATCCAGAGGAGCGAGCGCTATCAGGCCGCGCTCGGGCGCGACCCGGCGGAGATCGCCGCGGTGCGCACGGCCATGCGCGACCTCGCACAACGCCACGGCTTCGGCGACCGCGCCGGCGACCTGGTGCTGGCGCTCGACGAGGTGGTCGCGAACGCCCAGGAGCACGGCACCCCGCCGATCCTGATCGACGCGTGGGTCGACGGCCGCGTGGTGGTGGAGGTGCGCGACAACGGCGCCGGCTTCGAGCCCCACCGCGTCTGGGCCCGCCACCCCCCGCCGCGCTACGGCACCAGGGGGCGGGGCCTGTGGATCACCCGCCAGCTGACCGACCACCTCCAGGTGGCCTGCGGCGAGGGCGGCACCATCGTGCGGATCGAGCTCTCGCCGGACCCCCACATCGGCGCCTAGATGCGTCGGTGCGTGGCCCGGGCCTCTGGCGGGCCCGGGCGACGCGCAGGTGGTCGCTCCGGCCTCACCGGGACCGCCTCGACCGGGACCCTCTGCCCGGTCGGCGTTCCTCACTGCACGGCGAACTCCGTGTAGTAGACGTCCACGATCTTGTAGTCCGTGTGCTTGTTGACGCGCTCGACGATGTCCTTCTTCACCGTGTCGCGGCCGGCGGCGGTGGCGAGCTGGCCGCTCGTCATGCTCTGGAAGGTGGAGATGACGATGTCGCGGAGCTCGGCCGACTCCTCGACGCTGTCGGGCGTCTCGCCCTCCCCCTTCGTGACCTCGCCCTCCGACAGCTTGGAGAAGCGCAGCGCCACGCCGGCCTTCACGAAGTGGGGGGTGCCGCCGCCGTCGGCCAGGTTCACCACGAACGGGTCCTTCATGACGTAGGTGAGCCCCGGCTCCTTCGCCAGCTTCTTCTCGTCGGGCGGCGGGGGCTTCAGGACGAACGTCTTGACGCCGAACAGCGCCACCAGGAGCAGGACCGGCCCGATGATCATCAGCTTCTTCTTCACGAACCGCTCCTGAGGGTCAGCCGCCGAGGGCTGTCGCGGGGGACTGGGACGGGGCGCCCTGCATCCGCAGGACGAGGATCTCGACGCGCCGGTTCATGGCGCGCCCGGCGGCGCTCTCGTTGTCGCCGATCGGCTTGGTGTCGGCGAAGCCGGTGGCCTGGAGGCGGCCGGCGGGGATGCCCTCGGCGATCATCGTCCGGACCACCGCCGACGCGCGGTCGCCGGACAGCTCCCAGTTGGACGGGAACTCGGCGGTGGAGATGGGGGTCGAGTCCGTGTGGCCCTCGACGCGCACCGGGTTCGGCAGCGCCTTCAACGACGCGGCGATCGGGGCGATGATGGCGGCGCCCGCCGGCTGGAGGTTCGCCGAGCCGGGCGTGAAGAGCACGCCGTCGGTCTCGAGGCGGATCGCGAGGCCCCGCTCGTTGACCGTGGTGGACACCTTGGCGCCGATGCCGGCCTTCTCCAGCTTCGCGTCGATCGCCTTCTCGGCGGCGCCGAGCTGGGAGCTCTCGAGCACCTGCTCGGGAGAGGCGTCGCTCACGGAGATGCCCTGCATGGTGGGCACCTCGGGGGCGATCTGACCCAGCTGGGTGGTGACCGCGGGGGCGGGCGTGCCCGGGTTGGTCTCCAGCACGCTGCTGCCGCCGGCCGCCAGGCCGCTGTTGAACGCGTCCTGGAGGGTCTGCTTGAGCATGTCGAACTTGGCCGTGTTCACGACCGAGATCGAGAACAGCACCATGAAGAGCACGAACATCAGCGTCAGCACGTCGGCGTACGTGATGAGCCAGCGCTCGTCGGGGTGCTCCTCGTGCCGCTGCTTCCGCTTCGCCATGCCTGTGGCCTACGCGGCCTGGGCGGCCGGCTCGGCGGCGCCGGAGCCGGACGCGGCGCCCGCGCCCTCGGCGTCGTCCTCGGTCTCGCGCTGGTCCGGCGGCAGGAAGCTCCACAGCTTCTCCGCCAGGATGCGCGGGTTGTCGCCGCTCTGGATGGAGAGCACGCCCTCGATCATCAGCAGGCGCTCGCCCGCCTCGATCGAGGTCATCTTCTTCAGGGCGTTCGCGATCGGCAGGAAGATCACGTTGGCCGCCGCCACGCCGTAGAACGTCGCGAGGAACGCGGCCGAGATGGCCGGCCCGAGCGTGTCCGGGTGGTCCAGGTGCTGGAGCACCCCGACGAGCGACAGCACGGTGGCGAGGATGCCGACCGTCGGCGCGAACGCGCCGCCCTGCTTGAACATGTCCTGGTTCTTGTGGTGCCGCTCCTCCATCGCGTCGAGCTCGGTCTCGAGGATGTCCTTCACGAGCTCGGGGTCGGTGCCGTCCACCACCAGGCGGACGCCCTTCCCGAGGAACGGGTCGTCGACCTGCTTCGCGTCCTCCTCCAGCACCAGCAGGCCCTCACGGCGCGCCTTCTCGGAGAAGCCGACGAGGGTCCTGATGATCTCCGGCCGGTTGTCCGCCCGCTCCTTCAGGGAGAGGGTGGTCAGCTTGATCATCGAGAGGTACTCCTTCATGCCGAAGGAGGCGATCAGGATGCAGGCCGTGCCACCGCCCACCATGAACAGGGCGGGGATGGAGATGATCCCGGCGATCGTGCCGCCCTTCAGGATCATCCCGACGATGATGAAGACCCAGGCGCCGACCAGGCCGATGAGCGGGGACATGCGGGGAGGCTCCCGGGGCTAGGCGGTGACTGCGGCGGTCAGGTGGGCGCCGGCGTGGACGAGCCGGCGGTAGTCGACGACCGCGTTCACGACCTCCTCGACGCTCTCGAGCACCAGGAACTGGCGCCGGTCGACCGTCTGGATGTGCGTGTCCGGGGTGGCCTCGACGGTCAGGATGAGATCCGCGTTGAGCGTCATCTCGTCGCCGTTGAGGCGGTGAAGGCTGATCACGTTCGATCCTCCGTGACGTGCGGGCCGCAACCGGGGGGCTGCGTTGCGCCCCCCGGTTATCGGTCGTCAGGCCCGCGATCTGAGCGTCATGCCTGCGCTATCAGCGCTTGAGGTTCACCAGCTCCTGGAGCATGTCGTCGGAGGTGGTGATCGCCCGGCTGTTCGCCTGGAAGCCGCGCTGGGCGATGATCATGTTGGTGAACTCGAGGGCGAGGTCCACGTTGGACATCTCGAGGGCGCCGGGGACGATGTTCCCGTGGCCGGCGGCGCCGCCGGGGGCGCCGTTGACGGCGGGGCCCGAGTTGTTCGACGCCCGCCACATGTTGTCGCCCGCCCGCTCGAGGCCCGGGGCGTTCGCGAACTTCGCGAGGCTCAGGGTGCCGATCGGGGTGGAGACGCCCGCCGTGCTGACGGCGGTGATGCCGCCGGCGGCGTCCACGTTGATGGCGGCGGTGGTGGCCGGGTCGACCTGGAGGCGGCCGATGTTGCCGGTGCCGGCGACGGTGCCGAGCACGTACTGGCCCTTCGTGGTCACCAGGTACCCCTGGGAGTCGAAGGAGAAGTTGCCGGCGCGGGTGTAGACCTCGCCGCCGCCCGTCTGGTCGTTGCCGCCGACGCCGCCGAACGTGGAGCCGGCACCGGCGACCCGGAAGAAGCCGTCGCCCTGGATCATCATGTCGGTGACGACGCCGGTGCTCTGGGCGTTGCCCTGCGTCATCATCGTGTCGATCGAGTTGAGCGACATGCCGAGGCCCACCTGGCGGGGGTTGGTACCACCCGAGCCGGCCGTCGGCGCGCCCGCGCCGGAGAGGTTCTGGTAGAGCGAGTCCTTGAACGTGGCGCGCTGGCTCTTGTAGCCGAACGTGTTGACGTTCGCGATGTTCGAGGACAGCACGTCCATCATGGTCTGGTGGTTTCGCAGGCCGGACACGGCCGCGAACATGGAGCGCATCATCGGTGAGGGTTTCCCTTCCCTGGTGTGGCGGCGGAACCCCCTCCGATGAGGTCCAGTCCCGTCCGCCGGTATCCGTACGTGTGTGTGGCGCCTAGGTGATGGCGGCGCTGTCGATGTTCGTGAAGACCTGGTCCTTCATGCCGTCCTGATCGACGGCGGTGATCACGGTGCGGTTGGTCACCGAGACCACGACGGCGAGCTTGTCCATCATCACGATGGCCTCGCGGCCGCCCTTCGCGGCCAGCTTGTCGACCGCGCCCTCGAGCCGCTGCTGCATCTCGGGGGTGACCGCCAGCTGACGCTGGCCCAGCCGCTGCACGGCGTGGGCGCTCCACTTGACGGGCGCCGACGCGTCCGCGCCCAGCTTGGAGCTGTGCAGCGAAGCGTGGCCGGGC
>JBFWNT010000011.1:0-132367 GCA_050250915.1 Thermoleophilia bacterium
TGTGGGGGTCGGCCATCGCGGGCCTCCTGATGTCGGTTCATGGGGATGAACCAACGGTTCGGAGCTCGCGGTGGCCGGCCCTGCCTTCAGCCGGCGCCGCTCCTACACCACGTCACGGGGCGCGATCCGCAAATGGACGAGCGGGCGGCCGCGGGGAACGCCGCCGGCGTCTCACCCGTCCATCGAACGGTACCGGGGTCCGTCCACCCGGCTCCCGGCCGGTCGTTCATTTGAACGACCCCCGAGGTTCATCTGGACGGCGGGCGTGCCGGCGTGCCCACCGTCTCACCCCTTCGTCGATCGACCTGGGACGCCTTCGGGATGCCGGGGCGGGGCGGGTGGTGCCATCTCACCCCGTCGTCGAAGGGGTTCGGCCGCGTCCACTCGCCTCGCACCCGTCGTTCAATTGAACGACCCGCGAGGTTCAATCGGACGACCCACCCCCGGAGGGGGTCAGGCGCGGGTCACGTCAACGGGGTCGGGGGCGGGCTCGTCGTGGGGGGCGGGGACGTCGCGCTCCACGAGCCGGGCCAGCAGCTCGGCCTCGCGGGCGATCCGTGCCGACCGGAGCCCCACCACCACGACGTAGAGGATCAGCGCGAACAGGATGACCCCGTAGGCCGCGTAGACGTACTCCTCGCCGGTCATCGGTCCTCCTGGTGGTCGGGCGGGCCGGCGCTCACGGCCCGGTGGTCTGGAAGGAGACGGAGTCCATCGCCGCGAGGAGCGTCCCCGCCGATCGGCCCAGGCGGGTCCCGGCGCCCAGGGCCTGCGTGCGCTTCAGCGCGGCGCGGGCGGCCTCGACCTTGCCGGCGTACAGTGCCACCCAGCCCTGGTTGAAGGCCACGAGCTGGCTCCCGGGGTCGTCGGCCGCCAGGGCGCGCAGGGCCGCGGCGGCCCGGTCGAGCCCACCGGAGTCGGCGGTCGCGGGCACCACCGCCAGGCCCACCCTGGCGGGCAGGTTGCCGGGGTCGGCCTTCAGGGCCGAGCGGAACGCGAACTCGGCGCTCTGGGGGTCGCCGAGCACCTGCATCACCGAGCCGAGCTCCACCAGCGTCACCGGGTCGTTGGTCGCCATCGCGCGCTGGCGGAGCTGCTCGGCCTGCCCCGCGGGGTTCAGCCCCGCCACGCCCGCCGGGAGCCGGTGGTCGAGCACCATCGCGAACGGCGGCAGCTGCACCGCGTCCGCTCGCGCCGCGCCGCCGGCCGCCGGGCCCTGCGTGGCCTCGCCGCCGGTGGTGCCGTCGGTCTGGGCACCCTCGGTCACCCGCGACGCGGGCACGTCCGACGCGGCGACCGCGGCCGGCTGGGCCCGGTCGCGGTCGCCGGCGCCGACCGGCTGGTCCATCGCGTTCGCCAGCAGCACCGCGCCGCCCGTCAGGACCAGCCAGATCCCCGCCAGCGCGGCGAGGCGACGGCCCGGCACGCGCCGGACCCGCCCCCGGGTCCCGGCGCGCGCGGTCTGGTGCGCCGTGCTCACCCGTCCCCCATCGTGCGGGACGGATGGCCGTGCGACGGCTCAGGCGCCTCTGATAGAACGGTTCCGGTTCCCGGCGGCCGTGACGGACCCGCGGATGCGGAGGGTGGGGTGGACGACGGCGACATGAGGGTGCGTCTCCGGACCCTGGGCGAGACGCTCCGCGCCATCCGCGTCGAGCGGGGGTTCTCGCTGGGCGAGGTCGCGGAGGGGACCGACCTGTCCACCTCGTTCCTGTCGCTCGTCGAGAACGGGCGCAGCGACATCAGCACCGGGCGCCTCTTCCGCGTCGCGCGCTTCCTCGGCGTCGGCCTGGGGGAGCTGCTGGACGTGGAGCCGCTCGGCGAGGTCACCGTCGTCCGCTCAGGCGACCGCGGAGCCGCGACCGGGTCGCCCGACGGCGTGGTGTTCCACTCCGTGGTCGGGGAGGCGCACGACGTGACGATGGCGCCCGTGATCTGCGAGTACGAGGCGGGTGCCGTGGTCTCGGGCGGGACCCGGTCGGAGGCCGCCCAGCACTTCATCTTCGTGGCCCGGGGCGAGGTTGAGCTCACCCGGAAGGACGACGCGCCGCTGACCCTCGAGGAGGGCGACTGCGCGTACTTCCGCTCCGAGCACGAGTGCACCCTGCGCAACGCCGCCGACGGGCGCTCGACGCTCGTGTGGGTGTCCAGTCCGCCGGCTGCCGGCGGGCCCGCGCGCTGAGGCTGGGGGCCCGCCGGCGGCACCGGACGGCTAGCTGAACGTGACGGCAGCGGAGCTCGCCTGGGCGAGGCTCTTGCCGGCCAGCAGGGTGACGCGGTACTTGCCCGCCTTCGGCACCTTCACGGTCGCCTTGCCGCTCCTGGGGATCGTGACGGCCTTCACCTTCGACCACTTGAAGGTGTTGAGGTTGATCCGCTCCAGGTTGGCCTTCCCACCGGACTTCGGCGTGACCGTAACCGTCAACGTGAGCTTGACCTTGGGCTTCTTCTTGGCGACCACCTTCGGCGCGACCGGGATCGCCAGGGTCGGGCTGACCTCGGTGCCGGCCACGGCGCGCAGCTCGGCGCTGCCCGTGAGCTTCGGCGTCGTGAACGCGTAGCTCCCGTCGGCCGCGATCGTCGTCGTGGCGATCGGCGCCCACGCGGCGCCGGTCAGGCGCTCCAGCGACACGGGCGTGCCGGGCGGGGTGCCCGGCGCGGCGCCGCGCACCGTCGCCGTCCTGCCCACGCCGACCTGCTTGGGGCCGGTGAGCGTGAGGGTCGACACCGTCACCGTCCCGCGCATGAACGCGTGGAACGTGCAGTGGTACGAGTAGACCCCCGACGCCGCCGGGGCGGCGAGGTCGAAGGACCCGCCCTTGTTGATGGTCCCCGACTCGAACGCGCCGGTGTCGGACGTGACCGTGTGCGGGTTCACGCCGGTGCTCGTGAAGATCACGTGCTGGCCGGGGGCGACGACCATCTCGGCGGGGCTGTAGCCGGCGTCGTTGATGGTGACGGCGTGCCCACCTCCCGCGCCGCCCGGGTGCGTCATCTGGCCGAGCACCGGCGCCGCGCCCGCGATGAGCGCAGCCGCCCCGATCGTTGCCGTGAGTACCGTCCGTGTGGTCATCTGGTCACCTTGTAGAGGCCGATCATCCCGTTCATCTGGTGGGACTCGACGTGGCAGTGGTAGTACCACGTGCCCGGCGCGTCCTCCTTCCAGCGCACCGTGAACGAGCTGCCCGGTCCGATTTCCCGATTGTCGATGGACTCCCCCGCAGCGGTGCGCCAGCGGTGGCCGTGCGGGTGGAAGGTGTGGAAGAGCTCGCCCAGGGCGATGACGTTCCACTCCACCGTCTCCCCGACCTTCGCGGTGAAGGTCGGCGTGTTGCCGATGAACGCGCGGCCGTTGATCGTGTTGAAGCCGAGGTGCTCGGAGAACGCCACGACGAAGCGGCGGTCCGGCGGCCGCTCGTTCCTGCCATAGATCCTGAGCACGCCGTAGAGGCCGTACGGGATGCTCTCGTGCATCGTCGAGGAGTGGTCGTGGTACGGCCACGTCCCCGCACTGTCCGGCCCGGCGGTGAACTTGTAGGTGAACGAGCGGCCCACCTTGACGTTCCCGCCGGGCCCGCTGATCTGGGGGATGAACGCGCCGTCGCTGCCCGGCGCGTACGTGAACGCGTGGAAGTGCATCGAGTGCGCGAGCTTGTGGACGCGGTCCTCGTTCTTGAAGTGCACGAAGACCCTGTCGCCGACGCGCGCCTCGATCAGCGGCCCCGGGACGCCGTCGTTGTCCCCGGACGCCGCGCGGTTGGGCAGCGGCTTCCTCCACCCGGGCGTGTACGCCCGGTAGACGACAGCGTCCATCGTGCGCTGCTCAGGGGCGATCTGCCGGCCCTCGATCACGTCCTGACCGTTCGGCGCGACGTCCCACCTCCGGTTGACGGCCTTGATCCAGTAGTGGCGCACCCGCGGGCGGGTGTTCTCCATGGAGGTGTGGTCCTGCGGCGCCGGCGCCACGGGGGGCGCGAAGGCGTCCTTCCGGGCGGCCGCGAGGGCGGCGGGGTCGGCGGGGCTGAAGGTCATCGCGTCGTGCTCCTGCACGTGCAGGGCCTGGGAGGCGACGTCCGGCACCGGTCCCTTCTGGGCGGTCTGTCCGACCAGCGGCGCCGCACCCGCGATCGCCGCGGCGCCGGCGATGCCGGCCACGACGGCCGTGCGGCGCTTCACGTGCGGTGCGCCGGGGCGGCCGGGGCCTCGGCGGACGGTCGTGTGGGGGGCGGGGGGTGGAGGTTCACGGGCATCAGGTCCGGGTCGTGGTGGAGCCGCGCGGCGCGGGCACGGAGCGTGGCGCGGACTTCGTCACGGCTGTGACGTTCGCAGGGACGGATCATCCGGACGGCGCAGCCGAGCGTCAAGGCTGGTCGCCGAAATATTCGCCATAGACCGATCAATGCCATGCGACGGGAGCGTTATGGCCCCGTTAATCGGCAGATCCGCCCGATCCGAGCGATTTCACGTCCAGAAAACTGGAGCCCCACCCTTGAAGTTCGCGCGAGCGCCCCGTTAGCGTGGCATTAAGTTCGTAACGTTGTTCACAAGGGGGGTGCACGCGTGAAACGCAGATGGGCGGCAGGACTCGCCGCGGTCGGCGCTGCAGGTGTCGCAGCGTTCGCGGTGACGGCCGTCACCGGCCAGGGGGTCGCGCAGAAGGCGAAGCCCCCGGACTACATCGAGGGCACGGTCACCTCGGGCAAGACGCCCGAGGCCGGTGTGTGGGTCATCGCCGTCGCCAAGCCCGGCGGCAAGGTCATGCGCAAGATCGTGGTGACCGACGGCAAGGGCCGCTTCGTGCTGCCCGAGATGCCGAACGCCAAGTGGTCGGTCTGGGTGCGCGGCTACGGCATCCTCGACTCCGCCAAGACGCCGGCCCGGCCCGGCGCCAACCTGTCGATCAAGGTCAAGAAGGCGAAGACCCCGGTCCAGGCGGCGCGGGTGTACCCGGCCAACTACTGGCTGTCGATGATGAACCTGCCGCCCAACGTCGCGACGCCGATGGGCATGAGCGGGATGAAGCTCGGCTGCATGCTCTGCCACCAGATCGGCATCAAGACCACGCGGTCGCTCGTGACCCGCGAGGCCTACGACGCGGGCACCAAGAAGGCCGGCACCATGTACGCGACCAGCGTCGGCCTGGGCCGTGAGGCCCTGCTCGACTCGCTCGCCAGCTGGAGCCAGCGGATCGCCGGGGGCGAGACGCCCAAGTCGACTCCGCCGCGCCCGAAGGGCATGGAGCGCAACATCGTCATCACCCAGTGGAACTGGGGCGACAAGTTCGCGTACGCCCACGACGAGATCGCCACGGACAAGCGCAACCCCACGGTGAACGCCGAGGGCAAGGTCTGGGGCGTGGACATCGGCAACGACCGGCTCCTCTGGGTCGACCCGAAGTCGAACAAGACGGGCTTCCTGAAGATCCCGACGCGCAACGGCTACGACACCTCGTGGTGCGAGGCGACCAGCGGGCCCGGACGCCCCGCCGGCTCGGGCGGCTTCCAGACGCTCGGCTGCCCCGCCACCGCGGTGGGTGGCGTGAGCGCCTACCTCGGCCTCTACCACAACCCGGCGAACCCCCACAATCCGATGATGGATGCCAAGGGGAACGTCTGGATGACCACGCAGATCCGGCGTGAGTGGCCCGAGGACATCCCGGCCTACTGCAAGGACGCGCCCGGCATCGCCGGCAAGTCCCACCACCGCCAGCTCGGGTACTGGGACGTGAAGGCGAAGCAGTTCCGCCTGATCGACACCTGCTACGGCACGCACCACCTCCAGTTCGACAAGAACGGGGTGCTGTGGTCGAGCGGCGACTCCTACGTCCTCGGCTGGTTCGACCCGAGCAAGTACGACCCCGCCCGGCCCGAGACGGAGCAGCAGGCCAACGGCTTCGCCGAGGTCAAGGTCGACACGAACGGCGACAACGTCGCCGACCAGTCGATCGTCGGCTTCAACTACGGGATCATCCCGAACGACAAGGACGGGAGCATCTGGACGGCGCAGCCGAGCTCGCCCGGCCAGATCATCCGGTACGACAAGGCGACCGGGAAGTTCGAGCGCTACATCCCGCCGGCACCGGGCTCCGGCCCCCGCGGCGTGGATGTCGACTCGAAGGGGATCATCTGGGCCGCGATGGGCGGCTCCGGGCACCTGGGCCGGTTCGACCGCTCCAAGTGCACCCAGACGTGGGGCGACGGCAAGCAGTGCGCCGAGGGCTGGACGTTCTACAAGCCCCCGGGCCCGCTGATGGCGCAGTCCGACCCGGCGTCGGAGACGACGGCCGACCTGCACTACTACATCTGGGTCGACCGGTTCAACACCTCCGGCCTGGGCAAGGACACGGTCATCCTCAACGGGACCAACTCCGACTCGCTCCAGATCTTCAACCCGAAGACCAAGAAGTGGATCACGATGCGCGTCCCGTACCCGCTCAACGCCTACCAGCGTGGGCTCGACGGCCGCATCGACAACCCGAACACCGGTTGGAAGGGCCGCGGCCTGTGGTTCAACGACGGCCTCGACCCGATCATCCACAACGAGGTCCAGCACGGCTGGCTCGGCCACGCGCAGTTCCGGCCGAACCCGCTCGCCCGGTAACCCCACGACGGTGCCGTCCCCGCCCTCCGGTCGATCCCGGAGGGCGGGGGACGCCCCACGCCCGGAGGCCCCGGATTGGCCACCACGATCGGCAGCATCCCCACCGTCGCGCACCGTCGCGACGACGCCCACCACCTGATCGCCGCGCTCCGTGACCGGGCCGAGGCGATCCGCCGCGAGGAGCTCGAGCGCCTCGACGGCCGCTGGGACGGGCTCTGCCCCGACGACCGCAACCGCCTCGAGGTGCTGACGCGGTCCATCGTCGAGGCGCTGCTCCGCGAGCCCGCCGCGCGCCTGCGCGCCGGCGACATCGACAGCGCGCGCTTCCTCTTCGCCCTCGAGTCCGTCGAGGACGCCGCCGCCTAGACCCGGCGTCCGCCGCCCGGCGGACGGCTCAGCGCGGCCCGCGCCGCCGGTGGTCGGTGAGTGCCTTCCCGGCGATCCAGATGATCGCGGCCCACGCCGCGACGTAGACGCCGGACATCACCAGGGTCGGCCACCACTCCATCGCGCCCACGTGCATGGCTACTCCCGTCCGCGCTACCCGCGGCGGCGCATGACCTGACGCCGCACCCAGGCCGCCCACTCCTGCATCCCGGGGTCGGCCGGGCCCGGCCCGACGGCGAACACCTGGATGCCCGGGAACCGCTCGCGGCAGGCCGCCGCGGCGGTCGCCAGCGCCTCCTCCGAGGCCCCGTCCGCCCGGGTCACCACCAGCGCCTGGGCGTCGCGGAGGCGGTCGGCGGTGAGCCGGTGCGCCTCGGCCGGCGTCAGCAGCGCCACCTGGAGGTCCTCGCCGATGCCCCGCGAGAGGTCGGGCTGCTCGTCGCGGTCCTCCAGCAGGATCAGCTGGGCATCCTGGAGCCGGTCGATCGCCCGCGCCAGGCCCGCCCGCCAGTGGGCGGAGCCGTCGAGCACCTCGCGCGCCTCACCGGCCGTCTCGGGCCCGGTCGGCCGGTTCACCTGGAGCACCACGGCGTCGACGGCCGGCAGGTGCCCCAGGGTGTGCATGATCAGCGTGGTCTTGCCGGTGCCGCCGGCGCCCGCGACGCGGATGACGGTGGGGTGGCGGTGGCGCCTCCCGACGCCGCGCCCGAGCGCCGTGCGAAGGATCGCCATGGCGTCGGCGCGGGTCAGGATGCCGGTCGCGAGCCCCTCCTCCCGCACCAGGACCACCTCGGCGCCGCGCATCAGCTCGGCCATGGCGCGGTCGGCGTCCTCCCCGGCCGGCAGCTCGACCACGCGGTCGCCGCCGAGCAGGAACACCGAGCCGTCCTCTCCCTGCGCCCAGACGCCCACCAGCTCGTCGCCGTCGACGACCGGGATGTGGTGGACGTCCGCGTCCTCCATCAGCTGCCGCACCCGCTCGCGGTCGGCGTCGCGCGCCGTCGCCAGCACCGGGTGGGCGGTCATCACGTCGCGGACCTTCATCGCTTGACCCCCGTCGTCGTGGCGGTGCACCCCCGACGCTACGACCGCGCCGGGCGGGTGGGAAGCGTGGGCCCACGGTTCCCCGCTGCGGGTTGCCCGCAGCGCCCCGCGGGGCGAGGATCGGCCATGACGTTCCGGGACCGCCAGGACGCGGGCCGCCGGCTGGCGACGCGGCTGGCGCGCCTCGGGGGACCGGGGACGGTGGTGCTCGGCGTCCCCCGGGGCGGCGTCCCCGTGGCGGCGGAGGTGGCCCGCGCGATCGGCGCGCCGCTGGACCTGGTGGTGGTGCGCAAGATCGGCGCGCCCATCCAGCCGGAGCTGGCGATCGGCGCGGTCGCGGAGGGCGGCGTCGTGCGGGTCGACCGCGAGGCGGCGCGGCGCGTCGGGGTCCCGCCCGCCGAGGTCGAGCGACTGGTGGCCGACCGCCAGGGCGAGCTGGAGGGCCGGGTGCGGGCCCTGCGCGGCGACGCGCCGCCCCGCGACCTGGCCGGCGCGGTCGCGGTGGTCGTCGACGACGGCTTCGCGACGGGGCTCAGCGACCTGGCGGCGGTCGCCTCCGCGCGGAGACGGGGCGCCGCGCGGGTGGTGGTGGCGGCGCCGGTCGGGTCGCCGCAGGCCGTCGAGATGCTGACCGCGGAGGCCGGCGAGTGCGCCTGCGCGCTGATCCCGTGGCGCTTCGGCAGCGTCGGCCGCTGGTACGACGACTTCGGGCCGGTGTCCGACGACGAGGTCCGCGCCCTCCTGGCCGCGGGGGACGCCCCGGGCTGAGGGGCGGGTCAGGCCGTCCGGGCCGCGAGGTAGCGGGCGCCGTCGGCGATCGTGGCGAGCCGGCGGTAGTCGGACTCGGGGACCTCGATCCCGGTGCGGGTCCGGACGGCCTCCATGAGGGCGAGGAAGTCCATCGAGTCCAGGTCGACCTGGTCCTGGATGGGCGCGTCGGCGTCCAGGCGCGCGGGGTCGGCCTCCGGCGCCACCTCCGCCAGGGCGTCGAGGATCACGGCGGTGGCGTCGTCTTCGGTCACAGATCCTCCGGTTCGTCGAGCCGGCGCTGCACCGCCAGCAGGAAGCGCCCCCCGCGGCGGCCGTCGCTCACGCGGTGGTCGCCGGACAGGGTCAGCGCCAGCACGGGTCGGACGACGACCGCCCCGTCGTGCGCCCACGGGCGCTCCACCACGCTGCCCGCGCCGACGAGCGCGACCTGCGGCGGGTGGATGACGCCGTGCACCACCTCGACGCTCCGTTCCCCCAGGCTGCTGAGCGTGATGGTGGCGTCCCCGACGTCGCCCGAGCGCAGGGCGCCCGTGCGCACACGGCCGACGAGGTCGCGGACCACCGGGACCAGTTCCGCGGCGCGCAGACGGTCGGCATCGCGGACGACGGGCGCCACCACGCCGCCGCCGCGCAACGCGATGGCCAGACCCACGTGCACGGACGACGCCGGCGCGAAATCCCCGTCGACGACGTGGCCGTTCACCTCCGGCACGTCCGCCGCGGCGAGGGCGATCGCCCGCACCAGCAACGGCGTGAGCACCGCGCGATCGGCGGGCGCCCGTCCGGCGTTCAGCGCCGCCAGATGTGCGACGGCCCGGCTCACGTCGATGCGGTGCTCCAGGTAGTAGTGCGGGATCTCCCGCTTCGCCCGCGCCATCAGATCACCCGTCGCGCGGCGCAGCGCGGCTGCCGGATCCGGGGGCGGTGCGGCCGGCGGGGCGGGATCCCCGGCGGCGTGCGCCACGTCGGCCTCGGTCACCGCGCCCGCCGGCCCGGTGCCCACCACCCCCTCCAGCGCGATGCCGTGCGCGGCGGCCGCGCGCCTGGCGCCCGGCGTGGCGCGCGGCGGTGAGGGCGGCGGCGCCGCGGCCTCCGCTCCGCCGGCGAGCCGCGCGATGGGGCGGCCCACGTCCACCCGTGCCCCCTCGGGCTCCAGGATCGCCTCGACGACCCCCTCGGCGTACGCCTCGATCTCGATGGCGCCCTTGTCGGTCTCGACGACGGCCACCACGTCGCCGTGCCCGACGCGGTCCCCGGGGCCGATCAACCACTCCGCGACGACGCCCGACTCCATGTCGGCCCCGAGCGACGGCATCAGGATGTCAGGCAACGGCCGCCATCCCGTGGACGGCGGCGACGACGTCGCCGGGGGCCGGGATGGCGGCCCGCTCGAGCGCGGCCGCATACGGCATCGGGACCTCCGCCCCGCACACGCGCGCGACGGGCGCGTCCAGGTCGTAGAACGCCTCCTCGGCGATGCGTGCCGCGACCTCGGCCGACAGGCCCACGCTGCGCCACCCCTCGTCGACCACGACGGCCCGGCGGGTCCGGCGCACCGACTCCAGCACGGTGGAGGTGTCGAGGGGCCGCAGCACCCGCAGGTCGACCACCTCCGCGTCGATCCCGTCACCGGCGAGTGCCTCCGCCGCCGCCAGCGCGGTGGGCAGCGCCCCGCCGTGGGCGACGATCGTGACGTCGGCGCCGGGGCGCCGGACCGCCGCCCGCGCGATGTCCACCGGAGCCGGGTCGGGCGCCGGGCCGCGGGCGTTGTAGAGCCCGGCGTGCTCGACGATCACGACCGGGTCCGGGTCCATCAGCGCCGGCCAGAGCATGCCGCGCGCGTCGGCGATCGTCGCCGGGGCCAGGACCCGCAGTCCCGGGACGTGCGCGAACCATGCCTCGAGGCTGTGGGAGTGCTGCGCCGCCACCTGGCGCCCGCCGCCCGTCGCGGTCCGGATCACGACGGGCACGCCGATGCGCCCCCCCGACATGTGCCGCATCGCGGCCGCCGTGTTCACGATCTGGTCGAGGGCGAGCAGGCTGAAGTTCACGGTCATGACCTCGACGATCGGCAGCATCCCGGCGATCGCCGCCCCGATGCCCGCGCCCACGAACGTGAGCTCCGACAGCGGGGCGTCGCGCACCCGCGCCTCGCCGAACTCGGCCTGCAGGCCTTTCGTGACGGCGTACGAGCCCCCGTAGCGGCCCACGTCCTCGCCCATCAGGAACACGCGCTCGTCGCGGGCCAGGGCCTCCCGGTGCGCCTCGCGCAGCTGCTCCCGGTAGCTCGTGGGCCCGTCCCCGCTCACGCCGCGCCCTCCGCGACCACATGGCGCCCGAGGGTGGCGACGTCCTCCGGCTCCGCCGCCCGGGCGTCGGCCACGGCGCCGTCGATCTCGGCGGCGACCGAGCGCTCCATCGCCGCGAGCCCGGCGTCGTCGAGGCCCCCCGCCGCCCGCAGCCGCGCGCCGTGCACGAGGAGGGGATCGCGCGCCCGCCAGCGCTCGACCTCGGCCTTGTCGCGGTACAGCTCCGGGTCGTACATCGAATGGGCCCGGAAGCGGTAGGTCACCAACTCGAGGAACGCCGGGCCGGTGCCCTCGCGCACCGGCCCGAGCGCCTCGTGGACGGCCTCGGCGACCGCCACGACGTCCATGCCGTCCACCGTCGCGGCCGGCATGCGGTACCCCGCGGCCATCCGCGCCACGCGCGGCTCGGCCAGCGCGCGCCCGATGGCCGTGCCCATCGCGTAGCCGTTGTTCTCGCACAGGAAAAGCACCGGGAGGCGCCACAGTGACGCGAGGTTCAGCGACTCGTGGAACGCCCCCTCGGCGACGGCCCCGTCGCCGAAGAAACAGGCCACCACGCGCGGGCGCCCGCGCATGGCGTCGGCGAGGGCGATCCCCACCGCGTTGGGCAGGCCCGCGGCCACGATGCCGTGCCCGCCGTAGAACGCGCGGTCCGGGTCGAACAGGTGCATCGAACCACCCCGCCCGCCCGAGCAGCCCGCGCGGCGGCCGAGCAGCTCGGCCATGACCGCCGCCGGGGGGATCCCGCGCGCCAGCGCGTGGCCGTGCTCGCGGTAGGTCGCAACCACCGGGTCGCCGTCGTCGAGCGCCTCCATCGCGCCGACCGGGATCGCCTCCTCGCCGATGCACAGGTGCAGGAAGCCGCGGATCTCGCCGCCGGCGTAGAGCTCCGCGCAGCGCTCCTCGAATCGGCGGACCAGCAGCATCCGCCGCAGCAGCGTCAGGTCGCGGCCGCCGGTCACGGGCCCCCCTCCAGGGTCGACAGGTCCCCCGCCGGCCGGCCGAGCTCGGCGTCGCGCAGCACGCGCCGCATCGTCTTGCCGCTGCGGGTGTGGGGGAGGGCGTCGCGGAAGCGGACCGAGCGGGGCGCGATCGCCGCGCCGAGCCGGGCGCGCGCGAATCCGCGCAGCTCCCGCGCCAGCGCGTCGGACGGCGCGAACCCGGGGCGCAGGGCCACGAATGCGGTGACCACCTCGCCGGCGACCGGGTCCGGGAGGCCCACGACCCCTGCCTCGGCGACGGCCGGATGCTCCATCAGCGCGCTCTCGACCTCGAAGGGGCCGATGAGGTGGCCGGAGCTCTTGATGACGTCGTCGCCCCGTCCCACGAACCAGAAGTAGCCGTCCCGGTCGCGGCGGGCGACGTCGCCGGACACGTACCAGCCGCCGGCGAACGCCGCGCGGTACCGCTCGTCCTGACCGAGGTAGCCGCGGAACATCGACGGCCAGCCCGGGCGCAGCGCGAGCTGCCCGTCCGTGCCGTCGGGGGCCACGCGGGCCGCGCCGCCCTCCACCACCGGCACGCCCCGGTCGTCGACGGCGAGGATCGCGGCCTCCACGCCGGGCAGGGCCACGCCCATCGAGCCCGGGCGGATCGGCAGCGCCGCGAGGTTGGCGATCATGATCGCGCCGGTCTCCGTCTGCCACCAGTTGTCGTGGATCGGCAGGCCGAGGGCCTCGACCCCCCAGCGCACCGCCTCCGGGTTCAACGCCTCGCCGACGCTGGCGACGAAGCGCAGGGCGGGCGGCGGGTGGTCGGGGGCGGCCCCGGCGCGCATCAGCATCCGGACGGCCGTCGGGGCGGTGTACCAGACGCTCACGCGCTCCTCCGCGAGGATGCCGAGCCAGCGGCCGGGATCGAAGTCGCCCTCGACGACGACGCTCGTGACGCCGTGGACCAGGGGGGCGACGATGCCGTACGAGGTGCCGGTCACCCAACCGGGATCCGCCGTGCACCAGAAGACGTCGCCGTCGCGGAGGTCCAGCGCCGCGGCCGCCGTGGCGTGGTGGGCCACGACCGCCGCGTGGACGTGCACGGCGCCCTTCGGCGTGCCGGTCGTGCCGCTGGTGAAGTGGAGCAGCGCCGGCGACGAGGGCCGCGTCGGCCCGATCCGGAACGCCGGCTCCGCGGCGGCCATCAGCCGCCCCCAGTCGTGGGTGCCCTCGTCCTCGGCGGCGGGTCCGCCCACCACGATGACGTGCCGGAGCAGGGGCAGCCGGTCGCGGACGGCGTCGACGCGGGCCGCGTTGATGGCCGCGGTCGTCACGAGCACCGCGCCGGCGCCGAGCTCCAGCCGCTCGCGCATCGGCTCAGGCCCGAACGCGGAGAAGAGCGGACAGAACACCGCGCGGGCCTTCAGGGTCCCGATCGCGGCGACGTACAGCTCGGGGATCGGGCCGGTGGCGGCGAAGACGCGGTCGCCCGGCCGCACCCCCAGGTCGTGCAGCACGTTGGCGAAGCGGGCGCTCTCGGCGGCCAGCTCGGCGTACGTGAGGTGGCGGACCGTCCCGTCGCGGCCATGGCAGCGAAGCGCCGGCCGCGCGCCGGCGGGACCGGCCGCGTGCCGGTCGACCGCCTCGTGCGCGATGTTCAGCCCCCGTCCACCGGGGAGGCCGTCCAGCCGGCGCCGGGCGGCACCCCACCGGAACGTCCGCCGTGCGGCGGCGAGGTCGCGCACGTTCGCGCGGGCGACCGTCCCCGCGTCCTTGCGGATCTCCCGCACGCTTCCGGCGCGGAGGCCGCCCGCGACCGTCACGTCCCGATGTCGCGGCGCTCGACCGCCACGACCGCCGCGACGGCTCCGGCGACGGCGAGCGCCAGCAGCGCGGCCAGGTGGGGCAGGGAGGCGCCGTTGCGCAACGGCTCCGGCCCGGCGTAGTGGTGGAACGGGGTGAACGGGCCCAGGTCGTGCAGCCACGGCACCAGCGCGCCGAGCGAGTCGACCAGGTACGCGGCCAGCGCCAGCGCCGCGGTCGCGCCCGTCGCGACGGCCCGGCGGCCGGTGGCGGCGCCGACGGCCATCGCCACCGCCCCGAACCCGATGGCGAGCAGGACGGCGGCGACCACCGCCGCCGCCAGGTGCCCCGACGCGATGTGCATGCCCACCAGCGGTGCGCCGGCCAACAGCGCCACCAGCAGCACGGCGCCGAGGACGACGACCTCGGCGACCATGGCGGCGAGCCCCTCCAGCACCACGCGGCGGCGGCCGACGGGGAGCGTCAGGATGGTCTCCAGGTGCCCGCGCTCCTCCTCGCCGGCGAAGGCGCGGGCCCCCGCCGACACGGCCACGATCAGCAGCAGCAGCGGCACGATCAGGCCGAAGAGCTCCGCGCCGAGGTATCCGGCCGCCGAGGTGTAGTCGAGGTCCCCGATCCCGAACAGCTCCTTGAGGGCGTCCGGGTACTCGCGCACCAGGTCACGTAGGCCCGACGCGTCGCGGACGGTGGGGTACACGCCCAGCTGCAGCGCCGCCAGGGCCACCAGCCCGAGCGCCCACCACGCCATGCCCCGCCGCAGCCGGCGGAGCGCGTCGATGGCGAGGCTACCCGGCATCCACGTAGCGCTCCAGGAACACGTCCTCCAGGTCGGCCTCGCGGCTGTCGAGCCGCACCACCTCGTACCGGGCGAGCCGCTTCAGCAGGGGGTCGAACGTGCCCGTCACCGCGAGCCGCACGACGTGTCCGTGGCGGTCGAGCATCCGCACGCCCGGCAGCCCGTCGAACGCGCGCGGTGGAGGGGGCGACGCGAACGCGACCTCCACCCGCTGCGCGGCGCGGGCGCGCAGGTCGTCCACCGACCCCACCAGCTCCAGGCGCCCCTCGCGGATCAGGGCCACCCGGTCGGCGAGCCGCTGCACCTCCGACAGCACGTGCGACGACAGCAGCACGGTGCCGCCGCGTTCCGTGACCGCGCGGCAGAGCTCGGCGAACCCCTGCTGCACCAGCGGGTCGAGGCCCGACGTGGGCTCGTCGAGCACCAGCAGGTCCGGCCGGTGCATGAACGCCATCACCAGGCCCACCTTCTGCCGGTTGCCCCGCGAAAGCGCCCCGAGCGGGCGCTCGAGGTCCAGGCCGAGGCGCGCCGCCAGGGCGGGGGCGTCGCCGGTGCCGTGCATCCGCCGCACCCGCGCGGCGAGCCGCACGTGGTCGGCGCCCGTCATGCGCCCGTCCAGGCGCAGGTCGCCCGGCAGGTAGCCCACCCGCGCGCGGAGCGCGAGCCCGAAGGCGCGCACGTCGCAGCCGAGCAGCGACACCCGCCCCGCCGTCGGCCGGATCAGGTCGAGCATCACGCGGATCAGCGTGGACTTCCCCGCCCCGTTCGGGCCCAGGACGCCGAACAGCTCGCCCCGCTCGACGCGCAGGTCCAGATCGACGATGCCGCGCGCCCCGCCGCGGTACGTCTTGGTGAGGCCGGCGGCCAGGACCGCGGGCCCCACGTCCGGCGGCGCGGACCGCGCGCGGAGGCGCCGGGGGGCCGCCGTGGTCACCGGAACGTGGCGGCGTCGACCGTCGCGCGGAAGAACTCGCGCACGGTGCCGTCCGGGTCCCTCCACCCGGCGCGGACGACGCCGGGGATGGTCACCCCGCCCTGGGCGAGGCCGCCCTCGCACGCGACGTGGAAGGGGTGGAGCCCGTAGCCGTCCCCATGGGGGTCGCCCCACCGGGCCGTGTCGACCGAGGTCAGGCCGCCCCCCTCGTCGACGGCGACCGCCACCTCGTGCTCCCACGCGCCCACGGTGACGCGGAACGTCGCGTGGGCGTCGTCGGCTCCCGGCGACCAGCGGACCCGCGGGTCGAGGGCGGCGGGCGGGCACAGGACCGTCTCGGCCGCGAGCCGGCCGGCGGCGCTCCGCGACACGTCGGCGCCGCGGGCCCGCATGACCGGGATGCCGAGCACCCGCCAGTCCATCGCCCCCTCGTCCCCGTCGAAGCGGTCGGCGCCGCGGATCGCGAGGGGGCCGCGACCCGCGGTCGCCGACCACCTGAACGCCGTCCCCGCGTCGATGGTCTGGTACGCCCGGAACGGCCGCCACCGGCCGACCAGGATCTCGCCGTGCATGTGCAGCTCGGCGTGGCGGAGGCCCTCGGAGCCCGGGCGGACGGCGTGGTCCAGCCACCGCCGGGCGGCGGCGGGCAGTTCGCTGCGCGGCCGGACGTCGGCGGAGGCCACGGTGACGTCGGGTGTGGCGGGCGGCACCGCTCCAGGATCGCCGTCGCCCGGCGGTCCGGGCCACCGGGGGCGCCCGGACCCGGATTGCGGGTTCCCCCGGACGGCGGCTCGCCGTCGCCCCCCATGTGGCGCGCGCCCCGCGCGGGCAGCCTGGATGGCGATCGCCCGGCCGGGGCGCGACACGGGGGGACCGATGGGCACGGGGACGACGACGCAGGTGACGGACGCGGGGGCCGGGCTGCGGAGCGACGGGTTCGCCCGGGTCGTATGCGGCGTCGACGGGCGCCGCCTCGGCTTCGAGGCCGCCCGCCAGGCCGCGCGGCTCACCTCCGCGGAGGGCCGCCTGACGCTGGTGGGTGTCATCGAGCCGTTCGCGGCGCTCGCCGGCCGGTGGGGCGACGAGCCGTCGCGCCGGCGCCCCACGATGGCACCGCTCGACCCGGCCGGGCGGGGCGCGGCCGAGCTGACCGACCGGGCGCGCGCATCGCTCGCCTGGGCCGAGTCGCAGGCGGCCGGGCCCGCGGAGCTCGGCAGCCGGGTCGTGGAGGGCGAGGTGCACCGGGGGCTGCTCGCGGTGGTGGGGGACGAGGAGGCCGGCCTGGTGGTCGTGGGCGCCCACGGCGGCCACCGGCTCGTGGCGGCGGCGCTGGCCGACGGGGCTGCGCTGGTCCTGCACGAGGCGCCCTGCTCGGTGCTGGTGGCGCGTCACGGCTACGACCCGGACCGGTTCCCGGCGCGGATCGTGGTGGGCGTGGACGGGTCGCCGGAGTCCCAGGCGGCGCTGGCGGCGGCCGCGGCGCTGCGGCGCCGGTCCGGCGGCGCGCTGACCGTCGTGACCGCGGGGCACCACCAGGCCGAGGCCGTCGCGGCCCTCGACGGCTTCGACGCGCCGCACGTGCACGTCGCGACGCCGGACCGGCCCGTGGACGCGCTCGTCACCGCCGCCCGCTCCGCCGACCTGGCGATCGTGGGGTCGCGGGGCCTCAGCCGCGCCGCCGCCCTGGGCAGCGTGAGCGAGCGGGTGGCGTTCCGGGCCGAGTCGTCCGTGCTGGTCGTGCGGCCCGGCCCGGGCTTCGGCAAGTCCGCAGGCGACGTGGCCGCCGCCCCGGATGCCGGCGCGGAGCCCGCCGCGGGACGCTGACGGCACCGGGCGATCCCGTCGCCCCGAGACGGAGGTGGGTCATGAGGAAGCCGTACCGCGTGATCGCGTGCTGCATCGACCGCGACGCGATGACGGACGCCGTCCTGGAGGAGGGCATCCGCCTCGCGAACGGCGATCTCTCCACGCTGCGGATCGTGCACGTCGTGGCGCCGCCGCGGGCCGTGGTGTCCGGGGCCTTCGCCTACGTCATGCCCCTCTGGGAGGCCGTCGACGACGCCCGGGAGTGGGTCACGGGCATCGCGGCGAAGTACCCGGGGGCCGAGGCCGTGCTGTTGGAGGGGCCGCCGGTGCGCGCCGTCTCCGAGTGGGTGGAGCGCGAGGGCGTCGAAGTGATCGTCGCCGCCGCCAGCCGCAGCCAGATGGAGCGCGCGCTGCTGGGCGGCTTCGCCTCGCACCTGGCCTACCACGCGCCCTGCTCGGTGATGTTCGTCCACCCCGAGCGCGCCGCGGAGGGCTCCGGATCGGCCGGCGGATCGGCCGCCGGATCGGCCGCCGGATCGGCCGCCGGATCCGGCGCCGCGTCCGCCACGTCCTGACCCGCGACCCCGGGAGGCACGTCATGTCCGCAGTGCTGCTCGCCCGCTACACGGTCGACGACCGCGAGCGGTTCATGGAGGTCTTCGACGCGTTCGAGGACGGGCGCGCCCGTGCCGGCGCCGTCGCCCGCTCCCTGTTGGCGGGCGACGACGGCGGCCTGGTCGCGCTGATCGAGTTCCCCACGGCCGAGGCCGCCCGGGCGTTCGCCGCCGGCCCCGAGCGGGCCGACGCCCTGGCCCGGGCGACGGTGACCGCCCGGACCGACGAGATCCTGGAGATCGCGCGGCCGCGGGCCGCCGACGCGCCGTAACGGCGTGGCGGCCGCGTCCCGCCCGCGCCCGGCGGAGGTCCGCGTGCCGGTCCAGCCGCTCGAGCGCTTCCGGGAGGCCGTGGACGAGGAGGCCTTCGGCGGCTGGCGGGCGGGCATCGCCGCCGCCGCCGCGGCCCTGTCCGGCCGGGTGGTCTGGAACGTCAACTCCACCGCGCGCGGCGGCGGCGTCGCCGAGATGCTCGCCACCCAGGTGGGCCTGGCGCGCGACGCCGGGATCGACGCACGGTGGATGGTGATCGGCGGCACGCCCGCCTTCTTCGCCGTCACCAAGCGCGTCCACAACCACCTCCACGGCGACGAGGGCGACGGCGGGCCGCTCGGCGCCCGCGAGCGCGACGTGCTGGAGGGGGTGTTGCGCGACAACGCCGACGAGCTCGCCGCGGTGGTGCGGCGCGGCGACGTGGTGGTGCTCCACGACCCCCAGACCGCCGGGCTCGCCCCCGGCCTGCGCCGGCGCGGCGCCCACGTGGTGTGGCGGTGCCACATCGGGCACGAGGACCTGCGCGACCCCCTCGTCGCGCGCGCCTGGGACCTGCTGCTGCCCTGGATCCGCCAGGCGCACGCCACGGTCTTCTCCCGCGCCCCCTACGTGCCCACGGCGCTCCGGAGCGGCCGCGTCGCGATCATCCGGCCGGCGATCGACCCCTTCTCCCCGAAGAACCAGGACCTCTCCGACGAGATCGTGGATGCGATCCTGGTGCGCGCCGGGATCCTCGAGGGCCGCCCCGACGGCACGGTCTGTGCCTTCCGGCGCGCCGACGGATCGCCCGCCCGCGTGGACCGGGGCGCCGACATCCTGCGGGTGGGCCGGGCGCCCGGCCCCGGCGTGCCGCTCGTGGTGCAGGTGTCGCGCTGGGACCGGCTGAAGGACCACGCCGGCGTGATGCGGGCCTTCGCCGCGATGGAGGCGGCCGAGACCGCGGGCGCCCACCTGGTGCTGGCCGGCCCGTCGGTGACCGGGGTCGCCGACGACCCGGACGGGCCCGCGGTGCTCGCCGAGCTCACCGCCGCGTGGCGGGCGCTGCCGCACGACGCGCGGCGCCGGGTGCAGATCGCGAGCCTGCCCATGGTGGACCCCACGGAGAACGCGGCGATGGTCAACGCGCTCCAGCGCCGCGCGACGGTGGTGGTGCAGAAGAGCCTGCGCGAGGGCTTCGGCCTGACGGTGGGCGAGGCGATGTGGAAGGGCCGCGCCGTCGTCGCCAGCGCGGTGGGCGGGCTTGCCGACCAGATCGACGACGGCGTCGACGGCCTGCTGATCGGCGACCCGCGCGACCCCGCCGCGCTCGGCCGGGCCCTGGTGCGGCTGCTGCGCGACGACGGCGGGCGCGCCCGCATGGGGGCGGCGGCACGCGCGCGGGTGCGCGACGACGGGCTGGGGATGCGCCTGCTGGCCGAGGACGCCGGGTTGCAGCGCGAGCTCGCCGCCTGACGGGTCAGCGGCCGAGCGCGCCGACCCGTTCCAGCCTCACCAAGGCCGCGACGACCTCGGGGCAGAAGCGCGTGCCGGCCCCGGCCTCGAGCTCGGCCAGGGCCTCCCCCCGCGAATGCGCGGGGCCGCCGTCCGGGCGGTCGTGGAGCAGGCGGTCCCAGGCGTCGGCCACGGCCAGGATGCGCGCCTCGAGCGGCAGCCGCGGCCCGTCGCGGCCGTCGGGATAGCCGGCGCCGTCCATCCGCTCGTGGTGCGCCCGGATCCAGTCCGCCTGGTCCGGAGCCAGGATGCCGTGGACCATCTGCGCGCCCAGCCCGGGGTGGTCCCGGGGGTCGCCGCCTGCCACCTCGCCCACGTCGTGCACCAGCGCCGCGTCGCGCAGCCTCACCGCGCCCTCGATCGGGCGACCCAGGGCGGTGCTGAGCGCCACGGCGACGTCGCCGACGCGCTCCGAGTGCCCGCGGGTGCCGTGATGGCGGGCATCGACCGCGCGGGCCAGCGCCCGCAGGGCCACCAGCGCCTGGATGCGCTCCGTCTCGGCCGGCTGCGCCGCCCGCCGGTCGACGCCGATGCCCGGCGCGAAGCGCATGCACACGTTGCGGCCCTCGGCCTTCGCCGCGTAGAGGGCCTGGTCGGCCGCGGAGTAGAGGCCGGCGGCGTCGGCGGCGTCGGAGGTGTCCGCCACGCCCGCCGACACCGTGAGCCGCCCCACGCCGGGGAACGGCGTGCGGGCGAGCGTGTCGCGCGCACGCTCGGCGGCGGCCCATGCGTCGGCGGCGTCCGCCTCGGGCAGGATCCACGCGAACTCCTCGCCGCCCACGCGCGCGAGCAGGTCGCCGGGGCGCGCCTCGCGGACCAGGCGGCGCGCGACCTCGCGCAGCACCCCGTCGCCGGCGTCGTGGCCGTGCCGGTCGTTCACGGTCTTGAAGTGGTCGAGATCCAGCATCGCCAGCGCGACGTTGCGCCCATGGCGGCGGGCCCGCTCGAACTCGCTCCGGAGGCGCTCGTCGAACGCCCGCTTGTTCCCAAGGCCCGTCAGCGGGTCGCTGGCGGCCCGGCTCTCCAGTTCGGCGAGGTGCGACGCGTTGCGCACCGCCAGGTCCACGAGCTCCGCGAACCGGACGAGGCGCTCCTCGGCGTCGCCCGGGATCGCGCGCGGGCGCGAGCTGAGGGCCACCACGGCGCCCCACACCGCGCCGTCGAGGTGCACGGGCGCGCCGACGGAGCTCCTGATGGCGAAGGGCCGAACGATCTGCGAGACCTCGCCGCCCAGGCCGGCGTAGTCGTCGACGCGCGCCGGTCCGCCGGTGCGCCGGATCGCGCCCAGCACGCCGTCCATCCCGAGGGGGACGCTGCCGACCTCCGCGCCCGATCGCAGGCCGGAGCCGGGGCGCGTCCACCCCGCCATCAGCTGCACGCGGTCGCGGTCGAAGCGGGCCACGCAGCCCACCTCCAGGCCCAGCAGCGTCGCCACCTCCTCGGCCACCAGCGCCAGGACGTCGCCGGGGGGCGCCGAGGCCGCCACCCGGCGCGCGACCCGGGCGAACGCGGCGTGCTCGTCGACCCGGCTGCCCAGTCCGCGGATGGTCGCGTCGTCGGCCACGAGGCGGCTCGCGATGCGGGCCGCCTCCGCGGCCCTCCGCTCGCCCCGCGCCGCGTCGGCGGCCGGCACCCCCACCACCACCAGGACGCCCCACGGGCCGGTGTCGCCGTCGACCGGGGCGGCCACATCGACCACCGTGCCGCGCGCCGCGCGGACCAGGGCCCGCTCGCGCCCGGCGCGCCCGGCGATCCCCGTCGCGGCCGTCAGCGCGCCGGCGGCCGTGTCGCCATCCGGCCCTCGCGCCGCCAGCAGCGCGGGCGGCCCGTCTCCGGCCAGGCGGAACAGCCCCGCGGCGCGCGCGCCGGCCGCCGCCGCCGCGAGCGCGGCGGTGACGGAGAGCATCGCGTCCGGAGCGCCGGTCGCGGACGGCCCCGAGGGCCCGGTCACGCCTCCCCGTGCCGAACGACCAGGACTGCGCACGGCGCGTGGTCGACCACGTGGCGCGTGACCGGTCCGAGCACGGACATCCCCCAGCGGCCGGGGTGCCGCGACGCCACCACCAGCACGTCGGCGCCGGCGACCTCCGCCCATCGGCAGATCGCCGGGCCGGGCGCCCCGTGCAGGATCAGGACCTCGGCGCCGGGCACGGCCTCCGCGGCGCGGGCCACCAGGCTCCGCGCCCGGTCGTCCCGGTCCGGCTCGACGCCGGGCTCGCCCTCCACCAGGCCGGACAGCGCCCGGCGGGCGACGTGCACGACGCTCACCCGGCCCTCCGGGCCGGCGAGCCCGCGCGCGGCCTCCACCGCGGCGTCGTCGCCGGGCGCGCCGTCGACGCAGCAGGCGACGTGCCGGGCGCGGACCGCGCCGCGGACCCCCTCCGTCCCCGATGCCGCCGCCGTCATCGCGCCCCCCTCCATGACCGCAGGGTATGACGGCCCCGGGGTCGCGTCAGCGGGGTTCCCACGAGTGGGGCTGCGGATCATCCGCAGCCCTCCCGGATCAGCCGGGCGGCGCCGCCCCCGGCACCAGCCCCAGGGCGGCGGCGAGCACCGCGTCGGGCGGGGGCAGGGTGGCGACCGCCTCGGCCTCGGGCCAGGGGTCGGCCAGCGCGCGCATGGCGCGGGCGATGGCGGGCCCGGCGTCCGACGGGTCGCCGCCGGCGCGGCGGCGCTCCTCCATCCGGACGTCCGCCACCTCCGGCGGGAGCTCGCAGCGCAGCTCCACGAGGTCGGCGGCGCGCACCGCCGCCGTGTGGCGGGCCGCGCGGCGTGCGCTCGCCGAGGCCCAGGAGGCGTCGAGGACGACCGTCTCCCCGTGGGACAGGAGGGGGCCCGCCTCGGCCACGAGGTCGTCGTAGACGCGCGCGGTCGCGTCCGGGTGGTAGATGCCCTCCTGCCACGGCGCGGGCGCGCCCACGCCGGCGGGGATCCGCGCCTGCCGCTTGCGGACGACGTCCGAGCGCAGCACGCGGGCGTCGAGCGCGCGCCCGAGCGCCTCGGCGAGCGTCGACTTGCCTGTTCCCGGCGCCCCGCCGACCAGGATCAGCCGCACCCGCGAACGCTCCAGCCGCGCGAGCGCCAGGCGCTGCAGGGCCCGCGCGCGTTCCGCGGCCCCGGCGTCGCCCTGCACCGCGCGGAGGGCGGCCACCTTCGCGCGGACGTGCGCGCGGTAGGCGATGTAGTGCCCGAGCAGCGACGCGGGGTGCGTCTCCCGGAGCGCCGCCGACCACTCACCGACCAGCGCGGCCGCCAGCGCGGGGTGGCCCCGCGCCTCCAGGTCCATCGCCAGGAACGCCACGTCCAGCAGCACGTCGCCGTGCCGCAGCCGCGGCGCGAACGCCAGGCAGTCGAGGATCCGGGGCCCGTCGTCGAGCATGTACACGTCGTCGGCCAGCAGGTCGCCGTGGCCGTCGCGCACCCACCCGTCCGCGACGCGGCGCTCGAACAGCGGCCGGCGGCCCCGCACGTAGGCGTGCGCGAGCGCCCGCGTACGCGCCACCACGTCGCCGGGCACCACGCCCGGGGCGTCGCGCTCCAGGGCGTCCAGGCCCTCGTCCCACAGCGCCGCCACGTACCGGGGGAGGCCCGCCCGCGACACGGCGTGGCCGGTCGGCGACCGCTCGTGGATCGCCGCGACGGCCCGCGCGACCTCGCGGACCAGGGCCTCGGCGTCCGGCTCGTCCAGCAGGCGCCCGAGCGCCCGCCCGGCCGGCATCCGGCGCATCTCGACCAGGTGGTCGACCGGCTCCCCCTCCGCGTCGGTGACGTCCAGCACGCCGAGGTAGACGTCGGGGGCGAAGCGGCGGTTCACCTCCGTCTCCTGCACGCAGGCCGCCCGCCGCGCCTCGCGCCGGCGGTGGTCCAGGAAGCCGAGCTCCACCGGCTTCAGGAGCTTGTACGCACGGTCCCCCACCATCGCGACGACGGAGATGTGCGTCTCCCGGATCTCCGCGGGGGCGGCGCTCCTCACGGCACGCGCGCGCCCTCGACCACCAGGACGGCGCACGGCGCGCGCTCCAGCAGCTCGTCCACCAGCCCGCCGGCCGTGAGCCCGGGCGGCCGCCCGGCGCCGGCGCCGACCACGATCACGTCCGGCTCCTCGCGGCGCGCCCAGTCGCACACCGCGTCGCCGGGGTCGTCGGCCAGGAACACCGGCTCGGCGCCGGGCAGGCGGTCGCCGCGGACGCGCATCCAGTCGTCGCGCAGGCGCGCCGCGTCACGCGTCTCGCCGGGACCCGTCGCGTGGAGCAGGCTCAGGCGCCCGTCCGCGTCGCGCCACAGGTCGATGGCCGTCGCGAGCGCGGCGGCGCCCGACGCGGTCCCGTCGACCCAGCAGGCGACGTGACCGAAGGGATGGGTCACTCGTGCTCGCGGAAGGCCATCGCGCTCGCGACGATCGCGCCGATCGCCAGGACCGCCCAGATGCCGTACAGGAACATGATGCCGACCATCGCCGCGCCTCCTCCGGTGCCGATCCGATGACCCCATCGTCGGATCGCGGGGGGCGGGCGGCATGAGGGCGCCGACCGATCCGGCGCGTCGGGTTTCCCGCGGCCGCCATCCGGGGGCGGCCGGAGGGTGACGGCCGGACCCCCGGCGATGATGCGGGGACATGGTCCGACGGCCGCCCCGCCGCCCGCGACGGCCACCCCCCGGCCGGGCGGCCGCGCACCGGCTCCACCGCCTGCGCCTGGCGCGGCCCGCGGGGCTCGTGGGCCTGCTGGCCGTCCTGGGCCCCGGCCTGCTGGCGGGCCTGTCCGACGACGACCCGGCCGGGATCACCACCTACTCGATCCTCGGGGCCGAGGAGGGCTACGCGCTGCTCTGGGTCATCGCGCTCTCCACCGTCGCCCTGATCGTGTTCCACGAGCTGGCCGCGCGCACCGGGGTGGTCACGGGGCGGGGGCTGGTGGCCCTGGTGGCGGAGCGCCTGGGACGCCGGACCGGCGCGGTGGTCACGGCCGCCCTGGTGCTGGGCAACAGCGGCACCCTGTGCGCGGAGCTGGCGGGCATCGCCCTGGGTGCCGAGACCCTGGGCACGAGCCGGTACGTCGCCGTGCCGGTCGCCGCGGTCGCCGTGTCGGCGCTGGTGCTGGGCAGCGGCTTCCACCGCGTGGAGCACGTGCTGCTGGTCCTGAGCCTGGCGCTGGCGGCCTACATCGTGGCCGGGTTCCTCGCCGGGCCCGACTGGGCCGCGGTCGGCCGCGGCCTCGTGGTGCCGACCATGCCGTCGTCCGAGAAGGGCGTCGCGATCGCCGTGGCCACCATCGGCACCACGCTCGCCCCGTGGGGGCTGGCCTTCATGCAGAGCTACGCGGTCGACAAGCGCCTCACGACGGGGCAGCTGCGCGACGAGCGCGTGGACGTGCTCACCGGCGCGGTGCTGACCGGGGTGATCGGCGTGTTCGTGGCGGTGGCGTGCGCGGCCACCCTGCACCCGGCGGGGGTGACCATCGCGTCGGGCGACGACGCCGCCCGGGCGCTGGAGCCGCTGGCCGGCTCCGCGGCCTCGGTGCTGTTCGGCCTGGGGATCGTCGGCGCGGGGCTGCTCGCGGCCGCGGTGGTGCCGCTCGCGACCTCGTACTCGGTCTGCGAGTTCGGCGGGCGGGCGGCGGGCCTGGACAAGCACCCGCGGGAGGCGCCGGCCTTCTACGGCAGCTACGTCGGGGCGATGCTGGCGGCAGCCGCCGTGATCCTGGTGCCCGGGGTGCCGCTGGTGCCCGTGCTGGCCGGGACGCAGGTGCTGAACGCCGTGCTGCTGCTCGCCGTGCTGCCGGTCATGGTGCGGCTGGGGCGCGACCCCGCGGTGCTGGGCGAGCACCGCCTGCGGCGGGGCGGCACCGCGGCCTGCGTCGCGGCGATCGCGGGGATCGCGGCGGCCTGCGCCCTGCTGGCCGTCACGGCGGTGGGCTGAGGTTCCGTAGTCGACCGCAGCGGCTCGGCGGGCGTCCACGGTGGCGTCGCGCCCTGGACCGGCGCACACTGTCCACGGCGACGAGAGGGTGGCCGCGGATGGCGACGGGCCGGGAGCTCCGCACGGACGCGTCTCCGAGGGAGATGCGCTCCTCGCTGCGGCTCCTGCGCCTCCGCGGCTCCCAGACCCTCGTCTGCCGGGCGTGCCGCTCGCCGATCCGCCTGGCGGTCGGCGGGCGGCCGCCGGTGACCTGCCCCTGGTGCGGGGCGACCGACCCGCAGCCGGCCCTCACGGGGACGGGGCTGTGGCGTGCGGTCGGGCCGTCTCCTCCGGAGGATCGGCGCCCTCGCGCCGCGCCAGCCACGGGATCCGCCGCACCCCCAGCAGCACGGCGATCCCCGTCAGCAGGGTGAGCGCGACGGCGATCCACACGTCGGCGGGGGGCCGCGTCAGCGCGAAGTAGTCGCGCAGGAACGGCACCTGGAGGCCCAGCACCAGGGCGAGCGCGAAGGCGGCGACCATCCCCCACACCCACGGGCGCACCCGCCGCCGCTCCAGCCCCCGCTCCACCTCCACCACGATCGCCAGGCCCATGCCGGTGGTCACGAGCACGGCGGCGGTGCGCCCGTCGGTGACCGACGCGTCCAGGGGCCCCCGCACCACCAGGTAGCCCGCGACGATGGTGGCGGCCGTGACGACTCCGGCGGGGACGACGAAGGCCAGCAGGCTGCGCATGAAGCCCTCGCGCCGCACCGGGCCCTCGGACGGCGCGAGCGCCAGGAAGAACGCGGGCACGCCGATCGTGAGCGTGGAGGCGATGGTCACCTGCCGCGCCAGGAACGGGTAGGCGATCGGCGCGAGGCCCAGGGTCAGCAGGACCAGCGCGGAGTAGACCGACTTGGCGACGAACAGCTTCGCGACGCGGTGCGTGTTGCGGATGATGCGCCGCCCCTCCGCCACCGCCCGCGGCACCGTGGCGAACGAGTTGGACAGCAGCACCAGGCCGGCGACGCCCTTCGCGATCTGGCTGCCCTGGCCCATCGCGATGCCGAGGCGCGCCTCCTTGAGCGCCAGCACGTCGTTGACGCCGTCGCCGGTCATCGCGACGTAGCGGCCGCGCGACGTCATCGCCCGCACCAGCTCCCGCTTCTGCTCGGGGGTGATGCGGCCGAAGACGGACGTCGCCTCGGCGGCGTCGGCGAGCGCCTCCGGGTCGTCGGGCAGGTCGGCGCCCGATACGGCCGGGCCGTCGGCGCCCGGGATGCCGGCCGCGATGGCCACGGCGCGCACGGTGTCGGGCGCGTCGCCGGAGATCACCCGCGTGCGCACCCCCTCGCGGGTCAGGAAGCCGACCGTCTCGGCCGCCTCGGGCCGCATCGCCTCGGCCAGCACCACGATGCCGAGCGACGCGAGCCCCTCGGGCAGCGCCTCGCCGTCGACGCCCGCGGGGGTGCGCGCCACCAGGATCACCCGGCGGCCGGTCGCGGCGAGCTCCTCGACGCGCGCGCCCAGGCCGTCGCCGAGGGGCACGCCGGCGCGAGACAGAACGTCCGGCGCGCCCATCACCACCGTGCCCTCCCCGGCCACCTGGACGGCGCTCCACTTGCGCGCCGACGAGAACGGCACCTCGCCGGCCACGTCCACCTGCGCGGGCGGCACCTCGTCGGCGATCGCCCGCAGCGTCGAGTTGAGCACCGCCGACCCGCCCGCCAGGTCGGCGAGCGCGGCGCGCACGTCGCCGTCGTGCCCGCCGCCGGCGGCCTCCACCGACTCCACCCGGAGCCGGTTGTCGGTGAGCGTCCCCGTCTTGTCCAGGCACAGCGTGTCGACCGAGGCCAGGCTCTCGATCGCGCTGAGCCGCTGGGCCAGCGTCCCGAGGCGGGCGAGCCGCACCGCCGCCACCGCGAAGGTGAGGCTGGTGAGCAGCACCAGGCCCTCCGGCACCAGCGGCACGAGCGCGGCGACCACCCGCGACGCCATCTCGGCCCCCGTCGTCCCGCGGAGCACGAGCGACACGGCCAGGGCGACAGCCAGCGGGATCATCACGGCCACGGTGAGCCGCAGGATGCGGTTGACGTCCTGCTGGAGGGGGCTCAGCTCGTCGCGGGTGCCGCGGGCCTCCTGCGCGAGCCGCTGGGCGAAGCTGTCGACGCCCACGGCGTCCACGCGAAGCTCGCCGGCGCCCGCGACGCAGTAGGCGCCCGACAGCACCTCGTCGCCCGGCTCCTTCGCCACCGAGTCGCTCTCGCCCGTGAGGACCGACTCGTCCATCGACAGGCCGCGCGAGGCGGTCACCACGCCGTCGGCCACGAGTTGGTCGCCGGGCTCCAGGCGCAGCACGTCGCCGGGTGCCACGTCGGCGACGGCCACCAGCTCCACGACGCCGTCGCGGAGGCGCCGCGCCTTCGGCGCCACCAGCACCGCCAGCCGGTCCAGCACGCGCTTGGCCCGGACCTCCTGGACGATGCCGATCAGGCTGTTCGCCACGATCACGCCGCCGAAGAGCCCGTCCTTCGGGTCGCCCAGCGTGAGCGTGAGCACCAGCAGGCCGCCCAGGATGAGGTTGAACAGCGTGAAGACGTTGGAGGCGACGATCTCCAGGTAGGTGCGGCTGCCGCCGGCCTCCCGCCGCCTGCGGCCGATTACCGACATGCGGCTCGGCGCGATCCCGGATGGCGGCGGCGGTCCGCCGCCGGAGGATGGGTTCCCCGGACAGAGGAGGCACCATGACCGAGACGACCGCCGACGCGGCGACCCGCCTGCGCGAGACGCGCGTCCGCGATGTCATGACCGCCGAGATCGTGACCTGCACGCCCGACGTGCCCCTCGCGGATGTCGCCGACCTGATGGTCGCCAACCGCATCCACAGCGTGGTGGTGCTGGCCCCACCGGCCGGCGACCCGCTCGGCGAGGCCGCCGAATGGAGCGTGCTGTCCGACCTGGACCTGGTGGCCGCGGCGCCGTGGATCGATGCCATGGCCGGCGCCGGCACGATCGCCGCGTCGCCGCGCGTCGTGGTGCATCCCGACGACAGCCTGGCCGCCGCGGCGCTCGCGATGGCCGAGAACGCGACCGCCCACGTGCTGGTCGTCGGTGACGCCGGCGACCAGCCGCAGGGGATCCTGTCGGCGCTCGACGTGGCCCGCGCGATGGCGCCGGAGGAGGCGCCCGAGGCCACGGAGCCGCAGGTGCGCGTGCGCGCCGGCGACCGCCTGGTCATCACCGCGCACCAGCAGGGCGGCCGGCCGCGGGACGCCGAGGTGCTGGAGGCGCGGGGCGCCGACGGGGGGCCGCCGTACCTGGTCCGGTGGCAGGACACCGGCCGGGTGTCGCTGCACTACCCGGGGTCGGACGCCCGCGTCGAGCACCTCGTGGGACGCGGCTAGCGTTCCTCGTCCAGGAGGCCGGCGTCGAGGGCGGCCCGCACGAGTCCCGCTCGCGTGGTGACCCGCAGCTTGGTCATCACGTGGGCGCGGTGGCTCTCGACCGTCCGGACGCTCACGATCAGGGACTCGGCGATCTCCTGGTTGGTGTGGCCCAGGGCCAGGAGCCGCAGCACCTCGCGCTCCCGTGAGGTCAGCTCGCCGAGCGGGCCGGCGGTCGCCGGCGCGGCCAGCACCGCGCCCAGCGAGGGATGCACGTAGCGCTCCCCGCTCGCGACGGCCCGGACGGCCCGCACCAGGTCCTCGTCGGCCGCCGACTTCAGCAGGTAGCCGTCGGCGCCGGCGTCGAACGCCTGGCGCACGTCGCGCGCCTGGTCGTGCATCGACAGGAACAGGATCCGCGCGTCGGGCGCCCGCTCCCGGATCTTCGCGGCGCCCTGGAGGCCGCCCATCCCGGGCATCTCGATGTCGAGCACCACCACGTCGGGCTGAAGCCGCGGCAGCGCCCGGATCGCGTCCTCGGCGGTCCCCGCCTCGCCGACCGGCTCCAGCCCCTCCTCGCGCTCCAGCAGGAGGCGCAGCCCCGAGCGCAGCACCGCGTGGTCGTCGACGAGCATGATGCGGATGGGTCCGGGGTCGGTGCTCATGGGACCTCCAGGTCGACGACGACGGCCGTCCCGCTGCCGGGGGACGACTCGATGCGCAGGGTGCCGCCCAGCATCTCCACGCGCTCACGGATCCCCGCCAGGCCGAATCGCGACGTCGGCGCGCCCGTGTCGAAGCCCGTGCCGTCGTCCTCCACCACGAGGCGGACCTTACCGTCGAGGACGCTGATGACCACGCTCGCGTGCGTCGCCTGGCTGTGCCGCGCGATGTTGGTCATGCTCTCCTGCGCCACGCGGAAGATCACCGTCTGCACCTCCTCCGGCAGCGGCGGGTCCAGGCCGCGCAGCTCCACGTCCACGGCCACCCCGGCGCGGCGCAGGCGGGCCGCCTGCTCCTCGATGGCGTCGGCCAGGCCGTGCTCGTCGATGGCCGTCGGCCGCAGCCGCGTGGTCAGCTCGCGGAGCCCGACGGACGCCTCCGCCAGCGACCGCCGCATCTCGGCGATGCGGTCCTGGATCACCCCGGGGCCGACGTCCGCCTCGAGCGCGCGCAGGTGGACGGCGAGGGCGGTGAGCACCTGCCCCGACTCGTCGTGCAGCTCGCGCGCGACGCGGGCGCGCTCGGCCTCCTGCGCCTCGACGGCCTTGCGCAGGCTCTCGGCCTGCGCGCGCTCGCGGATCTTCTGGGCCTCCCGCTGCGCCGCCTGGAGCAGGCTCTCGCGCTCGCCGGCCACCGCCCGGGCGTTGACGAGCGCCACCGCGACCTGGCTGGAGAAGGTCTCGAGCAGGCGCCGCGCGCCCTCGTCGAAGGGGCGCCAGCCCACCGCGACGAGCGCACCGGCCGTGACGCCGCCCACCTCCAGCGCGCACACCTGCACCTCCGGCGCGCCGAGGGACGTGCGCAGGAGGTCGGCGAGGGCGTCGGGGTGGAGGGGACCGCTGCTGCCCTCCATGCCGAGCGCGTCGATGCCGTGCGCGTAGCGGAACACCAGCTCGTCGCCGTCGCGAACCGCGACCCCCACCGTCTCCGCGCCGGTCAGGCGCCGCGCGCGGCGGGCGACGAGCGGCAGCAGCGCGTCGATGTCGAGGGTCGACAGCACGGCGCGACCCACCTCCAGGACGCTCTCGATCTCGTCGGCGCGCCGCCGCTCGGCCTCGTAGCGGCGCACGTTGTCGACCGCCACGGCGGCCTGGGCGGCCAGCGTCATCGCCAGCTGCTCGTCCTCCTCGGTGAACGGGACGCCCCCGGCCTTGTCGGTGAGGTAGAGGTTCCCGAAGGCCTCGCCGCGCAGGGCGATCGGCACGCCCAGGAACGACGTCATCGGCGGGTGGTTGGGCGGGAAGCCCGCGGAGCGCGGGTCGTCGCCGAGGCGCTCCAAGCGCAGGGGCCGCGCGTCGCGGATCAGCACGCCCAGGATCCCGCGCCCGCGGGGGAGGGGGCCGATGCGGTCGCGCTGCGCCTCGGTCATGCCGGCCGTGACGAACTGGGCCAGCTCGGTGCCGGTGGCGTCCAGCACGCCCAGCGCCGCGTACCGGGCGCCCAGGACGGTGCGGGCCGACTGGACGATCTGTGTCAGCAGGTCGTCGAGGCCCAGCTCGCGTCCCAGCGACAGGCCCGCGTCGACCAGGCTCGCCATGCGGGCGCGGTCGTCCTCGGCGCGGCGGCGGGCGCCCTCCAGCGCGATGCTGGACGCCAGCAGGCCGGCGAAGGCGTCGATCGCCCGGGCGCTCGACCCGGGCGAGACCCCGCGGTCGGCCGCGTAGTCGCCGACGATGATCGCGTCGACGCCCTCCTCGACGTGCGCGACCGCCGTCACCACCGCGCCGCACGGCTCGCCGGTGCGCGCGAGGACGTCGGACGGATCGGCGGATGCCGGGAGCTCCAGGCCGCCGTGGTCGTGGGGCCATGAGGCCCGCAGCGCCAGGCCGGTCCCGTCGCGGACCACGAGGGCGATGGCGTCGAGGGCGGCGATCTCCGCGACGAGGCCCAGGAGGTCGGTGTCGAGAGTCCCCGGTCGGGCTCCGGGGCCGGCCGAATCGTGCCCACTACCCACGGTGGAGACAGCTTAAACGAGCGACCCCCGCGGGCGCTCAGTGGCGGCCCGGTTGCACGGGGCTCCAGCGCCACTCCGCCACGTCCGGGTGGTCCTCGCCCGTCGCCCGGGTCCAGGCCCGGCAGGCAAGCCGGCGGTCGACCATCTCCTGGCGCAGGGCCGCCGCCCGCTGGCCCAGCCCCGGCACCCGGTCGATGGCGTCGATCACGAGGTGGAACCGGTCCAGGTCGTTCATCATCACCATGTCGAACGGGGTGGTGGTGGTCCCCTCCTCCTTGTATCCGCGCACGTGCAGGTTCGCGTGGTTGGTGCGCCGGTAGGTCAGGCGGTGGATGAGCCACGGGTAGCCGTGGTAGGCGAAGACGACCGGGCGGTTCGTGGTGAACACGCCGTCGAACTCCCGGTCGGCCATCCCGTGCGGGTGCTCGCTGGACGGCTGGAGCCGCATCAGGTCGACCACGTTCACCACCCGCACCGCCAGGTCGGGCAGGTGCTCGCGCAGGAGCTTCGCGGCCGCGAGGGTCTCCAGCGTCGGGACGTCCCCGGCGCAGCCCAGCACCACGTCGGGGTCGCCGTCGCCCCCCTCGGTGGAGGCCCACGGCCAGATCCCCACCCCGCGGGTGCAGTGCAGGATGGCCTCGTCCATCGTCAGCCACTGCGGCGCCGGCTGCTTGCCGGCGACGATCACGTTGACGTACTGCCGCGACCGCAGGCAGTGGTCGGCCACCGACAGCAGGGTGTTGGCGTCGGGCGGCAGGTACACCCGCACGATCTCGGCCTTCTTGTTGGCCACGTGGTCGATGAAGCCGGGGTCCTGGTGCGAGAACCCGTTGTGGTCCTGGCGCCAGACGTGCGAGGTGAGCAGGTAGTTGAGCGACGCGATCGGCCGCCGCCACGGGATCTCGCGGGTCGTCTTCAGCCACTTGGCGTGCTGGTTGAACATCGAGTCGACGATGTGGATGAACGCCTCGTAGCAGTTGAAGACGCCGTGGCGGCCGGTCAGCAGGTAGCCCTCCAGCCACCCCTGGCACAGGTGCTCGGAGAGCACCTCCATCACCCGCCCGCCGGGCGCCAGGTGGTCGTCGGTGGGGAGGACCTCCGCCTCCCAGGCGCGGTTCGTCACCTCGAAGACGTCCTGGAGCCGGTTCGACGCGGTCTCGTCCGGCCCCATGATCCGGAAGTTGCGGTGCGGGGCGTTGAGCGCCATCACGTCCCGCAGGAAGCCGCCGAGGACGGTGGTGGCCGACGCGACCCCCTCGCCGCGCCCGTCGACCGCGACCGCGTGGTCGCGCATGTCGGGCATCACCAGCGGCCGCAGCAGGCCCCCGCCGTTGGCGTGCGGGTTGGCGCTCATGCGGCGCGGCCCCTCCGGCGCCGGGGCCAGCAGGTCGTCGCGGGGCCGCCCGTCGTCGTCGAACAGCTCCTCCGGGCGGTACGAGCGCATCCACTCCTCGAGCGCGGTGACGTGCTCCGGGTGCTCCGCCATCCCCGCCAGCGGGACCTGGTGTGAGCGCCACGAGCCCTCCGCCGGCTTGCCGTCCACCTCCTTCGGGCCCGTCCAGCCCTTCGGCGTGCGCAGCACGATCATGGGCCACGCCGGCCGGCCGGCCGACCGGCCGGCCGACCGGCCGGCCGACCGGCCGGCGGCACCGCCGCGCGCGGCCGCCTGGATCGCGGCGATCGCGTCCAGCGCCTCGTCCATCGCCTCGGCCATGCGGGCGTGGACGGCGGCGGGGTCGTCGCCCTCCACGTGGATCGGCGCGTGGCCGTAGCCGCGCATCAGGGCGTCCAGCTCGTCGGCCGGGATGCGGGCGAGCACCGTGGGGTTGGCGATCTTGTAGCCGTTCAGGTGCAGCACGGGCAGCACCGCCCCGTCGCCGGCCGGGTCCAGGAACTTGTTGGAGTGCCAGCTCGCGGCCAGCGGGCCGGTCTCGGCCTCGCCGTCGCCCACCACGCAGCACACCACCAGATCCGGACTGTCGAACGCCGCCCCGTAGGCGTGGGTCAGGGCGTAGCCCAGCTCGCCGCCCTCGTGAATCGAGCCCGGCGTCTCGGGCGCCACGTGGCTCGGGATCCCCCCGGGGAACGAGAACTGGCGGAACAGGCGCCGCATGCCCGGCGCGTCGCGGGTCACGAGGGGGTACACCTCGCTGTACGTGCCGTCGAGCCACGCGTTGGCGACCAGCGCCGGCCCGCCGTGGCCCGGGCCCGTGACGTAGAGGACGTCGAGGTCGCGGGCCCGGATCGCGCGGTTCAGGTGGGCGTAGACGAGGTTGAGGCCGGGGGAGGTGCCCCAGTGGCCCAGCAGCCGCGGCTTGACGTGCTCGATGCGCAGCGGCTCGCGCAGGAGCGGGTTGTCCAGCAGGTAGATCTGGCCCACGGACAGGTAGTTCGCGGCCCTCCACCAGGCGTCCAGCCGCCGCAGCTCGTCCGGCGTCGTCACGTCAGTCCTCCCCGTCGTGTTCCCCGAGCACGGCCCGCACGGACCGCGCGATCACCAGGTCCTCCCGGGAGCCCACCACCAGCGTGCGCACCCGCGCCCCCTCCGCCGACACCTCCCGGTCGCCCGCGCCCCCGTCCGCATCCGGGTCCACCGCCACCCCGAGGAACGCGAGGCGGCGGGCGGCCTCGCCGCGGGTGCGCGCGGAGCCCTCGCCCACGCCGCCGGTGAACGCCAGGGCGTCGATCCCGCCCAGCGCGGCGGCCATCGCCGCGACGGAGGCCGCCAGGCGGTGGTCGTGGACGGCCAGGGCCAGGGCGGCGCGTTCGTCGCCCCCGGCCGCCGAGGCCTCCACCTGGCGCATGTCGCCCGACCCCGCCAGCGCCCGCAGCCCGCTGTCCTCGTTCAGCGCCCGCTCGACCTCCGCCGCGGGCACCCCCAGGCGCAGGACCAGGTGGAGCGGCACGTCGGGGTCGACCGTCCCGGAGCGGGTCGCCATGACCAGCCCCTCCAGCGGGCCGAAGCCCATCGTGGTGTCCACCGAGCGCCCGCCGCGGACCGCCGTGACCGACGCCCCGCCGCCCAGGTGGCACACCACCAGGCGGAGGTCGTGGCGCCCCAGCATCGCCGCCGCCCGCTCCGACGCCCATTGCACCGAGAGGCCGTGGAATCCGTAGCGGCGCACGCCCCACTGCTCGCGCCAGCGGGCCGGGACGGCGTAGGTGGACGCCTCCGGCGGGAGGGTGGCGTGGAACGCGGTGTCGGGCACCAGCACGTGGGGCACGTCCGGCAGCGCCCGCCGCGCCGCCGCGATCGCGTCGATCGCCGGCCGGTCGTGCAGCGGCGCCAGCGCGGCGGCGTCCCGCAGCGCCGCCCCGCTCCGGTCGTCGAGGCGCGCGGCGGCGGTCAGGCCCGGCCCGCCGTGGACGATGCGATGCCCCACGGCGGCCACGTCGGCCGGCACGTCCTCCAGCGCCGCGATCTCCTCGGACGCGCCGGCGGCGTCCACGAGCCGCAGCTTCAGGCTGGTGGAGCCGGCGTTGACGGTCAGGATCGATCCCGCGGGCACCCATGGGTTATCCCACGACGGGCGCCGGAGCACCGCCGCGCGGGTGACACACCCCGCTTCGGGATTGCCGCAGCCCGTCGGCGGGGGTCCCGGATGGAGGCGTGTCGCGGGCGGCCCGACACTCCGCCTGTGACGGCGCATCGCACCTCGCCCCACCGCGTCCTCGTCGCGGGCGGCGGCATCGCCGGCCTGGAGGCCGTGCTCGCCCTGCGGGAGCTCGCCGGCGAGGCGGTCGAGGTGACCGTCGTCGACCCCGGCCGCCGCTTCACCGTCCCCGGGACGGCCACAGCGGGCGCCTTCGGCCTGGGGACCACCGTCGACCTGCGCCTGGCCGACGTCGTCCACCGGGCCGGCGCCACGCTGGTGCCGGGGCGCATCGCGTCGGTGGACGCGGGGCGGCACGTCGTTCTGCTGGAGGGCGGCGAGCTGCTGACCTACGGCGCCCTGATCGTCGCCGTCGGCGCCACACCGGTCGCGGCGGTGCCCGGTGCCCTGACGTTCCGCGGCCCGCAGGACGTCGAGGCCGTCCGCGGCATGGTCGACGACGTGAGCCACCGGGCGCTCCGCGGCGCCGGCGTGGAGATGGCGATCGTGGTGCCGCCCGGGTGCGGCTGGCCCCTCGCCGCCTACGAGCTGGCCCTCATGACCCGTGAGCACCTGTCCGGCCAGGGCGCCGGCGAGTCGGTGTCGATCTGCGTGGTCACCTCGGAGGAGACGCCGCTCGGGCTCTTCGGGACCGACGCGAGCACGGCCGTCCAGCGCACGCTCGCCCGCTCGCGCATCGACGTGCGGACGGGCGCCGAGGTCCGCTGCTGGAGCGCCGGCTGCCTGCGGCTCGCCGACGGCTCGACGATCTGGGCCGATCGCGCGATCGCGCTGCCGGTGCAGCGCGGCCCCGGGCTGGAGGGGCTGCCCGCCGACCCGCTCGGGTTCATCCCCACGGGCGACGACGCCCGGGTGCCCGGCATCCCCGACGTCTGGGCGGTGGGCGACGGCACCACCAACCCGGTGAAGCAGGGCGGCATCGCCTGCCAGCAGGCCGACGTCGCGGCGGGGCAGATCGCCGCGGCGCTCGCCGGGGCGCCGCCGGACGGCGCTCCGGTGCCGCCGTCACTGTCGGGCTGGATGTGGGACGGCCGTCGCGGCCGCGCGCTGCCGTCCGGTGCCGCGGAGCCGGCCGAGGGCGCGGCCGACCCGGCCCCCGTGTGGCCGGTCGCGAAGGTCGGCGGCCGCTTCCTGGCCCCGTTCCTGCGCGACATGGTCATCGACCGGCGCCCGGACGGCGGGACGGTGGGCGTGCCGGCGTGAGCACCGCGCCCGGGACGCCCGTCCTCCTCGCGGAGGGGGTCCGAAAGGTCTACCGGACCGGCGCGCTCGAGGTGCAGGCCCTGCGGGCCGTGGACCTCGCGATCGGCCGGGGGGAGCTGGTGGCGGTCATGGGGCCGTCCGGCTCGGGGAAGACGACGCTCCTGAACTGCCTGTCGGGCCTCGACGAGATCGACGGCGGTCGCGTGCTGGTGGGCGGGGAGGACGTCCACGACATGCCCGACGGGCGGCGCACGGCCCACCGCGCGCGGCACATGGGCTTCGTGTTCCAGAGCTTCAACCTGATCCCGGTGTTCAGCGCCGAGGAGAACGTGGAGCTGCCCCTGCTGCTGCTGGGCGAGCGGGCGCAGGCCGCGCGCGACGCGGCGCGGGCGATGCTGGAGCGCGTGGGCCTGGGCGGGCGCGCGCGCCACCGCCCCGCGGAGCTCTCCGGAGGGGAGCAGCAGCGCGTCGCGATCGCCCGGGCACTGGTGGCGGAGCCCGAGCTGATCTGGGCCGACGAGCCGACGGGCAACCTCGACAGCGAGACCGCCGCGGAGGTGATGGACCTGCTGCGGGAGGTCCACGACGCCGGGCAGAGCCTGGTGATCGTGACCCACGACCCCGGCATCGGGGCGTCGGCGCCGCGCCTCATCCGCATGCGCGACGGCCGCGTGGTGGCCGACGGGATCCCGGCCGGGGCGGCGGTCGCGGTGTGATCCCGCTGCTGCTGGCGCTCGTCGCGGTGCCCGCGCTCATCGCCGTGCACGACGTCCTGCGCGCGCCGCTCATCCGCCGGCTCGCGCTGCGCAACGTGCTCCGCCGCCGCGGCGAGGGCCTGCTGGTGCTGGCCGGGTGCCTGCTCGGCGCCGCCATCATCACGTCGTCCATCCTGGTGGGCGACAGCCTGCGCGCGTCGGTGCGCGACGTCGCCCGCGCCGAGCTGGGGCCCGTCGACGAGCTCGTGCGCGTACCCGCCGGGCGGGTCGACGCGGCATCCCGGGTGGTGTCGGCCCGGCTTCCCGCGGGCGCGTCGGTGGCGACGGCGCTGCGCGCGCCGGCCGTGGGCGTCAGCGTGGGCGGGACCCCGCGCGCGGAGCCCCACCTGCGCCTCCTCGAGCTCGACGTTGCGCGTGCGCGCGACCTCGGGGGCTCGGCGCGCGACACCGGGCTGGCCGGGGTGGACCAGCCGCGCCGCGGCGAGGTGGTGCTGGAGGACGACGCGGCGCGGAGCCTGGGTGTGGGCGCCGGCGACCGGATCCGCGTCATCGCCGCCGGCGGGGCCGAGACCCTGCGCGTGACCGGCGTCGTCCCCGCCGTGGGGCTCGCCGGCCTGGGCGACGCGTCCGACGCCGAGAGCGTCAACGCGCTGGTGGCCCCGGGCACGGTCGCCGCGATCGGCGCGGCGCCCGGCGCGCAGCCCCCCGAGGGGCTCCTCCTGATCGCGAACGGGGGAGGCGTCTTCGGCGGCGCGGGCCGCACCGACGAGGTCTCGGCGGTCGTGGCGGGCGCGATGGCGCCGGTCGCGCCCGTGACGGTCCAGCCCGTGAAGCGCGACCTGCTGCGCCAGGCGGACGAGGCCGGAAGCTCGTTCACCGCCGCGTTCGGCGCGATCGGGGCCGTCGCGGTCATCGCCGGGATCCTGCTGCTGGTCAACGTGTTCGTGATGCTCGCCGACGAGCGCAAGAGCCAGCTCGGCACCCTGCGGGCACTGGGCCTGAAGCGGCTCGCGATGGTCCGTGCGTTCGCGATGGAGGGGGCGGTCTACGCGGTGACCGGCGCGGCGCTCGGGGCCCTGGCCGGCATCGTCGTCGCCCGGGTGGTGGTGGCCCTCGCCGCCCGCATCTTCGCCGATGTCGAAGGCGACCTGAGCCTCCGCCTCGCCATCCCGCCGGGCAGCGTGCTGCTGGGCTTCGGCATCGGCGCGGCGATCTCCCTGCTGACCGTGTGGCTCACCAGTGCCCGGACCGCCCGCCTCAACGTGATCCGGGCGATCCGCGATTTGCCGGCCCCTCCGTGGCGACGCTCGGCCGGCCGCATCCGGCTGGGCGCGGCAGCCGCCCTCGTCGCGGGCCTGGCCGCCACGGCGGCGGGGGTCGGCGGGGGTGGCGCCTGGTTCCCCGCCCTGGCCGGGCCCGTCCTCGTGATCGGCGGCGTCGCGGGCCTGCTGGCCACGGTCACTCGCCCCCGGCCGGTGCTCACGGCGGCGGCGCTCGCGACGCTGGCGTGGGGGGCGGTCTGCGTGGTGGTGCTGCCCGACACGTTCGAGCGCGCCGGCATCCAGGGCTTCGTGGCCCAGGGGGTGGTGATGTGCGCCGCCGGCATCGTCCTGGCCACCCTCGACGGCGGCCTGTGGATGCGGGCCGCCTCCCGCGCGCCGCGCGGGGGCCTGCCCGCGCGGCTGGGGCTGGCCTACCCGCTGGCGCGGCCGTTCCGCACCGCGATGCAGATGGGGATGTTCGCGCTCGTGATCTTCGGGCTCGTGTTCATGAGCGTCATCACCCACCTCTACGGGCAGCAGGCGCCGCGGTACGTCGAGGACATCGGCGCCGGCTACACGGTGGTCAGCGACTCGAGCCCCGGGAACCCCGCGCCCACCGCAGCGCTGGCGGCCCGGCCGGGGGTGACGGGGGTCGCCCCGCTCCTGCGGGCGCTCCCCGAGTTCTCCGCGCCCCGGCACCCCGAGTTCGGGCGCTGGCACATGACCGGGTTCGACGCGCGCCTGCTGGCCCTGGGCACCCCCGCCCTGGGGACGCGGGATCCGCGGTACGCCACCGACCGCGCCGCCTGGGAGGCGGTGCTGCGCGACCCGCACGCGGCGATCGTGCCCGATTGGTTCCTGCAGACCGGCGGGGGCACCGAGGCGCACTATGTGGAGGCGGGGGAGTCGGTGGTCTTGCGCGACCCCGCGACCGGCCGCACCCGGCGCCTGCGGGTCGCGGGCATCGTCGAGGCCGACTGGGCGTACGGGGGCGTGATGGTGTCGGCGCGGACGGCCCGTGCCGTCGTGGGCGCCGACGCCGTGCCGAGCCGCGCGTTCGTGGCCACGGCGCCGGGCGCCGATCCCCGCGTCGTGGCCGCCGGCATCACGGCGGCGATGGTCGACCACGGGGCCGACGCGGAGTCGCTGCGCGCGGTGGTCGATCGCGCGCTGGGCGCCAACCGGGCGTTCATGGCCCTGGCGCAGGGCTTCGTGGCCCTGGGCCTGGTGATCGGCGTCGGCGGGCTCGCGGTGGTGATGGTCCGCGCCGTCCGCGAGCGGCGTCGCCAGATCGGGATGCTGCGGGCGATGGGGCTGCCGTCCACGACCGTCCGCCGGGCGTTCATGCTCGAGTCGGGGTTCATCGCGGCCCGCGGCCTGCTCATCGGGGGTGGGCTGGCCGTGCTCTCGTGCTGGCTCCTGGCCACCCGGTCGACCGCCCTCGGCGAGTCGTCCATCCCGTTCAGCGCCCCGTGGGGCACCATCGCCGCGATGCTCGCGGCCGCGCTGGCCGGCGCCCTGGCGGCCACGGCGGTCCCGTCGGCGCGCGCCGCCGCCATCCGGCCCGCGGTGGCGCTGCGGGTCACCGAGTAGGCGCGGGGCTGGCAGGCTGTGGGCATCGTGCCCCTCCCGCGTCGCGCCCACCCCGAGCGCCACCTCAGCGGCCGCAGCAACTGGCTCCGCGCCGCCGTGCTGGGCGCCAACGACGGGCTCGTCTCCGTCTCGAGCCTGCTGCTCGGCGTCGTCGCGGGCGGGGCCTCGCACCAGGCGACGGTCGTCGCCGGGTTCGCGGGCCTGGCGGCCGGGGCGCTGTCGATGGCCGCCGGCGAGTACGTCTCGGTCTCGTCCCAGCGCGACGCCGAGAACGCCGACCTGGCCCTGGAGCGCCGCGAGCTGCGCGCCGATCCCGCCGCCGAGCTGGAGGAGCTCGCCGGGATCTACGAGCGCCGCGGTCTCCCGTCCGACCTGGCCCACCGCGTGGCGGAGGCGCTCACCGACCGCGACGCCCTGGGCGCCCACGCGCGCGACGAGCTGGGGCTGGCCGAGGAGCGCATGGCCCGGCCGTGGCAGGCGGCGTGGGCCTCGGCGCTCGCGTTCACCACAGGGGCGACCGTGCCGGTGGTCGCGGCCGTCGCCCCCGGCGGCCAGGGCGTGCGGGTGGGGCTCATCGTGGGCCTGACCATCGCGGCGCTGGCGGCCCTCGGGGCCATCGGCGCCACCCTGGGCGGCGCCCCCCGCTGGCCGGCGGTCGCCCGCGTGACGTTGTGGGGCGCCGCGGCGATGGGGCTCACCGCCGCGGTCGGCAGCCTGGTGGGTGCCGCGGTCTGAGACCGCGCGCCCGTCGCGGTCAGCCCAGGCCGCGCTCCAGGGCGTCGAGCACCGCGCCCAGCGCGCCGGCCCGCGGGACGTCCAGGGCGTGCCCGCGCGCAACCCGGCTCCGCGCCGCGTGGTCGGGGTTCACGCCGCGGCCCAACTGCGAGCGCGCCGCCACCTGCACCACCGCCGCCTCGTCCGGGCTCAGCCGCGTGGCGCCCGACTCGTCGTCGGGCCAGCCGAGCCGGTCGAGCAGCCGCACGGCCGCGCGGAGCTCCTCGACGGCCTGGTGCGCGTCGTGCCCCTCGGCGAGCTCGTGGACCATGCGCCCCGCCGCGGGCACCAGCACCCACGCGAAGACGGCCCGGCCGGCGATGTCCGACTCGCCCGCCGCGAGGTGGGCGGCGCGGTCGGCCCGCGGTCCCCGTGCCGGCGCCTGCGTTCCCATGGTCCCTCCTCCGTCAGGTCGTCCCCATGCCGCTCCCAGCATCCCGCCTGGGCGGGGGGCGGCCATCGGCGTGCGCGCGGCTGCGGGCCGCGGGTTTACCGAACGGCGCAGGCGGTCCGGGGCAGGGCGTGGATGTGGCCGTCGCGCAGCTCGAGCACCTGGTCGAACGCGTCCAGGCCGATCCGCGAGTGCGTGATCAGCAGGATCGCCCGGCCCGCCGTCGCGTCGAGCAGGTCGCCGACCAGCCTCCGTGCGGACGTCGCGTCGAGGTGGGCGGTCGGCTCGTCGAGCACCAGCACGGGGGCGTCCGAGAGCACGGTCCGCGCAAGCGCGATCCGCGACCGCTCGCCTCCCGAGACCTCCGCGCCGGCCTCGCCGACCGATGTGTCCAGGCCGGCGGGGAGGTCGGCGAGCCACGGGCCCAGTCCCACGACGCCGAGCGCCGCGCGCGCCTCGGCGTCGGTGGCGTCGGGTCGCCCGATGAGCACGTTGTCGCGGACGGTGCCGGTGAAGAGGTGCGCATCCTGCTCGCACAGCCGCACGGCGTGGCGCACGTCGTCCTGGGCGTACCGCCGCAGGTCCTCGCCGTCGAGCGTCGCGCGCCCGCCGTCGAGGTCGCGGAACCGCACCAGCACCTCGGCGATGCTCGTCTTGCCGGCGCCGCTCGGGCCCACCAGCGCCACCCGCCCGCCGGCGGGCAGCCGGAGGTCGGCGCCGTCGAGCACGGGCGGCCCGTCGGGGTACGCCAGCCGGGCGCCCTCGAGCGCCAGCGCGGGCGCGGGCCCCACCGGCAGCGGATCGGCCGGGTCGCGGACCGGGGGCGGCGTGGAGGTGATCTCGGCCACCCGTCCCGCCGCCGTCAGGATGGCCGTGAGCCGGCGCGCCGCGTCGGGCAGCGGCGCCAGGGCGTCGACCGCGCCCAGGGCGAGCAGCGCCAGCGCGGCGAGCAGCACGCCGTCAAGGCCGCCGTCGTGCACGGCGGGGGCGCAGACCCACAGCATCGCGGCGGCCGCCAGGCCCGCGAGCGCGGCGACGGCGGACCCGCCGAGCGCCGCCACGGCGGCGTCGCCGCGCGTGATCCGCGCCAGCGCGGCGTCGGCGGCGCGGACGCGGGCCAGGTGGCGGTCCGCCAGTCCGTACGCGGCGATCTCGGGAGCGGCCTGAACCGACTCCAGCACCTCCGACGCCAGGGCGGCCCTGGCGGGCGCCTCCCGCCGGCCGGCGCGCCGCGCCGCCAGCGCGGCGCCGGCGGGCAGCACGACGGCGGCCGACACCAGGATCACGAGCAGCAGGACGCCCGCGGGCGGGTGCATCGCGTATGCGGCGCCCGCCGCGCCGGCCGTGACCCCGGCGGCGACGAGCGGCGGCCCGAGTCCGCTCACGTAGAGGTGCTGGAGCTGGTCGACGTCGTCCACCAGCCGGCCCAGCAGGTCGCCGCCGCGCATGCGCCGCAGCCCGCCCGGCACCAACGGCACCAGCCGCGCGAAGACGGTCCTGCGGGTGCGCGCCAGGATTCCCAGCGCCACGTCGTGGGACAGGAGCCGCTCGGCGTACCGGGCCGCCGCCCGCACGATCGCCAGCGTCCGGACCGCCACGATCGCCACCGTCAGCGTCAGGATCGCCGGCCGCTCCGCCGCCCGGCTGATGAGGTAGCCCGAGACGGCGAGCAGCGCGACGCCGGCGCACGCGGCGACCAGCCCGGCCGCCAGGGACAGGGTCAGGCGCAGGCGCCCCGCGTCCGCGAGCCGCAGCGCGCCGCGCAGGAGCGAGGGACCGGTCACGCGGCCACCGCCACCTCGTCGCGCCGGAGCGCCGCGAACGGCCCGTCCGGCGCGAGCGCCGCGGGCGGGCCCTGCTCCGCGATGCGCCCCTCCTGGAGCACCACCACGCGGTCGGCGCCGGCGGTCATCGCCAGCCGGTGCGTCGCGATGACGGCGGTGCGGCCGTGGCAGAGGCGGCCGATGGCGTCCTCGACCAGCGCCGCGGAGGCGGGATCGAGGCCGGCGGCGGGCTCGTCCAGCAGCACCAGCGACGGGTCCCGCACGAAAGCCCGCGCCAGCGCCAGGCGGCGCGTCTCGCCGACCGACAGGCGCCGTCCGCCGTCGCCGATCCGGGTGGCCAGGCCGTCGGGGAGCCCCCGCACCAGCGCGGCGGCGTTCGCCGCCTCGAGCGCCTCCCACAGCCGGGCCTCCGACGCCGACGGGTCGCCCATCCGCACGTTCTCGGCGACGGTGGCGGCGAGCAGGGAGGGGCGCTGCGGGACCCAGGCCACGCGCCGCCGCCACGCGTCGCCGTCCCCGTGGCGCAGGTCGGCGCCGCCGCACGCCACCCGGCCGTCGTCCGGATCGGCCAGACGCGCCAGCAGGGCGATGAGCGTCGACTTGCCGGCCCCGCTGGGACCCACCAGCGCAAGGCGCTCGCCGGGCGCGATCGTCAGGTCCACCGCGGCCAGCGCCGGCCGGTCGCGGCCCTCGTGGCGCACGGCCACCCCCTCCAGGGAGAGCGGCGCGACGGCCGGGTCGGGCAGGGCGACCGGCTCCGCCGCCGGCGCGAGCGAGGGCGGCAGGTCGAGCACCTCGTGGATGCGCTCGGCGGCGGCCAGGCCGTCGGCGGCCGCGTGGTGGTTGGCGCCCACCCGGCGCAGCGGGGCGTACAGCTCGGGCGCCAGCACGAGCACGGTCAGTCCCGCCTCCAGGGTCATCCCGCCGTCGGCCAGGCGGAGCCCGATCGCCACCGCGACGAGCGCGACGCCCAGCGACGCCGCCAGCTCCAGCACGAGGGCCGACAGGAAGGCCACCCGCAGGGTGCCCATCGTCTCGCGGCGCAGGCGCTCGCCGATGTCGCCGAGCACCTCGGCCTGGTGGGCGGCGCGGCCGTGCGCGCGGAGCGTCGGGAGCCCGCGCACCACCTCCACGAACCGGCCGCCGAGGGTGCGCAGCGCGTCCATCCGCGCCCGCGAGGCCGATGCGGCGGCCATGCCGACCAGGGCCAGGAACACGACGGCCACGGGCAGCGTCAGCGCCATGATGGCCGCCGACGCCGGGTCGAGGGGCAGCACCCACAGGATCACGGCGGGCGGCACCAGCACCGCCAGGACCGCCTCCGGGACGTAGCGGCCGAAGTAGGTCTCGAGGGCGTCCACCCCCTGCACCGCGTCCGTCGCGATCTCGCCGGCGCGCCCCGCCTCGCCCGCCGCCGGGCGCGCGCGCAGCACGTGCCCCACCAGCCGGACGCGCAGCGTCGACATCACCCGCGCGGCCGCGACGTTGGCGGACATCGCCTGACCCCACCCGAGCGCGCCCCGCGCCACCGACGCCACGGCCAGGCCGATGATCTCCGCCCGGACGTCCGCCGGGGAGGCGCCGGCGACCAGCGCGGCCACGATCCTCCCCAGCAGCACCGCCTGCGCGATGACCGCGGCGGCGGTGGCCGCCCCGGACGCCACGGCCGCCGCCAGGTGCCACCGCGCGGCCCCGCTCGCCCGCAGGAGCCGGCGGTGGACCGGTGCGATCACGCCTCGGGCCGGGGGTCTGCGCCGTGGTGGCCGGGCAGCAGGTCGAGCGCCGTGTGCGTGCCCTCGGCGCCGCCGCCGACGCGCTCGCGGAACACCCAGTACGTCCACGCCTGGTACGCGAGCACCACCGGGGTCAGGATCACGGCGACGACGGTCATCACGCCGAGCGTGTAGTTCGTCGACGCGGCGTCCGTGATCGAGAGCGCCAGCGACGGATCGTCCACCGAGTTGATGACGTTGGGCCACAGGCTGGAGAAGATCGTGACCACCAGCAGCGCCGTCGCTGCGGTGGTGGCGCCGAACGCCCACGTCGCGCGTCCCCGCCACGCCAGGACGGCGGCGGCCACCGCGGCGACGGCCGTGGCGGCGGCGGCCGCGGCCTCCAGCCATCCGAGGGTGTCGTCGGCCGCGGCGCTGCCGACGGTCCACGCCAGGAACGCGGCGCCGGCCACGACCAGCGCGGCGGTCAGGGGCACCGCCAGCCGCCGCGCCGCGGCCAGCAGGCCGCCACGCGTCCGGAGGGTCAGGAACAGCGCCCCGTGGGCGGCGCAGAGGGCCAGCGTGGCCACGCCGCCGAGCAGGGCGTAGGGGTTGAGGAGGTCGCCGAAGCTCCCGGCGTACTCGCCCGAGGCGTCGAGGTGGACGCCGCGGACGAGGTTGGCGAACGCGACGCCCCACAGCAGGGCGGGCAGCGCGCTGCCGACGACGATCGCGGCGTCCCACGTGCGCCGCCACCGGGGGCTGTCGTGGCGCTCGCGGAACTCGAACGCCACGCCGCGCACGATGAGCGCGGCCAGGATCAGGAACAGGGCCAGGTAGAAGCCCGAGAACAGCGTCGCGTACCACTCCGGGAACGCGGCGAACGTGGCGCCGCCGGCCGTGAGGAGCCACACCTCGTTGCCGTCCCAGACCGGGCCGATCGAGGCGATCATCGACCGCCGGTCGGCCTCGGTGCGGCCCAGCACCGGCAGGAGCATCCCGACGCCGAAGTCGAATCCCTCCAGGACCAGGTAGCCGGTCCAGAGGACGGCGATCAGGACGAACCAGAGCGTCTCGAGTGCGGTGGGGTCCACGAGTCCTCCTAGTAGGCGAGCGAGGGCTCGCTGGGCTCGGCCGGCCCGCCGGGCTCGACCTCGGGGTAGGGGCGGCGCAGCTCGCGCATCGCGAGCCAGCCCGCGACGCCGGCCAGGACGCCGTACAGGAGCGTGAATCCGGCGAGGCTCAGCCCGACCGTCCACGAGGACACGATGGGGGACACGGCCTGGTCGGTCCGAAGCAGCCCCTGGACCACCCAGGGCTGGCGCCCCATCTCGGTGAAGATCCATCCCATCGCGTTCGCGACGAAGGGCAGGGGGACGGCCCACACGGCGATCCGCAGGAACCGCGGGGAGGTCGCCAGCACGCCCCTGCGGTGCAGCAGGAGCCCGGCGGCGCCGAGCAGGATCATCAGCACCCCGGCCCCCACCATCAGGCGGAACGACCAGTACGTGATGCCGATGATCGGCCGGTAGTCGCCGGGCCCGTAGCGGGCGACGTAGTCGGCCTGGAGGTCGTTGATGCCCTCCACGCGGCCGTTCCACGTGTTGGTGGAGAGCATGGAGAGCCCGTTCGGCACCTCGATGTTGTGCGTCAGCCGCTCCGGGCGCGCCTCGAACGGCGCGACGGCGAACAGCGAGAACGGCGCGCCGTCCGCCGAGTCGTACAGGGCCTCGGCCGCCGCCATCTTCATCGGCTGCTGCTCCGTCATGAGCTGCGCCTGGAAGTGGCCGATCAGGCCGGTCGCGACGGCGCCCGCGAAGGTGACGACCACGGCCATCGCGGCGACGTGCCGGAACGTCTCCACGTCGACGCCGCGCAGCATCTGCCATGCGGCCACGGCCAGGATCACGACGCCGCCGGTGGTCAGGGCGCCCAGGATGGTGTGGCCGAACGCGTAGAGCGCGGTCGAGTTGGTCAGGACGGCCCAGATGCTCGTCATCTCGGCGCGGCCGGAGTCGCCGATCGTGTACCCCACGGGGTGCTGCATCCACGAGTTGGCGGCCAGGATGAAGTAGGCCGAGAGCATCGTCCCGAACGAGACGAGCCAGATGGTGGCGAGGTGCACCCGGGCGGGCAGACGGTCGCGCCCGAAGATCCAGAGCCCGATGAACGTCGACTCCAGGAAGAAGGCCGCGAGGCCCTCCATCGCGAGCGGCGCGCCGAACACGTCGCCCACGTAGCGCGAGTACTCGCTCCAGTTCATGCCGAACTGGAACTCCTGCACGATGCCCGTGACCACGCCCACGGCGAAGCTGATGAGCATCAGCCGGCCGAAGACGTGGACGAGGCGGGCGTACTTCGGGTCCTTCGTGCGGTGCCGGAGCGTCTCCAGCACGGCGACGAAGAACGCCAGGCCGATGCTCAGCGGGACGAAGATGAAGTGGAAGACGGTGGTGACGCCGAACTGGAGACGCGCCAGCTCGAGCGCCGTCACCGGTCGAGCGGGGTGCGCGCGCCCCCGAGGGTCGCGGCCAGGGCGCGGATCTCCTCGCGCAGGGTCTCGACCTCGCGCTCGAGCGCGTCGACCCGCTCCTCCAGCGCCGCCGTCCGGACCTCGGTCGATCCGAGGGTCGACTCGCTCACGGCTGCCTCCCGTCCTCGTTGGCGCGGCCGACCACCGGCCGCCGGTCGAAGCGTCCCGCGGCCCGCCCCCGCGTCCATCGGGGCGGCGGCCGACCCACGGTGCGGGCGACTACGGACCCGGCTCGCGGGTCGGCGCGCGCCGGATCCGGGCATCCAGCGCCACGGGCCGCCCGGCGGCGTCCGTCCGCACCGGGTTGAGGTCCAGCTCGGCGACGCCCGGGATGTCCGACATCAGCCACGCGACCCGGGCGGTCAGGTCGGCCAGGGCGTCGCGGGGCACCGGCGGCAGCCCCCGCCAGCCGTCCAGCAGGGCCACGCCCCGCAGGCGGTCCCAGAGCTCCGCGGCCGAGGCCGGCCCCACGGGGGCGAGCGCAACGCGGCGGTCGCGCCACACCTCGGCGTCGGTGCCCCCGATCCCCGCCAGCACGCACGGCCCGAACACCGGGTCGCGCAGCCCCCCGACGATGAGGTCGGTCCCGGCGGGCGCCATCTCCTGGACGAGCACCCCCTCCATCCGGTCGCCGAGCCCGCGGCTCCGCAGCTTCTCGGCGATCCCCCGGAACGCGGCGGCGGCCCCGTCCGGGGTGAGGATGTCGAGCGCCACGCCGCCGACGTCGGTCTTGTGGGTCAGCCTGGCGCTCACCAGCTTCACCGCGACGGGGCCGCCGATCGCCGCCTGCGCCGCCGCGGCGTCGGCGGCGCTCGTGGCGAGGACGGCGGGCGGGACGGGGATGCCGTAGGCGCCGAGCACCCGCTCCACGGCCGCCGGGGAGAGCCACGCGCCCGGCTCGGCCTCGCCCAGGGCCGCGCGCGCCGCGGCCGCGTCGATGCCGGCGGGCCGCACCGCCGGGTCCTCCGGCCGGTCCGCGGCCTGGGCCGCGCGCCACGCGCCGGCCAGCGCGCGGACCGCGCCCTCCGGCATCGCCAGCCAGGGGATGGACGGCTCGTCGCCGGGCGGCTCCGGGCTGGGGCCCACCACGCACCCCGCGACCGGGACCCGGTCGTTGGCCAGCCGCTCCGCGGCCCGGATGATCGCCGGGGTGTCGGTGCCGCGGAGCGGGGTCACGAGGACCAGCAGCGCGTCCACCTCCCCGGACGCGATGATGACCCGGCCGGCGCGCTCCACCGCGTCGGCGCCGGTTCCGGCGCCGAGGTCGACGGGGTTCCCGTCCGCGGCGGGCGGCGTCCGCATCGAGGCGAGCAGCGTCCGCACCACGTGGCCGAACGCCGGCACCTCCAGGCCGGCCGCCTCGGCGGCGTCGGCCGCCAGGATCGCGGGTCCGCCGGCGTTGGAGACGATGCCCAGCCGGGGTCCCGCCGGGAGGGGCTGGGACGACAGCGTCTCGCCCGTCTCCAGCAGCTCCTCGAGCGTGTCCGCACGCACCACGCCGGCCAGGTCGAACAGGGCGTCGGTCATCGGCTCGCCGGTCGCGAGGGCGGCGGTGTGCGAGCCGGCGGCACGCCGGCCCGCGCCGCCGCGGCCGCCCTTGAGCACCACGACCGGGGTCCGCCGCGACACGCGCCGCGCGATCCGGGCGAAGCGCCGGGGATCGCCCACCCCCTCCAGGTACAGCAGCACCGCGCGGGTGTCCGGGTCGGCGTCCCACCATGCGAGGAGATCCTCGGGTCCCACGTCGCCGCCGTTGCCCAGGCTCACGAACGCGGAGGTCCCGATGCCGCGGGCCGCGCAGTGGGCGAGGGCGGCGACGCCGAGGCCGCCGCTCTGGGACGCGAGCGCGATCCGGCCCGGGCGCGCCGGCATGGGCCCGAAGGTGGCGTCGAACCGCGTGGGGCCCGAGCTGACCGACACGCCGAGGCAGTTGGGCCCCACCAGGCGCAGCCCGGCGGTGCGGCACACGTGGACGAGCTCGGCCTGGAGCCGGGCGCCGTGCTCGTCCTGCTCGGCGAAGCCGGCCGACAGCACCACCAGGGCGCGGGCGCCGCACGCGGCGGCCTCGCGGGCGACCGCCGGCACCTCCTCCGCAGGGACCGCCGCGACCACCAGGTCGACCGGCCCGGGCAGGAGGCCCAGCGAGCGGTGGGCGCGGCGGCCGGCGACGACGTCGGCGGCGCGGTTCACGGCGTACACGGGCGCCGCCCGCCCGGCGTCGAGCAGGGCGCGCAGCACGGCGCCGCCGGGCGCGGAGGGATCGCGGGACGCGCCCACCACGGCGATCCCCTCGGGCCGCATCAGGGGGCGCAGCGACGCGACCGCGCCGGCGGCGTCCCGGGCGCCGCCCGCATCGTCGCGCTCCGCGTCGTAGTGGAGTGGGACGCGGGCGAGCACACCGTCGGGGGCGCGCTCCAGCGTCACGGGGCCGCCGAGCCCCTCCAGGACGCTCCGCATCCGGCGGTTGTCCGTGCGCATCCACGCCCAGAGCGTGTCCACGCCGTTCGCGGCGGCGTGGTCGCAGATGCGCTCCACGAGGGCCGTCCCCAGGCCCAGGCCCTGCCAGCGATCGGCCACGGCGGCGGCCAGCTCGGCATCGGCGGCGCCGGGCGCGCGGTAGTAGCGCGCGATGGCCACGATGCGCTCGCCCTCGCCGCCCGCGACGGCCACCACCCCGCCGCCCCGCGGCCCGGGCGCGGCGGCCATGTCGCGCGCCTCGGCGGACGTGAGGCTGCCGCGGGCGGCGCCGAACCGCATGGCCCGCGCCGTCGGGGACATCCCCGCGATCATGGCGGCGATGCCGTCGGCGTCCCTCTCGGAGCAGGCGCGCACCGCGACGCTGCGGCCGTCGCGCAGCAGCACCCGCTCGCCGCCATCGTCGATGACGCCCGGTCCCGGTGCGGTGCGTCCGGGGACGGTCGCGGCCCTCACCCGCCCGTCCGCGCCCGGCGGGCCACGCCGCGGAGCATCCGGCGGTCCATCGCGGAGCCCACGGGCTCCACCAGGGCCGGGCCCATCGCGAGGCGGGTGCGGAGGTCGTCGGAGCACGCGCACCGGTAGCGGCTGACGATGCGGGTGCGGTTCCGCGAGAGGGGCTCGGCGGCGATGAGCCAGCTCGCGGCCGCCCAGGGCCGGCCGGCGGCGCGGGCCGCCGCGTCGGGCGGGCCGTGGGCCACCAGGTGGCGTCCCTCGTCGACCTCCACCACGGTCAGGGGCGGCGCCTGCGGGTGCAGCACCAGGTGATCGCCGGGTCGCGCCTGCCACTCGGGGTGGATGCGTTCCGCGTCGCGGACGCCACACCCGGCCAGGTTCTCGAGCCACGTGTAGCTGTAGAAGCCCGCCCGGTCGGCGCCGATCTGGGCGATCCACGGCCAGACGGCCTCGGCCGGCGCGTCCACGATGACCGCGTGGGTCCACCCCCAGCGCGGCCGCGGCACCAGGTCGTCGCCGGGGTGGGGGCGCGCCGCCAGCGCGGGCCCCGCCCCCCAGGTGGCGCGACGTGGCCGCCGGCCGGGGGTGGCCGCCGCGGCCGCCATGCGGGCGGCGCCGCCCAGGCCCGCGGCCACGTCGCGCCAGCCGGTGCGCGCCCGGCCCTCCGCGCGGCGCGCAAGGTTCCGCAGCTGCACCCGCTGCTGCACGGCGGGCGCCGGTCGGATCCAGGCGGCGTGCTGGCCGCCGGTGCCCGGGTGGGCCGCACGCGCCCGCTCGCTCTGGCGGGTGCGCCCGCCGGCGGCCGGCGCCGGCGCGAAGGCCCAGGTCGCCTGCCAGTGGCGCGGCGGGCGGGGCCCGGCGAACGGGACGTTGCGGCCCGCGTCGGCGTCCCAGAGGCCGCCGAGCACCAGCGCCCGGGGCGCCTGGGCCTCGAGCACCTCGAAGTGGCCGCCGCGGCCGTCGGCGGGGACGCGGTCGCCCGCGCGGAGCGCGGTCCATTCGGGGTGGAGCTCCCGCGCGCTGGGGCGCCCGCCGTTGTCGATCGCGTCGAGCGCGTAGAACCCCGCCCGCCCGACGCCCATCTGGGCGAGCCACGGCCACACCTCGTCGGGCGTCGCGCCGATCGTGGTCTCGTGGGTGGCGGCGGCGACGGCGTCGGGCAGCAGGGCGTCGCCCGGCATCGGCGGGTCGCCCAGCTCGCGCGCGAGCTCCCGCAGCAGCGCGCGGCGGATGAGGCGCGAGAAGGGGCCGACGACCGCGAAGTAGGCCCGGAAGCGCCGCCACGCCGCGGCGTCGCCGGGGTCGACGCGCACCTCGATCTCGATCCGCGACCCGCCGCCGTCGCGGGGCCGCACGCGCAGCGCCCACGCCACCCGCACCAGCCCGGGCGCCGCGGCGGCGGCGAACGCGGCGGCGTCGGCGACGTGCACGAACGGGATCTCGCGCCGCCACACGGCGCCGGCGGCGCCCACCACGACCTCGCGCGGCGGGTCGTCGGCGAGCACCGCGAACCCGGGCTCCGCCGGGGTCGAGGCGATGTCGTCGATGCGCAGCCGCAGGGGGCCGGGGGCGTGACCGGCCAGCCGGGCGGGCAGCGCGCGCAGTCCGAAGAGCGCCCGCACCACCGGCACGTCGCCCAGGTCGCCGTGGCGCACGCGCGCCCACGCCACGTCCGGCGCTGCGCCGACGTCGCGGGCCGTCACCTCGACGAGGCGGGCCTGGGGGAGCAGCGCGTCGAGTCCGTCGGGTCCGCCCATCGGACCGACGGTAGGCGGCGTGGCCCGGGGCGCCCACCGGGTCCACGCGGTCGCGCTCGCGGGCGATCCCGGGGTGGGCCTGCGGGTCGCCCCGGATTCGCGCGCCCCGCCCCCGGCGGGACGCTCGCGCCGTGGAGCCCCCGCCGCCATCCCCCATCCCGGCCCGCCGTCCCGGCGACCTGGTGTCGCTGCTGCTGGACCCCGTCGTGGCCCGCGGCGACGGCGACCTGCCCGCGCTGCGGTGGAGCGGCGGGTGGTGGTCCTACGACGAGTTGGCCGGCGCCGCGGGCGCCGCGGCCGGCTGGCTGGCGTCGCGGGGGGTCCGACGCGGCCACATCCTGCTGGTCACCGTGCCGGACTCGCCGGAGTGGGTCGCCCTGTTCCTGGGCGCGTCGCGCATCGGCGCGGTCGTGGCGCCCCTCAGCCCCGACATCGCGCCGGCCCGGCGGATGGCCGCCGCCGCCCGCCTGGGTGCCGACATGACGGTGGCGGAGGAGCCGGACGTGCGCCTGGGGCCGCGCGGGCTCGCCGTGCGCGAGCTCCGCCACGCGATCGTGACCGGCATCCCGGACCCGGGGCCGGCCGCGGTGCGCCCCGGCGACCTCGCCCACCTGCTGCTCACGTCGGGATCGGCGGGGCGGCCCCGCTGGGCGCGCCACCGTGCCGGCGACATCCCCGCGTGCATCGCCACGTACGGGCGCCGCGTGCTGCGGCTGCGCCCCGGCGACGTGACGTGGTCGGCCGCGTCGCTGTCGACCGGCTACGGGCTGGGCAACACCCTCGCCCTCCCGCTGGGCGCCGGCGCCGCCGCCGCGGTGCCCGACCGGGGCCGCACGCCGGCCGATTGCGCCCGCGACTGCGCCCACCACGGCGTGACCACCCTGTTCGGCGTCCCGACCTCCTGGGCGCGGCTCGCCCGCGACATCGACGACGGGCACGTCGCGGCCGGCGCGTTCAGCGGCGTGCGCACGGCGGTCTCCGCCGGCGAGCCCCTGCCGCCACGCGTCTGGGCGGCCGTCCACCGCACGCTCGGCCTGCGCCTGCTGGACGGGCTCGGCTCGGCCGAGACGTCCCACCTCTACCTCTCGGCGCGGCCGGGCGGCGCCCGCCCCGGGACGGTGGGCTGGCCGGTGCCGGGCTACCAGGTGCGCCTGCGCCACCCCGGGCCCGGAGCCGCCGAGGGGGAGGGCGAGCTGGTGGTGGCGGGGCCGACGATCATGGACGGCTACCACGGCGAGGACGGCTTCGGGCCCGTCGACTGGCGCGGCTGGCTCCCGACGGGCGACATCGTCCGCCGCGAGCCGGACGGCGGCTACCGCTTCGTGCGCCGCAAGGGCGACCGGTTCAAGGCGGGAGGGGCCTGGGTCGACGCCGACCGCGTGGCGGGCGTCCTGCGCGGCGCGCGCGAGGTGACCGACGTGATCGTGATCCCGGTGCCCGACCGGGAGGGGCTCCTGCAGGTGGGGGCCGCGGTGGCGGCGACCGGCGACGCGCCCCACGGGGTCGCGCCCAGGCTGGCGGCGCGGGCCGCCGAGCACCTGCCGCCGCACGAGGTGCCGCGCGCGCTGGTGGTGATGGACGCGCTGCCCACGAACCCGTCCGGGAAGGTCGACCGCGCCGAGGTGCTGCGGCGCCTGACGGCCCGGCTGGCCGCCCTCACGACAGCAGACGGCCCCCGTCCACCACGAGCTGGGCGCCCGTGACGTAGCTCGCCAGGTCCGAGGCCAGGAACAGCACGGCCCGGGCGATGTCGTCGGGCAGGCCGATCCGGCCCATGGGGACGAGCGCGGCGAAGGCGTCGAGGGTGGCCTCGTCCACCTGGCCCACCCCCGGCGTCCGGATCGCGCCCGGCGCGACGGCGTTGACCGCGATGCCGTGGGGCGCCAGCTCCAGCGCCGAGCTCTTGGTGAAACCCCACAGGCCGTGCTTCGAGGCGTCGTAGTGGGCCAGGCCCACCATCGACGGGTGCAGGGCATCGATGGAGGTGACGTTCACGATGCGCCCGCCCTCCCCGCGGGCGACCATGTCGCGCGCCGCCTCGCGGGTGCAGAGGAACGCCCCCGTCAGGTTCACGTCCAGCACCCGCCGGAACGTGGCGGCGTCCATCTGCGCGAGCGGCCGGTTCGGGTAGATGCCGGCGTTGTTCACCAGGATGTCGATACGCCCGAAGAGGGCGACGGCCTCGTCGGTCATGCGCCGCACGTCGTCCTCGTCGGCCACGTCGGCCCGCATGGCCAGCGCGCTGTCGGGCCGCGCGGCCTCCATCAGGGAGGCCGCCTCCGCCGCGAGGTCGCCGCGCAGGTCGGCCATCACGACCGCCGCGCCCGCCTCGTGCAGCCGGCGGGCGATGCCGAGGCCGATCCCCATGGACGCGCCGGTCACCACGGCGACGCGCCCGTGCAGGTCGATCAGGTCCCGCAGCGCGGGTCGCGCCGTCGTGCTCATCGCTCCGCCCCCGCGTGCGCGCCGGCCGGCTCCGGGATGGGCACCCACCGCTCCTCGAGGGCCGCGGCGACCGCCGGCATCGTGGTGTACTCCATGTCCTCGGCGGGCAGGCGTCCGGGCTCGAACGGCCCCAGCCGCCGCATGTGGTCGGCGAGCTCCAGGGCCATCGCACGGGCCCGGTCGAACGAGATGTCGCCGAGCATGTCGCGCGGACCCACCAGCCGCCCGTCGGCGAGCTGGAACCCCATGCCCACCACCCGGGGCGGCCCGTCGAAGCGCGCCGGGTGGCTGTCGCCGATCGCGCACGGCATGAGCGGGCCGTTGTGCGATCCCCGCATCCAGCCGGCCACCAGGTGCGGCCGGGCGAACGGCTCCAGCACCTCGCCCACGGCGGGCAGGCCGCTCTGGCAGCGGACGATCATGATCGGGTCGTCCTTCCCCACGTAGCGCCCGGCGATCAGGGACAGCCGCGAGGTGGAGGTCGACGCGACGGGCTCGTCCGGGTCGCCGGCGCGGAACACGTGCTTCACGACGTACCGCCCCGGCGTGCCGATGAAGACCAGCAGGTCGTAGAGCTCCGCGGGGCACGTGAGCCGGATCGCCCGGTGCTCGATCAGGTCGTGCACCTCGATCGTGAAGCCCCGGTGCATCGCGGTGTCGATCACCAGGCCCGCCGTGTTGAACGGGTCGCAGAACATGGCGTACAGCGGCAGGTTCCAGGCGCCGGGCGCGCACTTGTCGGCGGCGAAGACGATGAACGGCTCCGACGGCCGCTCACGGATCTCCATCTCCGCCACCCCCGGCCCCGCGCCGCGGACGTTGCCCGAGAACGCGTCCGCCAGCAGGTCCTGGCCGGCGCCGTAGAGATGCAGCCGGCGGGCCACGGCGGTCAGCGCCTCGAAGGTCTCCCATGCGAAGCGGTGGACGGGCTCGGCGTCGACGCCGTGCCGGTGCGTCATCACCAGGTTCACGTCGTCGCCGCAGGCGTTGACGGCCCCGTCCAGCAGCAGCCCCTCCGCCACGGCGTCCCCGACGCGGCGCCCGGCCTCGGCCAGCATCTCCGGATGCACGGCGCTGTGGCCCACCCAGCCGCCGACGTCCGCCTTGATCGCGCTGATCGTGACGACGCTCACCGCGCTCCACCTCCACTGGGGATCCTGGCCGGATCGTCGCCGCCTCCCCCCGCGCAGGCATCCGCGCCGCGCCGTGCGCCGTCTACGGGGAAGTACGCGTCATGCCGGCGCGGCCCGCACGCGCGTGCGGCGCAGGCGGCGGTGCCGGCGCGCCGCGTCGGCCGCCCACACCACCAGGGGGAACGCCGGCAGCACCAGGAGCGACGGGATCGTGGGCACGGCCGTGCCGAAGATCTCCTGCAGCAGGGGGACCGTCACGATCAGGGCGGAGAGCGCCAGCTCGAAGGCGATGCCCCACAGCAGCAGCCGGTTGGCCAGCAGCGGCGGGCGGGTGCGGGCCCCGTCCTCCGTGCGCGCGGCCATCGCGGTGCCCACCTGGCAGGCCACGATGCCGAGAAACGCCATCGTGGTGGCCTGCTGGTAGGCGCCGTGGAGCGCCGTGCCCGCGCCCGTCGGGTCGCCGGGCGACCAGCCCGCCGCCAGCAGCTCGGCCAGGAACGCGCACATCACCAGCGCCGCGGAGGCGAGGCCCATCGCGCCCCAGGCGCGGGCCAGCAGGGGGCGGTCCACCAGCCGGGCGCCGGCGCGCCGCGGCGGCCGCTCCATCACGTCCGGGTCGGCGGGCTCGCGGCCCAGGGCGAGGGCGGGCAGCGTCTCCGTGCCCAGGTCGACCGCCAGGAGCTGCATCACCGTCAGCGGCAGCGGGATCGCGCCGCCCGACAGGGCGAAGGCCAGGAACGGCGTGACCTCCGGGGGCGAGTGGGCCAGGATGTACAGCACGAACCGGCGGACGTTCGCGTAGACGCGGCGGCCCTCCTCGACGGCGGCCACGATGGTCGCGAAGTCGTCGTCGGTCAGGATCATCGTGGCGGCCTCGCGGGCGACGTCGGTCCCGGAGCGCCCCATCGCGACGCCGATGTCCGCGTGGCGCAGGGCCGGCGCGTCGTTCACGCCGTCGCCCGTCATCGCCACGACGTGGCCGCCGGCGCGCAGGGTCTCGGCGATCCGCAGCTTCGCCTCCGGCTCGGCGCGGGCGAAGATGAGCCCGTCGGGGTCGGCGAGCAGCGCGGTCAGGGCGGCGTCGTCCATCGCCGCCAGCTCCGGCCCGCCCACCACGCGCGCCGCGCCCTGGACGATGCCCACCTCGCGGGCGACGGCCGCGGCGGTCAGGCCGTTGTCGCCCGTCACCACCACGATCCCGATGCCGGCCCGCCGGCAGCGCCCGACCGCCCCGGGCACCGCCGCCCGAGGCGGGTCGTGCATCCCCACGAGGCCCAGGAGGCAGAGGTCGCGCTCCGCGTCATCGCGGTCCGCGGGTGCCGCGCCGGCCGGGACCGGGCGGTCGGCGACGGCCAGCACCCGCAGCCCGCGCGCGGCCATGGCCTCCACGGCGTCCGCGACGCGGCGGCGATCGTCGGCGGTCATGGGCCGCTCCGCGCCGTCGGGGCCGGCGATGCGGACGGCCCGGGCGTCGATCGCCTCCGGCGCCCCCTTCACGCTGATCCACCGCCCGTCGTCGGTGTCGTCGACCGTGGCCATGGTGCGGCGCGTGGGGTCGAAGCGGTACACGGCGCGCCGCCGGGCGTCGCGCCGCACGGCGTCGACGTCCGCCCCCAGGGCGGCGGCCGCCTCCAGCACTGCCACCTCCGTGGGATCCCCCGACGGGGGCCGGCCGCCGGACGGATCGACCACGGCGTTGCAGCACGCCGCGGCGCGCCGGGCCAGCCGCCCCAGCCCGGGAGCCACCGGGGCCGACCCCCCCGGCAGCGCCACCTCGCCCGCGGGCGTCCAGGCCGCCACCGGCCGCATCCGGTTCTCGGTGAGCGTCCCCGTCTTGTCCGTGCAGATCACCGTCGCCGCGCCCAGCGTCTCGACCGCCGAGAGCCGCTTCACCAGCGCCCCGCGCCGGCTGAGCGCCCGCACGCACACCGCCAGCGACAGGGTGATGGTCGGGAGCAGGCCCTCCGGCACGTTCGCCACCAGCAGGCCGACCGCGAATCTGACCGCGTCGGCCACCGGGAGGCCCGCGGCCAGGAGGCCCAGGGCCATGAACGCGAGGCCCGCGGCCACGGCGATCGCCGCGATGAGCCACGCCACCCGCCGCACCTCGCGCTCCAGGGGGCTCTGCTCGCGGCCCCCGCGCTGCGAGAGCGCGGCGATGCGCCCCAGCTCGGTGCGCATACCCGTGGCCCGCACCAGGCCCACCGCCTCGCCGCCGGTGCAGAGCGTGCCGCTGAACACCATGTCGCGGGCCTGGAGCGGGGAGGGGTGCGCGTCCTCGAGGTCGGCGCCGCGCTGCACGGGCTCCGACTCGCCCGTGAGCGCCGACATGTCGATCTCGACCGCGCCCGACACGAGGTGCGCGTCCGCCGAGATGCGGTCGCCCTCCTCGATCAGGAGCACGTCGCCGGTCACGAGCTCCCGGGCGGGGACCGTGACCCGGGCGCCGTCGCGCCGCACCGTCGCCTGCGGGGGCAGGTAGCGGCGCAGCGCGTCGATGGCGCGCTCGGCCTGGCGCTCCTGGACCACCGCGACCGCGGCGTTCAGCACCACCACGCCGGCGATCGCCACGGCCAGCGCGCCGGTGCCGGCGAGCGCCGCCAGCGCCGCCGCCGCCCACAGCAGGAGGGCGAGGGGGTGGACGAGCTGGGCCGCCACCTGGCGGGGCCAGACGGCGCCCTGCCGGCGCTCCAGCTCGTTGGGCCCGTGCGCCTGGAGCCGGCGGGCGGCCTCGCGCGAGCTGAGCCCGTCCGGGGAGGACCGGAGGTCGCGGAAGAGCCGTCCCGCGGGCCCCGGCGCCGGGGTCACCGCCCGGCGACCGTCCCGCCGCTGCGGTGCGTCGGCAGCCCGATCACGCCGCCCGGTGCGAAGGCGCCCGTGTGGTCGAACGCCGTGGCGCCCGCCGCGGCGCCGCCGCGGGCGGGCCGGATCTGGGCGGTGGCGCCGGGCACCCACACCGGTCGCAGCACCAGGCGCGCCGTGCCCGCGCTGCCGTCCAGCACCGACGCGATCGCCGCGTTCACGTCGTCCAGCGGCACCTCGGTGCGCTCGACGACGGTCTTGCCGCGGGCGTGCAGCGCGAACACCTCCTCCAGGTCGTGGTGGGTGCCGACGATCGAGCCGACGACGGTCAGGCCGCCCAGCACGGTCTCGAAGATCGGGAGCCGCATCGCGTTCTCGGCGGGCAGGCCCACGCACACCAGGGTGCCGCCGCGCGCCAGCGACCCGAAGGCCTGCTCGAACGCGATCGGGTGCACCGCCGTGGAGATCCCGGCCTGGGCGCCGCCGAGCCGCCGGATCGCCGCGACAGGGTCCTCCTCGCCGGCGTGCACGACCTCGTCGGCGCCGAGGCGCCGGGCGGTGCGCAGGCGCTGCTCGTTGATGTCCACCGCCACCACGCGCGCGCCGGTGATGGCGGCGTACTGGACGGCCAGGTGGCCGAGGCCGCCGACGCCGAAGACCGCGATCAGGTCGGCCGACGACGCGCCGGCCACCTTCACGGCCTTGTAGGTGGTCACGCCGGCGCACGTCAGCGGCGACGCGTCCGCGGGATCGATCCCCGCCGGGACCCGCACGACGTGGCGGGCGAACGCGACGGCGTACTCGGCGAAGCCGCCGTCCATGAAGTAGCCGGTGTTGCGCTGGCTCTCGCAGAGCGTCTCGCGTCCGCTGTTGCAGTAGGCGCAGTCCCCGCACGCGTAGCCGAGCCACGGCAGGGCCACCCGCATGCCGGGCTGGATGCCGTGGCTGTTGCCGGCCCCGACCCGCTCCACGATGCCCACGCCCTCGTGGCCGGGGACGAACGGCAGCGCCGGCTGGATGGGCCAGTCGCCGCGGGCGGCGTGGATGTCGGTGTGGCACAGGCCGCAGGTCTCGATGCGGACCAGAACCTGCTCCGGCCCCGGCTCCGGGACCGGCACGTCCTCGATCGCGAGGGGCTGGCCGAACCGGTGGACGACTGCGGCCTTCATGGTTCCTCCGTTCGCGACGTGGCGGCCGGCGTCAGCCGGTCACCGGGATGTGGGCGGGGGCGACCCGCCGCGGGATGACGACGGCGGTGACGGCGTGCGCGTGGACGGTCGCGGCGTTCGACGCGGACGCCCGCGCCGCGTTCCGCACGCGCCGGGTCGAGAGCACGTCGGCGCGCAGCCGCAGGTGCACGGTCACGCGTGCGCCGGGGGCCAGGTCGCCCAGATGCCAGACGACGGCGCCGCCCTCCAGCTGCGCGCGGGCCGGCAGCCGGCCCAGCGACGCGCCCTGCGGCACCGGGTCGCGCACCACCACGTCCTGCGCGGTCACCGCCGACGGGTTGGCGACTGTGAGCGTGTAGCGGATCGTGTGGGCGAACACGACGCGTGCCGGGCCGGTCTTGCCCAGGCGGAGCCTCGCGGGCCGCGCCTTCGCGACCGGGACCGCCGCGGGCGCCAGCACGGCGGGCGGCGCCACCACCGGCGTCGTGACCGCGACCGTGGCCTGCGCCGCGAGTGGCTGGGGCAGCAGCATGCCCATGTCCTGGGGCGCCGTCGCGCCGGCCAGGTGGGCGGCGCGGATCAGGGCCCCGCCGCGGGCGGCGGCGTCGATCGTGACCGTGCCCGGCCCGGTGGGCGTCAGGTCCACCGCCGCGGTCCCTGCGGGGCCGATCCCGACGTGCGTGGCGGTGAGGGTGCCGGTGCCGGCCCCGACCCGCAGGTCGACCTCGGCGCCCGGGGTGCCGGACACCACCAGGCCGGCGGGGGCGCCCGGCGCGACGGGCGCGGCGGGGGCCCGGAGCCCGAGCGCCGTCACCGGAGTCCGGCCCTCGGCGAGACGCCGCAGGGCGTCGGCCCGGGCGTTCAGCGCCGAGTCGGAGGTGACCTGCCACACGTCGGCCGCCTGGCCGGTGAGCCGCCAGACGGCGACCTGGACGGCGGCCGCCTCGAGGCCGCGGTCCGCGGCCCGCGCCATGAGCGCGTCGGCCTCGCCCATCAGCCAGCCGGCGGCCTGCGCGCCCGGGGAGCGGAGGGCGGCGGTGTCGGACGGCGTCTGCACATCGACGGGGTAGGCGACGCCGTCCACGATCCGGCGGGTGCGGTCGACGCACCAGGCGTCCGAGACGATGCGGCTGCCGTCCGCGGCGACGAGGGTCGCGGTCCGGACACCCGGATCGGTGCTGAACGTGCCGCCGCCGGGGATCGCGATCGGGATCGTGCGCCCCAGGGACGGGCCCACGTCGGTCACGCTCAGCGTGCCGGTGGCGGCGGCCGCCCCGGCGGTGGGGACGAGCAGGGCGGCCCCGGCGAGCGGGATGAGCGCGGCGCGCCACACGCGGGCGCGGGTGCCCCGGTCCGGGGCGGGGTCCGGTCGGCGGCTGGCCATGACGGCCTCCTCTCGACATCCGATGCCCACCGAGTCTCCCGCCGCCGGCGCGGGGCGGAATCGGGGATCGCGACCCGGTCGCTGCGGGGTTCTGCGGACGTGGCGTCCGCAGGGACCCGCCCGTCTAGGCGGTGGCGCGCTCCTGCACGGGCTCGCCCTCCGGGGAGGCCGTCTCCTGCGGCCAGCGCCCGGTCAGGCCGGGGGCGAGCCAGGCGAGGGCGGCCGACCCGATCGCCAGCGACGCGATGAGCGCGGTGCCCTGCACGGCGATGCTGAAGGCCAGCGCCTCGTCGCCGGGGAGCCCGTAGGCCATGGCGAGGGCCGGGATCAGCACCAGCTCGCGGGTGCCGGCCCCCCCGGGCGCGCCGGGGATGATCCCGGCGAGCACGATCACGCAGAACGCGAGCGCCGCCGCCTGCGGCGGCGCGCCGAGGGCGGCGAGCAGGGCGGCGAGGCTCAGCAGGCGCGCCACGATGGCTCCCAGTGCCAGGACCGCGGCGGTCCCCGCCGCCTGGCGCGAGCCGAGCACGGCGGCGCCCTCGCCCAGGTGCCCGAGGCCCGCCCGCGCGCGGGCCGGCAGCAGGGACAGCAGCGGCCGCACCGCGCCGAGGCGCCAGGCCACGGCGGCGGCGGCCACGGCGGCGATCGCGATCGCCGCCGTCCAGCGGAGCCCCGCGGCGGGGCCGGGGAGGGGCACCACGAGCGCCATGGCCAGGACCGCCACGCCCGTCACGACCGCGTCCACGGCCTTGTAGCCCACGAGGCCGCCGGTGATCCGCAGGCCGCCGGCCCGGGCCCCCGCCGGGTGGCGCCGCACCAGCGCCACGCGGGCGGCTTCACCCAGGCTCGCGGGCAGCAGCTCGCATGCGGCGCGTGCGACCCAGTGCATGCCGAGCGCCGTGCCGAGCGGCAGGCGGCGGACGCCGCCGGCGGCCTGGCATGAGGCCCACATGCCGCCGGAGATGGTCTGGCCCACGGCGTAGAGCGCGATCGCGGCCGCGAGCAACTCGGGGTCGGCCCCGGCGAGGGCGTGGCCGGCGGCCCCGAGGTCCATCGTCATCGCCCCGGCCACGGCCAGCGCCGCCAGGGCCACGGCGAACGCCACAGCGAACGCACGGCGCACGGCGAGTCGCCGGCGCGGTGTGGCAGGCGTTGGTGCGGCGGTGGTCAGCTGCGGTCCGTCACGTGATCTGCGGCCGACGGTAGCACCGCCCCGCGGCGTCCACATCGCGGCTCAGGCGCGATCCGGCTGCGGGTGATCCCCGATGCCCGCGCACCGGCGGCCGACGGAGCATCCGGGCATGGCGATCGCAGATGAGGTCCGGCCGGCCGCCCCGGCCGTTCTCCCGACGCCGGCGCCGCGGGCGCGGACGTTCCCCGGCTGGCGGCCGCTCCTCGTCCAATTCCTGCTCATCGTGGGCGCCGCGCTGTGCTACTTCGCGGTCCGCGGCCTCACGCAGTCGAGCACGGGTGCGGCCGTCGACAACGCGCGCGCCCTCGTCCGTCTCGAGGGGCGCCTCGGCATCGGGTGGGAGCACGCCGCGCAATCGCTCGTGATCGACCACGAGACGCTCGTCCGAATCGTCAACGCGGTCTACATGTACGGCCACTGGCCGGTGATCGCCCTGACGCTCGGCCTGCTCTTCGCCCGCGCGCCCGACCGCTTCTACCTGCTGCGCAACGCCATGTTCGTGTCGGGCGCCATCGGGCTGGTGCTCTTCGCGCTGATCCCGGTGGCCCCGCCGCGGCTCGGGGTGCTCGACCTGGTCGACACGGTCACGAGGGGGACGAGCGAGTACCGCACGCTCCAGCCCCCCGGCCTCATCAACCGCTACGCCGCGCTCCCGAGCCTGCACTTCGGGTGGAACCTGCTCGTCGGCATCGTCGTCTGGCACGCCACCCGCAACCGCTGGCTCCGCGCCGCCGCCGTCGCGGTCCCGGTCGCCATGGCGTTCGCGGTGGTGGCGACGGCCAACCACTACGTGATCGACGTGGTCGCCGGCGGCGTGGTCGCGCTGGTGGGGCTCGCCATCGCCACGCGCCTGCCCTCCGTCATCCCGACGCCCCCCTGGGCCCGCCCGCGCCCGTGAGCCCGGCGGGGCTCGTGGTGGCGCACCGCGCGGCGAACCTGCCGTCGCGCATCGCGCCGGCCGTCGCCGCGGGCGCCGACGTGGTGGAGGCCGACGTCCACCTGTTCCGGCGCCGCCTGGAGGTGCGCCACGCGAAGACCCTCGGCCCGTGCCCGCGTCTGTGGGAGCAGTGGTACCTGCTCGATCGGGAGGCCCCGCGCCCGCCCCTGGAGCCGATCCTCGCGGCCGTGCCGCCGGGCACCGGGCTGCTGCTCGACCTGAAGGGCCCGGACCCGCGCCTGGCCGGGGCCGTGCTGCGCGCCCTGGCCGCCGCCCCGCCGGCGGGCGACGTGCGGGCCTGCGGGCGGTGGTGGGGGACACTGGAGCGGCTCCGGGGCGCGCCGGGCGTCCGGACGATGCACACGGCGGGCAGCCGCGCCCAGCTGCGCCTGCTGCTGCGCCGCCGCCCGGGATCCCTGGAGGGGGCCTGCGTGCGACGCGACCTGCTCACGCCCGCCACGGTGGCGGCGCTCCGCGAGCGGGCGGACGACGTGTGGACCTGGCCGGTCCACGATCGCGCGTCCGCGGACGCCCTCGCCGCCTGGGGCGTCACCGGGGTGATCACCGACGACCCGGCCCGCCTGCGGGGATGACGCCGGCCTCAGCGCCGGGCGGCGGGCGCGCCGGCGTCCAGCAGCGCGCCGAGCTCCGCGACCTGGCGGCGCAGCCCGCCGCAGACCTGCTCGCAGAGGGCCATGACGGACGGGTCCGCGATGCGGCACCGCACCGCATTGCCCTCCTTCTCGCGCGCCACGATGCCGGCGCGCGCCAGCACGCCGACGTGCTTGGACACGTTCTGCTGGCTGGTGCCCAGCGCGTCGGCCAGCTCGCCGACCGTCGCGTCGCCCTCGCGCAGCCGGTCGAGCAGCCGGATGCGCATGGGCTCGCCGAGCACCCGGAAGCGCTCGGCGACGAGCTCCACCAGGGCGTCCGGGATGGGGTGCGGCATGTCCATGCGCTGGATGGTACTAAACAACTATCAAGTTGTTTAGTGGTAGAGTTGCGCCCACCCGACCAGGAGGACCCCGTGACCACCACCAGTTCCACCATCCCGCGCCGCCGCCGCTGGACCCTCGAGCGCACCCTCTTCGCCATGGCGGGGTCGGTCACGCTCGCGGGCGTCGCGCTGGGCGTGATGGTGAGCCCGTGGTTCCTGCTGCTCCCGCTCGTGACGGGGCTCAGCCAGTGGAGCTACGTGGTGGCGGGCGGCTGCCCGGCCTCGCTGCTCCTGAAGCGGTTCACCGGGCTGGAGGGCTGCTCCCGATGAGCGGACCCGGCGTCGTCGGCCGGCTGGGGCGCTGGTCGGTGGCCCATCGCCGCGCCGTGTTCGTGGCGTGGGCGGTGGTGGCGCTCGCGCTCGGCGTGCTGGCCCCGCGCGTGGAGACGGCCCTGTCGGGCGCCGGCTGGGAGGACTCGGGATCCGAGTCGGTCGCGGCCCGTGCGCAGATCGAGCGCGGCTTCGACGGGGCGTCGAGCTCGGCGCTGATGGTGGCGGTCCACTCGGACACGCTCACGACCGCCGACCCCGCCTTCCGGCAGGCGATCGCCCGGACCGAGGCGATCCTCGCCGCCGACGACCGCGTGTCGTCCGTGCAGCCGCCCCGTCCCGGAGCGACGATCTCCGCCGACGGTCGCACCGCGGTCGTCATGGGCGGCGCGGCGGCGAGCCCCGCGGACATGGTCCGGGCCGCCGACGACCTGAAGGGCGCGCTCCGCGACGCGGCGCCCGCCGGCATGTCGATCGACCTCACCGGCGCGTCCGGCATGTGGTCCGACTTCAACGCCGCCAACCGCGACGCGATGATGCGCTCCGAGCTCATCAGCTGGCCGGTGACGCTGGCGATCCTCCTCGTGGCCTTCGGCGCCCTCGTCGCCGCCGGCATGCCCCTGCTGCTCACCATCGTGGGCCTGGTCGCCTCGGCCGGGGCGCTGGTGCTGGCCGCCCAGGCGTTCGACGTGTCCATCTGGGCGATGAACTTCGCGCTGATGTTCGCCCTGGCGCTCGGGATCGACTACGCGCTGTTCATCATCGTCCGCTTCCGCGGGTCCCTTTTCGGGTCGCGGCGCGACGTGACGACGGCGGTCACGGAGACGATGGAAACGGCGGGCACGGCCGTCCTGTTCTCCGGCCTGACCGTGCTGGTGTCCCTCTCGGCGGTCATGCTCGTCCCGAGCCCGGCGTTCCGCTCCATGGCCCTCGGGATCATGCTGTCGGTGGTCTTCGTGCTCGTGGCGACGCTGACGCTGCTCCCCGCCATGCTCGGGTGGCTCGGGCCGCGCGTCGACAGGCTCGCCCTCCCGTGGGTCCACCAGGGCGAGCACCGCTCGCCCCGCTTCGCCGCGTGGGGCGAGCGCCTGTGGCGGCAGCCGCTGCGGTGGGGCGTCCCCGCCCTGCTCGCCCTCGTGCTCCTCGCGATCCCCGTCCTGAACCTGCAGACCGGCATGCCGTCGATCGCCGTGGTCCCCCACGGCGACAGCTCGCGCCAGGGCTATGAGGCGGTGACGTCCGCATTCGGGCCGGGCGCGCCCGGCACCCTCCAACTCGTCGGACCCGCCGGAGAGATGCGGCAGGCGGCGGAGGTCGCCGCGGCCGACCCGGGCGTCGCGCGGGTCACGGCCGCCCAGACCGGCGCGGACGGGCTGGCGCTCGTGCAGGCGGTCCCCACGACAGATCCGTCGTCCACCGCGACCGCCGACACCATCGCGCGGCTGCGCGACGCGCTCCCGGCCGCGGTGCTCGTGGGCGGGGCGGCGGCCGAGACGCACGACCTGGCGGCCACCCTGGAGCGGTACACGCCCATCGTCATCGGCGTCGTCCTCGCGCTCGGGTTCGTGCTGCTGCTGGTGGCGCTCCAGGCTCCGCTCGCGGCCGCGATCGGCGTCGTCACCAGCCTCCTCGCGACCGGCGCGGCCTTCGGCGTCGCGACGCTCGTGTTCCAGGACGGGCACCTGTCGGGCCTGCTCGGGTTCGAGTCGCAGGGGTTCCTCGACGCGTGGGGCCCGGTGTTCTTCTTCGCGATGATCTTCGCGATCTCCATGGACTACACGGTGTTCCTGCTCGCGTCGGCCAAGGAGCACCTGGACCGTTCGGGTGACCCCCGCGAGGCGATGGTGGGCGGGCTGGCCCACTCCGGCCGCGTGATCCTGGCGGCCGCGGCGGTGATGGTGGCGGTCTTCTTCACGTTCGCCCTCTCGGGGCCGCTGCCGCCGAAGGAGATGGGCGTGATCCTCGGCGTGGCGGTGCTCCTGGACGCGCTGCTGGTGCGCCTGCTGCTGGTGCCGGTGGCGCTGCGGCTGGCGGGCGCCGCCGCGTGGTGGCGGCCGTCCTGGCTGCACCGGGTGCTGCCCGACGTGAGGTTCGGGCATTGAGCCGCGTCCACCTCCAGCGCAACGCGCCCGACGCGCGGCGGGCCCTGGCCGCCCTGAGCCGCGCATCGACGCTCGACCACCGGCTCGCCGAGCTGGTGAAGGTGCGGGTGTCCCAGATGAACGGCTGCGTCTACTGCGTCGACCTGCACGCGCGCCTGGCGCGCGAGGCCGGCGAGGACGAGCGCCGGCTCCACGTCCTGGGCCTGTGGCGGGAGGCGCCGTTCTTCGACGAGCGCGAGCGCGCGGCGCTGGCCCTGGCGGAGGCGCTGACCGACCTCGGCCCGGAGCCCCTCCCGGACACGGTGTGGGACGACGCGAGCCGGTGGCTCACCGACGAGGACCTGACGGCCCTGGTGGTGACGGTCACCGCCATCAACGCCTGGAACCGCGTGATGATCGCCACGGGCGCGGCGCCGCCGCCCCTCGACGACGGGGGCGGCGGGGCGGCCTGATGGGCGCCCACCCCGCCACTGGTCCGGAGCGACGGGGTGGACGAGCGGCGCTCAGCCCTCGCCGAGCGTGATCCTGCGGGGCTCCGCGGCCGTCACCTTCGGGATCGTGATCTTCAGGACCCCGTAGGCGATGCCCGCGGTGATGTCCTCCTCCTTCACCCCGGGCGGCAGCGGGAAGCGGCGCTCGAAGGCGCCGTAGGACCGCTCGAGCCGGTATGCGTGGTCGTCGGTGACCTCCTCCTGCAGCCGGCGCTCCCCCGCGATGCGGAGCATGCCGTCGTGGACGGTGATCTCGACGTCCTCGTCCTTCACGCCCGGCAGCTCGGCCGTGATCACGATCGCGTCCTCCGACTCGATCACGTCGGCCGTCGGCGCCCAGCGCGTCGGCAGGTTCGACTCGAAGCCCCCCGCGAGCGGCACCAGCAGGCGCTCGAACTCGCGGCGCATCGGCAGCAGGTCCGCGAACGGATCCCACCGCGTGGGCGTGGTCGGCATGTCGTCCTCCTCGTTCCTCAGGCGTGCGCCGTCCGGGTGCGGCCCCGGTCGCCGGTGCGCACGCGCACCTGTCCCTCCAGCCATTCGGCCCACTCGCGCAGGCCGCGGTCGTCGTGGCCGGGTGCCATGACGAACACCGGCACGTGCGGCCGCCGCTCGCGCAGGTCGGCCACGGCCGCCTCGATCGCGGCGGGCTCGGCCTGGTCGGCGCGGCAGATCGCGACCGCCGACGCCCGGGCCAGCCGGCGGTCCTCGCGGCCGTCGAGGTCGCGGGCGTCGAGCACCACGATCTGGAGGTCCTCGCCGGCGCTCATCTCGGGGTCGACGGGGCCGTCGAGGTCCTCCGCCAGGATCAGCTCGGACCCCGCGAGCCGGGTCGCGGCCCGCTTCAGCCCGCTGCGCCAGTGCGCCTGCGGCGCGTCGACCGAGCGCGCGCCCAGCAGCTCCACCGGCGGGCCGTCCGACTTCGCGTTGCCCTGGACGACGCCGATGCGGATGTCCGGCAGCATCGCCAGCGTCCGCGTGAGCAGCGTCGTCTTGCCCGAGCCGGAGGGGCCGCAGATCAGGGCCACCACCGGCGCGCCGTAGCGGCGGCCGACGCGGGCCCGCAGGGCGTCGCGCACGAGCGTCCGCAGGTCGCTGGGGGTCACGATCCCGGCGGGGACGCCGGAGTCCCACACCAGCACCGTCTCGGAGTCCTCGATCAGCGCGGTCATCGCCTCCTCGGCGTCCGCCTCGGGGACGGTCTGGTCCACGTGCTCGGGGCCCAGCAGGATCAGCGGGCCCTCGCGGGTGGCGAGCCAGACGCCGGCGACCCGTCCGTCGTCGATCACGGGGATGTGGTGCACCCCCGCCTCCTCCATCAGCCGGCGCACGGTCTCGCGGCGGCTCGTCGATGTCACGACGATCGGCCGCGCCGACATCACGTCGCTCACCCTCATGCCCCACCTCCTGCTCGGGCGGATCTCCTGGCCCGAGCCTCCCGCCGACCGCCGCGAGCGCCATCCGGGGGCGCCCGGCGGCGGTTGCGGGTTTGGCGCAGCGGGCCGTCAGGCCACGGGGAGCACGATCTCGAAGCGGGTGGGCGCGGTCGCGGCCAGGGTCAGCCGGCCGCCGCCCGCCTCGAGCAGCGCCCGCGCCAGCGGCAGGCCGATGCCCTGCCCGTCGTGATGGGGCGCGAACGCCGCGGCGGCGGCGTCGTCGCCCATCCGGCCGGCGTCCGCGACCGCCAGGTGCACGAAGCCGTCGCGGGTCGCGGCGCTCACCTGCACGTCGCCGGCTCCGTGGCGGAGGGCGTTGTCCAGCAGCACGTCCAGCGCCTGCTCCACGGCGGCCCGCGACGCCAGGGCGGGGGCGCCGCCGGCGGGCGCGGCGCACCGCACCCGGCGGCCCCCGCGCGCCGCGGGCGACCATGCCTCCACGCGGTCCGCGGCGAGCGCGGCCACATCGATCGGCGCCAGCGGCCCGGCGTCGCCGCGGCGGGCCAGCGCCAGCAGGTCGTCGGTCGTCCGCCGCAGCCGCTCCGTCTGGTCGAGGGCCGCCCGGGCCTCCCGCCGCACCTCCGGGTCGCCGGACGCGGCGAGCTCCTCCAGGCGCATGTCGAGCGCCGTCAGGGGCGACCGCAGCTGGTGGGCGACGTTGGCCGAGAAGGCGCGCTCGCGCTCGGTGCGCCGGGCGATCTCCTCGGCGCTCTGATCGAGCGCCCGGGCGACGGCGTCCACCTCCGGCACCTCCTGGGGGCCGGCGCGGGCCGCCAGGTCGCCGCGGCCGAGCCGGCGCGACACGTCGGCCAGGCGCTCGAGGGGCCGGGCGAGGCGCCCCGCCTGCCATGCCGCCAGGCCCGCCGCCAGGATCAGGCCGCCGGCGCCGGCCGCGGCCACGAGCAGCCACAGCTCGTGGATGCGCGCCTCGGCCAGGTCGCCGGGCTCGCTGACGGTCACGCGCACCGGTCCCACCACCGCGGTCGCGCTGCGGATCTCGGTGCCGAGCGACGGCCCCGCCTCCACGCTCCGGCCGCCGCCGGCCTCCACGCGCACGTGCCGTCCGGCGGCGACGAGCGAGGCCAGCCGCGCCGGCGTGGGCAGACGGCCGGCGTCGGCCTGCTCGTCGATGGCGCCGGCCACGGCCACCGCCTCGCGGGCGAGGCGGTTCTGCGCCTGCTGGTCCAGGAGCCGCCCGCCCACCACGGCGAGCGGCACGCCGAGGGCCAGGACCGCGACGAGCGCGACCGCCAGCGAAGAGGCGATCAGCCGCGCCCGCAGGGTCATTCCGCCTCGAAGCGCAGACCGACCCCCCGGACCGTGGTGATGAGTCGCGGCGCCGCCGGGTCGTCGCCGAGCTTGCGGCGCAGGCCCGACACGTGGACGTCGAGGGTCTTCGTGGAGCCCGACCAGTTCGCGTCCCAGACCTCGTGCATGATCCGCTCCCGCCGCACCACGCGGCCGGCCTCGCGGCAGAGCAGGGCCAGCAGGTCGAACTCCCGCGGGGCCAGCGACAGCTCCCGGTCGCCCGCCCAGGCGCGCCGCGCCGCCTCGTCCACCCGCACCCCGCCCGCCGGGTGAGCGGGGGAGGCCCTCCGGGTCAGCGCGCGGACGCGCGCCATCAGCTCGGCCAGGCGGAAGGGCTTGGCCTGGTAGTCGTCGGCGCCGGCGTCGAGGCCCACGATCGCGTCGATCTCGTCGCTGCGGGCGGTGAGCATCATGATCGGGACGTCCGGACGGGCGGCGCGGATCCGCCGGCACACCTCGATGCCGTCGATGTCCGGCAGGCCCAGGTCCAGGATCACCACGTCGTGGGTGCCGTGGACGCCGGCCGCGGCGCCGCCGAGGCCGTCCTCGCGGTGCTCCACGTCGTGCCCCTCGCGCACCAGGGCCCGGGCGAGCGGCTCCGCGATCGCCATGTCGTCCTCGACCAGCAGCACGGAGGCCACGTCGGCGAGTGTAGGGCGGTGGGCGGTCCTTGCCCAACGCTCACCTCCGGGCGGCGCCCCGTTCACCCGGCCGCTCCGACGGTCGCCGCCGTCCGACTACGGAGGTGACCATGAACGTCTCTGCGCGTCGGCTGACCGTCGCCGGGGCGCCCGGCCGCGCTCAGCGCGCGGCCGTGGCGTCCCGGCTGGCGACGTCGTGCCAGGCGGCCTTCGCCCCCATGTGGCCGGCACGGACGGTCCAGGCGGTGGCGGCGGCGGACGTGGCCAGCAGGACGACGCTCACCGCGATCGCGGCGGCGGGCCGTCCCGCGACCCGGGCGACGCCGGCGGCGCTGCGGGGGAATCGGTCGCGGAACTCCCGGGCGGCGAACGCCACCGCGGCCAGGAACACGATGATGGCGAGCGTGCGGGCGCCCTCGCCGAGCTCGGCGTGGTCGCGGATCGTGGGCGACGTGGGGATCTGCTCCTGCAGCGACTCGCCGCTCATGGTGGCGAGCTGGGCCCCCAGCATTCCGATGAGTGCGGCGCCGAGGGCCACGAGGCTCAGCTCGCGGCGGCGCGAGCGCCACGCGACGGCGGCGATGGCGATGACGAGGGTCAGGGGGATGAAGACGACGGGGATGTGGACGATCAGTGGGTGGGCCGGTATCCCGGCGATGGTGTCTGGCATGCGGCGCATCGTGCGGGCCGCCGGGTGAGCGGCCGGTGCCCGGAGGGCAAGCGTTCGGTAATGACGCGTCAGCCGGGGACGGGCGACAGGCCCAGCGGCAGGCGTCCCGCGAGCCACCGCAGCAGCTGGGCGCGCTGGTGGTCGTCGAGCCAGTCCCGCAGCGCCCGCTCCAGCTGCTCCACGACCGGCAGCGCGCGGAGGCTCGCGGGGTCGTGCCCGGTGCGCCACGCGAGCCATCCCACGAGGCGCTCGGCGTCGTCCTCGGAGATGTAGAGGCGGGCGAGGCGCAGCAGCTCGGCGGCGTGGTCGGGGGGCATCGGGGTCCGACAGCCTAGGCGAACACATGTTCGATCGCCACTCGCCGGGCGGGTGACGGGCGCGGCGCCCGGCGGAGGGCCTAGGGTGGGCCCGTGACCCGTCCTGGGCCCCAGGTGATCGTGGTCTTCGGCGCGCGTGGCGACCTGGCGCGGCGCAAGCTGCTGCCGGGGCTGCTGCGGCTGGAGCGGGCGGGCCTGCTGCCCGAGGACTATCGGGTGATCGGCTCGGGGCGGCGCGAGCCGGACGGCCCGTGGCCCGACGAGGTGCGCTCGCGGCTGGCGGAGGACGGCGCCGACGTGGGCGACGAGGCCTGGGAGCGGTTCGGCGGCCGGCTGTCGTTCGCGTCGTCGTCGGCGGACGACGGGGAGGCGCTGGCGGCGGCGGTCGGCGCGGCGCGCGACGCGCTGGGTGGCGACGCCGGCGTGGTGCTCTACATGTCGGTGCCGCCGTCGGCGATGCAGCCGATGGTGGGGATGCTGGGCGCGACGGGGCTGGCGGCCGACCCGGCGCGGGTGGTGATGGAGAAGCCGTTCGGCCGCGACGTGGCGTCGGCGCGCGCGCTGAACGACGCGCTGCACGAGCACTTCCCGGAGGAGCGGATCTTCCGCATCGACCATTTCCTGGGCAAGGAGGCGGTGCAGGGGATCCTGGCGCTGCGGCTGGCGAACGGCGTGTTCGAGCCGGTGTGGAACCGCGACCACATCGCGTCGGTGCAGATCGACGTGCCGGAGGCGCTCGGCCTGGAGGGCCGCGCCGGCTTCTACGAGGAGACGGGGGCGTTCCGCGACATGGTGGTGACGCACCTGTCGCAGGTGCTCGGATTCATCGCGATGGACCGGCCGGCGAGCCTGGACGCGGAGGCCCTCCAGGACGCGAAGGCGGCGGTGTTCGCCGATCTGCGCCGGTTCGATCCCGCGCACGCGGTGTTCGGGCAGTACGAGGGCTTCCTCGAGGAGGACGGGATCGACCCGGAGTCGCGGACGGAGACGTTCGTGGCCCTCCGCGCCGAGATCGACGCCGACCGCTGGCGGGGCGTCCCGTTCCTGCTGCGGACGGGGAAGGCGATGGCGGAGGGCCGGCGCGTGGTGACGGTGACGTTCCGCGAGCCCGGGATGCTGGTGCCGCCGGCGGGCGACGGCGACGGTGCCCCGGACGTGCTGGTGATGGAGCTGTCGGAGGATCCGAGGATCGCCCTGGAGCTGCGGGTGAAGCAGCCGGGGCCCCGGCTGGTGGCGGCGCGGGCGCGGATGGAGCTGGACGTGGAGGCGGCGCTGCAGGCGGAGGGGCTGGAGGCGTACGAGCGCCTGCTGCTGGACGTGATGCGCGGCGACCATCTGCTGTTCACCCGCGCGGACGAGATCGAGATGCTGTGGGAGCGCGGCGCCGACCTGCTGGAGTCGCCGCCGGAGCCCCTCCCGTATCCGCGCGGCGGCTGGGGGCCGCCGGAGGCGGTGGACCTCGCCGGCCCGGCGGGCTGGCGCCTGCCGGACGGGGCGTCGTGACGACCGCCGCCCCCGCGCCCGAGCCGCGCTATCGCCGGCCCGGCTGGGTGACGAGGAACGTGATGAACCCGGCCGTCGCCGGCCTGCTCCGGCTGGGCGTGAGCGTCTGGGGCGCGCGGATCCTGGAGGTGCCGGGGCGCCGCTCGGGGGAGCCGCGCCGCACCCCGGTGAACCTGCTGGAGCTGGACGGCGTCCGGTACCTCGTCTCGCCGCGCGGCAACACCCAGTGGGTGCGGAACCTCCGCGCGAGCGGCACCGGCGCGCTCATCCTGGGGCGCCGGAGGGAGCCGTTCCGCGCGACGGAGGTCCCCCGGGACGACACCCCGCCGGTGCTGCGCGCCTACCTGCGCCGCTGGCGCGCCGAGGTGGGCGTCTTCTTCGACGGCGTCGGCCCCGACGCATCCGACGCCGACCTCCGCCGCATCGCCCCCGACCACCCGGTCTTCCGCCTGGCCGACTGAACGCCGCCGCGATGTCCAATTGAACATCGCGGTCCGTTCGGATGAACGAGCGGGCGCGGACCCGTACCTGGCCCGGCGCCTCCCGGCCGTCGTTCAATCGAACGCCGGTGCGCGGGGCGGGTGAACGCCCGGGTCCGTTCATCGAAGGGGTGGGACGAGGGCGCTCCGTGGCCGCGGCCAGGACGGCGCGGAGGCCCGTCGTTCCAATGAACACCGAGGTTCGTTCAATTGAACGCCCCGGCCGAACGGGGCCGGCCGGCGGCGATGGGGCGGCTAGAGCCCCGGCTCCGGGGACCGCATGGACTTGGCGGCGCGCTGGCCGGCCAGGTGGTCCCCGATGGCGTCGAGGGCGGCGAGCTCGGCGGGGGTGGGGTCGGGGCCGAGGGGCTCGGCGGCGGGGCCGAGGTGCTCCGCCAGCCAGGCGTCGATGATCCCGGCGGGCCCGCCGCCCTGGCGGCGGGCGACCACCTCTCCGTCGACCATCAGCGCCATCGCCGGCACCGACGCCCGGCTCGCGTGGATCCCCCGCGGCCACAGGAGCCGCTCGCGCGCCTCCCAGTCGGCGGGGGAGGCGAACTCGGCGATCGCCACCGCCACGTCCGGGCGGACCCGGCGCACCTCCTCCAGCGACGCCGGCAGCAGTATGCACGCCGAGCACATCGGCATCGTCAGGCCCAGCACGCCGCGCGGCGCCGCCTCGATCAGCGCGAGCGCCTCCTCGGGGCCCACGACCGGCACGGCGCTCACGGGGCCGGCTCCCCCGGCTCCCGGAGGCGCGCCGGCACCTCGGCGTCGTGACGGTGGCCGCGGAGCGCGTCGCCCACCACCGTCACCCGCGGGGCCGTCGCCACCAGGAGCAGCGGGTTCGCGGCGCGGTGCGACGCGTTCGGGTCGCGCCCGAGCATCCGGACGCGGCGGTGGTGCTGCTGCGCCGCCTCAGCCATGGCGGCAGGCTAGACGACCGGCCCGCGGCCTCCTCGGGATACGCTGCCGTCCGTGCCGTGGGAATGGCCGATCGGCGCCCTGCTCGCCGCCCTGATCGCGTTCGTCACCACCCCGGCGGGCGTGTCCGGCGCCGTGCTGCTGCTGCCGGTGCAGGTGAGCGTGCTGGGCGTCCCGAGCCCGTCGGTGACCCCGACGAACCTGCTGTTCAACGTCGCGGCGATCCCGGGTGGCCTGCTGCGCTTCGGCCGCGAGGGCCGCCTGTTCGGCCCGCTCACCTGGCTCCTGGTGGCCGGGACCCTGCCGGGCGTCGTGGCCGGCGCCGTGATCCGCGTGGAGCTGCTCCCGGGGGAGCGGGCCACGGCGGTCGTCGCGGCGGTCGTGCTGCTGCCGCTGGGGATGTGGCTGCTCGCCGCCCGGCCCGTGGAGCCGCGCCGCGGCCCGCCCGGCCCCGCCGCCCGGCGGCTGATCCCGGCGGTGGCGGTGGTCGTGGGCGTGGTGGGCGGGCTCTACGGCATCGGGGGCGGGTCGCTGCTGGCGCCGATCCTGCTCGCCGCCGGCATGTCGGCGTACGAGGTGGCCCCGGCGACGCTGGCGTCCACCTTCCTCACCTCGATCGCCGGGATCGCGACCTTCGAGGGGCTCCAGGTGGCGCAGGGCGGGGTGGTCGGCCCCGACTGGGCCCTGGGCCTGTTCCTCGGCGCCGGCGGCTTCGTGGGCAGCTATGCGGGGGCGCGCATGCAACGGCGGATGCCCGAGACCGCCATCCGCCGTCTCCTCGGGGTCCTGGCCTGCGCGATCGCCGTCCGCTACCTCGTCGCCGCGGCCACCTCCGACGCCCCCGTGCGGACGGCCGCGGGCGGCGCCGCGGTCGTCCCGGGACGGGACCTCAACCGATCGGACACCGCCCTCCGTACCCACGGCGACCGTCACCCACGTCTGGAGGTCCCATGAGACGACCCCGCCGTGTCCGCACGCTCGCCCTCGCCGTCGCCGCGGCCGCCGTCGCGGCGCTGGCTCTGGCGCTGGTCCCCGGTGCGCAGGCCACGAAGGCGCCGCCGAAGGCCCCCGCTCCGCCGGCCGACGTGCTCCTGTACCGCGGCGCGACCACCGTCGCCCTCGACCCCGGCACCGCCGGCGCGCTGAAGGGCCTCGGCGTCTCCGTGGCCCCCACCGGCGCCGCGTACGCCTCGAAGGCCGGCATCAGCTTCCCGATCACGCTCGGCGTGGTCGACGCCGCCGACCTGACCGGCCAGATCCGCCACTCCGGCGGCCTCGTGTTCGCGAAGGGCGCGACGAAGGTCTACCTCAGCCGGTTCTTCATCGACATCGACGACTCGCCGAGCCTGTCCGGCCGGGTCGGCGCCGCGTTCGGCACGGGCGACCGCGCCGAGCTGTTCGCCCTCGACCTCAGCGGCCTGAAGGTGGACGCCGGCCGGCGTCACATCGCGCTCTCCGGGGTGGGCCTCACCCTGACGGCCGGCGCGGCGACCGCCCTGAACCAGGCGTTCGGCACCACGGCCTTCACCGAGGGCCTGCCCATCGGCACCGCGACGGTGAAGGCCCGCACCTGGACCGTCCCCGCCGCCTGACCTGACGCGCCGCGCGCGCCGGGCCTACGGGGTCCGGCGCGCGGCGCCGACCTCGCGGCCGAGGTGGGCGGCTAATCGGCCTCCCGGCCCCGCAGCAGCACGGCGGCACCGCGCGACACCACCCAGGTCGCGTCCTCCGAGATGGCGTAGGGGACGGTCATGCGGACGGTCGCCTCGCCGGTGCCCGTGGTGAAGGTGCCGCAGCGCCACATGCCGCCGCCGGGCCGCGCGACGCCCAGCGCGTAGACGGCGCCCCGCCCCGCCGGCAGGCCGCTCACGTCGAGCTCCAGCGCGCGGTTCCCGTGGCCGTCGGGCCCGGCCAGCCGCAGCTCCCCCGACCCGCCGGGCGGCCCGATCGCCGCCGGCGCCAGGGCCACGGTGGCCTCGGCGTCGAAGCCGCCGCCCGAGCGCAGCAGCGCCCCGGCCGCGAAGGCCATGGCCACGATCACGACGGCGGCCACCGCGAGCGCCGCCGGCCGGACCGGGCGCCGCCGGGGCGGCGCCGCGGGCCGTGCCCGCCCCTGGGGTGGCGGGGCGGGCACGCTGCGCAGCAGGGCGTCCACCTCGCGGAGGCGCTCCAGCTCGTCCGGGGGGACGTCGCCGCCGAGGCGGTCGTGAAGGTCGTCGGGCCCGCTCATGCCCTCAGCTCCTCCAGCAGGCCGGCCATCCGCGCCAGGCCGGCCCGCGTGCGGGTCTTGACGGTTCCGAGCGGCACGTCCAGGTAGCTCGCGATCTCCGACTGCGACAGGTCGCTCCAGTACGCCAGCTCCAGCACCGCCCGCTCCGGGTCGGGCAGGCGCTCGAGCGCCGCGTCGACCCGCCACGCCCGCCACGCCAGCTCGGCGTCCTCGTGGGGGTCGGCGGCGGCGTCCGCCTCCTCCGGCAGCTCCGCCGCGTCCACCAGGGGCACGCGCCGGCGGCCCAGCTCGGTGAGCACGGCGTTGCGCGCGACCGCGAACATCCACGCCGACGCCCGGCCGCGCTCGGGCCTGAAGCTGCGGGCCGAGCGCCAGACGGCGGCGAAGGTCTCCTGCACCACCTCGTCGGCCCGGCCGGCGTCGCGCAGCTGGCGCAGGGCGAGGCCGCGCACCGGCCGGGCGAAACGCCCGTACAGGTGCTCGAAGGCCACGCCGTCGCCGGCCGCCGCCATCTGGATGAGCCGCGCGTCGCTCGCGCCGTCCAGGTCGAACCCGATGCCGTCCTCCTCTCGGTCAGGTCATACCGCCGCGAGGCCCGATCGGATTGCCCGCCCAGCCGGAAAACCGATCGGCGCCGACGCCGGTACCGGACGGCAACGACCCACCTGACGAAGGAGGCGACATGGTCCACCGGGGTGTCAAGGTGATGCTGGTGGCGGCGCCGGCGATGGCGCTCGCCCTGTTCGCGGCCGGCTGCGGAAGCGGGAGTGGCAACGGCTCGGCGAACGGCGGCGGCGCGTACGGCGGCTCGCCCGCGACCACCGCCGGTGCGGCATCGCCGGCCACGACGGCGGCCGCCGCGGCGGCGGGTGCCGGGGGCACCGACGTCGCCGGGAAGTCGTCGGTCGACGTGACGATGCAGGACGACATGTTCGTCCCCAGCGTGCTCACCGGCACACCGGGCCAGACGGTCACGCTGAAGCTCGACAACACCGGCACGCAGGAGCACAACTTCACGCTCGAGTCGCAGAAGGTCGACACCGACGTGGAGTCCGGGAAGACCGCGACCGTGAAGGTCACGTTCCCGGCGAGCGGCACGCTCCAGTTCTTCTGCGAGTACCACGAGGCGCTCGGCATGACCGGGTCGCTGCAGGTCCCCGCCTCCTGAACGAGGCGGGTGGCGGTCGGGGGCCGTCGGGGGCCCCGGCCGCCCCACCCGAGGCCGTCAGCCGGGGGCCGACTCCTCCACCGCCGCGGCGATGAGGCGCACGGCCTCCTCGAATCGGGACGCGTCGGGCCCCGAGTAGTTCAGTCGCAGGAACGCGGCGGGCGGCTCGGCCGGGAACCACTCGTCCCCGGGCGAGACGCCCACGCCGCGGCGGGCGCAGCGCTCGGCGAGGTCCCCCGCGAAGGCGACCTGAAACCTCAACCAGAGGTTGAGACCTCCGGCCGGGAGCGGGCCGAGAACCCCGTCGGGAAGCAGGTTCCTGATGTGGCCCACGAGCAGGTCGCGCCGGGCGCGGAGCGCCTCGCGCGTGCCGCGCAGATGGGCCGCCCGGCCGGGCGCCGTGAGCACGTCCAGGGCCGCGCGCTGCAGCACGGCGCTCACGTAGAGCTCGTCGACGGTCCGGTCGGCGGCGATCCGGGCCCGCGCCGGGCCGCGCGCCGTGACCCCCGCCACGCGCAGGGCCGGCGACACGCTCTTCGTGATCGACCGGATGTGGACCACGTGGCCGTCGCCGTCGCGGGCGGCCACCGGGACGGTGGGCCCGTCGAACGCGAGATCGTGGCCCCAGTCGTCCTCCACCAGGAACGCGCCGTGGGCGCGGACCACCTCGAGCAGGGCGTCGCCCCGGGCGCGGCTCCAGGTCTCGCCGGAGGGGTTCGCGATGTGGGGCTGGGCGTAGAACAGGCGGGCCCGGGCGGCGGCGAGGGCCTCGTCCAGGGCGGCGGGCGGCACCGCATCGCCCTCGCGCGCGACGGGCACGATGCGCAGGCCGGCGTGCCGGGCGGCCGCGATCGCGCCCCAGTAGGTGGGCGACTCCATCACCACCGCGTCGCCGGGGGCGGCGAGGGCGCGGAAGATCGACGACAGCGCGCTCTGCCCGCCGGACACCACCACCGTGTCGGTGCCCGTGGGTGCCGCCACACCGGTGGGCGTGGCCGCGGCCAGCTCCCGGGCGAACCACTCGCGGAGCTCCGGGATCCCCGCGGGCGGGGGCCGTTCCACAGCCGCCGCCGACCGCGCCGCCCGCGCCAGCGCCGCGCGGACCGCCCGCGCAGGCAGCAGGTCCTCGGCCGGGTAGCTGCCGTGCAGGTTCACGCCGTCCTCCGGCGTGGGGCGCAGCGTCCAGCCGTAGGCGCCGGTGTCGGCGCGGGCCGGCCCGAGGGCGGTGGTCTGCCAGCCGAGGTCGACCGGGGCCGCGGGCCGGGCGTGGCGCACGAAGTTGCCGGCGCCCGGCCGCGTCTCCACCAGCCCCTCGGCCACCAGCCGGGCGATCGCCCGCTGCACGGTCACCGGGCTCACCCGCCACCGCCGGGCGATCTCGCGCGTGGACGGCAGTCGTCCCCCCGCCGGGGCCCCGGCCAGCACCTCGGCCACGAGCGCGTCCCGCAGGCGTCCCGGACTGCTATCGTTCGTCATGACGAGTAACGATAGCGCTATCGTCCTCGGGCGCACAGCGCTTCCGCGTCAGGCGCCGGCGCCGTCCGCCGCGGCGCTCCCGCGCCTCGCGATCGCCGTCATCCTGGCCGGGGCGGTCGCCGTGTACGCCGCCGCGAACGCGGTGGTGCCGCTGGCCGCCGAGCTGCGCGCGCAGGTGGGGCTGGGCGCCGGTGGCGCCGGGCCGTTCCTGGCGCCGTTCGCGCTGGGGTTCGGGCTGGGGAGCGTGCTGTGGTTCGCCGGCGCGCGGGCGCGCGCGCCGCGGATCCTGCTGCCCGCCGCCCTGGCCGGCACCGCCGCCGCCGGGGTCCTCCTGGTCGCGGCGGGTTCCCTCCCGGTCGCCGCCGGGGGGCGGCTGCTGGCGGGTGCGTGCGCCGCCGGATACCCGGCGGTCGCCCAGGCGGTGCTGGCGTCGTCGGCCGCGCCCGGGCGGCGGGGTCGCGCGGTCGGCGGCTTCGTGGTCGCGGTGGTGCTCGGCAGCTTCGGCGGCCAGGCGCTGGCGGGCGGGGCGGCCGCGGTCGTGCCCGCCGACGCGGCGCTCGCCCTGGTCTGCGTCGTCCTGCCCCTGGCGTGCGCCGCGTCCCTGCCGGCCGTGCTGCCGGCGGTCGCCCCGGCCCCCGCCGCGGGCGGGGCGACGGCGCGGATCGTGCACGAGCAGTGGCCGGTGCTGACGGTCGCCTTCCTGGCGTTCGGCGCCTACTGGATGCTCCTGGCCCAGCTCCCGGCGGCGGTGCGCGAGGAGCGGTTCGCGCTGAGCGCCGCGGCGGCGGGCCTGGTGCCGCTCGCCGGGATCCTGGGCGCGTTCGCGGCCCTCGCGACCGGCGCGCTCGCCGATCGCCGCGGCCACCGGATCGCGATGACCGCCACCCTCTGCGCCGGCGCCGCCGGGCTCGGGCTGACGATCCCCGCCGGACCGGGGCTCGCGGTGTTCGTGTGCGGCTTCGCCGTCTTCGCCACCGGCTACTGGGGCTATCTCCCGGTCGCGGCCGCCGAGACGGTGGCGCGCGCCCGGCCCGCTGACCGCCAGGGCGCGGTCATGGCCCTCTACGCCGCCATGTGGAGCGGCGCGGCCCTCGCCTCGGCGGCGGGGAGCCTCCTCGATTCCTGGACCCACGCGGCGCTGGCCGCGCTCATCGCCTGGGCGGCCGCCGTCGCGGTCGCCGCCGGCACGTTCACGAAAGGACGGCACGCATGACCGACCATCTCGCCACCCGGCCGGCCCGGCGCGAGACCCGCGAGGAGACCGTCGCCCGCGTGGTGGCCGAGCAGGCCCGCCTGGACCCGGCGCCCATCTACACCGCCCGCGCGAAGCGCCGCCTCCGCATCTACCTGGTCGCGATCGTCCCGATCAGCTTCCTGCTGGGCTGGGCAGCCGGCCTGGCCTTCGGCTGGAGCCCCCTGGAGTGGGCGGGGTTCGGCGTCGGCCTGATCCTGGCCCTCGCGTACATCGGCTACGTGGTGATCACCGAGCGCGACGACGGCCGCATCCACGACAACGTGAAGCGGATGGTCGACGGCGACGGGATCTAGCGCGGCTGGCCGATGCCGATGAGGTTGCCCTCGCTGTCGCGGAACCAGGCCGCCAGCTCGCCGGTGCCCCCGCGGGACGGATAGTTGCCCTCGACGCGGGCGATGCCGTTCTCGGTCGTGAGGCCGGGGAGGTCGAACTCCTCGAACACGACACCCCTGCTCCGGAGCTCGGCGACGACGGCCCGGAGGTCGGCGACCTCCCAGCCCATCTGGGTGTGCGTCCCACTCGGCACGCCCGCCGATGCGAACAGCGCGAAGCGGGTGGGTCCGAGGTCGTAGGCCAGGCCGCCGGGGCGCTCCTCGGAGGGCTCCTGGCCGAGCTTCTCGGCGTACCAGCGGCGGGCGCGCTCGAGGTCCTGGCAGGGCAGGCGGGTCGCGACCGTGGAACCCGCGAAGACGTTGTCGGCATCGGCGGCCACGCCACGACGATTCCCGGCGCGGGCGCGGCGGGAACCTCGGGCGTCGCCGACGCCGGCGACGTCGTGACGCACATGCCGGCCTTCCGGAGGATGGCTCCCGGGACCTGATCGGGCCCGGGCGATCGTTCGCCGCGACCGGGTTCCCGCGCGGGATCCGCGGCTAGTTTCGTGGCGATCGTCACGAAATTCGATGGTGGAGGTGGAGACGATGTCGGTACGCGCTCCGTCGTCGCGACGGCTGCTGGTCGGGCTCGCCGCGGCGCTTCTCGGACTGGGGTGCGCGCTCGCGTTCCTGGTGAGCGGTCACGCGGAGGCCGCCAAGGCCCCCGGGGCATCGAAGTCGCCGCCGGTCCCGACGTTCACGCGTGATGCCGCGTGGCCGAGGGCCCTGCCCAACAACTGGGTGTTCGGCGGCGCCGACTCGGTCGCGTCGGACACGCACGGCAACATCTGGGTGCTCAGCCGGCCCGCCGGCGTGCCGGCCGCCGAGCTGGCCGCGGGCAAGATCGCCGCGCCGCCGGTGCTGGAGCTGAACAGGAAGGGCGAGTTCATCCGCGGATGGGGCGGCCCGCAGTGGGTGCAGCCGTGGTTCGCGACCGCGGTCCCGCTGCCGGACTACCCGATCGGGACGCCCGCCGAGCACGGCATCACGGTGGACGACCGGGACAACGTCTGGGTCACGGGTAGCGGCCATGTGGTCCTGAAGTTCACGACGGCCGGGAAGCTGCTGCTCCAGATCGGCACGTTCAACCAGACGGGCGGGAGCAACAGCACGTCGCTGCTCGGCAACCCGACGGACGTCGCGGTCGACACCAGGCGCCACGAGGTCTACGTCGCCGACGGCTACCTCAACCGCCGCGTCATCGTGTTCGACTCGGAGACCGGGGCGTACAAGCGCCACTGGGGCGCCTACGGCAACGTGCCGAACGACGACCCGCCGGAGCTGTACGAGACCGGCAAGCCGCTCCCGACGCAGTTCTTCATCGTCCACGGCATCCAGCTCTCGAATGACGGGCTGCTCTACGTGTCGGACCGCCAGCGCGACCGCATCCAGGTCTTCACGCGCGACGGCACGTTCGTGCGCGAGACCCTCGTCGACCCGGAGGCCCCGGCCGGCGGCGGCATCACGGAGAAGGGCGTGTTCACCGACCCGCGGGTCGCCGGCGCCGGCTACGGCTCGGTCACCCGGACCGCGTTCTCGTCGGACAAGGCGCAGACGTACCTGTACGCGGCGTCCCTCCGCGGCACGGTGTTCATCTTCCGCCGGCGCGACATGACGCAGGTGGGCTCGTTCCCGGCGACGGGGCTGCACCACATCGCCTCGGACCCCACCGGGAACATCTTCATCAGCGACGGGCGGGCGCCCCAGAAGTTCACACTCGACCGCCCCGGCAGGAAGTAGCCGGACCGGGCCGGCGGGGGCGGCGCGCGCCGCCCCCGCCCGGGTTCACGGGATCAGGACGACCTTGCCGCGCACGTGGCCGCGCTCGATCTCCTCGTACGCGTCGCGCACGCGGTCGAGGGGGTAGGTGGCGCTGATCGGCAGGTCCAGGCGGCCGTCGGCGATGCGGGCGGCCAGTTCGGCGATCACCTCGGGGCGGGCGCCGGCGGCGTTGCCGTCCGTCTTCACGCCGGTCCGGCTGGCGGCGGCGACGTCGATGATGGTGTCGATCCGCCCCGTCGCGACGCCGAGGGCGAGCGCCAGGTCGACGTAGCCGTCGCCGTGGGTGTCGATGAACGCGTCGACGCCCTCAGGCGCGGCGTTGCGGATCCGCTCCTCCACGCCCTCGCCGTAGGCCACCGGCACCACGCCGTGCCGGGCGAGCCACTCATGGTTGGGCGCGCTCGCCAGCCCGATCACCCGGGCGCCGCGCGCCACCGCGAGCTGCACGGCCAGCGACCCGACGCCGCCCGCCGCCCCGGACACCACCACCACGTCACCGTCGCCGGCGCCCACCGCGTCGACCGCGGCCCATGCGGTGGCGCCGACCACGTGGATGGCGCCCGCCTGCTCCCACGACAGCGCGTCGGGCTTGCGGACGAGCTGCCCGATCGGCACGGCGACCAGCTCAGCCTGGGAGGAGCGGTCGTCCACCCAGCCCACCACCTCGTCGCCGGCGGTCCACCCGGTCACGCCCGGACCCGTCTCCTCGACCACCCCGGCCAGGTCGCTCCCCTGCCCGGACGGGAACGTGCTGGGCCACCGCTCCGCGTAGACCCCCTCCCGGATCTTCGACTCCCCGGGGTTCGCGCCCGCCGCACGCACCGCCACCAGCACCTCGTCCGGGCCCGGGACCGGCGGGTCCACCTCCCGCACCTCGAGCACGTCGATTCCGCGTACCGGTCGTACCGCACCGCCCGCCTGGGGTCACCTCTCTGTCGTCAGCCCCCACCGTCCGGGCGCGGGAACGTCGTCCTGAGCCAGTGACTCACCGATAGAACCTCCGTCATCCCGTGCGCCGCGAGAACGTTCACGATGTCCACCGCCGACATCACCACCACGGGATGCGCGTCATCGCGGAGCTCTTGGTATGCCTGAGGCGCCACGAACGAAGTCGTCACAAGCACGCCGAACTGGCGGTGTCGCAAGCGTGAGATGAGCCGCGCGACCTCGCGGACGCCCACGCCCTTCGTCAGCTCGTACCGCTTCGCCTCGAGGGCGAAGTCCAGATGGATGGGATCCGTCGCCGGTCCCAGCGAATAGAGCCCGATCCCGTCGCGGCCGCCGTCGACCGACCGGCGCGTCGGGACCAGGTCGGTGACGGCCTCGCGCGCGAGAAGCCGCCACAACTCGATCGCGCACGCCTCGAACGCGTATGGGTCGTCGGCGAAATAGTTGTAGATCGCCTTGACGATCTGGTTGCCCTTCGCGTCGCCGGGAGGTGGGACCTGATCGGCGTGCGAACGCCATTTGGTCGTCGCGGGAGCCCGCAGGGCGTCGTAGGCCCCGGTCTCCACCCATCGGCGGAACGCCGGCGGGGCCCCATCGGTAGGGGTGGCGCCCGCGCGCATCGCCTCGAGCCACTCTCGGCTGATCTGCTGGACGTCGAGGATGGTGAACACCGCGCGGTAGTTCTGGAAGCGCCGGCCCCCCGTCGAGCGCCAGATGGCGACGAGATCGTCGTTGGCGGTCACATCGGAGGCGCCGGGGACGGCAAGTCCCAAGAAGCGCCGGGCCCGGCTCCGTCCGACGCGCTCGAACACGAGGAACGGTGGCACCGAGGCGCGGTCCGGCGGCGCGCCGTGCAGACGATCGAAGGACAGGCGAAGGAGTTCGTTGCCGCGCCGTTGCGTGTCGTGAAGAGCCCGTCCCGGCGTCCGGTTGTCCCCGAAGTAGGTGAACCGCCCCGTCTCGCGTTCCAGCGTGTCGGGCCAATCGACGTTGTCGCCACTGGAGTAGAGCGCCACATACGCGGCGGCGCTTCCGGCCCGGATCGCTCGGAAGCCACCCTGGTTCCCGGCGCCTGGGAGCAACCGCGCCAGCACGTCGTCGGCAGCGGTTCCGCTCCGGCCGCCCTCGTACACGGCATCGACGATCAGGTCTGCCGCTGGCAAGTCCTCGAACGAAATCGACTGAGCATTCGAGCCCACGGGAGGAAGGCTATCCCGGAGGGCTCACGGCCTCCGGTGGATGATGAGCGGGAGGACCTTCCCGGCGCCCGCCTCGCGGAGGGTGGCGGTGGCGACCGTCACCGGCCAGAGGCTCGACGTGGCGTCGACGACCAGCAGGATCACCCGGTCGCGGACCTCGGCGGGCATCGCTTCCGGGGGCCCGAGGGCGTCGCGCCAGTGGGCGGCCTCGTCGGCGGAGGTCGGGTCGGTGGATGCCGGCGGGCCCACCGGGAGCATCAGGGTGGGGAGGCGGCCCCGGGCCCCGACGTGCGCGACCACGCTCTCGGTGAGGAGCTGGTGGCCGGCGGCCGGCATCCCGACGACGACCTCCGGCCGTGCCGGCCACTCGCCGCTCCAGGCGCTGAGCAGCTCGACCACCGCCTCCAGGAGCTCCGGGGGCGCCGCGGCGTCCCGGGCGAAGGCGGCGTCGATGAGCTCCCGCCACTCCGGGGCGTCCGCGAAGGCCAGGGCGCGGCCCTTCGCCGCCTGGCGATCCGGGGGGATCCGCTTGCGCGAGCCGAACGCGCCGCCCGGCCACTGGAGGCGCGGGTCGACCACGTGGTGGCCGCGCCGGAGCTGGGTCGCCACCGAGCGGGTCACCGCGTCCGAGGGGCGCGCCGGCACCCCGTCCGGCAGCCGGCCCAGGCACGCCGAGCAGCGCCTGCACGGCGCGGCCGTCGGGTCGTCCAGGGCCTCCTGGAGAAGCTGCATCAGGCACCGGTCGCCGCGGACGTAGCGGCGCATGATGTCCGCCTCCCGGCGGCGGGTGGCCACCACGCCGTCGTAGTGCTCGCGGGCGAAGAGCCAGGGCTCGCCGGTCGCCACCCAGCCCGACCCGACCCGCTCCGCCGCGCCGTCGACCGCCAGTTGCTTCAGCAGCCCGTCGACCCGCGAGCGGCGGATGCTGGTGAGCGCCTCCAGGGCCACCGCGCTGGCGCCCGGCTCGTCGCGTGAGGGGAGGGCGTCCAGCAGCCGCCGCATCCGGTCGGGATCGGGGATCGTGGCGGTCGCGAAGTACTCCCACACGCCGGCGTCGGCCTCCGAGTGCAGCAGCACCACCGGCGCCCGGTCGATCCCGCGCCCCGCGCGCCCCACCTGCTGGTAGTACGACACGGGCGACGGCGGCGCGCCCACGTGGACGCAGAACCCCAGGTCGGGCTTGTCGTAGCCCATCCCCAGCGCCGACGTGGCCACCAGGGCCTTCAGCCGGTTCCCCAGCAGCGCCGCCTCGCGCTCCTCGCGGTCGGGGGTGTCGCCCGTGTACGACGCGACGGGGACGGCGTCGCCGTGGTGCCCCGCGATCGCCGCCGTCAGGCGCTCCGCGTCGGACTTGGTGAGCGTGTAGACGATCCCCGAGCCCGGCAGCGCCGGCAGGTGCTCCACCACCCACGCGAACCGCTCCAGGGGCGACAGCCCGTCGATCACCGCCAGCTGCAGGCTGCTCCGCGCCAGCGGGCCGCGCAGCACCAGCGTCCCCGTCCCCAGCTGGGCGGCGACGTCGTCGGTCACCCGCGCGTTGGCCGTCGCCGTGGTCGCCAGCACCGGGGTGCTCGGGTCGAGGCGCTCCACCGTCGCCGCGATGCGCCGGTAGTCGGGGCGGAAGTCGTGCCCCCAGTCGGAGATGGCGTGGGCCTCGTCGATCACCAGCAGGCCCAGGCGCCCGGCCACGGCGTCCAGCACCCGCCCGCCGAAGCCGGGGTTGGCGAGCCGCTCGGGCGACACCAGCACCACGTCCAGCGCGCCGGCCAGCAGGTCGGCCTCCACCGGCTGCCAGTCCTCGACATTGGAGGAGTTGAGCGTGGCCGCGCGCAGCCCCGCGCGCTCCGCGGCCGCCACCTGGTCGCGCATCAGCGACAGCAGGGGGGAGATGACCAGCGTGGGCCCGGCGCCCTCGCTGCGGCGCACGGCGGTGGCGGCCCAGTAGACCGCCGACTTGCCCCAGCCGGTGGCCTGCACCACCAGCACGCGGGCCCCGTCGTCGCACAGCGCCCCCACGGCGGTGGCCTGGTCGTCGCGCAGCGTCGCCCCCGCACCCGCGACGCTCGCGATCACCCCCTCGGCGGTGGCGCGGCGCGCGCCGGTCAGGTCGGTCATCGCTCCGACGATAGAGAGGGGATGGCCACGACGAAGCTCATCCGCCGACGCTTTTACGCGGCGACGGCGGCGGCCGGCGCGATCGCGGCCATCATCAGCGTCGCGCCGCTCACGGCGGACCGGACCACCACGGAGGGCGCGCCGGAGGCGTTCCTCAACCAGAACGAGGGCTCCGGCTTCGACCACAACCAGGCGCATCGAAAGCCGAGCCGGGCGGCGATCGCCCAGGCGCGCGCCGAGCTCCAGGCGTGCATCTCGGCCCCGGCCGGCTCGGCCGCGGCCGACTCGGCGTTCTGCCCCGACCCGCCCGCGAGCACCGCCGCCATCGCCGCCGCCAGTGCCGCCGGACGCCTGGCGCCCAGCGAGTCGGCCGAGCCGAACGGCGTGTGGGGGCCGCTGCTCAGCATCCCCACCACCGCCATCCACGCCATCGTGCTCCCCACCGGCAAGGTGCTGTTCATGTCGCATCCCCGGTACCCGACGGAGACGGAGAGCCAGGGCGGCAACGCCCACGTCTGGGACCCGGCGACCAACACGTTCACCGCGGTGCCGCCGCCGGTCGTCCACTGGCCGACCGGGCCGGACCGGCCCGCCAACCTCTGGTGCGGCGGACAGGTGCAGCTCGCCGACGGCCGCGTCCTGGTGGTCGGCGGCAACCTGGCGTACGCCACCAGCGACGGCCTCGGCGCCGGCAACGGCTTCAAGGGCGGCAGGTGGGTCATGACCTTCGACCCGTGGACCGAGACCTGGACCCGCTACCAGGACATGGAGCACGGCCGCTGGTACCCGAGCCTCGTGGAGCTGCCCGACGGGCGGGTGCTGATCATGGGCGGCTGGGATGAGACGGGGGGCCTCGACAACGGCGGGCCCGGCCTGCCGCCGCTGATGGTGAACAACAAGGACGTCGAGGTCTTCGACCCGGCGACGCCCGCCGGCGGGAGGGCCACCACCGTCGTGAGTCAGCTGCCGCCCCTGGCCGGCAACCAGCCCAAGCCGTGGCCGAACCACGAGGGGCTGTCGCTTTACCCCCACCTCTTCGTGCTGCCCAGCACGTCCGCGCTGGGCGCCGGCGGCAACAAGGTGCTCGTCGCCGGCCCGAACAAGTACGACTCGGCGGTGATCGACACCGACACGTGGATCTGGAAGGACGTGGTCGACACGCCCGACGTGGGTCAGCCGCGGATCTCCGAGGACCGCTCGTGGGGCACCGCGTGGATCGCGCCGTCCGGCGTCGACGGGGCGAAGCAGGTGGTGCTGCTCGGCGGCAGCAACGCCGACGGCGCGACCGCCCCGGGCCCCGGGGAGGCGCAGCCGCCGAAGGCGACCGCGGAGGTGCTCGACCTCGACGACCCCGACAGCGGGTGGCGGCTCGGCGCGTTCCCGAGCCTCAACACCGCCCGCTCGCACTTCAACACCGTCCTGCTCCCCGACGGCGGCATCTTCGCCAACGGCGGCGGCTACGGCCGCAAGGACGACACGCTCTACGCCGACCCGGTCTACCAGTCCGAGCTGCTGCGCCCCGGCGGGACCGCCTGGGACACGGTGGGCAGCGAGGCGGACGCCCGCACCTATCACTCCGTGGCGGTCCTGCTCCCCGACGGCCGGGTCGCGTCCGCGGGGGACGACCGCGACATCGCGCCCACCCACGTCCCCGCCGACAAGCGCACCGCCCAGATCTGGAGCCCGCCGTACCTGTTCTCCGGCGCCCGTCCCGTGGTGACCTCCGCGCCGGCCGCCGTCGGGTACGGCACAACCTTCCGCGTCACCGTGGCGGGCGACCCGTCGGCCATCACGAGCGCGGCCCTGGTGCGCCCGGCCGCCGTGACCCACGCCGTCGACATGGCCCAGCGGGTCATCACGCTCGACGTGACCGCCGGGAACGGCGGGGTCACGCTCACCACGCCGCGCGACGCGACCGTCGCGCCGCCCGGCTACTACATGCTGTTCGTCCTGAACGCCGCCGGCGTCCCGTCGGTCGCCTCCTGGGTGCGGGTGTCCGCCGACCCCCGCCAGGCGGCGGTCCCGCCCTCGACGCCGGGGTCGACCACCCAGGACCCGCCGTCGCCACCGTCGCCGCCGTCGCCGCCGCGGGCGGCGCCGTTCCGGGTGCGCACGCTCACGGCCGCCCTCACGGGCAGCGGGCCGCGGCTGACGCTGTCGATGCGCCTGAAGGCCACCGGCGCCGCCTCGGCCCGCATCACCCTGATGCGCGGGCACCGCGCCGTCGCCGCCCGCACCGTGCCGCTCCGCGCCGGGCGCCTCGCCACCCCCCGCCTGCCGGTGGCCCGCGCGGCGCTGCGCGGCGCGAAGCGGGTCCCGCTGCGCGTGGTCATCACCCACGGCGGCCGCGTCACGACCGCGAACCTCGGCGTCACGGTCCCGAGGACGCGTTCGGCGGTCGCGCCCGCGCGGGCCCGGGTCACGCCCGGCACATCAGCGCCCAGCTGAACGGCTGAACCGCCCCGCCCGGGGTGCGGTGCCCGGTACGGCGGGCCTCCTCCAGCGCGAGTCCCAGCTCGGCGGCGATCCCCTCCGGCGTCCACCGGGACACGGCCAGCCCGGAGCAGCGGACCGGGCCATCGGGCGCGAAGGCCCCCACCACGGCGTGGCCATCGCGCCGCAGCGCCGCGTCGAGGGTGGCGGCGTAGCGGCGCCGGTCGGCCTCGGCCGTCAGGAACTGGAGTACGGCGCGGTCGTGCCACACCGCGTAGCGCCGCGGCGGCGCCCAGGTCAGGACGTCGGCGGCCACCCACGAGACGCGCCGCGCGGCGTCGCCCAGCCGCCGCCGGGCGGCGGCGAGGGCATGGGGGGAGAGGTCGAGCACCGTCACGTCGCGGAACCCGCCATCCGACAGCGCGCCGGCCAGGCGCGACGCCCCGCCGCCGACGTCCACGACCGGGTCATCCGGGCCGGTCCCGCCCCGGCGGATGAGATCGAGCGACGTCGCCGGGACCGCCTCGAACCAGCTCACGCCCTCGTCACCGCGCGCGTAGGCGCGGTTCCAGCGGGCCGTGGCGCCGTCGTCGGCGGGCCGCTCCACGGGCAGGCCCGCGGCGCGCCAGGCGACGAAGCCGCCCGCCATGTCCGTGGCGCCGGCCAGGCCCAGGTCCTGGAGCGTCGCGGCGGCGAGGCTCGACTGGAAGCCCTCGGCGCACATCAGGATCACGGGTCCGCCCGCCTCCGCCAGACGGGGGTCGCGCTCGGGGGAGGCGGGATCGGCGCGCCACTCCAGCACGTTGCGCGGCACCACCAGCGCCCCGGGCACCAGGCCGTCGGCGGCCCGCTGCGCGTCGGCGCGGATGTCGACGATCACCCCGCCCGCCGCCTGGGCCGCGGCCGCCTCGGCGGGGGTCAGGCGGCGCAGGCGCGCCCGGGCGGCGCGCAGCAGGTCGTCGACCGGCACCGTCCCCTCAGGCCTCGGGCGCGACCAGCCCGGTCTCGTAGGCCAGCACCACGGCCTGCACGCGGTCGCGCAGGCCCAGCTTGCCGAGGACCCGGGCCACGTGCGTCTTCACGGTGTTCTCGCCCAGCACCAGCTCGCCGGCGATCTCGGCGTTCGACATCCCGCGGGCGACCAGGCGCAGCACGTCCAGCTCGCGGGCGGTGAGGGGGGAGAGGGCGGCGGGGACGCCGTCCGGCTCCGGCCGGGCGGCGTGGGCGAAGCGCTCGATGAGCCGGCGGGTGATCGACGGGGCCAGCAGGGCGTCGCCCGACGCCGCCACCCGGATCGCGTCGAGCAGCCGGTCGGCGGGCGTGTCCTTCAGCAGGAACCCGCTCGCGCCGATCCGCAGGGCCTCGTAGACGTACTCGTCGCGGTCGAACGTCGTGAGCATCACCACCGCGGTCGGGATGCCGGGGTCGTCCAGGATCCGCCGCGCCGCCGACAGCCCGTCGAGCTCGGGCATCCGGATGTCCATGAGGACCACGTCGGGGCGCCGGCGGCGCACCACGTCGACCGCCGCCTCGCCGTCGGGCGCCTCGCCCACCACCCGCATGTCCGGCTCGCTGTCCAGGATCACCCGGAAGCCGGTGCGCAGCAGGCGCTGGTCGTCGGCGATCACCACGGTGATCTCGCCCGCGGGCGCCTCGGCGGGTGCGGGCTCGTCCTCGTCCTCGTCGTCGTCGCGCCAGCGCACCTCCGCGACCGCGACGCGCTCGGGCACGCCGGGCAGCCGCAGCGAGCCGGCGGGCTGCACCAGGCCCGCGGCCCGCGGCCCGGCGATCTGCCGTACGACGTCGGTCGCCACGATGGCCCCCGGGGCGGCGGTCTCGCACAGCCGGCGGGCCACCTCGACGGGGGTGCCGTAGAGGTCGTCGCCGTCGGCGACCGGCTCGCCCGCCGCCAGCCCGATCCGCGCGGGGGCGCCGGGATCGGCGCCCGTGGTGGCCCGCTGCATGTCCACCGCGCAGCGCACCGCCGCGCCGGCCCCGGCGAACGCGACGGTCAGGCCGTCGCCGGCGGCGCGCACCTCGCGGCCGCCGTGCTGGGCGGCCACCGCCCGCAGGGTCGCGAAGCCGGCGCGGCGGGCGCCGGCGGCGGCGTCGTCGCCGGCGCCGCGCAGCCGCGCCGCGGCGCCCGCGAGGTCGGCGATCAGCAGCGTCACGAAGGGGCCGTCCACGTCGCCAGCATCCTCCCAAGGCCCCGGGGGCGTCGTCACCCCCGGGGGTGAGGGCGCCGCACGCAGGTTCACCCCGCCGGATGACGCGGCCGCGGCGGGGCCGGGCGGATCCTGCCGCCATCACCGGTACTGCGCCCCGCCTTTACGAACGGAGGTCGTCCGCACCATGATCCGCTCAATGAGCCTCAACCCCGCCCGCATCGGCTGGCTCGACATCGCGATCACGGCCGTGGCCGTGGGCCTCGCGACCTTCTACATGTCGATGCAGCCGACCGATCCCGAGCTGCCCGACGCGTCATGGTGGGCGGTGCCCTTCTTCGCCCTCATCGCCGTGCCGCTGCTGTGGCGGCGCGTGTCCCCGCTCGTGGCCGCCGGCGGTTGTGCCGCCCTCGCGGGCCTGCACGTCGCCCTCTTCACCGACACCGTCATCCGGTGCGGGATCCTGATCCCCCTCTGCTTCATCCTGGCGTTCGCCGTCGGCGCCCGCCTCGACCTGAACCCGGCGCTGCTCGGCCTGGGCTTCTGCCTGCTGGTCGGGTTCTTCGGCTGCGCGTTCGATGGGCCCACCGGCGCCGACGTCTGGGCGATGACGTTCGTGGCCCCCGTGGCCGCCGCGGTCTGGGTCGTCGGGCGCATCGTCCGCTCCCGCGGCCGCATGGTCACCGAGCTGCAGAAGCGGACAGAGGAGCTGCGGACCGCCCGCGACGAGCGCGCCCGCCTGGAGGTCGCCGACGACCGCGCCCGGCTCTCCGCCGAGCTCGACGGCCTGCTCCAGCGTCGCCTGACCCTGCTGGTCGAGATGGCCGACGGCGGCGACGCCGCCGACCCGGAGGCCGCCGCCGCCACGCTCGCCCGCATCGAGGCCGAGAGCCGCGGCACCCTGGAGGAGATGCGCGCGATGGTGGGCGTGCTGCGCGACGACGCCACCGACGCCGAGATCGCCGCGCAGCCGGCGCTGACCCAGCTCGAAGGCCTGCTGGTGCGGGCGAAGGGCGCCGGCGCGCGCCTGACGGTGGAGGGCAGCCCGCGGGCGCTCCCCGCCGGCGTGGAGCTGTCGGCCTACCGCGTCGTGGAGCACCTGCTGGACGCGGTCCAGGACGCCCCCGGCGTGGAGGTGGGCGTGCGGTTCGCCGACCAGGCGCTGGAGCTGCGGGTCACCGGGCCGATGCGCCGCCGCGGCGCCGCCGCGATCGAGCGGGCCCGCGAGCGCGCGGCGCTCGACCACGGGCGCCTGGAGGCGACGACGGACGGCGGCCGCGCCGAGGCCGTGGTCTCGCTCCCGATCCTCGCGGCCGTCTAGACCGTGCCGGGGTTCCGGCGGTCCGATCTGTGGATCGCGTCGGGCGGCGGCGCCGTGGGCGCCGCCGCCGCGATCGCCTGGGGCTACCCCAGTGCGGCCGAGATCGCCCTGGCCGTGGGCTTCGGCCTGCTGCTCGGCCTCGGGCGGGTGGCGCCGACGCAGACGTGGGTGCTGGCGTCGGCGGTGATGGTGCTCGCCGCCGCGTCCTCCACGGCGCCCGGCGGCGACACGTTCGCGCTGATGATCCTCCTCAGCGCCCACGGGTTCGTGGCGGGCCGCTTCGACGGGCGCGTCGCCGGCATCCTCGGCGTCGTCGCCCTGGCCGGCGCCTCGGTGTGGGCGGCGGTCATCGTGGGCGACTCGCCGGCCCCCTACCTGTTCATCCCCCTCGCCGGCTGGGGCGCCGGGCGGGGGCTGCGCGAGCGCGCCGTGGTGGCCGAGGAGCTGGCGGAGCGCGCCCGGGAGCTCGAGGCGGAGCGCGAGGCGTACGCGGCCCTGTCGGTCCGCTACGAGCGCGCCCGGATCGCCTCGGAGCTGCACGACATCGTGGCGCACGCGATCAGCGTGATGGTGGTGCAGGCGACCGCCGGCCAGCGCCTGGCGCCCCACGATCCCGAGGCCACCGCCGAGACCTTCGAGGCCATCGCGGGCGCCGCCCGCCAGGCCGAGCACGAGATGGGGCTGCTCGTGGACCTGCTGGCCGACGAGGGCGCCGCGGCGGGCGACGCCGACATCGCGCTGGTGGAGGACCTGGTGGCCCGCGCGGCGGGCAGCGGGCTGGACGTGACGCTGGCCCTGGAGGGCGAACGCGGCGGATTGGCGCCGGAGACCTCCCGCCTGGCGTACCGGGTGGTGCAGGAGGGGCTCACCAACGCGCTCCGCTACGCCGCCGGCGCGCCGGTGGTGGTGCGGCTGGCCGACGAGCCCGCCGCGCTCCGCGTGGAGGTGGTCAACGGCCCGGTGAAGGGCGAGCCGTCGCTGGCCGGGGTGGGAACGGGCAACGGCCTGCGCGGCCTGCGCGAGCGGGTCGAGGCGGCCGGCGGGACCCTCGACGCGGGGCCCGAGGGCCGGGGGTGGCGGCTCGGGGCCCGCCTGCCCCGGATCCCCGGCCGCCCGCTACGGGCGCCTCAGGAGACCGGCCGGAACGCCAGGTAGAGCACGCCGTTCGCGTACTGCCGCGAGCGCTCCAGCTCGAGCTTCCGCTGCGGCGCCCCCTCGGGGAACAGGCGGGGCCCCTCCCCCCGGGTGAGGGGGAAGACGAACAGGTGCAGGCCGTCCACCAGGCCGTCGGCGAGCATCGCCCGCACCAGCGTCCCGCTGCCGGAGACGAACACGTCGCCGTCGGTCTCGTCGCGCAGGCGGGCGATGGCGTCCGGGTCGTACGGGCCCAGGACGCGGGAGTTCGACCACGTCGCGTCCTGGAGCGTCGACGACACCACGTGCTTGGGGGTGTCGTTGAAGAACGGCGCGCCCGGGTCGTCCTCGACGGTCCGCGTCGACCACGCGGGCTCGAACATCTCGTAGGTCACGCGGCCCAGCAGGATCGCGCGGCTGGCGCCGGTCACCGCCCCCAGGTCCTCGCCCTGCCCGTCGTCGAAGCCGTACTCGAACGACCACACCGGGGCGTCGATGACGCCGTCCAGGCTCATGAACTCGTGCACGTGGATTCCCACGTCAGCTCCCTTCGCTCGTGGTGCCCGGGCGGCCCATGTCGGCGGCGCGCGCCCGCAGCAGGTCGCGCTCCCGGGTGTTGCGGGTCATCTCGGCGGCGCGGGCGAACTCGTCGCGGGCCTCCGCCCGGCGGCCGAGCCGGGCCAGCAGGTCGCCGCGGACGCTCGGCAGCCAGTGGTAGCCCTCGAGGGCCGGCTCCTCCATGAGTCCGTCCACCACCTCCAGGCCGGCCTCGGGGCCGAACGCCATGGACAGCGCCACGGCGCGGTTGAGCTCGACGACCGGCGACGGCTGCAGCTGTGCCAGCGCGTCGTAGAGGGCGGCGATCCGCTCCCAGTCGGTGTCGTCGGGCCGCGGGGCGCGGGCGTGGCACGCGGCGATGGCGGCCTGGAGCCCGTAGGGGCCGAGTGGACCGAGCTCCTGGGCGCGGGCCAGGGCGTCCAGCCCCCGCCGGATCAGGATGCGATCCCAGCGCGCCCGGTCCTGGTCCAGCAGCAGGACGGGCGTGCCGTCGCGGGCGACGCGGGCGCGGGTGCGGCTGGCCTGGATCTCCATGAGCGCCACCAGGCCGTGCACCTCCGGCTCCTCCGGCGCCAGCCCGGCCAGGACGCGCCCCAGGCGCATGGCGTCGGCGCACAGCGCGGGCCGCACCCAGTCGTCGCCGGCGGTGGCGGAGTAGCCCTCGTTGAAGATCAGGTAGACGACCTCCAGCACCGACGCGAGGCGCGCCGACAGCTCGGGGCCGGCGGGGGGCTCGAACGGCACGTTGGCCTCGCCCAGCGTGCGCTTGGCGCGCACGATCCGCTGGGCCAGGGTGGGCTCGGGGACGAGGAAGGCGCGGGCGATCTCGTCGGTGGTGAGCCCGCCCAGCATCCGCAGCGTCAGCGCGACCCGGGCGTCGGTGGAGAGCACGGGGTGGCACGTCGTGAAGATGAGCGTGAGCAGGTCGTCGCCGATCGGGTCGTCCATCGCCGCGTCGAGATCGGGCGGGGTCATCTGCTGCTCCTCGAGGTCGCGCCCCAGCTCCTCCGTCTTGCGGCGGAGGTTGGCGTCGCGGCGCATCCCGTCGATGGCGCGGTGCTTGGCGGTGGCCATGAGCCAGGCGCCGGGGTTGTCCGGCACGCCGGCCTCGGGCCACTTCTCCAGCGCGACCACCAGCGCGTCCTGGGCGAGGTCCTCGGCCCGGCCGATGTCGCCCGTCATGCGGGCGAGGCCGGCGATGAGCCGGGGCGACTCGATCCGCCAGACGGCGTCGATCGCGCTGTTGACGTCCCGCGCCACGGTCGCCTACGGCTGCCGGCCGTGCTGCTCCTGGATCTTCGCGCGGAGCTCCTCCTGGGCGGCCAGCGCCTCCGGGGTGAACACCTCGGCGAAGTCCTCGTCCTCGAACACGGGCCGGATCTCGACGACGTCGCCCGCAGCGAACGGGGCCCGGCGCAGCCACTCGACGGCCTCGTCCATCGACTTCACCTCGAGGATCCAGAAGCCGGCCACGAGCTCCTTGGTCTCGGCGAAGGGGCCGTCGGTCGCGGACGCCTTGCCGCCGCCCTCATAGGCGATGCGCACGCCCTCCCGGCTGGCCTTCAGGCCCTCGCCCGCGAGCATGATCCCCGCGTTCACCAGCTCGGTGTTGAACTTCCCCATCTCGTCGAGCTCGCCGGCGGTGGGCAGCCGCCCCGACTCGATGTCCTCGTTCGACTTCACGATGGCCATGACCCGCATGTCGTCCTCCTCGTCGTCGTGCGGGGCGTTCCCCCCGCCGCTCACCCACGCGACGAACGGCGCGGCCGGCGATCGACATCCTCTCGGGAAAATTCTTCCCGCGACCCCCGGAGGGTCACTCCTCGGGCTTGCGCGGACGCTGCTCCGGCACCCACAGACCGCGGACGAACGCCAGGATCTCGGTCCAGATCCCCGGCCCCGGCGGGCCGGTGCCCGGTTCCTCCGTGCGCACCCCGCGCCACTCCGCCGCGAACGCCGCCGACAGCAGCACGATGTTGGCCGCCAGGTACACGAAGAACAGGAACACGACGATGGCGGCGAGCGACCCGTAGACCAGGTTGTAGCGGCCGAACGCGTCGATGAACGACGCGAACCCCACCGACAGGCCCCACAGCAGGATCGACCCGACCAGCGCCGCCGGCCAGATGTCGCGCGTCCTGGGGGCGCCCGACGGCGCGTAGCGCAGCAGCAGGATCAGCAAGCCGGTGCCCACGGCGACCGGGACCAGCTCGCGCACCACGTCGTACAGGAGCCCGGAGAACCCGACGGAGTTCTGCACCTGCTCGCGGGCGACGCGCGTGGCCACCGTCAGGCCGGCGGAGGCGCTCAGCAGCACCGCGGCGCCGCCGAGCATGATCAGGTCCACGATCTTGCCGCGGGCGAACGGCCGGGGCGGGGTGTCGGGGTCGATCGCGTCCAGGCTGCCGCGGATCGCGCCCATCATCCCGCTCGCGGTCCACAGCAGGGTGACCAGGCTGATGAGCCCGATCGTCCCGGCGTTGGCGCTGACGCCCTTCAACGCGCTCTCGATCTCGTTGGTGCCCGACTCGGTCACCGGCAGGGCGTCGGCGAGGGCCGACACGAAATCGGCGCGCAGCTCCTCGTTGCGCAGCACCAGGCCGGCGACGGAGGCGAGGAACAGGATCAGGGGGAACAGCGACAGCAGGACGTAGTAGGCGATCGCCGCGGACTGCCGCGACCCGGCGACGTGGGTGAAGCGGGCCAGGGAGCGCCGGATCCACTCGATCATCATCCCGCCGGCGCGGCCGAGGTCCGGCACTAGGCGCACCGCAGCACCGCCGCCCCGCCGACCTCGCCGCGCGCGAGGCGGGCCAGCGCGGTGTTGGCCTCCTCCAGTCGGTGCACCTCGGTCTCGGTGCGGACGGGGATCGCCAGCGCCAGGTCCAGGAACTCGGCGGCGTCGCGGCGGGCCACGTTGGCGACGCTCCGCAGCTCGCGCTCCCACCACAGCAGGCCGTAGTCGAACTCCGGCACCCGGTCGAGGTGGATCGCGTTGACCACCACCACGCCGCCGCGGTCGAGGGCCGCGAGCGCGGCGACCACCACGTCGCCGGCGGGCGCGAACGTGATCGCGGCGTCCAGCGCGGGGGGAGGGGGGTCGCCGTAGGCGCCGGCCGACGCCGCGCCCAGGGAGCGGGCGCGCTCCTGCTCGCGCTCGGACCGGGTGCGCACGTGCACCTCGCAGCCCAGGTGGACGGCCTCCTGGATGACGCAGAGGGCGGAGGCGCCGAACCCGTAGAGCCCCAGCCGCGCGCCCCGCCCGGCCCCGGTGAGCCGCAGCGCCCGGTGCCCGATCACGCCGCCGCACAGCAGCGGGGCCACGGCGACGGCGTCCGCGTCGGCGGGCAGGCGCGCGGCGAAATCGGCCCGCACCAGCATCCGGTCGGCGAAGCCGCCGTCGCGGTCCCATCCGTGGAACTCCGCCCGCTCGCACAGGTTCTCCCGGCCGGCGCGGCAGTGGCGGCAGGTGCCGTCGGCGCCCGCCAGCCAGTGGGCGCCGGCGCGATCACCCTCGCGCCAGCCCTCCACGCCCGCGCCGACGGCGGCGACCGTCCCGACCGCCTGGTGACCGGGCACGCGGGGCACGCCGCGCGCCTGCAGGTCGCCCTCGGCCAGCTGGAGGTCGGTGCGGCAGACGGCGCAGGCCTCCACCGCGAGGAGCAGCTCACCGTCCCCGGGGACGGGGTCGTCGCGCTCCTCCAGCACCAGCGGCCCGGCGCCGTCCGCCGGCCCGGGCCGCGTGAGGACCATCGCCCGCATCAGCCGGCGCTCTGCACCGGCTTCCAGACGACCGTGAGCACGACGTTCATCGGGCGGTTGCTGCCGTTGTGGAGCCGGATGTTCCACGAGTGGCCGGCGGGCGTGACCGGCGTCGTGATGTTGGTGCAGACGAAGGTGCCGGCGGCGCCCTGGCAGACGTCCGACGCGGCGCCGCTCGGCAGCTGGAGCACGGTGAACCGCGATCCGTTGTCGCGCTTCTGCGAGAGCCGGAGGGTCTTCTCACCGTCGCTCGACACCTTCAGGCCGAACGCGAACTGCCCCTTCGGGACGGTGCCGAAGGTCAGGTTGAGGGACGATCCGGCCGGCACGAGGGCGCCGACCTGGTGACGGTTGGGCTGCCCCTGCGCGAGCGCCGGCACAGCGAGTGCCGCGGCGACGGCGCCGACGGCGATGGTCCGGAATCGCATGGTGCCTCCTCTCCGGGACCGTTGTGCCCCGAGCGTAACCCCGTGGCAGGCTCCCGGCGATGCCCACCCCGTTGCGTCTCGCGATCGCCGGCCTCGGGCGCATCGCCGCCAGCCACGTCGCGGCGCTGGAGCGCACCCCGGGCGTGGAGCTGGTGGCGGGCGCCGATCCCGGTCCCTCCGCCCGGCTCGCCTTCCGCGGCCGCGACCTGCCGGTGGTCCGCGACGCGGCCGCTCTGCCGCCCGTGGACGCCGCCGTGGTGACGGTGCCGACCGGCGCCCACCTGGCCGCCCTGCGCGACCTGGCCGCCGCGGGGGTGCCGGAGGTGCTGATGGAGAAGCCCCTGGTCGCGAACCGCGAGGAGCTGGACGCGCTGGACGACGCCCGCGGCGGCGCCCGCGTCTGGCCCCTGCTGCACTTCGCGCTGGCCGACGAGGTGCGGTGGGCGGCCGAGCGCATCGGCGCGTGGACGGCGGCGCACGGGCCGGTGGCGGAGGTGCTGCAGCTGTTCCAGGACCCCTACCTGCCGCACCTGGATGAGCGGCTGCGGAGCCTCTCGTCGAGCTGGCTCGACTCGGGGGTCAACGCCCTGAGCGTGGCGGCGCGCCTGGCGCCGCTGGGGCCCGTGCGCGCGGCGCGGCCGCTGGGCGCGCCGGCCGGGACGGGCGCCGCCGTGGAGCTCGACCTGGAGGGCGGCGGCACGGCCGGCCTGGTGACCTCATGGCACGCGCGCCGCACCAGCAAGGGCACGCACCTGCGCCTGGCCGGCGGCGCCCGGGTGCTGATCGACCACACCGCCGGATCGGGGCTGCTGCTGGAGCCGGGCGGCGGCGTGGCCGACGCGTTCCTGCCGGCCGACGACGGCCTCGACAGCATGACCAGCCACTACATGGCCGTGTACGCCGACTGGCGGGAGCACCGCGCCGGCGCCGCGGCCCGCCTGGACGCGGGGCGCGAGCTGGTGGCCAGGGTCCTCGACGCCGCGGACCTCCTCGCGACGGCGCCGCCGCCGCGATGACCGGCGTCCGTCGCCTCCTGCCGTCGCGGCATCGGACCGCGGCCCGCCAGGGTCGCTCGGTGCGGGCGATCCGCAGCCCGCGGCCGTGCCGCCACGGAGGCACGACGCACGGCCGTATGGGACGATCGGACGAGACCGCGGAACCGGGAGGCACCATGGCGCGACACGTCTTCGACATCAGTGAGACCGCGACGCACGCGCTCGTCGCGCGGCAGCTCCGGGACCTCGCCGACCAGTTCGAGCGCGGCCGCATCGACCTGGCGTACGAGGAGTGGCACGACCCGACGGTCATCACCGACCCCGTGGACGTGACGATCGACCTGACCACCCGCCACCGCCACGTCGATCTCGTGGTCCGGATCGGCTGGAAGGTGGCGGAGCCCGCGGCCGCGTAGGGCCCCCTCGCCGGCCCCCCGGGGCGGGGCTGCGCCCGGATCAGCACTAACCGTACGGGCGGGTTCCCCGGGTGCCTGCGCCGTCGCACCTGCACTAGACTCCCTCGGCACGGGTCACAACCGGGAAGGGGAACATGGGGGCATTCGAGGAGGAGATCGACCAGGTCCGGGAGTTCCAGGGCCAGGATCGATTCCGCGAGATCACCCGTCTCTACTCACCGCGACAGGTCGTCGAGCAGCAGGGCACCGTCCCGCAGGACTACACGGTGGCGCGTGAGGCGGCCGAGGGCTTCTACGCCCGGCTCCGCGAGCTGTTCGCCGAGGGGAAGTCGATCACCAGCTTCGGGCCGTACTCGCCCGGGCAGATCGTCCAGATGAAGCGGGCCGGCATCGAGGGCATCTACCTCGGCGGCTGGGCCACGTCGGCGAAGGGCTCCAAGGACGAGGACCCGGGCCCGGACCTGGCGAGCTACCCCCTGAGCCAGGTCCCGGACGAGGCCGCCGGCCTCGTACGCGCCCTCCTGACGGCGGACAAGAACCAGAAGTTCGCCCGTGCCCGTATGAGCCAGGCCGAGCGCGACGCCACTCCCGAGGTGGACTTCCGCCCCTGGCTGATCTGCGACGCCGACACCGGTCACGGCGGTGACGCCCACGTCCGCAACCTCGTCCGCCGCTTCGTCGAGGTGGGCGTCCCCGGCTACCACATCGAGGACCAGAAGCCCGGCGCCAAGAAGTGCGGCCACCAGGGCGGCAAGGTGCTCGTGCCCTCCAGCGAGCAGGTGACCCGCCTCAACGCGGCCCGCTTCCAGCTCGACATCATGGGCGTCCCCGGGATCATCGTGGCCCGCACCGACGCCGAGGCCGCGAACCTCATCGACGGCAGCGGCGACGAGCGCGACCAGCCGTTCATCCTCGGCGCCACCAACGTGTCGGTCCCGTCGTACAAGACGGCGTACCTCGCGGCGCTCCGGCAGCTCAACGCCGAGGGCGTCGACGAGATCAACGGCCACCTGCTCCACGCGATCAGCGACCTGGAGTACGAGGAGGCCGACGCCTGGCTCAAGAGCTCGGGCGTCGCCGCCCGGATCTCCTCGATCGCCAGCGCCTACAAGAACGGCGAGGCGACGGCGAACGAGGCGCTCGACGCCACGGGCGACGCGTTCCTGAGCGAGTGGCAGACCCAGGCCGGCCTGAAGACGCTGGCCGAGGCGATCGCCGACCAGATCGAGTTCCGTCGCGACGAGGAGTCCGCCCCGGACATCTCCCGCGAGGACTGGATCGCGTTCGCGTCCCGCGCCTCCTGGTACGAGATCCGCGCGAAGGCCCGCGAGCTGGGCGTCGACGTGATCTGGGACGCCGAGCTGGCCCAGACCCCGGAGGGCTACTACCAGGTGCAGGGCGGCATCCCGTACGCCGTCGCCAAGTCGCTCGCGGCCGCGCCGTACTGCGACCTGCTCTGGATGGAGACCAAGACGGCCGACCTGGCGGACGCGAAGGAGTTCGCGGACGCCATCCACGCCGTCTACCCGGAGAAGATGCTCGCCTACAACCTGTCGCCGTCCTTCAACTGGGACACGACGGGCATGAGCGAGGACGAGATGCGCAACTTCCCCGCCGAGATCGGGAAGCTGGGCTTCGTCTTCAACTTCATGACGTACGGCGGCCACCAGATCGACGGCCTCGCCGCCGAGGAGTTCACCACCGCCCTCCGCGAGGACGGCATGCTGGCTCTCGCGCGCCTGCAGCGGAAGCTCCGGCTGCTGGAGTCGCCCTACCGCTTCCCGCAGACCCTGGTCGGCGGGCCGCGGGCGGACGCGGGGCTCGAGGCGGCCACCGGCCGCACCGCGACCACGAAGGCGATGGGCGAGGGCTCCACCCAGAGCCAGCACCGCGTCCAGACCGAGGTGCCGCCGAAGCTCCTGGCGGACTGGCTCGAGACGTGGGCCGAGGTCCACGGCGTCGACAAGACCCTGCGCGTGCGTCTGAGGCCCCACACGGCCGGCGGCGACCTGCTGGAACTGGCCGTGGTCGACGCCGACGACGACAAGCTCGCGAACATCGTGTTCGCCACGCTGCAGGACCGCCGCGGCCGGCAGATCCTGTCGGTGCGCGACCAGAACACGTTCGACACGTCGCTGCGCCGCAAGCGCCTCATGACGCTGCTGCACCTGTTCCTCATCCACCGCTACAAGGCGGCGGCGATCCACTACCTGACCCCGACCGAGGACAACCAGCGCCAGTCGGAGAGCCTGCTCAAGATGGGCCTCTTCGACACCGTCCACGCCGAGGTCGGCGAGATCATCGTGGCCGACGTCAACCCGCAGAAGGTGGCCGAGCTGGTCGCCTCCGAGAGCGCGGAGCGCGAGAAGCTGATCGCGAAGGCCTAGCCCGCCCACTCCGCTGATCGTCCCGAGGGGGGCGCGCCGGATCGCCGGCGCGCCCCCCTCGGCGTTCTGGGGCAGGATGCGTGCGCTGGCGAGGTCGTATCGGGAGGATCCTGGGATGGCTGAGACGAAGACCGCGTCCGACGGCTTCAGCGCCGAGGAGCGCGCCGCCATGAAGGAGCGCGCCGCCGAGCTCCGGGCCGAGGGCATGCCCGCCTACGCGGGCGCCGACGGCAAGGTCGTCATCTTCTTCCAGGACGCCGGGACGTTCACGGCCCGGTACGCGACGCTCGGCTTCCAGGACACCGCGCACCTCGACGACGGCGACATCTGGCCGACGTCCTACGCCCTCGCGACCTGGAACGACGCCGTGGAGGAGAGGGTCGCCGCCCTGGTGAGGGCCGCCGTCGGCTGATCCGGTGTCACCGGGCGGGTGACCGGCCCCGCGCGGAGGCGCTCTGGCACGCTCGGTTGGTGGAGCTCCCGCCGCCGCCCCGCGACGACCCGGAGGCGGCGGCCCGATGGGTCGACGCCCACCTCGGCGACCTCATCGACGACGGACCCGCCCGCCCGTCGCCCGCGTTCCGCGGCGGCCAGACCGCGGCCGACGCCGCACTCGAGGGCTGGTCGGTGGCGGGCTACGCCGGCGCCCGCAACGAGGTGTGGCCGCCGGAGAGGCGGGGCGCGTCGCGGCTGTCGCCGTACGTCCGGCACGGCCTGATCGACCTGCCGCGGCTGTGGGACCACGTCGCCGGCGGCCCCGCCCGGGACGTCCGCAGGTTCCGCGGCGAGCTGCTGTGGCAGGAGTACGCGCGGCACCTCTACGCCCGGCTCGGGGGGCGCCTGGGGCGGCCCCTGCGCGCCGCGCCGCCCGCCGGTGACGGCGACGGCCGCGAGGCATGGGACCGGCGGATGGCATGCATGGACCTCACCGTGGGCGAGCTCGAGCGCGACGGCTGGCTCGTGAACCAGACGCGGATGTGGATGGCGAGCCAGTGGTCGGTGCGCCACGGCCTGCCCTGGCGGGACGGCGAGCGGCGCTTCTTCGCCCACCTCCTCGACGGGTCCCGGGCGGCGAACGCCCTCGGCTGGCAGTGGGTGGCCGGGACCGCCACCGGCCGCCGCTACGGCTTCGCCCGCCGCCAGGTGCTCCGCCGCGCCCCCGGCCTCTGCGACACCTGTGCCCTCCGCGACGACTGTCCCATCGCGCGCTACCCGGCCGACGCCCCGGCCCGCCGGCTCCGGGCACCCGAGCTCCTCCGCGATGACCCCCGCCCCGAGGCCACGGCGGGCCCGACGGCCGTCGATCCGGCCGGATGGGGTGACGGCCCCCGCCGGGTCTGGCTCACCGCGGAGTCGCTCGGCGACGCCGACCCGGCCCTCGCCGCGCACCCCGACCTCCCGGCGGTGTTCGTGTGGGATGCGCCGATGCTCGCGCGGCTCCGCCTGTCGGGGAAGCGCCTGGTCTTCCTGGCCGAGACGCTCGCCGATCTCGGGGCGCGCCGCGACCTGACCGTCCTGCGCGGCGACCCCGTCGAGCTCCTCCGCGGTGAGGACGTCGCCGTCACGTTCGCGCCCGTCCCCGGGTTCCGGCGACGGGCGGCGGCCATTCGCCCCGCGGTCGTGCACCCGTGGCCGTGGCTGCGGCGGCCGCACGACGGGAGCGTCGCGTCGTTCTCCGCCTGGGTCCGGCGGGCCCGTGCCTGAGGGGCACACGATCCACCGGGCGGCGCGGCGACAGAACGCCGTGCTCGCCGGCCACGCCATCCGCGCCTCGTCGCCGCAGGGCCGCTTCGCGGCGGGCGCGGCGGCGCTCGACGGGCGGGTGCTGCTCGGCGTGGAGGCGGTCGGGAAGCACCTCTTCCACCGGTGGGAGGGCCACGAGGTGCTCCACGTCCACCTCGGACTGTTCGGGCGCTTCCGCGAGCACCCGTCGCCGCCGCCCCCGCCGCGCGGCGCCCTCCGGCTGCGGATGGAGGGCCCGGAGGTCACGATCGACCTCTCCGGCCCCACCGCGTGCGAGCTGGTGGACGAGGAGGGGATGGCCCGGATCGTCGCCCGGCTCGGCGAGGACCCGCTGCGCGCCGACGCCGACCCGGAGCGCGCGATCGCCGACCTCGCCCGCCGCCGCGTCCCGATCGGCGCCGCCCTGCTCGACCAGCGGATCATCGCCGGCCTGGGCAACGTGTTCCGGGCGGAGGCGCTCTTCGTCTGTGGCATCGACCCGGAGCGCGAGGCGCGCTCGCTGTCGCCGGAGGAGCTGCGCCGCCTGTGGGACACCTCCGCCCGGATGCTCCGCGACGGTGTCCGCCGCGGCCGGATCGTGACCACTGATCCGGAGGAGATCGGCCGTCCCGCCTCCCGGATGCGGCGCGCGGAGCGCACCTACGTCTACCGCCAGGGGACCTGCCGCCGCTGCGGGTCGGACATCGGGACGGTCACTCTCGCGAACCGCCCCTGCTACCGCTGCCCGGTGTGCCAGGGCTGAAGCGCACGGCGATGCCGTCGAGCAGCAGTTGGAGGCCGAACTCGAAGAGCGCGTCGTCGGTGGCGGGGTCGTCCATCGAGCGCATCAGCTCGCCCACCAGGGGCCGCTCGGCGGCGAGGGCGGCCAGCTCGTCCTCGGCCACCGGGGCGGGGGCGTCGTCGGCGGCCCGGTCGATGAGGCTGGCGCCCAGGACGAAGCGCACGATCGTCCGCTGCGCGAGGATCGCCGCGTCCCGGTCGAGCCCGGCGGCCTGCAGCCGGGCGATCGTCTCCTCGGCGACCCCGGCTCCCACCACGTACGCGCGGCCCGGCCCCTGGGCGAGGAGGGGGAAGGCGCGGGGGTGGTCGCGCCCGACCGCGCGGTAGGCGCGGGCGAACGCCGCCAGGTCCTCCCGCCAGTCGCCCACCGGCCCCGCCGGCAGTCGCGCGGCGAAGTCCTCGATGAGGAGCGCGCGGATCCCGTCGAGGATCGCCTCCTTGCCCGCGACGTGCTTGTAGAGCGACATCGCCTCCACGCCGAGCACGCCGCCGAGGCGGCGCATCGACAGCGCCTCCGGGCCGCCCCCGTCCACGAGCGCCAGCGCGGTGCGCACGATGCGGTCGCGCGAGAGCGGTACGCGTGGATCGGGCGCTGTTGACACCGGCCGCCGGCTCCTTCTAGCGTGGGATTACAGTGTAAGCCACTCGGGGGAGCGCGTCGATGGCAGAGGTGCAGGCAGGTCCGCCGCCCGCGGCGGAGATCCCGGACATCCCCGTCCTGCAGACGATCGGCAACCGCCGCAGCATCCGGTACTTCGACGAGGCGAAGCCCGTCGAGCAGTGGAAGATCGAGTCGATGCTCCAGGCCGCGCGCTTCGCGTCCTGCCAGGGCAACATCAACTGCACCGAGGCGATCCTCGTCCGCCGCGACGAGTGCGACGTGTGGGACGAGCTGGAGGAGTGCGTCTCCGGCTTCAACGTCCAGATCATCAACCAGGCGTCCCACCTGATCATCTGGCTCACCAACCTCAACGCCTGGTACGGGCGGGCGGTCGACGGCATCTCCACCGTGAGCCTGGCCGGGGCGATGTCGAAGTACCACGGCTGGAACTACGAGTTCTCGATGACGCAGACCATCCCGCGCCTCATGAGCTTCCCCACCGAGCGCACCGAGAACCTGCTGCGCTTCGAGACCGGCCAGGCGGTGGGCAACGCGACCATCGCCGCGACCGGGCTCGGCGTCGGGACGATCCTGATCGCGTTCGGCCGCAAGCCGGGCGGGATCGAGAAGACGTTCGGGCTGCCGCCGCACTACCGCTTCACCTGGGGCCAGGCGGTGGGCTACCCGCTCGAGCGCGCCGACGCCGGCGGCCAGCGGCCCCGCCTGAAGTACGAGAAGCTCTTCCACGACAACGCCTTCGGCGTCCCGCTCCCGTCCGACCCGGCGACGGTGGAGATGCTGAAGGCCAAGGGCCTCATCCAGGAGCAGGCGCCGCTGCCCGGCCGGATGGAGGAGGTCGTCGAGATCGCCGAGCGCCACGGCCGCGACCCGGGGATGATGTATTTCCCGGCCCGCGAGATCCGGCGCCTGCTGGCCGACGACGACTGGGACCTGGGCCCCCGCCTTCGCGCCAACGCCGAGCGCGTGCTGGCCACCGAGGACCTGCCGGACTACCCGGACGAGATGCGCCAGACGTTCCAGAAGCTCATGGAGGAGCACGGGATCGACGCGAGCAAGTTCCTCCCCGCCGAATGAGCTACGAGGACATCCGCTACGAGGTCGGCGGGGGCCGGGCGACGATCACGATCGACCGCCCCGACCGGCTCAACGCGTTCCGCGGGCAGACGATGCTCGAGCTCTGCGAGGCGTTCGAGGCGGCCGCCGACGACGAGTCGGTGGGCGTCATCGTGTTCACGGGCGCCGGCGAGAAGGCGTTCTGCGTGGGCGGCGACGTCCAGGAGCCCACCCGCACGATGAAGGAGAAGCGCGCCGGCCACATCATCGGCCCGCGCCTCGCCGCGGCCATGCGCAACAACGGCAAGCCCATCATCTGCCGCGTCCGCGGCTGGTGCATCGGCGGCGGCAACGAGCTCAACATGGTCTCGGACCTGACGATCACCGACACCACCGGCCGCTTCGGCCAGGCGGGGCCCAAGATCGGGAGCGCGCCGCTGTGGTGGGGCTGTCAGCTCATCCCCGCGGTGGTGGGGGAGAAGAAGGCCCGCGAGGTGCTGTTCCTCACCCGCTGGTACACCGCGCAGGAGGCCCTCCGGATGGGGCTGGTCAACGCGGTCGTGGAGCCCGGGGAGCTCGACGCGGAGGTCGACCGCTGGTGCGAGCAGATCCTGCGCCGCTCGCCGCAGGGGCTGCGCCTGGCGAAGATCGCGCTGAACGCCGCGACCGACCCGCTCTACTCCTCCACCAACCACGGGATGGAGCTGATGGCGCTCAACCACGTCTACGGCGTGGAGCCGAAGGAGGGCATCGCGTCGTTCCAGGAGAAGCGGCCCGCCGACTGGCGCAGATTCCGCGAGGGGCAGGGCCCGGAGCCGGCGGAGGGCTGACCGATGGCGGAGTGGAGCGACTGGTACGCCCGCGAGGACCCCACCGGCTGGGTCCTCCCCGAGATCCTCCGCGCGCGGGCGGATGAGCACCCGGACCGGGAGTACCTGCGCTACGGCGACGCGCCGTGGCGCTCCTACGGGCAGGTCAACGCCGACGCGAACCGGGTGGCGAACGGGCTGATCGCCCGCGGCGTGCGGCACGGCGGGTCGGTGAGCGTGCTGCTGCCCAACTGCGCGGAGTTCCTGCCGGTGTGGTTCGGGATCCTGAAGGCCGGCGCGGTGATGAGCCCGATCAACACCGCCTACAAGGGCGACTTCCTCTCGTGGACGATCAACCTCGTCGAGTCGCGCGTGCTGGTCATCGCCGACGTGTTCCTCGACCGGCTGGCGTTCGTCGCGGCCGACCTCCCGCTGCTGGAGCGGGTGGTGATCCTGCCCACCGGGGCCGAGGACGCGCCGGCGCCGTCGCTGCCGCACGAGACCCTGGCCGAGCTGATGGACGCGAGCGACGGTGAGCCGGACGGCGTGGCGCACGCCTGGACCGACGACGCGCGGATCATGTTCACGTCGGGCACCACGGGCCGCTCGAAGGGCGTCATCAAGCAGCACGCCGCCGACTACTTCTCGGCGCGGAGCGCGATCGAGGCGATGGCGACGCTGCGCGGCGTGGCGCCGCAGGACCTGCGCGGCGAGACCTACTTCTCGTGCCTGCCGCTCTTCCACTCCAACGCGCAGGTGCTCTGCGGCTACCCGGCGCTCCTGGCCGGCGCGCGGGTGGCCTACGTGGAGCGCTTCTCGGGCACCCGCTTCTGGCAGCAGGCGATCGACGCGGGCGCCACCACGTTCAACGGGATCGGCGCGATCCTCTACTTCCTGTGGAACCAGCCGCCGTCCGGTCTGGACCGCGCGCACCACGTCCACACCATCTCCGCCGCCCCCGCGCCGAAGGACATCTACCACGAGTTCGAGGAGCGCTTCGGCGTGCGCCTCACCGAGGGCTACGGCCTCACCGAGACGGGCGTCGCAACGATGATGGACCCCACCAGGCCGCCGCGGCTGGGGTCGTGCGGCGTGGCCAACCCGGGCTACGAGGTCACGATCGTGGAGCCGGGCAGCGACCTGCCGCTCCCCCCGGACACACCGGGCGAGATCGTGGTCGACCAGCGGGTCCCGAACATCGTGATGCGCGCCTACTACGGGATGCCGGAGAAGACGGCGGAGGACTTCCGCAACCTGAAGCTCCACACCGGCGACCTGGGGCGGATGGACGCCGACGGCTACGTCTACTTCATGGACCGGGTGAAGGACTACATCCGCCGCCGCGGCGAGAACGTCAGCTCGATGGAGGTCGAGAAGCAGGTCGGCGACCACCCCGGGATCCGCGAGGCCGCCGCCATCGGGGTCAAGGCCGGCGAGGGGGCCTCCAGCGAGGACGAGATCATGATCGTCTGCGTGGCGGAGGGCGCCGCACCGGACCCCGCGGAGCTGACGCACTGGATGGCGGAACGGATGCCGTACTTCATGGTGCCGCGCTACATCCGCTTCGTCGACGCCCTCCCCAAGACGCCGACGGAGCGCGTGCAGAAGGTGAAGCTGCGCGACGAGGGCGTCACCCCGGACACCTTCGACCGGGACGCGGAGGGCATTACGATCGTCCGATGACGCGATACGTCGTCGCCGCGGCCGCGGCGCTCCTGCTGGCCCTCGCGGGCCAGGCCGTGGCGGCGATCCCGACGGCGCCGGGGTGGCCGCGGACGGCGCCGGGCGGCGAGCTGCTGCCGGGGCCGGACGGCGGGATCGTGGTGGTCACCACCGTCGCCCGCTCGGCGACCACCCGCGCGTGGACGATCCGCGGGGGCCTCCGGTGGGTGCAGCGCAGCACCTTCGGCTGCGGCAACTGCGACGACGGCCCCCAGCCGGAGGCGCTCCAGCCCGACGGGACGTACGGCCCGATCGGCGTGGAGGGTGACGACGCCTGGGCGGTCGACCGGCAGGGGCGCCGGGTGCTGGGGTGCTCCGGCGTGGTGTTCCCGGACGGCGGGTGCGTCTCGGCGCCGGGGAGCACGTCCGACTCGCATCCCGCCTTCGCGGGCAGGCCCGCGTCCGGACCGCCCTGGCGCGTCCAGGACCCGAGGTGGTTCTGGTACCCGGACAGCGACGTCCCCGCAATGGTCGTCCGCGATGCCGGCGGCCGGATCTACGGTGCGTTCGAGCTGCCGATCGAGGTCGCGACCCAGCGGCGCCTCGACGGCCTCCTGATCGCGATGGACCCGGTGAGCCGGACGATCCAGTGGGAGCGCGAGGGCCCCACGCAGGTCCTGGCGGCTCTGCCGTCCGGTGTGCTGGCGGCCGACGCCGACGGCGTCACCGCCTACGGTTCCGACGGTGCCGAGCTCTGGCACCGGTCCGTCACCACCGGCCAGCGGGTCACCCCGCGCAGCACGATCGTGGACGCCGCTCGGGGGCGGGTCTACCTGGGCCGCGCAGGCGGAGGCGCGCCGGGCGTCACCGCGGTCGACCTCGCCACGGGCGCCCAGGTCTGGAAGACGCGGCCGTCCGATGAGGCCCGCCTGCTGTCGGTGGGCCGCGGCGGCCGGGTCTACGTCGCGATCGACGCGCGGGGGCGCTTGGCGGTGCGCGGTCTCCGCCTGGCGACGGGGGCCACTGCATGGCAGTTGCGTACGAACCTGGCGGTCTACGACGCCTTGGAGCTGGCGGGCGGCCGGGTGGCCGTGTCGGCGGGCAACCGCTTCGCACCGACGACGGCGGACCGCCTGACGGTGCGGGTTCCCGGTTAGCTACCCGTCACACCCGGACGAGGAGGGCAGCGATGACGGTTCGCGACGCGATGGCTGCCGACGTGCGGTCGGTGACCACCGACGAGGACCTGGCGGCGACGGCCGACGCGATGCGGGCGCAGGAGGTGCGCCGCCTCGTGGTGGTCGAGGACGGCGCGGTGGTCGGCGTCCTCAGCCATGGTGCCCTGGTGCAGGCCACCGGCGGCGGGGGCGCCGGCCGCCAGGCCACCCTCGGCGTGACCGAAGGGGCCCAGCGGTAGCGCGGACGGGTCGGGTCCCGGGCGTCAGCCCGTGATCAGGCCCTCGCCGTCGTCGTCGTGGTAGGCGGCGGCGTCCTCGAGGGTGGTGTCCCGGTCGGGGACGATCACGTCGGACGGGACGAATTGGTCGTCCGCGACCGGGTCCCCGACCTTCCTGATGGTGTCGACCAGGCCGTTGAGCGCCGCGGTGAACGCGTCGCCGTCCTTCGCGGCGATCGCCGCCTCCACCGCGTCGTCGGCCCTCTCGACCTCGGTGATGTCGCCGTCGTCCAGCCGGTACTGCCCGTCGCCGAGGATCCGGACGATCACGACCCACCCCCGATCTGGCCGGCGGGCGGCGACCCGGCGCCGATCTCGCCCTTCAGGCGGGCCAGGTCGGCCTCGACCGCGCTCTGGGACGCGATCTGGGTGAGCTCGCGATCGACGACGTCGCCGCTGACGCTCAGGTCGTCGAGGGCGCCCGACTCCAGCAGCTCGTCGATGGCGCCCGCGCGGGCCCGCATCGTCTCGACCTTGTTCTCGGCGCGGTCCATCGCCATGCCGACGTCGGCCATGTCCTCGGAGATCCCGCTGAACGCCTCGCCGATCTTCGTCTGCGCCTCGGCGGCCGTGTACTGCGCCTTGATCGTCTCCTTGCGGACGCGGAACGACTCGATCTTGGTGGTGAGCTTCTGCTCCGCCGCGACGAGCTTGTCCTGCTCGGCCTGGAGCTGCTCCTTCTGGGCGTTGATGCCGTCGAGCTGCGCCTGCACGCCCGCCTTGCGCTCGAGGGCGGTGCGGGCCAGGTCCTCGCGGCCGGCGCGGAGCGCCTCCCCCGCCTGGGAGTCGAGCTTCGTGATGCTCTGCTGCAGCTTCTCGCCCTGGAGCTCCAGGCGCTTCTTGCTGGTCGCCACGTCGGCCACGCCGCGGCGCACCTGCGTCAGCAGCTCCGTCTGCTTCTCGAAGGAATAGTCGAGCATCTCGCGCGGATCCTCGGCCGCGTCGAGCGCCTTGTTCGCCTTCGCCTGGAAGATCGCCTTCAGCCGGCTGAAGAAGGACACGCCACCCTCCCGTTCTCGGTCAACCTGGGCGACGCTACCCGCTCCGTCCCCGTACGGAAAGGGGCCCCACCGGGGCCGCGCAGGTGCCGTTGCCCCGGGCGTCACCGGCGTGCGACGCTCCCGCGGTGATCCGCGCCCGGCACCTCCTGGCGGTCCTCCTGGTCGCCACGGCGTGGCTCCTGCCCGCGGCCGTCGCGACGACGCTGGTGGCCGTGGAGGACGTGGCGGCGAGCGCCGTCGCGGTGGAGGACGGCGCGCAGCTGTCCGCCGCCGACCGGGCCCGGCTCCAGGCGTCAGCGCGTGAGCTGAACGCCGCCGGGACGCCGGTGAAGTACGTGGTGCTGCGCCAGCGCCCGGCCGACCCGCAGTCGTACGCCGCCGGGCTGGGACGGCGGCTCGGCTACCGGGGCGACATCCTGGTCCTGTCCCCGGGCAACCTGGCGATCGGGTCGCAGCTGCCGGCGGCCACGGTGCAGCAGGCGTTCGATTCCCAGCGCGCGGAGCTGCGGCGCGACCCGGTGGCCGGGACCATCGCGGTGGCGCAGGGCCTGTCGGAGGCGCGGGTGTCGGGGGTCGCCCCGTCGGACGGGTCCTCCGGCTCGGGGTCCGGCTCCGGCGCGTCGTCGTCCGGCGACGGCGGCGGGGGGCTGTCCGGCGGCTTCGTGCTGCTGCTCATCCTGGGGATCGGCGCCCTGATCGTGGTCGGCATGCTCACCCTGCGGCGCAGGTCCCGCCAGAGCGCGGTCGCCACGGCGAGCCCGGAGTCCCTGGACCCCCTGGTCGATGGCCTGGCCGCGCAGATCGCCGAGCTCGACGACGACATGCAGGTGCCGGGCCCCCTGACCCAGGAGGCGCGGCCCCACTACGACCAGGCCGTGCTGTCGTACGGCGAGGCCCGCGACCTGCTGGAGAAGCCGAAGCCGGGCGTCGCCGACGTCACCGCCGCGGGCGCGGCGCTGGAGAAGGGGCTGCGGGCGGCGCGCCGCACCCGCGCGCTGCTGGAGGGACGCGCGGTCGCGGAGGCCGACAACGAGCCGCTGCTCGAGGGGATGTGCGCGTTCGACCCGAAGCACGGCAAGGCCACGGCCCAGGTCACGATCCGCACCCCGACCGGCGACCGCGCCACCCTGCCGGCGTGCGCGAGCTGTGCGGCGCAGATGGAGCGCGGCGAGGAGCCGCGGTTCCGTGAGGTGCAGCAGGGCGGCCGCCGGGTGCCCTACTGGCAGACCGGCCCGATGGGGATGGGCCGCGGCGGAGGCGGCTTCGGCGGCGGCGGGGGAGGTGGCTTCGCGGGCCCGGTGCTGGGCGGTGCGCTGACGGGGATCATCCTGGGCGGGATGCTCGGCGGCGACGACGCCCACGCCTCATCGGGCGACGCCAACTGGGGCGGCGGTGGCGGCGACGGCGGCGGCTGGACCGGAGGCGGCGGCGACTTCGGCAGCGGCGGTGACTCCGGCGGCGGCGGCGACTGGGGCGGTGGAGGCGACGCCGGCGGCGGAGGGGACTTCGGCGGGGGCGGCGACTTCGGCGGGGGCGGCGGGGACTTCTAGCCGTTCGGGTCCCGCGCCCTTCGCGAGCCGGCCCAGACCCGTCATGCCGGCCGGGCCCTCGTCGCGACGGGGTCATCTGATCGCCGCCGGCCGGTCAAGTGAACGCAGTATGCGCGCCGCCCTGGCCATTCTGGGCCGTTGCATACGCGAACGTCTCGCCGCCCCGCCTGACCGCCCTCGCCGACGCGGGGGCGCCATCAGCGGATGGGAATGCGGCTCCCACCCTCGACCGGGGTCTGCGCGGGCGTCTCGGGCTCTCCGGGGCGGCGGTGCGGAACCTGGTGAGCTTGCGGGGCGGGGGAGAACGCGGAGGCGCCGCCGCCGCGCGACCCGCCCAGGCCCACGGTCACGGCGAGCCGGGCCATCGCGCGCTCACGGCGCGGCCGCGACGGCGAGGTGCTCGTGGAGCGCCTCCGCCGCCTCGCGACGCACGCGGGCTCCCCCTGCCCGGAGCGCATCGACCAGCGCCAGGCGCTCGTGCAACGCGGCATCGCCGCGAGCTGCGGACGGGGCCGAGGGGTGGATCGGCTCCAGCGCGATGCCCCGGCTCGTCCCTTCAGCGTCCGGCCAGACGAGCGGATCCTCGTCCACGCGGGCGAGCCGCGCCGACAGCGGGGGCGCCGGCCACGCCGTCGGCATGCCGCGGGACGGCCCCGCGAGGCGGGCGGCGAACAGGTGGCGGCTCGCGTGCACGAGAAGTTCCTCGAGCGCGTTCGGGTTGACCTCGCGCCCCCTCGCGGTCATGAGGTGCGCGTCGACGGCCCGCTCCACCGAGCGGTGGACCGATGACGCGGACAGGCCGAGCCCCTCCGCGACCCCGGCGATCGTCCACCCGGGACGACCCGCGACCTTCAGCAGCACCACGATGTCCTGGCCCTTCAGCACGGCGCCAGGACAGCGCGTCATTCCAGATTCGGGAATCTGGAATGACGCGCACACCGATCAGCTGATGGGGATGCGGCTCCCGCGCTTGACCCGGTTCCGCTTCGGCGCCTCGGACTCCGGGGCGGCGGTGCGGACCGAGGCGGGCCGCGGGGCGGGCGAGAACGCCGACGCGCGGCCGCGGCGCGAGCCGTAGACCTGGCGCGGCGCCGCCAGGGCGAAGCCGGCGTCGGTCCACTTGTCGGTCAGGCCCAGGGTCACGGCGAGGCGGGCCATCGCGTCGGCCTGGTCGGGGGAGACGAGCGTGATGGCGCGGCCGGTGCGTCCGGCGCGGGCGGTGCGCCCCACCCGGTGGGTGTAGCCGTCGGCGTCGTCCGGCGGGTCGTAGTTCACGACCAGGCCGATGTCGTCCAGGTCGATCCCCCGGGCGGCGACGTCGGTCGCCACCAGCACCCGGGTGGTGCCCTTCGTGAAGCGGCGCAGCGCCTTCTCGCGGGCGGACTGCGTCAGGTCGCCGTGCATCGCCTCGGCGGGGACGCCCAGGCGGTCGAGCCGCTCCGCCAGCTTGCCGGCGCCGCGGCGGGTGCGGCAGAAGACGAGCACCAGGTCGTCCTCGTCGCCGATCAGCTCCACGAGCCGCTCGTTGCGGTCGCCCGCCGCGCACGCCACGAACCCGTGGTCCAGGCGCTCCGACAGCGTCTCGCCGGTGTCCGACGCCGACTCGCGCATCCGCAGACGGTCGGCGTCGGTGGTGAACTCCTCGGCGATGGTGCCGACGGCGCCGTCGAGGGTGGCGGAGAAGAACATCGTGTGCCGCTGCTTCGGCAGCTGGCGGACGATGGCCTTCACCTGCGGCAGGAAGCCCATGTCGAGCATCCGGTCGGCCTCGTCCAGGACGAGGGCGGTGATGCCCTTCAGGCTCACGCGGCGCTGGCGCGCGAGGTCCAGGAGCCGGCCGGGGGTGGCGACCAGGATGTGGGCGTTCGCCGCCTTGCGCGCCTGCTGCTCGAAGCCGACGCCGCCGTAGGCGACGGCCACGCTCAGGCCGCGGGCGGCGGCGAGGGGGCGCAGCTCCAGGTCGATCTGCGAGGCGAGCTCGCGGGTGGGGGCCAGCACCAGCGCGGCGGGACGGGTGGCCTCGGCGTCGAGCCGCTCGATGAGCGGCAGGCCGAACGCCAGCGTCTTGCCGGAACCGGTGGGGGAGCTCACCAGCACGTCGCGCCCGGTGAGCGCGACGGGGATGACGAGGTCCTGCACCGGGAAGGGGTGCTGGATGCCGCGCTGGGCGAGCGCGCCGGCCACGGCATCGCTCACGCCGAGCCCGGCGAAGGTGGATCTGCTCAATTGTTCTCCTTGCGGCCGGCGGCCGCGGTTCGACGGGAGTGCGGGACTCGACCGTCTGACAGGTGGAGAACGCTCTCCCACGGGCGGCGCTCCGCCGCCCAGCCTCGGATGAGGAACATCTGGGACGACCGTGAGTGTAGCGGGCACCCCGGCGGGCGCCGAATCGGGGCCCGCCCGGGGGAGGGCCGGGTACGCTGCGCCGGATGGAGAGCGTGACCGAGCGCGAGTTCCGCGACACGCTGGCCCGCTGGGCGAGCGGCGTCACCGTGGTCACCGCCCGCCACGACGGCGAGCCGGTGGGGATGACGGCCGCCTCCTTCTCGTCGCTGTCCCTCGACCCGCCGCTGGTGCTGGTGTGCATCGCCCACTCGGCGTCGTCCCACGAGGGGCTGGTGGAGGCGCCGGGCTTCGCGATCCACATCCTGGGGGCCGACCAGGACGACCTGTCGTCGCTGTTCGCGCAGCCGGGTCCCGACAAGTTCGCCGGCTTCCCCGACGAGCGCGGCCCGTTCGACGTCCCCCTGCTCCCCGCCGGCGTCGCCCGTCTGGTGTGCGCCCCCCACGAGGCCATCGAGGGCGGCGACCACACCATTCTGATCGGCCGGGTGGTGCGCACCGAGCTGGCGGGCAACGACCCGCTCGTCTACTGCAACCGCACCTACGGGCGGCTCACCCCGGGGGTCAGCGCCGCCACTTGATGGTGCAGCCGACGGCCGGGGTCTCGGTCGTCGCGGGTGCCGCGCCCCCCAGCACCGCGTCGAGGGCGTCGCGCAGCCAGGCCTCGCGCACCGCGTCCGCGTCACGGTTGTCGTCGATCGCGCCGCGGTACCGCACCCGCCGCTCGCCGTCGAGGACGTACACCTCCGGCGTGCGCTCCGCGCCGTAGGCGCGCGCGACGTCCTGGCCCTCGTCCTGGGCGTAGGCGAACGCGTAGCCCTGCTCGGCGGCCCGCTCGGTCATGGCCGCGAACGAGTCGCCGGGGTAGGCCTCGGCGTCGTTCGCGCAGATCGCCACCGTCGCCACCCCGCGGCCGGAGTACTCGCGGGCGATCGCGTTGAACCGCTCCTCCCACGCCCGCACGTACGGGCAGTGGTTGCACCAGAACGCCACCACCACCGCGGGGGCGCCGGCCAGGCCGTCGAGCGACGACACGCCGCCGTCGGTGTTGGGCAGGGCGAAGGCGGGCGCCGCGTCGCCCACCGCCGCGCTCACGCGGCGGCCTCCGCGGCGAGCGCCGCCTCCAGCTCCTCGCGGGCCGGCAGCGGACCCACCCGGCCGTCGGGCGTGCGGTACGCCCGGCAGGCGTCCCAGCGGAACGCGTGGGCCGGGCCCTCCGGGGCGAACGGGTCGCCACCGCCCACGAGGTAGGTCGGCGACCCGGGGAAGCGCAGCCGCTCGGCCTGGGCGTCGTCGGTCACCTCCACGGCGTCCACCCGCACGTCCACGCCCGCCGTCGCCGCGGCCTGGCGCAGCAGGTCGAGGCCCTCGTCGTGGGAGGGGCACTCGCGGCTGAAGAGATATGTCACCGTCACCGGCCGGCTCATCGCCCATATCGTACCGGGGTGCCCGTCGACCGCCGCCTCGTGACGCTGACGGCCGAGGACGGCGAGGTCCACGACGCCCTGTTCGAGATCGACGTCCGCGCCGCCCGCGCCCGCGCCCGCCACACCGGCCGCCGCACCGCAATGGTCCACATCCACGGGATCATGGGCAACTTCCTGGTCGGGACGCTTCGCTTCTACCCGGCGCCCCTCGCGCGGGCCGGGTTCCCCGTGCTGGTGCTGGAGACCCGGATGGCCAACGTAGGCCAGCTCTTCGGGCAGGCGATCTTCCAGGACGCGATCCGCGACGTCGACGCGGCCGTGCGCTGGCTGCGCGAGGAGGGGTTCGACACGATCATCCTCTCCGGCTACTCGAGCGGCGCGACGCTGGCGACCCGGTACGCGGCGACCCACCACGTCCCGGACCTGCGCGGGCTGGTGTGCCTCGGCAACCCGTGGGGGCTGCCGCAGTCGATGAAGCGCCGCGCCGACGAGTTCGGGGCGCGGCCCGACTACGGCGACCTGACGGGGCTGGTGCGGCGCGCCATCGGCGCCGACCCGGACGCGCCCGAGAACGACCGGCTGGTGATCGTGGAGCAGAGCCGCGGCCCCACCACCCGCCCGGCCGACAGCGAGGTCTACACGTACCGCACCTGGTGGCACTCCCGCGGCCCGGCGGCGACGGCGGCGATGGCCTTCCGGCAGATCGGCCAGGTGTGGGCGCCGATCCTGCTGGTGCAGGGCACCGACGACCAGGTCGTGTTCTTCGAGGAGGCCGTCGCCCTGGCCGGGATCGCCCGGTCGGCCGGCAACCCCGACGTGACCGTCATGCGCATCGACGGCGCCGACCACTCGTTCAAGGGCCACGACATCGCGACGCTCGACGCCGTGCTCTCCTGGCTCCGGCGGCGGGTCTAGCCGTGCCCCCCGGCCCGTACCGCGCCCGCCGCCGCCCCCACTTCGGGCGCGACGACCGCGACCTGGCGATCGACCTGGTCGTCACCAAGACGGAGGACGGCAGCAGCTGGGACGGGATGATCTACACGCCGCGCCAGGGCGAGGACCCGCGCCGCCGCCGCCTGGCCGTACTGGTGATCCACGGATCGGTGGGCAACTACCTGACCGGGGTGCCGCGGCGGATCTCGTTCGGCCTCGCGAACGCCGGCTTCACCGTGATGTCGGTCAACACGCGCATGGCCAACTACGGCGTGATCTTCGGCGGCGGCCTGATGCACCGCACCCCCCTCGACCTGGATGCGGCCCTCGACGTGCTGCGCCGCCGGGGCTTCCGCCGGGTGGTGCTGCTCGGGTTCAGCCTGGGATCGACGGTGGTGACCCACTACCAGGCGCTGCGCCAGCCGCCGGAGGTGGTGGGCGTGGCCACGCTCGCCCACCCGGCGTCGCTGCCCGCCGCGCTGCGGCTGCGCTGGGACCACTTCGGCGCCGACCCCGGCTACGAGGAGGTCACCGAGCTCGTCCACACCCAGCTCGCGCCCGACTTCGAGGACGGGCGGCGCGACCGGATCTTCCTGGTTCGGCGCGCCCGCGGCTTCGGCGACCGCCCCATCGACGGCGAGGTCTGGACGTACCGCACGTGGTGGTGGTCCCGGGGGCCGCGGGCGCCGCACGCCGAGTCGCGGCTGCGCATCGGCCACGTGACCGTGCCCATCGCGATCGTGCAGGCCGGCGAGGACGAGCTGGTGCGCGACGCGGAGGGCGCCGAGCTGGAGGCGATCGCCCGCCAGGGCGACTGCCCCAGCGTCTACCGCACCACCATCCCGGGGGCGGACCACGTGTTCAGCGGCCGGGAGGCCGAGCTCACCGAGGCCGTCGTCGACTGGCTCGACGGCCGGCTCTGACGAGGCGTAGGGTCGCCCCCCGTGAGGATCGTCGTCGGGCTGATACTGCTGGTCCTGTTCGTGGTCCTCGTCGGCAAGGGGTGCGGCCGGCTGCTCGGGATCCGGCTGGGCCGCTGGCGCGGCGCCCTGGTCGGCCTGGTGGGCTGGGTCGCGGGGATCACCGCCTCCGTGCTGGTCTTCGGCGAGGACACCCCGCGGGGGTTCGTCTTCGAGCGGGACGGCTTCGACGACTGGTTCGCCGCGGCCGCCCTCGCGATCTTCTTCGGGATGCTGGCCGCGATGCCGGTGGCGATCGGCCTGGACCTGCTCACGCGCGGGGCGCCCGACGCCCCGCGCCGCCACCGGCACCGCGTCCGCGCCGTCCTGCATCCCGCGCGGACGGTCCGCACCGCGGTGGCGCCGTACGCGCGCATGCGCGAGGTGATCGGCCACGCGCGCAAGGAGAACCTGCTGCACCTGCGCTACGCCTCGCGCGCGGCATTCGAGTCGCCGGACCTGTCGCGGCGGGTGCGCACCGTCCTCGAGGACTCCGGCGGCATGCTCGTGAAGTTCGGGCAGATCGCCTCGACCCGCACCGACGTGCTCCCCGACGCCCTCACCACCGAGCTCGCGACGCTGCGCCAGGACGTCCGCAACGTCCCGGCGGAGGGCGTGCGCGCGGTGCTGGAGGCCGAGCTGGACGAGCCGGTGGAGGCGGCGTTCGCGACCTTCGACTGGGAGCCCCTGGCGGCCGCCTCGATCGGCCAGACGCACCGCGCGACACTCGCGGACGGCACGCGCGTGGTGGTCAAGGTGCAGCGCCCCGGCATCGCCGAGGTGGTGGGGCGCGACGCCGCCGTGCTGCGGCTGGCGGCCCGGCAGATCGAGCGGCGCTCCGAGGCTGCCCGCACGGTCCACCTGACGGACCTGGCCGACGAGCTGGTGGCGGGCGTCGCGGAGGAGCTGAACTACCTGCACGAGGCCGCGGGCGGCACGCGGCTGCGGGAGCGGCGCGCCGCCGACGTGGGCATCAGCTTCCCCCGCGTCCACACCACCCTCTCCACGCCGCGGGTGCTCGTGATGGAGGAGGTCGTGGGGAGCCCCGTCTCCGACCAGGCCGCCCTCGAGGCGTCACCGGTGCCGCGCGACGAGCTGGCGCGGCGGCTGCTGGCCTCGTTCCTGGGTCAGGTGCTGGAGGACGGGATGTTCCACGGCGATCCGCACCCCGGGAACATCTTCGTCGCCGCGGACGGGGAGCTCTGGATGCTCGACTTCGGCTCCGTCGGGCGGCTCGATGCCCGGTCGTCGGCGGGGCTGCGCGGCATCGCCCTGGGCATCGCGGCCGCCGACCCGGCGCTGCTGGCCCGGGCCGCGCGCGACCTGGCCGGCGACGCCGGGCTGGCCGACCTGCGCTCCCTCGAGGCCGACATGGCCAACGAGCTGAGCCAGCTCCAGCAGGGTGGCTTCGACCCGCAGCTCATCAGCCAGGTGCTCACGGTCATGGAGCGCCACGGCATGCGACCGCCGCCGTCGATGGCTCTGCTCGCCCGCGCGCTGCTGACGCTGGAGGGGACGCTCTCGATGATCGCCCCCGGCTTCAGCGTCCGCGGGGCCAGCAAGCAGATCGTGGCGGTCGACCACGCCGAGGCGGTGGGGACCCCCGAGGAGATCCTCCAGCACGAGGCGCTGCGGGCGCTGCCCTCGCTGCGCACCCTGCCCGAGCACGCGGAGGCCCTCTCGGAGCAGCTGCGCTCCGGCCGCCTGACCGTGCGCACCGAGCGCTACGCCGGCGCCGACCGCGCGGTGGTCGAGAGCCTCGTCGACCGGCTCGTGCTGGCCGTGGTCGGCGCCGGCGGGGCCGCCGCGTCTGCGCTGATCCTGCTGGCGGCGTCGGGCGCGGACGAGGGCACCGAGGCCAACGCGCTGTGGATCCTCGGCTTCGCCGGTCTCGCGGCGGCGTCGGTGCTGATGATGCGCGTCACCGCCCGGGCCCTCCGCCGCCAGGGCGGCCGCATCGACTGACGGCGGGCGGCGGCTACTGGAGGGGGATGTCCCGGCCACGCTCCCCCTCGGGCCGGGGACCGAGGATGCGGCGGTCGCCCTCGGCGATGCGGATGTCGTTGATCGAGGCCTCGCGCCGCCGCATGTAGCCCAGGTCGTCGAACTCCCACAGCTCGTTGCCGTAGGAGCGCCACCACTGGCCGTCGGCGTCGTGCGACTCGTACTGGTAGCGCACGGCGATGCGGTTGCCCTCGAACGCCCACAGCGACTTGCGCAGCGCGTAGTCCCGCTCGCGCTGCCACTTGCTGGTCAGCAGCGCCGCGATCGCGGCGCGGCCCACCACGAAGTCGCCGCGGTTGCGCCACCGCGAGTCCTCGGAGTAGGCGAGCGCGACGCGCTCGGGGTCGCGGGTGTTCCAGGCGTCCTCGGCGGCCTGGACCTTCTGGGCGGCGGTCTCGCGGGTGAACGGCGGGACGGGCGGGCGGGGGTCCACGGTGCCTCCTCGGTGGGGGGCGCCAGTCTAGAGAACGATCGTTCTCGATGTGCGACGATGGGCCGATGGACGACGACGCGGCCCGCGAGCGCCTCCTCGACGCGGCCGAGGACCTCTTCTACGCCCGCGGCATCCAGTCGGTGGGGATGGACGCCGTGCGGGACGCGTCCGGGCTGCCGCTGAAGCGGGTGTACGCCCTCTACCCGGGGAAGGCGGCGCTGGTCGAGGCGGTGCTGGTGCGCCGGGACGTGCGCTGGCGCGGGCGGCTGATGGCGCGGGCGATGGAGGAGGTCGACCCGCGCGGCCGGGTGCTCGCGGTGTTCGACTGGCTCGAGGGCTGGTTCGGCGAGCCGGGCTTCCGCGGCTGCGCGTGGATCAACGCCTCGGGGGAGCTCGGCGCCACCCTGCCGGTGGTGGCGGAGCAGGCGCGGCTGCACAAGGCGGCCTTCCGCGCCGACCTGGCGGGGCTGGTGCGCGACGCCGGCCTTCCGGACGACGCCACCGACGGCGTGCTGCTGCTGGCCGAGGGCGCCATGGTCACGGCCGGTATCTTCGGCACCACCGCTCCGGCCCGGGAGGCCAGGGCGGCGGCGGCACGGCTCATCGACGCCGGAGGAGCATGAGCAGGGGAGCGAGCGGGCCCAGGTACGAGGCGTTCCTGCGCGCGGCCGAGCCGTGGCGGGACGAGCTCGCGGAGCTGCGGCGCATCGTCCTGGCGTGCGGGCTCGCCGAGGAGGTGAAGTGGGGGGCGCCCTGCTTCACCGCCGACGGCGGCAACGTCGTGATCCTGGGCGTGCTGAACGACTACTGCTGCCTGTCGTTCTTCAAGGGCGTGCTGCTGTCGGACCCCGAGGGGATCCTGGTCGCGCCGGGGGAGAACAGCCGCTCCGGCCGCCTGATCCCGTTCACCGCGGTCGATCAGATCCTGGCCCGCGAGGAGACCCTGACGGCGTACGTCCATGAGGCCGCCGAGCTGGAGCGCTCCGGCGCCAGGGTCGACTTCGCGAAGGACCGGGACCAGATCGCGATCCCCGACGAGCTCCGGGGAGAATTTTCGGCGCACCCCGGGTTCGAGGACGCGTGGGACGCGCTCACGCCGGGGCGCCGGCGGGGGTGGCTGCTGCACTTCACCGGGGCGAAGCAGTCCGCCACCCGGACGTCGCGGATCCGGAGGGCCATGCCCCGCATCCTCGACGGCAAGGGCATGCACGACCGCTGAGGGCGCCCCCGGCCCGCCGCGGCGCGGCGGGCCGGGGACCCGTGCTCAGAAGACGACCCTGAGCGGAGCCCGCACCGGCGTGCCGGTCACGCCGCCGGCGGTGGCCGTGAGCGTGACGCGGTAGGTGCCGAGGAGCCGCGCCCGGCCGCCCGCGCGCCCGCTCACGCTGAACGTGACGGTGCCGGCGCCCTGGTTGGCCTTCCTGCTGGAGGAGACGCGGATGAAGCGGAAGCAGGTCGCCGCCCGCGCCCGGACGAGCGCCCGCGTCGGCGCGACGCAGACCCCGTTCTTCTTGCGCCCGAGCACCCGGCGCTCCAGGAGCATGGTCACCGAGGCCGGCTGCGACAGCGTCGCGGAGACCAGCGCCGGCGGCCGGCCGCGGCGCGTCGAGACCGCCGAGCGGGACAGCGACAGGCCCGACAGCGCGGGGCCGCCCGCCGTCGTGCCGCCGCCGCCGACCACGATCGTGGCCTTGGCCGAGCGGCTCTCGCCGGTTCCGAGCGTGCCGGTGAGCGTGGCCTCGTAGGTCCCGGGACGCGTGCCCGCCGGCACCGACACGGTCATCACCACGGTCGTGCTGCTGTCGCCGGGCGGTGCCAGGGTCGGGACGTTGGTGAGCGCGACGCCGCCGGGCACCGTGGTGGTCGCGGCCAGGGCGAACGTGATGCCGGCCGCGGCCGGGCCGCTCAGCTTGCCCGTCACGGGGATGGTGGCCGTCGCCCCGGGCTGCACGTTCACAGCGGCGGGGGTCAGGAACGCGAACTCGTTGAAGGGGCCCGCCGCCCCGCCGCCGGTGCCGTCCTCGCAGATCGTGAGGTCCGTGACCGTCGTCGTCGAGGTGCCGCACGACACCGGACGCGAGGCCGGCGCGTCGGGATCGATGACACCCCGTGAGCCGATCACCCAGGTGGTGCCGAAGCCGGTGCCGGTGGGGGGGGAACCGTCGGGCTGGAGCGCACGGATCATGGGGATCTTCGCGGTGACGTCCTTGCCGGGCGTGTAGGTCCGCGCGTCCGAGATGTAGCCGACCCACTTGCTGCCCGCGGGCGGCGGGCGGAGCCGGGTGAGCTCGGCCGTGTAGGACGGGCTGAACGTGAACGGCTGGGAGTCCGGGAAGTTGGTCTTGAACGCGTCCGGTGCGTTCACGGACGAGAGCACCTGGAGCCCGACCAGGACCTGGCCGGTGCCGGTGCCGTTGGACTCCAGGTTGGTGTTGCCGAGCTTGCAGGCCGGCGCCGTGTTCGTGGATGCACAGCCCTTCAGGACGACGTTGATCGGGCCGATCTCGCCGTCCTGCTGGAAGTCGATGGACTTGAGGGCGACGCAGCCGGAGAGCGCGAAGGCGGCGCCGACGGCGGCCACGGCGAGCGCCGCCAGACGGCGGATCGATCGCCGGCGGGAGCGGTGAGGCGTTGCGGGGGGCGTCATGGGCGCATCCAGGGTCGGTTCCCGTTTTTTCGTGATCGGTTGGCGACCCTATGTCAGGCCGTCATCCGCCGAAAAGCCCCAAAACGTCCAGGGTGGTCCCCGGCGACCGTCTAGTTCAGGAACAGGTCCCTGGCGGCCTGGATCGTCTCCCAGGCCTCGGCGTCGCCGCGGGCGCGCATCCCCTCGTCGACCGTGAACGGGGTGTCCCCCAGGAGGGTGGGGGTGAACTCCATGCCGGCCCGCTCGCGGGCCGTCGCGAGCCAGTCCGCCGGCACCTCGTCCGGCAGCTCCACGTCGAGCATCGCGGCGAGCTGCATCGCCCACAGCCGGGCCAGCAGGTCGATGTTGTACCCGCCGCCCGTCACCACCAGCCAGCGCCCCTGGGCGGCGTCGAACGCCATGTCGCGCATCAGCCCGTACAGCCGCGGGAACGCCGCGGTCGTGACCTGGAGGTGGGCCATCGGGTCGGTGTGGTGCGGGTCGACCCCCGTCATCGTGACCACCACGTCCGGGCGGAAGCGGCGCACGACCGGGGCCACGACCTCCTCGATGGCCCGCAGGTAGGGGCCGTCGCCGGCGAACGGCGGCAGCGGGACGTTGACCGACGTCCCCTCGCCGTTGTCGACGCCCCGCTCGGCCAGGCCGCCCGTGCCGGGGTAGAGGTAGCGGCCGCTCTCGTGGACGGAGACGGTGAGCACCCGCGGGTCCTCGTAGAAGATCCACTGCACGCCGTTGCCGTGGTGCGCGTCGATGTCCACGTACGCGATCCGCTCCGCGCCGCGCTCCAGCAGCGCCCGGATCGCGACGGCCGCGTCGTTGTAGATGCACATGCCGGTCGCCCGGTTCGCCATCGCGTGGTGCAGGCCGGCGGGGGCGGGGCAGAACGCCTGCACCGCCCGGCCCTCCCAGATCTCGAGCGCGCCGGTGATCGCCGACCCGCAGACGGCGGCGGCCGCCTCGTGCATCCCCGCCTGCGCGATGGTGTCGCCGTCCTGGAAGCCCCACCCGCGCGCCTCCGGCTCCGACGCCAGCGAGGGGTCGGCGCTGTAGCGCTTCACGGCCGCGATGTAGTCGGGCGAGTGGGCGCCCATGATCTCGGCGTCGGTCGCAACGCGGGGGTCGTGGCGCGTCAGGTCCGGATGGTCCAGCAGCCCGTACGCCTGGAGCAGGTCGATCCCGAGCTCGCGCCGCAGCACCCGCTCCATGTCGGCGCTCGGGTTGTACGCCTGCAGGTGCGGGCCGTAGACGAAGGCGGTGGGCGGCACCCACGGAACCCTACCGGCGGTAGCGTGCCGTCATGCCCGCCCGCCTCCTGGTGACCGCCCGGCTGTCCGACCCCGCCGCCGTGGCGCGGCTGGGCGAGGCGGGTCACGACGTGGTGGTGCGCGACGACGACCGCCCCGCCGGCGCCGACGAGCTCCGCCGTCTGGCGGCCGACCGCGACGGCCTGATCTCGCTGCCGGCGGACCGGATCGACGCGGCGTTCCTCGACGCGTGCCCGTCGGTGCGGTGGGTCGCGAACCACGCGGTCGGCACGGACAACATCGACCTGACGGCGACCGCCGCCCGGGGCGTGCTGGTGACGAACACCCCCGGGGTGCTGGACGACGCGGTCGCCGACCACTGCGTGGGGCTCGTGCTCGCCGCTGCGCGCCGGATCGCCGAGGGCGACCGGCTCGTCCGCGCCGGCGGGTGGACGGGCTTCTCCACCGACCTGCTTCTGGGCCTGGACCTGGCCGGCGCGACGGCGGGGCTCGTGGGCGTGGGCGGGGTGGGGCGGGCGGTGGCGGCGCGCCTGGTGCAGGGCTTCGGGATGCGCGGCCGCTACCTGGCGCGGCGGCGGCACCCGGAGCTCGAGGAGCGGCTCGGCATCCGCCCCGCGTCCCTGGACGAGCTGCTGGAGGCGGCCGACGTGATCACGCTCCACGTCCCGCTCACGCCGGAGACCCGCGGGATGATCGGTGCGGCCGAGCTGGCGCGCATGCGCCACGGGGCGGTGCTGGTCAACGTCTCGCGCGGCCCGGTCGTGGACCAGGACGCGCTCGTCGCCGCCCTTCGGCAGGGCCGGATCACGGCCGCCCTGGACGTGTTCGCCGAGGAGCCGCTCCCGGCGGGACACCCGCTGACCGAGCTGCCGAACGTGGTGCTGACGCCGCACATCGCCAGCGCGGGCCGCCACACCCGCAGCCTGATGGCGAACCTGGCCGTCGACAACCTGCTGGCCATGGCCGCCGGCCGCACGCCGCCCACGCCGGTCACCGCCCCCTGAGCCGCCGGGCGCGGGGCCGCCCGGGTCGCCTACGCTCGGGGCCGTGCCCGCCCGGATCGACGCGACGCTGTTCACCGACCCGGGGTGCCCGTGGGCGTACTCGGCGCTGCCGGCCCTGCGCGTGCTCGAGTGGCGCTACGACGCGTCGCTGCGGTGGCGCCTGGTGGTGATCGGCCTGGCGGAGACGTCGGAGCAGTACGTCGCGCGGGGCTACACGACGGCCGACCGGGCGCTGGGGTGGACGGAGTTCCGCGACCGCTTCGGCATGCCGTTCGCCCCGTCGCCGAAGGCGCGCGTGTCGGCGACCGCCCGGGCGTGCCGGGCCGTGGTCGCGGCACGCATCCTGGCCCCCGGCAGCGAGTGGGCCGTCCTGCGGGCGCTCCAGCTCGCCAACTTCACGTCGCCGCTGCTGCTGGACCAGGACGACCAGCTCGCCGCCGTGCTGGAGGGGGTGCCCGGGGTCGACGCCGCCGCCCTGGTGGCGCGGCTCGACGCCCCCGAGGTGACCGAGGCCTACGAGCGCGACCGCGCCGAGGCCCGCAGCGCCGCCGGCTCGCCGACCGAGCTCCAGGGCAAGACCGCCACCACCGACGGGCCCGTGCGCTACACCGCGCCGTCCGTGGTGTTCCGCCGCGACGGCCGCAGCCTGGAGGCCGGCGGCTGGCAGACCATCGAGGCCTACGACGTGGTGGTCGCCAACCTGGCGCCCGACGTCGACCGCCGCGACGCCCCCGACGGCGTCGCCCCGCTGCTGGCGCGCTTCCCGGAGGGCCTCACCACCCAGGAGGTCACGGCCCTGCTGGTGCGCGGCAACGACGCCCCCGACCGCGGCGCGGCCGAGGCGCTCCTGATCCGGGCCGTCGGCGACGGGATCGCCACGCGCACCCCCCTGGGCGACGACGCCGTCTGGCGGCCCGCCTAGACCCTCAACAGCGCGTCGAGCGACCGGCGACGGAACGCGAGCCGCTTCGGTCCCGTGCCGAGGTGATCCGGGAACCCACCGGGAGGATCGCGGTCGAACGCGGCCAGCGCGGCGCGATCCTTCGCCAGCGCATTCCGGACCTTGATCTCCCAGATCGCGACCTCGTCGTCCGCGCGCACGGCATCGCACAGCCACAGGCGCAGCCGGAGGCGCCGGCCATCGTGCACGAGCGCATACAGCGACGCACGCCGGTCGGGGTGGACCTCGCCGGGCATCCCGAGCCGCAACGCGCCGAGGAGGCCGTTCACGGAGTCCTGGCCGCGGGCCAGACGCCGCCGGCCGGGCTCCCACGGGCCGACCGCCGCCTCGAGCGGTCCCGGGCGCCGACGCCCCGCATCGAAGGCGGCGCGCCGCGCCGGATCGCCCGCGAGGGCCTTCCGGACCCTGCGCTCCCAGGCCACGACATCGGCGTCGTCGCGCGGCGGCGGGGGGTCGCGCGACGCCGACGCGAGCCGGTGGGACAGGCCGCGCGCCTGGTCGGCGAGGGCCGTCAGCTCGGCGATCATGTCCTCCCGCCTCGGACGCTTCATCGACGCCCCCGGGTCGTGACCGGACGCGAAGTCTCACCCCGGTCGCGACGCGGTGTCCAGCACCCGCCGCTCCGCGTCTCAGACGATGGCGCGGACCACGCCGCCGTCGACGGGGACGGCGGCGCCGGTGGTGGCGGATGCCTGATCGGAGGCGAGGTAGACGACCATGTTGGCCACCTCCTCCGGCGTCGCCGGCCGGCCGAGCAGGGATGTGGGGCGGTGCTCGGCGATGAAGGCGCGGCCGGCGGCGTCCACCTCGGCGTCGTCGAGCGGGGCGCCGGCCTGCGCCTGGAGCATCTCCCGCATCCCCTCCGTCATCGTGGGGCCCGGCAGGACGGCGTTGACCGTCACGCCGCGGCCCGGGAACGCCTCGGCGAAGCCCCGGGCGACGGCGAGCTGGGCGGTCTTGGTCATGCCGTACTGGACCATCTCCGCCGGGATCTGGATCGCCGACTCGCTGGAGATGAACATCACGCGGCCCCAGCCGCGCGCGAGCATCCCCGGCAGGTAGGCGCGCGTCAGCCGCACCCCGGACATGACGTTGACCTCGAAGTGGCGGGTCCAGTCCTCGTCCGGGATCTCCAGGACCGGGGTGGGGACGAAGATGCCGGCGTTGTTCACCAGCACGTCCACGTCCGGGACCGCCGCGACGACGGCCGCGCAGCCCTCCGCCGTGCCGACGTCGCCGGGGGCGGGCCGGCCGCCCAGGCGCTCCGCCGCCGCGGCCGTGCGCTCCGCGTCTCGGCCGTTCACCCACACCGTCGCCCCGGCGTCGCGAAGCCCGGCCACGATCGCGGCGCCGATGCCGCCGGTCGATCCACTCACCAGGGCCGTACGGCCGCTCAGGTCGATCCGCACCGCTCAGCCCGTCCCGTCGAGGGCGGCGACGACCTCGGCCATCTGGATCCCCGCCCGGCCGTGGAGGCGCACCGACGCACGGTCGTCCCACGGGGTCTCGCTCTCGGTCAGGATCGCGAGGGTCCCGCCGTTGTCGAGCGTGACCCCCGGGAGCTGGCTCACGGGCGCCACCACCAGCGAGCTGCCGATCACGAGCATCACGTCGGCCTGCTGGGCGTGGGCGAACGCCGCCTCGATCGCGTCGGCCGGCAGGGGCTCGCCGAACAGGATCACGCCGCTCTTCATCGGGAATCCGCACTGCGTGCAGCGCGGGACGCCGTCCTCGGCGTCGTCGGCCCGGGCGACCAGCTCGTCGCCGCTGATGCGGGCGTCGCAGCGCAGGCACACCCCGCGGTCGAGCGATCCGTGCACCTCGATCAGCTCCTGCGAGCCGGCCCGCGCGTGCAGGCGGTCGATGTTCTGGGTGATCACGGCCTTCACGATGCCGCGGCGCTCCAGCTCGGCGACCGCCTCGTGGGCCGGGTTCGGGTCGTGGCCGCGCAGCATGTCGATGCGCGGGCGGTGGAACGACCAGAAGCGCTCCGGCTCGGTCAGGAACACGGAGAGCGTCGCGACCTTCATCGGGTCGGTCTCCGTCCAGGTCCCCCCGCGGGAGCGGAAGTCGGGGATGCCGCTCTCGGTGGAGACGCCCGCTCCCGTCAGCACGACGGCGTGCTCGGCGCCCGCCAGGAGGTCGGCCAGGTCCTGGGGCGTGTGGGCCATCCGCACGACCCTACTAAGCTGCCATCGATGCGCGCCGACGGACGGACCGACGACCAGCTGCGCCCGGTCGAGATCCTCCCGGGGTTCGTCGCGACCGCCGACGGCAGCGCGCTGATCTCGGTGGGCACGACCCGGGTGATCTGCACCGCCTCCGTCGAGGAGAGCGTCCCCGCGTGGATGCGCGGCCGCGGCCGCGGCTGGGTCACGGCGGAGTACGCGATGCTCCCCGCCTCCACCGGCGACCGGAAGGCGCGCGACATCTCTCGCGGCAAGCTCGACGGGCGCACCACCGAGATCCAGCGCCTCATCGGGCGCTCCCTGCGGGCGGTGGTGGACATGGAGGCCCTCGGCGAGCGGACCGTCTGGCTCGACTGCGACGTCCTCCAGGCCGACGGCGGCACCCGCTGCGCCAGCATCTGCGGCGCATGGGTGGCGCTGCGCCTGGCGGTCGGCGCCCTGGTGGACGCGGGGACCCTGGAGCGCCTGCCGCTCACCGACTCGATCGCCGCGGTCAGCGTCGGGATGGTCGAGGGGCGCCCGCTCCTGGACCTGGCCTACGTCGAGGACTCGCGGGCCGAGTCGGACATGAACGTGGTCATGACGGGCCGCGGCCGGCTGGTGGAGGTGCAGGCCACCGCCGAGGGCAGCACGTTCTCGCGCGCCGAGCTCGACGGACTGCTCGACCTGGCCGAGGGCGGCATCCGGCGGCTCACGGCGGCGCAGGAGGCGGTCGTCCGCCCGGCGGTGGCGCCGTGAGGATCGTCCTCGCGACCGGCAACCAGGACAAGGTGGCCGAGCTCAGCGAGATGTTCCCCGGGGTCGACGTGGGCGCGGCGCCCGACGGCTTCGACGTGGAGGAGACCGGCGTCACGCTGCTCCAGAACGCCTGGATCAAGGCGGCGGCGCTGCGCGGCGAGATCGCCGACGACGCCTGGGTGGTGGCCGACGACTCCGGCCTGGTGGTGCACGCGCTCGGCGGGCGCCCCGGCGTGTTCAGCGCCCGCTACGCCGGGCCCGACGCCACCTATGCCGACAACTGCCGCCGCCTGCTCGACGAGCTGGAGGGTGTGGAGGACCGCTCCGCGGCGTTCGTCTGCGTGCTGGTCGGGCTCGACGCGCACGGCGGGATGCTGGTGGGCTGCGGCACCGTCCCGGGCGCGATCGCCCCGGCGATGCGCGGCGGTGACGGCTTCGGCTACGACCCCGTCTTCGTGCCCGAGGGGGACGAGCGCTCCATGGCGGAGATGACCCGCGACGAGAAGGCCGCGATCTCCCACCGCGGCCGCGCCGCGCGGCGGCTGGCCGCCGTGCTCGGGTCGCCTCCCGCGACGGGCTAAGGTCCCGAGGATGGCGGAGCGCGCGTGACCACCGAACCCGTGCCCGGGCCCCCGGCCTCGCGGGTCTTCTCGTGGCTGGTCGCCTGCGTCCTGATCGGATGGCTGATCGCCTACAACCTCCTGCGGATCGGCGGCGACAGCCCCGACCAGGCGGCGATGCCGTCGCTCGGCATCGGCGCGGTCTGCGGCCTGGTGGTGTTCGGCCTCGGGATGCTGGTCCTGCGGCGCCTGCACGCGTCGGGGCGCCGCCTGCGCGTGCCGCCCACGGAGATCCCGCCGCCCACGGCGATGGACCAGGCGCAGCGCGACGCCGTGACGCTCGCGTGGGCGCCGCTGGCGGTGCTGGCCGTCGCCGCGATCGCGATGGGCGTCTGGATCGGCGCCGACTGGCTGGGCACCGACAGCGCCCAGCGCGGCTACGGCACCGCCCTGCTCGCCGCGTGGAACCTCCTGGTGGGTCTCTGGATGGGCGACGAGGCGATCCGCCTGCGCCGCGGCGAGGCCGAGGGGATCGAGTCGATCGTGCTCGGCTGCTCGCTGACGGCGGTGCTCGCCGGGGTCGGCATCTCCCGCGACCTCGCCGTGCCCGGGCAGGTGGCGCTGATCATCCTGGCCGGGATCGCGGGCGCCCTGGTGGGCCTGGCGGTCTGGCGGTTCCACGGGGCGCGCGGGCTCCCCGGCGGGTCGATCGGCGTGGTCATCGTGGCCGCGCTCTCGCTGATCCTGCCCCTCGCGCTCTAGCCCGTTGGCCCGGCTGGTCTGCCCGCTGTGCGGGACCGTCGTCGTCGACGGCGCCGAGCCGGCCGCGGGGGAGTGCCCCGGCTGCGGCGCGCGGTACGCCGGCGGGGCCGGCACACCACCGGAGGCGGTGCTGGCGGCGCTGGCCCACTGGGGCCTCACCGGGTTGGAGCACGACGCCGCCCGCCTGGCCCGCCTGATGTTCGAGGTGGAGCCGCCGCCCGCGCCGTCGCCCGCGGCGGCGATCACGTCGGACCACCGCGAGGGCTTCTACCTGTGGTGGGTCTTCGCGCGCGGGGCGACGCCCGAGGCGGGGTTCGAGGCGCTGGCGGCCGGTGGGGGCGCCTGACCCCGAGCGGACGCCGCGTGCGCCCGGGTTCGCGACGACACCCACCTGTTGACGGTGGCCCGCCACTCCCGGTAGCGCGGGGGCGCGACGATCCGGTAACCTCGATCTGGCACTCGGACGAGACGAGTGCCAAGAGGCGTGGACCCAGGACCCGGACCGGGATGGGACACGCGAGCGTCCCTATTCGACCCCGGGAGGGCCGATGAATCTCAAGCCCCTGGGCGATCGCGTGATCGTCAAGGCCGTGGATCAGGAAGAGGTCACCGCGAGCGGCATCGTGCTGCCCGACACGGCCAAGGAGAAGCCCCAGCGCGGCACCGTGCTGGCCGTCGGCGAGGGCCGGTGGGTCGACGGCACCCGCGTCGCGCTCGAGGTGTCCGAGGGTGACGAGGTCATCTACTCCAAGTACGGCGGCACCGAGGTGCGGCTGGAGGGCGAGGACGTGCTCATCCTGAGCGAGCACGACATCCTGGCCCGCGTCGCCGCGGTCCCCAAGAAGGCCGCTCCGCGGAAGACCGCCGCCAAGAAGGCCGCCAAGAAGGCCGCCAAGAAGTAGCCCGCGCGCCGCCGACGCGGCGGCGCCGCCGACAGGATTCGTTCCCAGCCAAGGAGACATGGCCAGCGATGGCAAAGATGCTCAAGTTCAACGAGGACGCGCGCCGTTCGCTCGAGCGGGGTGTGAACACCCTTGCGGATGCGGTGAAGGTGACGTTGGGCCCCAAGGGCCGGTATGTCGTTCTCGACAAGAAGTTCGGTGCGCCGAC
>JBFWNT010000012.1:0-121451 GCA_050250915.1 Thermoleophilia bacterium
GGGCGGCCCGATAGCGTCAGACACCCGGGTCTCCTTGGTGAGGTTGAGGCTTCGACACCCCAACCCTCCCGGGAGACCCGGACGGAACGATCAGCTGTCGCGCAGGTGTGTGGTCAACGCAGCTAGGGCGTCAGGCCGTAGGGGCAGTCCGTGAGGGTGTCGGCGCCGTCCGCGGTGATCAGGAGGAGGTCCTCCACCCGGACGCCGCCGATCCCCGGCAGGTTCTCGATGCCGGGCTCGATGGCGATCACGTCGCCCTCCACCAGCTCGTGCTCGTCGGAGAGGCCCAGGATGGGGGCCTCGTGGATGTCGAGGCCCACGCCGTGGCCCAGGGAGAAGTAGAAGCCCTCGGTCAGGGTCTCCCCGGGGGCGCGGGTGCGGAGGGTGCGGTGGCCGGCCGCCTCGATGACCTCCGCGGCGGCGTCGTACAGGGCCCGGCAGCGCGCGCCGGGCCGTGCGGCCGACCGGGCGGCGTCCGCGGCGCGAAGGACCACGTCGTGGAGTGCGCCCACCTCGCGGGTCACCTCGCCCGCGACGAACGTGCGGGTCATGTCCGCCCAGCACCCCGACGCCTCGTCGCGGGGCCACAGGTCGATCTCGATCGGCAGGCCGGCCGGCAGCGGGCCGGAGCCGGGGTCGTGGCCGCCGCCCGACCAGGCGCTCACCACCATGATGTCGGCGGGCGCGGGGGCGCCCATCGTGGCGCACGCGCCGCGGATCGTGGCGCGTACCAGCTCCGCGGTGAGCGGGGCGCCGTCCAGCACCAGACCGTCACCGTCGCGCCGCGCGGCGCGCAACAGCCCGGCCGCCGCGGCCATCCCGGCCTCCGCGGCGAGCTGCGCCCGCCGGATGCCCGCCAGCTCGGCCGCGTTCTTGCTGCGCCGGCGATGGTCGAAGAAGGCCTGGTCGACGTCCAGCTCCACGCCCTCGGCGCGCAGGCGGTCGGCCACGGCCAGGGGGAACGCCGCCGGCACCCGGGCGCGGCTCACGCCGACCTGGGCCACGGCGCGGGAGAGCACCTCCAGGTCGGCGTCCGCGCGGGACATGCCGCCCTCCACCAGGTCCAACAGGCCCAGGTCGCTGCCGAGCATCAGCAGGGCGTCGGGGAGCGCCGCCGCGATGCGGTCGCGCTCCAGGGCGTTGGTCAGGACGACGGTGCGCCCGTCGTGCTCCATCACCAGGAACGGGTCGCCGATCGCGATCGGGATCGCGTGGCGCATGTCCGCGGAGCGGGCCGTGTCGCCGTGCAGCAGGACGTCGGTCATGCCCTCACCCTGCCACGTTCGCCCGCCGGCTGGCATACGCTCCGACGCATGTCCGAAAGTCCCAGGACCGATCTGGACCGCCTGGCCGACGACCTGGGGCGCTTGGTCCGGCGGCTGTCCGAGCGCGTGGAGGACGGTGACGGCGGCGGCGTCCGGCTGGTGGGGGACCTCATCAGCGAGCACCTGGGGGAGGACGCGGCCGGGATGCCGGTGGTGCGGGCCGAGTTCCTCGCCTGGGACCAGGCGAACCTGCAGATCGCGCTCGACCACGCGTTCGCCCGCGACGGGTGGTCGTCGGAGGCCGTCGGCATGGCCGGCCACGCGCGCCACTTCAGCGGAACCGGGATCGGCGACATCGTCCGGATGGGCCCGCACTTCCCCGCGGGGTCGGTCGAGTACGCGGAGGTGCCCGTCGGGCCGGGGCGCACGATGGCGTGCATCGACTTCGCCGTGCTCCTGGTCACGTCCCCGCGGGGGCCGCTCGTCGTGTTCCTGCACCGCGGCGAGGAGAACCACTTCCAGCAGGCCAGCGACATCGAGCTGCAGGTCGCCGCGGCGGACCGGGCGGCGGCGGAGGAGCTCATCGCCGACCTGCGGCGGCTCATCCAGGAGCACGACGTGTTCCGCGGCCAGGTCATCACCATCGAGTCGAGCCCGCAGGGCACGCGGCTCGTGTTCGCGGAGCGCCCCGCGATGGACGCCGCCGACCTCGTGCTGCCGGAGGGGACGATCGAGCGGATCGAGCGCCACGTGGCCGGCCCGAGCGTCCACCGCGAGAAGCTGCTGGCGATGGGCCGTCACATGTCGCGGGGGCTGCTGCTGTACGGCCCGCCGGGCACCGGCAAGACGCACACCGTGCGTTACCTCACCGGCCGCCTCCGGGACGCCACCGTCATCATCCTGGCCGGCGGAGCGCTCGGCGCGATCGGCGCGTTCGGCACCGTCGCCCGCCGCCTCGCGCCGAGCGTCGTGATCCTGGAGGACGTCGATCTGGTCGCCGAGGACCGCTACGCGATGATGGGCGGGGGCAACGTCCTGTTCGAGCTGATGGACCAGATGAGCGGCCTCGCCGACGACGCCGACGTCGCGTTCGTGCTCACCACCAACCGGCCGGAGGCCCTCGAGCCGGCCCTGGCCGCCCGGCCCGGCCGCGTGGACCTGGCCGTCGAGATCCCCCTGCCCGACGCCACCGCGCGCCGGCGGCTGCTCGACCTCTACGGCCGTGGCCTGGATCTGCGGCTCGACGACGCGGACGCCGTGGTGACCCGCACCGAGGGCGTCACCGCGTCCTTCATGAAGGAGCTTCTGCGCAAGGCGGCCATCGTGGCGCTCGAGGCCGACCGCGAGCACGTGACCGACGCCGACATGGCCGCCGCCCTCGACGAGCTGCTGAGCGATGGCGCCGCGCTCACGCGGGTGCTGCTGGGCTCCGGCGGCGACGACCAGACGCGCCCCGGGGCCGACTGGATGGAGCGCTTCCCCCAGTGGGAGGGCTCCTCCGCCACGATCGTCACGTGGGAGTCCGACGACGGGTAGCGGCTAGGATCCGCGGGTGCGCTACCACCTGACCACCTTCGGGTGCCAGATGAACGACCACGACTCCGAGCGGATGAAGGGGCTGCTCGAGTCGCACGGATGGTCGGAGGCGGGCGTCCGCGACGACGCCGACCTGATCCTGTTCAACACCTGCACCATCCGCGGCAGCGCCGACGAGCGCTTCCTGGGCAACCTGGGTGACGCCAAGCGGGTGAAGCGCGAGCGCCCCGAGGCCATCGTCGCCGTCGGCGGCTGCTGGGCCCAGAGCCAGAAGGAGGCGGTGTTCCGCGACTTCCCGTTCGTGGACATCGCGTTCGGACCCGGCGAGGTGTCGCGGCTCGGAGAGCTGGTCGCGCGGGAGCGGATCGAGGCGGTCGGCGCGTTCAGCTTCGACGGCGCGTTCAGCGGCAGCCTGCCGGCCAAGCGCGAGCGCCCCCACCAGGCGTGGGTGCAGATCTCCGTCGGGTGCAACTGCGTCTGCGCGTACTGCATCGTCCCCAGCGTCCGCGGGCGGGAGCGCAGCCGCCGCGTGGCCGACGTCGTGGGGGAGGTGGCCGCGCTCGCCGCGACGGGCGTCCTGGAGGTCACCCTGCTGGGTCAGAACGTGAACTCCTACGGGCGCGACCTGCCGCGCGGGGAGCGGGCCACGTTCGCCGAGCTGCTGCGGGCCGTGGCCGCCGTCCCCGGGATCGCGCGGGTGCGGTACACCTCTCCGCACCCGAAGGACATGAAGGCCGACGTGGTCGCCGCGATGGCCGAGTGCCCCGAGGTGGTGGAGCACCTCCACCTTCCCGCGCAGTCGGGCAGCACCCGCGTGCTCAAGGCGATGCGGCGCACCTACAGCCGCGAGCGTTATCTCGAACTGGTGACGAGGCTGCGCGACGCGATCCCCGATCTCTCGCTCACCACCGACCTCATCGTCGGCTTCCCGGGCGAGACCGAGGAGGACTTCGCCGAGACGCTCAGCCTGGTCGAGGAGGTCCGCTACGACGGCGCCTACACGTTCCTCTATTCGCCGCGGCCGGGAACGGAGGCCGCGGAGCGCCTGCCCGACGACGTGGCCCCCGACGTGAAGCGCGAGCGCATCGCCCGGCTGGTCGAGGTGGTGCAGCGCACCGCCGCCGAGCGGGCGGCGCGCTTCGTCGGCACCGACCGCGAGGTGCTGGTGGAGGGGCCGTCGCGCACCGACCCGTCCCGCCTGCGCGGGCGCCTGCGCCAGAACATCACGGTCAACTTCACCGGCGACGCGGCCCCCGGCGCGCTCGCGACGGTGCGGATCGACGGCGCGACCTCCACCACCCTCTCGGGCGTGCAGGCCGGCGCGCCGGTCGGTCTCGTCCCCGCGTAGGGTCCTCGCCCTCGCCGGGCCGACGGCGTCCGGCAAGACGGCGCTGGCCCACGCCGCCGCCCGCGCCCTGGGCGGCGAGATCGTGCTGGCCGACCCGTTCGGCCGCTACCGGGGCATCGAGATCGCCGCCGACAGCCCCCGCGCCGCAGCCCGGGCGCAGGTGCCGCACCACGCCGTCGGCGACCTCGACCTGACCGAGGCGTCCACCGCGGCCTCGTTCGCCGCCGTGGCCCACGCGTCCATTGACGCATCGCTCGCCGCGGGGCGGGTCCCCATCGTCACCGGCGGCACCGGGCTCTACCTGCGCGCCGCGCTCGCCGACCTGCGCTTCCCCGACCCCGGCCATCCGCTGTTGCGCAACTGGGCGGAGCGCCTGGCCCGCGAGGATCCCGAGGCGGCCCTGGCCGAGCTGCGCCGCCGCGACCCGGAGCGCGCGGAGCGCATCGACGCCGCCAACCCCCGGCGCGTCGCGCGGGCGCTGGAGATCGCCGCCGGCGGGGCGGAGGGCGCGGGCGACGACCTGTGGACGGCCCCCGACCGTCATCCGACCGTGATCGTGGGGCTCACCCGGCCCCGGGAGGTCCTGGACCGCCTCATCGCGGCCCGGGTGCGCCGGGAGCTGGACGAGGGCCTGGTGGCCGAGCTGGAGCGCGCCCTCGACACCCCCGGCGTGGCGCGGGAGCCGCTCCAGGTGATCGGGGCCCGGGAGGTCGCGGCGATCCGCGCCGGGGAGCTCGACCCGGCCGACCTCCCCGACCGCCTCGCCGCCCGCACGCGCCGGCTGGCGCGCAGGCAGCTCACGTGGCTGCGCCGGATGCCGGGGGTCACGTGGCTCGACCTGGGCGAGGAACCCGCCGAGACCGCCCTTCCGGCGCTGCTGGAGCTGTACGAGGGGTCAGCCGGGCATCCGATACCCTCAGGCCCATGAGGTTCGCGAAGTGGCAGGGGACGGGGAACCACCACCTGGTGGTGGAGCGCGACGCGTGGCCGCTGGAGATCACGGCCGAGCGCGCGCAGCGCATCCTGGACCCGGCGTTCGGGGTCGGCGGCGACGGGATCCTGGAGATCAGCGACGACGGCGGCACGCCGCGCATGACCGTCTGGAACCCGGACGGCAGCCAGGCCGAGAACTGCGGCAACGGCATCCGCATCGTGGCGCGCTACCTGCAGGCCGCGGGGCGGCTCCCGGAGGACGGGCGCATCCTCACCGGCGCCGGCCCCGTACGGGTGCGGACCCTCGGCGACGGCCGCGTGGCGGTCGACATGGGCACGGCCCGCTTCCCGTCGGGCGAGGGCCGCGAGGAGCTGCGCGTCAACGGGTCGTCGGTGGAGCTGGCCGAGGTGTCGATGGGCAACCCGCACGCCGTGATCGAGCATCCGGCCCCGGGCGACGTGGTCCGCACCCTCGGCCCGGAGATCGAGGTGGACCCGCGCTTCCCGAACCGGACCAACGTGGAGTTCGTGCGCGCCGAGGGTCCCTCGGAGCTGACGATGCGCGTCTGGGAGCGCGGCGTGGGGGAGACCCTCGCCTGCGGGACCGGCGCGTGCGCCGCCGCCGTGGCCGGCGTGCGGCTGGGGGGCCTCGCCAGCCCCGTTACGGTGCATCTCGCGGGCGGTGATCTGGAGATCGCCGTCGGCGACGACCTGGAGGTGACGATGACCGGTCCGGCCGAGGAGCTCTACCGGGGCGAGCTGTCCCCGGAGCTCGTCCACGCGCTGGAGGAGCTCTGAGCGCGCGCACCGTCGGGGCCGAGAGGCTCCGCCGGCTCCCCCCGTACCTCTTCGCCCAGATCGAGCAGAAGATCGCCGCCAAGAAGGCGGCGGGCGTCGACGTCATCTCCCTCGGGATCGGCGATCCCGACACCCCCACGCCGCCCTTCGTGGTCGAGGCGATGCAGCGGGCCGCCGCCGACCCCGGCACCCACCAGTACCCGTCGAACCGCGGGCGCGACAGCTTCCGCCAGGCGATCGCCGGCTTCTACGGCAGCCGCTTCGACGTCGACCTGGACCCCGCGACGATGATCATCCCGGCGATGGGCGCCAAGGAGGCGGTGGCGAACGTCAACCTGGCGTTCCTCGATCCGGGCGACGTGGCCCTGGCGAGCGACCCCGGCTACCCGGTGTACACCACCGGCCCGCTGCTGGCGGGCGCCGAGCCGGTGCCGATGCCGCTCCTGCCGGAGTTGGGCTTCCAGCCCGACCTGGAGGCGATCCCGGCCGACGTGGCCTCCCGCGCGAAGGTGATGTTCCTCAACTACCCCAACAACCCGACGGGCGGGGTCATCGAGGACGACTTCTTCGACCGCGCGGTGGCGTTCGCCCGCGCGAACGAGATCATCGTGATCCACGACAACGCGTACTCGGAGATCACCTACGACGGCTACCGCGCGCCGTCGTTCCTCGAGACGCCCGGCGCGATGGACGTGGGCATCGAGATCTTCTCGCTGTCGAAGACCTACAACATGACCGGCTGGCGGGCCGGCGCCGTCGTCGGCAACCCCGATCTGATCGCCGCCTACTGGCAGCTGAAGACCAACATCGACAGCGGCATGTTCGAGGCGCTCCAGGAGGCCGCCGTCGCGGCGCTCACCTCCGACCAGCAGTCGGTGCGCGACATGTGCGCCATCTACCAGCGCCGGCGCGACGTGCTGGTGGCCGCGCTGCGGCGCATCGGCCTCGAGGTCGACCCGCCGAAGGGCGCGATCTACGTGTGGGCGCGCGTGCCGGAGGGCCACACGTCGGCGTCGTTCACCGAGCAGGTGCTGGAGGACGCCGCCGTGGTCATCTCGCCCGGTGCGGCCTACGGCCCCAGCGGCGAGGGCTTCGTGCGCATGAGCCTGACGGTCCCCGACGAGCGCCTCGTGGAGGCCGCCGACCGGATCGCCGCCCTCAGCGCGAGCTAGTGCCGCCGGATCTGCCGGTCCGGCGGCTGCGGCCGGACGCGGTCGTGCCGGCGCGCGCCCACCCGGGCGACGCCGGCCTCGACCTGTCCGCCGTCGAGCCGCTGGAGCTGCCGCCGGGCGGCCGCGCCGCGTGTCCCACGGGCCTGGCGGTGGCGATCCCGGAGGGCCACGCCGGGCTGGTGGTCCCCCGGTCCGGCCTGGCGCGCACGCACGGCGTGACCGTCGCCAATGCCCCGGGCCTCATCGATGCGGGCTACCGCGGCGAGCTGACGGTGGTGCTGGTGAACCTGGGGGACGTGGTCCACCGCGTCGCCCCGGGCGACCGCATCGCCCAGCTGGTGGTGGTGCCGGTCGCCCTCCCGGTCCCGGTCGTGGTCGACGGGCTGCCGGCATCCGACGGGCGCGGCGAGGGCGGGTTCGGCTCGACCGGCGCCTAGGCCCCGGTCACTCCCCGCCGGGCGGCGGGCCGCCGAGGCGCCCGTCCGGCCCGATCGATCCGAAGCGGGCCTGCCCGCCCTTCATGTGCACCTCGCGGACCACGCCGAGCACCATCTCGCGACGGTCCTCGAGGTCCAGCTCCTCGAGCTGCGCGACCTGCTCGGGCGACGCGTTGACGTCTCCCGCGTCGGCCAGCGCGCGCAGCGGGTCGTCGATCAGCGCCTCCCGGAAGGCCGGGTCGGCCACGGCGCGCGTCCAGATCGGGGTTCCCATCGCCGGATCATGCCACCGCGCCGCCGCGCGCCGCCGCGGGTGAACCGCCCGCGCTTTCGCCGAACAGGGCGTTCAGCGAAGATGGGACCGCGGGAAGAGTTCGTTGAACAGCATGTCGGACGAAAAGCGGACATACCGGAAGGCGGCCCGCGCCGCCGCGCAGGAGGAGACGCGCCGCCGCATCGCCGCGGCCGCCGCCGACCTGTACGAGGACACCGGCCCGGCCCGGACGACGGTCGCGGAGATCGCGCGCCGGGCGGGTGTCCAGCGGGCGACGGTGTACGCCAATTTCCCCGGCGATGCCGACCTCCTCCGCGCCGCCCAGACGCACTTCCTGGCGCGGTACCCGCCGCCGGACCTGGTGCCACCGTTCGCCCTCAGCGACCCCCGGGAGCGGCTGGAGGCGATCCTCCGGCTGCTCTACGCCTGGTACCGGCGCACGCGCGGCACGTCGGGCAACCTCCGGCGCGACCGGGCGGCGATGCCCGCGCTCGACGCGTACCTGCGGGAGTCGGTCGACGCGCCGATGGAGGGGCTGGCCGACGCCCTGGCGCCGGAGGGCGGGGAGCGGCGCGCCCTGACGGCCGTCGCGATCGACTTCTGGACGTGGCATCGCATGGCGGAGGAGGGTCTGGCCGAGCCCGCGGCCGCCGCCCTCATGGCCCGGGCGGTCCTGGCAGCAGGCTCCGCCTGAGCGCCGCCGGACCCACGCGCTCGAGCCGCACCTCGCCGGGGCCGACCGCTCGCGCGCAGACGGCGATCACCACGTCATCGTGCACGCGGGCGGCCGCCCACAGGTCCCCGAGGGCCAGGCGCGCGAACGGCGCGGGCGTGCCGTCGATGGAGATCTCGACGACGTCGGGACGAGCGTCTGCGACGCCGCGGGCCCACGTGTCGGGCGATCCCCCTGGCGTCGCGTTCGCGACGGCGTCCCGCAGCGTCCGCGCCGCGACCGCGCCCGCGTCCGCGTCCGCGTCCCCGGGTCGCCAGGTCTCGACGTCCAGCACCGTGCCGGCGTCCCCGAGGTGTCCCTCGTGCCGGAGCGTGATCGCGGCCGTGCCGGCGGCGTCCGACACCCAGCCGCCGAGCGCCGGGGGGCGGCCGGCCGCGGCGTAGACGGCGCCCGAGAGCCCCGCGAGCACCTCGCGGGCATCGTCGCCGACGGTCAGCGGCGGCTCATCGCCCGGGCCACGGCCGCGGCGTGGGCGGAGGCCTCCAGGGAGTCGTCGAGCGGCGCCAGGTCCGGGCGCTCGCCGGTGCGGTGCTCCAGGGCCCACGCGATGAGGATGTCGGCCAGGCGCGGGTTCTTCGGCAGCAGCGGCCCGTGGAGGTACGTGCCGATCACGCGGTCCCGGACGCCGCCCTCGAAGCCGTCGTCGCCGTTGTTGCCGTGCCCGCTCACGACCCGCCCCAGGGGGCGCGCGCCCGGGCCCAGGCGGGTGCGGCCGGCGTGGTTCTCGAAGCCCACGACGCGCACCGTCTGGCCCGCGATCTCCGCGTCGATCACCAGGTTGCCGATCAGCCGCGTCGGCCCCGCGACGGTGTCCAGGTCCAGGATCCCGACCCCCGGCATCCGGTGCCCGTCCGTGGCGGTGTAGCCGTGGCCGGCGAGCTGGAACCCGCCGCACACGCACAGCGCCGCGGCGCCGGCGTCGACCGCCGCGCGCAGCCCCTCGGCCTTCGTGGCCACCAGGTCCTCGGCCACCACCTCCTGGTCGCGGTCCTGCCCGCCGCCGAGGTAGTAGAGGTCGTGGGCGCCCGGCTCCACCGGGTCGCCGATCCCCAGGTCGGTCACCTCCAGCGCCAGCCCCCGCCACGCCAGCCGCCGGCGCAGGACGGCGATGTTCCCCCGGTCGGCGTAGATGTTCATCTCGGCGGGGTAGAGGTGCCCGAGCCGCAGGGCGGGGAGGGGGCTCACGTGGCGACCCCGGCGCGGTGGACCTGGCGCTCGCCGCCCTCGCGCAGCGGACGGCCGTCGAAGCCGCCCGACGCCTCCAGGTGACGCAGCCCCGCGTCGTCCAGCAGGCCCGCGAGCTCGTCGGGGGTGAACAGGTGGACGCGGTGGCGGCGCAGGGCCTCGTGCGGCGGCCCGTCCCCGTTCCGCGTGCGGATCCGCAGCGTGAACGCAAGCGTGTGAGTGTCCGGGTCCCAGCTGTCGTACCAGGCGGAGTGCGTCAGGACCTCGCCGGTCGCGGGGTCGCGGTAGCGGCCGCCCGACCGCTCCTGGCCCATGGAGTGGCGGATCTCCTCCACGTCCGGCAGCGCGACGTCGAAGATCAGCTCCCCGCCGGGCGCCAGGTGGTCGCGGACCGACCGGAATGCCGCGTCCCGGTCGGCGGGGTCGGTGAGCACCTGGAGGGTGTTCATCGCGACCGCCACCAGGCCGAAGCGCCGCCCCAGGTCGAACCGGGCCAGGTCGGCCTCGACCGGGTGGATGCGCGCCGCCACGGCCGGTTCCTCGCCGCCCAGGCGCCGGCGCAGCTCGTCGAGCATCTCCGGGGAGCGGTCGAGCGCCCACACCTGGTGGCCGTCGCGGGCGAGGGGGATCGCCACGCGGCCGGTGGCGCACCCCAGGTCCAGCACCGGGCCGCCCAGGCGGGCGGCGTGGCGCCGCCAGAACGCGATGTCCTCGTCGTAGTGGGCGTGCTCGGCGGCGAAGCGCCGCGCCTCGTCGTCACCGCTCACGCCAGAACGCCTCCGCCACCCCGCGGCGCACCAGCGTCTCCCGCAGGCCGAGCATCGCCGTGTAGGTGGGCAGCACGTAGAGGGTCCCGCCGGGCGGCACCGTGGCGACGGCGTGGTCCAGGGCGGCCTCCGGGTCGGGCAGCACCGTCATCCGGTCGGACCCCACGCCCGCGTACCGCACCCGCAGGGCCAGGTCGTAGGCCCGGTCGCCGGTCAGGGTGAGCGAGGCCGACGCCTCCAGCAGCGGCTCGTAGTCGACGTCCCAGATCCACGAGACGTCGTGGCCGTCGGCGGTCCGGTCGTTCAGGGCGACGAGCAGGTGAGGCGGGTCCGGGTCGAGCAGCACGGTGCGGACGGTCTCGTTGGCCCCCGTCGGGTTCTTGGCGAGCAGCAGCACCAGCTCGCGGCCGTCGAGCGTGACGCGCTCCCCGCGGCCGAAGGCGGCGGGGCTCTCGGCCAGCCCGGCCGCGATCGCGTCGCGCGGCACGCCCATCGCGACGGCCGCCGCCGTCGCCGCGGTGGCGTTGTAGGCGTTGTGCAGCCCGGGCAGCGGCAGCTCGGCGCGGACCTCCCCGACGGGCGTCTCCAGGGTGACCGCGATGCCGTGCGTGCCCCGCAGTTCCACGCGGGTGGCGCGCACGTCGGGACGGGGACGGGCGAGGCCGCAGCCGTCGCAGCGCCAGTGGCCGAGGTGGCCGAGCGTCACCAGGTCGTAGCGCAGCGGCGCGGCGCAGTTGCGGCAGCGGGTGGAGTCGGCGGCGTGGGGGAGGGCGCCCAGGCCCACGGCGGGATCGTCGATGCCGAAGGTCAGCACGCCGTCGCGCCCCTGGCCGAGCGCGGCGATGGCCGGGTCGTCGGCGTTCAGGACGGGGGTGGAGCCGGGCGGCAGGCCGGCCACCATGCGGGCCCACAGGTCGGCGAGGTGCTCGAGCTCCCCGTAGCGGTCGAGCTGGTCGCGGAACAGGTTCATCAGCAGCAGCACCCGCGGCGGCAGCTGGCGGGCCACCTCGGTCAGCGCCGCCTCGTCGACCTCGAACAGGGCCGAGTCGGGCGCCGGGCGACGGCCCTGCGCGTCGAGCAGCGCCGTGGCGACCCCTGAGAGCAGGTTGGCGCCCGACGGGTTGGTCACCGGGTCCCACCCCGCGCGGCGCGCGCACGAGGACAGCAACCGGGCGGTGGTGGTCTTGCCGTTCGTCGCCGAGACGAGCGTCACGCCGCGCGGCAGCTCCGCCCCCAGCTCGGCGAGCGCCTCGGGCCGCATGCGGAGCAGCAGCTTGCCGGGGAGGCTCGTGCCGCCGCCGCGCCCCAGCCTGCGCGACAGCCGACCCGCGGCGCGGGCGAGGGTCAGCGAGGGGGCGGCCACCCCGGGATCGTAGCGGCGGCCGCCGCCGCCTCGGCCGTGCGGCACCCGCCGTCCGGGAAGCCGATGAGCACCCGGTCGAGGGCCACGTGGAACACGCCCTGGTCCACCACGCCCGTCGTGCCGCCCACGCGGGCGGCGACGGCGCCCCAGTCGGACCCGGCGGGGACGGTCAGGTCCATGAGCACCAGGCCGTCGTCGCTGCGTCCGGGGCGGCGGACGGGGGAGAGGTCGGCCAGCGCGCGGGCGACCGCCGCGGCGCCGAACGGGACGGCCGCCACCGGCAGCGTGCCCCAGGCGTCGAGGGAGCCGACCATCTTGGGGGCGTCCACCAGGATCAGGAAGCGGGCGGCCGAGTCGGCGACGATCCGCTCCCGCACCAGCGCGCCGCCGGCGCCCTTCACCACCAGCCCGTCCGGGTCGACCGCGTCGGCGCCGTCGAACGCCAGGTCCAGCGGCGCCCCGGGGCGGCCCACGGGGATGCCCACCTCGCGGGCCAGGGCGTCGGAGGCCCGCGAGGTCGGCACCCCGGTGCACCTCAGCCCGCCGGCCACCCGCTCGCCCAGCGCCCGGATGCCCGCCGCCGCCGCGCGGCCCGTACCCAGGCCCACGCGCATGCCGTCACGCACCTCCGCCGCCGCGGCCCGGCCGGCGGCCGCCCACGCGTCTTGCCTGCTGGCGCTCACGGCCGGGAAGGCTATGCGACGATCAGGACGTGGAGGAGATCGCCCCCGGCGTCCGCATGATCGACACCCTCCTCGCGGGCTGGGCGGGCGTCACCGCCGCGTACCTCGTCGAGGGCGACGCCCCTGCGCTGGTCGACACCGGCGCGCGGACCTCGGCGCAGGCGGTACGCGACGCGCTGGCCGCCGGGGGCGTCGGGCCGGACGACCTGCGCTGGATCGTGCTGACGCACGTCCACCTGGACCACTGCGGCGCCACCGGGATCCTGGCGCGCGCCTACCCGCGGGCCCGCGTGGTGGTCCACGTCCGCGGGGCGCGTCACCTGGTGGAACCCGGCCGACTGGTGGCCGGCACGGCGGCGGTCCACAAGGAGCGGTGGTCGCTCTACGGCGGACTCGACCCCACGCCGGCCGAGCGGATCGACGCGGCCGACGACGGGCACGTCCTCGACCTCGGCGCAGGCCGGCGGCTGCGGATGGTCGCCACGCCCGGTCACGCCCGCCACCACATGGCGGTGCTCGACGAGACGACGGGCACGGTCATCGCCGGCGACGCCCTCGGCCTGCGCTTCCACGGCGCCGGGGCGTACCCGGCCCTGCCGCCGCCGGAGATCGACCCGCCCGCCGGACAGGCGAGCCTGGACCGGCTCGACGAGCTGCGCCCCACGGCGGTGTGCCCGGCCCACTTCGGGCCCGTCCCGGACCCGTCGGAGGCGATCGAGGACGCCCGGCGCCAATTGGCGCTCGCCGCCGAGGCCGCACGGGCGGCGCCGGACCGCGACGCGCTGGCCGGCGATCTGGAGCGGGCGATCCCGATGGCGGCGAGCATCGGCGACCCGGAGGCGGTCGCCCTGCTCGAGCGCCTCGGGTGGGCGCCGCAGACGGTCGACGGGCTGTGGGCGTGGAGCCGCCGGTTATTGTCTGGCTGACATGAAGAGCGTCCGGGTCGATCTGGTGGTCATCGGGGTGCGCGAGGGCCGCGCCGAGGGGCTCCTGGTGCGCCTGCCCGGCAGCGTGTGGGCCCTGCCGGGGGCGACGGTCGCCGAGGGCACGACGCTCGAGGACGCCGCGCGGCGCGCCCTGGCCGCCCAGACCGGCGTCGCGGGCGTCGCGCTGGAGCAGCTCTACACCTTCGACCGCGACGAGGGGGAGGGGGTGGCCGTGGCGTGGCTCGGCCTGGTGGCGGAGGGCCGCCACGCCCTGACCCCCGGCCCCGGGGTGGTGGAGGTGCGCTGGTTCCCCCTCGACGACCTCCCCGCGCTCGACGCCGAGGACGCCCGGACGCTGGCGTACGGGCAGCGGCGGGTGCGCTCCAAGGCGTCGTACGCGCCCATCGCCCTCCAGTTGCTGCCCGAGACGTTCACCCTCGGGGAGCTCCAGACGGTGTACGAGGCGGTGCTGGGCCGCGTCCTCGACACGCGCAACTTCCGGCGCGACGTGCTGGCCGCCGGCGTGGTGGAGCCGACGGGCCGCACCCGCGCCGAGGGCCCCGGCCGGCCGGCGCTGCTGTACCGCTCCGCCGGGGGCGATTTCCAGGTGCTGGCCCGGGAACGGCGGATCGCGCGGGCCATCTCCGGCGCCGACGGGACGTGACGATCCGCCCGCGATGGACGGGATGGGGGACACCCCGGGAAGCCGCCGACCCCCGTGGTAGCCTTCGGCGGCCTCGGTACACGGAAAGGGAGCGGAATGGCGCACGGCGGCGGCAAGGAGTACCCCAAGGACCTCCCGGCCACCTGGCCCTTCCGTGTCGCGGGGACGGTCTTCATCGCGGCGTTCGTCTGGTTCTGCATGGGCTTCGCCATCAAGGACACCGGCGAGACCCTCGACAACCACATGCCGGTCTTCTGGATCCTCATCCTGATCGGGATCGTCTTCGTCGTCGGCGGGGGCGCGTTCAACATCAACCGGGAGCTCCGCCGCAGGCGCTCCCTGGGGTGAGCGCGGGGCCGCTCGCCGACCGCGCCGCCAGGTTCGCCGCGGCGGTGGCCTGGCTCGACGAGCCCGCATGGGCCGGGCGGGTGTCCGCCCTGGCCGGCGACGTGCCGCGAGCGCCCGAGCGCCCGACCTACCGCGAGCTGGCCACGGCCGGCACCGCGCTGGTGGCCGCGCTCGCCGACGCGGGCCGCTGGGCCGAGGCGGCCGAGGAGGCGCGCGACCTGAAGCGCCTGTTCGGGGGCACCCCCGACGAGCTGGGGCCCATCGTGATCGACGCCTTCGACGGGCTGCTGGCCGCGGCGATCGCCCGCGACCGCGGCGACCTCCAGGATTTCGTCGAGTTGATCGAGACGCTGTTCCCGTGAGCGACGACGCCCCCGACAGCCGCCGCGGCCGCCTGCTGGTGGCCGCCCCCGCGCTGGTCGACCCCAACTTCCGGCGCTCCGTGGTGCTCATGCTGGAGCACTCCGACGAGGGCGCGCTGGGGCTGGTGCTCAACCGGCCGACGCCGCTGGTGTCGCGGGAGGCCCTCCCGGAGGTCCTGGCGGCGGTGATGCCCGAGGGCGAGCGGATCTTCCAGGGCGGCCCCGTCCAGCCGGAGGCCGTGATCGTGCTCGCCGACTTCGAGGACGCGGGCGCCGCCGCCAGCATCGCGTTCGGCAGCGTCGGGATCGTCGACCCGGCGGGCGAGGCGGCCCGGGCGGGCGGGATCCGGGCGATCCGCGCGTTCGGTGGCTACGCCGGCTGGGCCGGCGGCCAACTGGAGCAGGAGGTGGCCGAGGAGGCCTGGGTCGACGCCGAGGCCGAGCCCGACGACGTCTTCACCGTCGACCACGCCGGTCTCTGGAGCCGCGTCCTGGAGCGCAAGGGCGGCACCTGGCGCCTCATCGCCCGCATGCCGGAGGACCCCTCCGTCAACTGAGCGGACGCGGGCGGGGTGCGGCCCCCGCTGGCACGATGCCCCGATGCGCCGATTGACGCATCGCCCGGACGCCAATTGGCGCATCCCCCGTTGACGGGGCGGCGCCTGCATCCAGCCTGGGTGGTGCTGGTGGCGTCGTTCGTGGTGCTGCTGGTGGCCGCCGGGACCCGGGCGGCGCCGACGGTCATGATCGGGCCGCTCGGCGACGAGTTCGGCTGGGGCGTCGACCAGATTTCGCTGGCGATCGGGATCAACCTGGTCATGTTCGGCGCGATGGCGCCGTTCTCGGCGGCGCTGATGGACCGCTTCGGGGTGCGGCGGGTGGCCGTGGTGGCGCTTACGGCGATGGCCGCCGGCTCAGCCGCGACGATCGCGATGACGTCGCTGTGGCAGCTCGACCTGCTGTGGGGCGTGGTGATCGGCGCGGCCACCGGCTGCCTGTCGTCGCCGCTGGCGGCCATCGTGGCGACCCGGTGGTTCGTCGCGCGCCGCGGGCTGGCGACCGGGCTCCTGTCGGCCGCCTACGCCTCCGGCCAGCTCGTGTTCCTGCCGTCCCTCGCGTTCACCACCCGGGAGGCGGGGTGGCAGTGGGCCGCCCTGCTGGTGGCGCTCGCCGCGGCCGCCTGCATCCCGGTGACGCTGCTCCTGATCCGCGACCACCCCGCCGACCGCGGCGTCCCGCCGTTCGGAAGCACCGTGGTGGAGCCGCCGCCGCGCGTACCCGGCAACCCGTTCGCCCGCACCGTCCTGGCGCTGCGCGAGGCGGCCGCCACCCGCATCTTCTGGCTGCTCGCGGGCACGTTCTTCATCTGCGGCGCCACCACCGTCGGCATCATCGGCACGCACCTGATCCCGGCCGCCCACGACCACGGGATCGGCGAGGTGCAAGCGGCGAGCCTGCTCGCCGTGATCGGGGTGTTCGACCTGATCGGCGTGACCACGTCCGGCTGGCTCACCGACCGCTGGGACCCCGCCCGGCTGCTCTTCTGCTTCTACGCGCTGCGCGGCCTGTCGTTGTTCTTCCTGCCGCTCGTGCTGGGCGAGACGGCGCTCGGGATGGCCGCCTTCGTCGTGGTCTTCGGCCTCGACTGGGTGGCCACGGTGCCGCCGACGGTCGCGATCACGGTCGCCCACTTCGGGCGGGAGCGGGCGGGCGTGGTCTTCGGGTGGATCTTCGCCGCCCACCAGCTCGGGGCGGCCGCCTCGGCGTGGGCGGGCGGCGTCGTCCGCGCCTCCGCCGACACCTACGTGCCGGCGTTCCTCGGGACGGGGCTGCTGGGCATCGCCGCCGCCGCGATGACCCTCGGCATGGGCGGGGTGCGCCGCGGTCCCCGCGTCGCCGTGCCCGCGGCGACCACGACGGTCACGTAGGGTGCCGCGGTGGTGCCCCGGACCCGCATCGTCGCCGCCGTGCTCACGGCGCTGGTCGCCGCCGTCCTGCTGACGGCGTGCGGCGACGACGACGCGTCGGCCACGGCGGCCGACCTCGAGGGCGTCCCGTGGGTGCTCGAGTCCGGCGCCGGATTCGCGGCCGGCGGAGCGGCGCCCACCGCGACCTTCGCGGACGGCCGGGTGACGGGCACCACCGGCTGCAACCGGTACAGCGGCACCTACACCGTCGAGGGCGGCCGGCTGACCATCGAGACCGGCCCGCAGACGCTGAAGGCGTGCCCGCCGCCGGCCGATGAGGTCGAGCAGGCCTACCTGGCCGCGCTCGGGCGGGTCGGCGGCTGGCGCGTGGAGGGCGACGAGCTGGTGCTGCTGGCCGACGGCGCCCCGGCGCTGCGGTTCCACGCCGCCTCGCCGGCCGGCTCGTGGGCGGTGACGTCGCTGAACACCGGCGACGCGCTCACCAGCCCCATCCCGGGGACCGAGCTGACGGCGACCTTCGCCGAGGACGGCACGCTGTCCGGCTCGGCCGGCTGCAACCAGTACAACGCCCGGTACGTGGCGTCGGGCGACATCCTGGAGATCTCCCCGCCGGCGTCCACCCGGAAGTTCTGCGAGACGCCGGAGGGCGTGATGGACCAGGAGGCCGCCTACCTGGCGGCGCTCCCGAAGACGGCCCGCTTCCAGCTCGGCGAGCACGGCCTGGAGCTGCTGCACGCCGACGGGACGTTCGTCGCGACCTACGCCCCCCGGTAGGGCCTCAGACGAAGTCCTCGCCGTGGACGGTGAGGGCGTAGATGATCACGCCGTTCACGGCCATCAGCACGACCGACCGGGCCGGGTCGGCGCCGATGAACAGGAAGTGCCAGAAGCCGGTGAGCCCGGCGACCATGATGCCCAGGAACTGGCCGAACACCCAGCGGCGCAGCACCAGGATGCCGGTCAGGATCTCGATCGCGCCGATGATGATCCACGTGGAGCCGAGCGCCGTCGTGTCGCCGAACAGCAACTCGTCGGCCGCGAACGCGTGATCCCGCTGGATCGCGACGATCCCGTCCAGCACGTTCAGGATCCCCGCCACGAGCAGCACCACGCCCGCGAACGTGACCCAGCCACCACGCGGAATGCCGACGCGCGCCACCGCCCACCCCCTCGTGTCCGGACGTGCGACGCCGGCCCCGGGGGCGGACCCCAGGGCCGGCGCGGAGACTGCTGCTACCCCAGGCGGCCGGAGTCGGGGAGCGAGCCGAGCTTCTGCAGCGACTGGCTCTCGACCTGGCGGATGCGCTCGCGGGTGACGTTGAACATGCGGCCCAGCTCGTCGAGCGTGCGGGGCTTCTCGCCGCGCAGGCCGTACCGGAGCTCGAGCACGCGGCGCTCCCGGTAGGAGAGCTGGTCGAGCAGGTCGCGGAGCGCCTGCTCGCGGAGGCTGGTCTCGGCGGAGACCTCCGGGGCGACGGTGTTCTCGTCGGCCAGGAAGCGGCCCAGCTCCGACTCCTCCTCCTCGCCGACCGGCTTCTCCAGCGAGACGGTGGGCTGCGCGGAGCGCAGGATCTCCTCCACCTCGTCCGGGGGCAGGCCGGCGGCCTCGCCGATCTCCTCCACCGTGGGCTCGCGGCCGAGCTGCCCGATCAGGACGCGCTCCGCGCGGCTGATCTGGTTGAGCTTCTCGACCACGTGGACCGGGATGCGGATGGTGCGGCCCTTGTCGGCCAGGGCCCGGGTCACGGCCTGGCGGATCCACCAGGTCGCGTAGGTGGAGAACTTGAACCCGCGGCGCCAGTCGAACTTCTCGACCGCACGCACGAGCCCGAGGGTGCCCTCCTGGATCAGGTCCAGGAACGGCAGGCCGCGGCCGCGGTAGCCCTTCGCGATGGACACGACGAGCCGCAGGTTGGCCTCGACCATCTGCTGCTTCGCGGCCTGGTCGCCCAGCTCGATGCGCTTCGCGAGGCGGACCTCGTCGGCGGCGGTGAGCAGCGGCACGCGGCCGATGTCCTTCAGGAAGAGCTGGAGGGCGTCGGTGGTCTGCTCGACGGCGGTGGCCGTCTTGCGCGGACGCTCGACCTCCTCCGCCATCTGCGCCGCACGGGCGCCGGCCTCGGACTGCTCCAGGAGCTCGACCCCGGCCTCCTCGAGGTGCTGGTAGACCGCCTCGACGGCGTCGGCGTCCAGCCCGAGCCCGTCGAGGACCTCAGCGACCTCCTCCATGCCGAGGAAACCCATCTCCTGCCCGCGGACGATCAGCTCACGGAGCTCGCCGTCCCGCGTCAGCCCGGTCACCTGCTGCGTCGTCATCCGCCTCCCGTTCCCGCGTTGGGTCACATCCCGCCGAACGCTCCGCACGAGGCCGTCACGGGCGCCGTGCGCCCACTCCGGTCCTCCGGCACGTCGTCAGGTTCCGATGGCTGGTCGAGCCCGCAGAGCACCGTCGGGCGACAGACACCGGCCAGCACGAGACTATCGACGCATGGCAGGCGCCCGTCAAGGGTGCAATTGCCCCTCGGAACCCCCTGGGAATCGTCATCTCACCGGTACCCGCACACGGGCCACGGCGCGGGGCCCCGCGCGGCGTACAACGTGGCGGCCACGCGGTCCTGCTCGGCCTCGGGCGCCGCGGCGGGATCGCCGGTGCCGCCGTTGGCCTCCCAGGTGCTCTGATCGAACTGGTATTTCCCCCGGTACTGGCCGCTGGCGGACACCGCCCGGGGGTTCCCGCCCGACTCGCACTGGGCGATCCGCTCCAGGTGGGCGGCCATGTCGCCCGAGGGCGCAGGTCCGGCCTGCGGCGCCGGCGCGGGGTCGGGGGCGGTGGCCGGAGCGGCCCCCGCCGACGGCGTCGTCGGGGTCGTGGCGGTCGCGGGTGCCGGGTCGGCCGCGCGGCGCAGCAGCGCCCGCTCGGCCCGGGCGTCGGCGGCGGCCGCCGCGCGGCGGCGCACCGTGCCCGCCACCCGCTCCCGGGCGGCCGCGAGGGCCTGCCGGCGGTCGGCGATGAGCGTCTCCAGCTCCCGCATGCGCGCCTGGGACGTCGCCACCGCGGCGTCGGCCTCGTCGCGGCTGTCCACCAGCTCCGCCTTCAGCGCCCCCAGGCGAGCCTCGGCGGTCCTCAGGCCGTCGATCACGGCGGCGTCCGACCGTCCGACCGACTCGAGCGCCCGCTGGGCGTCGACCGCCTCGGTGAGGCTCCCGGACGTCAGGAGGATCTCCGCGAGGGTGGGCGGGTCGGAGGCGTAGATCGCGCGCAGCCGCTCGCCCAGCCGGGTGACGGCCTCCCGGCGCGCCGCCTCGGCCTGGTCGATGGCCGCGGTGGTCTCCGTGATCCGGTCGCGCAGGTCGCGCGCGCGGGCGACGGCGGCCGCGTGGGCGTCGGCCGCGGCCCCCGCGCGGGCATCGATCGTCCCGACCTCGGCCTCCAGCTCCCGCACCTGGCTGCGCTGGGCGTCGAGCACGTCGGGCGCGGGGGCGGCGCGGACCGCGAGGACGCCCACGGCCAGGGATGTCGCCGCGAGCCCCAGGGCGGCGAGCGCGAGGAGCGCGCTGCGCAGGGACCCGCGGCGGGGACCTGTCGGGGAGGCGGTGTCCATGGTGTCGCGCAACGGACCCCGGGCACGGGCTCGCGCGCCGGGGGACCGTACCACGCCCCCGGGCCGGGCCGGCCTCATGGTTCTCGCGCGCCCGGCCGATCCAAGGGACACCGGGTGCCCTCCACCTCTCGCCAGCCCAGCGATCCACGGCCACGCGTGCTCGTGGTCTCCGACGGCGCCCTGCGCCGGATGCGCGTCCCGCGCGCCCTGCGCCGGGCCGGGCTGGACGCCCCGTACGGCTGCGATCCCCTGCGGGTCGACGCCGAGCTGCGGCGCGGCGGCTGGGACCTGCTGGTCTGGGCCGGCGGCCGCGCCGAGCTGGGGCGCGAGGCGCTCCGGCTTCCCGGGACGCCGCCGATCGTCCTGGTGATCGACGCCACCCGCGGAGCGGACGCCGTGCCCGACGCCCTGGCGGCCGGATTCGCCGACGTGGTCCGCGGCGACGCCCCGGCCGAGCTGGTGGCGCGGGCGCGGGCGGTGCTCGCCCGCGACGCCGGGCGCCACGACGCCGAGGTCGCCGCCGCCGGGCTGCGGGAGCTCACCGACGGCAGCCGTGACCTCCTGGCCCGCGTCGCCCCGGACGGGACGGTGCTGTTCGCCTCGGGCGCGGCCCGCCAGATCCTGGGGCACGACCCCGGGCGGCTCCCCGGCACCAGCGCCCTGGACATGTGTCACGTCGCCGAGCGGGAGGCCCTGGCCGCCGCGCTGCGCGACGAGCGCGGCGGGGTGGTGCTGCACCGGATGCGCCGCCTGCACGGCGGCTGGGTGTGGATGGAGACGACGGTGTCGCCGGTCCTCGACCCGTCGGGCCGCCTGGTGGAGGCCCGAATCGACGCCCGCGACGTGACCGAGCGGCGCCACGCCGAGGCGGAGCGGGCCGGCCTGGCGCGCGTGACCGCCGCCGTCGCCGCCGGCGCCGGCCTGGCGGAGGTGGCCGAGCTGACCGCCCGCGAGGCGGCCGGCGCCCTGGGGGTGGAGACCGCCGGCGTGGCCCGCCTGCACGGCGACGAGGCGGTGGTGATCGCGGCGGCGGGCCCCGGCATGCGCGCGGGCGACCGGCTCCCGCTGGGACCGCCGCGCGCGGGGCGGGTCGTGGCCCCGGTGCGCGTGGACGGCGGGGTCTGGGGGATGGTCGTGGCCGTCGGCGCCGACGCCGACGGCGCGGAGCGGCTCGCGGCGCACGCCGACCTGGTGGGCCTGGCCGTGTCGAACGCACACGCCCACGAGCGCCTGGTGGCGCTCGCGCGGACCGACGCCCTCACCGGCCTGGCGAACCACCGGGCGTTCCGCGAGCGGCTCGACTCCGACTCGGCGCGCTCACGGCGCACCGGCTTCCCCGTGTCGCTGGTCATCATCGACCTCGACAACTTCAAGCGGGTCAACGACACGTGGGGCCACCAGGCCGGCGACGCGGTGCTGCGCGAGGTGGCGCGGCGCCTCCAGGCGAGCGCCCGCAGCGGCGACCTGCCGGCCCGCATCGGCGGCGAGGAGCTGGCCTGGCTGCTGCCCGACACCGGGATCACGGCCGCGCGCGACGCGGCGGAGCGCCTGCGGCGCGCGCTCCGCGACATCCCGATCCCCCCGGTGGGGACGGTCACGGCGTCGCTGGGCGTGGCCGAGCTGGGGCCGGGCGGGCCGGACGACCTGGTCCGGCGCGCCGACGCGGCGCTCTACCGGGCCAAGGAGGCCGGGCGGGACGCCTGCGTCGTGGCCGAGGGCCCGGGGGTCACGGCATCTCCGACCGGCTGAGGCGCCGGCCCGCCGCGCGGATCGCCACGGCGATCACGATCGCCAGCACGATCACCGCGACCGGGGCCGAGATGTCGGGGGCGTTGACGTCGGGCACCCCCTCCACCGCCAGCACCCGCCCGTAGGCGGCGATCGAGAGCCGGTCGGCGGAGGCGGCGAACGTCGCGATCGACCCCTCCCACAGCAGGATGTAGAGCACGCCCAGCACCACGGGGCGCCGGGTGACGGTCGACAGCCATGCCGTGACGGCGCAGTAGCCGAGCACCGCGGCCAGCATCCCGACGACCGGCCACAGGATGCGGCCGGCGGTGGCGTCGCCGCGCAGCGCGATGAGGCCGGCGACGACCATGGGCGGCGTGAGCAGCGCGGCGGCGACGGTCCACGACGCCAGCACCTTCGTCACCACCAGGCCGAGCCGCGACTGGGGCGTCGACAGGAGGTAGAGGATCGTGCCGTCCTCGCGCTCGTCGCCGATCGCGCTCGCGCCGATCACCACGGCCACGAACGCCGCCACCGTGGGGATGATGAGCCGCTGGACCAGCCGCGCCCAGAACAGGTCGGGCGCGATCTCGCCCGCGGACGCGAACACGATCGCCGGGATCAGCGGCAGCAGGGCCAGCAGCCCCAGGGCGAGCGTGCGGCGGCCGTCCAGCAGGCTCCGCAGCGTGAGCCGGTAGACCGGGGCGATGACGACGCCGGCGGCGGTCACCGGCCCACTCCGCGGGCGCGCTCGTGAAGGTAGGCGTAGACGCTCTCCAGGTCGTCGCCCACCGGCTCGACGCGGCGCAGGCGCGCCCCCACGTCGCGGGCCACCCGGGGCAGGGAGCGGCTGAGGCCCTCGACGTCGCCCGACTCCACCAGGATGGCGCCGTCGTCGAAGCGCACCGACTCCACCAGCCCATGGCCCACCAGCTCGCGCGCCAGCGCCCGCGCCTCGGTGGCCGCCTCCAGGCGGATCACGCGCGGGCGGTCGGCGATGAGCTCGCGGATGGCCGTCGTGGCGCCGCTCGCCACCAGGTGGCCGTTCACGAGCACCAGCACGCGGGGCGCCATGCGCTCCACCTCGTGCAGGACGTGCGACGACACGATCACGGTGCGCCCCTGCTCGCCGAGGCGCCGCACCAGCTCCACCACTCCGCGGCGCTGCGCCGGGTCCAGGCCGTTGAGGGGCTCGTCCAGCAGCAGCAGCTCGGGGTCGTGGGCCAGGGCCTGCGCCAGCTTCACCCGCTGCCGCATGCCGTGGGAGAAGCCCCGCATGCGGCGGTCGGCGGCGTCCTCCAGGCCCACCTCGCGCAGCGCGCGGTCGGCGGCGGCCCCGGGGTCGGGCACCCTCCGCAGCCTGGCGCAGAGCGCGACCATGTCCCGGGCGGTCAGGAACGGCCAGAACGCGTCCTTGTCGTGGGAGATCCCGATGCGCGTGTACGCCTCCGGGCTCGTGGACAGGTCGGTGCCGAGCACCCGCACCGTCCCCGAGCTGGGGACGGTGAAGCCGGCGCAGAGCTTGAGCGCGGTCGACTTGCCGGCGCCGTTGTGTCCCAGCAGGCCGGTCACTCCCGGACCGACGGTGAACGACACGTCCGCCAGGGCGACGGTGTCGCCGTACCAGCGCGAGACGTTCTCGAAGACGAGCGCGGCGTCGCTCACGTCTCGGCGCCCTTGCCGTAGCGGCGCAGCAGCGTCAGGACGGCGATCCCGACGACCAGGACGTACATGAGTGCCCACGCCCCGGTGGAGTTCGGCACCTCCGAGTCGGGCCAGAGGCTCGCGGCGAAATTGATCGGCAGCACCGACAGCTGGCCCAGCTGGGGCCAGTCGGCGTCCTGGCCGAGGGCCTCGCTGATGAGGCCGAACACCACGGTGGGCGCCACCAGCAGCAGCAGGTAGCCGCCGATCGCGAAGGCCCGGCGGCCCGTGAGCGACGACACCGCCAGCCCCACCAGGCCGTAGTAGACGGCCAGGATCAGCCCGGCCGCGACGATCCGCGGCAGCTCGGTCCAGTTGTCCTGGAACCATCCGAGCGGGAACTCCTCGAACACGACGATGCCGACGAAGAGCACCAGCAGCGGCACCAGCGTCACGAGCAGCAGCGGCAGCACCGCGGCGGCCACGCGCCCGGCCAAGTACTCGCGGCGGCTCACGGCCGTGGAGAAGTAGAGCTGGAGGGTGCCGTCGCGGCGGTCCGGGCAGAGCAGCTCGGGGGTGGTGACCGCGGCGAACAGCAGGATCGTGACGCCGATGATCGCCTGGTAGTCGCTGAAGGGCAGCGCGTCGGTCAGGTCGATGCCGCTCTGCTCGGCGAACAGCGCCCGGACGCCCAGCACGATGACCGCCGGCGCGATCGCCAGCAGCGTGAGCGTGATCGGCACGGCCTTGGCCTTCCAGCCGCGGCGGGCGCCGAGCGAGCGCAGGGCCCCCCAGCGCGCCAGCGACACCACGCCGGCCATGCGGCTGCGCCGCTCGCCCTCGTAGCGCTGGTACCGCGCATCGCGGATCTCGGCGTCGGTGCCCACTACTCCAGCGCGTCCACCAGCGCGTCCTCCAGCGTCCGCCCCGCGGCGCGCAGCTCGCGCAGGCCCAGGCCCGCGTCGGCCGCCGCGTCGCGCACGGCGTCGAGCAGCACGTCCTCGTCGGCGCCGCGCACCACCACGCCGCCGTCGCGCCGCTCGGCCTGGAGCCCGCGGGCGCCCAGCAGCCCGGCGAACGCGTCCAGGTCCCCGGACCCGCGCACCAGGACGCCCTCGGAGGCGAGCCCCTGGAGCTCGTCGATGCGCCCGGCGGTCACCACCTGCCCGTCGCGCAGGACCACGACCGCGTCGCAGGTGCTGGTCACGTCCTCCAGGACGTGCGACGAGAGCAGCACGGCGATGCCGAGGTCGCTCGACAGCCGGCGGACCAGCGACAGCATCTCGTCGCGCCCCGAGGGGTCCAGCCCGTTGGTGGGCTCGTCCAGCACCACCAGCTCGGGGGAGTGCACGATCGCCTGCGCCAGCTTGGTGCGCTGCTTCATGCCGGTCGAGAACGTCCGGATGAGCCGGGAGCGCTCCTCCTCCAGCCCCACCTGGAACAGGACCTCCGAGGCGCGCAGCACCGCCGCGCGCCGCGGCAGGCCCCGCAGCTCGGCCATGTGGACCACCAGGTCGCGGGCGGTCATCTCGAGCGGCAGGCAGTCGAGCTCGGGCATGTACCCCAGCCGGCGGCGGATCTCGCCGGGGTGGCGGGCGGCGTCGATGCCCAGCACCTCCACGCGCCCCGCGTCGGGGGGCACCAGACCCAGCAATGCCTTCATCAGCGTCGACTTGCCGGCGCCGTTCGCGCCGAGGAGGCCGGTGGCGGGCTCGTCGATCGTGACGGTCACGCCGTCGAGCGCCTGGATCGCCCCGAAGCGCTTCGCGACGCCGTCCGTGGCGACCAGCCGCGTCCCGCCGGAGGCCGGCGCGGTGGGGGAGGCCTCGATCACTCCCGGGGAGTGTAGTGCGCCGCCCCGGAGGTCTCGTTAGGGGGCGGCGAATTGAGGGGGCGACCCCACCCGCGGGCGGCGGGTGGGGCCGGCATCCCGGGGAGCTACGCGGTGGCGGGCTCCGACTCGCTGGGCTCGGGCGCGACGAACGCGTTGCTCTCGCCCGTGATGAACGCCTCGGTCAGGTCGTGCGCGAGGGCGTCCGGGTGCTGCACCGGCGGGCTCTTCATGAAGTAGGACGACGGGCCCTCGAGCGTGCCGCCGATCCCGCGGTCGAGCGCGAGCTTGGCGCAACGGACGGCGTCGATGACGATGCCGGCCGAGTTGGGGGAGTCCCACACCTCGAGCTTGAGCTCGATGTTGATCGGGATGTCCCCGAAGCCGGTGCCCTCCAGGCGGATGTGCGCCCACTTGCGGTCGGTCAGCCACGGCACGTAGTCGGACGGGCCGATGTGGACGTCCTCCTTCTTGATCTCGTCGTCGAGGATCGACGTGACCGCGTTGGTCTTCGAGATCTTCTTGGACTCCAGGCGCTCCCGCTCGAGCATGTTGAGGAAGTCCGTGTTGCCGCCGAAGTTGAGCTGCGACGTGTGGGCGAGCTTGACGCCGCGCTCGCGCATGAGGCGGGCGAGCTGGCGGTGCACGATGGTCGCGCCGACCTGGCTCTTGATGTCGTCGCCCACGATCGGCAGGCCCCGCTCCTTGAAGCGCTCCTGCCAGTAGGGCTCGCGGCCGATGAAGACGGGCACGCAGTTCACGAAGGCGCAGCCGGCGCGGAGGATCTGCTCGACGTACCACTTGGTGGCGTTCTCGGAGCCGACCGGCAGGTAGCTCACCACCACGTGGGTGTTGGTGTCGCGGAGGATCCCGGCGATGTCGGCGGTGGGGCCGTCGGCCTTGGTGATGACCTCGGACAGGTACTTGCCGAGGCCGTCGTGCGTCATCCCGCGGTGCACGGGGACGCCCAGGTTCGGGACGTCGGCGAGCTTGATGGTGTTGTTGGGCTCCGCGAAGACCGCCTCGGAGAGGTCCTTGCCGACCTTGGTGGCGTTGATGTCGAACGCCGCCGTGAAGTTGATGTCGCGGACGTGGTAGCCGCCCAGGTCCACGTGCATCAGCCCGGGGACGAACTCGTCGGGGGCCGCGTCCTTGTAGTACTGGACGCCCTGGACCAGGGACGAGGCGCAGTTGCCCACGCCGATGATCGCTACGTTGACGGTGTCGCTCACGGGCGCAGGTCTCCTCGGTTCGGATGCGTGCTCGTGCCCTTACACGAACGTGCTTCGTGTTTTTACACGAAACAGCGATTAGTGTAAAGTCGCCGCCGGAATGTCGCGGGAGCTGATCGGATATCTCAGGGTGGCCCCGCGCGAGCGCGCCGAGGTGCGGCCCGGCCTGGCCGTCCAGCGCGCGGCGCTGGACCGCGCCGCCCGCGAGCGCGGGTGGGAGCTGGTGCGGGTGGAGGAGGACGTCCGCTCGGGCCGCACGCTGCGCCGGCCGGGCCTGCGGGCCGCCCTGGCGTCGTGCCGCGCGGGCGAGGCGGAGGGCATCGCCGTCGCGCGGCTCGACCGCCTGACCTACTCGCTGACCGACCTGGCCGAGATCGTGCGCGAGGCCGTCGACGGGGACTTCACGATCGTGTCGCTCGATCCGGACGTCGACCTGGCCACCGACGGCGGGCGTGCGGTGGGCGAGGTGCTGGCCGAGGCGGCCACGTGGCAGCCGCGCGCCATCACCTCGGCCGGGCGGGCGCTCGCGGGCCGGCCGGGCCGCCCGTCCTCGACGCCCCCGGCGGTCGCCGCCCGCATCCGCGAGCTCCGCGGCCAGGGGATGACGCTCCAGGGGATCTGCGACACGCTCAACGCCGACGGGGTCCCCACGCCGCGCGGCGGCGCGGAGTGGCGGCCGACGTCGCTGCGCTCCGTCCTCCGCTAGGACTCAGTCCTCGTCGCCCGGGCGCGCGGGGCAGGTGAGCCCGGCGTCGTCCACGTAGCCCTGCCAGCGGGCGGCGACGTCGCCGAAGCCCAGGTCGGGGTAGGGGACCGCGAGCTGCTGGAGCAGGCGCACGTGGTAGCAGTGGTAGTTCAGGTCGGCCAGGTACGTGCGCCACGGCCGCCCCGGCGTGAGCAGGCCGTACAGGCTCCACGCGCCGGTGTCGTGGTCGGGGAGGTGCCGCTGGAGGGTGCGGGCGCCCTTGTCGGCCAGGTCGGTGGCCAGCTGGGCGGCGGCGGGGCCGTCCGCGCCGGGGCCGGGCGACTGCCGCAGCAGCGCCGCCGTCCCGCGCAGGTTGAGGATCGTGACCATGAAGCCGTTGAGCGCGGCGCCCTTCCACGGGCTCTCGCCGGGGTAGGCCCGCTCGGGGAACCACATCATCGGGGTCTGCCCGGGTTGTGTGGACACCATGGTTCGCGCGCCGCCGGCGTCGACGTCCACCGTCAGCGCGGCCAGGGCGCCGACGGCGGCGGCCGAGAAGCGCGGGTCGCCGGTCTCGGCCTCGGCGTGCGCGAAGGTCAGCGCCACCCGTGCCTGCGCCATCGCGGAGATCCCGGGGCGGATCGCCGTGGGGTCGTCGGCCACGTCGTAGTACTCCCAGGCCAGGAAGCTCCGGTCGCCGACCCGACGGGGGACGGCCATGGCGAGCAGGGCCTCGGAGATCTGCGCGGCGGGCATGTCGGCGTTCAGGTCCCGCCAGCGGCCGGTGGTGGCGACGGGGTTCACCACGAAGCCCTGCCCGGCCCGGTACGTGAGGATGATCCCGTCGGGGTCCCGAAGCAGCACGCGCTGGCGCGGCGATCCCCGGGTCGCGAACCACCAGGCGTTGGCGCGGAGCGCCCGGGCGACGGTGGCCCTCCGGCCCTCCGGCGTCGGCGCGGCGCCCGGTCCCAGGTACGTGCGCCACAGGTCCAGCTGGCGACGGATGTCGGAGGCATCGACAGACCCCGCCGACGCGCGTGACAGTGCCTCGGCGAGGGTCCGCTTGGCGGCGTCGAACCCGCCGGGGACCGCCGTCGCGGGGATCCGGATGCCCGCCGGGGGCTCGGGCGCGGTGAGCCGGGCGACGGAGGGCCGCAGCGGCGCCGGCGCCGGCGCGGGCTCGGGTTGCGGCTGCGGCGCGGGCCCGGGGTCCGGGGCCGTCGCGGGCGCCGGGCGGGTGGCCGTCCGCGCCGGCGGCGTGCGGCGCGGGGCGGTGGCCGTGGCCGCGGGCGGCGCGCTCCGCGGGGCCTCGGGCGCGGTGGCGGGGGGCGCCGGCTCGGGCGCGGGATCCGGCCCGGGGGCGGCGTCCACGGGCGCGGGCGCCGCGGGCGGCGACGGGGTGAGCAGCGCCTCCTCGGGCGGGGCCTCCTCGGCCTGCGCGGCGATCACGGACGGCGGCGCGGGGCACGGATCATCACCGCCGAGGGCGGCGGCGCCGGCGAAGCCGACGGCACCCGCGGCGAGCGCCAGGGCCGTCAGGAGCGCGACCTGTCGGCCGGTCAGCACGCCGTTTCATACCACGGCCAGCCGGAAATCCGGTGGCCGAGGGGGTGGATCAGAGGCCCGACCAGCCCTCGTACGTCGGGTCCGGCCACGGGCTGGGCGCGGAGGGGGAGGGGGGCGGCGTCGGGGATGGCGGCGGCGCGGGTGATGTCACGGGGTCGCTCCGGTCGGTCGTCGGTGCGGCGCACGGTAGCGAGGCCGCCGGACGACCGCCCGGTGACGATCGCACCGTCTAGCCTGGAGTGGATGCGGATGTCGGAGGAGGTGCTGCTCGAGGCGGCGCGCCGCGGCGATGAGGGCGCCTACACCGAGCTGGTGGCGCCCCGCCGCGCGGAGCTCCACGCCCACTGCTACCGCATGCTGGGGTCGGTCCACGACGCCGAGGACGCCCTCCAGGACGCGCTCCTGCGGGCGTGGCGCGGGCTGCCGCGCTTCCAGGGGCGAAGCTCGGTGCGGTCGTGGCTCTACCGAATCGCCACGAACACCTGCCTCGACGCGCTGGCCCGCCGGCCGGCGCGGATGCTGCCGCTCGACCACGGCCCCGCCGCCGACCCGCACGACGGGCCCGGGCGCCCGCTGGTCGAGTCGGTGTGGATCGAGCCGTTCCCGGACGAGCGGCTCGCCGCCCGCCTGGAGGAGGGCGCGCCGGAGGCCCGCTACGGCATGCGCGAGAGCGTCGAGCTCGCCTTCGTGGCCGCGCTCCAGCACCTGCCGCCGCGCCAGCGGGCGGTGCTGATCCTGCGCGAGGTGCTGGGGTTCTCGGCCGCCGAGGTGGCCGAGGAGCTCGGCACGACCGTCGCCTCGGTGAACAGCGCGCTCCAGCGGGCCCGCGCCTCGCTGGACGACCGGCTCCCGGACGAGAGCCAGCAGGCCGTGGCGCGGTCGCTCGGCGACGCCCGCCTGCGCGCGATCGTCGACCGCTACGTCGCGGCGTGGGAGGCGGGCGACGTGGATGCGGTGGTGGGGATGCTCGCCGACGACGTGGTCATCACCATGCCGCCGATGGCCACCTGGTACGCCGGCCGCGACGCCGCCCGGGTGTTCCTGGAGCGGTGGGCGTTCGCGCGGCGCTGGTCACGCGAACGCGACGTCTTCGAGGCCGGCGTCCGCGACGTGCGCCTCGTGGTCACGAGCGCGAACGGCCAGCCGGCCGTGGCCGCGTACAACCGCGACCCGGAGACCGGGCTGCTCCGCCCGTACGCCATGCAGGTCCTGACGCTCCGCGGCGACCGGATCGCCCAGGTGGACGGCTTCGTGACGCCCCGGTTCTTCCCGGCGTTCGGCCTCCCGGAGACCCTGGACTAGGTCCCCAGCAGCCCCTCGACGCCCTCCGCGGCGCGGACCGGGTTGTACTCGCGCACCTCGTACTCGGCCATGCCGGAGCTGTGGAACGGGTCCTCGCGGACCATCGCCCAGATCTCGTCGAGGCTGCCGCCCCGGGCCAGGATCAGGCCGCCGATGAGGGGCTCCTCGCGGGCGGTCAGCAGGATCTTGTCGCTGTTGCGGCCGATCCAGGCCTTGTGGTCCTCCAGGAGGGCGTCGACCTCCTCGATCGGCCGGGTGTAGCGCGCCATCAGTACGTACACATCGCCTCCGTCGTCAGGGGATCGGTTCCCACACCAGCTCCGACACGTCGATCACGAAGTCCACCTTCGCGCCGACCACGTTCCGCGCCTCGACCGGCCCCTCGCGGGGCCGGAACTCGCCCGTGCCGACGCAGACCACGTCGTTGAGCCAGCGGTAGCGCTCGTCGCCGCAGACGTGGGTGATGGCGACGACGATCTGGCGGGCCTCCGGCGGGTAGGGCCGGGCGAACCCGCGGCAGTCGAAGACGATCGTCGCCCCGTCGTCGGTCTCGATCGCGCCCTGGATGTTCGGGAGTGCGTTCTTGTCCACGCGCGATCGCGGGTGGTTGGCGCCGGTCAGGCGGCCATTGACGCGCCCCTCGACAGTGCCCTCCGCCACGAAGAAGTAGTGGCCCTCGCTGCCGGCCTCGCCCTCCAGCACCGTGCCGCGGCCGCCGTCGGGGTAGCGGAACACCGTTCGGTAGAGCGGTTCGAGCCTCATCGGCGCCTCCCGGGATCGGCGGTGATCGTACCGGTGCTCCGGGCGCCGGGTGATGGGACCGTATGCGCGACGATGGCTCGCGATCGATGAGCCCGGCGGGCGGGAACCGTCTGAGGGTGCATCACCACGACCCGAGGAGGCACCCATGCGGCCGATGACCGCGACCGAGCGCGAGCAGTTCCTGGCGGAGCCGCGCGTCGCCGTGCTGAGCGTCGCGGGCGCCGGCGGCCGGCCGCCGCACAGCACGCCCACGTTCTACGCGTACGCGGGCGGCGACGTCACGTTCTTCACCAACACGGAGCGCCGCTCCGCCCGCAAGGTCGCGCTGATCGCCGCCGCCGGCGCCGTGACGCTGACCGTCCAGGAGCCGGAGTACCCGTTCCGGTACGCCACCGTCGAGTGCCGCGTCGTCGCCACCGCGCGGCCGACCGCCGAGCAGGTGCGCGCCATCGCGTCCCGTTACATGCCCGCGGACGCCGCCGACGGCATGGCCGCCCGGGAGACGAGCGATCCCGGCTCGACGATGCTGCTCTACACGGCCCGTCCCGAGCGCTGGCTCACGGCCGACTTCTCGCCCCCCGCGCACGCGAACTGATGTTATGTCGCAACGGGTGATGCGGGGCTCCCGCGGCACTACCTCCCCATCGCCGGATCCGGCCGTCAAACGCCGGAACGTGTCGTCCCGTGAGACGGCCCGGCCTTTGCGGCGGCCAGCCGGATAGCATCGCGCGGTGCGCCTCACCCTGGTCCGCCACGCCACGTTGATCGTCGAGGTCTCCGGCCGCCGGCTGATGGTGGACCCGATGCTCGACGCGGCCGGCGCGCGCGGCCCGGTGCGCGGGACGCCCGACGAGCGGCCCAACCCGCTGGTGGAGCTGCCGATGCCGGCGGCCGAGGCGGTCGCCGGGATCGAGGCGGTGCTCCTGACCCACACCCACGTGGACCACCTCGACGCCGCCGGGGTCACCACGGTCCCGCCCGGGGTGCCCTGGTTCTGCCAGCCGGAGGACGTCGGCGACCTCCAGCCCATCGGCCTCCAGATGTGGCCCGTCCCGGCCGGGGAGGCCGTCGGCTGGGAGGGCCTGGCGGTCAGCCGGACGGGCGGGCGGCACGGCCGCACCGAGGAGGTCATCCGGGGCCTCGCGCCCGTCAGCGGATTCGTCGTGGCCGCCGACGGCGAGCCGACCCTCTACGTCGCCGGCGACACGGTGTGGTGCGAGGAGGTCGCCGAGGCGATCGGCGCCCACGACCCCGACGTGATCGTCGTCAACGCCGGCGCCGCCACCTTCCTCAACGGCGGGACCGTCACGATGGAGGCCGCCGACGTCGTGGCCGTCGCCGAGGCCGCGCCGCGGGCGCGGGTCGTCGCCGTCCACATGGAGTCCGTCAACCACTGCGTCGAGACCCGCGCGGCCCTGGCCACGGCGGTCGCGGACGCCGGCGTCGCCGACCGCGTGCTCATCCCGTCGGACGGGGACGTGCTCGCGCTCTGACGCGCGCGTCCCGGGACACATCCCTCCCGGAACCGGAAGGTACGCACTCGTGACCTCGGAGCGCCCCCGCCTCAACCGCGACGCCGTGCTCCGGGCGGCCCAGGCGATCATCGACGAGCGGGGCCTGGACGCGTGCACGATGCGCGCCGTGGCGGGCGAGCTCGGCGTCGAGGCCATGTCCCTCTACTGGCACGTGCCCAACAAGGAGGCGCTGCTCGACGGCGTGATCGAGCTGATGATCGCGGAGATGGACGTGCCCTACACGGGCGACGGCGACTGGGCGGAGGCGCTCCGCGCCGCGGCCCACACGTTCCGCCGGGTCGTCCTGCGCCACCGCAACGCGCTGCCCCTCCTCGCCTCCCGGCCGCTGCCCGCATACGCCGCTGCGGGGCGGATGACCGAGGACGCCATCACGGCGCTGGAGCGCGGCGGGTTCGACCGGGCGACCGCCATCCGGGCCGCCCGGACGGTGTCGCGCTACGTCATGGGGTTCACCTTCGCCGAGCGCGGCCCCGGGCAGACGCCGCCTCCGCCCTCCGACTCCCCGGCCCTGGACGACCTGTTGCGCTCCGTCGCCGACGCCGGCCAGGACGAACTGTTCGAGTTCGGCCTCGAGACGCTCCTGCGCGGCCTGCGCACCTGGCGCGACCCGGACTGACCCGCCCCGCGGGCGGCGTCAGCGGCCGTTCCGCAGGCCCCGGGTGTCCACGACCTCGAAGTCGGCCCCGGTGATGCGGCCCAGGCCGTGCAGGTCGTCGTCGTCCCACCCCGCGGCGGGAGCGCCCGTCACGTACCAGGGCGACCCGTTGTCGGCCAGGATCATCCCGTACCGCTTGAGCGCCGTCAGCAGGGCGCGCGCCTGCGGGCCGTATCCCGCCAGCGACACCGACGACTTCAGCCGCACACGGAGCCCCATGGGCGGCAGCGACGGGTCGCTCCCCGCGCCCGCGGCGTGCCGCGCCGGGTACACGTAGGCGCTCCGGGTGCGGGGCGCGGTGAACCGCAGCGCGTGGTCGATAGTGCCCCTCCGGACCTCGTCGACGCGCGCCAGGCCCGGCAGGATCGGCAGGCCGGCGGCGTCCGCGCTCGTCCACCCCGCCGGGCGGAGCCTGTTGGAGCGGAGGTCGTAGACGGCGCCGGACCCCGCTCGCCAGCCGGATCCCGTGCGCTGCACGGCGAAGAGCTCGTAGAGCCTGCACGCGCTCTTGTCGAGCATCAGCAGGTGGCGGTCGCCGCCGCCCTCGATCTTCGGTCGCGCCGGGATCGGGTAGCGGACGCGATCCGACTCGCTGGCGTAGTCGAAGCGGACGCGCGACGTCGGCGTCCTCGCCGAGACGATGTTGACCGGGATGCCGTAGCGGCCCGCGTCGGAGAAGTCCGCGTGCAGCGACGAGCCGAGCCCGATCGAGCGGACGATGGCGTCGGATCCCGGGAGCACCGGCAGGCCGTCCACCGGGCGGTTCCACACGTTGTCGGCCGGCAGCACCGGACAGGCCGGCGCCCCCGGCAGCGGAGCCGTCGCCGCGGCGGCGGCGGTCAGTCCCAGGACGACGGCGGCGAGGGCCGTGATCGCGACGCGCACGTCCTCATCATCGTCCGGAGGGGCCGCGGACGCGAGCCCCGGCGGACGCCGGGGCCCGCCGCGGCGGTCACAGCAGGATGATCAGCAGGACGATGATGAGGATGATGACGAGTGCGCCAGCACCGATGTACATGCTCGCTCCTTCGTTGGTCCGGTGCCCGCTCGTTCCCCGCCCCGGGGAACGGGAACCGGCGCCGGACCCGGCGGCGGTTTGAACCTCGCGGGGTGTGGGCGTCCGGCGCGGATGCCGATGACCAGGGCATCGACGCCCTCGCCGCATCCCGCGTCCCGTGGCGGAACCTGGCCGCCGCCGTCGCCTGCGCCGCGCTCGGCCTGCTGGCCTTCGGCCGCGACGCGCGCGTGCCGCTGCTGGGGTGGATCGACCTCTGCGTGCACGAGTTCGGCCACGTCGCCACCGCGCTCGCCCCGCCCGTGGTCACGGCCATGGCCGGGTCCGGCGCGCAGGTCGCGCTGCCCCTGGCCCTGGCGGCCGCGTTCTGGTTCGTCCGGCGCGAGCCCCTGTCGGCGATGGTCTGCCTCGCGTGGGCCGGGACCTCGGCGCACGACGCCGCGGCGTACATCGCCGACGCCCCGTACGAGCGCCTGGAGCTGATCGGCGGCACCCACGACTGGGCGTTCGCGCTGGGGCCGGAGGGGTTCGACGCACTCGGCAGCGCCGGGACGATCGCGGGCGTCGTCCGCGGCGCCGGCTTCCTGATGGTCGTCGTCGCCACCGCGTGGTGCCTGCTGTCGGCGCTGCGCGTGCGCGGCGAGCCGGAGACGGTCGCGTCGCGGTAGGCTCCGCCCCGTGCGCATGCGCTTCGGCGTCTTCCTCGCCCCGTACCACGAGCCCGGCGAGAACCCCACGCTCGCGCTGGAGCGTGACCTCGAGCTGATCGTCCGGCTCGACGAGCTCGGCTACGACGAGGCCTGGGTCGGCGAGCACCACAGCACCGGCTGGGAGACGATCGCCGCCCCCGAGATCGTCCTGGCCGTCGCCGCGGAGCGGACGAAGCACATCCGCCTGGGGACCGGCGTGGTGAGCCTCCCCTACCACCACCCCCTGATGGTGGCCGACCGCATCGTGCTGCTCGACCACCTCACCCGCGGCCGCATCAACTTCGGCGTCGGCCCGGGCGGGCACCTCACCGACGCACGCATGCTCGGGATCGACCCCAACCTGCTGCGGCCCCGCATGGCGGAAGCCCTGGAGGTGGTCGTGCGGCTCCTCACCGAGACGGAGCCGTTCAGCGTCGAGCGCGACTGGTTCTCGCTCACCGACGCCGTGCTGCAGCTGCGCCCGTACCAGCGCCCGTATCCGCCGATCGCGGTGACCAGCATGGAGTCGCCGGCGGGCATGGTGCTGGCCGGCCGCCACGGCGCCGGCGTGCTGTCCCTGGCGGTGGCCCGCGGCCCGCGTGGCCCCATCGACCTGGCGGCGCAGTGGCGCACCGCGGAGGAGGAGGCCGCGCGCGCCGGGACCACGGTCGACCGCGCCGAGTGGCGCATCGTGATGCCCGTCCACGTCGCCGACACCCGCGAGGAGGCGATCGCCCAGACCCGCGACGGTGCCGCCGCCTTCGTCCTGGACTACACACAGGGCGTCACCGGCCGGCCGGCGCCGGTGCCCGGGCCCCGGGAGCGGATCGTGGAGCAGATGACGGAGATGGGCGCGTGGGTCATCGGCACGCCCGACGATCTGGTCGCCGCGATCGAGCGCCTGCACGAGCGCTCCGGCGGCGTCGGCGGCCTCATGATCACCGCCACCGACTGGGCGCCCCGCGAGGCGGTGCACCGCAGCTACGAGCTCATCGCCCGCCACGTGATGCCGCGCTTCCAGGACTCCCTCACCGGGATCGACGCCTCGAACGCGGTCGCGCGCGCCCGCGCGACGGTCACCGGCGAGGAGCGGGTGGCCGCCGTGGAGGGCGCCCAGGTCGCCTACGAGCGCGAGAGGGGCACCATCCGGTAGACCTGGACGCCGTCGTTCTCGAAGACGAGCTCCCAGCGGCTCTGGTTCTTGCGCAGGAGCTGGAGCTTCTTGTACGTCCCCAGCGGCCGTAGCGTCGGTCGGTCCCGGGCCATCGCGCGGCTCCGCGGGCTCTCGGAGTAGACCACCCACTGCGCGTCACGGAGCTTCGGGAACAGCAGGATCCGCCTGCGGGCCGACAGGTGCGAACCCGCCTCGTTCGTCGCCGACACCGGGACGCCCTCGGGGACCATGTCGACGGCGCGCTGGAGGATCTCGGCGTGCTCGTCGACGGTGAACGCGTGCATGGGGCTGCCGCCGTACCCGCCCGGGAGCCACCCCCAGAGCGGGAGCGGGCCCAGGAACACGCCCACCAGCAGCGTCGCCCCGACGATGCCCGTGGCCATCCGCCGCCCGTCCCCCAGCACCCTGCCCAGCGGGCTGGGCAGGCCGCGGGCCCGCAGGTTGGCCAGCCCGAGCAGCGAGGCCGCCACCAGCACCGGGATGAGCAGCACCGCGTAGTGGTAGTCCACGGTCTGGGCTGGCCCGGTGCTGGCGAACAGGTTGATCACCAGCTGCGGCACCGCCACCGCCGCCAGCAGCGGCGCGGCCAGGGCCAGGAACAACGTGGCCGCCAGCAGGGCGAACACGTAGCCGATGCGCCCGGGCGTGAGCACGATCTCGGCGACGTCCCACGGCCGGGTGACGAAGCTCAGCAGGATCTCGCCGGGGCTGTCGCCCAGCGACGAGTACCGGCTCAGGTGCGGGTTCACGCCCTTCAGCGCGAACGCCGGCAGGATCACCGCGAAGGCGATCACCACCCAGGCGAGCGCCCCGCCGGCCAGGATCACGGCCGCCCGGCGCCGGCCGGGGTGGCGGAACCACAGCCACACCGCGAGCACGGCGATCAGCAGGCCCACCTGCTCCTGGCACAGCACCGCGAGCGTCGCGCAGACGCCGAGCGTGACCCAGCGCGCCTCCTCCGCCGCCCAGATGCAGAACAGCAGCAGCGGCGCCGCGAGCGTGACCGGGTGGAAGTCGAAGAGCGTCGCGTGCATCAGCCCGGGCGCCATCAGGTAGGCGACCGCGCCCGCCACGGCCAGGCGGTCGTCGCCCAGCCAGCGCCGCCCGAGCCAGAACGCCGGCAGCGCGCCCAGCGCGACGATCACCGCCTGGGCCACCAGCAGCATCTCGGGGCTGGACCACACCATCCAGAGCGGCGCGAAGAGGGCCAGCACGGGGTCGACGTGGGCCCCCAGGCGGTTGAACTGCGCGCCCGACACGTCGGTGGTGTCCAGGAAGTTGCCGTTGGCGGTGCTCCAGACGGCCTGGACCATGTTCCCCAGGTCGAAGCGGCCGGTGGAGAAGCCGCGGTAGCGCTGGACCGACAGCCATGAGAAGAGCCCGGCCCACGCCGCGGTCAGGCCCCACACGAGGAGCGCCGCCCGGTCGCGGCCGATGCGCCGGAGGCGCGAGGGCTGCGGGGGCGGCGCAGGCGGCGGCACCAGGACGGCCGGCCGCTTGTGGGAGCCGGTGTCCTCCCGGGGCTCGAGTTCGGTGATGGGTCGTGCGGCCACGCGCCTCCAGTGGGGCCGCAACGGCCCATGGTGTGGCCGGACTGTAGTTGACCCGCCGGTCCCCTACCGCCCCGGCAGGGCGCGGTTGTACTCGGCCCGCCACGCGGCGGCCTGCGACCCCAGGCGGTAGGCGCCGGGCCCGTTGGCCAGCATCGCCAGGCCGGTGGGCGTGGAGGCGGCTATGGCCCACTGGCAGGCCATCGCCTCGCCGCAGCCGGCCGATCCCGCGGGGGCCGGCGTGCCCCCGATGAGCAGGTGCAGCCGGTCGGCCCGCGCGCCGAAGCGGGCGGCGTAGGACGCGAAGCCCCGGGGCACCGTGCGCCACTCCTTCGCGGTCATCGACGTGAGGGTGCCGTCGTGGTGGTACATCTCGAGCCAGACCCCGCCGGCGCGGGCGACGGCGGGCATCACGGCGCGCCACGTGGCGCGGTGCGGCTTGCCGTCGTTGCCGAGGTTGCGGTGCGGACCCCGGCCCGCGGCGATCGAGGTGGAGAACGCCGGGGCGATGTAGAGGTGCACGCGGTCCGCGTACGAGCCGCCGTCCGGATAGGGCCGTGCGGCGAGCAGGTCCATCGCCTCGGAGAGCTTCGCCCCCGGGTCCCCCGGGTCGATCCGCGGGAGCGCGGCGACGCCCTTCACGAGCTTCCAGCCCCGCTTGGTCACCACGATCTTGTTGCCCGCCGCCACGCGGATCCGCTTCCCGCGCACCCTCACGAACGAGTAGGTGATCTGGACCTTCCCGTCGTTCCAGCGGTTCCCGATCTCGTCGATCGCCACGAGCCCCGACGTGTTGGGGATCTCCGGGTCGTCGACCTCGTCCTGGATGCGGTCCGCCATCGCCTCGGGCGACAGCCCCTCCAGCTCGCCCGCGGCGAGCTTCGCGATGCGGTGTGCCGCATCGTTGCCCGCCGGGTCGAAGATGCCGCCGGCGCCCGGGTCCTGGCGCACCGCGCCCCGCGAGGCGTCGATGGGGTCGCCCGGACCGGACCGGTCGGTGAGCACGCGGACCGCGTCCTGCTCGTCGTAGAAGATCGACATCCGCGCCGACGCGGCGCCCGGGACGGCGCCGGCCACGGCGAGGGCGAGCAGGACGAGGGGCACGGCACGGCGGCGGGGACGGTTCACGGAGACTCCTGAGAGGGGGTGTCTCCCCTGCTATCGGCCGTATCGGTCGAGCCCCCGATACCGTCCGATCGGCCAGTGGTGCGCGGCGACGTCCGTCATATCGTGCGCGCCATGCCCCGCGTTCTCCGACGCGTGCCTCCCGTGCGCCGCTGGAAGGGACCCGCCCTGCTGACGCTGACGGCCGCCCTCGCAGCGTTCGCCGCGGCGCCGGCCGTGGCGGCCCCGGGCCCGCTGAGCGTGGTGCTGCCGCCCTCGCCCGACGACCCGGTGCCCACGGATCCCGGCACCATCGTGGGCGTCAAGGGGTCCGGCGACGTCGCCCCGGTCACGCGCGCCCTCCGGGGGGCGGGACTCCGCGTGATGTCCCTCCCCCGCATCGACGCGCTGTTCCTGCCGAAGGTGGGCGCCGACCCGGTGCGCCGCGTCCTTTCGCGCAGCAGCAGGGTGCGCTGGATCGAGCCGACGCGCACGCGGGTGCTGCTCGCCGAGCCCTCGTCGAGCCTCGACGCGAGCACCGGGCGGCCGTTCGACTGGGCCTACGACGCCGTGAACGCCGGGCCCGCGATCGCGGCGGTGGGCGGCGGCTCGGCCGCGTCGGTCGCCGTGGTCGACAGCGGCGTGGACGCGACCCATCCCGACCTCGCCGGGCACATCGGGCCCGGGCGGGACATCGCGTTCGGCGACAGGGAGACGAGGGACTCCGTCGGCCACGGCACCTTCGTCGCGGGGCTGATCACCGCGATCGACGGCAACGGCATCGGCACCCGCGGCGTCGCCGGCAACACGACCGTCGTGCCGATCCGGGTCACGACGACCGGCTCCATCACCAGCGCCAACGCGGCGGCCGGGATCGTGGCGGCGGTGGACGCCGGGGCGTCGGTGGTGAACCTCAGCTTCGGCGGCCCCAGCCTGTCGGCGGCCGAGCGCGCCGCGCTCGACTACGCGACGTCGCGCAACGTGCTGGTGGTCGCGGCGGCCGGCAACACGCGGGCGGCCGGCAACACCGCGGTGTACCCGGCGGCCGCCATCGGCGGCTCGCGCGGCGGATGGAGCAACGGCATCAGCGTCGGCGCCGTCGACCCGAACGGCCAGCCCGCCCCCTTCTCCACCTCCAACGACGCCGTGACCCTGAGCGCCCCGGGTGCCGGGTCGGCCGAGGACTGCGGCGACGGCGTCTTCTCGACCATCCCGCAGCAGGCGACGCTGTGGTCGGACGGCACCTGCCTGCGCACCGTCGCGTCGCCCACGGACTCCGCGGGCCGTTACGGCTACGCCGAGGGCACGAGCTTCGCGGCGCCGATCGTGGCCGGGGGCGCGGCTCTGGTGCGCGCCGCCAACTCCCGGCTCTCGGCCGCGCAGACGGCCGACGTGCTGCGGCGGACGGCCCGGCAGACCTACGGCAACGGCTGGAACTCGCGCACCGGGGTGGGCGTGGTGGACCTGGCCGCGGCGGTCAACGCGGCCCGCCGCTACGACGTGACGCCGCCGGTACCGGTGGTGACCGCGACGCCGTCATCGGGCGGGGTGTCGGTGTCGGTGAGCGTGAAGGACTCGACCGCCTACGCCACGGAGCACGCCGCCGTGTCCTCCGTGCGGCTGGAGGGGTCCTCCGACGGCGCCAACTTCGCGTCGATCGCGCCCGACGGCACCGGCGCGATGCGCCTGACCGACCCGGCCGCCGCGGGCGTCCGGCGCTGGTACCGGGCCACGGCGTGCGACGCCAACCGGAACTGCGCGACCGGGTCGGCGGGCCCCATCGCGTCCGGGGCGCCCACCCCGACCTCGCTGCTCGCGTCGATGCGGCCCGCGTTCGCCTCCGTCTCGGCCTCCCGGCCCAAGGCCTGCGGCACCTGCGTGACGATCGTCTTCACCGCGAAGGGGCGGGGCCCGCTCAAGTGGGCGGCCGACATCTCCGGCGCCGGGATCTCCCTGCACCGCGACGGCAGGCTCGCGTCCCCGCGGCGCCTCACCGTGCCGGTCCGCCTCCCCCGCCTCCCGACCTGCGGCGGCCGCATGTCCGTGAGCCTGAAGCTCAGCTCGTCGCTGGGGCGGTCCACGGTGCAGCGCACGATCAGGGTCATCAGCGGGCGCTGCGCGGTGTCGCGGGGCAAATCCCGCCACCGCGTGCGGTATCACCGCCGCTGAGGACGAACATCGGCGCCTGATAGCTTCCATGTTCGGTGCCCCGAACATGCGTCGTCACCGGCGCGGCCGGCTTCATCGGATCGCGCCTCTGCGCCCTGCTGCTCGATGACGGGTGGACGGTCCGCGGCCTCGACCGCCTGACCGACTTCACCCCCGTCGCGGAGAAGCGGCGGCGGATCGCCGCGCTCACGGCCCGCGGGGCCTTCGAGTTCACCCGGGCGGACCTGGCGCGCGACGACGTCCGCGGCCGGCTCCGCGGCGCCGACGTCGTGTTCCACCTCGCCGGCCAGGCGGGGGTGCGCGACAGCTTCGGCGCCGGCGCGCTGGCCCATATCGAGCGGAACGTCCGCGCCACCGAGCGGCTGGCCACGGCGATGGCGCGCCGCGGCGGCGGGCGGCTGGTGGTGGCGAGCTCGTCGTCGGTCTACGGCGACGCGGGCGGGCGCCCGCTGCGCGAGGACCGGCGGCCCCGGCCCGGGTCGCCGTACGCGGTCACCAAGCTCGCCGCCGAGGGCGTGGCCCGGTCGCTGGTGCCCGACGCCGTCGTCCTGCGCTACTTCACCGTCTACGGCCCCGGCCAGCGGCCCGACATGGCCTTCCACCGCTTCGCCGAGGCGGCGCTGCGCCGCCTCCCCGCGCCGCTCCACGGCGACGGGTCCCAGGTGCGCGACTTCACCTACGTCGATGACGTCGTGGCCGCGACGATGGCGGCGGGGGAGCGCGGCTCCGGGGTCCTCAACGTCGGCGGGGGCAGCCCCGCGAGCCTGAACGAGGCGCTCGCGCACATCGGCGACATCGCCGGCGTGCCCGTCCCGGTGGTCCCGTCGCCCACGGCCCGCGGCCACGTGGCGAGCACCTGGGCCGACACCGCCCGGGCCCGCGAGGTGCTCGGCTGGGCCCCCGTCGTCGGGCTCCGCGAGGGCCTGGAGAGGCAGATGGCGGCGCTGCGCGACGCCGTCCCCTCCCCCGCCGCCGCCTGACCGCCGCCGCCCGGCGGATCCCCTCCTGAGGGCGGACGACGCCCCCTAGGATCGGCCGATGGCGCGCGACGAGACGTTCGAGCGGTCGGTCGAGATCGCCGCCCCCGTCGAGGCCGTCTACGCCTTCCACCTCGACACCCGCAACGCCGCGGCCATCTCCCCCCGCGGCACCCGGATCGACCGCGTCACCGGCCGCTTCCCCGTCACCCCCGGGACCGTCGTGACCATGCGGATGCGCCAATCGGCGTTCCCGGTGCCCGTCAATTGGCGTGTGCGGATCGACGCGGTCGAGCCGCCCCGGCGGATCGTCGATGTCGCCGAGCGGTCCCCCTTCCGGGTGTGGCGTCACGAGCACCTGTTCGCGGCCCTCGGGCCCGGGCGCACCCTGATGACCGACCGGGTGGCCTACCGCCTCCCACTCGGCCCGCTGGGCCGGCTGGCGGCGCCGCTGGCGAGGCGCCAATTGGCGCATGCGTTCGCGGAGCGCCACCGCCTGACCCGCGACCTGCTGGAGGCGCGGGCGCGCGAGGCCGCGGGCATGCCGTGAGCAGTGAACGCACCACCCTCGTGTGGTTCCGCCGCGACCTGCGCCTGGCCGACCACCCGGGGGTGCGGGCCGCGGCCGACGGCGGGCGGTCGGCGTTCCTGTTCGTCCTCGATCCCGGGATCCTCGGCCGCCGCCACCACGAGGCGCTCCCGCGCCTGCGGTTCCTGCGCGCCGGCCTCGAGGCGCTCGACCAGGATCTGAGGGAGCGGGGCTCGCGCCTGATCGTCCGCCACGGACGTCCCGAGGCGGTGGTGCCGGAGGTCGCCGGCGAGACCGCGGCCGACGTCGTCACGTGGACCCGTGAGGTCTCCCCCCTCGGCCGCGCCCGCGACGAGCGGGTCCGGACCGCGCTGGAGCAGGCCGGGTGCGCCGTGGATGTGGTCGCCGGCGACCAGGTGGCCGAGTTGGACGACCTGCCCGGGAGCTCCGGCGACGGCTACCTGGTGTTCACCCCGTTTTCCCGCGTCTGGCGGGACCTGCCGCTGCCCGACCACGTTCCGGCGCCGTCGGCCCTCCACAGCCCGCGCGTGACCGGCGACGAGCTCTCGCGCCTGCCCGCCGGCGACCCGCCCCTGGAGGCGGGCTGGGCGGCCGCACGCCGCCGGCTGGTGCGGTTCGTCAAGGACGGCGACGCCGACGGCTACGGCACGGCGCGGGACCTGCCGGGCGCGGACGCCACGTCGCATCTGTCGGCGTACCTGCGCTTCGGCATGTGCACCGGGCCCCAGATCGGCCGGGCCCTGGGCCTGCCGGGCCGCCTGTCGAAGGGGCGGGAGGCCTACTGGCGCCAGATCTGCTGGCGCGAGTTCTACCACCACCACCTGGCCCGCCATCCCGAGGTGCTGCGCACGGCGCTGCGCCCCGAGTTCCGCCGTATCCGGTGGGAGGACGACGACGCCGGGCTGGCGGCGTGGACACGCGGCCAGACCGGGTTCCCCCTGGTCGACGCGGGGATGCGCCAATTGGCGCAGGAAGGGTGGATCCACAACCGGGTGCGCATGGTGGTGGCGTCGTTCCTGGTGAAGGACCTCGGCATCGACTGGCGCCGCGGGGAGACGGTGTTCATGCAGGGGCTGGTCGACGGCGACCCGGCCAACAACAACGGCGGCTGGCAGTGGGTCGCCGGCACCGGAACCGACGCGGCCCCCTACTTCCGCGTCCTCAACCCGGTGCTCCAGAGCCGGAGGTTCGACCCGGAGGGCGTCTACATCCGACGCCACGTCCCGGAGCTGCGGGAGGTCCCCGCCGACCGCATCCACGAGCCGTGGCGGATGGACGACGAGGAGCAGCGCCGGGCCGGCTGCCGCATCGGTCGCGACTACCCGGCCCCCCTGGTCGATCACAAGGAGCGCCGCGAGCGGACGCTCGAGCGCTACCGGCAGGCGCGCGAGGGCTGAGCCCCGCGGCGGGGCTACGCGGCCAGCGCGCGGTCGCCCAGCAGGCGCGGCATGTCCAGCAGCACCACCAGGCGGCCCTCCAGCTTGGCGACGGCCTGGAGGTAGTCGCCGTCGCCGGCGCCCTCCGGGGCGGGCTCGCACTGCTCGGCGTCCACCGTCAGCACCTCGCGGACCTCGTCCACCACGACGCCCACCACCATCGTCGCCATCTCGACGATGACGATCTTCGCTTCCTCGGGGCGGCCGCCGCCCATGCCGAAGCGGGCGCGGAGGTCGACCACCGGGATGATCCGGCCGCGGAGGTTGATGACGCCCTCCACGTGGAACGGGCTGCCCGGGATCGGCCGCGGGGCGCTGTAGCGGATGATCTCCTGGACCAGCGTGATCGGGATGCCGTACTCCTCCTCGCCGAGGGAGAACACGACCAGCTGATGCGCGAGGGCCTCGCCCTCGGCCGTCGCCACGCCCTTCTCGTCCGCGCCGTCCATCCGATCCGCCTCCGTCTGGTGGGGGTCCTGAGTGCGTATCGGCGGGGGCGCCGCCCGATTGAGCGCGCGGCCCTCGGCGGGCGGCTGATACATTCGCGTCACCAGGGGAGCTGCCGACGGCGGCTGAGAGGAGGCGGAGGCCTCGACCCTCGAACCTGATCTGGGTAATGCCAGCGAAGGGAGACGGGCTCCATGTCGGAGCTGGCGATCATCGAGCGGATCACCGCACGGAACCCGGTCCGGGCCGGGACGCTCCTCGGCATCGGGGACGACGCCGCCGTGCTCGACCTGCGCGGCCGCGCGGTCGTGACCCACGACATGCTCGTCGACGGGGTCCACTTCCGGCGGGCCACAACCGGTCTGCGCGACCTGGGCTGGAAGGCCCTGGCGGTGAACCTTTCCGACCTCGCGGCGATGGGCGCCGAGCCGGTCGCGGCGCTCGTGGGGCTCGGCCTGCCCGCGGGGGCCCTCGCGGACGGCGACATCGACGACCTCTACGCCGGGATGGACGACCTGGCCGCCCCGCTCGGTGTCACGGTGGCCGGGGGCGATGTCACCTCCAGCCCGGTCCTGGTGCTCGGCGTGACCGCCGTGGGCCGCGTGGTGCCCGGCGTCGAGCCGGTCCGGCGCGCGGGCGCCCGCCGCGGCGACCTGCTGTGCGTCACGGGCACCCTCGGCGCGGCGGCGGCGGGCCTGCGCCTGCTTGACGAGCCGGCCCTCCTGCCCGCGCTGCAGGCGCGCGGCGCGCTCGTGGCCGCGCAGCGCCGTCCCCGGCCGCGCCTGGCGGCGGGGCGTCAATTGGCGCATGGCGGCGCCTCGGCGATGATGGACCTGTCCGACGGCCTGGTCCTCGACGCCCGACGGCTGGCCGCGGCGAGCGGCCTGCGGGCCCGGATCGACCTGGCGGACCTCCCCGTCGCCGACGGGGTGGCCGAGGTGGCCGCCGCCGCCGGGATCGATGCCGCCGACCTGGCCGCGGCGGGCGGGGAGGACTACGAGCTGCTGGCGGCGCTTCCGCCCGCCGCCGTCGACGCCTGCCGGGCGGCCCTCGACGTGCCGTTGACGGTGATCGGCCGCCTGGAGGCGGGCAGCGGGGTGGTGCTGCGCGCCCCCGACGGCGCCCCCTGGGAGCCGGGTGCGGGCGGGTGGGTCCATGCCGTCTGACGCGGCCCCCGCCGTGGAGGCGCGCGGCGTGACGCTGCGGCTCGGCGAGGTCGAGGTGCTCGACCGCGTCGACCTGCGCGTGGCGCCCGGCGAGATCGTCGCGCTCGTGGGCCCGTCGGGGTGCGGCAAGAGCACGCTGCTGTCGGTGCTCGCCGGGCTGATCGAGCCGGACGCCGGCGAGATCCTGCTCGACGGCCGGCAGGCACCGTCGCGCCTCGGCACGCTCACGCTGATGCCGCAGCGGGACGCCCTGCTCCCGTGGCGCACCCTGGAGGACAACGTGGCGCTGGCCGCCGCCCTGGCGGGCGTGCCCGCGGACGAGGCGGCCCGGTCGGCGCGGGCGGCCCTCGCCCGGTTCGGTCTCTCGGAGTTCGGCGAGCACTACCCCCACGCCCTCTCCGGCGGCATGCGCCAGCGCGGCGCCCTGGCGCGGACGCTGATGTCGGGCGCGCGGGCCTGGCTGCTCGACGAGCCGTTCGGCGCCCTCGACGCGCTCACCCGCGCCGACCTGCAGGGCGTGCTGGGGGCGACGTGGGCCGAGCGCCGCCCCACCGCGGTGCTGGTGACCCACGACCTGGACGAGGCGCTGCTGATCGGCGACCGCGTGCTGGTCGCGTGTCCGCGGCCGATGCGGATCGTGGACGAGATCGCGGTCGACCTTCCCCGCCCCCGCGACCTCGACGACACGGTCGGCCCGGAGTTCGCGGCGCTGCGCGCGCGGCTGCTGGGCGCCCTGCGGGCCTCGGGGGCGCTGGCGTGAGCACGGCCGGGCGTCTCGCCACCACCGCCGCGGAGCAGGCGGCCCCGCCGCGCCGTTCCCGGCGCTGGGCGCGCCGGCTGCCGCTCCTGCTGCTGCCCCTCCTCGCCCTGCTGGCCTGGCAGATGGCGATCTGGCTGGCGTCGCCGCGGCCCTGGCTGCTGCCGTCGCCGGGGGACGTCGGCGAGGTCCTCTGGGACGACCGCGACCGCCTCTGGTTCCACGCCCAGGCCACGATCATGGAGGCCGCCGTCGGGTTCGCGCTCGCCGCCGTGATCGGCCTGGGGCTGGCGATCCTGATCACCCGCTCCCGCGTCGCCGAGCACGCCCTCTACCCGTGGCTGGTGGCGAGCCAGGCAATCCCCATCCTGGCTGTCGCGCCGCTGGTGGCCATCTGGCTCGACTACGGCACGGCCCAGGTGATGGTGGCCTTCGTGATCGCGTTCTTCCCGGTGGTCGTGACCGGCGTGGACGGGCTCCGCGGGGTCGACCCCGAGCTGGAGCGGGCGGTGCGGACGCTCGGCGCCTCCCCGTCGTGGACGTTCCGACGGGTGACGCTGCCGGCGGCGATGCCCACCATCTTCTCCGGCCTGCGCATGGCCGCCGTCTTCGCCGTGACGGGCGCGGTGGTGGCCGAGTACGTCGGCGCGGACCGTGGCCTCGGCTACCTCTCCGAGTTCTCGACCGCGCAGTTCGCCACGGCCCGCAGCTTCGCCGCGATCGTCCTGCTGGCGGTGATCGGGATGGCGTTCTTCGGCCTCGTCGGCCTCGCCGAGCGCCTGGTCCTCCCCCACCGCCGCCACCCCTCCCGACCCACATGGAGACGCCGATGACCCCCCGACGCGCCCTCGCCCTGATCGTCGTCGCCGTCGCGGTCCTGGCCGTCGTGGCCGGCTGCGGCGGCGACGACGGGAGCGGGGACCCCGGGCGGCAGTCCGCCCGCCTCATCCTGGACTGGTTCCCCAACACCGACCACGCCGGCATCTACGGCGCCATCGACGAGGGCTTCTTCGCGGACGAGGGCGTCACGGTGACGCCGGAGGTGCCGAGCGACCCGTCGGCGGCGCTGAAGCGGCTGGCCGCCGGCCGCGCCGAGTTCGCGATCTCCTACGAGCCCGAGGTGCTGATCGCGCGGTCGGAGGGGGTCCCGGTCGTCGCGGTCGGCGCCATCGTCACCCGCCCGCTGAACGCGGTGATCTACCGCACCGACCGCATCTCCGGCGCCGACGACCTGGAGGGCAAGACCGTCGGCGCGGCGGGGCTGCCGTCGGACCGGCCGCTCCTGGACGCGGTGGTGCGCGACGGCGGCGGCGACCCGGCGAAGGTCAACGTGAAGAACGTCGGCTACAACCTGAGCCCGGCGCTCGCCGCCGGCAAGGTGGACGCGATCATCGGCGCGTACTGGAACATCGAGCTGGTCGATCTGGAGCGACAGGGCCAGCCGGTCGCCGCGCTGAAGCTCGACGAGCACGGGGTGCCGACGTACGACGAGCTGGTGGTCGTCACGAGCGACACGGTGGCGCGCGACAAGCCGGAGCTGGTGCGGGCGTTCCTGCGGGGGCTCCAGAAGGGGCAGGACTGGGCCGCCACCGACGAGTCGGGCGCCGTGGAGCACCTGCTCGACGCGAACAAGGACCTGGACAAGGACACGGTGCAGGCGCAGCTGCACGAGACCGCGCCGGTGCTCTCCCCGTCCGACGTGCCGACCCTGAGCGTCGACCCGGCGCAGTGGAAGGCGTTCGCGGCGTGGATGACGGCGAACGGCCTGCTCACCAAGCCGGTCGACGCGTCCGCCGCGGTGACCGACCGCTTCCTGCCGGAGGACCGCTGAGCCGGTCCTCCGGCGCCGACCGCTACCAGGAGCAGCCCGGGCCGCAGGTCCGCGTGATCGTGGGGACCGCGTTGGCGTCCTTCACGAGGGTGAAGGTCTGGCCGCTGGGCGTCGTGGTGGTGAGGGTGTAGCCGGCGTCGCTGAGGGCGGTCACCGAGATGGCGTTCCCGGTGGTGGTCGCGCCCGCGGCCGTCTGCCAGGCCACGTTCGGCTCGACCTCGTGGAGCTTCGCGGTCGTGACCGCGGCATAGCCCACGTCCACCGACGCCGACTCGATCGCGCTGGCCCCGGAGCGCAGCAGCGACTGCGCGGCGCCGCCCTGGGCCTTCTCCCGCTGGCCGAGCACGGCCGGGATGAGGATGGCCGCGAGGAGGCCGATGATGATGGTGACGACCAGCACCTCGACGAACGTCACGCCCTGCTGGGTGGTGCGGCTCCCCGCCAGCCTGCGCATGCGGCGCTTCATCGCTCGGACCTCCGTGTCGCGTCTCGTTCGTCCCGTCCTGCACGATCACCGTACGGCCGGCGTCGTCCCCGGCCACCGGTCCCTCGGACGGGGCGCCGCCCCCCGGTGGTATGGGCCCCGCCCCGGACCCCCGGGGCCCGTCGGTGAGCCACCGCCCCTCGGCGAACCAGCGCTGCATGGTCCGGACGCTGGGCGCGTGCGCGTGGTCGGGCGCGTGGCGCTCCCGCAGCGCGGCGATCACGGGGGCGGCGGGCTCGCCGAGGGCCCACCGCGCCTCGGCCTCCCGCCGGAGCTCGGGCCAGGCATACGACCCCGGCCGCGGGGCCGGTGCACGCGGCAGAACCCGCTGCCGATGCGACATCAGCAGGCGGTGCCGCGCGGCCGTCATGCAGCCCGCCGCGTTCCAGACGCCTGATAACGAGACGACGAAATCCCGCCCCGCGCGGCTCCTGAGGAACTCCGGTGACCGGTGCTCCTCGCAGAGCCAGACCGAGATCCCGAACGGCAGGCGCAGCCGCTCGCGCGGCCCCGACCCCGGCCCCATGCAGATCGCGCACGGCGGCCGGCTCCCCATCCCCCGGGCCTTGTACAACGTCCTCGCCATGGATGGATCGTGCGCCGCCGGCCTCACACGGCGCAGCACCCTTCTGCGCCGAGGCCGCACCGGCCCCGTCACGGGGGGTGCGACACTTGGCGTCCCCCACGGACGTCGATTGACGCATCCGGGACCGCGGGGGCCGCCCCCCCCGGCGCCTCAGGCGGGGATGGGACCCGTGGGGTCGAGCCGGCGGGCGGCGGGGCGGGGGCCGAGGAGGGTGGCGAGGTCGTCGCGCTCCAGGGCCTCGGACTCCAGCAGGGCATCCGCGGAGCGGTGGAGCAGGTCGCGATGCTCCTCGAGGATCCGGGTGGCGGTGGTGAAGGCGTCGTCGAGGAGGCCGCGGGTGGCCCTCTCGGTGCGCTCGGCGGTCTCCGCGACATCCGCGCCGGGGAGGCCGATCGCCAGGCTCGCGGTGGTGGTGGGCGCGCCCATGCCCAGCTCCCCGACCATCCGGCGGGCGAGGGCGGCGGCGCGGCTCAGGTCGTCGGCGGCGCCGCTGGTGAACTCGCCGAACACCATCTCCTCGGCCGCGCGGCCGGCCATCATCATCGCCAGGCGCTCCACGCACTCCTGCCGCGTCGCCAGGAACTTGTCCTCCGCCGGCAGCGCGATCGTCACGCCCAGCGCCTGCCCCTGCGGGATCACCGTCACGCGCTCCACGTCGTCGCACAGCGGGCTCATGTGGCCCACGATCGCGTGGCCCATCTCGTGGTACGCCACCAGCAGCCGCTCGTCGTCCGACAGCAGCCGGCCGCGGCGCTCAGGGCCGGCCGCCAAGCGCATCAGGGCCTTGCGGAAATGCGGGAGGGAGAGCGCGTCGGCGCCCCCCCGGGCCGCCTCGAACGACGCCTCGTTGCACAGCGCCGCCAGGTCCGCCCCGGCCATGCCGACCGTGAACGCCGCGATGGCCGCGGAATCGGTCCCCGGGGCCAGCGGACGCCCGCGCAGGTGGACGTCGAGGATCTCCCGGCGCGCCTCCCGGCCCGGCAGGCCCACCGCGATCTTCCGGTCGAAACGCCCGGAGCGGACGAGGGCGGGATCCAGGTCGGCGAGGCGGTTCGTCGACGCCAGCACCACCACCGGCTTGTGCTCATCGATTGCGAAACCGTCCATCTCCGCGAGCAACTGGTCGAGCGTCTGCTCCCGTTCGCCCGCCGAGGCGTGGCCCGTGCGGCGCCCGCCGACCGCGTCGATCTCGTCGATGTAGACCACCGCCGGCGCCGCCTTGCGCGCCGCGGCGAACAGCGCCCTCACGCGCTTGGAGCCGAGGCCGGAGTAGACCTCCACGAACTCGGAGGCCGAGGCGCTGAAGAACGGCACGCCCGCCTCGCCGGCGACGGCGCGCGCGAGCAGGGTCTTCCCGGTGCCGGGGGGGCCGTGGAGGATGATGCCGCGCGGCAGCGTCGCGCCCACCCGCTCGAAGCGCTCGGGCTCGCTGAGCACCTCCGCGATCTCCGCCACCTCGTCGCGGATCTCGTCGACGCCGGCCACGTCCGCGAACCGGACCGGCGACCGCACGGCCCGCACCTGCTGCTTGAAGCGTGCGCCGCCCGCCATGCGCAGCGCGAGGGCCGACACGATGACCAGGCCGGCCAACAGGATCAGCGGACCCCACGTCTGCACCCACCCCTCGACGTCGAACCCGCCGCCCCCCGCCGGGGTGCCGGCGGCGTCGGTGGCCGGCTGGGCCACGCGCAGCGGCACGCCGCCCTGGCGCGCCGACTCGATGACCCGCTCGATGAGCGAGGCGGGGAGGGCCGTGGCCCGGTCGGTCCCCTTCAGCGTGACCGTGAGGGTGGTGGCGCCGGGCGTGGCCTCGAGGGTCGCGGACGTCGCCGCCCCCGACTCGAGCATGTCCAGCGCCGTCGACAGCGGGATCGGCGTCGGCTGCGGCGGAGCGGGCTCCGCCATCGCACGCCCGGCGACCGCATGCACCGCCGCCACCACGGCGGCGAGCACGATCACGAATCTCAGCGTTCGCCACACCATGCTCTGACCTCCCTGTCGTCCTGACGGAGTTCAGGAAAGCGCGCGGCGCCCCGCCCCGATACCGACGCTCGGACGGCCCCGGAGCCCCCCGTCCGGCGGGGGCCGGTACCATCGGTCCCGTGGAGATGGGCCGGGACGAGTTCGAGCAGCTGGTGGCGGACGTCCTCGACACCGTCCCTGAGCCGTTCGCCTCGGCGTTCGAGGAGGTGGCGGTGACGGTGGAGGAGCGCGTCCCACCGGGGTCGCGCCCGCTGTACGGCCTCTACACCGGCGTCCCGCTCAGCGAGGGGATGCTGCCGTCCGGGATGCTCCCCGCCCACATCGCGATCTACATGCACCCGCTGCTCGACCACCACCACACGTACGCGGACGTGGCGGAGCAGGTGCGGATCACCGTGCTCCACGAGCTGGCGCACCACCTGGGCTTCGGGGAGGACCGCCTCGAGGAGCTGGGATACGGATGAGCGACGGCGACGCCGTCCTCCGCGCCATCCGCACCCGCCGCAGCGTCGGCAAGGTCAGCCAGGAGCCCCTTCCGCGCGCGCTGATCGAGGAGTTGATCCAGGCCGCCGCCTCCGCGCCGAACCACCGCCTGACGGCGCCGTGGCGCTTCATCGTGCTGACCGGGGATGCGCGCGGCGAGGTGTGGGAGCGTCTGGAGCGCGCGCCGGTGGTGGTCGCCTGCGTCGTGCATCCCGGTGAGGACCCGGTCGAGGCCCGCGAGGACCGCGACGCCGTCGCCGCAGCCATCGAGAACCTGCTGCTCGCCGCCCACGCGCGCGGCCTGGGCGCCATGTGGCGCACCGGCGCCGCCGCCGACGATCCTGCGGTGCTCGCCCGGCTCGGCCTCGAGGACGGGGAGGCCGTCGTCGGGTTCGTGTACATCGGGAGGCTTCTGGCGCCGCCCCCGGAGCAGGGGCCGCCGCGTCGTCCGGTGACCGAGCTCACCACCTGGCGCGGCTGGTGAGCCGATGCGTCAATTGGCGTCGACGGTGGACGCCAATTGACGCATGGCCCACGCGACGGAGGGGCTAGGGGCGCTCCGGGGCGTTCTCGAGGCCGGAGATGGAGAGGCTGGCCTCGCCGCCGTACTTGCGGTTCAGGTTGATGATGAGGGCGGTGGAGCCCTCGATGATGAGGGCGTTGGCGAGAGGCCCGGCGTCGAGCGCCCGGGTGCCGGGGATCGCCTTCGTCAGCTCGATCACCTGCTCCCGCGCCTCGCGGCTCTTGCCGCACACGAGCACGTCGGCGTCGAGGTGGTGCTGCGCCTGCAGGCCGGCGGCCGGGAGGTTGTTGTAGGCGACCACGACCTTCGCCTCGGGGGCGAGCTCCTGGATGCGGTGCGCGCACGACTGCGCCGGGAGGGCGTCGCCCTGCTCCGCGATGGCCCCGCTCTTGCCGAACTTCAGGGCGTTCACCACCGACACGACGACCTTGCCCGCCAGGGCGTCGGCCATCGGCGGGATGGTCGAGTCGATGCCCTCCCACGGGATCGAGACGATGGCCAACTCGCCCTCCTCCGCGGCCGCGACGTTCTCGCGGGGCGTGAACGTGCCCGAGGGCAGCGCCTCCTGGAGGGTGGCGGCGGCCTGGTCGGCGCGCTCCTGGCTCCGCGAGCCCACGACGATCTCGTGGCCGGCCGCGGCGAAGTTGATTGCGAGGCCACGGCCGAGGTCGCCGGTGCCGCCGAAAATCGCGATCTTCATCTGGTCAGTCGTCTCCCGTTGTCTTGGTGCCGGCGGCCCGTCGCCGGGCGGCCTCCAGCGTGTTCGCCAAGAGGTAGGCGATGGTCATGGGGCCGACGCCCCCGGGGACCGGCGTGAGCCAGCCGGCCACCTCGCGGGCTTCGTCGCCCGCCACGTCGCCGCGCAGCCCCGCGTCCGTGCGGTTGATGCCGACGTCGATCACGGCGGCGCCCGGCTTGATCCAGTCACCGCGGATCATCTCGGGGCGCCCGACGGCGGCCACCAGGATGTCGGCGGAGCGGCACAGCTCCTTCAGGTCGCGCGTCTTCGAGTGGGCCACCGTGACGGTGGCGCTGCGGGCCGTCAGCAGCAGGGCCATCGGCTTGCCGACGATCAGGCTGCGGCCCACCACCACCGCGTTGGCGCCCTCGATGGGGATGCCGGCGCGGTCGAGCACCCACATCACGCCGGCCGGCGTGCACGGGACGGAGCCCGGCTCACCGCGGATGAGGCGGCCCAGGTTGATCGGGGCGAAGCCGTCGACGTCCTTGTCGGGGTGGATGCGGTTCGCGATCGCGACCTCCGACAGCTGGTCGGGCACCGGCAGCTGCACCAGCATCCCGTCGACCGAGTCGTCGGCGTTCAGCTCGTCGATGAGGGCGTCGAGCTGGTCCTGGGTGGTCGTGTCCGGCAGCACCACCCGGCGGGAGATCATGCCCGCCTCCTCCGCCGCCCGCGCCTTGCCGGCCTGGTAGAGCTCGGACGCCGGGTCGTCGCCCACCTGGATGCCCACCAGCCCCGGCACCCGCCCGTAGGCGAGCCGGAACGCGTCGACGCCGCGCCGCACCTCCTCGCGGAGGTCGGCCGCCGCCTGCTTGCCGTCGATGATCACCGCCGGCATCAGCCCACCTTCCTCATCGGCGCCGCGCCGGCCATCAGCCGCCGCTCGCTGCCGTCCTGCGCGAAGCGCACCCGCACCAGGTCCCCTCCCCCGTCGATCCCCGTGACCACGCCCTCGCCGAACGTCGCGTGCAGCACCGAGTCGCCCGTCGCGAACGACGCCCCCCGCGCCGGCGCATCCATCGCCGCCCCCGCCCACGTCTGCCGCGGCGACCGTCTCCCGCCCGGGGGCTCGGCCAGCGCGTCGGCGGGGATCTCCCCGAGGAACCGCGACGGCAGGCGGTAGTCGCGCCCGCCGTGCATCGCCCGGCTCTCCGCATGCGTGAGGGTGAGGTGCCGCCGCGCCCGCGTGAGGCCCACGTAGAAGAGGCGCCGCTCCTCCTCCAGCGTCTCCGGGGTGTCGGAGCGCACGTGGGGGAACAGCCCCTCCTCGAGCCCGGTGATGAGGACGGTGTCGAACTCCAGGCCCTTCGCGTTGTGGATCGTCATGAGCGTGACGGCGCCGCCGCTCGTGTCGACCAGGTCCGCGTCGGCCTGCAGGGCGATCCCCTCCAGGAAGTCGGCGAGCGTGGCCTCCTGCCGGGTGGCCTCGAACTCGGCCGCCACCCGCACCATCTCCTCCAGGTTCTCGATGCGCCCCTGGGCCTCGAAGGTCCCCTCCGCCAGCAGCGCGTCGCGCAGGCCGGAGCGCTCGAGCACCTCCTCCAGCACCCGGTCGAGCGGCGTGCCGGCGGCCACGTGGTCGCGGACGTCGCGCAGCAGGGCGCCGCTCTGGCCGAGCGTCGCGCGCTGGCCGGCGGGCAGCCCGGGGATCTCGTCCGGGCGCAGCAGCGTGTCGGCCACCGGGACGCCGAACGCCTGGGCGTGGGCCTCCAGCTTGGCGACGGCGCCGGGGCCGATGCCCCTCTTCGGCGCGCCCAGCATCCGCGCCAGGCTCACCCCGTCCGCCGGGTTCGCCACGACGCGGAGGTACGCGAGCAGGTCGCGGATCTCCGCCCGCTCGTAGAACCGCGGGCCGCCGACCACCACGTAGGGCACGGAGCGCCGGACCAGCTGGTCCTCGATCGCGCGGCTCTGCGCGTTGGTGCGGTAGAAGACCGCGATGTCGGCGAGCGACTCGCCGCGGGCGACGGCCGCGTCGATGCCGGACGCCACCACACGGGCCTCCTCGTGCTCGTCGCGGCACGAGACCGCGGCGATCGGCTCGCCCTCCCCCAGGTCGGTCCAGAGGCGCTTGGGGTGGCGGTGGGGGTTGCGCTCCACCACGGCGTTCGCGGCCCGCAGGATGGTGCCGGTGGAGCGATAGTTCTGCTCCAGCGCCACGACGTGGGCGTCCGGGTAGTCGCGCTCGAAGTCGAGGATGTTGCGCACGTCGGCGCCGCGCCACGAGTAGATGCCCTGGTCGTCATCGCCCACGGCCACCACGTTGCGCTCCGGCTCGGCGAGCACCCGCACGAGCCGGTACTGCACGTGGTTGGTGTCCTGGTACTCGTCCACCAGCACGTGGCGGAACCGGCCCTGCCAGCGGGCGCGCACGGCCTCGTCGTTCTCGAGCAGGCCGGCGGTGACCATCAGCAGGTCGTCGAAATCCATCGCCCCGTTGGCCCGGAGGGCGTCGGCGTAGCGCCGGTAGACGCGGGCCACGATCTCCTCGTTGAACGACTCCGCGGCCGCCAGGACCTCCTCGGGGCCCTCCATCCGGCTCTTCGCGTCGGAGATGCGCGCCTGCACGCCGCGCGGCGCGACCCGCTTGGGGTCGACCTCCTCGTCGACCAGGCTGCGGCGGATGAGCCGGAGCTGGTCGTCGGCGTCGTAGATGGAGAAGTCCCTCGCGTAGCCGGCGTTCTCGGCTTCGCGGCGCAGGATCCGGACGCACGCGGAGTGGAAGGTGCTGGCCCAGATCGCCCGGGCCCGCGGGCCCACCAGACCGCCGATGCGGTCGCGCATCTCACCCGCCGCCTTGTTGGTGAAGGTGATCGCCAGGATCGCCTCCGGCGCCACGCCCTCCTCGCCGATGAGGCGGGCGACGCGGTGCGTCAGGACGCGGGTCTTGCCGCTGCCCGCGCCGGCCAGCACGAGGAGCGGCCCCTCCCCGTGGAGGACGGCCTCGCGCTGCGGCGGGTTGAGGCCGTCGAGTAGATCGGACACCGGTCGGATCCTACCGGAGGTGCCCGACGCCCCGAGGGCGTCGGCGCGCTAGATCCCGGCTCCCGGGTTGAGGCCGAGGATCGATGAGATCTCCTCCTGGGCCGTCGGCAGGCAGTCCTCGTCGGAGGCGGGGATCCGGACCGCCGGCGCGCGGCCGGCGCGCAGCTCGGCGAGGTCCTGCTCGAGCTCGGTGACGCGGCGGACGAGGCACGCCATGGCCTCGGCGACCGGGTCGGGGAGCCGGGTGTGCTGCATGTCGGGATGGTGCACGTCGCGCACCTTCTGGCCGTCGACGATCACCGGCCGCCCGGGGTTGCCGACGACGGTCGAGTAGGGGGGCACGTCCTTCACCACGATCGAGCCCGCGCCGACCTTGGCACCCTCGCCCAGCACGACGGGACCCAGGACGTTGGCGCCGGTGCCGACGGTCACGCCGTCCCGCACGGTGGGGTGCCGCTTGCCGGTCTCCTTGCCGGTGCCGCCGAGGGTGACGCCCTGGTAGAGCGTGACGTCCTCGCCGATCTCGGTCGTCTCCCCGATGACCACGCCCATGCCGTGGTCGATGAAGAAGCCGGGGCCGATGGTGGCGCCGGGGTGGATCTCGATGCCGGTGAGGGACCGCGAGAACTGGCTGACCAGCCGCGCCGGCAGGCGGAGGCCGCGGTTCCAGAGGCGGTGGGCGCCGCGGTGCAGCCACACGGCGTGGAGCCCCGGGTAGCAGAGCAGCACCTCGGCGGTGGAGCGGGCGGCCGGGTCACGCTCCCGGGCCACCGCGATGTCCCGCGCGAGGGACTCCTTCGCGCCGCCGAGCCATGCGAGCAGCGGACGCCGTGGCATGCGGGCTAGTATAGGCGCCCCTTCCGAGGAGGCGCCCACCTGACCCGCCAGAGGCTCAAGCTGACGTTCCCCGAGCAGCTCATCAAGGAGCCGATCATCTACACGCTGGCGAAGCGGTTCGACGTGGTGATCAACATCCGCCGCGCCGACATCCGCGAGACGGAGGGCTGGGTGATCATGGAGGCCACCGGGACCGAGCAGAAGCTCGACGAGGCCCGGCGGCACCTCGAGGGGCTCGGCGTGCGGGTCGATGACCTGGAGGCCTACCTCGAGTAGCGTCGCCGTCGCCGGCGCGTCGTGCGACCCGGGGCCGTCCCCCACCGCCCGCGCCCTCCGGCTCGAGGGGCTGCGCGCCGAGGGGCCGGACGCGCTCCGCGCGCTGCTGGAGCGGGTGGGCGATCCGCCGTGGGACGTCGAGGTGGCCGACGACGACCCCGTGCGGCCGCTGCTCGGCTCCGAGGGGTTCGAGCCCTACGCCCGGATGGCGGTGATGGCCCGGCCGCTGGAGGGGATGACGCCCGCGCCGCACGTGTCCGGGGTGTCGGTGGAGCCGTACCGCAACGACTGGTCGGAGGCGTTCCAGAACGCCGAGCGGATGGCGCTGGAGGGGCTCGCCACCTTCGCGGAGATGGGCCAGCCGACCGGCTACGAGCAGGCGGAGGGCTTCGATGCGTTCGCGATCGCCCGCGACCAGCGCGACATGCTCGGCTTCGCCCAGGCGATGCTTCCCGAGGGGTGGATCAACTGGATGGGCGTCGTGCCCGACGCGCGTCGCAAGGGCATCGGGACCCTGCTGATGGCCGACATCGCAAAGCAGGTGCGCGACCGGCGCGGCACCCACCTGGCGGCGCTGGTCGAGGTCGACACGCCGGGCCAGGCGTTCCTCGCGAAGCTCGGCTTCCGCGAGCGGGGGCAGCGCCGCACGCTGATGATCCGCCGGGCGGGATGACCCCGGAGGCGGGGTCGCGCCCGGCCACGCTCCGGTTCGAGGGGGAGCGCGCGAAGGCGCTGGAGGCGATCTACGTCACGCCCGACGTGGTGGCGCAGCGGGAGGCGGTGCTGGCGGCGCTCGACCCCCGGCCCGGGGAGTGGGTGCTGGACCTCGGCGTGGGGCCGGGGCTGCTGGCGGCGGCGATCGCGGAGCGGGTGGGCGCGGCGGGCGGCCTGACCGGCATCGACGTGAGCCGCGACATGCTCGCGATCGCGGCGGGGCGCCAATTGGCGCATGGGGCCGCCACGCCGGAGTTCCGGGAGGGGAGCGTCACCGCCCTCCCCTTCCCCGACGGCGCCTTCGACGCCGCCGTCTGCACCCAGGTCTACGAGTACGTCGAGGACATGCCGCTGGCCGTGCGTGAGGCGGCGCGGGTGCTGCGGCGCGGCGGGCGGCTGGTGGTGCTCGACACGGACTGGGACTCGATCGTGTGGCGGTCGTCCGACGACGCGCGGATGGCGCGCGTGCTCGCCGCCTGGGACGCCCACCTGGTGCACCGCGGCCTGCCCCGCGAGCTCCCGGAGCTGCTGCGCGGCGCCGGCTTCGACGTCGCCGGCGTCGCCGTGGTCCCCCTGCTGAACGTCGGGTACGACCCACAGACGTACAGCGCCGGGATGCGCGACCTCATCGCCGAGTTCGTCACGGACCACGGGGTCCCCGCCGGCGAGGTGGCCGCCTGGCGCGAGGATCTGCTCTCGCTCGGCGACCGCTCCTTCTTCAGCCTCAACCGCTACCTCTTCACGGCCGTCCGCCCCTGACGGGGGCGATGCGCCGATTGGCGTTCCCCCCACACGCCGATTGGCGCACGGGGATCAGGGGGCGGCCTGGCCGGCCGCCGAGAAGGCCGCGGTGCGGCGGGTGACGGCGGCGCTGAGGGCCATCATCTGCGCCTGGTCCCTGAGCAGGACGGCGTCGAGGTAGCGCGTCAGCACGTCGGTGACGGGCGGGGCGGCCGCGGCGAGGCGGGCGCGCTGGCGGTTCGTGGCGGGATCGGCGACGCGGTAGCGGCTCACGGCGTACATCCGCCGGTCGAAACGGGTCACGGCCTTACGGGCCCGCGGGACGGTGGCGACGAGGGCGTCGAGGGTGTCGGCGCCGTTCAGGAGCGTGCCGACCTTGGTGAGCGCGCGGCTCGCCGCGGTCACGTCCGCCATGTAGGTGGCCCCGGAGACCACGGGCGGACTCTGCGCCGACGCCGGCCCGGCCAGCAGCGCGGCGGCCACGGCGATCACCGCGATCCACGCGCCCCACGCCCTCGCACCGGCCATCCGCCAGACCCCCGTTCGCCCCCACGTCCACGGAAAGTCTAGGAGCGACGTACCTGGCCGAACGTCCAGAACCGGTCCCGGATCACCGCCAGATGCGTCGATCGGCGCTGACCCGAAACGCCAAATGGCGCAGAACGGGACGACCGAACGGCCGTGCCGATCAGCAGATGACCGGTCCGAGGGCGGTGACGTTGTCGGTCTCGTCGGACTCGGCGACCTGGTTCAGGGAGTCGGCGGTGGCCTTGTACTCGCCGAGGCCGAAGCACGACCGGGGCACGTCGACGCGCAGCGACTGGCCCGCGGCGAGGCCCGCGATCGACCGGCTGCCGCCGCCGCTGGAGAGCGACACCAGGAACGGGCCGGCCGGGCCGGCGCCCACGTTGGCGACGGTGAAGCCGGTCAGGTCGAGCTGGGTGATCCGCAGGTTCGGCGGCAGCGGCGGCGGGGGCGGCGGCGGAGCGGCCTCCGGCGACGGGAACCGGACCGTCTGCAGCACGGGGTCGTAGGTGCTGAGCCGCCACGTCAGCTTCGCCGTGTCCGAGTCGCCCAGCCGCCCGGAGAAGCGGTCGCCGCCGCGCTCGCCGCCGGTCCGGTCGCCCGATCCGGGCACGTAGGAGAGCCCGATGTCCCTCCGGCGGTCCCACGGGTGGATGTCGGTGTGGTCGTTGCCGCCCCGCAGCGGGGCGTCCATCTCCCAGAGCGCCAGCGACACCGGCAAAGCGGCGCCCCCCGTCGGCGCCGGCAGGCGGAACCGCAGGCGGTGCGTCCTGTGGTCGTCCTCCAGCCACCGGTCGATCTTGGGCTCGTGCGCGACGCGGACGCCGTTGATCGAGACCGACGCGGCGCCGAGCCGCCAGCCGCCCGCAGCGCCGTCGCGGCCCTTCTCGATCGCGAGGGTCGTGACGTCGGAGAAGTCGAGCGCACCGAGGTCGTCGTCGATGGGCACGGAGTACGTGTCGTCGTCGCCACGCTCGAAGTCGTCGTAGATCCGCTTGTCGAGCGGGTAGCGCGTGGCGCCGACCCGCAGGAACACGTCGTCGTCGGTGCCCGCGAACCGGACGTCGCCGGTGCGGATCCGGACCAGGATCGACGTGATCGGCGTCGGCGCGGTGGCGGTGCGGGCGACGGCGCGCAGCCACGTGAACGGCGCGTTCGGCTTGCGGAAGCTGAACGAGTCGCGCGAGTTGATGACCCCCGAGATGTACCGCTGGCCCGCGATGGAGGCCCGGGCGAACAGGTCGGCGTCGCCGGGGATGTCGAGGTTGTCGACCTCGGCCATCGAGGTGACCTCGAAGCGCACGAACCGCGTCTGGGCCTGGATGTCGCGGCTGGAGGCCACCGGGAAGGGCGTGGCCGGGGAGTCGCCGTGCACCCGCACGACGTCGTCCTGGAAGCGGTGGCGCATCTCGGACAGGACGCCCTGCGGCTCGAAGTAGTACTTCACCGCCCCGCGCAGGTCGATGAGGCTGCCGCCGGGGCCGCTGCGGGCGCCGCAGGTGAAGGTGGTGAGGCTCGGGTTGCACGGCTCGCCCTGCCCCTGCCAGTGGCCCGAGGCGACGGAGATGTTGAGCGCGCCGTGCTGGTCCTTGGCGAGCAGCGGGGGCCGGCGCGCGAGCCGCATCGCCCGGCCCCAGAACGCCTCGTCGTTCACCTGCGCCCGGATCGCGCGGACCCACTGGCGGCTGGCGAAGTACGCGGCGACGTGGGCCTCGGTGTAGAGCGGCCGGCCCGGCCAGTCCTTGGCGTCCGAGAACTGGAGGCTCGTGTTGCCGTCGGCCTTCCAGCTGCCGTGGTCGCGGGGGTTCCCGGTGGCGCCGGCCGTGGCGAGCACCTCGCCCTCGCGGACGGCGGCGGGGATGTCGAACCACGTGGGCGTCGCGCCGAAGCCCTTCCCCGCCCAGTCGGGGCCGCGGCCGCCGGGCACGGCGCCCGGCTCGAGCCAGTTGGTGTGCGAGTAGAAGTCCTGCACCTGGTGCAGGCTGATGCCGATCACGCTGAGCAGCTCGAGGGGGTCGTCCCGGTCGCGCGCCTCGATCGCCATCGCGCCGACCGACCGGCGCAGCCGGTCCCATTCCGCGGTGATCTCGGCGGTGTTCCTGAAGCCGCCCCCGGTCTGGTCGAAGTGGGAGCGGTCGGCCGCCGCCACCACGTCGTCCGGCCACGTGAACAGCCGCGCCAACGGTGTGGCGCCGCCGATGATCTCCTTGAAGAACCCGGCGTGCCCCGAGAACGGCACCGACTCGAAGTTCTCGTAGAGGTCGACGAACCAGTTGGACACCTGGACCGTCTCGACCGACGTGTTGCCGAAGCCCTCGGACGTGAGGGCGTCGCGGGTCACGTCGAAATGCGTGCCCGAGTCGAACGCGGTCGCGCGGTCCTCCCCGGCGGCCGCCGCCGAGAGGAGCAGGAGCCCCAGCAGGATGAGGATCCGCCGCATGGTCGGGCGGGCCTATGTCCGCCCGTCACCGTGCGCCACCCGCCGCCGCGGGGCATGCGCCACTTGGCGTCGACTCAGCACGCCAATCGGCGCATCACGGATAGTGGTCGGGGACGAAGGTCTGGTCGGTGAGGGGCGGGCGCACGTAGGACGAGTCGTCGCGCCGGGGCGGGAGGCTGATCGGGTCGTGCGGGACGTGCTCGTACGGCACGGCGCTCAGCAGGTGGTGGATGCAGTTGAGCCGGGCGCGGCGCTTGTCGTCGGCCTCCACCACGTGCCAGGGCGCCTGCTTGGTGTCGGTGTGGGCGAACATCGCGTCCTTCGCCCGCGAGTACTCCAGCCAGCGGGCCCGCGCCTCCATGTCCATGGGGCTGAGCTTCCACCGCTTGGTGGGGTCGTCGATGCGGTCCTGGAAACGGCGCTCCTGCTCGTCGTCGCTCACCGAGAACCAGTACTTCACGAGGATGATCCCGGAGCGGATCAGCATGCGCTCGAACTCGGGGCAGCTGCGGAGGAACTCCGTGTACTCGTCCTCCGTGCAGAACCCCATGACCCGCTCGACGCCGGCGCGGTTGTACCAGGAGCGATCCATCAGGACCATCTCGCCGCCGGCGGGCAGGTGCTCGACGTAGCGCTGGAAGTACCACTGGGTGCGCTCGCGCTCCGTGGGCTTCGGCAGCGCCACCACCCGGCAGACCCGCGGGTTGAGGGGGCCGGTGATCCGCTTGATCGCGCCGCCCTTCCCCGCCGCGTCGCGCCCCTCGAAGATCACCAGCACCTTCACGCCGGCGTTGCGCACCCACTCGTGCATCGCCACCAGCTCGAGCTCCAGGCGCGCGAGCTCCTCCTCGTAGCGTGCCTTGTTGAGCCGCTTCCTCCGCGGTGCGGCGCCGTCCCCGGACGCCCCGCCCGCCGCCGCCTCCGCTCCCGCCTTGCCCATCGCTCGCTCCTCGCCGGTGGCCCCGGCGGGCGCCTCAGCCCTCGTCGAAGAGGGGCGTCGTCAGATAGCGCTCGCCGGTGTCGCAGAGAAATGTGACGATCACCGTTCCCGCATTCTCCGGTCGCCGCGCGACCTCGAGCGCCGCGTGCACGTTGGCGCCGGCGCTGATCCCGACCAGGATCCCCTCCTCGCGCGCCAGGCGGCGGGCCATCGCGAAGGCGTCGTCGGCGACGACCGTGAGCACCTCGTCGTAGACGGAGGTGTTGAGGACCCCGGGGATGAACCCGGCGCCGATGCCCTGGATCTTGTGCGGTCCCGGCGTGCCCCCGGAGAGCACCGGGGAGTCGGCGGGCTCCACGGCGACCGCGCGGAAGCCCGGCTTGCGCTCGCGCAGCACCTCGGCCACGCCGGTGATCGAGCCGCCCGTCCCGACGCCCGCGACGAGGATGTCGACGGCGCCGCCGGTGTCCGACCAGATCTCCTCGGCGGTGGTGCGCCGGTGCGCCGCGGGGTTGGCGGGGTTCTGGAACTGCTGGGGCACGAACGCGCCCGGCGTCGCCTCGGCGATCTCCTCGGCCCGCGCGATCGCGCCGCGCATGCCCTCCGCGCCCGGCGTGAGCACCAGCTCGGCCCCGTAGGCGCGCAGCAGGGTGCGCCGCTCGACGCTCATCGTCTCGGGCATCGTGAGGATGCAGCGGTAGCCCTTCGCCGCCGCCACGAACGCGAGGGCGATCCCCGTGTTGCCCGACGTGGGCTCCACGATCACGCTCTCCCCCGGCACCAGCCGGCCCTCGGCCTCGGCGGCCTCGATCATGGCCAGGCCGATGCGGTCCTTGACGGATCCCGCCGGGTTGAACGACTCGAGCTTGCCGAGCACCTCCGCCCCGGCGCCGTCCCCGATCCGCGAGAGCCGGACGAGCGGCGTCCGCCCGATCAGCTCGGTGATGGAGTCCGCGATCGGCACGGGGGGCACCCTACCAGCCGCCGTCGCCGTCCCTACCGGGACGCGACCCCCTCGGCCAGGGCCGCCAGCGACGTCTGCGGGCGCGCGCCGAGGTGGGAGATGACCTCGGCCGCCGCGAGCGACCCGAGCTGCGCGCACTCGGCCAGCGGCCGCCCGGCGGTGAACCCGTGCAGGAAGCCGGCGGCGTAGAGGTCGCCGGCACCCGTGGTGTCCACCAACTGCTCGACGGTGGCGGCGGGAACCTCGACCGTGTCGTCGGCCGTCACGACCATCGAGCCGTGCTCGGAGCGGGTGATCACCACGATCTCCGACCGGCCGCGGACGGCCGACACGGCATGCGCCAGGTCGCGCGTCTGGGTGAGCGCGAGGATCTCCTCCTCGTTGGCGAACAGCACGTCGACGTCGTTCTCGACGAGCGATCGGAACTCCTCGAGGTGGCGCTCCACGCAGAACGAGTCGGACAGCGTGAGCGACACGCGGCGGCCCGCGCCGTGGGCGGCGGCCATCGCCACGCGGAACGCCTCCTTCGCGCGCGGCTTGTCCCAGAGGTAGCCCTCCAGGTACGTGACGGAGCAGCGCGCCACCAGGCCGGTGTCGACGTCCTCGGGCCCCAGCTCGGTGGCGGCGCCCAGGTAGGTGGACATGGTGCGGTGCGCGTCCGGCGTCACCAGGATGAGGCTCAGGGCGGTGGGCGGGCCGTCGGTGGCGACGGGCGTGTCGAAGTGGACGCCCATGGCGCGGATGTCGTGCGCGAACACCTCGCCGACCTGGTCGTCGCGGATCTTCCCGATGTACGCCGCCCGGCCGCCGAACGAGGCGATCCCCGCCATCGAGTTGGCGGCGGCGCCACCGGACACCTCGACCGCCGCCCCCATCCGGCCGTAGAGCGCCTTCGACTGCTCGACCTCGATGAGGTTCATCGAGCCCTTCACGAGCCCCTCGGCCTCGAGGAAGCCGTCGTCGCAGTGCGCGAGCACGTCGACGATCGCGTTCCCGATGCCCAGCACGTCGAGCTGCGCGCCCTCGCTCATCCGTCGCTCCCCGGTTCGATGGACCGCGGGATCGTAGCGACCGCCGTCACACGGTCGTGAACATCCCACGGTTCTTTCCACAGGCTGTGCAAATCCCCCTCAGGCGCTGAGGCGCCGCAGCGCGCCGGCCAGGATCGCCGTGCCCTGGGCGATCTCCCGCGGCGACGTGTACTCGTCGGGGCGGTGGCTGACCCCGTCCCGGGACGGGACGAACACCATCGCGGCAGGGCAGATGCGCGCCATGAAGACACAATCGTGATACGCCCGGCTGATCATCCGGACGGCCTCGAGGCCCTCCTCCGCGCACGCCGACTCGACCGCGTCGAGCACCGCCGGATCGGAGGTCATGGGGTCGTCGGCGTTGAGGATCGCCTCCTCGTGGCCCACCCCGTGGCGGGCGGCGGCGTCGCGGGCGGCGGCCCGCACCCGCTCCAGCACGGCGTCGCGGCGGGCGAGGTCGGTGTCGCGGATGTCGATGTCCATCCGCACCCGCCGGGGGATGCTGTTCACGGCGCCCGGGTCGACCGTCAGCAGCCCGACGGTGCCGACGGTGTCGCCCGACCCGCTCCCGCGCGCCTCGCGATCGACGGCGAGCACCACCTCCGACGCGGCGACCAGCGGGTCGTGCCGCAGGGGCATGAGCACCGCCCCGGCGTGGCCGCCGGCGCCCGACAGCTCGACCCGCAGCGTCGCGGGGGCGGCGATGGCGGTCACCACGCCGATCGGCGTCCCGCTGGCCTCCAGCTCGGGGCCCTGCTCGATGTGGAGCTCCAGGAAGGCGGCGTAGTGGCCGGGCTCCAGGGTCGCGCCCATCACGTCGCCGATCACGCCGGCGGCGGCGCGGGCCCGGGCGAGGGTGCCGCCGTCGGCGTCGCGGAGGGCGTCGAGCCGCTCCCGGGTGACGACCCCGGCCAGCACGCGGCTGCCGAGGCAGCCGAGCGCGTAGCGGGTGGGCTCCTCGGCGGTGAACATGATGAGCTCGATCGACCGGCGCGGCGTGTGGCCGGCCGCCTGCAGCGCCCGGATCGCCTCCAGCCCGCCGAGCACCCCGACGACGCCGTCGAACCGCCCGGCGTCGGGGATCGCGTCGCAGTGCGAGCCGGTCGCCACGGGCGGCAGGTCCGGGTCGGTGCCCTCCCAGCGGCCGAAGATGTTGCCCACGGCGTCCACCCGCACCGTCAGGCCCGCGGCCGTCATCCGCTCCATCAGCCACGCGCGCGCCAGGAGGTCCTGCTCGGTGAACAGGATCCGCGTGACCGACGGGTACGGGGTGTCCGAGAACCGCGCCAGCTCCTCGATCTCGGCCTCGAGGCGGGATGCGTCGATCGGCGCGTTGGCGTAGGCGTCGATCGGCGTCACGACAGCGGATCCCGGTTCCAGTCCTTGTAGAGGAGGTACGTGGCGGGGGTGGTGCCGTAGGCGCACGCCCACTGGGGGCAGAACGGCCCCATCCATATGGCGTCGCCGGCCCGCACCGGGTACCAGGCCTCGCCGAGCCGGTAGACGAGGGAGCCTTCCAGCACCAGGAGGCCGTGCTCCATCACGTGGGTCTCCGTGAACGGCAGGGCGGCCCCGGGGTCGAAGGTCATGAGGTTCACGGCCAGGTCGAGCTCGGGGGCCTCCGGGATGAGGGTGGTCACCCGCAGGGCGGGGTCGCCGAGCAGCGGCTGCGGCTCCACGGCGGTCCCGTCGGTGACCACCAGGCGTCCCCGGGGGGCGCCGGGCGCGCCGATGTGCGGCTTGTCGAACACCACGATCCGGGCGGCGGTGTCGGCCCGCAGGCCGTGCACGGCGTCGGGCGGGACGTACGCCAGCGAGCCGGGGCTCAGGCGGTGGTCGAGGCCCTCCGCGGAGAGGGTCAGGCTGCCCTCGAGGCAGTAGACCGCGCGGCCGGCGCCCGCCCGCGGCGGGCCGGCGACGCCACCCGCCTCCAGGCGCGCGAGGGCCATGCTGAACCGGGCCCCCATCGGCGGGGCGATCAGGGTCACGTGCTCCGCGCCGGACCACCCGGGGATCGGACCGGGGACGTGGGTCTCCGGCGCGATCAGCGCGTGGTCGGACCGCACGACCGTGCGGGCGTCCGCCGGGGCGTTCACGCCACCGCCGCCCGCGCGTGGGTCACCAGGCGGCCCCGGGGCTCCTCGGCAGCCCCCGGTCCGTGCACCGTGACGCCCCGCAGGATCGTGCGTTCCACCCTGGCCGTCAGGCTCATCCCGAGGTACGGGGACACCCGGTGGCGGTACCGCAGGTCCTCCTCCCGGAGGGTCCACGGGCCGCCCAGGCGCACCAGGCTCAGGTCGGCGTCGAGGCCCGGCCGCAGGCCGCCCTTGCCCTCCAGGCCCAGCCGCCGGGCCGGTGCGGCGGATGTCGCCGCGGCCACCCGGTCGGGGTCGACCCCCTCCCCCGGCCCATGCGTCAGCATGAGCGGGAGCGTGGTCTGCGCCCCGGAGATCCCGCCCCACACCGCGAACATGTCGTCCCCCCGCTTCAGCTCCGGCGGCCCGGGCGAGTGGTCCGAGCCCACCACGTCGATCGCGCCCGCGGCCAGCCGCGGCCACAGACCGGCACGCTCGGCGGCCGATCGTAGCGGCGGCGCGCACTTCGCCGCCGCCCCGATGCGCGCCGCGTCCTCGCGGGTGAGCACCAGGTGGTGCGGGCACGCCTCGCAGGTGGCGTCCACGCCCTCGGCCCGGGCGGCGGCGACCAGGTCGACCGCCCCGGGGGTCGAGAGGTGCACCAGGTGGACCGCGCAGCCGGTCGCGCGGGCCAGGTCCAGCACGATCCGCACGGCCGAGGTCTCGGCGGCGGCGGGGCGCGAGGCGCACCAGTCGACCATCGTCCGACCGGCCCCCCGGGGCGTCGCGTCCAGCACCGCGGGGTCCTCCGCGTGGACGGCGACGGGCAGGCCGAGCGCCGACGCACGCTCCATCCCGCGCCCCAGCTGGTCCGGGTCGACGTGCGCGAACTCCGGCACGCCGCTCGGGCTCATGAACGCCTTGAAGCCCACGACGCCGCGGCCGGCGAGCTCGTCCATCCCCGCCAGGTTGCCCGGCACCAGCCCGCCCCACAGCGCGAAGTCGATGCGGGCGCGCCCCCGGGCCGCGGCGACCTTGGCGTCGAACGACGCCCCGTCGAGCGTCGCGGGGATGCTGTTCAGGGGCATGTCGGCGCAGCACGTGACCCCGCCGGCGGCGAGGGCGGCGGTGCCGGTGTCCCACCCCTCCCAGCCGGCGCGGCCGGGGTCGTCGAGGTGGACATGCCCGTCGACCATCCCCGGCAGCACCAGCAGGCCGCGCGCGTCGACCTCCTCGCGCCCGCCGGGCAGCTCCGGGCCCACGGCGGCGATCAGGCCGTCCTCCACGGCGACGTCCCACGCGTCGCCGCGCACCACCAGGTCGGCGCTCACTCCGCCGCCTCGATGCGCAGCCGCATGATCCCGGCGATCTCCTCCACGGCCGTCGCGCGCTCCGCGTCGGCGTCGTTGGCCAGGCGGGCGTCGTACGCGTCGAGGATGTCGGCCACCGACCGCCCCGCCACCCGGATCACGAACGGGAACCCGAATCGCGCGCGGTAGGCGTCGTTGAGCGCGGTGAAGCGGGCGAGGTCGCGGGGCGTCAGCCGGTCGAGGCCGGCGGAGGCCTGCTCGCGCGCCGAGTCGGCGGTCAGCTCGCCCGCCAGGGCGGCCCGGCCGGCCAGGTCGGGGTGGGCGCGGATCAGGGCCCGCTGCTCGTCGGGAGGGGCCTCCCGCGCGACGGCGGCGAAAGCGTCGGCCGTGGCGGCCGCGTCGGCGAACGGCCCGCGCTCCCAGGCCCGCTCGGCCACCCACGGCGAGTCCTCGGCCACGTGGCCCAGGCGGGCCAGGAACGCCGCCCGGTCCTCGCCGCTCACCCGACCCCGGCGATGTCCGACGGCCGCAGCGGCACCCGCGGCAGCGGGCGGCCGGTGGCGTCGCGCACCGCCGCCACCACCGCCGGGGTGGAGGCGATGGTCGGCATCTCCCCCACGCCGTTCAGGCCGTACGGGGCGTGCGGGTGCGGCGTCTCGCTGATCGCCATGCGCACCGCCGGCATGTCGAGCACCGTCGGCATCAGGTAGTCGGTGAAGGACGCGTTGCGCACCCGGCCGTCGCGCATCTGGATCTCCTCCATCAGCGCGAGGCCCACGCCCTGGGCGATCCCGCCCTGGATCTGCCCCTCCAGCGCCAGCGGGTTCATCACCCGTCCCACATCCTGGGTGGTGGCCACCTCGACGGCGCGCACCAGGCCCAACTCCACGTCGACGTCGCACACGGCGCGGTGGGCGGCGAAGCCGAGGGCCACGATCGAGTCGCCCTGGCCGGTCTCCGGGTCGAGGGCCTGGGTGGGCCGGTGCCGGTACTCGGCGGTCTCCTCGATCGGCTCGTCGCCGAGCGGCGCCTCGGCCAGGCGCGCCAGGATCCGCCGGCACGCGGCCTGGACCGCCCCTCCGGTGATCCAGGTCTGGCGCGACGCGGAGGTGGACCCCGCCGAGCCGACCGACGTGTCGGACGGCAGCACCACCACGCGGTCGACGTCCAGCTCGGTGCGGGCGATCTGCTCGATCACGGTCACCAGCCCCTGCCCCACCTCGGCGGCCGCGGTCTGCACCTCGGCCACCGGCCCGTCGGCCGTGGGGACCAGCCGCACGCGCGCGGTGGAGTAGTCGTCGAAGCCCTCGGCGAACGCGATGTTCTTGAAGCCCACCGCGAACCCCACCCCCCGGGTCGTGCCCTCGCCGTGGGTCACGTTGGAGACGCCGCCGGGCAGCTCCCGCAGGTCCATGGGGGTGCTGCGGGCGAGGGGCGGCAGCGGCATGCCGCGCAGCTCCTCCAGCAGCTCGCGGACCGGCGCCGGGCCGTCGACCACCTGGCCGGTGGGGAGCCGGTCGCCCGTGGCGATCGCGTTCACGATCCGGAGCTCCACCGGGTCCATGGAGAGGGCCGCGGCCAGCCGGTCCATCTGCGACTCGTGGGCGAACGCCACCTGGACGGCGCCGAACCCGCGCATCGCGCCGCACGGCGGGTTGTTGGTGTAGGCCACCCGGGCGTCGATCGACGCATTGGGCACCGCGTACGGGCCGCACGCGAACGTCGCGGCGTTGGCCACCACCGCGGTGCTGCTGGAGGCGTAGGCGCCGCCGTCGAGCGTCACGTCGGCCTTCACGTAGACCAGGCGGCCGTCGCGGGTGGCGCCGTGCTCATAGGTCATCCACGCGGGGTGCCGGTGGACGTGGCCGTAGAACGACTCCTCGCGCGAGTAGACCATCTTCACCGGGCGCCCGGTGCGCAGCGCCAGCATCGCGACGTGCACCTGCATCGACAGGTCCTCGCGGCCGCCGAACGCGCCGCCCACGCCGGACAGGTGCAGCCGGGTCAGCTCCAGGGGCAGGTCGAGGCTGGCGGCCACCTGGCCCTGGTCCACGTGCAGCCACTGTGTGGCGATGTACAGATCGATGCCGCCGTCCTCGGCGGGCACGGCGAGCGCCGACTCGGGGCCCAGGAACGCCTGGTCCTGCATGCCCACCTCGTACTCGCCCCGCACCACCACGTCGGCGGTGGCGCCCGGGTCGCCGTGGCGGATGGGCACCGCCCGCAGCAGGTTGCCCTCCGGGTGCAGGGCGCGGGCCCCGACGGCCAGCGCCGCCGGGGCGCTGGTGAGGGCGTCCAGCGGCTCGTAGTCGACCTCGATGCGGGCGGCCGCGCGGCGCGCCGTCTCGGGGTGGTCGGCGGCGACGATCGCCACCGGCTCTCCCTGGTAGCGCACCTCGCCGACCGCCAGGACCGGCTGGTCGGCGATCTCCATGCCGTACACGGGGCGGCCGGGGACGTCCTCGTGCGTCAGCACCGCGCGCACCCCGGGGACGGCGAGCGCGGCGCCGATGTCGATGCCGCGCACCCGGGCGCTGGGGTGGGGGCTGCGCAGGGTGGTGCCCCACAGCATCCCCTCCGCGGAGAGGTCGGACGCGTACGCGAACCTGCCCTGCACCTTCGCGGCGCCGTCGGCGCGCAGCACGCTCTGGCCGATGCGCCCGCGCTCCAGCGGCGTGCGGGGCTCGGTGCGGGTGGTGCTCACGCCGGCGCCAGGGCGGTCGCCTCGGCGGCCCGGGCGATCGCGTCGAGATCGCCGGTGAGCAGCCGCCCCGCCAGCACGACGGGCGCCCCGTTCACCAGCAGCGCCTCGGCATGGCGCGGCGGGCCCATCACCATCGCGGCGACGGGGTCGGCGATGCCGGCGTGGCCGGCGCCGTCGAGCCGCCACAGCGCGACGTCGGCGAGCTTCCCGGGCTCCAGGGAGCCCAGCTCGTCGTCGCGGCCCAGGCAGCGGGCGCCGTGGATCGTGCCGAGCGCCAGCGCCTGGCGGGCGGTCATGGCCGCCGGGCCCCCGCGCAGGCGGGCCACCAGCAGCGCCTCGCGCACCTCCACGGCCAGCTCGCCCGACTCCTGGGACGCGGCCCCGTCGACGCCCAGTCCCACGGCCACCCCGGCGGCGGACAGGTCGGCGGCGGGCGCGATGCCGGCGCCCAGGCGCGCGTTGGACGACGGGCAGTGCGCCACCGAGGTGCCGGTGGCGGCGAAGCGCGCGACCTCGCCGGCCGACAGGTGAACGCAGTGCGCGAGCCACACGTCCGGGCCCAGCCAGCCCAGGTCGTCGAGGTACTCGACCGGCCGCACGCCGAAGCGCTCGAGGCAGTACGCCTCCTCCTCGACCGTCTCGGCCAGGTGGGTGTGCAGGCGCACGCCGTGGCGCCGCGCCAGCGCGGCCGACTCGGTCATGAGCTCCCCCGTGACCGAGAACGGCGAGCAGGGGGCCACGGCGATCCGCAGCATCGCCCCGGGGGACGGGTCGTGCCAGCGGCCGATCGCCTCCTCCGTGGCGGCGAGCACGGCGTCGCGGTCCTCGGTCACCGCGTCGGGCGGCAGCCCGCCCTGGGAGGCGCCCAGGTCCATGGAGCCGCGACACGGGTGGAAGCGCAGGCCCAGCCCGGCGGCGGCGTCGATCGTGGCGGCCAGCAGCGCGTTGCCGCCACCGGGGAACAGGTAGTGGTGGTCGGTGGACGTGCTGCACCCCGACAGGGCCAGGGCCGCGAGCGCCGCGGACGCCGAGGCGTGGACGGTCTCCTCGTCGATCCGGGCCCACACCGGGTAGAGCGCGGTGAGCCAGCCGAAGAGGTCCTCCTCGGTCGCCAGCCCGCGCGTGGCCCACTGGTAGAGGTGGTGGTGGCAGTTCACGAGGCCCGGGGTGGCCAGGCAGCCGCGGCCGTCGATGCGGGTGGCGCCGGCCGGCATGTCGGGCGGCGCGCCCGCGCCCAGGGCGGCGATGCGCGTGCCCTCGACCCGGATCCAGCCCTCGGCGATCTCGGTGCCGGCGGCGTCGACCGTGGCGATGGCGCAGCCGTCGATGAGGACGGCGCTCACCCCGCGCGCCGGGCCGAGGCGAGCCGCACGGCGTCGAGGATCTTCTCGTAGCCGGTGCAGCGGCAGAGGTTGCCGGCCAGGGCCTCCCGGATCTCGCTGTCGCCGGGCGACGGGGAGCGGCGCAGCAGGTCCTCGGTGGCCATCACCAGCCCGGGCGTGCAGAAGCCGCACTGGACGGCGCCCGTGTCGACGAACGCCTGCTGCACGACGCCCAGCTCGCCGTCCGGGGCCAGGCCCTCCACGGTGCGCAGGTCCCGCCCCTCCGCCTGGCGCGCGAGGACCAGGCAGGAGCACACGAGCACGTCGTCCATGAGCACCGAGCAGGAGCCGCACTCCCCCTGCTCGCAGGCGTTCTTGGATCCGGGCAGACCGAGCCGCTCGCGCAGCACGTACATCAGGCTCTCGCCCTCCCAGAGGGACTCGACCTCGTGGACCTCGCCGTTCACCCGCAGCGTCAGCCTCACGCGGCGTGCTCCTGCCAGCACCACGCGGCGGTCCGGCGGCCGATGACCGACAGCGCGTGGCGGCGGTAGGCGGCGCTCCCGCGGACGTCGTCGATCGGGCGCGCCGCCTCCCCCACCAACTCGCCGAAGCGGCGCAGCGCCGCATCCGGCAGCGGCGTGCGCCGCTCCCAGTGGTCGCCCTCGTCCAGGGCCCCCTCCAGGAACGCCTCGGCGGCGGTGGCGCGGATCACGGTGGGCGCCGCGGAGCCGATGGCCGCGCGGACGGTCCGCATGCGGGCGTCGAACGCGACGGCGAACGAGCAGACGGCGATGACCATCGCGTTCCGGGGGCCGACCTTCGCGAACTGCTGGGGCCCGCGGGCGGCGGGTACCCGGACCGCGCGGATCAGCTCGTCGGGCGCCATGACGTTGCGCTTGGGCCCGGTGCAGAACGCCTCGAGCGGGACGCTGCGCGTCCCGGTCTCCGACGCCAGCTCGACGGTCGCGCCGGAGGCGACCAGGGGCGGCAGGGCGTCGCCGGCAGGCGAGGAGGTCGCGATGTTCCCGCCGACCGTCCCCCGATTGCGGATCTGCGGTGAACCGACCGTGCGCGAGGCGATGGCGAGGCCCGGGAGGACCTCCGCCATCTCCCGCACGATCCGCGTGTACGTGACGCCGGCGCCGATGACGACGTCGGCGCCGTCGGCGCCCCATTCGGCCAGCTCGGGCACGCGCGTGAGGTCCAGGACGCGCTCCGGGCGGCGGCGGTCGAAGTTCAGCTCGACCATCAGGTCGGTGCCGCCGGCCATCGGAAGCGCCCCGGGGTACGCGCGTCGGGCCGCCAGCGCCTCGCCGAGATCACGTGGCTGGACGGTCGTCTCCAAGGGGACGAGGATACGTCGTCTCGCCGATCCGCGCAGGCATGCGCTCCCGGCGCCCACCGGCAGCCCGGCCGACCGCCGCGAAGCCCGCCACGGTGGGGGCGCCGGCCATCTCCACCGGCATCAGCCCGCCGAGGTCGCCCGCGACGGCGAGGACCGGCGCGGCGATCAGCGCCCCGCCGGCCCACGCGAACGCGACGCGCGAGCGGATGGACCCCGGCGCCGAACGCGACGTGGATGTCCAGGCCGCCGAGCAGGATGGCGCCGAGGACGACGCCGAGCACCCCGGCGCGTGAGCCGTCGAAGCCGTCGCACGCCGGCGAGCCGCCCGATGCCGGCGATGACCCCGCCAGGGCGAGCGCATCTCAGGGGTGGCACCGTGGTCGGCGGCGGCGGCGATGGTGGAGGATCGGGCCATGCCGCGCGCCCGGGTCGTCGCCGTCGTCCTGTTCGCCGCCACCGTGGCGGCGTGGGCGGTCGCGAGCATCGGGAACGTGCTGGCCTGGCGCGACGACGCGCCCAAGGCGTTCCCGCCCGGGTTCGCGGCGTTCCTGGCGGTCGGGGTGCTCACCCCCGCGGCCGTGGGCCTGTTCGTCGCGCTCCGCCGGCCCGGGAACCGGATCGCGTGGATCCTGCTGGCCGGCCCGCTGTCGGTGGCTGTCGTGATGGCGGGGGACGGCCTCGCGCGGTACTGGCTGGGCGAGGACACGGCGTCGACGGCCGGTGCGTGGGCGGCGTGGGTGTCGTACCTCTGGCCGGTGCTCTTCGCCTGGCCGGTGGCTCTGGCGTTCCGCTTCCCGGACGGCCGGCTGCTGTCCCCGCGGTGGCGCGTGCCGTGGTGGCTCGCCGTGGGCTCGTTCGGCGGGGCGTTCGCGCTGCTGGGCCTTGCCGACACCATCGAGCGGGACGACGGCACCCAGATCCCGACCCCCCTCCCGTTCCACATGGACCGGGGGATCGGCGAGCCCCTGTTCTGGATCTGCTGGGCGGGCATCGTGGCGTCGCTGGTGTCCGCGGTGCTGGCGCTGCGGGCGCGCTACACGGCCGGCGGGCCCCAGGAGCGCCGCCAGGTGCTCTGGCTCGCGTACGGCGCGATCGTGCTGCCGCTCTGGCTGGGCGGCGGGTCCCTGATCGGGCTCGTCTGGACCTGGCCGGAGGCGCTCGACGGCGTGGGCCTGCTGTTCATCCAGGTGTGGCCCGCGGTGGCGGTGATGGTCGCCGTGACCCGGCACGGCCTGTGGGAGATCGACCGGGTGCTGAACCGGACCGTCGTCTACGCGGTCCTGACGGCGCTGCTGCTGGCGACCTATGCGGCGGTGGCCCTGGGGATCGGGGCGCTCGTGGGGCGGTCGGAGCTGACCGCCAGCCTCGGCACACTGGCCGCCGCCGCCCTGTTCCTCCCCCTCCGCCGCCGCGTCCAGGCCGCCGTCGACCGCCGCTTCGCCCGCCGCCGCGTGGAGGCCACCCGGGTGCTGCGCGAGTTCCTGGAGGACGTCCGGGCGGGGCACGCCGAGCCCGAGGACGTCGGCGAGGCCGTCGCCCTCGCCCTCGGCGACCCCGCCGCCGAGGTGCTATTCCGCCTTCCCGAGACCGGAGGCCTGGCGGACGCCGGGGGGCACCTGGTGGACGATGCGTCAATTGGCGTGAGGGGGTCGACGCCGATTGGCGGGGACCGGACGCTGGGGGTGCTCCTGCACTCGGTGGACCCCGCGCCCGAGCCGGATCTGCTGCGGGCGGTGCTGGCCGAGGCGGCGCTGCCGGTCGAGCTGGCGCGGCTGCGGGTGGAGGTGCGGCTCCAGTTGGCGGAGGTGGCGTCGTCGCGGGAGCGGATCGCCCAGGCCGGCTACGCCGAGCGGCGGCGGATCGAGCGCGACCTCCACGACGGCGCGCAGCAGCGGCTGGTGACCCTCGGGATCGTGCTGCGGCGCCTCCAGCGCTCGCTGCCGGGCGAGGCGCGGGTGCTGGTGCCGGCGCTCGACGCGGCCGTGGACGAGGTGGCCGGGGCGATCACCGACCTGCGCACCATCGCGGCCGGGGTGCGGCCCCCGCGGCTGGACGAGGGGCTCGCCGCCGCCCTGGCCGACCTGGCCCGCGGGTCGGCGGTGCCGGTGGAGCTGACGGCCACGTCGCGGCGGGCGCCGGCCGACGTGGAGGCCGCCGCCTACTTCGTGGCCTGCGAGGCCCTGACGAACGCGGTGAAGCACGCCGACGCCAGCCGGGTGCGCGTGGAGACGGCGCGCGAGGACGGGGTTCTGCGGATGACCGTCTCCGACGACGGCGTGGGCGGCGCGGCGGCGGCGGCCGGCACGGGGCTGCCCGGGATGGCCGACCGCGTGGCCGCCCACGGCGGCACGCTGCAGGTGGAGAGCCCGCCCGGCGCCGGGACCCGGATCGAGGTGGTGCTGCCGTGCGCGTCGTGATCGCCGAGGACACGGTGCTTCTCCGCGAGGGGCTCGCCGGCCTGCTGGAGGACGCCGGCCACGAGGTCGTGGGCAAGGCCGGCGACGGCGAGGCCCTCCTCGCCCTCGTGGGCGAGCACGCCCCGGACCTGGCCGTGGTCGACGTGCGGATGCCGCCGGGCTACGACGACGAGGGGCTGCGCGCTGCCGCGGAGATCCGCCGCGCCCACCCCGGCACCGCCGTGCTGATGCTGTCGCAGCACATCGAGACCCGCCATCTGGCGGAGCTCGTCTCGGCCGGCGGCGGCTTCGGCTACCTGCTGAAGGACCGGGTGCTGGACGTCGACGACTTCCTGGACGCCGCCCGCCGGGTCGCCGGCGGCGGCTCCGCCCTGGACCCCCAGGTCGTCGCGCCCCTCCTGGGCGGCGGCGCGCGCCGTGAGCGCAGCGCCCTGGACGACCTGACGCCCCGCGAGCGCGAGGTGCTCGCGCTGATGGCCGAGGGGCGGACCAACGCGGGCATCGCGCAGCGCCTGTGGCTCACCGACAAGACGGTCGAGACGCACGTCCGGGCGATCCTGATGAAGCTCGGCCTGCCCGCGAACGCCGACGACCACCGCCGTGTGCTCGCGGTGCTGGCCTATCTCGACGCACCTCAGGGCGAGCCCTGAGCGGATGACCGGGGATGGCCTTGATGTGGCCGCCGCGGGCCCGGCCGTAGCGTCGGCGCATGTCGATCACATCGCGCCACCTCATCCGCGGGACCGCCCTGCCCATCGCCCTGGCCGCCGCGTGCGGGGCCGCCGCCCTGCTGCCCGCCGCCGGCGACGCCGCGGGGGGCAAGACCCAGACCCTCCGGTTCTTCGACAAGGTCGTCTCCACCACGCTCACGGCCCCCGACGGCACCGTCGTCCACCGTGAGCCCGCCGCCGGCGACACCCTCGACGTCGTCTCGCTCGAGTACCCCGGCAACCACGTGAAGCACGCGAAGAAGGCCACCGGGACCAACCACCTGCGCTGCGTCTTCCCCGCCACGCCGGGCCCGCCGGACTGCATCAGCCACGTCGCCTTCGGCGGCTCGATGCTCGTCTTCGAGGGCTTTCCCGGGACGCTGGTGCTCGGCACCGGCACGTACCTCGGGGCCACCGGCCGCGTCATCAGGAACACGGACGTGGGGAACAACAACAGCGATGTCGTCGCCCGGATCACCCTCAGGTAGCCCCCGTCCCGAGGTAGGCGAGGACCGCGAGGACCCGCCGATGCACGTCGCCCGAGGGCGGCAGCCCCAGCTTGGTGAAGATGCGGGCGACGTGCGCCTCGACGGTCTTGGGGCTCACCACCAGCTCCGCCTCGATCGCCCGGTTCGAGAGCCCCTGGGCGATGAGGGCCAGGACCTCCCGCTCGCGCGGGGTCAGGGGCGGGCCCGCCCCGGCCCCGTCCACCGCGACGAGCGGCGCGACCACCGCCGAGTCGATGACGGTGCCGCCCGCCGCGACGCGCCGCAGCGCCACCACCACCTCCTCGATGTCCAGGAGGCGGTCCTTCAGGAGATAGCCCACCCCGTCGCCCTCGCGCAGCAGCCGCAGGGCCCAGCCCACCTCGACGTACTGCGAGAGCACGAGCACGGCGGTCCCCGGGTGGTGCTCGCGGATCTCGACCGCCGCCCGGAGCCCCTCGTCGGTGTGCGTCGGGGGCATGCGGATGTCGATGACCGCGACGTCCGGGCGGGCCTCGGCCACCAGGCGCAGGAGCTCGACGGGCTCGCCGGCGGCGCCCACCACCTCCAGGCCGTGCTCGGCGAGCAGGCGCGCGAGGCCCTCCCGCACGATCACCGAGTCGTCGGCGACGATCACCCGCACGGGAACTCCGCCACCAGCCGGGTGCCCCCCTCGGGGGCGTCGGCCACCGTCAGCGTCCCCTCCAGGGCCGCCACCCGCTCCCGCAGCCCGGCGAGGCCCGAGCCCTGGGCCGGGTCGGCGCCGCCGCGCCCGTCGTCGGCCACCACCAGGCGGGCGCGCCCGGACGCGATCTCGAGGGTGACCCGCGCGGAGGACGCCTCGGCGTGCTTGGCGGCGTTGGTGAGCGCCTCGGAGACCACGAACCACGTCGCGATCTCGACCGCCGCGGGCAGCCGCCGGTCGGGGCAGTCCACCGTCACGGGGAACGGCGCCCGCGCGGCGAGCGCGCGCAGGGCCGGCGCCAGGCCGCCCTCGTCCAGGGCGGCAGGGTGGATGCCGCGGGCGAGCCTGCGCAGGTCGTCGAGGGCGTGGCGCAGCCCGTCCTCGGCCTCGTCCAGCAGGGGGGCGACGGCGTCGTCGCCGGCCGCCCGGCTCCGCGCCAGGCGCAGCACCAGGCCGAGGCCCACCAGCCGTTGCTGGGCGCCGTCGTGCAGGTCGCGCTCCAGGCGCCGCCGCTCCGCGTCGCCCGCCTCCAGCAGGCGGCGCCGCGCCGCCTGGACCTCCACGAGCTGGGCGCCCAGATCGGCGCTGAGCCGGGCGTTGTCCAGGGCGAGCGCGGCCGTGGCCCCGGCCGCCCGCAGCAGCTCGGGGCGCCACGTGAGCGACGGGTCGTGGACGAGCGCGCCCACCACCCGGTCGCCGCGCGTCAGCGTCGTCAGGGCGGCGCCGTTCGCGCTCGGGGCGGGCACCGGCGCCCCGTCGGCATCCACCCAGCCGTCCTCGCCGGCCGGCAGCAGAACGCGCAGCGACGGGTCGTGAAGCGCGCGCGCGAGGGACTCCTGCACGGCCGGCGCTCCGACGGGCCCCTCGAGCCCCGTCACGAGTTCGGCCACCGCGACGGGCTGGGCGCGGGAGCGGGCCAGCCCGACGACGACGCCGACGGCCACCGCGCCCAGGAAGACGACGCCCGCCCAGAACACGTCCCCTCGCTCGGTGTCGATGTCCGTCCGCCACTGGATCCCGAACTGCACCGCCAGGTACGCGGTGAGCGCCGCGAACGCGATCAGGACGGGGGCGAACGCCCGGCGCGCCGCAGACCCGCCGCGGTGCCAGCGCCACGCGCAGAGGGCGAGGGCGGCGATCGTCGCGACCAGGGCCGTGTCGACCGCCGCGCGGATCAGCGCGTCGAAGGCCGCGGGGTGCGACTCCACGAACAGCATGTTGGGCTGGGCCGAGTGGGTGACCCCCGTGGTGCGGGGATCCCAGACCGCCATCGCCACCGGCCCCCCGAGCACCGCCGCCAGCACCGCGAGGGCCGCGACGGACCAGGCGAACCACCCGCGGGGCAGATCGTGGGGGAACGCCACCACCAGGCAGATGACCAGCGCGAAGTACGCGCCGGCCATGCTCCAGCCGGCGGTGAACCCCTCCGGGGAGGCGACGTCGCGGAGGTTCCACCCGAGCCACGTCAGGCCGGTCGCCACCAGCAGGATCCCCCCGGATCCCGGCCGCCGCAGCCACAGGGCGATCCCGGCGGCCACCAGGGCGACCCCCACCAGGGCGATGGCGGCCACCCGGGCGCCCCCGTCCCCCTCCAGCAGCCGCGCGCGCACGGCGCCGACGGTCAACGCGACCCCCGCGGCGCCGGCCGCGACGGGTCCGTACCTCACCCCGGCTCCCCCCCGAGCAGCCGCGACAGCGCGGCGCCGGACAGATCCCGTTTGCGCACGAAGCCGAGGGCGCGGGCGGTCTCGAGCCGCGGGCCCAGGTCGGACGGGTCGCGGCTGGAGGTGAGGATCACCGGCGGCGCGTCCCCGCGCCGGGCCATCTCCGCCGCCACGTCGATCCCGTTCGCGCCCGGCAGGACGACGTCCATGACCACCAGGTCGGGGCGGAGCTCCGCGGCCGCGTCGAGCGCCTCCGTGCCGTCGCCGGCCTCGCCCACCACGTCGAAGCCGTCCTCCTCCAGGACGCGGCGGATCAGCGCCCTCACCCCGGAGTGGTCGTCGACCACGAGCACGCGCACGCTCATCGCCGGATGTTCGTTCTCCGGGAGCGCCCTGTCCATCGGGGCCAGCCCTATGTCGGGGGGCCTCGCAGGTGTGGGGTGCGCCCCGATGACGCCCGCCCCGGGGCGTTCGTACGATGGCGCCGCAATCCCGCCTCCGAGAGGGGAACCGCAATGAGACGTGCATGCCGATGGGCCGTCGCGCTGACCGCGGTGGCCGCCTCCGTCACCCTGGCCGCGGGGTGCGGCGCCTCCGACGGCAACGTCGCCTCGGTGCCGGCCGCGCCGGGCCCGCAGCTGGCCGACCGGCTGCTCACGGCCGAGGAGCTGGGCATCCCGGGGTACACCGCGACGCGCGAGCCGGTGGAGCCCCAGGACGCGGTTCAGTCGTCGGCCGGCGACCCGTGCACGGCGCGGCGGATGCACGACGTCCGCGTGCTCCAGGAGGCGGGGCTCCAGGCGCGGGTCCGGCGCTCCTTCGAGTCGGGCGACGGCGGCGCGCTCAGCATCGTCCAGCAGTTCGCGACGCCGGCCGGCGCGACGGCCGCCAAGAAGGCGTTCGTCGCGGAGCTGGACACGGACTGGCCCGGCTGCGACGAGGGCATCACGACGACCACGTTCGACACCACGGCGCTGGACCACCCCCCGGGCGCGACCCTGGTGCACACCGTCGAGACCGGGCGGGACGTGCCGGGCGAGGCGTGGAACGTCTTCTTCACCGACGGCCGCTTCCTGTACACGGTGGGCGCGATCGGCACCGGCGTCACGCAGGAGGCCGTGGTGGCCGCCGCCGGGCGCGCCTACGACAAGCGCGAGGGCTGACCCGCGAGCAGGGCGCCCGCTGGGCTACGGTTCCGGCGGGTGCCCGATCACGCGATCACCTACGGCAAGACGGCGGTGCCGGTCTACCGGCACGGCGCCGCGCCGCTCGAGGGGCTGCCGGCCGTCCCGGAGTCCGGGATCACCGGCCTGCCGAACCACCTGGTCGCGGGCCGCGTGACCGTCGAGGTGTTCGGCGACAACTTCCTGCCGTCGTACACCGAGGGCGACAACTCGATGGTCGTCGCGACCGACAGCATCAAGAACCTGGTGCTCCGCGAGTCGGGGTCGTGGACCGGGGCGACGCCCGAGAGCCTGCTGCTGCACCTGGGCGGCCTGATGCTGGCCGACTACGGCCAGATGCAGGCACTCCGGATGGCCTGGGAGGAGATTCCCTTCACCCCGGCCGGCGGCGACGTGCTGTTCTCCCGCGCCGGCGACGACCGGGCGGTGGCCGACATGCGGCTGGAGCGCGAGGGGGACGGCGTCCGGATCGCCGACCTGGCCTGCGGCCGGCGCGACATGGCGCTGCTGAAGCTGACCGGCAGCGCGTTCACCGCCTTCGTCCGCGACGGCTACACCACGCTCCCGGACCGTCGCGACCGGCCGCTCTACATCGGCCTGGACGTGGGCTGGCGGTACGCCGACCCCACCGACGCCCTCGGCGCCGACCCCGGCCGCTACGTCGCCGCCGCCCAGGTGTCCGAACTGCTGCGCGCCGTGTTCACCGAGTTCGTGTCGGAGTCGATCCAGCACCTCGTCCACGAGATGGGCGTCCGCATGCTCGCGCGCTACCCCGGCGTGGCGGAGGTGTCGTTCGAGGGCCGCAACCTGACCCGCGACCCGGTCGTGGAGGGCGTCTACACGGACCCCTTCCCCGCCCACGGCACCATCACGCTGGTCATGCGGCGCTGATGGCCGAGCGGCTCACGACCCACGTGCTCGACACCGCCCACGGGCGCCCCGCCGCCGGCGTGGCCGTCACCCTCCGCCGGGGCGGCGAGGTGGTCGCCCGGGCCGTGACCAACGGCGACGGCCGCACCGACGCGCCCCTGCTGGAGGGGGCGGACCTCGTGGCCGGGGTCTACGAGCTGACCTTCGCGGTGGGCGACTACTTCACCGGCGACGAGGGCTTCCTGGACGAGGTGCCCGTCCGCTTCACGGTCGAGGCGGGCGCCGGCCACCTGCACGTGCCCCTCCTGGTGTCGCCGTGGAGCTACACGACCTACCGGGGGTCCTAGCTCTTGACGTAGGGGATGCCGACCGCGGCGGGCGGCCGCGGGCGGCGGATGACGCCGGCGACGGCGATCAGCGTCAGCAGGTACGGCAGCGTCTGGAACAGCACCGCCAGCGAGTCGGAGTACACCGGCAGCCGCTGCGCGATGGCGCTGGCCGAGCCGAACAGGAGCGCCGCGAAGAAGATCCCCTTCGGGCGCCAGTTGCCGAAGATCAGCGCCGCCAGCGCGATGAAGCCCTGGCCGCGGGACATGTTCTCGCTGAAGGAGTCGACGAAGCCGATCGACAGGAAGGCGCCGCCGAGCGCGGCGAGCACGCCGGAGATGATCACGCCCGTGTAGCGCATCCGGTACACGGACAGGCCCACCGTCTCCGCCGCCCGCGGGTGCTCGCCCACCGACCGGAGGCGCAGCCCGAACGCCGTGCGGAACATGATCCAGTACGACAGCGGCACAAGCAGCAACGCGACCCAGATCAGCAGGTTCAGGTCGCCGAAGGCCTGCCCGAGGAACGTGTCGTCGCCCAGGAAGGCCAGGTGGACGTCCGGGATCGCGGACACGCTTCCGGGCGTGCCCTCCGGGCCGTAGATGTCGATGAACAGGTAGCCGGTGAGGCCCCAGCCGAGGAGCCAGACGCCGGTGCCGCTCAGGATCTGGTCGGCGCGCAGCTGGATGGACACCACGGCGTGGATCAGGGCGAGCACGGCGCCGGCGATGATCGCCAGCACGACGCCCCACACCCAGTTGCCGAGCTTGTCGGCGCCGAGGAACCCGAAGAACGCGCCGACCAGCAGCATGCCCTCGAGGCCGATGTTCACCACCCCGCTGCGCTCGGAGAACATGCCGCCGATCGCGGCCAGGATGAGCGGCGTGGCGTAACGGAGCATCGCCGCGACCAGCGTGCCCCAGATGAAGATGGTCTCGAGGTTGGTGACGCTGGAGTGCGTGGCCGCGATCCCCAGCGTGCCGAAGATGAGGGCGAGCGCCATCGCGATGATCCCCAGGCGCCGCTCGCCCCGCCACGCCGCGTACGCGCCGAGCGCCAGCGCGACGAGCGCCACCACCAGCGGCACCGCCATGCTGCGCGCGGTGACGGGCGGAACGGCGAGCCAGAACGCGAGCAGGGACAGCACGATCGACGCCACCCCGAACGCGGCCCCGCCGCGTGGCACCCGGGCGATCGCCCACGCGCGGAGGCGCCGCCCCATCGGCACGTGCGGCAGGGGCGGCACGTCGACGTCGCCCGCGGCGAAGCCCCGCGGCTCCCGCTGGGGATGCCGGTGGCGTCTGAAGGACGACAGCGACGGGAGCTTCGGCCACCGGAGCCAGCCGAGCTTCCCGCGCTTCCACAGCCAGAGGATCAGCACGTCGGCGCCGATGAACAGCAGCACCAGCGCCTGGATGATCCGCTGCAGGTTGCCGGCGAGGCTCGGGTCGAAGATGTCCGGGTCGAGCGAGCGCGACGACGTGCCGTACTGGAGGGCGCCGAACAGGAAGGCCGCGAACATCACGCCGACGGCGGTGTTGCGGCCCAGGAACGCCACGGCGATGCCGGTGAAGCCGACGGTGGCGCTCTGGACGTCGAGCGTCCCCAGGCGGAACTGCCACCCCAGCATGTCCATCGCCCCGCCCAGCCCGGCGAACCCGCCCGAGATCGCCATGGCCATGAAGTAGCTGTTGCGCACGCTGATGCCGCCGTAGCGCGCCGCCTCGGCGCTGCGGCCCACGGCGCGCACGCGGAAGCCGAGCGTGGTGCGGGCGAGCATCAGCCAGTAGACGACCAGGGCCCCGAAGGCGATGAAGATTCCGATCGTGAGCCCCTGGAGCACCGGGTCGCCCCAGATGACCGGCAGCCGCGCGTTCTCCACGACGTCGTTGGAGATCGGCACGGTCGCCTGGATGGGGTTGTCGTTCTGTAACGGCCCGCCCAGGCCGAACAGGTACGACCCCACCCAGTAGGCGATCCAGTTGAGCATGATCGTGGTGACGACCTCGTGCGCCCCGACGGTCGCCTTCAGGAAGCCCGCGATCCCGGCGAACGCCGCGCCGGCCAGCGCGGCCAGGACGATCGCCAGCAGGATGTGCACGGGGCCCGCGAGCCCGGCCCACGAGGAGCCGACCCACACCGAGACGATCGCGCCCATCGTCCACTGGCCCTGGCCGCCGATGTTGAACATGCCGCAACGGAACGCGAACGCCACGGCCAGCCCCGTGAGGATGAGCGTCGTGGTCTGGAGCAGGGTCTGCTGGAGGTTGAACGCCGCGTCGGCGCGTGCGCTCCCCTGCACCCAGGGCAGGAACCAGTCGAGACCCGCGCCCTGGAAGATCCCCTTGTAGACCTCGAGCGGGTTGTGCCCCGTGAAGAGCACGACCAGGCCGGCGATCAGGAACGCCAGGATCGTGGTGGCGACCGAGGTGAGGACGCCGCCGACGTGCGGGAGCGTCCAGCTCCTCCAGCCCTGCGGCTCGGCCTCGGGGGGCGGCTCCGGCAGGCGCGGCGGGGGGATCGGCGGTGCGGTGGTGCTCATGACCGCGCCCGGCCGCCGCCGAGCATGGTCTCGCCCAGGGCGTCGCGGTCGGCGCCCGCGGGGAACTCCGCCACGATCCGGCCCTCGAAGATCACGAGGATCCGGTCCGCGAGGGACAGCACCTCCTCGAGCTCCAGCGACACGAGCAGGATCGCGCGCCCCTCGTCGCGCTCGGCGACGAGGCGGCGGTGGACGTACTCGATGGCGCCCACGTCCAGGCCGCGGGTGGGCTGGGACGCCACCAGCACGGCCGGGTCGCGCGAGACCTCGCGGGCGATGATGACCTTCTGCTGGTTGCCGCCCGAGAGCGACGCGGCCGGGGCGCGGGGGCCGCCGCCGCGCACGTCGAACTCCTGGAGCAGCGGACGGGCGTGCGCCTCCATCCGCCGCGGGAAGAGCCAGCCGTGCGACGACGCCGGCGGCTTGTCGAAGTCGTGCAGGGCGATGTTCTCGGCCAGGGTGAAGTCCATGACCAGGCCGCGGTGCTGGCGGTCCGTGGGGATGTGGCCCGCCCCCGCCTCCAGGACGTCGTGCGGGCTGGCGCCGGTGATGTCCTGGCCGTCGACCAGGATCGTCCCGGACGTCGGGCTCATGAGGCCGGCGATCGCGTCGATCAGCTCCGCCTGCCCGTTGCCGTCCACCCCGGCCAGGCCCACGATCTCGCCCGCCCGCACCTCCAGGCTCAGGCCGTGCACGGCCTCCAGGCCGCGCTCGTCGTGGACCACCAGGTCGCGGACCTCGAGCCGCGGCTTCCCCGGCTTCGCCGGCTGCTTGTCGACCCGCAGCACCACCTCGCGGCCGACCATGAACCTGGCGAGGTCCGCCTCCGATGCGCCCTCGGTGGTCTCCGTCGCGATGTACCTGCCGCGCCGGAGCACCGTGACCCGGTCGGCGATGTCCAGCACCTCGTTGAGCTTGTGCGTGATGAAGATGACCGAGGTGCCCTGCGCGGTGAGGTTGCGCAGGATGGCGACCAGCTCGGTCGCCTCCTGGGGCGTCAGCACCGCCGTGGGCTCGTCGAGGATGAGGATGTCCGCGCCGCGGTAGAGGGCCTTCAGGATCTCCACCCGCTGCTCCATGCCGACCGTGATGTTCTCGACCAGCGCCTCGGGATCGACCGCCAGGCCGTACCGGTCGGAGATGGCCTTCACGCGGGCGGCGGCCTCGGCGCGGTCGAGGCCGGGGCCCCTGGTGGGCTCGACCCCCAGCACGATGTTCTCGGCCACGGTCATGACCGGGATCAGCATGAAGTGCTGGTGCACCATCCCGATCCCCAGGGCGATCGCATCGAGCGGCGATGAGATCTCCACGGGCTTCCCGTTGACGAGGATCTCGCCCTCGTCGGGCGCGGTGAGCCCGTACAGGATGTTCATGAGGGTCGACTTGCCGGCGCCGTTCTCGCCGAGGAGCGCGTGCACCTCGCCGCGCCGCAGGTCGAACCGGACGTCGTCGGAGGCGACGACACCGGGGTACCGCTTGGTGATCCCGCGCAGCTCCAGCACCGTCTCCCCCGGCGCCCGGGGGGCCGGAGGAGACTGGTGTGGGAGCTGCGCGCTCACGGACGTGCCGTCGGGATCGTCCTGCTACTGGCTCGGGACGGTGATCTTGCCGTCGATGATCTGCTGCTTCAGGTCATCGACCTCGTTCACGATGTCCTGCGGCACCTCGGGGCTGATCTTGCCGAGCGAGACGCCGTTGTTGGCCAGGTCGAAGGTCTGGTCCTCGCCGCCCTTGAACGTGCCGTCCACGACCGACTTCGTGGTGTCGAAGACGGAGGTGTCGACGCGCTTCACGGCGCTGGTGAGGATGTGCGGACCGAGGTCGGACTGGTCGCGGTCCACGCCGATGCCCCAGACGTCCTTGTCCGCCGCGGCGGACAGCGCGCCCAGGCCGCAGCCGCCGGCCACCTGGAAGACGGCCTGCGAGCCGCGCGAGATCTGGTCGAGCGCCAGCTCCTTGCACGGCGCCTGCTGGACGAACTCCTGCGAGTAGTCCACCAGGACCTGCACGTTCGGGTTCGCGGCCTTCGCGCCCGCGGTGTAGCCGGCGATGAAGATCGTGACGGTCGGGATCTTCTGTCCGCCGACCGCGCTGATGACCTGCTTGCCGCCCTGCTTCTGGACCATCTTCGCGGCCATGTAGCCGATGAGGTAGCTGTTCTCGTTGGTCGCGAAGGTGAGGCCGCGCACGTTCGGCGGCTTGTTCTTCAGGGCCTCCCACGGGTAGTCCACGATCGCGAAGTTCTTGTCGGGGAACTGCGTCGCCACCGTGTCCAGCGCGTCGGCCATCAGGAACCCGACGCCGATGGTCAGGCTCGTGTCCTTCCGCGCGAGGGAGGTCAGGTTCGGGATGTAGTCGCTCGCGGCGGTCGACTCGATCGGCGTGCCCTTCACGCCGAGCTCGGCCTCCGCACGCTCCAGGCCCTCGAGGGCGGACTGGTTGAACGAGCGGTCGTTGAACTTGCCGACGTCGCTGACCAGTCCGACCGTGGTGTCGGTCGCCGGGGCGGCCGTGGTGTCGCTCGACGCCGCGGCGCCGCTGTCGTCATCGTCCCCGCACGCGACGACGAGCCCGAGGGCCGCGACGGCGGCACATACCGCCGCAATCGTCCTCCAACGTGGTGCCTTCATATGCGCCCTCCTCCGCCCCCGGCCCGTGGGCACCGACCGGTGACCTACCGTTGTGTTGATAGCGGAGCGTTATACACCGTCAGGCGGTCGGCGCGACACCTCTTTCGTGCCGATCGGCACAGACGTGTCACACGCGGTCGGCGGCGATGCGCTCCCGGACGCGCGGGCGGATCTCCGCGGGGGCCTCGCCCAGGCGGATGGCACCGCTGATGGCGGCACGTCCCGCCTCCATGTGCGCGGCGTCGTCGGCGTGCAGCTCGGCGATGACAGCCCCCCGTGACACGACGTCGCCGGGGACCACTCGCAGCACCACCCCGGCGCCGGGGCTGACCGGGTGCTCCTTGCGGGCGCGGCCGGCGCCCAGCCGCCACGCCGCCTCGCCGACCTTCAGGGCGTCGACCGAGGTGACGGGCCCGCCCACGTCGGCGCGCAGCTCCTCCACCAGGGGGGCGGTCGGCAGGGACGCGTCGGGGTCGCCGCCCTGGGCGCGGACCATGCGGCGCCAGGCGTCCATGGCATGCCCGTCGCGCAGCGCGGCCGCCGGGTCGGCGTCGATGCCCGCGAGCGCCAGCATCTCCCGCGCCAGCGCCAGGGTGACCTCCACCACGTCGGGAGGCCCGCCGCCCTCGAGCACCTCGACGGACTCCCGCACCTCCAGCGCGTTGCCGACCGTGAGGCCGAGGGGCGTCTCCATGCCGGTGATGAGCGCGACGGTGCGCACGCCGTGGGCCTCGCCGAGCCCGACCATCGTCCGGGCCAGCTCCCGCGCGGCGCCCAGCTGCTTCATGAACGCCCCGGACCCGACCTTCACGTCCAGCACCAGCCCGTCGGTGCCCTCCGCGATCTTCTTGGACATGATGGAGCTCGCGATGAGCGGCACCGCCTCGATCGTCCCGGTCACGTCGCGCAGGGCGTAGAGCTTGCGGTCGGCGGGGGCCAGGTCGGCGCCCGCGGCGCAGATCGCCGCGCCGACCTCGCGCAGCTGGTCGACGAACTCCTGGGCGGAGAGGCCGGTGCGGAATCCCGGGATCGCCTCGAGCTTGTCGAGGGTGCCGCCCGTGTGGCCCAGGCCGCGGCCGGACAGCTGCGGCACCGCCGCGCCGCACGCCGCCACCAGCGGGCAGAGCGGCAGGGAGATCTTGTCCCCCACCCCGCCCGTGGAGTGCTTGTCGACCGTGGGGCGGCCGACCGACGACAGGTCCAGGCGCTCGCCGGTGCGGATCATCTGGTCGGTCCACGTGGCCAGCTCGCGCGGGGACAGGCCCCGGAACACCACCGCCATGAGCAGGGCGGAGGCCTGCTCATCGGCGACGGCCCCGTCGGTGTAGCCGTGCAGGAACCAGCGGATCTCGTCGTCGGTCAGCTCCCGCCCGTCCCGCTTGGCGCGGATGATGTCGACGGCGGAGTGGCTCACCCTCCGGCCCGCGCCTTCACCTCGTCCGGCCCGAACGCGTCCGGCAGCAGGGCGCCCAGCGTCGTCGGCTCCGCGCCCTCCCCCTGATCGATCAGCAGGCCGGCCCCGCCGTGCTCGTACAGCACCTGCCGGCAGCGCCCGCACGGCGCCAGCGGGCGGCCGTCGCCGGCCACGATGGCCACCGCGGCCAGGGCGCCGCCGCCCGAGCCCGCCAGGTCGGAGACCAGCCCGCACTCCGCGCAGAGCGTCATGCCGTAGCTGGCGTTCTCGACGTTGCACCCGCGGACCAGCCGGCCGTCGCCGGTGACCCCCGCCGCGCCCACCACCACCCGGGAGTACGGCGCGTAGGCGCGGCGCGACATCGCGATCGCCTCCCGGCGCAGCAGCGGCCAGTCGACCCCCGCGCTCACGCGGCCATCGCCAGGACGTCGATGGCGGCCGGCGCGTCGCGGATGCCCGCGACGCGGGCCATCCTCGGATGGCCGTCGGCGATCTCGGCCAGCTCCAGCGCCCAGGTGACGTGGTAGGGCACGTGGACGCCGGCGCCGCCCAGCTCCAGCACCGGGGCGATGTCGCTGCGCACCGAGTTGCCGACCATGCAGAACCCGGCCGCCGTCGTGCCCATGCGGCCCATGATCCGCTCGTAGGTGGCCACGTCCTTCTCGGCCACGATCTCGATACCCTCGAAGCGCTCCGACACCCCGGAGGCCGCGACCTTCGACTCCTGGTGGAACAGGTCGCCCTTGGTGATCAGCACGAGCCGGCGGTCGCGGCGCAGCACGTCCAGCGTCTCGGCCACCCCGTCGAGCAGCTCCACCGGGTGGGCCAGCAGCTCCTTGCCGAGGGACAGGATCCGCTCGATGCGGCTCGCGTCGACCTGGTGCGCGCTCAGCGTCAGCGCCGTCTCGATCATCGACAGGGTGAACCCCTTCACGCCGTAGCCGAACAGCGCCAGGTTCCGCCGCTCCGTGTCGACCAGCGCCGTGGACACGGTGTCGGCGTCCACCCACGGCTCCAGGATCTCCACGAACCGCTGCTCCGTGACGTGGAAGTGCCCCTCCGAATGCCAGAGGGTGTCGTCCCCGTCGACCCCGATCACGTCGATGCCCATGGCGGGGGAGTGTAATCGCGTGGCGGACGGCCGCCCCGCTACGGTGTGGGGCATGAGCCTGGACATCGAGACCATCCGCCGCGCCCCGAAGGTCATGCTCCACGACCACCTGGACGGGGGACTGCGGCCGCGCACCATCGTGGAGCTGGCCGAGGAGGCCGGCTACGACGGCCTGCCCACCACCGACCCGGGCGAGCTCGCCCAGGTCATCTCACGCGGCGCCAACCGCAACGACCTGGTCCTCTACCTCGAGACGTTCGCGCACACGGTCGCCGTGATGCAGACGCGCGAGGCGCTGGAGCGGGTCGCCGCCGAGTGCGCCGAGGACCTCGCGGGCGACGGCGTCGTCTACGCCGAGATCCGCTTCGCCCCCGAGCTGCACATCACCGACGGCCTCTCCCTGGACGAGGTGGTCGAGGCGGTGCTCACCGGCTTCGGCCGCGGATCCGCGGGACGCGGCCTGACGGTCCGCGTGCTGTGCTCCGCCATGCGCCAGCAGGCGAGCTCGCTGGAGATCGCGGAGCTGGCCCTGCGGCACCGCGACGAGGGCGTCTGCGGCTTCGACATCGCCGGCCCCGAGGCCGGGTACCCGCCGGCGCGCCACCTGGACGCCTTCTCCCGGGTGATGCGGGAGGACTTCCACATCACGATCCACGCCGGCGAGGCGTTCGGCCTGCCCTCCATCGCCGAGGCCCTGCACGTGTGCGGCGCGGAGCGCCTGGGGCACGGCGTGCGGATCATCGACGACATCCACGCCACCGCGGACGGCGAGGTGCGCCTCGGGCGCCTGGCGGCGTTCGTGCGCGACACACGAGTCCCCTTGGAGATGTGCCCGTCGTCCAACGTGCACGTCGGCGCGGCGCCGTCCATCGCCGAGCACCCCATCGGGCCGCTCACCAAGCTCCGTTTCCGGGTGACCGTGAACACGGACAACCGCCTGATGAGCCAGACGACCCTGTCGGACGAGTTCATGCACCTGCACGAGCAGCTCGGCTGGGACCTGGACGACGTCCGCTGGGCCACGATCAACGCGATGAAGAGCGCGTTCCTGCCCTTCGACCAGCGCCTCCAGCTGATCAACCGGGTCATCAAGCCGGGGTTCTCCATGCTGGGCGCCGATGGGTAGCGCCAACGGGCGCCCTCCCGCCGTCTGCGTCTATGCGGGGTCCAGCCCCGGCGCCGACCCGGCCTTCGCGGAGGCCGCGGTCGCGCTCGGCCGCACGATCGCGGGGCGCGGGCTGGAGCTGGTCTACGGCGGCGGCGCCGTGGGCCTGATGGGCGCGGTGGCCGACGCGGCCATGGCGGCCGGCGGCCGCGTGACCGGGATCATCCCCCGGGCCCTGGAGGAGCGCGAGATCGGCCACCGCGAGGTCACCGACCTGGTGGTGGTGGAGACCATGCACGAGCGCAAGGCGATGATGGCCCACCGGTCGGGCTGCTTCATCGCCCTGCCGGGGGGCATCGGGACGCTGGAGGAGCTGGTCGAGGCGCTCACCTGGACCCAGCTCGGCATCCACCGCAAGCCGGTGGGCCTGCTGGACGTCTCCGGCTACTGGGGCCCGCTGATGGCGCTGCTGGACCACGCGGTGGAGCAGCGGTTCGTGCGCCCCGAGCACCGCTCCGACCTGCTCAGCGGCACCGATCCCGGGCTCCTGCTGGACGCCCTCGCCGCATGGCGCCCGAGCCACGACGACAAGTGGATGGACGAGGTGGGTCGCTCCGCGCTGGAACCGGGTATCGGGTAGGCGTATGGCGGAGCCGGCCTTCACCGAGGTGGGACAGATCGGGATCGTCGTGCCCGACCTCGAGGCGGCGATGCGGGCCTGGGAGGAGGGCTACGGGATCGGCCCCTGGTCGGTCTTCGAGCTGCGGCCCGAGGACTGCACGGACGTGCGTGTCGATGGGCGGCCGACGGAGTGGAGCGCCCGCGCGGCCACGGCGATGATCGGCCCGGTGATGATCGAGCTGATCGAGCCGGTGGACGCGACGGACATGTTCGGCACGTTCCTGGCCGAGCACGGCCCCGGCGTGCACCACATCGCGATGCGGACGCCCGACTACGACGGCACCGTGGCCGCCCGCACCGCCGGCGGGGAGCCGCTCGTCCTCACCGGGACGTTCACCGGCATCGAGGTCAGCTACCTCCCCACCCGGCGGGACCTCGGGACCCTCATCGAGGTCTTCAAGGGGGTCTAGGGGCGCGCCCCCGGGCGCGTGACCACCCGGGCCGCCAGGGCGCAGGCGGCCCGCAGCGCCGCCTCCGGGACCTGCCCGGCGCGGCGGGCGGCGAGCCAGGCGGCCGTGAACGCGTCGCCTGCGCCCGTGTGGTCCACCACCGGCCCGTCCGGCGGCGCCGCCGGCACGGCGGCGTGGCCCCCCTCCGCCGACGCCCAGCGGGCGCCGTCGCCGCCCAGCTTCAGCACCACCTCGGCGTGGTCGCGCAGCAGGTCCAGGATCACGGCGTCCGGGTCGCGCGCGCCGGTCAGCACCTCGGCCTCGTCGGGGGTCACCACGATCGTGGTCGCGCCGCGCACCAGGTCGCGGAAGGCGGCGGCGCCCACCTCCGCGAGGGGCGCGGCGCTGGCGGGGTCGACGGACGTCGTCATCCCGGCGTCCCGGGCCTCCCGCAGGGCCGTGTGCGCGGCCGGCCTGCTGCCGGGGCGCAGCAGGCTGTAGCCGGACACGTGGAGGTGGGAGCCCCGCGGCAGCGGCCGCGTGGGCAGCAGGGCGTTCGCCCCCGCGTCGGGCAGCATCGTGCGCTCGCCCGAGGCGTCGATCAGCACCACGCACGCCCCGGTGGGCACGCCGCCGGGCGCCACGTGCAGCGCGGTCTCCACCCCGGCGGCGCGCAGCGCGGCGGCGCCCTCGGCGCCCGCCGGGTCGTCGCCGACGCACCCCACGAACGTGACCGGCACCCCCAGGTGGCCGAGCCATGCGGCGGTGTTGGCGGCCGATCCGCCGCGGCGCATCCGGATGTCGGCGGGCGTGTCGCTCGCCGGCGCCAATGGGCGGTCGGTCCGGGCCACGACGTCCGTCATCACGTCGCCCAGCACGACCACCGCACTGCGGTCCATCGCGGGGCTCACACCGCGAGCGCCCCGGCGATCCGCGCCGCCAGCGCCGCGTTGCGCAGCACCAGCGCCACGTTGGCCCGCAGGCTCTCCCCCTCCGTCCCCGCGTGGAAGCGCCCCAGCACGAACGGGGTGGCCTCCTTGCCCGCCACGCCCTCCTCCTCGGCGGCCGTGAGGGCGTCGATCAGCACGCGGTCGTGCAGGGCGGGGTCCATCGCCTGGTCCGGCGGGAGGGGGTTGGCGACCACCACCGCCTGGCGCAGGCCCAGGTCGCGGCGGGCGCGCTGGATGGCGGCGACCTCCGCCGCGTCGTCCACCCGCCACGGCACCGCGTGCCCCGAGTCGCTCAGGTAGAAGCCGGGCATCCGGTCGGTCCCGAAGCCCAGGACCGGCACCGACAGGGTCTCGAGCCGCTCCAGCGTGGCGCCCACGTCCAGGATCGACTTGACCCCGGCGCACACCACCACCACGGGCGCGTCGGCCAGGGCCAGCAGGTCGGCCGACTCGTCGAACGTCTCGGACGCGCCGCGGTGGACGCCCCCGAGCCCGCCGGTGGCGAACGCCGAGATGCCCGCCCGCGCGGCGATCGTGGCCGTGCTTGCCACGGTGGTCGCGCCGGGCGTGCGGCGCACCAGCGCGGGTCCCAGGTCGCGCACGCCCAGCTTCAGGACGTCGTCGCGCTCGGCGATCTCGCGCAGGCCGGCGTCGTCGAGCCCCACCCGCACCTCGCCGTCCAGCACCGCGATCGTGGCGGGCACGGCGCCCTCGTCGCGCACCGCGGCCTCGATCTCCCGCCCGATGCGCAGATTCTGGGGACGGGGCAGCCCGTGGGCCAGGATCGTCGACTCGAGCGCCACCACCGGGCGGCCGTCCGCGAGGGCGGCGGCCACCTCGTCCGCGATCCGCATACCGCCTAGTGCCCCGTCTCGGAGATGGTGCACTCAGATCCTGGCGGGGTGCCAGACGGTGCGGATCTCGCAGAAGGCGGCGGCCGTCTCCACCGTCTCCGCGCCCCCGGTGCGGGTCACGCGCTTGAGGTTGTCGGCGGCGCGCTCCTCCAGGTCGGCGTGCATCGCCCCGGGCGCCCCGGAGAGCTCGATCAGGTCCACGTCCTCGTGGTCGGCGAGCCACGGCAGCAGCGCGGCGCCGTCGCCGGTGAGCAGGTTCACGACGCCGCCGGGGACGTCGGAGGTCGCGATCACCTCGCCGAGCGTGCTGGTGACGAGCGCGGCGGGGCCGCCGGCGACCGCGACGACGGCGTTGCCGGCCATGATCGCCGGCAGCACCAGGCCCAGCACGCCCGCCACGCCGCCCCCGTCGGGGCACGCCAGGGCGCAGACGCCCACCGGCATGGGGCTGGAGAGGTTCAGGAACGGGCCGGAGACCGGGTTCACGGCGCCCACCAACTGGTCGAGCTTGTCGGCGAACCCGGCCCACCAGACGGCCGCGTCGACCGCCGCCTCCACGTCCTCGCGCGCGACGCCGGCGTCGACGCCCACCGCCGCCAGCTCGTCGGCCAGCTGGGCGGCGCGGCCCTCCAGGACCTCGGCGACGCGGTAGAGGATCTGGCCCCGGTTGTACGCGGTGCGGCCCGCCCAGGCGCCCTGGGCGCCGCGGGCGGCGCGCACGGCGTCGCGGGCGTCCTTGCGCGACGCGGCGGCCACGTGGGCCAGCAGCGTCCCGTCGGGTGCGTGCACCGGGAGCGTGCGCCCCGACTCGGAGCGCGGGAACGCGCCCCCGATGAAGAGCTTGTAGGTCTTGCGGACCGTGACGCGATCCGTCGGCGGATCGCTCACGCCGCCACCGGCGTGGTGTGGAGGTACTCCTGCAGGCCCTGGCGGCCGCCCTCGCGGCCGTGGCCCGACTCGCGGACGCCGCCGAACGGGCTGGCGGGGTCGAACTTGTTGAACGTGTTGGCCCAGACGACGCCGGCCGCGAGGCGCTGCGACATCCAGAGGATGCGCGAGCCCTTCTCGGTCCAGACACCCGCGGACAGCCCGTAGCGGGTGGCGTTGGCCTTCGCGACGGCCTCGGCCTCGGTGCGGAACGTCTGCACGGCCAGCACGGGGCCGAAAACCTCCTCGCGGGCGATCCGCTCCGCGCCGCCGAGGCCGCTGACGATGGTGGGCGGGAAGAAGAACCCCTGGTCCGGCAGCGGGCGCGAGGGCTGGTCGATGCGGCACCCGTCGGCGGCGGCCTCGTCCACGAACACCCGGATGCGCTCCAGCTGGGCGGCGGAGTTGATGGCGCCCACGTCGGTGTTCTTGTCGAGCGGCTCGCCCACCCGCAGCAGCTCGATGCGGCGGCGCAGCCGCGCGAGCAGCTCGTCGGCGATGCCCTCCTGCGCCAGCAGGCGGGACCCGGCGCAGCACACGTGGCCCTGGTTGAAGAAGATCCCGTCGACGATCCCCTCGACGGCCTGGTCGAGGGCGGCGTCGTCGAACACCACGTGGGCGCCCTTGCCGCCGAGCTCCAGGGTCAGGCGCCGGCCGGTCCCGGCCAGCTGGCGGCGGATCGCCCGCCCCACCCCGGTGGAGCCGGTGAAGGCGACCTTGTCGAGCCCCGGATGGCCGGCCAGCGCCGCCCCGGTGGGCCCGGCCCCGGTCACGACGTTGACGACGCCGGGCGGGAAGCCCGCCTCGTCGACCAGCTCGGCCAGCAGCAGGGCGGTGAGCGGCGTGGTCTCGGCCGGCTTCAGCACCACCGTGTTGCCGCAGGCCAGGGCCGGGGCGATCTTCCACGCCGCCATCAGCAGCGGGAAGTTCCAGGGGATGATCTGGCCCACCACGCCGAGCGGCCGGGCGGTCATGCCGGGCACCGCGTACTCGAGCTTGTCGGCCCAGCCGGCGTGGTAGAAGAGGTGCGCCGCCGAGAGGGGCACGTCGATGTCGCGCGACTCGCGGATCGGCTTGCCGCCGTCGATCGACTCGAGCACCGCGAACTCGCGGGCGCGGTCCTGGAGCAGGCGCGCCAGCCGGAAGATGAGCTTCGCGCGGCGGCGGCCGGGCATGTCCCGCCACGTGCCCTCGTAGGCGCGCCGGGCCGCGGCGACGGCGGCGTCGACGTCGGCGGGCGACGCCTCGGCCACGTCGGCCAGGTGGGCGCCGCTGGCGGGCTCGATGGTGGGGAACGTGGCGCCGCCCTCGGCGGGCCGCTCGGCGCCGTCGATCACCAGGCCGTACGCCGGACGGATCGTGACGATGTCGCGTCCCTCCAGCGAGGGGACGTAGTCGCTGAACGTCTGCGCCAGGTCGGCGGCGGCGTCGCGCTTGGGGGTGGTGGTCACGAGGGTCGCCTCAGTCCACGGGGAGGTCTGTGGTGCGGGCGTAGCGCCCGGTGCGCCGGAAGCGCAGCTGCAGCAGGATGTCGTTCAGCAGCGACGAGGCGCCGAAGCGGAAGCGGTCGGGGTGCAGCCACGCCGTGCCCAGCGTCTCGGACACCAGCGCGAGGTATCCCAGCGCCTGCTTGGAGGTGCGGATGCCGCCGGCCAGCTTCAGGCCCACCTCGCGGCCGGTGGCGTCGGCGTGGTCGCGGATCGCCTCCGCCATGCAGAGGGCGGTGGGCGGCGTCGCGGACACCGGGAGCTTGCCGGTGGAGGTCTTGATCACGTCGCTTCCGGCGGCCATCGCGATCATCGACGCCAGGCGGATCATCTCGTAGGAGCCGAGCTCGCCGGTCTCGAGGATCGTCTTCAGGTGGGCCGGCCCGCAGGCCGCCTTGGAGGCGGCGACCTCGTCGAACACGTCCTGGAGGCGGCCGGCCAGCAGGGCGCCGCGGTTCAGGACGATGTCGATCTCGTCGGCCCCGTCGGCCACCGCCTGGCGGATCTCGTCGAGGCGGTCGTCCAGGTGGCTCTGCCCCGACGGGAACGCGCCGGCGACGGAGGCCACGTGCACGCCGCTCCCCGCCACCGCCTCGGCGGCGACCGCCACCAGGGACGGATAGACGCAGACCGCCGCCACGGGCGGCACGGTGGGGTCGTCGGGGTCGGGGCGCAGCGCGCGGGCGCACAGCGCGCGGACCTTGCCGGGGGTGTCCATCCCCTCGAGCGTCGTGAGATCGATGCAGCGGACCGCCAGCTCCAGGCCGGCGCCCTTGCTCTCGCGCTTGATGGAGCGGGCCATGAGGCGCGCGGCACGCTGCTCCAGGGCGTAGCCGTCGACGGCCGCCACGCGCAGCGGCCGGTCGGTGCCGAGGTCCAGGACGGGCCCGCGGCCGTCGCGGTCGAGGGTGATCATGAACCGATCTTGGCACGCCCGGGCGCGCCCGTCAGTCCAGGAGCAACGCCTCCAGGCCCGCGCGAACGGCGGCCAGGCGGGCGCGGGCGCGCTCCCGGGCCGCCTCGACCCCGTCATCGGCGACCGGCTCGACGGCCTCGCAGTAGCACTTGAGCTTGGGCTCGGTGCCGCTCGGGCGCACCACCACGCGGGTGCCGCCCGCCAGGTCGATGCGCAGCACGTCGCTCGCCAGGCTGGCCACCGCGGCGACCCGCTCCTCCCCCACCCGCTCCGGCGGCGACGCCGTGAGGCGCCCCACCAGCGCCGCCCGCCGCTCGGCCCCGCCGGGCGCCTCGTCGCGCAGCGAGAAGTTGTCGGTCACGTGGGCGCCGTGGCGCTCGTGCAGCGCGTCGAGCATCGCCGGCAGCGTCAGACCGCGGGCGCGGGCCCACGACGCCATCGACGCCACCGCGACCCCCGCCGAGATGCCGTCCTTGTCCCGCACCTCCGGTCCGATCGCGTACCCGATCGCCTCCTCGTAGGCCAGCACCTGGGTCCACTCCGGATGCTCCATCGCGGGGCGCGACAGCCACTTGAACCCGGTCAGCGTCTCCTCGTGCCGGGCCCCATGGCGCGCCGCGACCTTCCCGAGCAGCGACGACGACACCACGCTCGACACCGTCAGCCGGTCCGGCCCGGACGTCACCTCCCCCAGCAGCCACTCGCCCAGCAGCGCCCCGAGCTGGTCGCCCGTCAATTGGCGTATCCCCGATCCGCCGACTGACGCATCGCGCACCAGCACCGCCACCCGGTCGGCGTCGGGGTCGAGCGCGATGCCCAGGTCGGCGTCCACGGCGGCCATCGTCCCGGCCAGCATCGCGGTGACGCCGGGCTCCTCCGGGTTGGGGAAGGCGACGGTCGGGAAGTCCGGGTCCGGCGCGGACTGCCCCGGCACGGGGTGCACGTCCCCGTGGCCCGCCCGGGCCAGCAGATCCGCGATCCACGCGCCGCCGACGCCGTGCATCGGCGTGGTGGCGATCCGGATCGGCGCGGCCGGCGGCGGCACCCGCGCGAGGGTCGCCCGCCGGTACCCCTCCAGGACGGCGTCGGGGATCGTCTCGGCGGATGCGCCGATCGGCGCGTCGGGTCGACGCCAATCGACGCCACCCTCCTCGGCCACGCGGGCGATCTCGGCCGCCACCAGGCCGTCGACGGGCGGGATGATCTGCGCCGCGTCGCCCATGTAGAGCTTCATCCCGTTGTCGCGGGGCGGGTTGTGGCTGGCGGTGACCACGATGCCCGCGGCGGCGCCGACGGCGCGGATCGCGTGGACGGCGACCGGCGTGGGCAGGGGGCCCACGGAGCCGATCGTGCGGATCCCGTGCTGTCCCAGCACCTCGGCCACGTCGGCGGCGAACACGGCCGACCGGTGGCGGGCGTCGTGGGCCACCACCACCCCGGCCTCCGCGGCGCCGGGCACGTGCGCCAGCAGGTACCGGGCGATCCCGGCCGCCGATTGGCGCACGACCACCCGGTTCATCCGGTTCGGCCCGGCGGCCATGGTGCCGCGCAGGCCCGCCGTCCCGAACGCGAGGCGCCCCGCGAAGCGGTCGGTCAGCCCCTCCCCGTCGCCGGCGTCGATCATCGCGCGGAGCTCCGCGCGCGTCTCCGGGTCGGGGTCGACCGCGATCCACGCCTCGGCCCGGTCGCGCAGGCCCGCCTCGGGGGTCACGGGGCGGCGGTCACCCGACCGCGGCGACCACCGCGCGCAGCAGCTCGGCGAGGGTCGGCACCGCCGCCCGGCCCCGGGCGAGGACGTCCTGGTGGTCCAGCGCCTCGCCGGACATGCCGGCCGCCATGTTCGTGACCAGGGACACGCCGAACACCTCGGCCCCGAGGTGGCGCGCGGCGATGGCCTCGAGCACCGTCGACATCCCCACCAGGTCGGCGCCGAGGGTCCTCAGCATCGCGATCTCGGCGGGGGTCTCGTAGCTGCCGCCCAGCAGGCCGGCGTACACGCCCTCCGCCACCCCCGGCCGCGCCGCGGCCGCCGCCGCGCGGAGGCGCGGGCTGTAGAGGTCGGTCAGGTCGGCGAAGCGCGCGGGGAACCCGGCCGGCGGGTCGGCCCCGCTCATCGGGTTGACGCCCATCAGGTTGAGCTGGTCGCGGAGCACCACCGGCGTCCCGGGGCCGTTCTCGGGCACCAGGGAACCGGCCGCGTTGGTGAGCAGCACGGCGCCGCACCCGGACAACACCGCCGACCGGACGCCGTGGACGACGGTCGACGCCGGGTGGCCCTCGTAGAGGTGGGAGCGGCCGGCCATGACCAGGACGGGGACGCCGCCGACGTCGAGCGAGTGGGCCATGCCGGTGTGCCCCTGCACCGCGGGCGCCGGGAAGCCCGGCAGCTCCGGCATCGGCACCGCGGCGCGCTCCTCGCCGAGCAGCGGGACCACGCCGGCCCAGCCCGAGCCCAGCACGACCGCCGCCCGGTGGTCGCCCAGGCGTTCCCGGATCGCGTCGGCGCCGGACCGCGCAACGGAGAAGGGGTCGCCGCTCACGCGCGGATCATGGCAGGCCCGCAACCCGGTGGTGGCGTCACACGGGGGTGACGGGCCGTCGGTGTGGATGGTATGAACCGGCCTTCGCCCACCCCGCCCCGGAGAGCCCGTGCCCGAGCTCCGCCGCCCCGCCCGCCTGTCGATACTGGCGATCCTTGTCGCACTCCTCGGCGTCCTGTGGGTGGTGTCGAGCGCCTCCGCGGCCGAGCCGCCGAACCAGAACGACCCCTGCTCGTCAGGGGGCCGCGACACCTGTGGCACGACCGGCGTCGGCTCCTATCAGCGCTATCGGTACGGCATCCGGTGGTTCGGCGACTACCGCGGCGCGGTCCCCGGGGCCGGCCCCACGTTCTGCCTCGACCTGCGGTTCTGGTATCCGGACCGCGATTACAAGTTCGAGCAGGTCGCGAACGAGGGGCTGCGCAACAAGGAGAACGCCGGCGTCTCGATCGAGAAGCAGCGCCGCATGGCCTACGCCCTCTGGGAGTTCGGCCGCTCCAACACCGCCAGCCGCCAGGCGGCGGTCATGCTCTACGTCCACGGGCTCATGGGCGACGGGGCGCCCGGCGAAGCCGACCCCGGCGCGATCGGCCCGTCGGTCGAGGCGCTGGTGGGCCGCATCAGCCGCGACGCCGCGCGATTCCACGGCCCCTACCGGCTCGACCTCCAGGTCGGCGGGAACCTGAAGGCCGGGAACGCGGCCAGCGGCACCGCCCGGGTCATCTCGGCGGAGGGCAACGCCGTCCCGGGCGTGGTCATCGAGCTCGACGGGAAGGGCACGACCGGCCTGCCCGCCAAGGTCCGCACCGGCGACGACGGCGTCGCCACCTTCGCCTTCAGGCCCACCACGGGCGCCGCCGTGTCGATCGACGCCCGCAGCGAGTCGATCGCCTCCACCCTCCCCCGGATCTTCCGCCCCACCGCCGGCGCCTCGGCCCGCAACGGCCAGCGGCTGGCGGCCGCCGCGAGCCAGCGCGTGTCGGCCACGGCGACGCAGGTGTCGTCGCGGGCCACCATCTCCATCTCCACCACGGCGTTCCCGTCGGCGGTGCTCGCGGGCCGCGCGGTGCGCGACCGCGTGCGGATCGGCGGGCTGCCCGAGGGCCGCTCGACCACCATCACCGCCAACGTGTACGGGCCGTTCCGCACCAGGGCCGACATCCGCTGCGACGCGGCCCCGGCCGCCAGCGGGACGTTCACGGCGACGCGGTCGGGGACCATCGGCTCGCCCGTCATCCGGCCCACCCGGCCCGGCTACTACACCTACCAGCTGGTGGTGGCCGGCGACGCCGGCCTGGCGCCGGTCACCACGCCGTGCGGGGTGCCTGCGGAGACGTTCGTGGTGCAACGCCAGCCCACCGTCACGACGAAGGTGAGCCAGCAGCAGGTGCGCCCCGGGGCGAGCATCACGGACACGGTCATCGTGAGCGGCCTCGGGGACGAGCGCGCCACCGTGAACGCCTCCCTCTACGGCCCGTTCCCGAGCCGCGAGGCGGTGCGCTGCGACACGCCACCCGTCTGGTCGGGCACGCTCGACGCGACCGGCGACGGCGAGTACCGGACCGCCCCGGTCACGCTCACCACGCCGGGCTATTACACGTACCGGGAGAGCATCGCCGCCACCGACTTCGTGCGCGCCACGGAGACGGCGTGCAACGACGTGGCGGAGACCACGGTGGTGATGGGCACGCCGTCGGTGCGCACCCAGGTGAGCGCCCAGCAGACGGCGCCGGGGCAGTCGATCACCGACGCCGTGTCGGTCACCGGCCTCGGGACCCTGTCGGCGACGGTCAGCGTGGAGCTGTGGGGGCCGTTCCCGACCCGCGAGGCCATCACGTGCACCGGCACCCCGTACGCCACCCAGACGCTGCCGGTGAACGGCGACGGCGGATACACCACGCCGGCGGTCAGGCTGGACCGGGCGGGCTACTACACCTACCGCGAGTCGATCGCGGCGACGGAGGCGTACGACGCCATCACCACCCCGTGCGGGGAGGCGTCCGAGACGACGGTCGCGATCGGCACCCCGCAGGTGACCACGGTGGTGTCCGACGACGTGGTGCGGCCGGGGTCGGCGATCTCCGACACGATCCGCGTGAGCGGCCTGGCCAAGACACCCGTGAAGATCCAGGTGGAGCTCTTCGGCCCGTTCGCCTCGCGTGCGGCGATGCGCTGCGACGTGCGGCCGTTCTGGACCGGTGAGGTCACCGCCCAGGGCGACGGCACCATCCGCTCCGCGCCCGTCCGCATCGACGACGTGGGCTTCTACACCTACCGCGAGAAGATCGCCGGCACCTCGGTGGTCCAGGCGGCCACCACGAAGTGCGGCGAGGTGGCGGAGACGTCGCTGGCGGCGCCGGCGGTGAACACCGGCCGCGGCGACTTCGCCGAGACCGCCCGCGAGGCCCAGGCGGCGTCGCGGCCGACGCGCCTGCGGGTGCCCGACCTGTCGGTCGATGCGCCCGTCAACGCCGTCGGCATCAACCTCCGCAAGGGTGAGCTCGCAGTGCCCGCGGACATCAGCCGCACCGGCTGGTGGCGCGACGGCGCCGCGCCCGGCGACGCGGCGGGCAGCATCCTGATCGGCGGCCACGTCGACAGCGCCCGCTCCGGCCCTGGCGCGTTCTTCCGCCTCGACGACGCCCGCGCCGGGATGCGCGCCCAGCTGGTCACCGCCGACGGCCGCACCCGGACATACCGGATCGTGTCGGTGCGGCAGATGCCGAAGGACAAGCTCCCCACCGACATCTGGTCGCTGAAGGGCCGCAACCGGCTGAGCCTGGTCACGTGCGGCGGCCGCTTCGACCAGTCGACGGGGCACTACCTGGACAACATCGTGGTGGTCGCGGTCCCGGTGACCGCCTCCGGGACGTCGCGGAGGGCCCGGGCGACCTGACCGGCCGGCGCGCGGGGACACCGCCTAGTGGCGGCCGTTCCCGCTCGTCGGCATGTCCATCTCGAACCAGACCTTCGCCGACGGCAGCGCGCGGTGGCCGGAGCGGTCCGCGATCATCCGCACCAGGGCCAGGCCGCGGCCGCCACCCCGGGTGCCGTCGAGGGGGAGGGTCCAGTCGTGGTCCGCGGGGATCCACGGCCCGGCGTCGTGGACCTCCACGCGCAGCCGGTTGGCGTCGAGCCACGCCCACACGGTCACGGGCCCCGGCCCGGCGTGGACGAGGCTGTTCGTGACCAGCTCGGTCACGGCCAGCAGCACGTCGGACCGGCGCTGGGGCGACATGTCGATGCCCACCATGTCCCGCACCATCCGGCGGACACCCGCGATGCCCGCAGCGTCGTGGATGGTGACCCGCAGCCGCGGCGCGCCCTCCCGGCGGAGCTCCGCCGGCGTGATGTCGTGCGGGATCAGCGGGCTCCCGGGGTGTGCGATCGCGCCCGTCGCCCGTCCGCCCTGGAGACGTCCACCATCCGCCGGATGCGGTTGAGCTCGTCGAAGCGCAGGCTCAGCCGGCGCATGCGGCGCTGGTACTCCCTGACGGGCCGGCGGGCGCCGGGCACGCCCCCCTGCCCCGGTTCCATCCCCACGGTGTTCCTCCGGGTCGTCCGAACCGATGACCCATCTACCCCGACCCCGATGACGCGAAAACCCCTGCGCCGGCAGGCCGGCCGGGTGCATTCGGACGGCGGGCGGCGCGAACGTGGACGGCCGTCATGGACGGGCCAGGTTTTCGCACATCCGTCATGCGACGGCGGCACGACGGTCATCGGGATCCCCCTCATGGCGTAAGGGATCCTGGTCCGGCTACCGTGGCCGGAGTCCGCGATGGCGCCTCGTCGCGGTCTCGGCCGGGCCGGTCACCCAGATGGGCGTCCGGCTCGGGAGCTCGCAGCCCACGGCGGTGGTCGCCGCGGGTCGGTGGTGGCGGCATCAGAGGGGTGGTGGTGCCGCCACCACGCGGGCTCGGACGTCGACCTGGCGTCGCGCCCGTGGGGGCGCGGGCGCCCCTCAGATGTGGAACATGGGCGCGCTGCGAAGGCGCGCCTCGCGCTCCTGGACGTCGGCGATGGTGATGCCGCCGAGCAGGCCGGCGAGGGCGGCGCGGGCCTCGGCCCAGACGCCGTCGAGCGCGTCGTGCGGCTCGTCCTGGGCGCCGGCGGGCGGGGTGATGCGGCCGTCGACCGTCTCCACCACCTCGAGGATCGTCACCTCGGCGGGGGCGCGCCGGAACGAGTAGCCGCCCTTCACGCCGCGCTGGCTCTGCAGGATCCCCGCGCGGCGCAGGCCGGCGAACAGCTGCTCCAGGAAATGCAGCGGGATCCCGCGGGCCTCGGCCACTTCGAGGATCGGCACCGGGCCGTTCGCACCGCGCTGCGCGAGCTCGGAGAGCGCCAGGACGGCGGAGCGGCTCTTCTCCGTGATGGTGATCAGCGGGAACTCCGTAAATCAGGTGGCCTTAGGGGAGTTTATCCGATCCCCCGGCCCGGTCCCGACGCGGAGCGGTCCTCAGTCCTCCATCAGGAGGTTCACGTACCCCTCCCGGGTCACGCGCGGCGCGTAGTCGTCGCCCGTCTCGCGGGCGCGGCGCGCGTACACGCGCTCCAGCGCGTCGATCCACGCGTCCAGGTCGCCCACCATGAACTCGTAGACGCAGGCCTCGGTGTGGATGAGCATCCGCGGCCGCTTGCCGCCGGGCGGCATGCTGTCCGGGGAGATCGGGAAGCGCTCGATCTCCGTCACGTCCCGGAGGGGGATCTCGCGCCGCTTCGCCATGAGCGCGTGGTCGAGGACCGTCGGTACGAACACCAGCCGGTCGTCGGTGGCGAAGAGCGTGCCGTGCCGGGCGAGCCAGCCGTTCTGGAGGTCGGCGCCGGACTGCTTGAGCACGGTCTCGCCGTCGCGCGGCCGGTCGGCGTGCTTCACGCGCGGGAGCTTGCGGTTGGAGGCCATGACCTCAACGTATCAGTGGCGGCGGACCGAGCCGTCCGAGGCCCCGATTAGGCTCCGGAAGCGATCAGGTGGTTTCCGCAACTTCGTGGCTGCGAGGCTGCTCTGGACGCATACGACGCCTGGCTCGCCGACTTCCTCCGCCGTCTCGCCCAGCATGACGACGGAGTCGCCCTTCTGGCCCGTGATCTCGCGTCCCGCACCACCTGGACCGTCCGGGCGAAGGGCTCCGACGAGTTCGGGGCGCCGCCGCCCACCGCGGGCGAGCCCGCCGACGTCCACTGCGAGCGCGGCGCCGTGCGCCCCCTCTGCTTCGAGGTGGAGCTGCCGGAGACGCTCGTGCGGCGCGCCACCGTGCAGCGCCTGCGCCACCTGGAGGCCACCGGGATCGAGCCGCGCGTGTGCCTGGTCGGCGAGTCGTCCCGCCACGAGCGCCAGATCGCCGAGGCGCGCCGGATGCTCCGCCGCGCCGGCCTCTCGCTGTCCGTCGCCGCGATCGCCCCGGGCGAGGAGACGATCACGGGGGCCGACTGGTAGGGGGTCCGACCGGGACACGGCCGCGCCCGTTCTCTTCCCCCTCGGCGCGCGGCCCCCGCCCTGACAACAGCGAGGGCGCCGGTCGGACGGCGCCCTCGCAGACCTTCCTATCCGCCCTGGACGGGCCCCGCGGGGCTCAGTTCAGGAACGGGATGATGAGGAGCGCCACGATGTTGGCGACCTTGATCATCGGGTTGATGGCCGGGCCGGCGGTGTCCTTGTAGGGGTCGCCGACGGTGTCGCCGGTGACCGCCGCCTTGTGGGCGATGGAGCCCTTCCCGCCGTAGTGACCGTCCTCGATCATCTTCTTGGCGTTGTCCCAGGCGCCTCCGCCGGAGGTCATGGAGATCGCCACGAAGATGCCGGTGACGATCACGCCGAGCAGCAGCCCGCCGAGCATCTCGCGGCCGTTGTTGATGCCGAAGATGAACGCCGTGACGATCGGGAACGCGATCGGGATCGCGGCGGGGATGAGCATCTCCCGCTGCGCCGACGCGGTCACGATGCGGACGCACCGCGCGTAGTCGGGCTTGTCGGTGCCCTCCATGATCCCGGGCTTCTCCCGGAACTGGCGGCGGACCTCCTCGACCACCTGGCCGCCCGCCTTTCCGACGGCCTCCATCGAGAACGCGGCGAAGAGGAACGGCATCATGCCGCCGATGAACAGCCCGATCACCACGAACGGGTTGACCAGGCTGAAGTCGACCGAGCTGAGCGCGGAGTCGCCGATGGTGTGGGCCAGCTCCTCCACGTACGACACGAAGAGCACCACGGCGGCGAGACCGGCGGAGCCGATCGCGTAACCCTTGGTGACGGCCTTCGTGGTGTTGCCGACCGCGTCGAGCGGGTCGGTGATGTTCCGGACGCTCTCGTCCAGCTCCGCCATCTCGGCGATGCCGCCCGCGTTGTCCGTGATGGGGCCGAAGGCGTCGAGCGCCACGACCACGCCCGCCATGGAGAGCATCGCCATGACGGCCACGCCGATGCCGTAGAACGAGCCCAGCTCGTACGTGGAGGCGATGGCGGCGACGATCACCACGATCGGTGCGGCGGTCGCCTTCAGGCCGACCGCCAGTCCGGCGATGATGTTGGTCGCGTCGCCCGTCTCGGACGCCTTCGCGATCTTCTTCACCGGGGGCCAGGCCGTGCCGGTGAAGTACTCGGTGATGGCCACCAGCGCCATCGTCACGCCGATGCCGATCACGGCGCACCAGAAGTAGTCGAGCCACGAGCCGGCGCCGGGCACGACGTCATCGACGCCGTCCATGAGCCAGTAGGTCACCGGCAGGAACCCGGCGATGGCGAGCAGCGCGGCCACGCCCAGGCCCGTGTAGAGCGCCGCCGTGACGGACCCGTTGGGACCGACGCGGACGAACCAGGTGCCGATGATCGACGCGAGGATCGACACGCCGCCCAGGGCGAGCGGGTAGACCAGCGCGTTGCCGAAGTCGGCGAGGAACAGGGAGCCGAGGAACATCACGGCCACCGTGGTCACCGCGTAGGTCTCGAACAGGTCGGCGGCCATGCCGGCGCAGTCGCCGACGTTGTCGCCCACGTTGTCTGCGATGACGGCCGGGTTGCGCGGGTCGTCCTCGGGGATGCCCGCCTCGACCTTGCCGACCAGGTCGGCGCCGACGTCGGCGCCCTTGGTGAAGATGCCGCCGCCCAGACGGGCGAAGACGCTGATGAGGCTGGACCCGAAGGCCAGGCCGACAAGCGGCGGGACGTCCTCGGCGCCCTCACCGAGGATCAGGAAATAGGCCGAGACGGCCAGGAGGCCGAGGCCCACCACGAGCATGCCGGTGACGGCGCCGCCCTTGAACGCCACGCTCAGGGCCTGCGGGAGGCCCTTCTTCGCCGCCTCCGCGGTGCGCACGTTCGTGCGCACGGAGACGTTCATGCCGATGAAGCCGGCCGCGGCGGAGGCGACGGCACCGATGAGGAAGCCGAACGCGGCCTTCCATCCCAGGAGGGACGAATCGACCGCCCCGCCGAGGAGTCCGATGACGACGAACAGCACGGCGGCGACGCCTGCGATGATCGTGTACTGCCGCTTCAGGTAGGCCTGTGCACCCTCCTGGACCGCTGCGGCGATGCTCCGCATCCGCTCGTCGCCCGCGGGGAGCTTGAGCAGGTAGAAGGTGAGACCGATGCCGTAGGCCACGGCGACGAGGCCGAGCACCAACGCGAGCCATACGGTGTTGTCCGACAGGAAGTCGGCCAAATTGTTCCCTCCGAGATCGGGTTCAGACGAGCGCGCCGTTCTTCGCCCGATCCGAAGGGCCGTGCGCTCCGCGTCCACACCGGCACATGCGGCATCCGAAGCCGCGTCGGCCGACGCGGTTTTCTACCACACGGGGCCGGACGTCGGTGGGCCCCGACGCCGGTGTCGGAGCGGCTAGCGGGGCGGGCGGGGGGTGCCGGGCGGCACCCAGAGGCGCGACGCGGCGTCCGGCTCGTCGGGCGGCGGGGGGTCGCCCTCGCCCGGCGCGTCCTGCGCGGGGGCCTCCGCGGCCCGGGCGTACGCCATCTGGAGCACGGCCAGCGGCTCCTTGAACGGGTGCACCTGGGCGGCGCCCAGCTCGCGCTCCGCCACCCCCAGGAGCGCGCGGAGCGACTCGATGGCCTGCCGCGCCTGCACCAGGTCGCGCGGCTCGTCCCCCGCCGGGCCCATGCCCAGCCGGATGCCGGCCATGTCGATGAAGGTCGCCATCGTCTGGAGCAGCACGTCGCGCACCGGGGTGCGTGCCAGGCGCTCCGCGAACGCGGCGGCCACCTCCTCCGGCGTGGGGGGCGCCTGCCCCGCTGCCTCGTCGCCGGTCGTCACGCCGCGGCCGCCCAGATCTCCAGCGCCTCCTCGGCGGAGCGGCGGGTGCGCTCGACCACCTCGGCGTGCATCGCCCGGACGTCGCCGAGCGCGGCCAGGCGCGCGACCTGGCGCATCGCGCCGTTCCCGTCGGCGAGCATCCGCGGCACGTGCGCCAGGAACGGCTCCAGGCCCAGGTCGCGGCGCGCGGGCGCCGACCACTCGAGCAGCTCCTCGACGGCCTGCGTGGTGGGCCGCACGACGCCGGTCTCCAGATCGATCAGGCCCCCGGTCAGGCCGTGGCGCTCGGCGCGCCACACGTTCTCCTCGATGAGGCCCCGCGCGTGGACCGGCACGGGCCGCCCGGCGTCGAGGTCGGCGGCGAACGCGGCGATGCACGACATCGCGAGCGCCGCGACGGCGAACGCCTCGGCCATCTCCGTCTGCCCGTCGCAGATGCGCACCTCGACGGTCCCGAAGTTGTGGTGGGGCCGCACGCTCCACCAGATCTGCGTGCTCTCCACGATGGAGCCGGTGTCCTCGAGCAGCTGCACGAAGCGCGCGTACTCGTCCCAGTCGCGGTAGGCGTCGGGGATCCCGCAGCGCGGGAAGCTCTTGGTGAACACCTGGATGCGCGTGGAGTGGAGGCGCGTGACCCGCTCGGCGAACACCGCGGAGTTGGCCGACAGCGCCAGGAGCTCGGGCAGCACGCCGCGCATCGCGGTGGAGACGGCGACGGCGCGGTCGGCGCCCCGCACGCCCACGTGGAGGTGCAGCGACCAGGTGTTGTTGGTCCAGGCGATGTAGCCCAGCTCGCCCTCCACCCGGCGGTAGTGCGGCGTGTCGATGATCCGCTGGTCCTGCCAGGGGCTGAAGGGGTGGACGCCGGAGATGCCGATCGCGATGCCCAGGCGCTCGGCCAGCGCGATGGTGGCCAGGCGGCCCTCCACCAGCTCGCGGGCGGCATCGGCGAACGTGACGTGCCGGCCCGTGCGGAACTCCACCTCGCTGGCGATCAGCTCGCCGGCAAGGCGCTCGCGCAGCGGCTCGGGGGCCGCCTCCATGAGCTCCTCGAAGCGGTTGGTCAGCGCGAGCGTCGCGGGATCGAGGAGCTGGTACTCCTCCTCGAGCCCGACCGTGAGGTCGGTCGACGCCTCGAAGCGCTCGCGTGCGCCGGCCAGGATGCCGGACGGGGCGTCTCCATTGGCCATCCGGCGGCGAGTCTAGCAACGCCCCGGCGGGCGGCCCCCGCCCCCGGGCGGCGCGCTACTCGGGCTCCGCGCCCACGTGGACGGCGCCGCGCCCCGACGCCTTCGCGGCATACATCGCCTCGTCGGCGCGCGCGAGGACCGAGCCGGGGTCGTCGTCGGCCTCGATCCGGGCCAGGCCCACGCTGGCGCTGACGGGCGCCGCCCCGCCCACCACCTCGTGCACCGCGCCCACCAGCATGTGGGCGATCGCCGCGCCCGCCTCCTCGTCGGCGCCCACCAGGATCGCCGCGAACTCGTCGCCGCCGAGGCGCCCCAGCGTGTCGCTGCGGCGGAGCCGGGCCGCCAGCGCCTGGCCCACCGCCCGCAGCAGCTCGTCGCCCGCCACGTGCCCGTCGCGGTCGTTGACGTCCTTGAAGCGGTCGAGGTCGATCATCGCCAGCATCGCCGCCTCGCCGTTCCGGGCGACGCGCCCGATCTGGCGGCGCAGCTCCTCGTGGAAGCGCCGGCGGTTGTACAGCCCGGTGAGGTGGTCGTGCTCGGCCTGCTCCCGCAGCCGCTGCTCCAGCTCGTGCCGCTCCGAGATGTCCTGGATCTGGGAGATGAAGTGCAGCGGCACGCCGTCGGCGTCGCTCACGAGCGACACGGCCAGCAGCGCCCAGATCACCCGCCCGTCGGCGCGCACGTAGCGCTTCTCCATCGTGTAGTCCGCCCGGTCGCCCCGGAGGACCTCCTGGATGAGCGCCAGGTCCGCGTCCAGGTCCTCGGCGTGGGTGATGTCCTGGAACGCCATGCGCAGCAGGTCGTCCTCGGCGTACGCCACCAGGTCGCACAGCGCCCGGTTGACCCGCAGGAAGCGGCCGTCGACGCCCACCAGGGCCATCCCGATGGGCGCGTGCGCGAACGCGCTGGTGAACTGCTCGGTCGCGCGGCGCAGCGCCTCGTCGGCCGCGCGGCGGCGGCGCATGTCGCGAGTGGTGCTCAGCAGGGCCTCCGGCGCGCCGTCGCTGCCCCGCAGCAGGGCGATCGTCCCGCGCACCGGCACCCAGGCGCCGTCGGGCGCGCGCATCCGGAACTCGGCGGTCGCCGCCTCGCGGCCGTCCAGCAGCTCCAGCCGCAGGCGCTGGCGCGCGCCCACGTCGTCCGGGTGCATGAAGTCGAACGCGGAGCGCCCGAGCATCTCCTCCGGGCGCCAGCCGTACACCCGCTCGCACGCCGGCGAGACGTACGTGTAGCGGTTCTCCATGTCCATCCGCGCGACGACGTCGCCGGACTGCTCCGCGAGCATGCGGAACTCGTCCTGGCTGCGGCGCAGCTCGGCGGCGGCCTCGTGCTCGGCGGTCACGTCCACCATCGCGGTCACCACGCCGCACACCGCGCCGTCGGGGCCGTGGAGGGGGACGGCCTCGGCGGCCACCCACACCAGGGCGCCGTCGCGGCGGCGCACCCCCATCGTGACCTCGCGCTGGGCCTCGCCGGTCCGCAGGGCCCGCCCGGCCGGCTGCTCGCCGGGCGCGAGGACCGTCCCGTCCGGGGCGATCGCGCGCCACCCCGGCTCCTGTGCCGTCGCGCCGGCCAGGTGGGCGGCGTCGAGGGCCAGCAGGTCCAGGCACCGGCGGTTCGCGGCCACCAGGCGGCCGTCCCCGTCGTGCACCAGCACCGCCTCCAGCAGCCGGTCGCCGGCGGCCCGGCGCCGGGCGTCGGCGCGGGTGCAGAGGTCGGCCAGCGCGGCCCGCGCGACCGCGTCCGCGTGCACCGTCGCGCCCCCGGGCGCGGTGACCCCGGCCTGCTCCACCACCCGGGCCAGGCCCCAGTCGGCGACGCCCTCGCGCGGCGCGGGGGCACGGCCCCCTGCGGGCGGCATCAGCTCAGATAGAAGTAGAGGGCGTACAGCAGCTCGACCGCCGGGCTCGAGGTGTGCACGGTCACGTCGGAGGGAACCGTCAACAGCGCATCGGAGTAGTTGAAGATGATCTTGACCCCGGCGGCAACCAAATCGTCGGCGACCTCCTGGGCCGCGCCGGCGGGGACGGCGAGCACCCCCACCATGACCCCGTCGCCGGCCACGACGTCCTGGAGCTCGCGGTAGTGGCGGACGGTGGTGTCCCCCACCTGGCTGCCCACCCGGTCGGGGTCGACGTCGAAGATCGCGGAGATGCGGAAACCGTGATCCGCGAAGACGCCCGAGCTGGCGATCGCCTGCCCCAGGTTCCCGGCCCCGAACAGCGCGATGTTGTGCTGTCCGGACGTCCGCAGGATCTTGCGGATCTGCTCGATCAGCGAGTCGATGTCGTAACCCACGCCCCGCTTGCCGAACTTGCCGAACCCGGAGAGATCCCGGCGGATCTGGGTCGGGTTGACGTTCGTGTACTCGGAGATGGCCTGCGAGGAGATGCTGTTCTTTCCCATCTTCTTCGCCTGCGTGAGCACCTGGAGGTAGCGCGACAGGCGCGCGGCGACCCCGAGGGTCAGTCGATCAGTTGCCATCGGTCCGGGACCCTCTCACGAAGTTTGTGACACCTTGAACAAGTATCCGTCGCCGGAGAGCGGTCCGCAAGTGCTGTCTGCCACGAAATGCGCACCGCCAGGGCGCCGAAATCGCCGGTGGGCGGCGGCTCAGCCCCGGATGGTGAGCGGCCCGCTCCGCAGCGTGAGGCGGCGGCCGTCCGGGCCGGTGGCCTCGGCGCGCACCCGGTAGGTGCCGGCCGGCACGTCCAGCCCGTCGGCCAGCCGCGGGGCGATCAGGAAGCGGTAGGTCCCGGCCGGCAGGGCCGCGGCGGCCTTCGCGCCCGTCACCGGCAGCGGTGCGCCGCCGTCGTCGGGGAGCAGGCTCAGGCGCAGGCCGTGGAGCCGCACGCTCCGCAGCCGGCCGTCGGCCCTGCGCAGCAGGCCCACCCGCACGCGCACCTCGGCCACGCCGCCCTCGGTCCCCACCCGCAGGTCGCCGAGCGCGTCGTCCGGGGTCCGCGCGGGCCGCGACGGCAGCACGGGCGCCCCTCCCCGCTCGTCCCCGGCGCGGTCGCGCACCACCAGCCGGCCGGCGTCGCCCGGCAGCGACAGCCGCACGCGGGCGCGGCCCGAGGCGGGGACCGTGGCGGCGCCCACGCGCCGCTCGCCCGCGGCGGTGCGCAGCCACAGGCTGTAGGTGCCGGGCGCGCCCTCCAGGTCGCTCAGGGTCACGGTCGCCCGCGCCGCGCCGCCGGCGACGGGGGTCGCGGCGACGATCGCCGGCTCGATCCGCAGCCCCTGCGGCGCGGGGGCGGCCAGCAGGCCGGCGCCCTGGCGCGTGGCGGCCACCCCGGGGAGTGGCCGGGCCGACTGGATCAGCAGCGAGCGGACCGCGGCGGGTCCCAGCTCGGGCCGGTCGACGCGCAGCCGCAGGGCCGTGGCGGCGACCTCGGCGGCGGCGGCGCTGGTGCCGGTGAGCGGCGCGGCCTGGGGGCGCCCGTCGACGGCCCGCCCGGGCCAGGCGGCCTCGCGGTCGACGGACGGCGCCACCAGGTCGGGCTTCTGGCGCCCGTCGGCGGTCGGGCCCCACGACGAGAACGAGGCCACCCCCACCGGCGCGGCGGCCAGCGGGTCCGCGGCGAGGCTCACGCGCAGGTCGGGCCGCGTGTCGGCCAGCCGCAGCAGCGCGCCGCCCTGGCGGGCGCCGAGGCCCACGACGGGGATCGGCAGGCCCATGTCGCCGGGCACGGCCGGGAAGGCGGCGTCGCCGTCCTCGTCCCACACCAGCAGCGCGCGTGCGCCGGCGGCGGCGGCGCGGCGGGCGGTCTCGGCCAGCGGCGCGTCGCCCCGGGCCACCAGCACCAGCGCGCCCAGGGCGCGGCTCCCGCCCGACGCGGTGCGGAAATCCTCGTCCCGGGCGCCCTCCGCCAGGCCGGCGTCGTCGCGCAGGGCCACGAGGGGGAACTGCCCGGCGGGGGGCGCCGCGCCCATCAGCGGCAGGTTCCCCAGGCGCGCCGACGCCGGGCCCAGGCGGGCGTCGAGGTGCGCGGTGCGCGGCCCGGTGCCCGCGGTGGCCCCGCCGACCGCCAGCACCGTCCGGACCGCCGCCGGGCCGCCGACGGCGCCGGGGCGCGAGAACGTGGGCCCGTCGTTGCCGGCGGGCGCCACCACGGTGGAGCCCACGCGGTCGGCCGACTCCAGCGCCTGTGCGACCGGGTCCACGCCGCCGCCGTCGAACGCGCCCGCCACCCCCAGCAGGATCACGTCGGCGCGGTCGCGGGGATCGCCGTTGCCGTCCGGGTCGACCGCCCGCTCCAGGGCGGCCAGCACCCGGTCGGTGCGCGCGAGCGCCTGCACCCGGCCGCCGGCCGGCTCACCCGTGACGACGCGGTAGGCCAGGAGCCGCGGGACGGCGTCGGGCGCCAGGCCCTGGAGGGCGGCGTCGCGGAGCACGAGGCTCGCCATCTGGGTGCCGTGCGCCTCCAGCGCGGGATCGCCAGGCCCGGGCGACGGGTCGGCGTCGCCGTCGACCAGGTCCGCGCCCCCGATGATCGGGAACGTGGGCCCGATGCCGCCGCCCAGCCACGGGTGCGACGCGTCCACCCCGGCGTCGATCAGGGCGATGTGCGCGGGCCCGGCGGCGGGGCCCGCGACCGCCGGGGCGGCGGGGGCGCCGGACGGCGCGGGCGCCGGCGTCGATGGCGCCGCCTGCGCCGGCGACAGGTAGCCCACCGGGACCACCGCGGTGACCTCCGACAGGGCGCCGAGGGCCTCGACGCGGGCGGCGGGGACGCTCACCGCGACGGCGTCGATGAGGACCCGGTAGCGGAACGTGATGGTGGCCCCGAGGTCGGCCAGCACCGGCGCCAGCGCGTCCTGCTGCCGGGTGATCGCGGCCGCGGCGGCGGCGCGGTCGCCGGGGTCGGCCGCGGCGGCCGGCGGGTCGCGCAGCAGCAGGATCACGGCCCGGGTGTCCCCGGGGGCCGGCAGGGCGGGGGCGCGGCTGGCGCCGAGCACGTCGCTCCAGGCCAGCGCGGCGTCCAGCGCCGCGTCGCGGGCGGCCACCGGGTCGCGCGTGCCCGCCGGCACCGGGGCCGTGGTGGTGCCCTGCGCCGCCACGACCGCCGGGGCCGCGAGGGCGGCCGCGCCGGCGAGGGCCACCGCCGCCCGCCGGACCGGCCTCACGCCGCGATCCCCCCGGGCGGCGCCGTGGCCACGGCGTCAAGGCCCAGGTAGTCCGGCCAGGGGACGGCCCCGGTGAACTGGGCGGCCGCCCCGATCATGGCCGCGTTGTCCGTGCAGAGCCGCCGGTCGGGCACGGCGAACCGCAAGCCGTGGCGGTCGGCGCCCTGCTGCACCAGCTCGCGCAGGCGCCCGTTGGCGGCGACGCCGCCGCCGAGCGCGACGGCCGGGACGCCTTCATCGACGGCGGCCGCCACCAGGCGGTCGGCCAGCGGCCGCAGCACCGCCTCCTGGTAGGAGGCGGCCAGGTCGGCGCGCTCGGGCTCGGTGGGCGGCGTCTCGCGCTCGCGCACCGCGTAGAGCAGGGCGGTCTTCACGCCCGCGTACGAGAAGTCCCGGGTGCCGGCGCCCCGCAGGCCCACGGGGAACTCGCGGGCGGTGCGCGACCCGGTCGACGCCAGCTTCTCCAGCGCCGGCCCGCCGGGGTACCCGAGGCCCAGGAGCCGCGCGCCCTTGTCGATCGCCTCCCCCGCCGCGTCGTCGATGGTCTGGCCCAGCAGCTGCGGGTGCCGCAGGTCGGTCACCAGGTCCAGACGCGTGTGGCCGCCGGAGGCCACCAGGCTCACGAACGGCGGGTCCAGGCACACGGGCGCGAGCCAGCTGGCGGCGATGTGCCCGTGGAGGTGGTCCACCATGATCAGGGGCTTTCCCGCCGCGTACGCGATCGCCTTCGCGGTGGCCACGCCGATCAGGAGCGCCCCGATCAGGCCCGGCCGCTGCGTCACCGCGACGGCCTCGACGTCGCCCAGCACCAGGCCGGCCTGGGCCAGGGCCTCGTCGACCACGCCGTTGACGGTGCCCAGGTGGTGCCGGGCGGCGACCTCGGGGACCACGCCGCCGTAGGGCGCGTGCAGCTCGGCCTGCGACGCCACCACGTTGGAGATGATCTCGCGGCCCGCGACGACGGCGGCGGCCGTCTCGTCGCACGAGGTCTCGATCGCGAGGACGGGGCCGGTGACGACCGGCCCGCTCACGCGGCCTGCTCCGGGGCGCCGCTGCGCCACATGATCATCGCGTCCTCGCCGTTGTCCGAGTAGTACCCGGGGCGGATGCCGTGATCCAGGAAGCCCTTGCGCCGGTACAGGTGGATCGCCCGGGCGTTGGACACGCGCACCTCGAGCGTGAAGCCCAGGTGCGGCTTGGAGCCCGCCCGCTCGAACAGGTCGTCGAGCAGCCGTCCGCCGATGCCCTGGTCGCGCTGCGCCTCGCGCACCACCACGTTCAGGATGTGCCAGACGTCGGCGTAGCGGGACACCATGATGTAGCCGAGCACGTCGCCGGCGCGGTGCGCCACCAGGTCGATGGTGCCGGGCCGGCCCAGCTCGGACATGAACATCGCGCGCGTCCACGGCGTCGCGGAGCTGGACGCCTCGATCGCCACGACCTGCGGCACGTCGGACGTCTTCATCGGCCGGATCCTGGTGACCGGCTCGGCCGGCGCCCGGCGCCCGCGGGCCATCACGCGCCCGTCTCCGTGAGCGCCGCCCGCCGGTTGACCTCGGCGTCGGGCAGGCGGGCGTACACCGGCCGGGCCGGCAGCCCGGCGCCGGCGCGGACGCGGGCGACGAGCGCCGCCGCCGACACCCGCGCCGCCCGCGCGGTGGGCGGCAGCAGCGTGCGGCCGGGACCGCCGAGGGCGTCGCCGGCGGCGGGGACCCCGTCACCGCCGATCCACGCCGGCTCGCCGAGGCCGTCGAGCAGGGCGGCCAGGCCGGCGGCCGCGATGGCCTGCGGCGCCGCGATCTCCTCCAGGGCGTCCCCCTCGCCGGCGCGGTACACGCCGGCGAACAGCTCGCGGCGGCGGGCGTCCAGCACCGGCACCACCACCGCTCCGGGCGGCGCGGCCTCGGCCACGCCCAGGGCCAGCGCCTCGAGCGACGACGCCCCGGTCACGGGGATCCCCAGCGCCTGGCCCAGCCCGAGGGCGGTCGCCAGCCCGATCCGGAGCCCCGTGAAACCGCCGGGGCCGACGCCCACGACGACGCCGTCGAGGTCGGCGGTCGTCGCCCCCACCGAGGCCAGGAGCCCGTGGACCGCTTCCAGCACGCGCCGCCCGGCGCCCGGTTCGGGCGCCAGCCAGAGCTCGGCGACCGGCCCGCCGTCATTGACGAGCGCGAGGGCCGGGCTCGCGGTTGAGGTGTCGAGCGCGAAGGTCGGCAATCCGCTGGCCGAGGCTGGCGCGGAGTTCCGCGTCCCTCGTGGCCAACAGTACCAGCCGGCGGTCCCCGCCCCCGTGCCGCAGTTCCAGCTCCAGGCGGGCGTCGGGGAGGGCCGGCAGGATCGCGTCGGGCCACTCCACGAAGCCCACGGCGTCGGCCCCGACGGCGTCGCGCAGCAGCTCGGCCTCCTCGTCGTCGGGACCGCCGAGACGGTAGGCGTCGACGTGCGCCACCTCCACCCGGCCCGTGTACCGCTGGGCGACGGTGAACGTGGGGCTCGTGACGGGCCCCTCCACCCCCAGGGCGCGGGCCGCCGCGCGCACCAGGGTGGTCTTCCCCGCGCCGAGCTCGCCGCGCAGCAGCACCAGGTCGCCCGCCCGCAGGAGCTCCGCCAGGGCCGCGCCCAGCTCGGCCGTGGCCTCGGGGCCCTCGCTCTCGAAGGTGAGCGGCTCGCCGGTCAGAACAGGCCGAGCTGCTCGTCGGGCGCCGGCTCGGGGGCGGCGGCGACGGGGACGGGCGCCGGGGCCGGCGGCGCGGCCTCCGCCGCGGGCGCGGGCGGCGCGGCGGCCGGGCCGCCCGCCGGGGGGGCGGGGGTCTCTCCCCGCAGGAGGCCGGGGATGCGCGCGAAGTCCTCCTCCAGGGTGGAGAGCATGGCGCGCGTGTAGAGGGCCGCCGCCGGGTGGAACAGCGGGTAGAGCAGCAGGCGGTGGCCGGCGACATCGATCGGCAGCTCGTGGCCGTGGACGCGGGAGATCCCGTCGGGCCGGCCGGAGAGGAGCTTGGTGGCGAAGTTGCCGAGCGTGCACACCATGCGGGGCTGGATCAGGGAGATCTGCCGGAACAGGTGCGGCTCGCAGTCGCGGATCTCGGCCGGCGCGGGGTCGCGGTTGCCCGGCGGGCGGCACTTCAGGACGTTCGCGATGAAGACGTCCTCCCGCCGCAGCCCGATCCCCTCCAGGAGGCTGGTCAGGAGCTTCCCCGACTGGCCCACGAACGGGATCCCCTGGCGGTCCTCGTGGTAGCCGGGGGCCTCGCCCACGAACATCAGGTCCGCGTCGAGCGCGCCGTCGCCCACCACGACCTGGGTGCGTGTCCCGCTGAGGGCGCAGCGGGTGCACACGGCGACCTCGTCGCGGTGGTACGCCTCGAGCGCGGCCACGCGGTCGGCGGCTTCGGGCATGCGGGCAGGCTACCCGCGCGGTCGGCCGGAACGACACCCGACGCGTTCGTCGGGGCGGCGGTATGATCACGGTGCCGCTCACGCACAGCCCGGCATCCCGCGCCCGCGGGAGCTGGAGCAGAGGCGTCGGACGGGGGCAGACCGCGGTCGCGGCGTGCCGTCGTCCGGGACCGCGCGGGGCGGCTCCCGCATGTCCGCGTCCCGAACCGAACCCCTCCCGACACCCCAGATCCCGGTCGTCCGCACGGTCGACGAGCTGCGTCGCGCGGTCGCCGCGCTGCGGGCCGACGGCCGCCGGATCGCGGTGGTGCCGACGATGGGCGCGTTCCACGAGGGCCACCTGGACCTGATGGACCGGGCGGCCGCCGGCGGGTGCGCGGTGGTGGTCACCCTGTTCGTGAACCCCACCCAGTTCGCCGCCGGCGAGGACCTCTCGAAGTACCCGCGGCAGGAGGCCCGCGACCTGGACCTGGCCGCCGGGCGCGGCGTGGCCCTGGTCTTCGCGCCCGGACCGGACACGATGTACCCGGACGGCCACGCGACCACCGTGACGGTCGCCGGCCCCAGCGCCGGCCTGGAGGGGGCGGCGCGGCCGGGGCACTTCGACGGCGTCGCCACGATCGTCGCCAAGCTGCTGCTGGCCGTCCGCCCCGACCGGGCCGTGTTCGGCCAGAAGGATGCGCAGCAGCTGGCCGTGGTGCGTCGCCTGCTGGCCGACCTGCACCTCGACGACATCGAGCTGGTCGTGGCGCCCATCTTCCGCGAGCCCGACGGGCTCGCGATGAGCAGCCGCAACGCCTACCTGGGTCCCGAGGACCGTCAGGCGGCGACGGCCCTGAGCCGCGGCCTCCGCGCCGCGGAGGCGCTCGCGCGGGAGGGCGAGCGCGACGCCGCCCGCATCGCCGCGGCCGCCCGTGCGGTGATCGAGGCGGAGCCCCGCTGCGACCTCCAGTACGCCGCCGTCGTGGATCCCGACACGTTCGAAGCCCTCGAGACGCTCGAGGGTCCCGCTCTGCTCGCCGTGGCCGCGCGCGTGGGCCCGGCACGACTCATCGACAACGTCCTGCTCCCCACCACCCGTCCCCGGAGGGCCGCCAGCGTGCCGCTTCGCACCCGAACGATGATGAAGAGCAAGATCCACCGCGCCACCGTGACCGACGCGAACCTCGACTACGTCGGCAGCATCACGATCGACACCGACCTGCTCGAGGCGGCGGACATCCTCCCCTACGAGCAGGTCTCGGTCCTGAACATCAACACCGGCGCCCGGTTCGAGACCTATGCCATCGAGGGCCCCGCCGGGCGGGGCGACATCTGCCTGAACGGGGCCGCCGCACGGCTCGCGCAGCCCGGCGACCTCGTGATCGTGCTCACCTACGCGCAGTACGACGCGGCCGGGCTCGAGGGCTTCGAGCCGACCGTCGTCCACGTCGATTCCGACAACAAGCAGGTGGACGTGTCCCCCGCCTTCGAGGGCGTCCCCGCGCTGTGGGAGGAGCGGTAGCCATGGCGATGCATCTCTCGGCCGACGACATCCGGGCGCGGAAGGGCGGCATGCGCCTGGCGATGCTGACGGCCTACGACTACCCGACGGCGATGGCGCTGGAGGCCGCCGGGATCGACGTCATCCTGGTCGGCGACAGCCTCGGCGAGGTGGAGCTCGGCTTCCCGACCACGCGCGAGGTCACGCTGGCGATGATGGCCCACCACGTCCGGGCGGTCCGTAACGGCGCGCCGGACACGCACGTCTGCGGCGACCTGTCCGCCGGGACGTACCGGTCGCCCTGGGAGGCGGTGGAGAGCGCCCGGGTGCTGGTGGCCGCCGGCGCCGACTCGGTGAAGCTCGAGGGCGGGCTGGCCCCGCAGGTGGCGGCGATCATCGCCGCCGGCATCCCGGTGATCGGCCACGTGGGCCTGCTGCCGCAGACGGCGGAGGTCTACCGGCGCGAGGGGAAGACCCCGGAGGAGGCCGACCGCATCGCGGCCGAGGCGCGGGCGCTGGACGAGGCCGGCTGCTGCGCGATCGTGATCGAGGCGGTCCCGGCGGAGCTGGCGGAGCGGATCACGCGCGAGGTGGGCGCGCCGACGATCGGCATCGCGGCGGGGACGGAGACCGACGGGCAGGTGCTCGTCTCGACGGACCTGATCGGGCAGCTCCCGAACGTGCCGCGGTTCGTGAAGCCGCGGGCGGACGTGTACGGCGCGGTGGTGGCGGCCGCGACCGGGTACATCGAGGAGGTCCGGGGGGCCGCCGCGCCGGTCCCGGTCCTGGCGGCGGTCGGCGGCGGGGTCGTCGGCGGGATCTACCGGGCCGGGTGAGCCGGCCGATGTCGGTGGAGGAGCGCACCGCGTTCCTCCTCCACGGCACGCGAACGGGCAAGCTGGCGACCGTCCGGAAGGACGGTCGCCCGCACGTCCAGCCGGTCTGGTTCGTCCTCGACGACGACGGCACCGTCGTGTTCATGACGGGCTCGGGGACGGTGAAGGGGCGCAACCTGCGCCGCGACGCGCGGGCGTCCGTGGTCGTCGACGACGAGGCGCCGCCGTTCGCCTACGTGCGCATCGACGGCACCGCGACCATCAGCGAGGACCTCGACGAGATGCTGGTCTGGAGCACCCGGATCGCGTTCCGCTACATGGGCCCGGAGCTGGCGGAGTCCTACGGCCGGCGCAACGCGGTGCCGGGCGAGCTGCTGGTGCGGCTGCGCCCGGCGCACATCGTCACCGAGGCGGGCGTCTCGGACTGACCGCCGGCGCGACGAGCGCCCCGAGGCCGGCGAGGGCCTCCCGGATCATGTCCGGCAGCGGGGGCGTGTCGGCCGACCCGGCCCACCGCTCGAACGTCGCGCGGAACACGGCGACGGCGACCTCGGCGGTGAGGGTCGCGCCGGGGTCCGGCTCCCCGCGTGCCCGGAGGGCGCCGGCCAGGCCGCGCCCCAGTGCCGCCAGCTTGGCCAGCTCGCGCTCCTGGAGCTCGCGGTTCGCGTCGATCACGGCCTGGCGGCGCCGGGCGAACGCGCGTCGTCCCTCCAGGAACGTCGCGGCGGCGGCGAGGCCGGCGGCGGCGGCGTCGATGGCCGACGTGCCGGCGGGCGCCGCGGCGACCGGGTTCACGACGAGGGCCTCGAAGGCCCCGGCCCCGCCGAACAGGACCTCTCGCTTGTCGGCGAAGTGGCGGAAGAAGGTGCGCTCGGTCACCCCGGCGCGGGCGGCGATCTCGGCGACGGTGGTGCGCTCGAAGCCGCGCTCCCCGTAGAGGTCGAGCGCGGCCTCCTCCAGGCGGTCGCGGCTGTCGGGTTCCCATCGTCCCACGGGCGGATCGTAGCCGACGGCAGTCACTGACATCACCGTGTTATGCTGATGACAGTCACTGACATGGGAGGGGCGTGATGCGCGTGTTCGTCACCGGCGGGTCGGGCTTCATCGGCTCGGCGGTCGTCCCGGAGCTGCTGGCAGCGGGGCATGCGGTGTCGGGGCTGGCGCGGTCGGACGCGTCGGCGGGGGTCCTGGACGCGGCGGGCGTCGAGGCCATCCGCGGGGACCTCGAGGACCTGGACGTGCTGGCCCGGGCGGCGGCGGGGGCGGATGCCATCGTCCACTGTGCATTCGTCCACGACGACTTCAGCGCGCTGGACCGGGCGGGGCGGATCGACCTGGCGGCGGTGGAGACCTTCGGCGACGCGCTCGCCGGATCCGGGCGGGCCCTGGTGATCACGTCCGGCACCGGCCTGCTGGCGTCCGGCCGGCTCGCGACGGAGGACGACCGCGGGGACCCCGCGTCGCACGGGTCGCACCGATTGACCTCCGAGGTCCGTGCAATTGAACTCGCGGAGCGGGGCGTTCGCTCGGCGGTCGTCCGGCTGCCCCCGACGGTCCACGGGGAGGGCGACCACGGGTTCGTCCCGGCCCTCATCGACATCGCCCGCCGGACGGGCGTCTCCGGGTTCCCCGGCGACGGCGCCAACCGCTGGCCGGCCGTCCACCGCCGGGACGCCGCCCGCCTCTTCCGCCTGGCGGCCGAGGGCGCCCCCGCCGGCGCGGTGCTGCACGGCGTGGCGGAGGAGGGGATCACCACAAGGACCATCGCCGAGGCCATCGGCCGGGGGCTGGGCGTGCCGGTCCGGGGGATCCCCGACGCCGACGCCGCCGACCACTTCGGCTGGCTCGCCGGCTTCTTCTCCGCCGACGTCCCCGCCTCCAGCGTCCGCACCCGGGCTCTCCTCCCCTGGGTCCCCACCGGCCCGGGCCTCCTCGACGACCTCGACGCCGGCCACTACTTCCCCGACGCCCACCCCGCCGCCGCCTGATCCCGGTGTGCACTTGTCCGCCGGGTGGGCGTGCACTTGTGACCCAGGACGGCGCGGGGTCGCGCGCCGCTTGTGACGGTCGGGTGTCGATCGGGGTGAGGGGGCGGCGCGAATCTGGGTGGGATGGCGCG
>JBFWNT010000013.1:0-113893 GCA_050250915.1 Thermoleophilia bacterium
CAGCACCCACCGCACCCGAGCCCTCCCAGGCTGGGTGCGCTGGTACAACCGACGCCGACCCCACAGCTCCCTCGGCGGCCTACCGCCGATCAGCCGTGTCGCGCAGGTCCGTGGCTACTTCACCTAGGCGGGCCCCTCGGGAGCGGCGTCCCCCCGGTCGCTGCGCGCCTGGCGGATCGCGCGCATGAACCGCACGTCCTTGAGGATCAGCGCAAGGCACGCGAGGCCGAGGGCGGCGTTCACCACGATGAGCGTCAGCTCCATGCCGGCGCTGAAGGCCAGGACGTCGGTGCGCCCGGCCTCGCCGGCGAGCATCACCACCAGCAGCGCCTGCTTCGGCCCCAGCCCGCCCGGGGTGGCCGGGAACAACCCGCCCAGGCTGCCGGCCACCTGCACCGTCAGCGCGGCCGTGACCGAGGCGGGGATCCCGAACGCCAGCAGGAAGCAGGCCGCGGCGCCGACGCGGCAGCCCCAGCCCGCCACCTGGTAGCTCACGACCGACCGCAGGTAGCGGAGCGGGGTCGTCAGGATCACCAGCCCGCGGCCGAACTCGTGCCAGAACCGGCGCACCCGCCGCCCCAGCATCACGAACAGGATCACGATCACCACGGCGATCCCGAGCGTCCAGAACGGGTGCCGCAGCGCCAGCGACAGGTCGAACGCCGGGATGTCGGGGAGCCGGACGCCCGGGAGGATCCCCGCCGAGAGCGCCCAGACCAGCAGGCTGGACGCGATGATCATGTCCACGATCGTCTCGCAGACCAGGGTGCCGGTGAGCGTCGCGTACCCCGCGTTCGGGACCGAGCGGCGCATCAGGTACATCTTGATGAGGTCGCCCGCGCGGGCCGGGAGCACCGCGTTGACGCCGACGCCGGCGCAGTAGGCCCCGAACGCGGATCGGTAGCGGATCCGCTCGCCGGGGAACGCGGCCCGCAGGATGTTCTGCCACCCGCGGGAGCGCAGCGCCAGGTTCACGATCCCCAGGGCGGCGGCCGCGACCAGGAACCCCCAGTGGACGGCGGCGAGCCGCTCGCCGAACGCGTTGACCGCGTCGACGAAGGAGCGGATCGAGTCCATGCGGCTACCGGGTCAGCAGGTAGGCGGCGCCGGCGGCCAGCAGGTTGGGCCGCCGTTCCGCGCGGTCGGGCGCCATCCGCCCGTCCTCGTCCAGCAGGCGCCGGGCGGACACCCGCAGCCCCTCCGCCGCCGCCAGCCGCTCGAAGTCGCGCAGCGTGCAGAGGTGGATGTTGGGGGTGGCGAACCACGGGTGCGGCAGCGTGCGGCTCACGGGCATGGTGCCGCGCATCAGCAGCCCGGCCCGCAGGCGCCAGTGGCCGAAGTTGGGGAAGGAGACGATCCCGGCGGGGGCGACGCGCATCATCTCCCGCAGTACCCGCACCGGGCGCCGCGTCGCCTGGAGGGCCTGCGACAGCACCACCAGGTCGAACCCGTCGTCGTCGAACTCCGGCAGGCCGTCGTCGATGTCGGCCTGCACCACCGGCAGGCCGCGCGCCACGCAGGCGTGGAAGGCCTCCGGGTCGCGCTCCACGCCCTGCACACGGCAGCCCCGGGCACGGGACAGCTCCCCCAGCAGCTCGCCCTGGCCGCACGCCAGGTCCAGCACCCGCGCGCCCTCGGGCACCAGCGCGGCCACCACCTGCAGGTCGGGCCTCACGGCGCCAGCTCGCGGTGCAGGCGGTCCATGAACCCGGCGACCGTCCGGTGGTACTCCGGGATCTCCAGCAGGAACGAGTCGTGGCCGTGCGGCGACGGGATCTCGCGGAACGTGACGTGGGCGCCGCCGGCGGACAGCACCCGCACGATCTCCCGCGAGTGCGCGGTGTCGAACCGCCAGTCGCTGTCGAACGACAGCACCAGGTAGCGGGTGTCGCCCGCGGCCAGCGCACGCGACGTGGCGGCGGGGTCGGCGAACGCGTCGAAGTAGTCCATGACGCGCGTCAGGTACAGGTAGCTGCCGGCGTCGAACCGCTTCAGGAACGACGCCCCCTGGTGCTGGAGGTAGCTCTCCACCTCGAAGTCCACGTCGAAGCCGAAGCGCGGCGCGTCCGCGTCCTGGATCCGGCGCCCGAACTTGCGGCGCATCGACTCCTCGGACAGGTACGTGATGTGGGCGAGCATGCGCGCGGTCGCGAGGCCCCGGTCCGGCCGGGTCCCGGCCTCCTGGTAGTCGCCCCCGTTGAAGTCCGGGTCGCCCATGATGGCCTCCCGGGCGACCGCCGAGAAGGCGATGTTCTGCGCGGAGAGCCGGCTGGACGCGCAGATCACCACCGCGGCCCCCAGCTCGCCCGGCGCGTCGAGCGACCATTGGAGCGCCTGCATCCCGCCCAGCGACCCGCCGACCGCCGCCAGGGGCCGCTCGATGCCGAGATGCCGCACCAGCGCGCGGTGCACCCGCACCAGGTCCGAGACCGTGAACAGCGGGAAGCGCAGGCCATAGGGGCGCCCGGTGGACGGGTCGACCGACGACGGGCCGGTGGTGCCCTGGCAGCCGCCCAGCAGGTTGGCGCAGATGACGAAGAAGCGGTCCGTGTCGATGGGCTTCCCCGGACCGATGAAGTTGTCCCACCAGCCCGGACGCTCCGGGTCGCCGTGGTGGCCGGCGGCGTGGGCGTCGCCGGTCAGGGCGTGGCAGATGACCACCGCGTTCGCGCGTCGCGCGTCGAGCCGCCCGTACGTCTCGTACGCGACCTCCACGGGGCCGAGCGCGGCCCCGGAGTCGAGGCGCAGCGGCGCCCCGGGGGTGAACAGGACGACGCGCTCGGTCTCGACGCGTCCGACGGAGGGTGCTGCCACACGGTTATCCTGACGCGCGATGGAGGACGGCGTCGCCCGCGCGAAGCTCGATCCCGACGACCCGGAGCGGTTCGTCCCCCTCCGGCGTGCCCTGGGTGTCACCAGCTTCGGCCTGAACCAGATGCTCCTGAGGCCCGGACAGCGCGGCCGCATCCACCGTCACGAGCGGCAGGAGGAGGTCTACGTGGTGCTCTCGGGGCGGCTCACCGTGGAGATCGAGGGCGCGCCGCAGGACCTGGAGGCCGGCGAGATGATCCGCGTGGCGCCGGGCGTGCGCCGCCGGGTGCTGAACCTGGGCCCCCAGGTGGTGAACGTACTGGCGATCGGCGGGGCGAACCCGCACGAGGGCCGCGACGGCCTGGCCTACGCGGACTGGTCCGACACGGACCCCCGGACGCCGCAGGAGATCCCCCTCCCGGAGGACCTCCCGGCGTCCGAGCTGCGCGACTCCTGACGCGCTAGGAGGCGGGCGTCGCGGGCGTGTCGTCGCCCTTCGCGCCCGGGTCCTTGATCGCCTCGAACGCGGCCTTCCCCTTGTCGGTGAGGCTGCCGTCGCCCGTGGCGATGTCCTTCAGCTCCTCGGCGTCCTCCTTGAGCGCGTCCATGCCGCCGCGCTCGTCGATGACCTTCTTCGCCTGGTCGGTGACCTGCTCGGTGATCTTGCCGATGTCCATCCGATCCCTCCGTCGTTTCCCGGACCTCGCGTCCCAGCCTAAGCGCCCGGGCGCGGCATGGAAACCGCGTCCGGCTCCGCCGCCCGCGATGCTACATTTCGATGGTTGTCGAACAATATGACCACGTCCGCGGGCATCACCCGCACCTACTACGTCCTGGTGCTCGGGAACACCCTCGCGGCGTCGCTGATCTGGGGGATCAACACGATCTTCCTGCTCGATGCCGGGCTCTCGAACCTGGAGGCCTTCGCCGCGAATGCGTTCTTCACGGCCGGCATGGTCCTGTTCGAGGTGCCCACCGGGATCGTCGCCGACATGTGGGGGCGGCGGGTGTCGTTCCTGCTCGGGACGGTGACGCTCGCCGTGAGCACCGGCCTCTACCTCCTGCTCTGGGAGACGGCGGCGCCGTTCGGGGCGTGGGCGGTCGCGTCCCTCCTCCTCGGCCTCGGCTTCACCTTCTTCTCGGGGGCCACCGAGGCCTGGCTGGTCGACGCGCTCGACGCCACGGGGTTCGAGGGCTCGCTCGACGCCGTGTTCTCCCGCGCGCAGGTCCTGACGGGGGTGGGGATGCTGACGGGCTCGGTCGCCGGCGGGTACATCGCCCAGGCGACCAACCTGGGGGTGCCGTTCGCGCTGCGGACCGGCGTGCTCGCCGTCATGTTCGGCGTCGCGTTCGTGCTGATGCGCGACGTCGGCTTCACCCCGACGCGGCGCGGGCGCCCCCTGGCGGAGATGCGCGCCCTCGTGTCCGACTCCATCGACTACGGCATCCGCGTCCCCTCGGTCCGGTGGATCATGCTCGCGGCCCCGTTCTCGGGCGGGGTGGGGATCTACGTCTTCTACGCGCTCCAGCCATACCTGCTCGACCTCTACGGCGACCCGGAGGCCTACGGCGTGGCCGGCCTGGTCGCCGCGATCGTCGCCGGGTCGCAGATCGTCGGCGGCCTCGTGGCGCCGGCGATCCGCGCGCGCTTCCGGCGCCGCACCTCCGCCCTGTTCACGGCGCAGGCGCTCGCCGTCGCCGCCGTCGTCGCGGTGGGGCTGATCGAGGTCTTCTGGGTCGCGATCCTCCTGATCGTCGTCTGGGGCCTGCTGTTCGCCGCCTCGGTCCCGATCCGCCAGGCGTACCTGAACGAGCGGATCCCCTCCCGGCAGCGCGCGACGATCCTGTCGTTCGACTCGCTGATGTCGTCGAGCGGCGGCATCGTGACCCAGCCGATCCTCGGGCGGACGGCGGACGTCTGGGGCTATCCGGCGTCGTTCCTGCTCTCCGGGGCGATCTCCGCGATCGCCCTGCCCTTCCTCGCCAAGGCCCGGCGGATCGAGCCTCCCGGCCCCGGCGACCGTGCACCCCAGCGCGAAAGGGACGCTGAGGTCCGCGGTCCCGCGGCGGGCCGCGTCGAATATCCGGCCTAGCGCCCGCTCAGCGGGGCGCCGCCAGGCGCAGCCCGCCGACGCGCCGGCCGCCGACCGCGTGGATCCGCACGGCGGGCAGCGTCTCGCACGTCACCAGGCCGTCGCGCGCCGTCGCGGCTTCGATCACGGGCCACACGCGGTGCACCGCCGCCGGCGTGTCGATGATCGTCAACTGCACGGGCGCGCGCCGCCGGAGCGCCAGGAGCCGTTCCTCGTGCACCGCCCCGCCGAACGTCGCGAACGCGCCCCGCAGGGCCGTCGCGCCCGCGCATCCCGCCGCCCGCAGGTCGCGCACCAGGCGGTGCGCGGCCCGGTCCTCGGCGCCCAGGGCGACCAGCACGCGCTGCCAGAGCCCCAGCCCCGCCGCGTCGCGCTCCGGCACCACCGGCAGCGGCCCCACCGCGGCGCCCGCCCGGCGGATGAGGTTGACGCGCTCCAGGCACAGCACGTGGTCGCCGGCGGCGCCCCGCACCCGGGGCATCGCCCGCAAAAGGGCGGGCGCGGGCCCCACCGCGATCACGGCGGCCGGCACGCCGCGGCCGTTCCCGCGCACCGACCCGCGCCTGCGGCCGGCCGCCAGCACGCCGTCCACGCCCACCAGCGCGGTCACGCCGGCCGCCCCCTCGGCCACCAGCGCGTCCGCCACCGGCCGCAGCGCGGCGCGCCCGCAGAGCACCGTGAGCTTCGCGGTGCCGCGGGCCGTGGACGGGAACAGGTCGTCGTCGAGCCCCAGGCCCGGCAGCGCCACACGCTCCAGGGTCAGCAGCCCGCTGGGCACCAGGGCGGCCACCGCCGTGGCGAGCGGCGCGACGGCCGTCGCCGGGCCCACGGCCAGCGTGATCAGGGGCAGGTCGTCGGACAGCGTCAGCAGGCGGTCGGTGCGCAGCCGGTGGTGCGCGCCGAAGCCCTCCACGCCCCGCAGCGCCACGGCCGCCGCCACGCCGGCCCCCGCGATCGCCTCCATCACGGCGTCCCCGGTCAGGCGGCCCCCCGTGCGGGCGCGCTCGCCGTGGTGGACCACCAGCTTGAGGTGCTCGCTCACATCAGGGAGCCGAGCCACCAGCCCAGCCCGATCGCCCCGACCCCCAGGGCCACGCTCAGCCCCAGGTTGAGGGCGGCCGCGGCGTCCCACCCCTCCTCCAGCAGGCGCTGGGTCTCGAGCATCCAGGTCGAGAACGTGGTGAATGCGCCGATCAGGCCGCCCGCCAGGACCAGGCGGGCATCGCCGTCGACCCCCAGGCCCACCAGCAGGCCCAGGATCAGCGCGCCGAGCACGTTGACCACCAGGGTCCCCCAGGGCATCGCCGCGGATGTGCGGCGGGAGACGGCCCCGTCGAGCGCCACCCGGCCCACGGCGCCGCCCGCGCCGAGCACCCCCGCCAGGATCCATGCGAGCGCGGTCACGCCGGCGCCAGGCCCGCCCGCCGGACCACGCCGGAGGTGGCGATGACCACCGCCAGCCCGAGCACGATGGACGTGACCAGGTAGGCCCCGGCGAGCGCGGCGTGGCCGTCGCGCCCCAGCTCCACCACCTCGAGCTGCAGCGTGCTGAACGTGGTGAGCCCCCCGCACAGCCCGCCGCCGATGAACGGCCGGCGGTAGGCGGTCGGCGGCGTGCGCTCCAGCAGCAGGGTCCCGGCCCAGCCCAGGAGGGCGGCGCCGGCCAGGTTCACCAGGAACGTGGCCCACGGCCAGCTCCCGGGGTGCACGGGCAACGCCTCGGCCACGCCGAGCCGGGCCCACGTGCCGATCGCCCCGCCCGTCGCCACGGCCGGCAGGGTCAGGTCGCGGGGCGTCACAGCTCCCGCCGCAGCAGGCGGGACCCCACCTCCCGGGCGCGCTCGGTCACGGGGCGCCGGCGCCACGCGTCGAGCGTGACCTCGTCCGAGGCCGCGATGTCGGTGGCGAACGACTCGGTCAGGGCGTCGGCGAAGCCGCGGTCCTGGACCGCCAGGACGGCCTCGTCGTTGAGCTGGAAGGAGCGGTTGTCGAAGTTGGCCGACCCCACCACCGACCACGCGCCGTCCACCACCAGGGTCTTGGCGTGGAGCATCGTGGGCGCGTACTCCCACAGGCGCGCGCCCGCCTCCAGCAGCCCGCCGTAGGTGGCGCGGCCCGCGTGGCGCACCACGGCCTTGTCGATCTCCGGGCCCGGCACCAGGATCCGCACCCGCACGCCGCGCCGGGCGGCGTCCTCCAGCGCCCTCAGGAACGCGGGCCGGGGCGCGAAGTAGGCCGACGTGAGGTCGATGGTCTTGCGCGCCGCGGCGATGGCCAGGAAATAGAGCGTCTCGACGTTGGTGTCCCCCACCCCGGCCGTCGAGCGGATCACCTGCATCGCGGCGCCGTCGCCGACCGGCGGCAGATCCGGCAGGTCGTCGTCGCCGGCGATCACCTCGCCGGTCGCCTCCAGCCAGTTCTCGGCGAAGGCCCCGAGCAGGCCGCGCACCACCGGGCCGCGGACCCGCACGTGGGTGTCCCTCCAGTGGTCGGGGTCGTGCGCGTCGCCGGTCCACTCGTCGGCGATCCCCACGCCCCCGGTCAGGCCCACCTCGCCGTCGACCACCAGGATCTTGCGGTGCGTCCGGTTGTTGACCCGCCGGATGGCGTACGGCTTCGGAGGCCGGAAGCGGCGGACCGTGACCCCGCACTCCTCCATCCGCTCGATCAGCGCCCCGCCCATCTTCATCGCGCCGACCGCGTCGATCAGCACCCGGCACGTCACGCCGGCGCGCGCCCGCTCGCAGACGGCTTCGGCCACCTCCTCGGCGATCTCGCCCTGCCAGTAGACGTAGGTCAGCAGGTTCACGCTCCGCGTCGCGCTGCGGATGGTCTCGAGGAAGCACGGGAAGATGCGGTCGCCGTTGATCAGCAGCTCGATCTCGTTGCCGCGGCTGATCGGGGCCTGCGTGAGCGACTCGGCGGCGCGCAGGAACCCCTCGCCGGCGACGTCGGGCGGGTCGTCGATCGTGTAGCCGCGGCCGCCCTCCCGGCGGTGGCGCAGGGAGTCGCTGGCGTACCAGAGCGCCGCCCACAGGGCGATCCCGGCCGGCCACCGGCGGTTCACGGGACCACCACCTCGAAGTGGCCGGGGGCGATCGTGATCGGCGTCCGGGCGGGCACGACCTCGCCGTCGACGTTCAGCTCCGGCGATCCCGGCAGCCCCAGGGTGACCCGGGCGCCGCGAGTGCTGATGACCCCCGGCTGGGCGGTGATGCGCCCGTCGCGCAGGGCGTCGGCGTACTGCACCAGGCGCAGGCGGTTGCCGGCCTGGATCACCACCACGTCCAGCAGGCCGTCGTCGGGAACGGCCTCGTCGATGACCGAGCCGGCGCCGAACGCGCCGGAGCAGGCGACCATGACCTGCCATGCCCGGCCCTGGAACACGCGGCGGCCGTCGACGTCGACCGCGCACCGCAGCGCCCGGCCCACGACCGCGGTCACCCCGGCGCCGACGAAGTATGCGAACGGCCCCAGAACGCGCTTCAGGGGCGTGGCGCGGCGGGCCGCGGCCACGGACAGCCCCGCGGTGGCGACGTTCACGAACGGCTGGTCGCCCATCCGGGCCAGGTCCAGGCGGCGCCGGTGCACGCCGCACATCGCCAGGCGCGCCGCCAGGCGCGGGTCGTCGGGCAGGCGCATGCGGCGGGCGAAGTCGTTGGCGGTGCCGCTGGGGATCACGGCGAGCGGCACGCCGGCCGCGCCGGCGGCCTCGGCCGCGGGCCCGACGCCGCCGTCGCCGCTGGCCAGCACGGCCCGGTCGACGCCCGGCACGATCGCGGCGAGCCCCTCCGCGATGGGCAGGCACGCGACGTCGGCGGCGCCCTCCTCCCGGAGCATCGCCGCGAGCTCGTCTCCCGATGGTCCGGAACCCGACCCCGAGGCCGGGTTGTGCAGAAGAACGACCTTCACCGGACCCGAGCCTACCCCTGGGGCCGCCGTCCGACGCGTCCGCGCGCGCTTCCGGCGGTTTCCGCGCGCGTGGCGTCCGGGCGCGGCCGGTAGCGTCCCGACTGATGCGCCTGATCGTCGCCCGCTGCGAGGTCCGTTACTCCGGCCGCGTCGCGGCCGTGCTGCCCATGGCGGTGCGGCTCGTGATCGTGAAGCAGGACGGCTCCGTGCTGGTGCACTCCGACGCGGGCGGCTACAAGCCGCTGAATTGGATGACGCCGCCCACCCGGCTCACCGAGTCGGAGGGGATGCTGCTGGTCGAGAAGGGCAGCGCGTCGCGCCTGGAGCGGCTGGAGATCCACATCGACGCGGTGCTGTCGGACGTGGCCCACGACATGGGCGAGGCGCTCGGGCTCGAGAAGGACGGCGTGGAGCGCGACCTGCAGGAGGCGCTGGCGGCCTCGCCGCAGGTGCTCGGGGCCGGGATGCGCCTGGTGCGCCGGGAGTACCCCACCCCCGTCGGGCCGGTCGACCTGCTGTGCGCCGACCCCGACGGCTACGTGGCGGTCGAGGTGAAGCGGGTCGGCACGATCGAGGCGGTCGAGCAGCTCTGCCGCTACCTGGAGTACATCCGCTCCGACGCCAACCTCGAGGCGTGCCGCGGGACGCTGGTGGCCGAGAGCATGAAGCCGCAGGCCCGGACGCTCGCGACGTCGCGGGGCCTGGCCACGGCGTGCGTCGACCTGGCCGAGCTGCGCGGCCTGCGCGAGCCGGAGCTGCGGCTCTTCGGGGCCTGACGACGGAGCGCCGGACCCAGCCGTTCCCCTGCCGCGTGGTGCGCCACCGCGGCGCCCGCCGCATGACACTGCGCGTCGGCGCCGACGGCGTCCGCGTGACCGTGCCACCGCGGGTGCGGGCCGCCGCGCTGGAGGCGTTCCTGCGGGAGCACCGCGGCTGGGTTGCCGACCGGCTGGCCGAGCTGCCCGCGGCCCGCCCGCTGGCCGACGGGGACGCGCTGGCGCTCCTCGACGGGACGCTCGCGCTGGAGGCCGCGGGCGCGGCGCGCGGCACGGGCCGGGCCGTGCGGCGCGGCGACCGCCTGGTGGTGCGGCCCGACGCCGGCGGCGGCCTGGACGCCCCCGTGGAGCGCTGGTACCGGCGGGCGGCCCTGGCCGAGCTGGAGCCCCGCGCGCGTGCGCTCGCGGCCGAGTTGGGGCGCGAGGTGACGCGGGTGGCGGTGCGCGACCCCCGCTCGCGCTGGGGCAGCTGCACGGCGCCGGGTCGGCTGTCGTTCTCGTGGCGGCTCATGCTGGCGCCGGAGCGCGTGCTGGACCACGTGGTAGCGCACGAGGCCTGCCACCTCGTCCACCCCGACCACTCCCCCGCCTTCTGGCGACGGCTCGGAGAGGTGCGGCCGGGCTACGAGGCGGAGCGCGCCTGGCTGCGCGAGCACGGCGAGCGCCTGCGCCTGGGCCCCGCCTGGAGGGCGATCAGCCCCGTCTGATGCGGGCGATGCGGTCCTCGATGTTGGCCGCGCCGAGCAGGTCGTTGCGGGCCAGCGCGTCCTTGCGGAGCACCTCCAGCCCGGCCAGGGCCCCGGGGACGTCGAGGCCGAAGCCCGCGGAGCGCTCCCACGCGTCACCGGCGCGGATGGTCTCGCCGCGGTCGGTGAGCACCAGCGCGAGGGCCCGCCAGGCGTAGGCGTTCTCGTCGTCCTCCTCGATCACCCGCAGAGCCGCCTGCTCGGCGCCGTCCAGCTTGCCCCGGGCGCGCAGCGTGGCGGCCAGCGCCACCCATCCGGGGGCGTTCTCGCGGACCGTCGAGAGGAGCTTCACGGAGCGCTGGATCGCCTCCTCGCTGCCCGCCAGGTCGCCCGCGTCGCGACGGGCGGCCCCCAGGGTGGTGAGGCTGCCGGCGGTCTCGCGGATCGCGTGCGCCCGCTCGGCGTAGGCGAGGGCGCGCGCGGAGGCGCCCTCCACGCGCGCGCGGCGGGCGGCGGCCAGGGCCTCGCCGAAGTCGGCGACCTTCGCGGCGGCGCGGTGCTCGACGGCGAGGGCCTCCTGGGCCTCGTCGCTCGTCATCGACATGGCGGCGCCGGGCGCCATGCGGGCGTCGTCGTCGCCGAAGTGCTCGATGCGGTCGCGCGCCTCGCGCAGGCGCTGCTCCCGCTCGGCGACGTTGCGCGACACGGCCTGCTGGGCCCGCCGCGGCTCGAGCGACGCGCGCAGCAACGCGTCGTACTCGCTGCGGATCTCCGGCCTGAGCAGGGCTTTCTCGCCCTGGTCACAGAACGCCTTCTCGATCGCGCGCCGGTTCTGCGGCATCGGCGTGCCCGCCAGCTCGCGGCGCTTGCGCTCGGCGGCCTCGCGGATCGCGTCGTCCCCCGCGTCGGGCGGGATGCCGAACCACGCGTAGAGATCGCGTTGCGCCAGCTCCTTCAGGAACCGCGTCCGCCGGCTGCGTGCATCCTCCGCCACGCGCGGAAGCCTACGGACCGGCGCGGCCGAGCGTGCCCCGCCGTGCGAGCGCGACCGCCGCGGCCGCCGCCGGGGCGATCGCGGCGACGGCGAGGGCGGCGGAGGAGCCGTGCCCGGCGAGCGCCCCCGCCACCGCGGCCCCCGCCGCCAGCCCGAGCGCCTCGGCGCTGGTGAGCCAGGTCAGCGCCTCCACCGCGTTGCGCCCGGGCACCACGATGTCCAGCAGCTCCAGGCAGCCGACGTTGAGCAGCGCGAACCCGGCGCCCGCGACCACCAGGACGGCGGCCAGGCTCCCGATCGACCCCGCGAACGGAGCGGGGGCCAGCGCGGCGGCCAGCACCGCCGCGCCGGCGACGAAGCGGGTCGCCGGCCCACCCGCCCGGCGGCTGTGCCCCGCCCAGAACGACGCGATCACGCTCCCGGCGGCGAACGACGCCAGGGGCGCCGCCACCAGCGCCGGGTGCCCCTGCTCGAGCGCGAACGCCGGCGCCCCCACCTCCAGGCCACCCAGCGCGATCCCGAGCGGCACCCCGGCCCACACGATCGTCCGCACCCCCGGGAACCCCATGGCGCCGCCGATGTTCATTCGGCCGTCGACCCGTCGTTCATTCGCACGGGGCCCACCGACGCGGGCGAGCAGGATGCAGCCCAGGAGGGGGCCGAGCCCGATGGCGGCCAGGGCGATGGCCGGGCCGGCGGTGGCGGCGAGCACCCCGACGAGGGCCGGCGAGAGGACGGCGGCGAGGTCGCCGAGCAGGGCGTTGGTGGCGTGGGCGGCGCGCGTCAGGTCGGGGCCGGCGACGCGGGGCCAGACGGCGCGGGCGGTGGCGATGAGCGGCGGCGAGAGGGCCCCGGCGACCGTGGCGAGCGCGACGGTCAGCCCCGCGGGCCCGTGGCCGGGGAGCGCCACCAGGGCGGCGAGGGCCACGGTGTAGACCGCGCCCAGCCACAGCAGGGCGGGCGCGCCGCGGCGGTCGACGAGCCGGCCGCGCACCGGCGCCAGCGCCCCCGCGCCCACGGCGAAGCCCCCGACGACGAGGCCGGCGACGGCGAACGAGCCGGTGGCGTCCTGCACGAGGAGCACCAGCGCGAGGGTGATCCCCGCGTATGCGAGATACCCCGCCGCGCACGCCAGGGCCAGCGCGCGCGCGCCGGGCCGCGCGAAAAGCGCGGCGTACACCGACATTCCCGTCCCTTCCGGCCGCCGGGGGGGCGGCATCGACGACGACGGAGCAGGGCCCGGCGGGCCCCCGGCTCCTACGGCGGCGTCAGGCGGTGGAGACGGGCGGAACGGCGCATCCCGGGCACGATAACCCCGCTCCGAGCGGCCGCGCTAGCAGGTCGCGGTGTTATCTGCGAGGACGAACGGGTACTTGCCGCATCGGCCGGACGCCCGCTTCCATGTCCGGTCGAGCGCGGAGCCCAAGCCGATCCCGGCGACAATGCGCCCGCGCAGCGGTCGGCACCGACGCCGACGCCGCGGACCCGACGGCCCACATGGCCGGGGATCGCGCGCCCGCAGACCGGAGGCCCCGCCGGCCATCCGGCCCCGCGCACGGACGTGCGGGCCCGTCCACGCTGAAAGGCGACACGTGTGAAGTCCATCCTGTGCCTTGCCCTGGTCGCGACCGCCCTGCCCGCCGGCGTGGCCGCGTTCAACTCGGCCGAGCCGGCCGCCGCCCAGACCGCCCCGGTCTCCGTGGCTGGCCTCCCGCCGGGCCCCGACGAGATCGCCCTGCGCGCCCGCGTGCAGGAGCTGGGCCGCACCGCCCGCGTCCACGCGCTGCGCCTGGGCCTGCGCCCCGGCCGCACGAAGGCGCTCCCCACCGACCCGGGCGTGCTCGTGCGCCGCGCCTCGAGGCTGGAGCAGGTCGTGGGCTTCCTCGAGGCCCGCCGCGAGGTGCGCCGCGCCGTCGACGAGCGCACCGCGCCTCGCGGCCGCGCCCACGGGCGCGGCGCCGCCGCCGAGCTGCGCCGCCAGTACCTCCGGGCGTCGCGGCTCGCCGTGACCCTCGGCATGACCCGCCCGGCGCCGCCGCGCATCCCCGCCGGCCGCGCCGCGCAGCTCCGCGGCGCCGCCCGCTGGCGCGCGATCGCCGACTGGCTGGCCGCGCGCAGCGAGAAGATCCGGCCCGCCGAGCGCCCCATGCGCGACCGCGTGCCCTACTACGACCAGTTCATGTGCATCGCCCGGCATGAGTCGGGCGGCCGCTGGGACGTCTCGACCGGCAACGGCTACTACGGCGGCCTGCAGATGGACGTCGGCTTCCAGCAGACCTACGCGCCCGGGCTCTACCGGACGAAGGGCACGGCCGACCACTGGACGGCGGAGGAGCAGATCCGCGCCGCCGGCCGGGCCGTCGCCTCCCGCGGGTTCACGCCGTGGCCGAACACCGCGCGCATGTGCGGGCTGCTCTGATGAGCGGCCCGCACCCGCGGCGGGGTCTCAGGACCGGTTGCCCCCGAGGATCTGGAGCATGAACAGGAAGATGTTGAACGCGTCGAGGTAGATCGACAGGGCGATCAGCGTGACGTCCCCGTTCCCGGCGCGGCGCAGGCGCCAGAAGTCGAAGACGGTGAGGCCGGCGAAGACCACGAGCCCGAACACGCACCAGATCAGGTTCTCGGCGGGGATGTTCACGAAGATCGCGACGATCCCGAACAGCAGCAGCGCGATGAGCCCGATGAAGGAGATCCGCCCGAGCCCGGAGAGGTCGCGCTTCGTCAGGTAGCCCACGGTGCCGAGGACGCCCATGAACAGGGCGGTGGCGCCGGCGGCCTGCGCGATCAGCTGCCCGCCGTCCTGGAGGCTGGCGTATGCGTTCAGCGTGGGCCCGATCCCGAGGCCCAGCAGCAGGCCGATCCCGAACAGGATCCCCATCTGGAGCGGTGTCGCCTCGTCCTTCTTGCGGGCCGCGCCGATCACGAACGTCAGCACGATGGCCGCGATGAACGCGCCGAAGGCCCAGCCACCGGACAGGTCGCGGCCGATGTACGCGCCCGCCGCGGTGAACCCCGCGGTCACGGCGACGAGGAACATCACCTTCCCGAAGACCGCCGATGAGTCGACACGGGCGGCGGCGCCCGCGCGGTCCCAGGTCTCCTGGCTGTATCCGTACTGGTCTGGCGAGTCGGCCACCGTGTCTCCTCTGACGAGTGCGCTCGATCGAGTGTGGCGCGACCGTGGAGCGGGCACAACCCCGACGTGGATGAGGAAAAGCCCAGGAAGAAGCGGGACGAGGCCACGTCCGAGCGACCCTCGGGGACCGGCGGGATCGGTTACACCGGGCGGCCGTCGGAGGAGGAGCCCGAGGACGGTGGCGCCACCCGGGACGAGGGCCGCGAGCACCCCGACACGCCGGACGGCCGCGAGCGGACCTAGGGGGCCGCGGCCTCCGCTCCCGCGCCCGCGGGCGTGACGCCGAGGTCCGCGGGGCCCGCGCCAGGTCGGCCCGTCGTCGTGCAGCGCCCCGGCGATCCGCCGGCGCGCCCGCTCGTCGGCGTCACGCTGTCGCACGGCGGCCTCCGCGGCGTCTCCGTGCCCACCCCGGCCGCCGCGCCCGCCTCCCGGCGCCCGCGCGTCGAAATCGTCGCCGGGGCTGGCGGTGATGAGCGCGCGGAGACGCGGAGGCGGCACACCGGGATCATCGGGACCCGGCGCCCCTGCGGCATCCGCCGACCGGAGGTTCCCGGTGGGGGAACGGCGCCCGGGCCTCCCCCGCCGCGGTCAGGGCGCCGCGTCGCCCCGGGCCTCGCGGGCGCGGCGGCACGCACCGCACTCCGCCCCGCGGTTGTACCGGTTCAGGACGGTGGGGCAGCTCACGCACACCCGGCGCCGGGTGACGGGCGCCACCTCCTCCGGGCTCGGGCAGGAGCAGAGCTTCGGGCGGCGGCTCCCGCGGGGGCGCCAGAGCTCGGCGATGAGCCCGCACTGGGGGCAGGCGATCTCCACGGGCTCGAGGGGGCGGCTCCTCATCGGCTGCCCGCCATCGTCGCACCTGGCGGCGCCAGGGTGCCCCCGCGGCGGTGAAACGGCGATGATGACGGCATGCGAGAGATCCTCCCCGGCGTGTGGCACTGGCCCACGGTCCACGAGCGCCACGGCATCGAGATCAGCTCGTACCTCCTCGGCAGCGAAGGGGTCGTGATCGACCCCCGGGTCCCGGCCGGCGGGCTGGAGGCGATCGAGGCGATCGGCCCGCCGTCGGTCGCGATCCTCTCGAACCGCCATCACTACCGGCACGCCGGGCGGTTCGCCGAGGCGTTCGGCACCCGCGTGCTGGTGAACCGGCTGGGCGCCCAGGAGTTCACCCACGGCGAGCCCGTCGAGTTCTTCGACGCCGGCGACGAGCTGCCGGGCGGCGTGCGCTCCGTGCCCGTCGGGGCCCTCTGCCCGGACGAGACCGCCCTGTTCATCCCCGCCCACCGCGCGGTCGCCGTGGCCGACGGCCTGGTCCGCTGGCAGCCCGAGGGGCCGCTTGACTTCGTCCCCGACATGCTCATGCACGACCCGGAGCGCACCAAGCAGGGTCTCGTGGCGGCCTACCGGAAGGTGCTGGAGCTCGACTGGGACACCCTGCTGCTGGCCCACGGCCGCCCCCTGGTGGGCGAGGAGGGCCGGCGCGAGATGACCCGCGTCGTGGAGGCGCAGGGCTAGGCCGACGCCGGCCCGTCGAGCTCCGGGAATGCGCGCGCCACGGCGGCGAAGGCCGTGGTCGCCGCCAGCCGCACGTCCGCCTCCACCTCCGCCGCGGGGCGCCCCGCAAGGACGCCCTGCACCATCGCCCGGTGGCGCAGGCCCATCGCGGCGAGCAGCATCGCCACGAACGCCCGCAGCTCGACGTCGGCGGGGTCGCGGTCGCGCGAGCGGCCGATCGCGGCGGCGAGGTCGTCGGCCATCGCCTCGCCGGAGAGCAGCACCCGGGCCCGCAGCCCCTCCGACGCGTACAGCGTCTCCAGGAAGCGGCGGAACATCGCCATGTGCCGGGGGTCGTCCAGCTCCGCCCACGCCTCGCCCCCGGGGATGCGGTACTCGGTGAACAGGCGGGTCAGCGCCCCGGTGACCGACTGCCCCTCCGGCCGCCCGGCCACCGCCGCGACGATCGCGGTGCGCACCTCGGCCTCCCGGTCGAGGAACAGCTCCTCCTTCGACCCGAAGTAGTTGAAGACGGTCTTGATGGAGACGCCGGCCGCCTCGGCCACCTCCGCCACGGTGACCGCCTCGAAGCCGCGCTCCATGAACAGGCGGGTGGCGACGTCGGAGATGGCGCGGCGCGTCTGCGCCTTCTTGCGCTCCCGGAGCCCCGGAGTAATCGGCACGTCCCCAGGATATCCCATTCGTTACATCCGAACGACTTTTGCTGTCATTGTAATCTTGCCGGGGCTGTGGCACGGTGGGTGGATGACCACATCCACATACGCCATCGAGGCGGTGGGCCTCGTCAAGCGATTCGGCGAGAAGACGGCGCTGGACGGCGTCTCGTTCGAGGTCCCCGCCGGCACCGTCTGCGGCCTGCTGGGGCCGAACGGCGCCGGCAAGACCACCGCCGTCCGCATCCTCACCACCCTCTCCGCGCCTGACGCCGGCTCGGCCAGCGTGGCCGGCATCGATGTGCTGGCCGCGCCGGGCGAGGCGCGCAAGGTGCTGGGCCTGGCGGCCCAGGACGCGACGGTGGACGCCCTGCTGACCGGCCGCGAGAACCTCCAGATGATCGGCGAGCTGCACCACCTCGGCCGCCGCGTCGCGCGCGGCCGGGCCGACGAGCTGCTGGAGCAGTTCAGCCTGGCCGACGCGGGCCGTCGCCTGGTGAAGACGTACTCGGGCGGCATGCGCCGCCGCCTGGACCTGGCCGCGACCCTGGTCGCCCGGCCCGAGGTCCTGTTCCTGGACGAGCCCACCACGGGCCTCGACCCGCGCGCCCGCAACGAGCTGTGGGACGTTCTGGAGACCCTGGTGGACGAGGGCGCCACGATCCTCCTCACCACGCAGTACCTGGAGGAGGCCGACCGCCTGGCGGACGACATCGTGGTGGTCGACCACGGCACTGTGATCGCCCGCGGCGACGCCCGCTCGCTGAAGCGGCAGGTGGGCGGCGCCCAGCTGTTCGCGACGGTGGTCGACCCGGCCCGGCTCGAGGACGTGCGCGTCCACGTGGCCCGGGTCGCCGGCGCCGAGGCCACGATCGACCCGGAGTCGCGGACGGCGCAGGCCCCCACCGAGGAGGGCCCGCGCGCGGTGTCCGCGCTGGCGGACGCACTGGCCGACGAGGGCGTCGACCTCGACGACATCGGCCTGCGCCAGCCGACGCTGGACGACGTCTTCCTGACCCTCACCGGCACGGCGATCGCCGCGGAGGACGAGGAGCCCGTGGAAGTGACCCGATGAGCATCGCCGTCCCCGCCCCCGCCGAGCGGCGGGCCAACCCGTTCACCGACGTGTGGGTCATCGCCCGCCGCGGGCTGCTCCACATGCGCCGTCACCCCGAGGCGCTGGCCGACGTGACGCTCCAGCCGGTGATGTTCACCCTGCTGTTCGCGTACGTGTTCGGCGGCGCGATCGCGGTGGCCGACGGCGGCTACCGCGAGTTCCTGATGGGCGGGATCTTCGCCCAGACCATCGTGTTCGGCGCGTTCGGCGTGGCGATCACCCTGGCCCACGACCGCACGAACGGGGCGATCGACCGCTTCCGCTCCCTCCCCCTCGGCAGGGGGGCGGTGCTCGGCGGCCACGCCATCGCGAGCCTGCTGCGGAGCGTCCTGCCGATCATCCTCATGTCGATCTGCGGCCTCATCGTGGGCTGGAGGATCAACAACGGCGTGGTCGATGCGGTGCACGCCTACGTGCTGATGCTCGGCCTCTCGTTCGCCGTCGTGTGGGTGGGCGTGCTGATGGGCAGCCTGCTGCCCACGCCGGAGGCGGTCCAGGGCGTCGCGTTCACGGTGATCTTCCCGGTCACGTTCATCGCGAGCACGTTCGTGCCGGTCAACACGCTGCCGGGGGTGCTGAAGACGATCGCCGAGTGGAACCCGGTGTCGTCGGTCGCGGAGTCGCTGCGCGAACTGTTCGGCAACCCGCGGGGCGAGTTCGGCCCGAACCCGCCCTGGCCGATGCAGCACCCCGTGGCCTACAGCTGGATCTGGATCGTCGCGATCGTGGTGATCTGCGCCCCGATCGCCATCCGGGCGTACCGCAGGACCACGAGCGACTAGGGGCTGGGGAACCAGGAGAGGGCGCGGCCGAAGAGGTGCCGGTCGGCCAGCAGGTTCAGGGCGCGCCGGGCGTCGATGAAGCGCTCGGCGACGCCCTCGAGCAGGCCGGCCGAGCCGGCGGCCTCCGGCGCGCGGGCGGCGAGGCGGTACCAGCGCTCGCCCAGGGTGTCGAGCAGGCCGACGCCGCCCCGGGTCTCGAGCGCCTCCTCCAGGGCCTCGGGGGGCCCGCCGGGGACGGCGGCCGCGCGCCCCAGCCGCTGCAGGTCGATGGGCCGGAACGCCCGCCCGGCGGTGTGGTCGGGGAACACCCCGGCCAGGAACAGCGACAGGTCGCCGAGGCGCCGGTGGACGGCGGGGTGGCGCGACTCGGGCAGCACGTCGAGCATGGCCGCGAGCCGCACGGGGTCGAGGTCGCTGAAGCGCTGGCGCCGCCACCCCCTCGACGTGCGGCTCCAGACGGTCCCGCTGGAGACGCGGGTGAACGAGGCGAGCAGCGCCGCCAGGAACGCCCGCCGGGGGCGGTCGGCGAGCACCTCCCGGAGGTCGTCGGCGCCCAGCAGCGGCAGGCGCTGGCGCGGCCCCACCCACTCGGGGACGTGGGTGGCGTCGCGGAGCTCCTCGGCCACCCGCTCGACGGCCACCGCGAAGGTCAGGAACGGCGACGCCCGGACGAGCGGCTCCCGGTCGGGGTCGCCGGCGCCCGCGCGCAGCAGCAGGTGCGCGGCCTCCTCGGAGGCGAGGGCCGCGTGGAGCAGCCCGGGCTCGCGGCGCAGAACGGCGTGGGCCTCGGCGGCGTCGGCCGGCGGGCGGCGGCCGGCGAGGCGCAGGACGATGTCCATGTCCGCCGGCCCCAGGTGATCCAGGTGGGCGTCGTGGTGCATGGGTCCGACGGTAGCCTCCGGGGCGGATGACGCGCCAGGTCCCACGGATCCTCCGGATGTCCGGAGAGCTGACCGACCCGTCCGGCACGCGCTACGCGCTGCTGCACGTGGTGGCCGGCGAGCGGCACCACGTGGGCTGGTTCGAGCTGACCGACGACCCGTGGCGGGTGGGCCTGACCGAGGCGGGGGCGCTCGCCGACGCGGGGGTCGACCCCGGGGCGATCAGGACGGCGACGGAGACGCTGCTGGAGGGCCTGCGCGCCGATCGCGACGCCGAGCGCACCGACCTGCCGGAGCCGGTCGGACCGATCCGCAACACCCTGCGCTGGACGGTCGACCGGCGGCGCGCCATCGATCGCCTGGAGGCCGAGCTGGAGGGGCTCCCGGCCGCCTGAGCCGGTCCGTGTGACGCGGGGCTCAAGTTTTTCCGCGAAGTGCCGAAAGGGCGCGCATGCGCGGGCTCAACAGGCCGAACCATGGGCGCCTCCTGCGCCGCCACGCCGGCGAGGTGCGGCGGGTGTGCATCCTGGCGCTGGGCGACACGCCCGCGGCCGACGCGGCCGCCGCCGACGCCCTGGGCCTGGCCGTCGCGGCGATCGGGCCCACCACCCGGCCGTCCGACCGCCTCCCCCGCGTGCTGGCGCTGGCGGTCTTCCGGTGCGACGGCCGCGAGGCGGCCCCCGCCGATCCGGCCGACCCGTGGGCGCCGGTGCGCGACCTGCCGCCCGCCGAGCGCACGGCCCTGTTGCTGCACGAGGGCGCGGGCCTGAGCGTGCGCGACGCCGCCCGGGGGCTCGGGGTGCCGTGGCGCGAGGCGAGCGACCTGATCTTCTCGGCCCGCCGGACCCTCGCCCGCCCGGGCGACGGCTGGGAGCCGCTCGAGTGCACCGCCCACCGCCGGCGCCTGTCGGACGCCGGGTGCCCGGATGTGGCGCCGCAGGAGTCCCGCGAACACGTCGCGGCCTGCGACGGCTGCCGCGCGAGGGTGGAGGCCGCGGCCGCGCGGCGCGCCGCCGCCGCGGCGGTCACGGCGCCGGCCCCCGCCGTCGCCGACGCGGCTGCGGCCGCGCCGCCCGCCCCCGCCGGGCCCCGCCGCGGGCGCCGGGCTCCGGCCCTCCGTCGCCCGGTGGCCCTCGCCGCCGTGGCGTCGGTGTTGCTGGCGCTGGTCGTCGGCGGCGCGATGGCGCTGGTCGGTGGCGGACCGGGTGAGCCGCAGCCGGTGGCGCAGGTGGCGTCGGCGGATCCGGTGGGCGCCGTGCTCTCGCTGGGACCGGCGGGTGAGCGGCCCGCGCTGGACGTGGGCGCGCGGGAGCGGGCGAGGATCGACCGCACCGACGCGCGGGAGGCGGCGAAGGCGCGTGCGAAGGCCCGCGCCACCGCCAGGGCGCGCGCGAAGGCGCGGGCCCGGGCGAAGGCCCGCGCCGAGAAGGAGCGCAAACGCCGCGAGGAGGAGGACGCCGCGGACGAGGGGACCGACGACGAGCCCGAGGCCGGCGGCGGCGGGCCCGTGAGCCGGGCCACCCCGTCGCGCCGAGCGACCCGCCGGCAGCCCTCGACGACGACGCGCCGGCCGCAGCGCCGCTCGCCGCGCCCCTCCCGCCGCTCCCCGGCTCCTTCCACCGCCCCCGCGACGTCGCCCGCGCCGAGCACGGCCCCGAGCACGGCGCCGTCCACCGAGCCGGCCACCACGTCGCCGTCGAGCGCGTCGGATCCGCCGCCCACCAGCGCGGGCGAGCCCACCACCACGACCCCGGACGCGACGCCGACCACCCCCACCACGACGGACCCGCCCCCCACGACGACCACCCCCACCTCCACCACCCAGGGGACCACCACCGCCCCCGCCTCCTGACGGCCCCGGGCCCGGGCCCGGGCCACCCTGACTCGTGTCAGGGGGGTGGGGGGCCGATGGTGAGGGGAAGCGTCCGCCCCGGCCCAGGAGCCGTCCCGTGCGTCCGTGGATCATCGTCGTCTGCGTGCTGCTCGCGCTGTTCACGATCGCCGTGTCCCTGCACCTCTCCGCCTCGCACCGGCGGCGGAGGGACTCGATCGACGGCAGCTGGCTGTCGCTCAGCGCGGGGACGGTGCTCATCGCCGCGGTCGTCGCCGGGGAGCTGTTCGAGTAGCGACCGGCGCGGGGGCGCCCGGACGGTAGGGTCGCGACCGACGTCGACCCCGGAGGACCGCGCGCGCATGTCGTCCCACATCCACTCCAGCCACGAGTCCGTGTCCGGGGGGTTCACCGAGACCGCCTCCGACTACGAGGACGCCGTCCGCTTCAACATCGAGGGCGCGCAGCGGCTCGTGCTCTCCATCCCGCCGGGCCGCTACGACGACGTGCTGGACGTCGGGTGCGGCACGGGGTGGGCGACCCAGGCGGTGATCGACCGCTTCCGCCCCGCCCGCCTCACCGGCGTCGATCCGGCCGCGGGGATGCTCGAGCAGTTCCAGGCGAAGCTCGGCGGGATCGAGGGGGTGGAGATCACCCTCGCACAGGCCGACGTCGAGTCGATGCCCGTGGCGGATGGCGCGTTCGACCTGGTGATCTGCTCGATGGCGTACCACTGGTTCCCGCGCAAGTGGGAGGCGGCGGCGGCGATGGCGCGCGCCCTCAAGCCGGGCGGGGTGATCGCGATCCTGATGTCCGGCCGCGGGGGCGAGCAGGCCTACCGGGACGTGATCAGCAACATCGAGCCGATCAACTACCGCTGGGTCGGCGCCTTCGACGGGAACCTGCGCAGCGTCCCCGAGATGGAGGACTACCTCGTCCAGGCGGGGCTGGAGCCGGTGGACATCTGGATGGAGACGCGGGTGCGCCACACCACGGTGGAGGCGTACATGGAGCGGATGCGGGTGGTGGCGGGCCACATGATCGGCGACCAGTCCGAGGCGGAGGTGGCCGACTACGTCGCGAAGATCGAGGCGCAGCTGCGGGCCCGCTCCGGCCCGCGGGGCTGGAGCTACGAGTTCGCCAAGTTGTTCGCGATCGCCCGCAAGCCGGCCTGAGCGCCGGCCCGGGGCTCAGCCCCGCCCGGCGGAGGCGCCCCAGCCGCCCCAGGCGGCGAGCTTGTCCATCGCGGCGAGCGTCGCGGGGCCGAGGGTCCCCTTCCCCGCCGGCTCGCGCACGTGGCGCAGGACCTGGAAGCGGGACACCGCCTTCGTCACGGCGCCGTCGTAGCGGCCCGAGCCGGCCGCGCCGCGCAGGACGCCCGCCCACACCATCCGGGCCCGCGCCTCGCTGAGCACGACGGCCTGGATGCCCACCCGCGGGCCCCCGCCCGGCAGCAGGCGGTCGCCCAGCCTGCCCTGCAGCCCGGGGTCGCGCAGGCCGCGCAGGCGGATCGGGGCGGGGACGGGCGCGGCCAGGCGGGTGATGTTGCCGTACCGGTCCGAGGCGACCAGGGTCGCGACCCGCCCCGCCGGGACGGCCGTGGTGCCGTTCGCGCCCATCGCGCGGCCCTCGTTGACCCGTGCGCCGCCCGGGCCGGAGGCCGCGTCGCGGACCGACCACTGCACCTTGCCCTGGGAGGCGCCGGGCGGCGTGCTGGCGCGGGCCTTCACCGTCGGTCCGCGGGTGTCCACGATCGCGGTGACCGTCATCGTGCGCGTGTTGCCCGCGGCGTCCTTCGCGGTGAGCGTCACCGCGTGCCTTCCCTCCGGGATGGCGATCGTGGTGCCGCGCACCGTCCGGGTCGGGCCCTTGTCGATGCGCGCCGTGAGCGAGGCGAGGCCGGTGAGGTCCTCGGGCACCACCCGCAGGCGCATGCCCACCAACTTCGCGTCGATCTTCGGGACGGTCCCGTCCACGATCACGGTCACCGACGTGGTGAGCTCCAGCCCGTCGGGCATGCGCGCCACCACCTTGGCGGTCATCGCGCCCGCCTTGAACCGGCGCGTGACGCGGGCCCCCGTCATGACCTTGCCGTCCGGGAAGGTCCAGCGGATCGTCGCCGCCGAGGGGGCGCCCGCGGTGAACGTGACGTCCTCGCCGGGGCGCGCGAACGCCGTGGATGCCTTCGCCGTGAGCGTCGTGGGACCCGGGTCCGGGCCGCGGACCGTCAGGCGGGCCGCCGGCGAGCGGTTGCCGGCCGCGTCGATGGCGGTGACCGTGACGTCGTGCATCCCCGGGGGCAGCGGGACGTCCGCCGACACCGCCGAGCCCGGCGCCACCGCCGCGACCGTGCCCGTGACCGCCGCGACGGGCGAGCCGTCGCGGGCCACCTCGAACGTGACGCCGTCGGACGTCGACTCCAGCGGCACCTCCGGGGAGGCCGTGGTGTTGCCCTCGTCGTCGGTCGCGATCACCTGGTAGCGGTAGACGGTGCCGCGGTCGGCAACCGGCATCCAGCGCAGCAGCACGCCGCGTGGCGTGGCCTCCGACGCCACGCCGCCGGGGGCGACCGGCGGCGTCACGTCGCGCGCGTCGGTGTCGGTGAACGCGACGCCCGTGGCGTTGCCGACGAAGACCCCGTCGCGCATCACGCGGTAGGCGGTCGAGCCGGCGGCGGAGCGCCACGCCAGGCGCGGCGGCGACCCGGTCGCGTCGAGCGCCACCGGCTGGGCCGGCGGCGTGCGGTCGGGGGTGGTGACCTGCGAGTCGTTGACCGGCGAGACGTTGCCGACGCGGTCGTAGGCGACGGCCTCGTAGCGGTAGGTGGTCGCGTCGGCCAGGCCCTCGTCGCGCACCGTGCCGAACCCGCCGTCGTGGACCAGGCGCCCGTTCTGGGTGACGACCACGCGGACCGACTTGGTGTCGCCCGGCGCCGGGGCGGTCGCGATGGTCACCGCGCCGCGGCCCGAGTTGGCCGCCACCGACGTGTCCGGCGTGACGATCATCAGGGGCGAGCCGGGCGGGGCGCGGTCGATGCGGATGCTGCCGGCGCCGCCGGATGCCGCCGCGCTCCACGCGCTGGTGTTGCCGGCGCCGTCGGTCGCGCGGAACTGCACCAGCGTCTCGCCCTCGGCGGTCAGGCTCACCGACGCGCCGCCCGCGGGCGCGCTCCAGCTGGAGCCGCCGGTCACGGAGGTCCGCGACTCGTACCCCGCCACGCCGGAGGCGCCGTCGGTCGCGGCGGCGCTCACGGGGACGGATGCCGCGTTGGTCCACGACCCGTCGGCGCCGCTCACGGTCACGGCCGGCGCGGTCCGGTCGATGCGCACCGAGCCCGCGCCGCCCGGGGTCGCCGTCGTCCACGGGGACGTGTTGCCGGCGTGGTCGGTGGCGCGGAACTGGACGAGCGTGGTGCCCTCCAGCGTCGCGGTCACGGCGGGGATCGACTGGGGCGCGTCCCAGGTGGCGCCGCCGTCCACCGACATGCGCGACTGGTAGCCCGCCACGCCCGAGTCGGCGTCGGCCGCGGAGGCGGTGACGCCGACGGCGGCGGCGTTCGTCCACGCCCCGGTCGCGCCGGAGACGGTGAGCCCGGGCGACGTGCGGTCGAGCAGGACGGACCCTGGGGCCCCCGCCGACGCCGACGTCCACGCAGATGTGTTGCCGGCGTTGTCGGTCGCGCGGAACTGGACCAGCGTGGTGCCCTCGCGGCTGACGGTCGTCGAGGTGCCCGCCGTGGTGGCGCCCCACGTGGAGCCGAGGTCGTCGGAGGTGCGGTACTGGGTGCCGGCGACCCCCGATGCGCCGTCGCTCGAGGTGGTGGTGACCACGCGGGAGGCCGCCGTCGACCAGACGCCGTCGGCGCCGTTCTGCGACACGCCGGGGGCCGTGCGGTCGATGCGGACGCTGCCGCTGCCGCCCACGGTCGCCGCCGACCAGGCGCTCACGTTGCCCGCGGCGTCGGTCGCCCGGAACTGGATCAGGGTGACGCCCTCGGCCGTGACCGCGGCGGTGGTGCCGGCGGTGGGCGTCGACCAGCTCGCGCCGCCGTCGGTGGAGGTGCGGCTCTCGGTGGAGGCCACCGACGAGACGCCGTCGGACGCCGTCCCCGTGACCGTCACGGAGGCGGCGTTGGTCCAGGTCCCGGGGGCTCCGGACACCGAGACGTTGGGGTTGCTGCGATCGAGGCGCACCGTCTCGGGCGTGGCCCACGCCGACGTGTTGCCGACGGCGTCGACCGCCCGGAACCGCACCAGGGTCTCCCCCTGGGCGGAGATCACGGCGCTGGACCCCGACTGGGGCGAGCCCCAGGTCGACCCGGCGTTGGAGCTCGAGGCCCACTGGTACCCGGCGCTGCCGGAGCCGGTGTCGGCGCCGCCGGTCGCGGTGATGGTGGTGGAGGCGGCGGTGAGCCACGTCGTGGACCCGCCCGAGGCCGACGGGACCGCCGGGGCCGTGCGGTCGAGGCGCACCGATCCGGCCCCGCCCGAGGTCGCCGTGCTCCACGGGCCGGTGTTGCCGGTGCCGTCCACGGCGCGGAACTGGACGAGCGTCTCGCCCTCGGCGCTGATGCCCACCGACGCCCCGGAGACGGGGGTCGACCACGTGCTCCCGCCGTCGGTGGAGAGGCGCGACTCGTAGCCGCCGATGCCCGACCCCGCGTCGCTGGCGCCGCTGGCGGTGACGGTCCGCGACGCCAGCGCGCTCCACGCCCCGGTGGCGCCCGTGACGGTCGGCGCGCCGGGGGGGCCGGTGCGGTCGATGCGGACGCTGCCGGCGCCGCCGCTGGTGGCCGTGCTCCAGCCGCTGACGTTGCCGGCGACGTCGGTGGCGCGGAACTGGACGAGGGTCTCCCCCTCCGCCGTGACGTTCACCGTCGAGCCCGTCAGGGGCGAGGTGTAGGCGCCGCCGTTGTACGAGGTGCGGTACTGGACGCTGGCGACGCCCGAGGCGGCGTCGCTGGTGGTGGCCGTGACAGGCACGGAGGCGGCGCTGGTCCACGCGCCGGTGGCGCCGGACGACGACACCGTGGGCGCGACCCGGTCGATGCGGATCGTGGCGGCGGCGGTCCCGGCCGCGGGCGCCCAGGTGGAGACGTTCCCGGCCGCGTCGTCGGCGCGGAACTGCACGAGGGTCTCGCCGTCGGTGTTCACCGACACGCTGTTGCCGGCCTGCGGTGCGCCCCACGTGCTCCCGCCGTCGGTGCTGGTGCGGTAGTCGTAGGAGATCACGCCGGAGAGCGCGTCCGACCCGCCGCTCCCCGAGACGGTGCGCGGGCCGCTGGTGCTCCACGTGCTCGAGCCGCCGAAGGCGCCCGGGGAGGCGCTCGCGAAGGGGTGACCTGGGGTGAGGCTGGCCTGCGTGCCCCACTTCCACGCCAGGTAGCCCTCCATGAGCTGCCGGTCGGCGGTGGTGGGCACGCGGTCGAACACGACCACCTCGCCCAGGTCGCCGGCCAGGCGGAAGCTGGAGCTCGGGTTCACCGCGATGCCGTCCACGGACCACACCGCGCCGCCCGTGGAGGCGGGCGATCCGGCGGCGCCGTTGCGGTAGGCCGTGATCGTCGAGCCGTTGTCGATGCCGCCCAGCACCTGCCACGACGCCTCGCTCGCGCTGGGCGCGAGGGCCGCGCCCGACCCGTTCTGGGCGATCGCGTTGCCGAGGCCGCTGGAGGTGCCGAACGCCAGGTACGAGTCGCTCGCGCCGCCGGCGCCGATGATCACGTTGGCGTTGCCCAGCGCCGACTTGCGGCCCGCCACCAGGATGGCCCGCGGGGCGAGCGACGGCAGGTTGAGCCACTGGCTCCCGCCGCTCGCGAAGCGCACCACGGCGTGCCCGTTCTGCACGCCGGCGACGGTGGTCGGCCGGTTGCCGGGGGTGGCCTGGGTGGCGTCGTTCGCGTGGCCGCTTCGATCGCCCCAGCCGCTGATCGCGTTGCCCGACGCGGTGATGGTGGAGGCGTCGGCGGCGTCGAACCAGGCGATCACGCCCGCCACCTGGTCGGGCGGCGCGCCCGGCGCGGTGGGCCCGGTGCGGTCCAGGCGCACGCTGCCGGCGGCGCCCGGCGTGGCGGTGGACCAGGCCGAGGTGTTGGTGGCGTTGTCCGTGGCCCGGAACTGCACGAGCGTGGTGCCCTCGGCGGTCACGTCGACGGTGTCGCCCGCGGCCGGCGCGGTCCACGTGGACCCGTCGTCCATCGACGTCCGGTACTCGACCACCGCGACGCCCGAGCCGGGGTCGTCGGCCGTGGCCGACACCGTCACCGAGGCCGCATTGCTCCAGGCGCCCGTGGCGCCCGACACCCAGAGGTCGGGCGGGGTGGTGTCCGGCGGGTCCCCGGCCGCGACGCCGGGCACGGCGACGGCCACGCCCATGGCGAGGAGCGCCAGGAGACGCGCACGGCGTCGGGTCGGGTTACGTCCCACATGGACCAGATCGGCCTCCGGGCCCCGCAGTTGAGCACGAGGAACCCGCCGCAACGATGGGTGAAATCCCGGTTGACAGCGGTTATGCGGCTCAGGTCCGATCGGGGGCGACCGGGACACGGTGTCCCACGGCTCCACCACAGGGGGTGTCCGATGGACCACGCGGCCGCGATGCGCGCCGTCTTCGAGCGGATCAACGCAGGGGACATCGACGGGTTCGGCGCCCTCATGGCGCCCGACTTCGTCGAGCACGAGGAACTGCCGGGGTTCGCGCCCGACCGGGACGGAGTGGTCGCCTTCTTCAAGATGTTCACCGCGGCGTTCCCGGACCTGCGGATGAACCCCGACGCCATCCTGGTGGACGGCGACACGGCCGTGGCGCGGGTGACCGCCACCGGCACGCACCAGGGGGAGTTCATGGGCGTGCCGGCGACGGGACGCCCGATCGACGTCCAGGTCATCGACATCATCCGGTTCCTCCCCGACGGGATGGCGGCCGAGCACTGGGGCGTGTTCGACGCCCTCGGGCTGATGCAGCAGATCGGGGCCGTCCCCGCGGGGCCGCCGGCCTGAGCCGGCCGACGGCGGGCGGCGCCTCTCGTACCGACGGGATGATGGCGCCGTCCGCCGGTCGTGCTTGAGTCGCCCGCTGATGGACGGACCGGACCCGGCACCCGACACCGAGGCGCGCCGCGCGCGCCGCGCCGCGCACCGGCGCAGAGTGCGCCGCCGCAGGCTGCTCGCCGTCTGCGCCGTGGTGGCCCTGCTGATCGCGGTGGGCGCCGCCCTGGCCGGCGTGATGTCGCGGAAGGGCGGAGGGTCCACGGCGTCGGCCGCCGCGCCGGCGACGGCGACGACGGACCGGGCGGCCGCCACCGCGCCGGCGGCCACGACGGCGCCGGCCTCCACGACCGCCCCCGCCACCACGGCCCCCGAACCCGGGGACGGCGGGCCGACCCCCGCGGAGCAGGTCGCCGCGGTCGAGGCCGTGCGGGCCGTCGGGGTCCCGCTCTACCGCACCCCCGGCAACGCCGGGAAGGTCGTGGCGCTCACGTTCGACGACGGCCCCGGGCCGTACAGCGGGAAGACCGTCCAGACGCTGGAGCACTACGGCATGCGGGCCACGTTCTTCCTCTGCGGCCGCAGCGTCGTGCGGTACCCGGACGACCCGGCGGTGGAGACGTCGGTCGCCGCGATGGGCGACCACACCTGGAACCACCTGGAGCTGCCGACCCTCGGCACCGCCCAGATGCGCGAGGAGATCGCCAGCGCGCAGCAGATCATCCAGAAGCGCTCGGGCGAGCAGGTCCGCCTGTTCCGGCCGCCGTACGGCGCGCGGACGCCGCAGATCGACCGCACGGCGAGCGACCTGGGGATGATCACCGTGCTCTGGAACGTGGAGAGCGGCGACTCGGCGGGCGCCGGCTACGCGGAGATGCTCTCGACCATCGAGGCCAACATCGCCCCCGGCGACATCATCCTCTTCCACGAGAACCGGGGGCAGACCCAGATGGTCATCAACCGGCTCCTCCCGTGGATGCGCAAGAACGGGTGGCGCTCGGTCAGCATCCCCGAGCTGCTGGCCATGGATCCGCCGTCGCCGGAGTTCCTGCGCCGGGAGGCCGGCCGCTTCCAGTGAGGTCCCCGGCGGGCGGGCGGCGGGCGTGGATCGCCCGCACCCCCGGTTCGGGCCGGCCCGGTGGCGGCGGGCCGCGCGGCGCGCAACCCTGGGGAATGGCCGCCTGACGCGAGCCGGGCGGGCGGTCCCCGTGCCACCGGCTCGACAGGAGGTGGGCAATGGCGACCGATGTGCAGCGCCCAGCGGCCTGGACCGGATGGGTGGTCTTCGCCGCGGCGGTGATGCTGACGATGGGCGCCCTCGACATCGTCCAGGGCCTCGTCGCGCTCAACAAGAGCAGCACCTACCTGATCCCCTCCCAGGACCTGCTGGTCACCACCGACTACACGACGTGGGGCTGGTCACTCATCGCGTGGGGCGTGGTGGTGATCCTCGCGGGCCTGGCGCTCTTCGCCGGACAGGCGTGGGGCCGCTGGTTCGCGATCGTCGCCGTGATCGTCAACGCGATCGGCCAGATCGCGTGGTTCCCGACGTACCCGCTGTGGAGCCTGCTGGCGATCGGCCTGGGGGTGGCGGTGCTGCTCGCGCTGACCGTCCACTGGCGCGAGGCCCGGCCGACGTACTGAGCGGCGGCCCGACGACGCGGCGCTCGTCTACCGCAACGACAAGGGCAAGGTGAAGATCCACCAGACGCACGGCGTGACCGTGAAGCGCGGCGCGCTCAGAGGCGGCGGCATCGGCCTGCTGGTGGGCCTGGCGGCCGCACCGGCGGTCCTCGCCGCCACCGCCGTGGGCGCCGGCGCCGGCGCGGTCGTGGGCAAGGCGCGCGACAGCGGCGTGAGCGACGCGCTCATGAAGCAGATCGGGTCGTACATCGAGGGCTCCGAGGCCGGGCCGTTCATCCCGGCCGACGACTCCTCGTCGGCGCTCATCGCCGGCGTGATCGAGGAGTTCAAGGCCGGCGGGGCCGACGTCTCGTACGAGGTCATCCCGCCGGAGGCGCAGGACTTCCTGCGCGAGGCGCTCAAGCCGGCCCAGGAGGACTGACCGGGCGACGCGATGCCACGCCGGTGGCGGGAGGCCACCGGCGGGGGGCGCGCGGCGGCGGAGGCCGCCTCCCGCCGCCGCCGCCGCCGCCGCCGCTACTGGACCAGGTCGAAGATCTTGAACATCGGCAGGTACATCGAGATGACGACCAGGCCGACGATGCAGCCGACGCCGATCATCATGATCGGCTCGATGATGGAGGTGAGCGACTTCAGGGACGTCGCGACCTCGTCGTCGTAGAAGTCGGCCAGCTTGTGGAGCATCGAGTCGACCGCGCCGGTCTCCTCGCCCACCGACAGCATCTGGGTGACCATCACCGGGAACACGCCGGTCCGCGCGAGCGGCACCGCCAGGGGCTGGCCCTCGCGGACGCGCTCGGCCACCTCGGCCATCGGGTCGGAGATCACCCGGTTGCCCGCGGTCTTCGCCGTGATGTCGATGGCCTGCAGGATCGGGACGCCGGAGGCGGTCAGGGTGCCGAGTGTCCGGGCGAACCGGGCGACGGCGATCTTGCGCACGATGTCGCCGATCTTCATCGGCATCCGCAGCTTGATGGTGTCCCACATCAGGCCGCCGCGGTCCGTCCGCTTCCACTTCCGGAACGCGACCACCAGCCCGATCGGCACCAGGATGAACGCGTACCAGTACGACCGCATCGCATCCGAGACGTTGATCATGAACTGGGTCAGGGCCGGCAGCTGGCCGCCCAGGTCTTTGAACATGTCCGCGAAGATCGGGATGATGAACAGCACCATCCCGATCAGCACGAGCAGGGCGAACACGCCGATCAGGATCGGGTAGACCATCGCGGAGCGGACGGTGCGGCGGAGGTTGTCGTCCTTCTCGAGCTGGATCGCGACCCGCTCGAGGACCTCCTCCAGGTTGCCGCCCGTCTCCCCGGCGCGGACCATCGCCACGAACAGGTCGTTGAAGACCTTCGGGTGCTTCGCCATCGCCTGGCTCAGCGACAGGCCGGCCTCGACGTCGCCGCGGACGTCCACGATCGCCTTCTTCAGCTTCGGCGCCTCGGTCTGCTCCTCCAGCACGTAGAGCGCGCGGAGCAGCGACAGGCCGCTGGAGATCATGGTCGCCAGCTGACGGGCCATGACCGTGACGTTCTTGGCCTTGAGGCCGCGGTAGCGGTCGAGGATGTCCTCGACCGTCATCGCCGACTTCTTCTCGTCGACGTCCACCACGGTCAGGCCGCGCATCCGGAGCTGGGCGGCGACCGCCGCCTTGGACTCGCCGGACACCTCACCGCTCAGCGACCCGCCGCGCGGGTCGAGGGCCCTGTAGACGAAGGTCGCGCTCATGCCGCCTTCACCAGCCCGAGCAGGCGCTTCAGCTCGTCGGCGTGGCCGGCGCGCTCCACCGCGGTGTCCATCGAGACGATGCCCTGGCGCACGAGCTGGGCCAGGTTCGCGTCCATCGTCTGCATCCCGTACTGGGAGCCCGTCTGCATGACCGAGTAGATCTGGTGGGTCTTGCCCTCGCGGATCAGGTTCCGGACGGCGGGCGTGGGCATCAGCACCTCACAGGCGACCGCCCGGCTGCCCGAGAGCGTCGGGATGAGCTGCTGGCAGCAGACGCCCTGCAGGCCGTTGGCCAGCATGATCCGGATCTGCTCCTGCTGGTGCGGCGGGAAGACGTCGATGATGCGGTCGATCGTCTGCGGCGCGTCCGAGGTGTGGAGCGTCGCGAAGACCAGGTGGCCGGTCTCGGCCGCGGTCAGGGCGATCTGCATCGTCTCGAGGTCCCGCATCTCGCCGACGAGGATCACGTCCGGGTCCTGGCGCAGGACGCTCCGGAGGGCGTTCGCGAACGAGTGCGTGTCGGCCCCCACCTCGCGCTGGTTGATCATCGAGCGCTTGTGGCGGTGGAGGAACTCGATGGGGTCCTCGACGGTCATGATGTGGCACGACCGCTTCTCGTTGACCTCGTTGATCAGCGACGCCAGCGTCGTCGACTTGCCGGAGCCGGTCGGGCCGGTCACCAGCACCAGGCCGCGCGGCTTGTGCACCCACTCGCGCAGCGACAGCGGCAGGCTCAGCTCCTCCAGCGACTTCAGGCCGGTGGGCACCACGCGGAAGGCGGCACCGAGCGAGGCGCGCTGGTAGTAGGCGTTCACACGGAACCGGACGCGGCCGGGGACCGCGTACGACAGGTCCAGCTCGAGGTCGGTCTCGAGCTTCTGCCGCTGGGCCTGATTGAGCAGGCCGTAGACCATCTCGCGCGTGTCCTGCGCCGTGAGCGGCCTGTCGCCCAGGCGGACCAGTTCACCGTTGAGGCGCATCACCGGCGGGGCGCCGGTCGACAGGTGCAGGTCGCTGGCACCGGAGGCGATCACGTTGGTGATGAGCTCGGCGAAATCGGCCATGTGACCTTCCGTGGTGGCTCGGGGGGCGGCGGAGCGGACTGCTCCCGGGTCTGTATCGGACGACTCGCCGTTCGCCTGTAGTCGTGGCGAATCCTGAACGTCTGTTCAGGTGACCTGCGGCGGTCCGACGGTGGAGACTCGCTGGCGACCGGCCGCCGTTCCGCAGGCCGGCCACACCGGACCCATGCGTTCTCCCCGACCCCGCCACGGGGACGCCTCTCGGCGCCCCCGATCAGCCTGCTCATCGTCCTGGCGACGATCATGGCGGGCTGCGTCGTGGCCGCAGCGGCGGTCGCCGGGTCGTCCGCGCCCGCCGAGCGCGCGATCTCGCGGCTGGAGCCGGAGCCGGCCCACCCCGTCGGCCACCTGATCGCCGAGATCCGGGCCGACCGCGGCCGCATCCGCAACTGCGCGCGTCCCGCCTACCGCACCGCGCACCCCATGCGCTGCCCGTCGGGACGCGGCGTGAGGATCCGCGGCCAGCAGGCGATGGCCACCAGCAACCCGGCCTCCACGGGCCGCTGGGCGGCACCGTTCCAGGTGCCGTTGTGGCCGATCCACCAGATCCTGCTGCCGACGGGCAAGGTGCTGTGGCTCGCGCGCGGCGAGACCAACGCCGAGCAGAGCGGCCACGCGTTCATCTACGACCCCGCCACCAAGGTCGCGCGGGAGATCACGGTGCCGAACGTGACCTACCCGAACGGGGCCGTGAAGCCGGCGAACCTGTGGTGCTCCGGCCACACCGTCCTGGCGGACGGCCGCGTGCTGGTGGCCGGCGGCAACCTCGCCTACCCCGACCCCGCCGGCGGGCCGGGCAACGACTTCAAGGGCAGCCGCTGGGTCTTCACCTTCAACCCGTGGACGGAGCAGTGGACCCGTCAGCCGGACATGCGCGCCGGCCGCTGGTACCCGACGGTCACCACCCTCCCCGACGGCAGCACGCTGATCGTGAGCGGATGGGACGACCGGGGGAAGATCGACACCAATCCCGACGTCGAGCGGTTCACGCCGAGCCCCGCCATCGACGGCCGCGGCACCCTGGCCGTGGTGGCACAGCGCACGTTCGGCCTGTACCCCCACGCGTTCGTCGTCCCCGACGCGACCGCTGCAGGGGCGCCGCCCGGCACCCAGGTGCTCTACGCCGGCCCCAACACCGGGGACACGGTGATCCTGAACACCGCGACGTGGACGTGGAAGGACGTGCCCGATCTGGTGCACGCCCGCCTGTTCGGCGCCGGGGTGTTCCTGCCCGGCGGCACCGTCCCCCGCAAGGTGATGCTCATCGGCGGCTACGACTCGACCAACGGCATCGGGTCCCAGTCGAGCACCGAGGTGCTCGACCTCGACAACGTCGGGGCCGGCTGGAAGGCCGGGCCCGCGATGGCCGCCGGACGCAGCCACCTGAACGTCGCGATCCTCCCCGACGCGTCGCTCGTCGCGATCGGCGGCGGCGCGGGCATCGGCTCGTACGCCGGCAGCCAGGAGAGCCTGCACGCCGGGCCGGTCTACGCCACGGAGCGCCTCGGCGCGGGCGCGACGGCCTGGGGGCCCGCCGACACGCAGGCCGACGAGCGCACCTATCACTCGACCGGCCTGCTCCTCCCCGACGCCACCGTCTTCTCCGCCGGCGACGACCGCGACACGCACGGCCCCGGGCACCGCACCGGCGAGATCTGGTCGCCGCCGTACCTGTTCGCCGGCACCCGCCCCGCCCTGTCGTGGGCGCCCGGCGCCGTCCGCTACGGCGCGCAGTTCCACGTGACCGCGACCTCCGAGGGCGGCGTCGCGAGCGTCGTGATGATGCGCCCGGCGTCGGTGACCCACGCCAACGACATGGACCAGCGCCTCGTGGCCCTGACGACCACCTCCGAGCCGGGCGGCGCCACGGTGACCGCCCCGGCCGACCCGAGCATCGCCACGCCCGGCTGGTACATGCTCTTCGCGCTCGACGCCCGCGGCCGCCCGTCCGACGCCCGCTGGATCCGTCTCGGGCGCCGACGCACCCGACGCCCCCACCCCGCCCGGCGCCGCACCGGCGACCGGCGGCGGCACCCTGGCCGGCGCCCCGTCGACGTCGCGCCGCGCTCCGCACCTGCCCAAGGCGGCGCCGGTCCGCGCCCTGGTGAAGAAGGTCATGTGGCGCAACGGCGTGCTGCGGCTCGTCGTGCGCGTGAGCCTGCGCAAGGGCCGGGCGACGCAGGTCGGGGTCACCGTCCCCGGCGGCGGGCGGGACGCCACCCGGGTCCGCACCTTCGGAAAGGCGGGCAACCGGGCGGTGATCGTGAACCTCGGCTTCTACGGCCCCAAGGGGTGGACGGTGCTGTCGCTGCCGATCTCGGTCACCGAGCGCCCCGGCGCGACGGTCCGCGGCCGGATCGTGGTGACCATGCGCAAGGGCGGCCCGGTGGCCACGGTGGTCCCCGCCCGCCGCTAGCCGATGGCCCGGTGGACCTCCTCGATGGAGGTGTGGCCGCCGAGCACCTTCAGCAGGCCGTCCTCGCGCAGCGTCCGCATCCCCTCCGCGCGGGCCTGGCGGGCGATCTCCTCGCCCGACGCCCCCGCCACGGTCATCCGCTCCGTCGTCTCGCTCATGACCAGCATCTCGTAGACGCCCACCCGGCCCTTGTAGCCCGTGTCCTGGCAGCGGGGGCAGCCGACGGGCCGGAAGATCGGAGCCGGGTCCGGGAGCCCGGCCGGCAGGGCCGTCACGTCCATCGCCTCGCGCAGCAGCGCGTGGCCGATGCTGGTCTGCTCCTTGCAGTGCGTGCACAGGCGGCGGGCGAGCCGCTGGGCCAGGATCCCCGCCACCGCGCTGGCCGACAGGAACGGCTCCACGCCCATCTCCGTGAGGCGCGTGAGCGCGCCGGCGGCGTCGTTGGTGTGGATGGTGGCCAGAACGAGGTGGCCGGTCAGGGCCGACTCGACGGCGATCTGGGCCGTCTCGCGGTCGCGGATCTCGCCGATCATCACGATGTCGGGGTCGCACCGCAGGATCGAGCGCAGGCCCGCGGCGAACGTGAGGCCGGCCTTCGCGTTGACCTGCACCTGGTTGATCCCCTGGAGCCGGTACTCGACCGGGTCCTCCACGGTGATGATGTTCTTGTCCGCCGAGTTGAGCTGGTTCAGGGCCCCGTAGAGGCTGGTGGACTTGCCCGAGCCGGTCGGCCCGGTCACCAGCACCGCGCCGTACGGCCGCGTGTAGCACGCCTCGAACTTCGCGAGGGTGTCCTTCGCGAAGCCGAGGTCCGGCAGGCGCATCATCACATTGCTCTTGTCCAGGATGCGCATGACGATCTTCTCGCCGTACACCGTGGGGAGCGTCGCGACGCGCAGGTCCAGCGCGCGGCCGCCCACCGTCAGGCCCACGCGGCCGTCCTGGGGCACGCGGCGCTCGGCGATGTCGAGGTCGGCCATGATCTTCACGCGGCTCGCGACGCCGTTCGCCAGGCGGAACGGGACGGCGGTGACGGTGCGCAGCACGCCGTCCACCCGGTAGCGGACCACCATCTCCTTCGCCTGGGGCTCGAAGTGGATGTCCGACGCGCGCTCGTCCACGCCGCGGGCGATGAGCGAGTTGACCAGCCTCACCACCGGCGCGTCGTCCGACGCGTCGGCGATGTCGGCCTGCTCCAGCGGCCCGTCGCGGTCGACCCCCGTCTCCTCCACCAGGTCGGCCACCACGGCGTCCAGGCGCGAGGTCTGGCCCAGGAGCTGCTGGAGCTCCTCGGCGGAGGCGAGCACCGGGCGGATCTCGTGGCGCGTGAGGATCCGGAGGTCATCGACGGCGAACACGTTGCTGGGGTCGGCCATCGCGACCACCAGGCGCCCCTCGCCCTCCAGCCGCACCGGGACGGCCTGGTAGCGGCGGGCGGTCTTCTCGTCCACCAGCCGGGCCACGGCGGGATCGACGCCGTCGGCGAGCGTGAAGAAGCCGACGCCCATCCGCAGGGCCATGGCGCGGGCCAGCTGGTCGCGGGTGATCCGCTCCTCGCTCACCAGCAGCTCGCCCAGGCTCATCCCCTCGGACCGCTTCTGGCGCTCCAGCGCCCCGTCCAGGTCCTCCCGCGTCAGCAGGCCCATCCGCACGAGCACCTGGCCAAGGGGCTCGGTCCGCTGCAGGCGCCCGGGGGCGCGCCGCACGGCGGGCGGGCCGGCCACCGGCTGTCGCGGCGGACCGCCCGCGGGGCGCGGCGCGGCCTGCGGAGCCGCCGGAGCAGGCCGGCGGGCCGGCGGCGCGGCGGGGGGACGGGTAGCCGGCGGAGCGCCGGGGTGCGTCGGGCTGGGGTTCTGGGGCACGCGCACGTCCTGGTGAGGAGGGGACCCCATCAGGATCGGTACCGCCGCGAAAACGCTTGATAGCCCCCGGGCCTTCAGGCGGCGGTGAGCGCCCCCCGCATCACGTCCACCGGCGCGGGCCGGCCCGTCCACTGCTCGAACGCGGCCGCGCCCTGGTGCAGCAGCATCGCCAGGCCGTCGACGGGCCGCGCGCCGCGGGCGGCGGCCGCCGCCAGCCACGGGGTCCCGCCGGGCCGGTAGACGATGTCGGCCACCACCTGCCCCCGGCCGATCCCCGCCAGCGGCAGCTCCGGCGGCACCTCGTCGCCGTGCAGGCCGAGGCTGGTGCAGTTGACGACCAGGGCGCTCTCGCCGGCGATCATGTCCATCGCCGGCACCGTGAACGGCACGGGGTCGCCGAGCTCCGCCGCCTTCGCCGCCGTCCGGTTGGCCACCCGCACCCGGGCGCCGCGCCCCCGCAGCGCGAACGCCACCGCGCGGGCCGCGCCGCCGGCCCCCACCAGCAGCACGTCGCGGCCGGCGACGTCGACCGGCGCCTGCTCGTCGAGGGCCCGCGCGAAGCCCGCGGCGTCGGTGTTGTCGCAGCGGAAGCCGCCGTCCCCGTCCGGAACCAGCGTGTTGGCCGCGCCGATCGCCGCGACCGCCTCCGACGCGGCCGAGCACGCCGCGATGACCGCCTGCTTGTGGGGGATCGTGACGTTCAGGCCGGCGCATCCGGCGGCGGCGAGGCCCCGCACCGCCTCCTCCACGCGGTCCGGGTGCACGGGGAACGCCGCGTACAGCCAGTCGAGCCCCAGGTGCGCGAACGCCGCGTTGTGCATCGCCGGCGACAGCGAGTGCTCCACCGGCCAGCCGATGATGCCGGCGACCCTGGTGCGCCCGCTGATCATCCGCCCGCGTTCGCCTCGGACCGGGCCACGTCACGGTCGAACTGCTCCGGCGTGGTGGCGAAGAAGTGCCGGCCGCTGCCGTCGTTGCGGGCCACGTAGTACAGGTAGGGCACCTTCGCCGGGCGGGCGGCGGCGCGGATGCTGTCCAGCCCCGGGTTGCTGATCGGCCCCGGGGGCAGCCCCGCGAACTTGCGCGTGTTGTACGGCGAGTCGATCGCCAGGTCCGACGCGGTCAGCTCCGGCTTCCAGCGCCCGAGCGCGTATTGGACGGTCGCGTCGATGTCGAGCCGCATCCCGGCCTTCAGCCGGTTGTACATCACGCCCGCCACGATGGGGCGCTCCCGCGCGACCGCCACCTCCCGCTCGATCATCGAGGCCAGGATCAGCACGTCGTACTTCGTGAGGTTCTTGGACTTCGCGTAGGAGTAGTTCACCTGCGAGGTGTTCGCGTCGTACGCGGCGAGCTGCTCGTCCACGAGCTCGCCGGCGGTCGTCCGGTCGGTGATGTCGTACGTCGCCGGGAAGAGGAAGCCCTCCAGCGACGTGGGCTTGGAGGTGCCCGCCAGGCGGCGCCCCCGCGCGCCTGCGGCGGTGAGCGCCAGGTAGCGGTCGCCCGGGATCGCCGTCTCCTGGTCCAGGAGCTGGGCGATGTCCTCGCGGCGCAGCCCCTCGCGGATCAGGAGCTTCTGCGTGGGCGTCGTGTCGGCGGCGGGCGCGGCCGGTGGCGCGTCGTCCTTCGTCGCCTCCCGGGCGAGCGCGAGCCCCACGGCCACGGCCATCACCAGGATCAGGACGATCCAGAGGGCGGTGCGGCCCCCGCGGCGCGTGCGCGGCTCCCGGCCGTAGCGCCGGTAGCGGTCCTCGCCGCTCACGACCGCGCCGCCAGAAACGCCTCGAGCAGCACGCACGCGGCCAGGCTGTCGACGTCGGCGCGCGAGCCGCCCTCGCGGGCCCGGCGCTCCGCCTCCACCGTGGTGAGCCGCTCGTCCCACAGCTCGACCGGGATCGCCTGGCGGCCGCGCAGCCGCCCCGCGAAGCCGGCGGCGGCGCGCGCCTGGGCGCCGCGCTCACCCGACATCGCGCGCGGCTCGCCCACGACGATCAGCTCGGGGGCCTCCTCCCGCAGCACCGCGTCCAGCGCCCTGCGCCCGGCGGGCGAGTCGACCCGGCCGATCGCCGGCAGCGGGCGCACGATGGTGCCGGTGGGGTCGGACACCGCCACCCCGGTGCGGGCCGAGCCGTGGTCGAGCGCGAGGACCTTCACGCCCCCCGTGGCGCCGCAAGGAGCTCGCGGGCGCGGTCCAGCGCCTCGGCGAGCCTGGACGGGTCCTTCCCCCCGGCGCGCGCCATCTGCGCCTTGCCGCCACCGCCGCCGCCGACGATCGGGGCGACCTCCCGGATGATGTCGCCCGCCGACAGGCCGGCCGCCACCGCGGCGGGGCCCAGGTTCGCGGCGATCAGGGCCTTGCCGTCGGCCGCGGCGCCCAGCACGACGGCGGCGCCGTCGCCCAGCCGCTGCTTCACCTGGTCGGAGATGCGCAGCACCTCGTCCATGTCCGCCGCGTCGACCTGGGCGGCCAGCGCGGTGACGTCGCCGTTGGCCACGGCACCGGCGACCAGGGTGCCGACGTCCACCTTGGCGGTGCGCGCGCGCTTCAGCTCCGACTCGAGGGTGCGGATGCGCTCGTCGCGTGCCGCGACGTCGGCCAGCAGGCGCCGCTCGCGGTCGCGCAGCCACTCGACGGCGGCGGTCCCGGTGAGGGCCTCGACGCGCCGGGCCCCCGCGCCGGTGGAGCCCTCCGAGACGATCACGAACGGGCCGATCTCGCCGGTGCGCGAGACGTGGGTGCCGCCGCACAGCTCCTTCGAGAAGTCGCCGGTCGAGAGCACGCGCACGCGCTCGCCGTACTTCTCCTCGAACAGGCCGATCGCGCCGAGGTCGGCGGCGTCCTGGCGGTCCAGGATCTCCCAGCCCACCGCCTGGTCCTCGTCGACCCGCTCGTTGACCATGCGCTCGATGCGCTCGAGGGTCTCGGGGTCGATGCGGCCGCGGTGGGTGAAGTCGAAGCGCAGCTTGTCGGGGCCCACGTACGAGCCGGCCTGGCGCACGCCCTGGCCGAGCGTCTCGCGGAGCGCCCAGTTGAGGACGTGGGTGGCGGTGTGGTTGGCCTGGGTCCGGCGGCGGCGCGGGCCGTCGACCGTTGCCGTCACCTCGGCGCCGACCGGCAGGGCGCCCTGCTCCACCCGGACGCGGAGCACCTGGTCGGAGCCGGTGCGGTACGCATCCTCCACCAGCCCGGTCCCGCTGTCGCCGGCGATGACACCGGTGTCGGACACCTGGCCGCCGCCCTCCGCGTAGAACGGCGAGCGCTCCAGCTTGACCAGCACGGTGCCGTCGCCGAGGGGCTCGGCGGCCGTGACACGCGTGTCGGCGGTCGTCGCGTCCCACCCGACGAACTCGGTTGGCGCCGACTCCTTCGCGAACGCCACCACCTTCTCGCCGATCCCGTCGACGCCCTCGCCCGCCACGCCCGCGCGGGAGCGCTCGCGCTGCTCCTGCATGAGGCGCTCGAACGTGGTCTCGTCGACCTTCAGGTCGGCCTCGGTGGCGGCCTCGAGGGTCAGGTCGAGCGGGAAGCCGTAGGTGTCGTACAGGCGGAAGGCGTCGGAGCCCGAGACGGTGCCGGTGGCCGACGCGCGGTCGATCACGTCGCCCAGGAGGCGCCGGCCCTGCACGAGCGTGCGGGCGAACTGCTCCGCCTCGTCGCCGAGCACGTCGTGGACCTCGGCGGCGCGCTCGCGCAGCTCCGGGTAGGCGTCGCCCCAGCCCTCCACCACCGGGGTGGCCAGGTCGGCGACCGCCGACGGCTCCAGGCCGAGGTGGCCCGCCTCGCTCACGGCGCGGCGGATGATGCGGCGCAGGATGTACTCGCGGCCCTCGTTGCCGGGCCGCACGCCGTCGGCGGCGAGGAACGTCATGGCGCGGCCGTGGTCGGCGAGGGTGCGGAACGCGCGGTCGTCGCGGACGTCCCGGCCGTACCCCTTGCCGGAGGCCCCCTCGGCCCAGGTGATGAGCGGCCGGAACGCATCGGTGTCGAACACCGACGGCACGTCCTGGAGGATCGCGGCGATCCGCTCCAGGCCGGCGCCCGTGTCGATGTTCTTCGCCGGGAGCGGGGTGAGGTCGCCGTCGGGGTGCCGCTCGTACTGCATGAACACGAGGTTCCAGTACTCGAGGTAGCGGTCCGTCCCGGTGACGGGGCCGCCCTCGGGCCCGAACGCCGGCCCGCGGTCGAGGTACAGCTCGGTGTTGGGGCCGCACGGGCCGGTGGGGCCGGCCTTCCAGAAGTTGTCGGCCTCGCCGAGGGCCTGGATGCGGTCGCGGGGGACGCCCATCTCCACCCAGCGCTCCACGGCCTCCTCGTCGCCCGGGACGCCCTCCATCCCCTCGAAGACGGTGATCCAGATCTGCTCGGGGTCGAGGCCGTAGACCTCGGTGGACACCTCCCACCCGAAGCGGATGGCGTCGTCCTTGAAGTAGTCCCCGATCGAGAAGTTGCCGAGCATCTCGAAGAAGGTGAGATGCCGGGCGGTGTGGCCGACCTGGTCGATGTCCACGGTGCGGAAGCACTTCTGGACGCTGGTCATGCGCCGCGCGGGCGGCGAGTCCTGGCCCATGAAGTAGGCCTTCAGGGGCTGCATCCCGGCGATGGTGAGCAGCACGGACGGGTCGTCCTCGTATGGGACGAGCGACGCCGAGGGGATCCGGAGATGCCCCTGGCGCTCGAAGTATGCGAGGAAGGCCTCGCGGATCTCGGCGGTCGTCATCGGGGGGCGAGTGTAGCGAGCCGCCCGGGCCCTACTTCCGCTCGAAGGCCTCCCTGACCTCGCGGTCGAGATCGGCCTCCGCCTGGGCGGCCGCGCGCTTGCCCGCGCCGAGCGCCTCCTTGAGCTGCGCGGGGATCCGCTCGCGCTCCCGCTTGTAGGTGTCGGCCCACAGGCCGGGGTCGAGCGCGCCGATCGAGTGGAGCCAGCCGAGGACGCCGGCGACCACCCCGAGCTTCACGAGCCTGCCCATCAGTACGGGCTGCCGTGGCGGGGGGGCGTGGGCGGCGCGTCGGGTGCCGGCGGCGCGTCGGCCGCCGGCGGGATCGGCGGGGCCGGCTCGGGCGGCGGCGGCGGGGCGACGGCGGCCTTCTCGGCGGCGCGGCGGGCCCGGAGGGTGGCGACGGCCTCCTTGGCGCCCGCGGCCAGGCCGGTGAGCTTGCGCACCGGCGAGGTGACGGCGCTGGAGACGGTCTGGACGGTCTTCTCGGCGCCCTTCGTGGCGCCGACGGCCGTCTGCATGATCTCGTCCACGCGGGAGAGCTCCAGGTTGACCCCGTCCACCGTCGTCTGGGCCTTGTTGAGGATCGGCACTACCTCGTCGGTGATCCGCGTCACCGAGACGCCGAGCCGCCCGAAGACCCCGGCCATCCGCAGGAACAGGTAGGCCAACCCGATCCCGGTCAGGATCAGGAAGATCGACAGCGCGAGCTTCAGTACGTCAGACCAGTCCACCAGGCCTCCCGAGGGCGTCGTCGGTCGTCGGCGAGTGCGCGATGGTACCGGCCGCGACCAGCCGTCCGTCACGGTAGAGCGCCGCGGTCTGCCCGGGGGCGACTCCGTCGGCGGGGTCGTCGAGGGCGATCCGCACCCCCGGACCGCCGTCCACGACCCGCCCCCGCAGCGGCCGGCCGCGGTAGCGCAGGCGCACGTCGAGGGGCCCGTCGCCCAGGCGGCCGTGCACGCGGGCCTCGTCCAGGTCGACCGTCCGCTCGGCCAGCGCCTCGCGCGGGCCGACAACCACGGCGTTGCGGGCGGCGTCGGTGCGCAGCACGTAGAGGGGCTCGGGCGACGCGATGCCGATGCCGCGCCGCTGGCCCACCGTGAAGCGCCAGTGGCCGCGGTGGGTGCCCAGCAGGCGGCCGCCGGCGTCCTCGATGGGGCCGGGCGCGGCCGAGAGCCCGCCGGTGCGCTCGAGGAACGGCACGTGGCCGCCCTCCCCCACGAAGCAGACCTCCTGGCTCTCGACGGCGTCGGCGGCGGGCAGGCCCGCGGCACGGGCCGCGGCGCGGACGTCGTCCTTGCGCAGGTCGCCGAGGGGGAAGCGCAGGCGCTCCCGGTGGGCGCGGTCGAGCATCGCGAGCATGTAGCTCTGGTCCTTCCCGGCATCGGCGGCCCGGGACACGAGCGGCGACCCGGAGACGTCGCGCTCGACCCGGGCGTAGTGCCCGGTGGCCATCCCGCGGGCGCCGAGGAGGGCGGCGGCGTCGGCGAGCACGCCGAAGCGCACCCGGCCGTTGCAGGCCACGCACGGGTTGGGGGTGCGGCCGGCGGCGTAGCCGGCCACGAAGTCCTCCACCACGCCGCGGCGGAACCGCTCCGCGACGTCCAGGGTCAGGTGCGGGATGCCGAGGGCGTGGGCGCCGGCGCGGGCCAGGCGGACCGTCTCGGGCGAGCAGCAGGAGCGCTCCGCCGCGGCGGCGGCGGGGTCGTGCCACAGGCGCATCGTGACGCCCACGACGTCCCAGCCGGCGTCGCGGAGCAGCATGGCGGCCACGGCGCTGTCGACGCCGCCGCTCATCGCGACGGCCACCCGCCCCGCGTCGAGCGGGATCCCGGCGTCACCGATCCGGGCGGAGAACCACGCCTCGAGGGCGCGGGCGACGGCGTCCTCCACCAGCTCGGGGCCGTGGCGGCGGGCCGCGCCGAGGCCGCCGAGGTCGGCGTCGATCCGCCCCGCCGACAGGCGCAGCGCGTCGTCGAGGCCGGCGTTCGTCAGGCGGGCGCAGGCGGCGCTGGCCGCCGCGGTGGCGGCGCCGCACCCGAACGCCTGGAAACGCGCCTCGCGGACGCGCCGACCGCGGATGCGCAGGTGGATCCGGACGAGGTCACCGCACGAGGCCGAGCCGGACTCGCCGACCGCGTCCGCCCCCTCCATCGCCCCCGCGCCGGCGGGTGACGCCAGATGGCGCATCGCCTCGGGGGGATAGGGAGGCACCGGGCAACGCTACCACGGTGCCTCCCGGGGTCCCGGGGCCCTACTGGGTGGCGGTGGCGCCCTTCTTCGCCGCGGGCGCGCCGGGGTTGGCGGCGGCCGTGTCGGCGGCGTCCCAGATCGCCTGGCGCAGGATGTCACCGTCGATCAGGCCGGTGAAGAGGTTGGCCAGGTTCCGGTCGCGGCCGATGACCGCGACGGACGGGGTGCCCTCCACGCCGAGCAGGTCGGCGAGGTCCCCGAACCGCTTCCTCCCGAGGGTGTACACGAAGAAGCGGGTGCCCTCGCTCACGACCGAGTCGCCCTGGGCGTCGCGGACGGCCTTCGCGACCTTCTGGTCGTCGGCGGCCTTGGCGTTGAGGAACGCGACCACGACGACGTCGTCGCTCTTGAGGGCGGCGACCACGTCCTTCGGGGTGTCGGCGCCGGCCCGGACCGCGCCGCCGAGGGTGGCGGGCTCCACCGCGATGGGCGCCGCGACCGAGGTGGGGGCGGTGGCGGCGGGGGACGCGGCGTCGCCGGAGTCGCCCCCGCCCCCCATGCACCCGGAGGCGAGGAGGGCGATGGAGGCGGCCACCGCCGCGGCCACGATGCGGTGGCGCGTCACGGCCGGCTCCCGATGATGCCCCGCGGTGCCGTTCCGGCTTGTGACTTGAACCTGCGGAAGCAGGTGGGAGACGGGCGGCCACCGCCGAGACGGAGCCCCGACACCGAATCCCTCATCACTCGTGTTGGCTCAAGATGTGAGCCGGTGGCGAACACTGCAGGGCACCTCCGAGTCTAGCCGCTGTACCAAGGGGGGTCGGCACCGGCGCGGCCCCTCTTGAACCTGCGGGCCGCGGGCGATGCGCGTGGGCATCCCATCTATCGGTCCTTGCCGCCCGGTTCCGTAGGGGCGAACGTGGATCCACGACGACCATCCACGGAGAACGACCCGGTGCTGATCCCTCCCCCCCTCCCCACGTACACCCTCGCCCCCGGCCTCCCGGACCTCGGGCCGGGGCAGCAGCACGCCCTGGAGGCGGCCCTCGGCGGCCTGCTCGGGCGGTTCCACGGCGTGGTGGTGACCGCCGTGGGCACGACGCTCTCCCACCACGTGATCGAGCTCATGACGTCCGCGGGCACGCTCCTGGTGCTGGAGCGCGTGGACGACCACCCGGACGTCGTCGCGGCATAGCCCCGGCGCGCGCGGCTACGCTTGCCGTGTGACGGACGACGAGGACGACGTCGGCGCGCGCCTGGAGATGCTGCTGGTGATGCAGTGGCTCGACGAGGGGGCGGATGAGGAGGGCGCCATCGCCCTCTCCGTCCCCACCGCGGCGAACGAGCTGGGCCTCGAGCCCGACCGCGCCGGCCTCCTCGCCGTCATGGCCGCCCTGGGGGAGTTGGAGGACCGCCGCCTCGTCCGCGTCGCCTGGCCCGCCGGAACCGGTGGCTCCGAGGCACACGTCACGCTGTCCGGCGAGCTCCGGAAGGACGCCCGCCGCCTCTTCGGCCGGACCTAGACCCGAACCCCTTCATTGAGGGGAGACAAGGGGCGCCGCGATGGAGCTGGGATCGGTCACGCCGTCAGGGGCTCAATTGAGAGGGTGTGGTCTCAATTGGGGGTCCGTGTGGATGCCGCCCGTCGCAGCGGACGTCGTTGGTCCCGCTCCGGCTCGGTCCACCCCGTCAATGAATGGACCTGGACCATTGGTCCGTGTCCGACATGAGGTTACCGCGGCTCAATCGAGACCCGGTGGCCTCGATTGAGCGGGCGTCGGCGGCAGCGGCCATGGCCACCGTGCGCCGGTCGGGTGGATCAGCCACGTCGGGTCGGCGTCGGCGGGCACCCGGACCGTCAGGCGTCCACACAAACCCACGAAGCGCCCCAAGTGGAACTCGCGGATCGGCCCAAGTGCGACAGTGGGACTGCTCAGCCCGACGCTCGTAAAGGGTACGGCGCAGCCTTTACGAACGCGTCGGCGCCGGCTCCTCCCGGGGCGAGGCCCTAGGAGGCCGCCGGCGGGGGCGTGACGACGCGCACCCCGAGCTCCCGCAGCTGGGCGTCGTCGACCGCCGCCGGGGCGCCCGTGAGGGGGTCGCCTCCCGTCGCGGTCTTGGGGAACGCGATGACGTCGCGGATCGAGGGCTCGCCGGCCAGGAGCATCACGATCCGGTCCAGGCCGAAGGCGATGCCGCCGTGGGGCGGGGCGCCCAGGCGCAGGGCCTTCAGCAGGAAGCCGAACCGCGCCTCCGCCTCCTCCTCCGGCAGGCCGATCATCGCGAACACCCGCTGCTGCACGTCGCGGTCGTGGATGCGGATGCTGCCCCCGCCGATCTCCAGGCCGTTGAGCACCACGTCGTACGCCAGCGACAGCACCGACCCCGGGTCGGACTCCAGCTTGTCGAGGTCCTCGGGCCGGGGAGCCGTGAACGGGTGGTGGGTCGAGTCCCACCGCGACTCGCCCTCGTTCCAGTCCACCAGCGGGAAGTCGACCACCCACAGCGGCGCCCACACGCCCTCGGGGACCAGGCCGTGCCGCTCGGCGAAGCGGGTGCGGAGCGTCCCCAGCACCGCCTGCGCCACCGGCTCGGCGTCGGCGACCATCGCGATCAGGTCTCCCGGCCGGGCGCCGAAGTCGGCCGCCAGGGGCCCCAGGAACCTCGCCACCGGCGAGCGCAGGGAACCGTCCTCCTCCACCGCCGCCCACACCAAGCCCTTGGCGCCCAGCTCGCGCGCCTCCTCCATCAACTCGTCGCCCACCTTGCGGCTCACGCCCGGCCCTGCCCCGGGGACCACGAGGCCGCGCACCACGCCGCCGCCCTCCACCGCCCCCTGGAACACCCCGAACCCGGAGCCCGCCGCCTGCGGCGTCCAGTCCTGGATCTCCAGCCCGAAGCGCACGTCGGGGCGGTCCGTGCCGAAGCGCCGCACGGCCTCGGCGTACGCCATCCGCGGGAACGGGATCGCGATCTCCACGCCCGCCGCCGCGAACGACTCCTGGAGCACCCGCTCCACCAGCTCCTGGATCTCGGCGGGCTCCACGAACGACGCCTCGATGTCGAGCTGGGTGAACTCCGGCTGGCGGTCGGCGCGCAGGTCCTCGTCCCGGAAGCACTTGACGATCTGGTAGTAGCGCTCCAGGCCGCCGACCATGAGCAGCTGCTTGAACAGCTGGGGGCTCTGAGGCAGCGCGTACCACGATCCGCGCTGGAGGCGGCTCGGCACCAGGAAGTCGCGGGCACCCTCGGGCGTCGACCGCGTGAGCACCGGCGTCTCGACCTCCAGGAAGCCCTCGCCGTCGAGCACCCGCCGCATCGCCGACGCCACCTTCGCGCGCATCTCGAGCGCGCGGAGGCGCCGGGGCCGGCGGATGTCGAGGTAGCGGTAGGTGAGCCGCAGCTCCTCGCTCGCCTCCTGCGACTCGTCCTCCACCGAGAACGGCAGCGGGTCGGCCTCGCTGAGCATGTCGAGCGTCACGACCGCCAGCTCCACGCGCCCGGTCGGCAGCGACGGGTTGATCGTCGCCTCCGAGCGCGCGACCACCTCGCCCTCCACGCTGATCACGTCCTCGGGACTGAGCGCGCCGGCGGCCTCGTACGCGTCGCCCGCCTCGGGGTGGAACACCAGCTGGAGCACGCCGGAGCGGTCACGGAGGTCGATGAACACCACCCCGCCGTGGTCGCGACGGCGGTGAACCCATCCGGCCACCCGGACGGTCCTGCCGACCGCCTCCGCGGCCTCCGCGCACGTCGCGCTGCGGTAGCGCCCCGACCCGATCACGCCGCGGCCTCCGCGGCCAGCCCGGCCGCCAGGTCGCCCAGGGGCACCGCCCGCTGCTCGCCGCTCTCCATGTCCCGCACCGTCGCGATCCCCTCCTCGTGCTCCCGCGGTCCCACGATCACCGCGCGGCGCGCCCCGAGGGACGCGGCGTGGCGCATCATGCTCTTCATGCTCCGGCCGCCCAGGTTGCTCTCCACCCGCAGCCCGGCGGCGCGCAGCTCCTCCAGCAGCGGCAGCAGCGCCACCCGCAGCCCCGCGTCCGGCACCGCCAGATAGACGTCCGGGCCGCGGGCCGCCTCCTGCGCGGCCGCCTCGCCCATCGCCAGGACGATGCGCTCGATGCCGGCGCCGAAGCCGATCCCCGGGGTGGGCGGCCCGCCCAGCGCCTCCACCAGCCCGTCGTACCGGCCGCCGCCGCCCACGGCGCTCTGGGCGCCCAGGTGGTCGCTGGTGAACTCGAAGACGGTCATCGTGTAGTAGTCGAAGCCGCGCACCAGCGCGGGGTCCTCGTCGAACGGGATCCCCAGGCGGCCGAGGGCGTCGTTGACCGCCTCCCGGTGGGCCCGCGCCGCCGGCGACAGGTGGTCGATGAGCTTCGGCGCGTCGCGCATCACCTCGGCCACCCGCGGGTCCTTGGTGTCGAACAGGCGCAGCGGGTTGAGCCGCATCCGCTCCTGCGCGTCCTGGTCGAGCGCGTCGCGGTGCTCCTCCAGGTACGCCACCAGCCTCTCCCGGTACGGCCCGCGGCTCTCCGGGTCGCCCATGCTCCCCAGCCGCAGCGACACGCCCGGCACCCCGAGCGTCCGGTAGATCCCGTCCAGCAGGGCGATCACCTCGGCGTCCAGCAGGGGATCGTCGGAGCCGATGGCCTCGGCGCCCACCTGCCAGTGCTCGCGGTAGCGGCCGGCCTGCGGCGCCTCGTAGCGGAACATCGGGGCGGCGTACCAGAGCTTCACGGGCGCCGGCAGCTTGTGCATGCCGTGCTGCACGAACGCGCGCACCACCGGCGCGGTGCCCTCGGGACGCAGGCTCAGCGACCGCCCCGAGCCGTCCTGGAACGTGTACATCTCCTTGCGGACCACGTCGGTGCTCGTGCCCACGCCGCGCACGAAGACCTCCGTCTCCTCGAAGGTGGGCGTCACGATGCGCCCGTACCCGTAGCGCTCGAAGGCCTCGCGGGCCACGTCGATCACGCGCTGGCGCACGGCGCTCTCGGGTGGGAGCACGTCGCGCGTGCCCCGCGGCGCCGCCGCCCGGCGGCCGCCCTCGCTCACCTCAGCGTCCCGGGGTGCGGGCGGCCCGGCGCTGCTCCCACCGGCGCAACTGGCGCTTGTAGCGGAAGCGGTCGAGCCAGAGGCCGAGGGGGATCATCAGCGCCAGGGCGACGGCGCTGAGCAGGAACGCCGGGCCCGGGTCCTCCCCCACGGCGTAGATGAGGTACGGGTAGAAGAGGGCGGCGACGATCCCGGCGCGCAGCAGCACGCCGCGGAACGACGGCGGCACCGGCTCGCCCGGCTTGCGCTTCTGCACCTCCGGCTTCGCCGCCGTCTCCTCGGCCGCCGCGATCGCCGACGGCCGCTTGGGACCGGTGACCGGCGGCGGGCCGGCGCCCTTGCGCTTCTTCCGCTTGGCCATGTCCCGCGCCTAGTTCGACGACGTGTGCGTGTCGATGACCATCCCCGGCCGGAAGCCGTGGATGTTGAGGGCCGAGGGCGTGGGCCCGCCGAGCAGGGCGTCGCGCGGGATGAGCCCCACCAGCTCCGCCTCGCCGGCCTCGATGCCCAGGCGCTCGGCCTCGGTCCGCACGGCCTCGACGATCACGGCCGGCGGCGCGGCGCGGTGGTCCTCGATGTTCATCGAGACCTGCGCCATGCCCGCCTCCGGCAGGTAGAGCCCCAGGGCGCGCACGCCGGGCGGGCCGCCGCCGGTCTCGCGCACGCGGGCCGCGATGGCGCGGGCGTCGGTGAGGGTGCCCTCCGGCAGCCACACGTTCAGGGCGATCAGCGGCCGGCGGACGCCCACCAGCACGGCGCCGGCCGTGGGGTGCAGGCGATGCGGGCCGGCGTCCGGCACCAGCTCGCCCTCCTCCATCAGGTGCTCCATCTCCTCCAGCCCCAGGCGGCGGAAGTCCATGGGCCGTGAGCGGCCGGGGTCGGCGGCGACCTGGCCGTAGAGGAACACCGGCAGGTTCAGGTCGGTGCCGATGCGGCCGGCCAGCCCGCGGGCGATCTCCTCGGCCAGCGGCTCGTCCTCGTCGTCCAGGGCCACGATGGGCGCCACGTCCAGCGCGCCGGTGCGCGGGTGGGCGCCGCGGTGCCGGCGCAGGTCGATGCGGTCGACGCACTCGCCGGCCAGGCTCACCAGGGCGTCCTGCACGGCGATCGACTCGCCGGTGAGGGTGATCACGCTGCGGTGGTGGTCGGGGTCGGAGTGGACGTCGAGCACCCGCACGTGGGGCACGCGGCACGCGTCGACCAGCGCCTGGATGGTGTGCGGGTCGCGCCCCTCGCTGACGTTCGGGACGGCGTACGCCTCCGGGTGGCCGGGCGACTCGGGCAGCATGTCGTCGACGACCGCCGCACGTCCTTGTGGGCCCCGGGCCCCTTCCCTATCGTTCACCAGTGAATCACCTTGCGAGTCCTCCGACGCCTGCTGCATTTCCTGCGGCCCCACACCGGACGCGTGGCCGTGACCGCAGTGAGCGCCGCCGGGCTGATGGCGTGCTCCGTCACCTTGCCATACCTGACCGGACGGGTGATCGACGACGTCGTCCGCGGCGGCGACCGGGGGTCGTTGGTCCCCCTGATCTGGCTGGTCGTCGCGGTGGTGCTGGTGCGGATGGGCTTCGGCGTGGTCCGCCGGTGGGTCTCCGGCCAGGTGAGCCTGGCGGTCGAGTACGACCTCCGGCAGCGCCTGTTCGCCCATCTCCAGCGCATGCCGCTGTCCTACTACGACCGCATGCCCGTCGGCCAGTTGATGTCACGGGCGACCAGCGATCTCCAGACGGTCCGCTTCTTCCTCGGCTACGGCCTGATCTTCTTCTTCATGCAGGCGTTCACCCTGATCCTGGTGACCGGGATCCTGCTGTGGATGAACTGGTCGCTGGCCCTGCTGGCGCTGCTGATGGGGCCGGCCCTCGGCCTGGTGGCCTGGCGGTACAGCCGCCGCTCGAACCCCGTGCTGATCGACGTCCAGCAGCGCGTGGCCCTGGTCACGGAGATGGCCGAGGAGAGCGCCGTCGGCATCCGGGTGATCAAGGCGTTCGGCCGCGAGGGCGACCGCACCGAGCGCTTCGGGGCCACCGCCCGCGGGGCGTTCGACCGCAGCATGGACGCGGCGCGGCTCCGGGCGATCTACCAGCCGCTGATGGCGTTCATCCCCCTCCTCGGGCTCGGGGTGGTCCTGACCTACGGCGGCCTGCTGACCATCGACGGGACGTTGAGCCTCGGCGACTTCGTGGCCTTCTACCTGTACCTGACCCTTCTGATGGCGCCATTCCGGTCCCTGGGGATCCTGGTGGGCCAGGCGCAGCGCGCGATCGCGGGCGGCACCCGCATCTTCGAGGTGCTCGACCGCGAGCCCGACCTGGTGGAGAGCCCGGACGCGGTCCCCCTCCCCGCCGGCGACGGTCACGTGCGGCTCGAGGGCGTCACCTTCGCCTACGGCCCCGACGAGGCGCCGGTGCTCCATGACATCGACCTCGACGTCCCCGCCGGCCGCACCATCGCGCTCATCGGGCCGACCGGCTCCGGCAAGACCACGCTCACCCAGCTGGTGCCGCGGTTCGTCGACCCGGTCGAGGGGCGCGTGCTGCTCGACGGCGCCGACGTGCGCGACGTGCGCCTGCACGACCTGCGGCGGGCGGTCGGGATGGTGTCGCAGGACCCCTTCCTGTTCTCCACGACCGTGCGCGAGAACATCGCCTACGGCCGCCCCGACGCCACCGAGGAGGAGATCCGCCGCGCCGCCGGCATGGCCCGCGCCGACGGATTCATCGAGGCGCTGCCGGACGGCTACGACACGGTGGTGGGCGAGCGCGGCCTCACCCTCTCGGGCGGCCAGCGCCAGCGCCTGGCGATCGCCCGCGCGCTGATCACCGACCCGCGCGTGCTGATCCTCGACGAGGCGACCGCGTCGGTCGACGCATCCACCGAGCGCGAGATCCAGGCGGCGCTGCGCGAGGTGATGGCCGGGCGGACGACCCTGGTCATCGCGCACCGCCTCTCCACCCTCCAGCTCGCCGACGAGCTGGTGGTGCTCGAGGGCGGGCGGATCGTGGCGCAGGGCACCCACGCCGAGCTGTACGACTCCAACGCCCTCTACCGCGAGATCCACGATGGCGGCCTCGCGCGCCCCGACCTGATCGCCCGGGACGCGTGACCGCGTGACCACCGCCGCCCCCTCCGCCCCCCGCCCCACCGCGATCGGCACCGAGCCGCCGCCCGCGCGGCGCAAGCTGCGCCGCCTGATGCCCTACTTCCGCCCCTACCTGGGCCGGACGGTGACGACCGTGATCCTGATGCTGGTGGTCACGGCGTCCGGCCTCGCGATCCCGGCGATCGCCCAGTACGCGATCGACCACGGCATCAGCGACGGCGACAAGGGCGTCCTGATCGAGGCCGTCGGGCTCTTCGTGGTCGTCGGCCTGATCGGCTGGCTCGCCGGCTACCACCAGACGTACCTGTCGAGCTGGGTCGGCGAGCGGGTGCTGCTGGACCTGCGCACCGAGACCTTCCGCCACCTCATGCGCCTGGAGCTCGGCTACCACGAGCGCACCCCCACCGGGCGCTCCGTGAGCCGCCTGACCAGCGACATCGAGGCCCTCGAGCAGCTCGTGACCGACGGCGCCACGTCGCTGGTGGTGAACGGCCTGACGCTGATCGGCGTCATCGCCATCCTCTTCGCCTACGACGCCGAGCTCGCGATGTGGACGTTCGTGATCTTCCCGGCCCTGGCGATCGGCACCGCCGTCTTCCGCGTCTACTCCACCCGCGCGTACCGCCGCACCCGCGAGCGGGTCGCCGAGGTGCTGGCGACCCTCCAGGAGACGCTGTCCGGCATGCGCGTGGTGCAGGGCTTCGGCCGCCAGGAGCCCACCGCGCGGCTGTTCGCCGAGGTCAACGACGAGTACCGCGAGGCCAACATGTCCACGATCCGGCTGTCGGGTGTCTACTTCCCCGGCGTCGAGCTGCTCTCGGGCATCGGCACCGCGATCATCCTGTACTTCGGCGCGACGATGGTGCTCGACCAGACCGTCACCGTCGGCGTGATGGTGGCGTTCGTCGGCTATCTGTCGAGCTTCTTCGACCCCATCCAGCAGCTCTCCCAGCTCTACGCGACGTTCCAGTCGGCGATGGCGGCGCTGGAGAAGATCTTCGGCGTGCTCGACACGCAGCCGCGCCTGGCAGACGCCCCCGACGCGGTCGAGATGCCGCCGCTCCAGGGCGACGTGGAGTTGCGCGGCGTGGGCTTCGCGTACGACCGGATCCCCGTGCTCCAGGACGTGGACCTGCACATCCGGGCCGGCGAGACCGTGGCCCTGGTGGGCACCACCGGCGCCGGCAAGTCGACGCTCGCGAAGCTGATCGCGCGCTTCTACGACCCCGTCGAGGGGTCGGTGCTCATCGACGGCCACGACCTGCGCACCGTGACCCAGCGCTCGCTGCGCGACCAGCTGGCGGTGGTGCCCCAGGAGGGTCACCTCTTCGCCGGGACCGTCGCCGAGAACCTGGCGTTCGGGCGGCCCGAGGCGACCGACGAGGAGCTGTACGCGGCCGCCGCGGCCGTCGGCGCCGACGAGCTCATCGCCGGCCTGCCGGACGGGATGGACACCGTCATCAGCGAGAAGGGCTCCGGGCTGTCGGCCGGACAGCGCCAGCTGGTCAGCTTCGCCCGGGCGCTCGTGGCCGACCCGCGGCTGCTGATCCTGGACGAGGCCACCTCGTCGGTGGACCTCCGCGCCGAGGCGCGGATCGAGGCGGCGCTCCGGACCCTCCTCGCGGATCGCACCGCCATCGTCATCGCCCACCGCCTCAGCACGATCCGCGACGCCGACCGCATCGTGGTGCTCGAGGGCGGCCGCATCGTCGAGCAGGGCACGCACGACGAGCTCGTGGCCGCGGGCGGCCGCTACGCCGAGCTCTACGGCGACTGGGAGTCGGTCGCGGGCTGATCCGCGCGGTTTCGGCGGGTTTGAGCCCGTCGCATCCTGGTGAACAGGGCTTGTGCGGATGGTAACGTCCGGGCCGTCACGGGCTCGTGGCAATCCGCACGATCAGTGATCCCGGACCCCAGGAGGCCGAGATGGTGCCCATCCGGCAACGCGCACGATGGCGAGGACGCATCCTTGCGCTCGCCGCGTCCGCCGTCGCCGCCGCAGGTCTGCTCACCGCATGCGGGGGCTCGGACGGCCCGCCCCAGCTGACCTGGTACATCAACCCGGACCCGAACCCGCCCGACAACTTCGAGGGCCCGTTCGGCCAGGCCGGGATCGCCGACCGGTGCAGCACCGACCAGTACACGATCAAGACGGAGCTGCTGCCGCAGAGCGCCACCGAGCAGCGCATCCAGCTGCTGCGGCGGCTGGTGGCCAAGGACTCGTCGATCTCCCTGATGAGCCTCGACCCCGTGTTCACGGGCGAGTTCGCGGAGGCCGGCTTCCTGGAGCCGCTTCCCGCCGACCTCGCCTCGGAGATGAAGGGGGCCACGCTGAAGGGCGCCGTCTCCGGAGCCGAGTGGGACGGCAAGCTCGTGGCCGCGCCCCTCTGGGCGAACACCCAGACCCTCTGGTTCCGCAAGTCCGTCGCGAAGAAGGCCGGCCTGGACATGTCGAAGCCGGTGACCTGGGACCAGATCATCGACGCGGCCGCCGAGACCGGGACGTCGGTCGGCGTCCAGGCCAACAAGTACGAGGGCTACGTCGTGTGGATCAACGCCCTCGTCCAGGGCGCCGGCGGCGACATCGTGAGCCAGACCCAGAAGGGCCCGGACGCGTCGGTGGACATCGGCTCGGAGGCCGGCAAGCAGGCCGCCGCCGTCATCGACAAGCTCGCCCACTCGCCCGCCGCGGAGCCGGACCTCTCGGTGTCCAACGAGGGCACCGTGCTGGGCCCGCTGGCCGGGAAGAACGGCGGCTTCATGGTCAACTGGACCTTCGCCTACAACAACTACAAGGACAGCGACATCGCCGACGACCTCGGCTGGGCGCGCTATCCGGAGACGGTCGCCGGGCAGCAGTCGAAGCCCCCGACGGGCGGCATCAACGTGGGCGTGAGCCCCTACGGCAGCCACGTCGACCTCGCGATGGACGCCGTGAAGTGCATCACCTCCGAGAAGGAGCAGGCGCAGTACGCGATCGAGACGGCCAACATGCCCGCGCGGCAGGCCGCCTACGACGACCCGGCCCTGAAGAAGCAGTTCCCGGCCGACCTGCTGCAGCTCTGGCAGGACAGCATCGACACGGGCGGGCCCCGCCCGGCGTCGGCCTACTGGGCCACGATCGTCAACGCGACGCTCAACAAGTGGCACCCGGCGAACTCGGTGAACCCCGACTCGACGCCGCAGTCCTCCGCGTCCTTCATCGAGGACGCCCTCAAGGGGAAGGTGCTGCTGTGACCCCGTCCCGCGGAAGGAGGAGCGCATGACGACCGAGACGGTCGCCGCCCCGCGGATGCGGGCGACGGACCGGTCGATCGCCGAGGAGCGCCTCGGCTGGAAGCTGGTGGCACCCGCCGTGGTCGTGATGCTCGCGGTCACGGCGTACCCGATGTTCCAGGCGCTGTACCTGTCGCTCTACCAGTACCGGGCCACGGCGCCGGCCGACAAGAACTTCATCGGCCTCGACAACTACGTCACCGTCCTGACCGACCAGCTCTGGTGGAAGGACGTCTGGAACACCGTGGTGATCATGGTGGTCAGCGTCGGCGTGGAGCTGGTGATCGGCTTCGCCTTCGCCTACGTGATGTGGAAGATCATCTTCGCGCGGGGCGTCATCCGCACGTCGATCCTGATCCCCTACGGGATCATCACCGTGGTCTCGGCGTTCGCCTGGCAGTTCGCGTTCAGCATCAACAACGGCTTCGTCAACGGGTGGCTGCCGTTCGTCGGCGCCGACTACAACTGGTTCGGCCAGCACTGGTCGGCCATGACGGCGATCATCGTCTCCGAGATCTGGAAGACGACGCCGTTCATGTCGCTGCTGCTGCTGGCGGGCCTCGCGCAGATCTCCGAGGACATGGTCGAGGCCGCGAAGGTGGACGGCGCGACCTGGTGGCAGCGCCTCTACAAGGTGATCCTGCCCAACATGAAGGCGGCGATCATGGTCGCCGTGCTCTTCCGGGCGCTCGACGCGTTCCGCATCTTCGACAACATCTACGTGATGACGCGTGGGGCGCAGGACACGGAGTCCGTGTCCTTCCTCACCTACCGCCAGGTGATCGAGCAGTTCGAGCTCGGCCTCGGGTCGGCGCTCTCGGTGCTGCTGTTCCTGTCGGTCCTGATCATCGCCTTCATCCTGGTGAAGCTCTTCCGGGTGGACCTGGCGGCAGCGAGGAGGGACGCCTGATGCGGCAGAAGCTGAGCCCCGGCGTCATCCTCGGCAGCATCCTGATCCTGGTGTGGTGCCTGCTGCCCGTGGTCTGGATGATCATGCTGTCGTTCAAGCCCCAGTCGGAGACGGCCACGGGCAGCCCCCAGTTCCTCCCGAAGGAGTGGACCTGGGACAACTTCAGCAGCGTGCTGCAGAACGACGACTTCCAGCGCGCGCTGATCAACTCGTTCGGCATCTCGATCATCGCCACGGTGCTCTCGGTGATCCTGGCGACGCTGGCGGCCTACGCGATCGCGCGCCTCCAGTTCCGGGGCAAGAAGCTCGTGCTGAGCCTGGCCCTCGCGATCGCGATGTTCCCCGTCGTGTCGCTGATCGGCCCGCTGTTCGACATGTGGCGGACCCTGGGCCTGTTCGACACGTGGCCCGGCCTGATCATCCCCTACATGTCGTTCACGCTCCCGCTCGCCATCTGGGTCCTGACGGCCTTCTTCCGCGAGATCCCGTGGGAGATGGAGCAGGCCGCCCAGGTGGACGGCGCCACCGCGTGGCAGGCGTTCCGCAAGGTCATCGTGCCCCTCGCGGCGCCCGGCGTGTTCACCGCGGCGATCCTGACGTTCTTCTTCGCGTGGAACGACTTCGTCTTCGGGATCTCCCTCACGTCCACCATCAACGCACGACCGGTGCCGGCGCAGCTCGCGTTCTTCGTCGGCCCGGACCAGTTCAACCCGCCGGTGTCCACGCTGGCCGCGGCGTCCGTGATGGTCACCATCCCGGTGGTCCTCCTGGTGCTGCTGTTCCAGCGGAAGATCGTCGCGGGCCTGACGGCCGGCGCGGTGAAGGGGTAGGAGCGCTCATGTCCGAGATCCAGATGAAGAACATCGTCAAGCGCTACGGCGACGGCTTCCCCGCCGTCAACGACGTCAGCATCGACGTCGACGACGGGGAGTTCCTGATCCTGGTCGGCCCGTCCGGCTGCGGGAAGTCGACGCTGCTGCGGATGATCGTGGGCCTGGAGGACATCACCTCGGGCGACATGATCATCGGCGGCGACCGCGTGAACGACGTGCCCCCGCGCGACCGGAACCTGGCGATGGTGTTCCAGAACTACGCGCTCTACCCGCACCTGACCGTCTACGAGAACATCGCCTTCCCCCTGCGGCTCTCCAAGAAGTTCAGCAACGAGGAGATCGACCGGAAGGTGCGGGAGGCCTCGAAGACGCTCGAGCTGGACGAGCACCTGGAGCGCAAGCCGGGCAACCTGTCCGGCGGCCAGCGCCAGCGGGTGGCGATGGGGCGCGCGATCGTGCGCGACGCGAAGGCGTTCCTGTTCGACGAGCCGCTGTCGAACCTGGACGCGAAGCTGCGCGGCCAGATGCGCACCGAGATCTCCCGCCTGCAGAAGCGGCTGGGGATCACGACCGTGTACGTCACCCACGACCAGACCGAGGCGATGACCCTCGGCGACCGCGTGGCGGTGCTGAAGCGGGGCATCCTGCAGCAGCTGGCGACGCCGCGGGAGCTGTACGAGCAGCCGGTCAACCTGTTCGTGGCCGGCTTCATCGGGTCGCCGCCGATGAACTTCATGCCGGCGACGGTGAAGGGCGACAAGGTGGAGCTGCCGTTCGTGACGGTGGACCTGCCGGAGCACGCCCGCGACGGGCGCATCCCGGAGGACACGCTGCTGATCGCCGGCATCCGCCCGGAGTACTTCGAGGACGCCACCGTCGTGGACGGCAAGGGCGACGGCGCGACCTTCCGGGCGAAGATCGACGTGGTCGAGTGGCTCGGCAACGAGGCATTCGGCTACATCCCGTACGACGCGCCACCCGAAGTGGAGTCGCAGCTGGAGGAGCTGGCGAAGGAGCTCGACTCGGAGGCGCTGCGGACCCAGATCATCGTGGCCCTGGACTCCGCCAGCCGCATCCAGGACGGCGACGAGGCCGAACTGCACGTCGACTCCCGCCGGATGCACCTGTTCGAGCCCGGCTCGGGCGAGAACCTGACGCTGCGGACGGTCAGCGACGACGAGAAGGCCGCCGTGGCCTAATCCGGTCCCCCGTCCTCCTCGACGACCAGCAGGCGCTCGTCGGGGAGGCCGGGGAGCACCGCGCCCACATAGGAGTCCATCGCGGCCTCGTTGCCGACGTTGCCGCCCGCCTCCTCCGAGAGCCGGTCGCGGTGGCGCAGCATCTCGTGGAACAGCTCCGGGGGCTCGCGGCGGGAGCGCAGGCCGTCCGGCACGCGCGCGATGGCGGGCTCGTAGATCTCGCGCAGCCAGCGGTAGTCGACGACGGCCTCGGGGATGGGGGCGCCCTCCTCGTGCTCGAGCCAGGCGCCGTAGGCGGCGATGTCGTTCAGCAGCCGTCGCGCCTGGTTCTCCTGGACGCGGAGGCCGGTGCGGCTCGCGAGGGCGCGGGCGTGGTGGCCCTCCTCCACCAGCGTCGGGCGGATCCGCAGGTGCTGGCCGTCGGCGGACCGCACCAGGGCGAGCTCCTGCACGTCGAAGCCGAGGTCGTTGAGGCGCTCCATGCGGCGGTCGATCTGCCACGGCTCGTCGGCGCCGACCTCCTCCTCGCGGGTCAGCTCGCCCCAGAGGGCGCGGTAGCGCTCGCCGAAGCCCTCCGCCGCCGCGAACGGGTCGAGCCCCTCCTCGATACGGCCGGCCGCCTGGAGGTCGACGAGGCCGCCGGCGATGTTCTCGACGGCGACGTCGACGTCGTTGGCGCGGAGGCCGTCGGAGATGGAGGGGCGCTGCTCGGCGGTCTCGGCGTCCACGAGGTACACGACGAACGCGCCGGCGTCGCGGCGGAAGAGCGCGTTCGAGAGCGAGAAGTCGCCCCAGTAGAAGCCCTCCAGGTGGAGGCGGCACATCAGGACGGCGCCGCCGTCGAGCAGGCGGTCCAGCAGCCCCGGGCGGCCGCGGCGGGCGAGGAGGTAGTGGTACGGCAGCGAGTAGTCGAGGTACCGGGTGATGAGGGTGGCGCGCTCGCCCCCGTCCCCCGGCGCGCGCCACCGGGCGGTCCCGACGGCCTCGACGCAGGGCAGGTTCTCCTCCCGGAGCCCCAGGAGCATCTGGTACTCGCGCCACGCCGAGACGGCGTCGGTCTCCTTGAGGGCGTAGACGCGGTCGTCGTAGGCGACGAAGCGGACGACGTGGCGGGACACGCCGCGCGCCATCCGGACGAGGCGGTCGGACCTCCAGGCCTCGAGGGGCTCCGACCAGGGGAGGTCCAGGAAGTCCGGGTGCCCCGCGCGGACCACAACCTCAAGCTCGCCCGCCATCGGCCGAGGTTACCCGCACAGCGGCGCGTGTTGAGGGCGGAGGTTCGTTTGGTACCCTTCCACGGCGTCCGGTTGATGGGGGATCGTCTAGCGGTAGGACGCCGGGTTCTGGCCCCGGTAGCGGGGGTTCGAATCCTCCTCCCCCAGCTTCACCCGGTTCGTCGAAGTGGTCCACGGCGCATTCGTCTAGGGGCCTAGGACGCCGCCCTCTCACGGCGGTAACACGGGTTCAAATCCCGTATGCGCTATCCGCACCCCCGCAGAGCCCCGCCCCCGGCGGGGCTTTCGTGTCTCCGGGGGCGGGCGCGGGGCCTAGCGGAGCTCGTAGACCTTGTAGGTGATCTGCAGCGTCTCCGGGTCGAGCTGCCCCTTCTGCACGGCCTGGAGCGAGTTGAGCCAGAGGTACCGCTCGTCCCCCGTCTCGAAGCGCGGCGTGGAGTACACGTGGCCGGGGCTCTCGAGTCCCTTGCTGATGTCGCAGCGGCCGGTGTACTGCACGTAGACGAGCGCTCCGTCGTCCGTCTCCAGCACGAACCGCACGTCCAGGCCGAAGACCCCGCCCGGCCCCGCCAGCCCCCAGTCGGCGCCGGAGCTCCCGCGGCTGCGGCCGCGCAGGCGGTCGCCGTCGAAGGTCGCCTCCCGCACCTCGAAGATGATGCGGGTGCCGACGGGTGTGTCCTGCAGGACGATCGGTGGCGCCAGCTGCGCCCAGAGGGTCCCGAGCGGGACCAGCTCCATGTCGAGGTCGGCGCGTGCCTCGGGTCGAGAGGTCGTTGCCATCGCTTCCAGCCCTCCTCGCGGCGTGGAGGATGGGCGCGACGTGACGCCGGCAGGATCCCGCCGCCGCGCGCCCGCGCGCCGATCACCCATCCCGTCTCGTGGCGATCACACGACGGCGCGAGCCCGGCGTCAACGCCGGGTTCGCATCACGAACCCGGGCCGGCCTCCCCGCCGCCCGGAGTGGACCGGTCTACCCGCCGGGGACCGGAGGGGACCTCAGCATCGTCGCCTGCCACCCGCGCACGAGGGCCTGCTTCTCGGCGGCGGACAGCTTCGCCGAGGAGTGCATCCATGTGTAGAAGGAGGGCGGCATCCCGCCGCCCTGGATCTGCTCGACGACGTCCCCGGCGCCGTCCTGCGGGCGGTTCCATTCGGAGACGTCGAGCGCGGAGCGGCCGCCGTCGACGTCGCTCTGGACGAGCCACGACACCGGGGCGACGTTGCTGTACCAGGGCCAGGTCGTCAGGTTCGAGTGGCAGTCGCCGCAGGCCTGCGTGAAGAGGACCTCGGTCCGGGGGCTGTCCCAGGACGGCGTCCCGGTGACGGGCGGGTTCGTGTGCGCGCGGCCGTACGGGATCACCTGGATGAGGGCGAAGAGGGCGATCGCGCCGAGCCCGCCCCAGACGATGACCTTCCGCCACCCCCGCAGGCGGGGTCCCCGGCCGTCCGGCGGCTCCGCACCGCCCCCACCCGCGCGGGTCGCCCCATCGTCGCCCGCCCGCCCGTCGTCGGTGCCCACGGCGCCCCCCTCCCTCGGCCGCGATGACGCGATCCTCCGGAGTGGAGGCGACATGCGGCATCCGGGGCGATACGGAGGCGCCCCGCGGCGTTCCCGAGGGCCGGCCGGCGCGCGGCGGCGCCGGCCGGCTCCCTCGGGCCGCGCGGGCGGCGTCGCTCAGCCGTGGTCCTCGAAGTCGGCGTGCCAGTCGTCGTGGATGCCACCCGGCGGCTGGTACGCCTTCGCGACGGACTGTGCCCGGCCGAGCGCGTCGAGGGTGTCCGACGATGTGAGCAGGGCGTTCGTCCGGACGTCGGCGATGCGGCCGCTCGCCAGGATCGCCACCGTCACCGCGGCCACGGCGGCCGCGTCAGGGGCCTCGTAGATCGCCAGGCCGTCGTGGTCCCCCAGCATCCAGTAGAACGCCAGCAGCCTCCCGCCGGCTGCGCCGATCACCGCCCTGGCGGCCACCTCCCGGTCCTCCGGATGGCGCACCATTTCGCGCCACGCCGCCTTCTCGTAGGTGAAGAGGGCGAGATAGGTGGACACCGTCGCGCTCCTTCCACTCGGGAAACCGGGTTCCCCGCCACTCTGGACCCGTCGGCCGCCCCCGGGCAACCGCCGGGGGCCGGCGCCGCGGTCCCGCCCGGCGCTACCCCACCAGCGGGAGGTCCGCCCCGACGACCACGGCGAGCACCACCACCACCACGATCGCGATCAGCACGATGATCACCAGGGGCCGCCGCCAGCGCGGGCGCTGGCCCACGCCGCGGGGCGTGATCCGCGTCGCGGTCACCGTCACCGGGCGCGGCGCCGAGCGCCCGCCCGTCGGAGAGGGCGCCCCCGGCACCGGCAGCTCCTTCTCCGGGCCCTCGACCGCCACCCCCAGATGGGCGGCGTAGGCGCGGACGAATCCGCTCACGTACGCCGGGCCGGGCAGCGACTCGAAGCGGCCGTCCTCGATCGCGATGAGGTAGCGCTCGCGGATACGCGTGGCCGCGGCGCAGTCGGCGAGGTCCAGCCCCTGGCGCATCCGGGCCTCGCGAAGTCTCACCCCGATGGGCGCGAGCTCCTCGTCCACGCGGGCAGATTACGCGCGGGGGGCGGTCCGCGCGCGATCCGTCATGCTCCGGGGCGGACGTGCGCGACCCTGACGACCACTACGCGGCGCTCGACGTCGACCCCGCCGCGACCCGCGAGGAGATCCGCGAGGCCTGGCGGTTCCACCTCACGGCCTTCCACCCCGACCGCTTCCGCGACCCCTCCCAGCGCGCCCGCGCCGAGGAGATCACCAAGGCCGCCAACGCCGCCTGGCAGGTCCTGGGCGACACGTCCCGCCGCCGGCGCTACGACCTGCGACGCGAGCGCGACCGCGACGGCCGGGGCGCCACCGTGGCCCCCCAGGCCCCGCCCCCGCCGCCCGTGCGGGAGCTCCCGTGTCCGTCGTGCGCCACCCGCAGCCGCGTGCCCGACGCCGGCGGCCGCGTCGTGCAGCTCGCCTGCCCCGGCTGCGGCGACACCTTCCCCGCCATGATCGGCGCCCGCTGCGTCGGGCGCCCCCGCCTGGAGAAGCGGTGGCTGGGCCTGCGCTACCAGGCGGTGTTCGCCGACGAGGAGGGCCGGCTCAGCACCGTCGAGTTCCGGCGCCTCCCCGCCGAGCTCGCCCTCACCGAGGGCGAGCGGTTCTCGATCGTCTTCCACGCGCGCCGGGCGCGGCCGAAGTACGCGATCCTCCACGGCCCGGCGCTCGACGTGGGCTGGCGCGTCCGCTAACGGCGGGCCCGCCCCGCGATGGTGAAGCGGACGCTGTTCACCGTCCCGATGCCCCGGGCCGTCATCACGTAGGTCCGCCCGGCGCGGAACCTGTGGGACAGCCCCGACGGCAGCGCGAAGCGCGACGGCCCCGCCCGCAGGGTCCGCGTGAACGACCCCAGCGCGCGCGGCGTCGACGCCGGCCGCACCGAGAAGCGCACCCGGCCGGCCCGCGCCAGCGTGACGCGCACCACGGGCCGCCCGCCGGCGCGCACCGCCGGGATCGACCCGAGCGTCAGCGGCCGCGACGCGGCCGGGGGCGTCACGCCCGTGACCGTCAGCGTCCGGGACGACGCCGGGGACGAGTTGCCGACCCCGTCCACCGCCTGCACCTGCCAGACGTGCCCGCCGCGGGTCATCTGGACCGTCGCGGACCGGGCCGTGCCCGGCAGCGTCCGCACCGCGACGCCGTCCACGATCACCTTGTACTGCGACACGCCGGTCAGCGCGTCCGCCGAGCCCGACCACGACAGGGTCACCGACGGGCCCGGCACCTTCGCGCCACCGGACGGCGCCGACAGCGGCGGCGCGCCCGGACCGGTGCGGTCGACCACGAGCCGCCGCGGAGTCGCGCTGCGCTGGTTGCCCACCGCGTCGCGGGCCGTGACGGTCCACAGGTGGTCGCCCTCGGGCATCGCGCCCGGCACGCTCGCCGACGTCGCCCCGGCGGGGGCGGTGGCGACGGCGGCGCCGTCCAGGGTCAGCGTGTAGCCGGCCAGCCCGCTCTGGGCGTCCGCCGACGGCGACCAGTGGAACACCGGGCTCAGCGCGTTCGTCGCCAGGCCGTCGGCCGGCGAGAGCAGCGAGAACGGGTCCGGGCCGCCCGTGTCGGGCGCCACGCCGTTCGCGCTCACGCTCAGCGCGCCGCTCAGGCTCAGGCGCCGGCCGCTGGAGGTGACGCCGGACATCGAGGTGATCGCGTCGCCGCCCAGGGTGATCGCCGCCTTCACCTGCCACGGCGCCAGGCCCGGGTCCTCGCCGAGCAGGACCGCCGCGACGCCGCTCACGTGCGGTGCGGCCATCGACGTCCCCGACTTGTAGCCGTAGGAGTTGCCGGGCATCGTGCTGCGGATCGTGTCGCCCGGTGCGCCCAGGTCGACGTTGGCGGCCCCGTAGTTCGAGAAGCCGGCCAGGGCGTCGGTGGAGGTCGTGGCGGCCACGCTGATCAGCGAGGACGCCGGGCAGTTCGCCGGCCACGAGCCGGTCGCGTCGTTGTTGGCCGAGTCGTTGCCCGCGGCGGCCACGAACAGCACGCCCGCGTCGCCGGCCAGCTGGATCGTGTCGCAAAGCGGCTGGGAGTAGTCCGCGCCGCCCCACGAGGCGTTGATGACCTTCGCCCCGTGCGCGACGGCATAGTCGATCGCCTGCATGGCGTCGGAGGTGTAGCCGCCGTCCGGCTTCAGGAACTTGAGGACCATGATGCGGGCGTTGTCGGCCACCCCGGCCACGCCGAGGGCGTTGTCGCGCTGCGCCGCGACCGTCCCCGCCACGTGGGTGCCGTGGGTCTCGTTGTCGGCCGGGCTGTACAGCTGCGCGTCGTCGTCCGCGAAGTTCCAGCCGTGGACGTCGTCCTTCAGGCCGTCGCCGTCGTCGTCGACGTTGTTGCCCGGGATCTCCCCCGTGTTCGTCCACAGCCGCCCGGACAGGTCGGGGTGCGTCGTGTCGATGCCGGTGTCGATCACCGCCACGGTCACCGGCGTCCCCGTCGTCGCCGCGTCCCAGCCCGTGGGGGCGCCGATCTTGGGCAGGGCCCACTGCGACCCGTAGAGCGGGTCGTTCGGCACGTCCAGCGGGTGCACGCGCAGGTCCAGGTGGACGCTGTCCGCCGCCGGCTCGTCGGCCAGCAGCTCGCGCGCCCGCGCGAGCGACAGCGGCTGCGGCAGCCCGTAGACGCGCCAGCCACCGGCCAGGCCGGCGGTGGTGTCGGCGTCGAGCGCGCGGGCCACGCCGGCGCGCTCCGCGGCGGGCGCGCCCGGGTCGACGCGCACCAGCACCTGGTCGCTGGTCTGCGCCGCCATCGCGTTGCTGGCGGTGGCCCCGAGGGCGAGGACGGTGAGGGCCCACGCGGCCGTCGCGGCGCGCGGCGAACCGCGTCCGGGCAGGCGGGGGGCTCCCTGATCGGGCGAGTGGGACATGCGGACGGCCTGGCCTCCTTGCCGGGGTCGTCGTATGGGGGCGCGCGGGTCCCCCGGACGGGGGAGAGCCGTTCGCCGGCATCATCCGTATCGGCACCCCCCTCCGAGCGCACAACCCCCCTCTCGCATCACGGTTCGCTCATGACCGGGGCCCCGCGCGCCGATGCAGGAAACACCTGCAACGAGACGGATCCGGATGGCGCACGTCAACGGCATCGCCGGCGCCGGGAACGCCGAGGCGACCCGGCTCCAGCAGACGGTGGCGCACCGCGGGGCGGAGACCGCCGCGCTGGTCGTGGTGGGCCGGCGCGAGGATCGCCTGCGCGCGGAGCGGATCCCGGAGGCCGAGACCGGCGACCGGATCGGCGACCGCGAGGCGGGTGGCGGCGCCGGCGGCGACGCGAGCGGCGACGACGGCCGCGGGCAGGGGCACGAGGCCGGCGCGCCCGAGGAGGGGCACGGCGGCCTGATCGACCTGCGCGCCTAGTTCCTCGGCGCGTCCTCCGCGCCGCCGAGGCGCGACTCGAAGAACGCGCGGATGGCGTCGCGGCCGCCCTCGGTGGCGGCCTCCGCGAACCGGGCCGCCAGCGTCCCCTCGCCCGGCTCCCCGCCGCCCGTGCGGCGGATGACCTCGGCGTCGAGGGCGTGCCACCCCAGCTCGGCGAGCTCGATCTCGACGCGCACCTGCGACGCCGACGGGAAGTCGGCGCCGGCGATCAGCACGCCGCCCTCGCTGAGGTTCACGCTGTGGGCGTCGACGACCTCGTCGTCGGCGACCAGGCGCACCGGCAGGTCGACGTCCTCGCGCCGGTGCTTGCGCCTCTCGTCCTGCGAGCTACGGTCGGCCACGCGCGACACCCCTTGTGATCCGGGCCTGGGAACGGTCCGCGCGATGGTAGCGGAGTCCCCGGCGCCCCCCATCCCACCGTCGAGCGGCAGGGCCCGCTCGTAGATCCACCGGTCGCCCCCGGGTCCCAGGTGATCCGGAGCCCAGCGCCCGGCGAACCCGAGACGCTCGTGGAAGCGCCGCGACGCCTCCCGTCCGGGCGCCGCGAGCGCGCGGATGCGCCGGCAGCCGCGCGCCCCGGCCCGGCCCGCGAACTCGCGGTAGAGCACCTCCCCCAGCCCCCGCCCGCGCAGCGCCGGGTCGACCACGTGCATGTGGACGTACGCCAGGTCCGGCTCCGCCTCGCTCACGAGGCCCAGGAGGAAGCCCGCGGGGGCGCCGTCGCCGGTCTCGAGCCACACCCCGCTCGGCCCGAGCTGCTCGAAGAACAGCCGGTGCATGACCAGCCCCACGGGGTGGCCGAACCAGCCGTCGACGACGGCGCGCGCCCGCGGGTAGTCGCCACCGCGGAGCGGGCGTGCCCGCACGGCGCCGGCCCTCCGGCCTACGCCGCCGCGCCCTCCCCGCCGCCCAGCCGGGCGACGTAGTCCTCCAGGAGCAGCAGGTTCCGCTCGCCCGCCCGGCGGGTCACCTGGAGCAGCTCGCCCATGGTCGAGACCTCCTCGACCTGCTCGGTCACGAACCACTGCAGGAACGCCTGCGTCGCGTGGTCACGGTTCGCGATCGCCTGGTCCATGATCGCGTCGATGCTCGCCGTGACCTGCTTCTCCCACTCCAGGCTGGCGGCGACGGCCTCCTCGGCGCTCTCGAACGCCGGCTTGGGCGCGGCGAGCGACGGGATCACGACGGGGCCGCCGACGTCCTGGATGTAGGTCAGGAACTTCATCGCGTGCGCGTGCTCCTCCGCCGCCTGGCGCGCGAAGAAGGCGGTGAGCTCCGGGAGGCCCTCGGAGTCGAACCAGCTGGAGATGGAGAGGTACTGGAGATGCGCCTCCAGCTCCCTGCCCAACTGGGCGTTGAGCGACTCGATGACATCCTGCGCGACCGGCATCCGGGGCTCCTTTTCCGAGTCCGGCGAGTCTGGCACAGACCCACCCGGACGGGGGGCGCGGGCCGGCGAAACCGCCGATATCGTGCCGCGCGTCGTCTCGGCAAGGAGAAACGCATGTCTTTGGTTCGTTCCCGCCCGCTCGCCGCGCTCGCCGTGGTGGGCGCCGCGGCCGCCATCGCCGGCTGCGGTGGCGGTGGCGACTCGAGCGGCGCGCTGAGCGCCGACGAGTTCCGCACGCAGGCCGACGCGATCTGCGCGGACGCGAACACCCGCCTCCAGGCGCTGGACGAGCCCACCGGGGCCGACCAGGTGCTCGGCTTCCTCCAGTCGGGGCTGACCGTGCAGCAGGAGCAGCTCGACAAGCTGAAGGCGCTGGACCCGCCGTCGGACCTGTCGGGGACGTTCGGCGAGGCGATGGACCTGCTCGACCAGCAGACGACCGAGATCCAGGGCGCCGCCGACCGCATCTCCGGCGGCGAGGACCCGGAGACGGTCATCGCGGACGTCTCGCCGAAGCTCGACAGCATCAGCTCCGAGGCCGACGCGAAGGCGAAGGAGCTGGGCCTGAAGGTCTGCGGCACCGAGGACACCGCCACCGCCTCCGGCACCACGGCGACGACCGCGACCGCCCCGGCGGCGACGGTGACCGCGCCCGCCACCACGGCCTCGACGGCGCCGGCGACGGGCGACACCGCCGGCTACGTCAACGACGTCCAGACGGCCGCCGCAGCCCTCACGACGTTCGGCACCGCCCTCCAGAGCACCTCCAGCCTCGACGACCTGAAGGCGAAGGTGCCGGACGCGACCGCCGCGCTCGACGACTTCGACGCGGCCATCGCGAAGCTGAACACCTACTCGCTGGGCGAGGAGACGCTCGACAAGCAGCGCGCCGGCCTGGTGCGGACGGGCCCGAAGGTGAGCGACGTGCTGCGCCGGTTCCTCGACGCCGCCCAGAAGGGCGACGTGAGCGCGGTGCAGGCGCTGGTCCCCGAGGTCACCAGCACCATCACGGAGTTCCAGCAGGCCGCCACCGGCGGCTGAGCCGACGGTCGGGTGGGGCCCGGGAGGGCCCCGCCCGCTACTTCTCCCGGCGGGCCTTCTCGGAGCGGGAGGCGCCCACCACGACGGCGGTCACGATGAGCCCCCAGAACACGCCGTAGCCGAACCCGCGCCCGACGGGCTGGTTCAGGAGCACGACGTGGCCCCACCAGAGCAGCACGATCGCCACCGGCGCGACGATCGCGACCTGCGCGGCGACGTGCAGGTCCTCCCAGCGGCGCACCCACGCGGGGGGAGGCTTGCGCGCGGGGCGGCGGGCGGCGGGCCTGCGCTGCGGCGGCGTGCTCATCACGCCCGAGGATACGCCCGGCACGGCGTCCGCCCGGCGCGGCGGGCCGCCGCGGCCTAGTATCCCGCCCGTGCCGGGACGGACGTCAGCCGAATGGGCCCTCGCGAGCGACTGGATGGGCGTGGTGGCCGACCTCGCCGGCGCGGCGGCCCTGTTGAGCTGGGACCGCGAGACCCTGATGCCGCCGGGCGGCGTGGACGGCCGCGCCAAGCAACTCGGGACGCTGGCCGCCCTGCACCACCGCGAGCTGGTGCGCGAGGACGCCGGCGAGGCGCTCGCGGCGCTGGCCGAGGCCGACGGGCTGGACGAGGAGGCGCGCGCCGCCGTGCGCTTGGCCACCCGCGACCGCGACCGGGCCCTTCGCGTCCCGGAGGCGCTGGTGCGTGAGCTCAGCGAGGCGTGCTCCCGCTGCGTCGCCGCCTGGGTGGAGGCGCGGGAGGCCGACGACTTCGCCGCCTACGCGGGGCCGCTCGCCCGCGTGGTGGAGCTGAAGCGCCAGGAGGCCGAGGCGATCGGGATCGGCGACGAGCCGTACGACGCCCTGCTGGACGCGTTCGAGCCGGGCGCCACCGCCGCGGAGCTGGAGCCGGTGTTCACCGACCTGCGGGCCCGGCTGACGCCGCTGGTGGGCCGTGCGGCGGCGGGCGAGCCGGCGGTGCTGCCGGAGCGGACGTGGGACGAGGACGGCCAGATGCGCATCGCGCGCGTGATCGCGGAGATGGTGGGCTTCGACCTCACCTCCGGGCTCATCGCGAAGTCGGCCCACCCGTTCACGGGCGGCGGCCATCGCGGCGACGTCCGGTTCACCACCCGCACCGACCCGGCGAGCCCCCTCAGCAACATCTCGGCGGTGATGCACGAGCTGGGGCACGCGCTGTACGAGCAGGGCTTCCCCGCTTCGGCCGACCGCACCCCGGTGCACGACGCGCCGTCGCTGGGCGCCCACGAGTCGCAGTCGCGCTTCTGGGAGAACCAGATCGGGCGGACCCCGGCGTTCTGGGACCGGCTGGAGCCGGCGATGCGGGAGGTGTTCCCGGACGCGATGGCGGGGATCGACGCGTCCCTGCTGTGCCGGGCGTCGCGGGTGGTGCAGCCGTCGCTGATCCGCGTGGAGGCGGACGAGGTGACGTACAACCTCCACATCGTCCTGCGCTTCGGCCTGGAGCTGGCGATGATCCGCGGGGACCTGGTGGTGGCCGACCTCCCCGGCGCGTTCGCCGACGGGATGGAGGACGTCCTCGGCATCCGCCCGCCCACGACGGCCCTGGGGGCGATGCAGGACATCCACTGGTCGGACGGGCTGTTCGGCTACTTCCCCACCTACACCCTGGGGAACCTGTACTCGGCGCAGCTCGCGGAGGCCGCGACCGAGGAGCTCGGTGACCTCCAGCTCCTGATCGCCGAGGGGCGCTTCGACACGATCCTCGGCTTCATGCGCGACCGCATCCACCGCCACGGCGCCACCCTCCCGACCCGGGAGCTGATGTTGCAGGCGACGGGCCGGGAGCTCTCCTCCGACGCCCTCATCACCCACCTCGAGCGGGGGTACGTCACCGCCTGAGGGGGGCCGGGGCCCGGCGCCCCGTCCCATTTGGGCTCACGGGTTCTCGATCGGCACGTCCCCACGACCCCGTGGCCACGCTCCGGCGAGCGCAGCGCACTCGTCTCACCCTTCGATGAAGGCGTCGAGGCCGCGCCGCGCTGGCAATTGAGACCACGCATTCTCACGTGGAACGGTTCCCCGCGGCCCCATCCCCCGCCCCGCGAGCACGGCGCCTGCGTCCCACTCGTCAGTGACGGGGTCGAGGGGGGACCGCGTCCCGGTTGGGACTGACCTGCGGTCCCACTCGGGCCGGGACCGGAGGACGGGCGCGGGGTTCCAGACCGGCCCCCGGATGACCGATACCCGTGGGGATGCCCCGGATCCGTCCGTGCCCGCGCCCGTTGGCCCGTGTCGCCGCGATCGTCGTCGTGGCGGTCGCGTGCTGGTCGGCGGGGACGGCGGTCGCGGCGCCATCGGCCTCCGAGCTCCGTGACCTGAAGTCCCGGCTGGACGCGCAGGACGCCGCGATCGGGGCCCAGCTCGACGCCGAGCAGGCCACGTTGTCGGGTGGGCGCGCCCGCCTCGACCGCGTGCGCGACGAGTACGACGCCGCCAAGGAGGGGCTGGAGAAGCGCCTCGTCGCGCTCTACGTCACCCCCGAGCCCAGCCCCGTCATCGAGATCCTGACGGGCGCGGACATCGGCGAGATCCAGGCCCGTATCGACCTGCTGGAGGCGCTCGGCCGCAGCGACCGCTCCCTCGTCGCCCGCTACCGCAGCTCCGCCGCCCGCCTGCGGGTCGCCGAGTCCGGGTCGCGGTCGCGCAAGGACGACCTCACCGCGGAGCGCCGGGCGCTCGCGGCGAAGCGGCGCGACGTGACCATCGAGCTCCGCGCCGCCGAGAAGCGCGACGCCGCCGCCAGGGCCGCGGAGGAGGCGCGCGCCGCCGCACTGCCCGTCGCCGCGCCCGCCACCGGCTCCGCGACGGCGGCGGGCGGCTCCGGGATCGTCGGCGACGCCGCCCCCAGCCCCACCAACCGCGGCCTCTCGGCCGACCTCCTCGACGGCCGCGGCCTGCCCGGCGACGCCCCCGTGGACGCCGCCAGCGGCGAGGCGGTCGACTCCGAGCCCGCCCCCGCCGGCCCGCCCGTGACCCGGGCGCTCCCCGGCCTCGGGGTCGTGGGCCCCGCGACCGGCGCGCCCATCACCGCCAAGCTCCCCACCTTCACCGCCGTCGCCGGCTGGTACGGCCCCGGCTACACCAACGACCGCCTCGCCGGCGGCGAGCCGTACGACCCCGCCGCCTTCAGCGCCGCCCACCGCACCCTGCGGCTCGGGACGATGCTGCGCGTCGCCTACGGCGGGAAGGCCGTGACCGTGAAGGTCAACGACCGCGGCCCCTACGTGAAGGGCCGCGACCTCATGCTGTCGCAGGCGGCCGCCGCAGCCCTCGGCATCCCCGGCGTCGGCACCGTCACGGTGCAGATCCTGCCGGGGTACGGCGCGCCCGCGTAGCCCGCTGCCGGGCGCGCGTCGCCGCGGCCGTCTCCAGCGCCCGGGCCCGCACCGCCGCCCCCACGATCCCCGCCTCGTTCCGCAGGGCCGCCGGCACCACCGGCGGGCGGACGCTCAGGAACGGCAGGAACTTCTCGCTGCGCTTCGAGACGCCGCCGCCCAGGATGATCAGGTCCGGCCAGATGAGCTGGTCGATGCGGTCCAGGTACTCGTCGAGGACGGGCGCCCACTCCTTGAACGACAGGCCGTGCCGCTCGCGGGCCCCGGCCGACGCCCGCCGCTCCGCGTCCTTGCCGCGGATCTCGATGTGGCCGAGCTCCAGGTTCGGCACCAGGACGCCATCGACGAACAGCGCCGACCCGATGCCGGTGCCGAGCGTCAGGACCAGGACCGTCCCCTTCACGCCGCGTCCCGCGCCGAAGCGCATCTCGGCCACGGCGGCGGCGTCGGCGTCGTTCAGCACCGTGACCGGCCGGCCGATCGCGGCGCCGAACAGCTTCGCCGCCGGCTGGCCCACCCACGACTTGTCCATGTTGGCCATCATCAGCACCTGACCGCCGACGATCGGGCCGGGGACGCCGACGCCGATCGGGCCCTGGGTCGGCCCCAGCGAGGCCACGACCTCGGCCGTCGCCGCCACCACCGCCTCCGGCGTCGCCGGCTGCGGGGTCGGCACCCGCACACGCTCCCCGATCAGCTCGCCGCGACGGGAATCGACCACTCCGGCCTTGATCCCGGAGCCGCCGATGTCAACGCCGATGAGACCCCTCATGCCTCGACCGCCTCGCTCGCATAGGTGACCAGTGACATCACGTCGTAGCCCGCCAGCGCCCGGCGGCCGGGCAGGAACGTCAGCTCCGCCACCACCGCCACGCCCGCCACGACCCCGCCGAGCTCCTCCACCAGCCGGCACACCGCCAGGGCCGTGCCCCCGGTGGCCAGCAGGTCGTCGTGCACCAGCACCCGCTGGCCCGGCGCCACCGCGTCGGTGTGCATCTCCAGCACGTCGGTGCCGTACTCGAGCGCGTACTCGCGGCTGACCCGCTCCGACGGCAGCTTGCCGCGCTTGCGGGCCGCCGAGAAGCCGACGCCCAGCTCGGTCGCGATCGCGCCGCCCAGCACGAACCCGCGCGCCTCCACGCCCACCACCCGGTCGACCCCCCGGCCGCGGCCCCAGTCCGCGATCCGCGCGACCGTCGCGGTCAGCCCCGCGGGCTCCTGGAACAGGGGCATCAGGTCGTAGAAGAGGATCCCCTCGTGCGGGTGGTCGGGCACCCGCCGGATCGCCCCGTCGATGTCGAACGGGCCCTGCGTCACCCGTTGGCGATCTGGCGCAGCTCGGCGATGAGCATCAGGTGGCGCATGTGGGCGGCCAGGGCGGCGAGCCCCTCCAGCGCCTCGAGCGCCTCCCGGCGCCGCTCCGGGTTGCGGGACCGCAGCCCCACGCTCAGCAGCTGCTCCAGCAGCCCGGCCTCGCGCTCGGCGGCGACGCGGAAGATGCGCAGGTGCCGCGCCTCCACCCCGTACGACGACAGCTCCAGCGCCGTCTGCACCACCTCGCGGTCGGTCTCGTCGTAGACCTGGCCGTCGCCGTCCCGGTTGTGGCCGCCCACCAGGCCGTACTCCTCCAGAGCCTTCAGCAGGGCCGCCGGCGCGCCCGTGGTCGCCAGGATCTCCTGCGCGCTGTAGCGGCGGGTGGGCGCCGGCTCGGCCAGCTGCGCCCGCTTGAGCTGCTTCGCCTGGTTGGCGACGCTGAACGCGCCGGTGGTCGACGACTCCAGCTCCTGGCGGATCACCCGCAGCGGCAGGAACTCGTCGCGCTGCAGCCGCAGGATGGTGCGCAGCCGCTCGACCTCCAGGGGGCTGTAGAGCCGGTAGCCCCCCGCCGTGCGCTTCGGCGTGATGAGCTTCTGATCCTCGAGGTACCGGATCTTCGAGATCGAGATGGTGGGGTGCTCGGCGCGCAGCAGGTCGCAGACCGCGCCGATGGTCATGGATCCCTCCTCGGGCCCCCGGTCGTCCGGGAGGAGGGTGGGCTCGGTCACCCGACCAGGTAGGTCAGGCGGAACTTGCCGATCTGGAGCTCGTCGCCGTCCTCCAGGACCTCCTCGCCCTCGATGCGGCGCCGGTTGACGTACGTCCCGTTGAGGCTGCCCAGGTCGCGCAGCGCGGCCCCGCTCGGCTGCCGCGTGATGACGGCGTGGTTGCGCGAGACGGTCACGTCGTCCAGGAACACGTCCGCCGTCGGCTCACGGCCGATCGTGACGGTGTCCCGGTCGAGCGAGAAGATCGCGCCGGGGGGACCGCCGGCGCGCACCGCCAGCGTCGGGCCCTCGATGGAGGGGCCCTGCCACTCGCCGGTCTCCGCGGCGTGGTCGCTGATCGCGAACGGGCCGGTGATCTCCCCCGTCCCCTGGTTCTCCACGATCAGCAGCGCGCCGCAGCGCCCGCAGTACTTGTGGGCCTCGCTCTGATGGAACCCGCATTCCGGGCAGTACACCCCGACCCCCTCTGACGGCCGCGCGCGGCCGCTAGGCCGCGTCGCCCTCGAGCTTCTCGAGGTCGGGCAGCCGCCCGGCCAGGATCTTGCTGAGCGCGTCCACGTCCACCACCGACAGGGCCCCCTCGTCCCGGCCCTTCAGGCGCCCGACCAGCTCGCTCTTCAGCAGCTCGATCCGGCCGTGCAGCACGCGCCGCTGCATCGAGACGGCCCGCTCCTCCTCGGTGAGCTGGCGGATGAGGCTCTTGAGCTCGTCGTCGGAGAGCTGCGTCAGGTCCGGCTGTGCGTCCATGGAGGGACTCCTGGTCGGTGAACGGTCAGTGTAGCGCCCGGCGGGTCAACCCTCAGGGCGGGGTCGAGGTTCGGACCTGAGCCGGACGACCGCGATCCGCGAATAGTTCAGGAACGTGCCGACGGCCAGCGCGACCGCGAGCCACATCAGCACGTCCACCCACACCTGGTCGAGCAGCAGGGCGGCGCCGGCAGCGACCATCGTGAGCGCCGACGACACCTTGCCGGCCATGTCCACGCGCATCTCGATGCCGCGCGACAGGAGGGCCGCGAAGGCCGCGACGATCAGGACGTCCCGCAGGATCAGGATCAGCGGGGCGGCCGGGTTCATGCGGTCGAGCAGGATCACGCCGACCAGGGCCAGGATGACCAGCAGCCGGTCGGCCAGCGGGTCGGCGATCCGGCCGAAGCGCGTCTCCGCGTCCAGCGCCCGCGCCAGCTTGCCGTCCACGAAGTCGGTGAACGCGACCACTCCGAAGATCCCCGCGGCCAGCGGCGAGGTGGGACCCTCCGCCTCGATCAGGACGACCAGGAGGACCGGGAGGGCCGCCAGACGCGCGATGGTGAGCGCGTTGGGAATCCAGCGAAGGCGATGGGCCACGTGTCGAAGATGGGTCGGGGACGGGTGGATGAAACCGCGACGGTGCGCCGCCGGAGCGTAGATGGTCGTCCCGGCACGGGGCGGTCGCGCCCCAGGCAGATGAAAGGCCCGCACTGCGGGCCTTTCGTGAGATCGGGGCGAGAGGATTTGAACCTCCGACCGCCCGGCCCCCAGCCGGGTGCGCTACCAGGCTGCGCCACGCCCCGAGGTCCGCCAACCTTACCGCAGGCGGGCAGCGATGTCGCGGCCGGGCGGGCTCGCTAGAGTGCCGCGCCGATGGGCAAGGCACCGATCCTCGCGTCGCGCAGCGACGACTTCCCGCAGTGGTACCAGGACGTGGTGGCCAAGGCCGAGATGGCCGAGAGCGGCGCCGCGCGCGGCACCATGGTCATCCGCCCCTACGGCTACGGGCTGTGGGAGCGCATGCAGGCGGAGATGGACGCCCGCATCAAGGCCTGCGACGCCGAGAACGTCTACCTGCCGCTGTTCATCCCGGAGTCGTACCTGCGCCGCGAGGCGGAGCACGTCGAGGGCTTCAGCCCGGAGCTGGCCGTGGTCACCGTCGCCGGCGGCAAGGAGCTGGAGGAGCCGCTGGTGGTGCGGCCCACCTCGGAGACCCTCTTCGGCGAGCTCATGGCGAAGTGGATCCAGTCGTACCGCGACCTGCCGCTGCTGCTGAACCAGTGGTGCAACGTGGTGCGGTGGGAGCTGCGGCCGCGCATCTTCCTGCGCACCACGGAGTTCCTGTGGCAGGAGGGCCACACCGCCCACGCCACGCGCGAGGACGCCGCCGCGTACGCGCGCCGGATCCTCCACGACACCTACCGCGACTTCATGGTCGACCTGCTGGCGGTGCCGGTGCACGTGGGCATGAAGACCGCCCGCGAGCGGTTCGCCGGGGCCATCAACACCATGACGTGCGAGGCGATGATGGGCGACGGCCGCGCCCTCCAGATGGGCACCAGCCACGAGCTGGGCACCAACTTCGCCGTCGCGTTCGGGATGCAGTACCTGGACGACGAGGGCGCGCTCCAGCCGTGCTGGACCACCTCGTGGGGCACCACCACCCGCATGATCGGCGGGCTCATCATGTGCCACGGCGACCAGGAGGGCCTGCGCATCCCGCCGCGCATCGCCCACGTCCAGGCGGTGGTGCTGGTGGTGCGCGACGACGACGCCGGCACCGTCACCGCGGAGGCGCGGCGGGTCGCCGAGGAGCTGAAGGCCGCCGGCATCCGGGTGCGCGTGGACGACCAGACCGCCACCGGCTTCGGCCGGCGCGTGACCGACTGGGAGCTGAAGGGCGTGCCGGTGCGGGTGGAGATCGGCCCGCGCGACGTCGGCGAGGGCGTCGTCTCGCTCGCCCGCCGCGACCAGCGGACCAAGGAGACGGTGCCGGCCGCCGGGCTGCCCGAGCGGGTCGGCGCTCTGCTGGAGGAGATCCACGCGGGCCTCCTGTCCGAGGCCACGGCCTTCCGCGACGACCGCACCTCCGAGGTCGCGTCCGTGGAGGAGGCGGTCGAGGCCGCGAGGACCGGGTTCGCGATGATCCCGTGGAGCGCGGTCGGCGACGACGGCGAGGACCGCCTGGCCGCCGAGGGCATCACCGTCCGCTGCCTCCAGCGCCCGGACGGCACGGTGCCCGACGACCCCGCCGAGGGGGACCTGCGGGCGATCGTCGCCCGCGCCTACTAGCGGGGCGACCGCCGGACGATCAGGGTCCCGCGCATGAAGCCGTGGATCTGGCAGTGGTAGACGTAGGTGCCGGACTTCGACGGGGCGACGAACGAGAAGTTGCGCGTGGTGGGCGTGCCCGACCGGAACCTGGGGCGGCCGCTCAGTACGTCCTCGGCCGCGTTGTGCTCAAGGTGGTCCACGTTCCTGAAGAACACCCGCGAGCCGGCCGTGGCGGTGATGGTGCGCGGGCTGAATCCGCCCGCGCTGTCCGCGTCGGCCCGCACCGGATTCGCGCGGGAGCCGGCCGCGGGGTGGGTCGCGCCGCCGGCCGTGCCGGCGACCGCCGTGGCGATCGCGGCCGCGGCGATCGCGGGGAGGACGAGGCGTCGGGTTCGCATACCGTGCAGTACGGCGCCCGGCGCCGGACGGATTGCCCCACCGCGTCAGCCGGTGGAGACCGCCTCGGCGCCGGCGCGGGGGAAGCGCGCCTCGACGTAGTCCTCGACCATCCGGATGAAGTCCTCGGCCAGCGTGGGGCCCTCGAGCGTGGTGGCCTTCTCGCCGTCGATGTAGACGGGGGCGCGCGGCTGCTCGCCCGTGCCGGGCAGGCTGATGCCGATGTCGGCGGCGCGGCTCTCCCCCGGGCCGTTGACGATGCACCCCATCACGGCCACCTTCAGCTCGGCGACGCCCGGGCGCTCGACCCGCCAGTCGGCCATGCGCCGCTCGAGGTGCGCCTCGATGGTCTGCGCCAGCTCCTGGAAGACCGTGCTGGTGGTGCGCCCGCATCCCGGGCACGCCGTGACCGACGGCCGGAACGCCCGGAGCCCCAGGCTCTGGAGGATCTCGCGGCACACGCGCACCTCGATGGTGCGGTCGCCGCCCGGCTCCGGCGTGAGGCTCGCGCGGATCGTGTCGCCCACGCCGTCCTGGAGCAGGATCGCGAGGGCCGCGGTGGTGGAGACGATGCCCTTGCTCCCCATCCCCGCCTCGGTGAGCCCCAGGTGGAGCGGGTAGGAGCAGCGCGCCCCCAGGTCGCGGTACACGGCCACCATGTCCTGGAGGCGGCTCGTCTTGCACGACAGCACGATCATGTACGGCGGCAACCCCAGCTCCTCCGCCGCCTCCGCCGATGTCAGGGCGCTCTGCACCATCGCCTCGCGCAGCACGGCGTCGGCCGACCAGGGCTCGGCGCGGCGGCCGTTCTCGTCCATCAGCGCGTCCATCAGCTCGGGGTCGAGCGACCCGGCGTTCACGCCGATCCGCACCGGCCGCCGGTGGTCGATGGCGGCCTGCACCATCGTCGCGAAGTTCGCGTCGTGGCGGGCCCCCCGGCCGACGTTGCCCGGGTTGATGCGGTACTTGGCCAGAGCCTCGGCCGCGTCGGGGAACTCGCGCAGCAGGGTGTGGCCGTTGTAGTGGAAGTCGCCGACCAGCGGGACGTCCACGCCGTGGTCGTCGCGGAGCCGGTCGCGGATCTCGGCCACCTTCGCCGCCGACGCCCGATTGTTGACCGTGATGCGCACGATCTCGGAGCCGGCGCGCGCCAGGTCGGCCACCTGCGCGGCCGTGGCGACCGCGTCGGCGGTGTCCGTGTTGGTCATCGACTGGACCACCACCGGCGCATTGCCGCCGACCACCACGTCACCCACCCGGCAGGCGTGGCTGTGGCGTCGTGGCGCGGTGTCGCTCACGCCACCCAGGATATTCCTATCGGTCGACCTGGAAGCCGTCGCCCGTGATGTGCCCGATGTCGTTCTGGAGGGCGATGACGAAGACGAGCATCACCAGCGCCAGCCCGATGAACGAGGCTTTGCCGTAGGTCGCGGCGCTGAACGCGCTCCCCTTCACCCGCTCGAGGATCGCGAACAGGATGTGCCCTCCGTCCAGCGGCAGGATCGGGATCAGGTTGAAGATGCCGAGCGCCAGGCTGATGACGCCGACGAAGCGGAGCACCGTGGTCAGGCCGTCGTCGGCCACCTGGTTGAACACGGCGCCGACGCCGACGACCGAGTTGATCTGGCTGCGCGCCTCGGAGCTGGTGAACGAGTCCCCGATCACCTGGACGTTGGTCTTCATGATGAACCAGGCGAAGTCCCAGCCGTCGCGCAGCCCCTCGACGGGGCCCGAACGCACCGTGGGTCCCTGCTCGACGTCGAACGTGAAGCCGAGGCCCGTCAGCGGCCGGCCGGTCTGGGCGTTGGTGGCGGGGTTGCCCTGCGCGTCGGTGAGCACCTGGAGGCGGGCCGTCTTCTCCAGGATGGTCCCGTCGCGATCGACCGTCAGGCGGACCGTGTCCCCGGGGGAGCCCGACTGGAGCGCGCCCCGCACGATCGGCGCGTGGCCGTTCACGCGCACCCCGTCGACCGCGACGATGGTGTCGCCCGGCTCGAGGCCCGCGACCTGGGCCGCCGAGTCCTTCTGCACGCTCGCGACGCCGGTGGAGAGGCTGAACGAGGGCAGGCCGATCCAGAAGATCCCCGCGAAGATCGCGATCGCCAGAAGGATGTTGACCGCCGGCCCGGCGGCGATCGTGGCGATCTTCCTCCACATGGGCGCGGCGTAGTACGCGCGGTGGGCCACTTCGGACGGGACGTCCTCGTCCACCGTCATCCCGCTGATCTTCACGTAGCCGCCCAGGGGCAGCCAGCCGATGGCGTACTGGGTCTCGCCGCGCGTGAACGAGGCGATCGGCCGCCCGAAGAAGATCGAGAAGCGCTCCACCCGCATCCCGCACCACTTGGCGACGACCATGTGCCCCGCCTCGTGCACCAGCACGAGGAACATCAGGATCAGGGCCAGCCAGAGGATGTTCAGGAGGATGCGAGGGCTCCTTCGATGGACCGCCGCGCCGTGTCGCGGGCGCGGGCGTCGGCGTCGAGCACGGAATCCAGGGTAGCGCCATCACCCTGCGGAACATGGTCGAGCGCGTCACGCACCACGCGCGGCACGTCCATGAAGCCGATCCGTCCCTCCAGGAAGGCCGCCACCGCCACCTCGTTCGCCGCGTTCAGCACCGCCGGGGCCGTGCCGCCCGCGATCCCGGCCGCCCGCGCGAGGGCCAGGCACGGGAAGGCCTCCTCGTCGGGCGCCCCGAAGTCCAGGCGCGTCCCCACCAGGTCCATCGGCTCGCGGGCGGGCGGCGGTGAGGGATGGCGCAGCGCGTAGCCGATCGGCACCCGCATGTCGGGCGGCCCCAGGTGGGCCAGGACGCTGCCGTCGTCGAGCCGCACCATCGCGTGGACGCTCGACTGGGGGTGCACCACCACCTCGATCAGGTCGTAGGTGAGGTCGAACAGGTGGTGCGCCTCGATCACCTCGAGGCCCTTGTTCATGAGGGTCGCCGAGTCGATCGTGATCTTCGCGCCCATCGTCCAGGTGGGGTGGCGGAGGGCGTCGGCCGGCGTGACCGACTCCAACTCGGCCGCCGTCCGCCCCCGGAACGGCCCGCCCGAGGCGGTGAGGATCGCGCGGTGCACCCGCTCCCGCGGAACCCCCTCCATGAGCTGGAACAGCGCGGAGTGCTCGGAGTCCACGGGCACCAGGGCGGCGCCGGTGCGCGCCCGGACGGCCGCGACGATGTCGCCGCCCGCCACCAGGCTCTCCTTGTTGGCCAGGGCCACCGTGATGCCGCGCTCCAGCGCCGCGAGCGTGGGCTGCAGGCCGGCGGCGCCCACCAGGGCGTTGAGCACCACGTCGGGGGCGGCCGCGTCGATCAGGTCCCCCAGGTCGGCGGTGTGCGCGACCGTGCCCCCGCCCGCGGCGCAGGCGGTGTGCGCGATGCCGCGCTCCGCGGCCTGCCCGGCCATCGCGTCCGCGCGCGAGCCGCACGACAGCCCCACGGCCTCGAGGTCCGGCGCGGCGTCGATCACCTGGAGGGCCTGGACGCCGATCGACCCGGTCGATCCCAGCACGAGGACGCGTTTCACCACGTCGAGTCTAGCCTGGAGGGGTGGCCGTCCTCCTCCTCGTGGCGGTCGTGGCCGGCGTGGTCACGGCCCTCTCCCCCTGCGTCCTGCCCGCGATCCCGGTCGTTCTGGTCGGCTCCGCCGGCGGGGGGCCGCGCCGGGTCGTCGGCATCGCCGCCGGCTTCGTGGGCAGCTTCGTGCTGTTCACGCTCGCCCTGACCACGGCGCTGCGCAACGCCGGCCTGAGCCCGGACGCGCTCCGCGACATCGCCATCGGGGCGCTGATCCTCTTCGGCGCCACCCAGATCGTCCCGGCGCTCGGCGACCGGCTCGCCGGCCTGCTGGCGCCGATCGGGCGACTCGGCGAACGGATCCCGCGAACGCGCAGCGGCCTGGCAGGGGGGCTGCTGGTGGGCGTCGCCCTCGGGCTCGTGTGGACGCCGTGCGCCGGTCCGGTGTTCGCCGCCGTCGCGGCGGCGGCCGCGACCGGTGACGCCACCGCCACCGCCGGGCTGGTGCTGCTGGCCTACGCGATCGGGGCGGTGATCCCACTCTGCCTGATCGCGCTGGGCGGGCGCAGGCTGCTCGGCCGGGTGCGCGGCCCCGGCGCCCGGGCGGTCCGGCCGGCGCTGGGCCTGCTGATGGTGGGCGCCGGGATCGTGCTGGCGCTCGGCTTCGACACGCGGCTCACGACGTCGCTCGTCCAGGACGTCCCGGCATACACCGACTCCCTCCAGGCGCTCGAGCGGAGCGACGTCGTCCAGCGCGAGCTCGACGGGGTGCGCCGCCCGTCCCCGACCCAGGTCCCCCCCTTCATCCCTGCCGCCCGCGGCACGCCCCCGGAGGGGGCGCCCGATGCGCTGGGGCTGCCCGATGCCGGCCCGGCGCCGGAGCTCGCAGGGATCTCCGCCATGTTCAACACGGGCGACGCGCCGCTGACCCTTGCGTCCCTCCGCGGCCGGGTGGTCCTGATCGACTTCTGGACGTACTCGTGCGTCAACTGCCTGCGCACCATCCCCGAGCTGGAGGGCCTCTACCGCCGATACGCCCGCGACGGCCTGACGGTGCTCGGCGTCCACACGCCCGAGTTCCAATTCGAGCGGGACCCGGGGAACGTCGGGCGGGCCGTCCGCGATCTGGGGATCACGTATCCGGTGGTCCTCGACCCCGACTACGCGACGTGGGATGCATACGGCAACCGCTACTGGCCGACGACCTACCTGGTGGACCGCGACGGCCACGTCCGGGACCTCCACGTGGGCGAGGGGGACGAGGCGCGCACGGAGGCGCTGGTGCGGCGAGCCCTTGCCGTGCCGGCCGGCGCCCCGGACGCGGAGGCGGCGGCCGAGCCCCCGCCCGGGATCCACTCCAGGACGACGCCCGAGACGTACCTCGGCACCGCGCGCGGGCCCCGGCCGGCACGCGTACGCCTGGAGGGCCGGTTCATCCAGGGCGGCGAGGCGATCCAGGCCGGCGCCGGCGCCGCGATCCACCTGCGGTTCCACGCGAAGGGCGTCTACCTGGTGCTGGACGGCGCCGGGGCGCGCCGCGTCGGGACGGTACGGCTCGACGGACGGACGCCAACGGCGTCGGAGCGCGGCCGCGACGTGGGGCCGGGCGGCCGCCTGGTGGTGACCGGGCCGCGCCTCTACCGCCTGCTCCGGCTTCCCCGGGAGCGCTCGGGGACGATCCGTATCGCGCTGCCGCCCGGGACGCGGGCGTTCGCGTTCACGTTCGGCTGAGCCGCTCCCGGTCCACCAGCTCCATCAGCAGCAGGTCGCGCCAGGCGCCGTCGTCGTCGCGCCAGGCGGCGTGCAGGGTGCCGACAGGCCTGAACCCCGCCTTGCCGTAGGAGCGGATCGCCGCGACGTTGTCGGCGGCGGGGTCGATGGTGACGCGGTGGTGGCCGCGCTCCTCCACGAGGTGGCGCACGAGCAGACGGATGGCGGCGGTGCCGTGGCCGCGCCCGGTGACCGCGGCGTCCAGGAAGATGTCGACGGTGGCGTGCCGGAACGCCGGGTCGTCCTCCTCGGAGAACTGGATGAGCCCGGCGATGCGGTCGTCGACCAGGATCGTGAACCGGGTGGCGTCCTCGTCCTCGAACGGGAACCCCTCCACGGGGGCGCCCCACCACTCCCGCACGCCGGGGGTCTCGTGGATCGCGAGGAGGGCGGCCGCGTCGCCCCGGGCCATCGGCCGCAGCGTCACCGGCCCCTCGCGCATCAGCCGCTACCCGACGAGCCGGTGCGCCGTCTCGCAGAAGGCCACGACGAGGTCCACCGCGGCGTCGAGGTCGTCGGGGTGGCACGACTCCACCACCTGGTGGACGTACCGGGTGGGGATCGAGACGCAGCCGGCCACCGCCCCGTCGCCGGAGAGCGACAGCTCGCGCGTGTCGGTGCTCCCGGACGGCAGCACCTCCAGCTGGGTCGCGATACCGCGCTCCTCGCCGACCGCCAGCAGGTGCTCGACCACGGCCTTCGGGACGATGGTGCCGCCGTCGAACACCTTCACCGCCGCGCCGCCGCCGACGGTGGTGACCCGCTCGTGCGGCGCGATACCGGGGCCGTCGTTGGCGAGCGTGATGTCGATCGCCAGGCCCACCTGGGGGCGGATCCGCGCCGTCGCCACCCGGGCGCCGCGCAGCCCCACCTCCTCCTGCACGCTCGCGACCGCGACCACCTCGCACTCGTGGTCGCCGAGCGCCTTCATCGCCTGGATCATCACGTAGAGGCCGGCGCGGTTGTCGAGGCTCTTGCAGGTGACCAGGTCGCCCAGCCGGGCCAGCGCGCGCTCGCGGGTGACCACGTCGCCGGGCCGCACCAGCTCCTTCACCCGGTCGGCCGGCAGCCCCACGTCGACGTAGTAGTCGTCGAGCTTCGGCGCCCGCTTCTTCTCCTCGTCGGTCATCAGGTGGACGGCCTTGCCGCCCAGCACGCCCAGCAGGTCCTCCCGCCCGTGGACCAGCACGCGCTGGGCCGTGAGGGTCTTGGGGTCGAAGCCGCCGAGCGGGATGAGGCGCAGGAACCCGCCGTCCTCGACGTGCGTGACCATGAACCCGATCTCGTCCATGTGGGCGGCGAGCATCAGCCGCGGCCCGCCGCCGCCCGCGCGCCGGGCGACGAGGCTGCCGAGCGGGTCCTCCTCGATCGCGTCGGCCACCGGCGCCAGCTCGGCGCGGACCACGTCGCGGATGCGCTCCTCGCGCCCGGGGGCGCCGGGGGTCTCGCACAGCCGCGTGAGCAGGTCGACATCCACGATCGCGGGAATCTACAGCGGCACGAGCTCGCTGCCGACGCGGACGACGCCGCCCTCCACGACGTCGGCGCGCAGCCCTCCCCGGTGCACCAGCGGGCGCAGCACACCGCCGCCGTTCAGGCGGTCGAGGTGCGCGCAGGGCTCGCACCGCCGCCGGCCGCGGCAGCGGGCCCCGCCCAACGTGAAGTCACGGCCGATCAGCGCGTCGAGGTCGGTGCCGCGGACCACGACGTTGCGGCGGTGGTCGAGCCCGCCGCCGAACCCGTCGACCACGGCGGCGTCGATGAGCGTGAGCGCGCTCCCCGGCCGGCCGGAGGCGAAGGTCCCGGTGCCGCCGGCGTAGCGGTCGCCCTGCAACCCCTGCCCGGCGATGGCGACGGCCTCCTCGACCGGCGTCACCGGTGCCCCGGCCCCCGGGGCCAGGACGAGCGCCTCGACGCGGCCGACGCCGGCGTCGGCGGCGGTGCGCCGCGGCCATGCGGCCAGGTCGAGCGGCGCCAGGACGAACCCGTCCAGGATCTCCTCGGCCGTGTCACCCGGGTCCCAGATCGCGCCCGGCGGGACGCCGAACATCACGACCGAGCGCGGGCCGCCGCCGTCACGGGCCGGGCGGCGGGCGATCCACTCCCCCGGCCAGGAGAACGTCGCCGCGTCGCGGACGGGCACGAGCCCCAGCCCGCGCTCGGCGAGCCACGCGCGCTGCTCCTCCGCGTCGAGCGGGACGTCGGCCGCGAAGACGCCCGCGATCTGGGCGATGCAGAAGACCAGCGAGGCCCGCTCGGGGTCGTGGCCGCCGAAGGTCACGGCCTCAGTAGACCAGCCCGACCGTCACGAAATAGGCGGCGACCGCGCCGAAGAGCAGGGCGTCGAAGCGGTCGAGCACGCCGCCGTGCGCCATCAGGAGCCTCCCCGAGTCCTTCGCGCCGGCGTCGCGCTTCAGCAACGACTCGAACAGGTCGCCGAAGAACGCCGCCGGGCAGATCGCGAGCCCCAGGATGAGCGACTGCCAGCCGTCGATCCAGTCCATGTAGAGGCCGGCGACCCACACCGCCAGCGTCGCCGTGACCAGCCCGATGACGGCGCCCTCCACCGTCTTCTTCGGCGAGGTGAGCGGGGCGATCGGCCGCTTCCCGTACATCCGGCCCCCGAAGTACGACGCCGAGTCGAACACCCACACGCCCACCAGCACGTTCACGATCGCCGCGGCGCCGTGGGGCAGGTCGCGCATGATCACCAGGATCGCGAACGGCACGCCCAGGTAGACGATGCCGAGCAGGGTCGCCGCCATCCGGATGGTGATCTCGTCGCGGCGGGGCACGATGAGCCCGGCGATCACGACCAGGAAGAATCCGATGACGAGACCCAGCACCAGGCCGTGCTCGTGGTCGTCCATCCCCCACGCCAGGGCGATGGTCAGGAACACGCCGACGTCGCCCGCCCAGCGCAGCGGCCGGTACGCCGCGATCAGGCTGTAGAGCTCCCGCAGCCCCAGGGCGGCGATCACCGCCATCGCGATCGCGAACACGACCCCGCCGATCGCGACCACCGCGACCGCGACGACGATGCCCGGGATCGCGATGAGGAGCCGGCTCGTGAGCCCGCTCGCGTTCACCGTCCGCCGAACCGCCGGTGCCGGCGCCCGTACTCGGCCATCGCGGCCTCCAGGTCGTCCGGGCCGAAGTCCGGCCACAGCCGCGGCGAGAAGACCAGCTCGGCGTACGCCCCCTGCCACAGCAGGAAGTTGGAGATGCGCTGCTCGCCGCTGGTGCGGATGATCAGCTGGGGGTCGCGCATGTGGGGCGCGTAGAGGAACTGGGCGAACTCGGCCTCACCCGCGTCGGGCCCGCACTCGGCGGCGAACCGCCGGGCCGCGTCGACGATCTCCCCGCGCCCGCCGTAGTTCATCGCCACGTACAGGCGCATCCCGTCGTTCTCGGCGGTGAGGGCCTCCGACGAGGCGATGCGCGCCCTCAGCGCCGGGTTGAGCTCGTGGAGGCGGCCGACGAAGTGCATCTGCACCCGCTCGGTGTGCAGCTCGGCCACCTCGCGGTCGATCAACTCGGTGAAGAGCTCCATCAGATCGTCGACCTCGGCGCCCGGGCGGGTCCAGTTCTCCGTGGAGAACGAGAACACCGTCAGGTCCTTCACGCCGGCGTCGGACGCGGCGCGCACCACGCGCTTCAGCGCCCGCGCGCCCGCACGGTGGCCGGCGCCCACGGGCAGGTGCCGCTCCCTGGCCCACCGCCCGTTGCCGTCCATGATGATCGCGATGGACTCGGGGACGTCGGTGGGGCCGGCGGGCGGCTCGGTGCGCGGCGCGCGTCCGAGGCCGAGCACGGCGCGGGCCGTGCGCAGACGGGTGATCAGCGTCAGCGCCCCGACCTCAGACTTCGAGGATCTCGGCCTCTTTGCGGCCCATCAGGTCGTCGATGGTCTTCACCTCGGCGTCCGTGAGCTTCTGGACGTCGTCCTCCGCCCGCTTCAGCTCGTCGCGTGAGAGCTCGCCGTCCTTCTCCGCCTTCTTCAGCTCGTGGATGACGTCGCGACGCACGTTGCGGACCGCGACCCGGCCCTCCTCGGCCATCTTGTGGACCAGGCGGACCATCTCCTTGCGCCGCTCCTCCGTGAGCTGGGGGATCGGCAGGCGGATGATCTTGCCGTCGTTGTTGGGGGTCAGCCCGAGGTCGGACTCCATGATCGCCCGCTCGATGGCGCTGGTGATGCTGGGGTCGAACGGCGACACCGTCAGCAGCCGCGGCTCGGGGGCGCTGATGGTGGCGAGCTGGTTGAGCGGCGTCTTGGTGCCGTAGGCGTCCACCTGGATGCGGTCGAGGAGGCCCGTCGAGGCGCGCCCGGTCCGCACGGCGGCGAACTCGCTCGTGAGCGCCGACACGGCGCCCTCCATGCGGCGCTTCGCGTCCTTCATGCGGTCGTCGTCGGCCACGGCCTCCTCCTCACCTCGGGTCGTCGGTGACGACCATCGTGCCGATCCGCTCCCCGTCGAGGAGCCGGCGGATGTTGCGATCGTCGCTCATGTTGAAGACGAAGATGGGCAGGTTGTTGTCCATGCACAGCGTGAGGGCCGTGGTGTCCATGACCTTCAGCCCGCGCTCGATCGCCTCCATGTGGCTGATCCTGGGGATCAATTGCGCGTCCGGCACGACGCGCGGGTCCGCGTCCAGCACCCCGTCCACGCCGTTCTTGGCCATCAGGATGCACTCCGCCCCGATCTCGAGGGCGCGGAGGGCGGCGGTGGTGTCCGTCGTGAAGAACGGGTTGCCGGTGCCGCCCGCGAAGATGACCACCCGGCGCTTCTCGAGGTGTCGGATGGCGCGGCGGCGGATGTACGGCTCCGCGACCTCCTGCATGGCGATCGCGGACTGCACCCGCGTCACCAGGCCGAGCTTCTCCAGCGCGTCCTGGATCGCGAGCGCGTTCAGCATCGTCGCGATCATGCCCATGTAGTCGGCCGTCGCCCGGTCCATGCCGATCGCCATGCCCTGGAGCCCGCGGAAGATGTTGCCGGCGCCCACGACGATGGCGACGTCGACGCCGCGGTCGTGCGCCTCCTTCACCTGGCGGGCGATCCCGGCGATGCGGGTGGGGTCGATGCCGTAGGGCTCGTCCCCCATCAGGGCCTCGCCCGACAGCTTCAGGACGACGCGATGGAAGGCCGCCCCGGCCGGCGCGTCGCCGGCCCGGGCGGCCTCGTCGGTGTCGCTACTGGCCAAGCTCGAACAGGGCGAAGCGTCGGATGGTCACGTTCTCGCCGAGCCCGCCGGCCACCTCGGCGCGGAGCGCATCGATGGTCCGCGGCTTCTTCTCGTTCTGGTCGCGGACGAACTCCTGGTCGAGCAGGACGATCGACGCGAGGTGCTTGGCGAGCTTGCCCTCCACGGCGCGCTCGCGCGCGTGCTCCGGGATGTCCTGGGCCTGGCCCTCGTAGATGGCGCGCTCGGAGGCGATGTACTCCTCCGGCACGTCCTCCTTCGACACGTACTGCGGCTTCAGCGCGGCGATGTGCAGCGCCACGTCGTGGACGAAGTCCTTGAACTGGTCGGTGCGCGCCACGAAGTCCGTCTCGCAGTTCACCTCGAGCAGCACGCCGACGCGGCCGCCCGCGTGGATGTAGCTGTCGACGATGCCCTCGTTGGCGTCGCGGCCGGCCCGCTTCGCGGCGTCGGCGAGACCCTTCGTCCGCAGGGCGGCGGTCGCGGCGTCGATGTCGCCGCCGGCCTCCTCCAGCGCCTTCTTGCAGTCCATCATCCCGGCGCCGGTCTTCTCGCGCAGCTCCTTGACGAGCTTGGCGGGGATCGTGGTGCTCACGCGGTCTCCTCGGTGCTGGTCGTGGTGGCGGCGGGCTCGGTCTCCTCGGCGACCTCGGCCTGCGCCGCCGGGGTGGCGGCGGCCTCGGCCTCGGCGGGGGCCGCGGGCGGCTCCTCGGCGGGCGCGGCCGGCGGCTCCTCGGCGGGCGGGGCGGCCGCGGGGGCCGCGGCGGCCGGCGCCTCGGCGGCGGGCTCGGCGGCCGGCGCCTCGGCCTCCGCGGGGGCGTCGCCGCCCGGGATGCCGGAGGACGGCAGGGTGCCCTTGCCCTCGAGCACGGCGTCGGCGAGCGCGCCGAGCACCAGGTTGCACGAGCGGATGGCGTCGTCGTTGCCCGGGATGACGTAGGTCGCCTCGTCCGGGTCGCAGTTCGTGTCCACCAGGCCGATCACGGCCAGGCCGAGGCGGTTGGCCTCGCGCACGCCGATCGCCTCCTTGCGGAGGTCCACGATGACCACCGCGTCGGGCAGCCGCTGCATGTCGGCGACGCCGCCCAGGTTGGTCTCGAGCTTCACGAGCTCGCCCTCGCGGGCCAGGCGCTCGCGCGTGGGCAGCAGCTCGAGCTGGCCCTCGCGCTTCTGGTTGCGCAGCTCGTGGAGGCGGCGGATCCGCTGGGAGATGGTCCCCCAGTTCGTCAGCAGGCCGCCGAGCCAGCGGTGCGAGACGTACGGCATGCCGGCGCGGACCGCGTTGTCCTGCACCGCGTCCTGCGACTGCTTCTTGGTGCCGACGAACAGCACCGTGCCGCCGCGCTGGGCGATGTCGCGGACGACGTCGCAGGCCTGCTCGAGCAGCACGATCGTCTGCTGCAGGTCGATGATGTAGATGCCGCCGCGCTCGCCGTAGATGTAGCGCTTCATCTTCGGGTTCCAGCGGCGCGTCTGGTGTCCGAAGTGCACTCCGGACTCCAGCAGCTGCTTCATGGTGACGTTGGGCACGTCGGCCACTCCTGTCTGCATGCGGTTGGGAAGGTGGTGCGCCGGCGCCGTCCGATGGTTCCCGGACCCCGCGCATCCCGGACGCGCGGAAGCCCGGGCACCGCCATCGGGTGGGGTGCGCCGGGGAGGGGACATGGGGTCGAGCCCGCCCATGTTAGCGCCCGTGGGAGGATCGTCCCGCCCGAGAAGCCCGACCGGAGGTCCCGGATGCCCGTCCGTCAGCTGCGGCTCGTCGTCCTCGCCGACGACTTCGACGCCGCCCTCGCCTTCTACCGCGACGTCCTCGGGATGCCCGAGGCCGAGGCCGTCTCCTCCCCCGGCGGCCGGATCGCGATCCTCGACGCCGGCCGCGCCACCATCGAGCTCACGAACCTGGGGCACGGCGAGTACATCGACCGGGTCGAGGTGGGCCGCCGCGTCGCCGGCCACATCCGGGTCGCGCTGGAGGTGGAGGACGCCGCCGCGGCCACCGACGCCGTCCGCGCCGCCGGCGCCACCATCATCGCGGAGCCCACGGTCACCCCCTGGAACAGCCTGAACTCCCGCCTGGAGGGCGAGGCCGGGCTCCAGCTCACCCTGTTCCAGGAGCTGGGGTCGCCATGACGGGGCCCGCGGTCACCACCGACGTGCTCAGGGACTTCCTGGGGGCGTTCAACGCCCACGACCTCGACGCGATCATGGCCTTCTTCACCGAGGACTGCGTGTTCGAGATGCCGCGCGGGCCCGCCCCGGGCGGCCGGCGGCTCGTGGGCCTCGACGAGGTCCGCGAGGGCATCCGGTCCCGGCTCGAGGGGATCCCGGACGTCCGCTACGACGACGACCGCCACTGGGTCTGCGGCGACCGCGGCGTCTCCGAGTGGACGATCCGCGGCACCCAGCGGACGGGAGCGCCCATCGAGGTGCGCGGATGCGACCTCTTCGAGTTCTCGGGAGGCCGGATCAGCCGGAAGGACTCGTACTGGAAGATCGTGGACTGACCGCGATCGCCCGGGGGCAGCTGCTCACGCCAACCCCGCGCCAACGCCGGCGCGAGACGGTCCGGCCATGTTCAGCGACGACGGGAGGACCGACATGGCCACGCTGCTCACCATCCGCTGCACGTGCGGGCACCTCGTGGCGGGCGAGGACGAGGCGCAACTCCTCGCGGCCGCGCGCGAGCACATCGCGTCGCGCCATCCCGATCTCGTCGGCCGCGTCAGCGACGCCGACCTGCTCGCCCTGAGGGTCGACCGGTGACGCCCCAGGGATAGGCTCGGCGTCGGAGGCTCGGTGACGAAGGCGATCTACTGCGACTGCGGGCTGATCTGCCGCGGCGACTCGGATGAGGAGTTGCTGCGCGCGGCCGAGCGGCACCTGCGCGCGGAGCACCCCGCGCTGGCGGGGCGCGTCCGGAGCGAGGATCTCCTGGCGATGGCCGTGGACGTGGAGCCGGAGCCATCGGACGGCGGCACGTCGTCCTCCGACGAACCGGTCGTGGTCCGCCGGGCCGGGCCCGTCCTCACGCTTCTCCTGAACCGGCCCCGGTCCCGGAACGCGCTCTCCCTCGCGCTCATGCGCGAGGTGACGGCGCAGCTCCGGACGGCCGGGCGCGATCGCCGCGTCCGGGCGATCGTCCTGGGCGGCTCGGGGACGGCGTTCTGCTCGGGTCACGACCTGCGCGAGCTCCGGGGTGCGGACGAGATCGCCGCCCGGGAGGTGTTCGACGCCGACGCGGAGCTCATGCGAACGATCCGGGAGCTCCCCACGCCGGTGGTCGCGCGCGTCCACGGACCGGCGACCGCCGCGGGGTGTCACCTCGTCGCGGCCTGCGACCTCGCGGTGGCCTCGCCCTCGGCGACGTTCGCGGTCCCGGGGCCGGTGATGGGTCTCGTCGGCGCGACGGCGATGGTGGAGGTCGCGCGCCTGATCGGTCGCCGCCGGGCGACCCAGATGCTCCTGACGGGCGCGCCCGTCAGCGCGGAGACCGCGCTGCACTGGGGCCTCATCAACGCCGTCGTCGCTCAGGACGAGCTCGCGGCCGTCACCAGGGCGATGGCGTTGGCGGCCTCGGCCGGCGCGCCCGGAACGACGGCGCTGGCGAAGCGCGCGCTCCACGACGTGCTGGACGTGCCGGTTGACGAGGCGTGCACGCGTGCGACCGAACTGACGGTGCGGACACTGCCCCAGGCGGACGCCCAGGAGGGCATCGCGGCGTTCCTCGAGAAGCGGTCGCCCACCTGGCGCCGGGATGGGCCCGCCTAGGCGAGGAGCCTGCGGTGCAGCGCCCGGAGCTCGGCGCCGGGAGCGGTGCCGAGCTCGTCCCGCAGCCGCAGGCGGAGCCCCTCGAAGGCCCCGAGCGCCGCGGCGGGGTCCCCGGCGGCGGCGTGCACCCGCATCTGCAGGCCGACGGCGGACTCGTCGAGCGGCCGGCACTCGGCGAGCCATCGCGCCGCCCGCTCGGCCGCCACCAGTTCCCGGTCGCCGAGGGCGAGACCGCACGCGACGATGCAGCGTCGCGCCCGCTCGAGCATGCGGTCGAACTCCCGGCGCTGCTCGTCCACCCACGGGTGGTCATGGCCGACGAGGAACCCGCGTTCCGACACCATCGCGGCGACCCTGGCCGCTCCCCAGGCCTCCCCCCAGTCCTGTGAGGCCACCGCGCCCTCGGCCCGGTGCAGTGCCTCGTCCGCCGCCTCCACATCGATCCAGGCATCGGGCTCCAGGCGCAGGTGGATCCGCTCCCGCCCGACGACGGCCTCCGGGCCCAGCGTGGTGCGGAGCTTCGAGAGCAGTGCCCGGAGCGCGGCGCCCGCGGCACGCGGCCGCTCCCGCGGCCACAGCACCTCCATCAGCGCATCCCGCTCGAACGGGCGGCGGCGGTTGCAGACGAGGAACGCCAGGAGGAGGACGCCCTGCCGGCCGGGCAGCCGTCGTTCGCGCCGCTCCCCGTCGACCGTGACGCCGACCGCCCCGCAGAGGTGGATCCGCGTACTCATCGGACTACGGACCTTAGGCCGCCCGGCGCGGATGACGCCAGCACGCCGCGCCCCCGTCCAACGCGACACCAACGCCCCACCAACGGAGCGCGTCGAGGGTCGCCGGGCATCGACCAACGGCCGCGGAGCGCGCGACATGAACACACGACTCGCAGGTGGGGCACGGTCATCGGACGCCGACGGTCCCGGGGATCTCCCCTGGGACCTGAGCGCCCTGCTCGAGGACGGTGGCCGCGACCCCGACACGGACCGGGGTCGCCCCTGGGCGACCGACTACGACGAGGTGGAGTGAGGCCTGTGCAGCGCGGCGGGAGCCGCCGCCGGCGGGCTCACGCCATCCTCCGCGCCCGGCCCAGCGCGAGCTCCAGGTCGTGCGGCAGGGGGCTCGACACGTCGATCTCCTCCCCCGTCTCGGGGTGCGGGAACGCCAGGCGGGCGGCGTGGAGGAACTGGCGCTCCAGGCCCAGGGTCTCCTCACGGCGGCCGTAGACCCGATCGCCCACCACCGGGTGGCCCACCGACTCCAGGTGGACGCGGATCTGGTGGGTGCGGCCCGTGTCGAGGCGGGCCTCCACCAGGCTGAAGCGGCCGAGCTCCTCCAGGCGGCGCAGGTGGGTCACCGCCTCGCGTCCGTCCTCCAGGTCGATCGCCTGGCGGGTCCGCACGCGGCGGTCGCGCCCGATCGGGCGGTCGATGGTGAGGGCCGGCGGGAACGCCCCGTGCACCAGGGCCAGGTACTCGCGGCGGATCTCCCGGTCGCGCAGCAGGCGCTGCAGGCGCCGGTGGGCCCGCTCGGAGCGGGCGACCACCAGCAGGCCGCTCGTGTCGCGGTCCAGGCGGTGCACGATCCCCGGGCGGGTGGGGTCGGCGCCGCCGGCCACGGCGTGGGCGAGGAGCCCGTGCACCAGCGTCCCCTCCCGGTGCCCGGCGCTGGGGTGGGTCACGACGCCGGCCGGCTTGTCGACCACGATCAGGTCGTCGTCCTCGTAGGCGATCCGGAACGGCACCGACGCCTCCGGGATCAGCTCCGACACGGGCGGCGCCATCGGCCGCACCTCGATCACCTCGCCGGCCGCCAGCTTGTGGCGCTTCGGCCGCGCCGCCCCGTCGACCAGCACGCGGCCCGCGTCGATCAGGCGCTGCGCCTCGGCGCGGCTGCCGACCTCCTCCATCGCCCCCACGGCCGCGTCCAGCCGCATCCCGGCGCGCTCCGCGCCGGCGGTCGCGCGCACCGCAGGCGGGTCGTCAGTCAGGCTCCTCGGCCTCACGGTCGTCGGCCATCAGCCCGAGCACGATGAGCACCGCCCCGACGGTGATGCCGCAGTCGGCCAGGTTGAACGCCGGCCAGCGCTGCAGGTCGATGAAGTCGGTGACCGCGCCGTGCGCGAGCCGGTCGATCAGGTTGCCCAGGCTCCCACCGACGAGCAGGCCCGCCCCGGCCGCCACCATCGGGTTGCGCGACACCAGGCCCGCCAGCGCGATGGCAATCGCCGACAGCGCCACCACCGTGAGCACGGCGATGGCCTCCTGCTTGCCCGGGAACAGCCCGAACGCGATGCCCTCGTTGTTGACCCGCGAGATCGAGAACCACGACGTCACCTCGTGGCGCTCGCGCAGGTCCAGCCGGCCGCGGATGATCGCCTTCGAGATCTGGTCGAGCACCACCACCAGCGCCGCCAGCGCGCCGAACAGGTACCAGCGCGCCTTCGTCTGCCGGCGGTGGCGGCGGGCGATCGCGTCGGCCACGGCCTCGCGCGTGCTCGGGGGCGCGCTCACCGCTCACCCACGTCGATCGCGGCGGCCAGCCGGGCCGCCACCTCGGCGGGCGGGCCGTCGACCTCGATCAGCTTCCGCGCGCCGGACGACCCGCGCCGCAGCCGCACCGCCGACGGCCGCACACCGGCCGCGCCGGCCAGGTAGCCGCACAGGGCGGCGTTCGACTGCCCCTGGTGCGGCGGCGCCGCGATCTGCACCCGCAGCGCCCCGTCCTGCACGCCCACCGCCCGCGTGGCCCGCGAGCGCGGCACGGCCTTCACCGCGACGGTCACGCCGTCGTCGCGGAGGGTGATCCACGGGGGCAGGGTGCTCAGAAGCTGTCCAGGAGGGAGAGGACCAGGCTGCGCAGGATGTACAGCACGATGATGGCGAGGATCGGCGAGAGATCGAACATCCCCAGGGGTGGGATGAGGCGCCGGAAGAAGTTGAGGAACCAGTCGGTGCTCTGGTGGCAGAAGTCCCAGAACGCCCGCGCCGGCCGCGACGACGGCGCCATCGGGGAGAAGGACAGCAGGATCCGGATGAAGATGATCAGGATGAAGACCGTGAACAGGGCCGACACGTAGGTCTCGACGTGGCTCACGAGAGGCCACCCGCCCGCTTCGCCGCGGCACGCACCGCGTCGGCCATGTGCGCGCGCACGGCGCCCCGCTCCAGCACCGCGACACCCTCGATGGTGGTCCCCGCGGGTGAGCTGACGCGCTGTCGCAGCAGCGCGGGGTCGGTGCCGTCGGCGAGCAGCGCCGCCGTCCCGGCGAGCACGGCGTGGACCATCTCGCGGGCCTGACCGCGCGTCAGGCCGGCCGCCACGGCGCCCTCCTCCAGACCCTCGGCGACCACGGCCACCAGGCCCGGCCCGCTCCCCGCGAGGGCCGTGGCGGCGGCGAAGAGCGACTCCGGCAGGGGCACCACGGCGCCCAGGGGCCGCAGCAGCGCCGTCACGGCCTCCTCCCGGGCGTCGTCCAGGCCCCGCGTGGCCAGCACGACGACGCCGGCGCCGTGGCGCACCGCCAGGTTCGGCATGGTCCGCACCAGCGCGAGGCCGGGGGCCGCCGCCGCCAGTCGGTCGAGCTCCCAGCCGGCGATGACGGAGAGCACCGTGGCGTCCGGCGCCGCGGCGGCCGCGACCGCCGGGAGGGCCTCGGCCGCGTCCTTGGGCTTCACCGCGACCACCACCAGGCCGGCGCCCGCCGCCTCGTCGAACGACGCGGGGCGGCCGCCCACGTCGGCGACGGCGGCCGCGATCGCGGCCGGCACGGCGTCGGTCACCTGGAGGCGGTCGGCCAGGTCCGGGCGCCCACGCACGAGGCCCGCCGCGAAGGCGCGCCCCATGGCGCCCGCCCCGATGAGCCCGATGCTCCCGGGCCAGGCCTCCGTCACCGCACTCCTAGTACTGGTTGAAGAAGCCCTTCTCCAGGAGCCGGGCCCGCTCCTCGGCCGACACCTCGACGTTGCGCGGCGTCAGCATGAAGACCTTGTCGGCCACCCGCTGCATGCCGCCGTCGAGGGCGTACGTGAGCCCGCTGGAGAAGTCGATCAGACGCTTGGCGAGGTCGGTCTCGGCGCTCTGGAGGTTCAGGATCACCGGGATCGTCCCCTTGAACTTGTCCGCGATCTGCTGCGCGTCGTTGAAGCTCTTCGGCACCACCAGGTGCACCTCCGCCGGCTGCGGACGCGAGTCCACGGAGCGCATCACCGGACGCGTGGACCGCGGCGGCTCCTCGGCGAAGATGTCGTCGAAGTCGCCGTCGCGACGGCGGGGGCCGAGGCGGCGCACGTTCGGGCGCTCGCGGTACGAGCGCTCCAGGTCGTCCGATGCGTCGCTGCGCCGGTCGCGGGTGCTGCTGGTGCCGCCGCTGCCGTAGCGCGTCTCGGTCTCGTCGTCGTACTCCTCGACCCAGTCGTCCGGTTCATCGGCCATGCCGAAGTAGACGAGGGTCTTGTGCCACAGGTCGGTGACGGCCATCTACGTGAGTCCCTGGCTGGTTGTGCGGGCGCGCTCGAGGAGACCGCGGCCCACCCGGACCTTCGTGGCGCCCTCCTCGGCGGCCACGATGTAGTCCTGGCTCGTGCCCATCGAGAGATCACCGAAATCGTGTCGGCCGCGCCATTCACCCGCAAGTCGCTCGGCCAGTTCGCGCGTCTGCGCGAACCACGGCCTGCTCGCTTCTGGGTCGGCGTGGAGCGGGGGCATGACCATCAGACCACCGATCACGAGGTCGGACCCCTCCGACACTTCTTCGACGAACGCCCTGAGGGAGGGCGGCACGATACCACCTTTGCTCGGTTCCTCGGCGACGTTGACTTCGACGAGAACCCGCATGGGACCTTCCGATCGGCGGTCGATCTCCTGCGCCAGGCGCACCGAGTCGACCGAGTGCACCAGCCGTGTCAGCGGCAGCACGTCGCGCACCTTGCGGCGCTGGAGGTGACCGATGAAGTCGAACGTGAGACGCCCCGTCGCGATCTGCGCCTTCGCCTGGAGGTCCTGGAGCCGGTTCTCGCCGATCACGACCGCGCCCGCGGCGATCAGCGCCTCGGTCTCCTCCGCGGGGACGTACTTGCCGGCCATCACCAGCTCCACGGCGCCGGCGGGCCGGCCGGCCCGGGCGGCGGCCTCGTCGAGCCGTTCCCGCGCCTCGTCCAGCGCCGCCCGGAGCCCGTCCGGGTCGATCACGCCGCCTCCGCCCACACGATCCCGGCCTGGCGGCCGGTCCCGCGCCCGTCGCGGCGGTACGAGAAGAAGCGGGCCTGCTCGCACGACGTGCACGCCGGCACCGTGGCGATCGCCGCGCCGGGGACGCCCGCCGCCACCAGCGCGCGGCGCGCCGCCAGGGCCAGGTCGACCGCCTCCCCCGCCAGCACCCCGTCGCCGAAGCGGCTCGCGAAGCGGTCCCGCACCTCCGCGGACACGGGGTAGCAGCACGGCCCGATGCCCGGGCCGATGGCCGCGCCGGTCGCCGCCGCGCGCCCGAGTCCCGCCACCGTGGCCTCCAGCACCCCGGCCACCAGGCCCCGCCACCCCGCGTGGGCGGCGCCCACGAGCGGCCGGTCGCGGCGCCACATGAGCACGGGCAGGCAATCGGCGCCGAACACGGCCAGCGGCGCCCCCGTCGCCCCGGTCACCAGCCCGTCGGCCTCGGGCCAGTCGCGCAGCTGCCCCACGAAGCCACCGTCCGGCGCGCGCTCCACGTCGCGGACGTCCGCCCCGTGGACCTGCCGGTTGGCGCTCACCGCCGCGGCGTCGACGCCCAGGGCGTCGCAGGCGCGGCGGCGGTTCTCGCGTACGTTCTCGTCCGGGTCGTCCTTGTCGGGCCCCAGGTTCAGCGTCGCGAACCGGCCCGTGCTCACGCCGCCGTCGCGGGTCGTGAACCCGGCCCCGGCGGGGGCGTCGGTCGCCACCACGATGACCTCGGCGCTCACCCCTCCCCCCGCGCAACCCGCAGCGCCAGGTCCAATTGAACATCGCGGTCAGGTTCGATTGAACCGTCCAGCAGCGCGGCGCGGACGGCGGCCAGCGCGCGGCCGATGGCGGGGCCGGGCGCGATCCCCGCGGCGACCAGGTCCGAGCCGTCGACCGCGGGCCGGCGGTCGCGGTCGTGCTCCCACCAGCGGGCCACGACGTCGGCACCCGCGGCCAGCGCGCCCACCTGCGTGGCGGAGGGCGCCGACCGGAGGAGCCGGTCGACCTCCGAGGGGCGCGCGGCCGCCGCCAGCGCCCGCGCGAGCCGGCCCCCCTCCCGCCACTCGCGCGCCGTCGCGACCGCCCACCCCGGCAGGGCCGCCTGGTCCAGGAACCGGTCGTCGACGACGTCGCCGAGGCGGGCGGCCCAGCCGGGCACCTCCGGAGCGGCCGGATGCGCCATCGCGTACTCCAACGCGTTCGTGATCTCCCCGGCGGCCCAGGGCACCCCGAGCTGGTCCAGGATCTGCACGCCCACGTGGGGGTCCGGCTCCTCGAGCAGCCGCCGGAACTCGCCGGCCACCCGCGCGGACCCCAGGTCCAGGGACGGCGCGACCCGGCGGGCGGCGCGCTCGGTCTCCTCCTCCAGCAGGAAGCCCAGACGGCCCGCGTAACGGGCGGCGCGGACCAGGCGGCTCGGGTCCTCGTCGAAGGCGCCGGACCGCAGGGAGCGGATCAGCCGCGCCCCCAGGTCCCCGAGCCCGCCGTGCGGGTCGATGAGCGCGCCGGCGTCCGGCCCATCCAGCGGGACGGCCATGGCGTTGACGGTCACGTCGCGGCGGGCCAGGTCGTCGGCGAGGGTGCCCGGCTCCACCTCCGGCAGCGCGCCGGGCGCGGGGTAGCGCTCACGGCGGGTGATGCCGACGTGGAGCGTGCCCTCCGGGAACACCTGGATCGCCGTTCCGAAGCGGTCGTGCGCCGACCAGTCGGGCACCGGGTCCATCGCGCCCTCGACCACCAGGTCCAGGTCGCGGCCCGGGGGCAGGCCCAGGAGCGCGTCGCGCACCACCCCGCCCACGGCGATCGCGCGCCCGGCCAGCTGCGGCGGCACGTGGCGCATCAGCGGGTGCGCCAGCACCCCCTCCCGCGCGCGGCGGCTAGGATCGTCCCCGTGGCCTACGACCCCGTCTCCAGCAAGCTGAGCGCCGTCGCGCCGATCGCGCCGGAGCTCGTGGAGGCGTTCGGCCGCTTCGAGGGGCTCACGCTCACCGAGCTCCAGGAGGCCTTCGACGCCGCCGACGAGCGGTTCAAGGCCTGGGTGCGCGATCCCGCCAACGAGGGTCGCCCGATCAGCGATGCGCCGGACTACCTGGACCGGATCGCGCTCGACAGCCTGCTCGAGCGCCGCACCTGGGCCGAGTAGACATCGGCCTCACCGCGGCCGGATGACGGCCACGGCCTCGATCTCGACGCGGGCGCCCAGCGGCAGCGCCGCGACGCCCACCGTCGCCCGGGCGGGCGCGGCGCCGGCGAAGGCGTGGCCGTACACCTCGTTCATCGCCGGGAAGTCGCCCGCGAGGTCCGTGAGGTAGACGGTGGTCTTCACGACGTCCCCCAGCCCGCCGCCGGCCTCGGCCAGGATCGCGGCGATGTGGCGCAGCACCAGGGCCGTCTGCTCCGAGACGTCGTCGGCGACCAGGGCGCCGCCGGCGGGGTCGATCCCGAGCTGGCCCGACACCCACACCACCTCGCCGTCCCCCGGCGCAGCGGCCGCGGCCTGGCTGTAGGGGGCGCCCGCGACGGGCGCCGGCGCGGCCTCGGTCCGGATCGTCCTCACGCCCGCAGACTACTGCCGCACCGGCACGCCGGCCTGGTCCATCGCCGCCTTCACCTCGGCGATCGAGTAGACGCCGTCGTGGAACACCGACGCCGCAAGCACCGCGTCGGCGCGCCCGCGCACGACCGCGTCGGCGAAGTGGTCGAGCGTGCCCGCGCCGCCGGAGGCGATCACCGGGACGGGGGCCGCCTCGGCCACCGCCGCCAGCAGCTCCACGTCGAAGCCGTCCTTGGTGCCGTCGCGGTCCATGCTCGTGACCAGCAGCTCCCCGGCGCCGCGCTCCGCCGCCTCGGCCGCCCAGGCGACCGCCTCGCGGCCGGTCGGCAGGCGCCCGCCGTTGAGGTAGACCTCCCAGCCCGAGCCGTCGTCGCGCCGCTTGGCGTCGATCGCGACGACGATGCACTGGGCGCCGAAGCGCTCCGACGCGCGGGTGATCAGGTCGGGGTCGCGCACCGCCGCCGAGTTGAGCGACGTCTTGTCGGCGCCGGCCGCCAGCACCTCGCGGATGTCCTCCACCGTCCGCAGGCCGCCCCCGATCGTGAACGGGATGAAGACCTCCTCCGCGGTGCGGCGGGCCAGCTCCACGATGGTGTCGCGCCCCTCGTGGCTGGCGGTGATGTCGAGGAACACGAGCTCGTCGGCACCCTCGCGGTCGTAGCGGGCCGCCAGCTCCACCGGGTCGCCGGCGTCGCGGAGGCCCACGAAGTTGACGCCCTTCACCACCCTCCCCTGGTTGACGTCCAGGCAGGGGATGACGCGGATCACCGCCGCCCCGCCCGCAGCACGTCCAGCGCTTCCGACACGGTGAAGCGCCCCTCGTAGAGGGCGCGCCCCACGATGATCCCCTCCATGTTCGCCACGTCCAGGTCGCGCAGCCGCGCCAGGTCGTCGAGCGACGAGATGCCGCCCGATGCGATCAGCCGCAGGGGCGGCGCCGCCTCCGACAGGCGCTTCATCGCGGCGATGTTGGGGCCGCCGAGGGTGCCGTCCCGCCCGATGTCGGTGTAGGCGAGGCGCCGCACGCCCATGGTCACCAGGCTCGTCGCCACCTCCACGGCGTCGCGGTCGGTGATCTGCGTCCACCCGTGGGTCGCGACCTTGCCCTGGCGGGCGTCGAGGGCCACCACCAGGCCGTCGCCCAGGCGGTCGATCGCCCAGCTCAGCAGGTCGCCGTCGTCGACGACCGCCGTCCCCACCACCACCCTGTCCACGCCGGTGGCCAGGGCCGTCTCGATCGCCGCGCGCGACCGCAGCCCGCCGCCCAGGTGCACCGTCCCGGGGAAGGCGGCCGCGATGCTGGCGACCAGCGCGGCGTGCACGGGCTCGCCCGCCCGGGCGCCGTCCAGGTCCACCACGTGCAGCGACTGCGCGCCCTCGTCGGCGAAGCGCTTCGCCTGGTCGACGGGGTCGTCGCTGAACACGGTGGTCTGCGCGAAGTCGCCCTGCCGCAGGCGGACCGCCTGGCCGCCCTGCAGGTCGATCGCCGGGTAGAGGGTGATCACGCGGCGGCGGGGCGGGCGGCGCGCACGCCCGCCAGCCAGCGGCCCAGCAGGCCGAGGCCGGCGGCGCTCGACTTCTCGGGGTGGAACTGGACGCCCTGGAGGCCCGGACGGCCCGCGGCGGCGCAGAACGGCACGCCGTGGTCGGCGCGGCCCAGCACCAGGGCCGGGTCGTCGGGCTCGCACCCGAACGTGTGGACGAAGTAGTAGGTCGAGTCGCCGCCCTCGCCCGGCGCGGGGCCCAGGCCGCTCCCGGGGCTCCAGGCGACGCGGCTCCACCCGATGTGCGGCAGCTTGCGCTCGGTGCGCAGCCGCCGGACGGTGCCCGGCAGCACGGCGAGGCCCCCCACGCCGGGCGCCTCCTCGCTCTCCTCGAACAGCAGTTGCATGCCCAGGCAGATACCCAGAACGGGGACGCCGCGGTCGACCGCCGCGAGGACGGCCTCGTCCAGGCCCTGGCCGCGGATGCGCCGCATCGCCTCGCCGAAGTGCCCGACGCCCGGCAGCACCACCGCGTCGGCCGCCCCGACGGCCTCCGGACGGCGGATCACCCGGACGGTGGCGCCCAGCCGCTCCAGCGCCTTCACGGCGCTGCGCAGGTTGCTCATCTCGTAGTCGAGCACGACGACGTCGGCGCTCACAGCGACCCTTTCGTCGACGGCACGCCGCCCACCCGCGGGTTCGGGGCCACGGCCGCGCCCAGGGCGCGCGCGACGGCCTTGAAGCTCGCCTCGATCGCGTGGTGCGCGTTGCCGGGCGCCAGCAGGCGCAGGTGCAGGGTCAGGCCGGCGTGGTTCGCCAGCCCGCGCATGAACTCCTCGAGCAGCTCGGTCTCGAACCCGCCGATGACGGTCGCCGGCAGCGGCACGTCGATGAGCGTGAACGGGCGCCCCGACAGGTCGATCGCCGCCTGCGCGAGACACTCGTCCATCGGGATCAGGGCGGCGCCGTAGCGCTCGATCCCGGCCCGGTCGCCCAGCGCCCGGTCGATCGCCTGGCCCAGCGTGATGCCGACGTCCTCGACGGTGTGGTGGCTGCCGGTCTCCAGGTCGCCGCGCGCCTCCACCTCGACGTCGATCAGGGAGTGGCGCGCCAGCAGCGTGAGCATGTGGTCGAAGAATCCCACGCCGGTGGACACGGTGGCGATGCCGGACCCGTCCAGGTCCACGGCGGCGCGCACGTCGGTCTCCCCCGTCGTGCGGCGGGACTCCGCGCGGCGGCTCATGCGTCCTTCACCCGGGCGTCGGCGGAGGCGCGGTGCATCGGGAAGCCCTCGGCCTCGGCGAGCACGGCCAGGTGGGGTGCGAGCTGTGCGACGGCCTCGTCGGTCATCTCGACCACGGACATCCTCCGCAGGAAGGTCGTTGGGCCGAGGGCCGACGCGTGGCGTGCGGCGCCCCCGGTTGGCAGGACGTGGTTGGATCCGGCGACGTAGTCGCCGAAGGCGGTCGCGCAGTTGGGGCCCACGAACACCGCCCCGGACCGCGTGATCTTCGACGCCACGGCCTCGGGGTCGCGCGTCGCGATCTCGAGGTGCTCGGGCGCGAACGCCTCGGCCAACTCGATCGCCAGGGGCATGCTGGCACACTCGACGAGGGTGATGGGCCCGATGGCCTCGGGCATCCCGTCGAGCTCCCCGGCCACGGCGGCGATCACCTCGGGGTCGTCGCTGGCGAACACGGCCGGCGAGTCGGGGCCGTGCTCCGCCTGGGCGAGCAGGTCGAGCGCCATCGCGGCGGGGTCGGCGGTGGCGTCGGCGATGATCAGCACCTCGCTGGGGCCGGCGACGCCGTCGATGCCGACGGTGCCGACCACCTGGCGCTTCGCCTCCTGCACCCAGGGGCTCCCGGGCCCCACGATCACCGCGACGGGCGCGATGGTGGCGGTGCCGAAGGCGAGGGCGCCGATGGCGGCGGCGCCGCCCACGGCGTACACCTCGTCGACGCCCAGCAGGCCCGCGGTGGCCATCACCAGCGGCGACGGGCGGCCGTCGGGTCCCGGGGGGCTGACCGCCACGATGCGGCCGACGCCCGCGACCTGCGCGGGGACGACGCCCATGATGAGACTCGACGGGTAGGCGGCGCGCCCGCCCGGCGCGTAGCAGCCCGCCGAATCGACGGGCACGTGCCGCACCCGGATTTTCTGCCCGAAGGGCATCGTCATGGTGTGGTCGCCCGGCAGCAGCGCCTCGGCCACCACCCGCACCTGGGACGCCGCGGCCACGATCGCCGTCCGCAGCTCCTCCGGCAGCGTGTCCACCGCCCGCTCCAGGGCGACGCGCGGCACGCGCAGGCGGTCGTGGGTGAACTCCTCCAGGTCGAAGCGGCGGATGTCGTCGACCAGCGCGTCGTCGCCGCGCTCGCGCACGGCCGCGAGGCTGGCGGTCACGCTGCCGGCGACGCCCTCCTCGTCCAGGTCGGGCCGCAGCGTCAGCGCGATCGCCTGGGCTCCCCCCGCGCGCAGGCGCGCGGTGCGCACCCCGGTCACGTCTCCCCCAGGCGCGCCAGCAGCGCGTCGATCTCGGCGGCCAGCAGCGTCTGGCTCACGCGGTTCGCGATCACGCGCGCGGAGCTGTGGAAGATCTCCTCCCGCTCCACCAGCCCGTTCTCGCGCAGCGTGCGGCCCGTCGCGACCAGGTCCACGATCCCGTGCGCCAGGCCCACCAGCGGCGCCAGCTCCACGGAGCCGTTGACCTTCACCACCTCGGCCTGCCGGCCGGTCGCGGTGAAGTGGCCGGTCGCCGCGACGGGGTACTTGGTCGCGACCCGCACCAGGCCCAGGTGCTCCAGGGCGGCGGGCGTGGGGTCGTCGCCCTCGCGGGTCGCGTAGACCATGCGGCAGCCGCCGAAGCGCAGGTCCAGCAGCTCGTAGACGTCGGGGCGGCGCTCGTTGAGCACGTCCTTGCCGACGATGCCGATGTCGGCGGCGCCGCTCTCCACGTACGTCGGGACGTCGCTGGGGCGGGTGGTGATGTACGTGGTGCCGTCGGACGCCTCCACCACCAGCCGCCGGCCCGCGTCGCGCAGGGGCGTGATGTCGAGCCCCGCGCGGCCCAGGGCCTCGACGGAGTCCTCGAACAGCGCCCCGAGCGGCACGCAGATCCTCATGAGGGCGTCAGCACCTCCTCGAGCCGCGCCAGCGTCCGCGACGTGCCGGCTACGCGGTCGAGCACGGTGTACCCCTCCGGCGTCCGCCGCGCCACCCACCGCCACCCGTCGGCCGCCGCGAGCCCCTCCGGGTCGCCCGCCGCCGCCGCCAGCGCCACCACCGGCACGCCGGCCGCGCGCACGGCCTCGCCGGCGGCCGGGTCGTCGTCCAGGCCGCCCACCAGAACGACCCCGTCGCGCGCGACGGCGCCGCCGTTGCCGGCGGCGAGGAGGGCCTGGTGCAGCAGGTCCAGGGTGATGCCGAAGCCCACGGCGGGGCGCGGCCGCCCGAAGCGGCCGCCCAGGTCGTCGTAGCGCCCGCCCTGGGCGATCGGCGCGCCCACGCCGGGCGCGTACGCCTCGAACACGATCCCGGAGTAGTAGTGCCACTCGCGCAGCACGCCCAGGTCGAGCACCACCGCGTCCTGCACCCCGTGGCGCGCCAGCAGCTCCAGCGTGGCGCCCAGCCGCTCGGCGGCGGCCGCGGCGGTCGGGACCTCCCGTGCGATCCGTTCCACCAGCTCGGGGCCGCCGCGCAGCGACGGCAGCTCGGCCAGCAGCGCGGCGTCGGGGGCGGCGGCGCGGGCGAGGCGCCGCCACTCCACCAGGTTGCGGGCCGCCAGGGCCGCGCCGAGCGCGGCGCGCGAGCCCTCCGGCACCCCGCTGCCCGCCAGCACGGCGGCGGTCAGCGACACGTCGCCCACGCCCACCCGCGGATCGGGCAGGCCCGCGGCGCGGAGCGCCCCCACCAGCAGGGCCAGCACCTCGGCGTCGGCCCCCGGGCCGCCGTCGCCGAGCAGCTCGACGCCCGCCTGCCGCTGTTCGGCGGGCGCGGGCTTGCCGGGTGCCGGCGGGCGGAAGGCGCGGGCCAGGTACGACACGCGGACAGGGCCGGGGTGGTCGGCCATCCGGGTGGCAACCAGGCGCGCGATCGGGATGGTGAGGTCGGGGCGCAGCACCAGCACGCGGCCGGACTCGTCGAACAGCCGGAATGCGTCGCGCAGCCGGCCCTCCTGTGCGCGGTCGAGCACGTCGGCGTACTCGAGCACCGGGGTCATGACCTCGCGGTAGCCGAACGCCGCGAAGCGGGCGCGGATGGCGCCCTCCACCTCGCGCAGCTCCCCGGCCTCGACCGGCAGCACGTCCTTCGACCCCGCCGGCAGCGCCGCGGGTGGCGGCCCGCCCGGGTCAGTCACGGAAGCGCTCGATGTCGGCGCCGACATCCTGGAGGCGCTCGTCGATGCGCTCGTAGCCGCGGTCGATCTGGCCGACGTTGCCGATCACGCTCGTCCCCTTGGCGGCCAGGCTGGCGATGAGCATCGCCATGCCGGCGCGGATGTCGGGGCTCTCGAGCCGCTCGCCGTAGAGCTGCGCGGGGCCGCTCACCACGGCGCGGTGCGGGTCGCACAGCACGATGCGGGCGCCCATCGCGACGAGCTTGTCCACGAAGAACAGCCGGTTCTCGAACATCTTCTCGAAGATCATCACCGTGCCGTGCGTCTGGGTGGCCACGGCGGTCGCGATGCTGGTGAGGTCGGCCGGGAAGGCCGGCCAGATGCCGTCGTCGACCTTCGGGATGGCCTCGCCCTCGTCCGACACGACGCGCAGGTCCTGGTCGGGCGGCACGCGCAGGGTGTCCCCCGTGATCTCCACGCGGATGCCCAGGCGCTCGAAGGTGAGGTTGATCATCCGCAGGTCCTCGGCGCGGACGTCGGTGATCGTCAGGTCCGACCCCGTGATGGCGCCGAGGCCGATGAACGAGGCGATCTCGATGTGGTCCGGGCCGATCCGGAAACGGCCGCCGTGGAGGCGCTCGACCCCGTCGATGACCATGCGGTTGGTGCCGATGCCGTCGATGTCGGCGCCCAGCTCCACCAGGAACCGCGCGACGTCCTGCACGTGCGGCTCGCTGGCCGCGTTCAGGATGATCGTGCGGCCCGGCGCGGTGGCCGCGGCCATCAGGGCGTTCTCGGTGGCGGTCACCGAGGCCTCGTCCAGGAAGATCTCCGCGCCGTGCAGCCCGCTGTGGCGCAACTTGTAGCTGCGCTCCACCAGCGTCTCGGCGCCGAGGGCGCGGAACGCCAGCAGGTGGGTGTCGACGCGCCGGCGCCCGATGAAGTCGCCGCCGGCCAGCGGCAGCTCCACCTCGCCGCAGCGGGCCAGCAGCGGCCCCGCGAGCAGCAGCGACGCGCGCAGGCGCCGGCACAGGTCGGGGTCGAGGTGGGTGGTGCGGACGCGGTCGGCCTTCAGCGAGAGCGCGTTGGGCCCGTCGTCGCGGATGGTGACGCCCAGGTCGTCCAGCAGCGCGAGCATCACGTGCACGTCGAGGATGTCGGGGACGTTCTCGACGATGACCTCCTCGTCCGTGAGGAGGCATGCCGCGAGGATCGGCAGGGCCGCGTTCTTGTTGCCGCTCGGCACGATGTGGCCGGACAGCGCCCGGCCGCCACGGATGACCAACCTGTCCTGGCTCACGACGCTGGAAGCTAGCAGTCGCCTCCGGTCGCGACCGCCGCCACCCCGGCCGCGAGGCGGGCCACGTCCTCTTCGGTGGTGAAGAACCCCAGCGACGCGCGCAGCACCTCGGGGCGCCGCATCCAGCGCACGATCACGCCGCCGGCGGCCAGCCGGCGGGCCACGGCGTCCGGCGCCGCGCCGCCGACCGTGAAGGACACCAGTCCCGCATGCGCCCCCGGCGGCGTCAGCACCCGCACGCCCGGGATGGCCGCCAGCGCCGCCCGGCCCGCGGCCTGCGCGGCGCGGGTGCCGGCGAACACGGTCTCCCAGCCCACCTCCCGCTCCAGCCAGCCCAGGGAGGCGCGCCAGGCGGGCAGCAGCGCTGCAGGCAGCGTCGCCGCCTCATGGCGCCGGGCCCCGGCGTGCGGGGTCAGGCCTCCGTCGGCGCGATGGTCGCGGCCGGTCTCGAAGCCGGTGAACGTCAGGTCGATCGTCCCCGCCGCCTCCGGCGACACCCAGAGCGCGCCGAGCCCCTCCGGGCCCAGCAGCCACTTGTGGGCCGGGAAGGCCACGGCGTCGGCCCCGAGCGCCGCCGCGTCGACCGGGATCGCGCCCACCGACTGGGCGGCGTCGACCACCACCGCCGCGCCGGCCCGGCGGGCCGCGCGCACCGCGCCCGCCACGTCCAGGAGCGCCCCGGTGGACCAGGAGACGTGGGACAGCATCACCAGCCGCGTCCGCGGGCCCGCGACCTCGGCCACGGCCGCCTCCAGGTCCTCCTCCGTGCCGTCCGGGTCGATCATCCGGAGCGTCGCGCCGCGTCGGCGGGCGAGGTTGGCCAGCAGCACGAGCGTGCCGGGGTACTCCAGGGCGGGCGTCACGATCTGGTCGCCGGGGCGCAGGTCGAGCCCCCACGCGGCCCGGTTCAGCCCGTCGGTGGTGTTGCCGGTCAGGGCGATCCGGGCGCCGTCGGGGTCGCCCACCAGGCGACCCAGGTCGTCGCGCAGCGCCACGGACGCCGCCTCCGTCCGGCCGAAGCCCGCCATGCTGCCGCGCCCGCGGGCCATCGCCTCGGCCGCCCACTCCCCCAGCGCGTCGGCGGCCGCCCGCGTGAGGGGGCCGCACCCGCCCGTGTTCAGGTAGGTCTCGGCGGAGAGGGAGGGGAGGTCCGCGCGCAGCGCGGAGCTGGTGGGGCGCACCGGGCCGATGCTACCCGGGTGACACCCCGGACCGTCCCGTTGCGCGCGATGCGCACGGCTTGGTAGAACGGCCAGGCATGAGGCTCCTACGCATGATGCCGGGGTACGGCGAGACGCTCGTGGCGGAGGGCGACCCCCGCCTGGACGAGGAGCGCGAGGCCCTCCTCGACGCCTTCCACCGCCAGCTGGAGGAGGGCATGTGGGCGGCGGTCCCCGTCACCGACGCGGGCAGCGGCCGACGCGAGGCCGTCCTGGTGACCGACTTCGCCGACATCCCCGAGGACGCGGAGCGCGTGCTCTTCTGGCCGCGAGCGGCCGGGGGCGCGACCCCGCCTCCCGCCTGAGCGCCGCCGCGGGGTGGCCGGCCTCGGGGTGATCGTCCTCGTGGTCGCCCTCGGCATGCTCGCGACCGTGATGGCCCGCCCCGCCCGGGCCGCCCAGGCACGCCGGCGCGCCGTGCGCGCGATGCCCTCGTGGGTCCGGGAGCCGCCCCTGCGCGACCACGAGGCCGAGCGGCGGTCGCTGGAGCTGCTGCGCTCGGTGGTGAACCCGGAGGAGTGGGAGATGTTCCAGGAGCTCGGGTTCATCTGCATCACGGGGCGCCGGGGCCGCCGTCCCGGCAGCCCGCCCGACAGCCCGCCGCGGTACCGCTACCTGATCTACCCCCACCTGCCGGTCGTGGCCCTGCTGCCGCGCTCGATGGCGCCGGTGCGCGAGTACTGCGTCCAGTTCCCCGACCGCACGGGCATGCCGGGCGGGCCGCTGCTGCCCGTCGGCGACGACGTGCTGGCCAAGTGGATGACGCTGCGCGCCGACGAGGACCGCCTGCTTTCCTACGCCAATGTGGGCGGCGCCGGCTGCCAGGTGCCCCTCTCGACCGTCGAGCGCGACCTGGAGCGCCTGGAGCGCTGGCGCCGCCGGCGCCAGGAGGCTCAGAAGGGCTCGTCGGTCGAGGCGCCGGCGGCGTCCGCCGGCGGCGGCCCCTCGGCGGTGAGCTCCTCGATCCGCTTCTGAGCGGCGGCCAGCCGCTCCCGGCACACCGCCAGGTAGCCCTGGCCCCGCTCGAACAGGGCGACCGCCTCCTCCAGGCCCACGTCGCCGCTCTCCAGCCGCGCCACCACCTCGTCGAGCAGCCGCAGGGCCTCCTCGAACGTTGCCGGCGCGGCCTCGCCGCCCGTCCCGTTCACCGCGACACCTCCGTCGCCGTCGCCGCCACCGTCCCGTCGCGCAGCTCGATCGACAGGCCCTGCCCGGCATCCACCGACGCGGCCGACGCCACGACCGCCCCGCCGTCGGCGTCGCGCACGATCGCGTAGCCGCGCGCCACGGTCCGCCGGGGGGACAGCAGGCCCAGCAGGCCCTCCGCGCGGGCCAGGCCGGCCTCGGCGCGCTCGCGGCGGGCGGCGGCGGCGCGCGCCAGCGCCCGCGCCGAGTCGTCCACCCGCCCCGGCGCGCGCACCGCGGCGCGGGCGAGCGCCGAGCGCATCCGCGGCTCCAGCCGGTCGACCCGGTCGCGCCCGATCGCCTCGGGACGGCGCAGCGCCGCCCCCAGCGCGGCCGTCCGCCGCCCCACCGCCGCCTCGGCCTCCGCCCGGGCGCGCACGAGCCCCCGGCGCACCGCCAGGTCCGCGTCGCGTAGCCGCGCCTCCAGCACCTCGGCGCTCGGCACCACGGCGGCGGCTGCCGCCGTGGGCGTCGCGACGCGCAGGTCGGCGACCTCGTCGCACAGCGTCACGTCGCGCTCGTGCCCGACCGCCGACACCACGGGGACCCGCGACGCCGCCACCGCCCGGCACACGACCTCGCTGTTGAACGCCATCAGGTCCTCCAGCGAGCCGCCCCCGCGCGCCACCACGATCACGTCCACCCCGTCCACGGCGTTCAATCGGACGATCGCGCGTTCGATCGACCGTGGGGCCGCATCGCCCTGGACGGGCACCCCGGCGAGCACCACGTCGGCGGGGTAGCGGGCCCAGAGCGTGGTGAGCACGTCGTGGCGGGCGGCGCCGTCGGGCGCGGTGACCAGCCCGATGCGCCGCGGCAGCATCGGTAGCGCGCGCTTGCGCTCCGGCGCCAGCAGGCCGTCGGCGGCCAGCAGCCGCCGCAGCTCCTGGATCCGCGCCAGCAGGAGCCCCTCGCCGGAGGGCTCGAGGCGCTCCACGGCCATCGTCACCTCGGCGCGGCCGCGCCAGAACTCCATCTTCCCGTAGGCGTGGACCTGGTCGCCGCGCGCCGGCTTCTGGGGCAGGCGGTCCCAGACGACGGCCTTCATCGACGCCCGGATGACGTGCTCGCCGCGCAGGTTGAAGTAGACGCGGGCGCCGCCCGTCCGCACGTCCTCGATCTCGGCCTCCACCCAGAACTGGCGCAGGCCCTCGAACATCTCCGCCAGGCGGCCCGTGACCTCCTCGACGGAGAAGACCCGGCGGTGGCCGACCAGCTTCACGGCAGCAACGCCGCGACGATCCCCGCCGCGCGGGTCCCGCTCGACACGGCCCCCTCGATGGACGGGTGCGTCGTCATGTCGCCCGCCAGGATCAGGTTGTCGACGGCGGTCCGCGGGCCGGGCAGCTCGCGCCGCACGCCCACGCGGGGGCGGTACTGGGCGAAGCGGTGCTCGTACACGCCGATCGGCTCCGCCAGGCCCGCCCAGTCGAAGCGCGGCGCCCAGCGCGCCATGAGCCGCCCCACCGACTCCACCAGCCCGTCCGCGCTCCCGCCGTCCGTGGTGACGGTGGTGGCCAGCACGATGTGGGGGCCGTCGGGCGCGCCCGGGCGGGTGATGTTGGTGGTCTGGCACACCAGGTCCACGCGGGGGCCGTCCACCTGCCCCGACGCGGCGTTCACCAGGATCGTCCGCCCGCGGTACAGGGGCGCGGAGAGCGCGAACGCGGCGGTCGCCGACGACGCCGGCTCCGTGGGCAGGCGCGCCGCCGCCGCGGCATCGAGGGGCTCGAGCAGCGCCCGCGCGGCGGGGGCCTCGACGGCCAGCACCACGTGCCGCGAGGCCAGGCGCCGTCCGTCGGCCGTCCGCACCGCCGCGACCCTGCGCCCGGCGGCGTCGGGCTCGAGGCCCTCGACGCGCGCCCCCAGCTCCACGGTGCCGCCGGCCTGTCGGACCGCCGCGGACGTCCACTCGGCGATCATCCCCACGCCGTCGCTCGGGATGACCGACGACCCCCTGCCCAGCATCGCCAGCAGGAAGCGGAAGTAGCCGGGGTCGGCGGCCAGCGACCGGTCCTGGAACACGACCCCGAAGAACGGCCGGAAGAAGCCCACCATGGCCTGCTCCGAGAAGCCCTGCGAGCGCAGGAAGGCCTCGGTCGACGGCGCCTCGTCGTCGCGCGCCAGCAGCACGTCGGGCGGTGTGGCCAGCGCCGACGCGCCGAGCTTGGCCAGCCGCACCCGGTCGGCGGGGGGCAGCCCGCGGAACCCGAGCGGCGCCAGCGGCGATGTGCCGAACCGCGGGTTCTCGGCGCCGTTCATGAAGACGGCGCCGCCGCTGATGGGCCGCAGGTCGCGGCGGGGCAGGCCGATGGCCCGCAGCAGCTCCCGCGTCCGCGGGTACGCGCTGAACAGCGTCTGGAAACCGCGGTCGACGGGCCGCCCGCGGTGCCACACGGTGCGGGCCCGGCCGCCGGGCGCCTCCTCGGCCTCGAGCACCAGCACGGAGCGCCCGGCCGTTACCAGGGCGTGGGCGCACGCGAGGCCCGCGAGGCCCCCGCCCACGACGATGCAGTCGACCCCTTCGGCGGTCCCCGGTCCGGTCATCGCCCGATGCTACCTACCCGCCGACGGCCTCCCGGAGGGCGGGCGGCTCCAGCTGGGCGCAGAGCTCCCGCGCCAGGGCGATGAACGCCCGCGCCGCGGGCGACAGCGTGCGGTCGCGGTGCCATGCGATCGCGATCCGGCGGTCGGGCACGCCCCCTTCCAGGCCGAGCAGCGCCACCGCGTCGTCGCTCTCGTCTGCGGCCAGCAGCGGCACCAGCGCGGACGCCATGCCGGCGCCCACGAGCCCCTGCACGGTGCCGTTGTCGTCGCTGCGGAAGACCACCTTCCCCTGGACGCCCCGGTCCCGCAGCCAGCCGTCGATCCGCTCGCCGCACACGCAGTGGCGGAACCCGATCATCGGCAGGTCGTGCAGGTCCCGGAGCGCAGCGGTCCCCTTCCCCGCCAGCGGCGAGTCGGACGCCACCATCAGGTAGTAGGGGTCCCGCAGGAGCTCGACGGCCTCGAACGGCCCGTCCTCCACCGGCAGCACCGCGAACGTCAGGTCCAGGTCGCCGCGCTCCAGGTGGTCCAGCAGCTCGACGTCGGAGGCGCTCTCGGTCAGGTGGATGTCGAGGCCCGGGTGCTCCACCACGAGGCGCCGCATGAGCTCCGGCAGGATCTTGGCGCCCACGCTCTGGTAGGTCCCCACACGGATGGTCCCGGCGTCGCCGGCGGCCAGCGCCGCCAGGTCGGCCCACGCGGCCTCCATGCCGGCCACGATGCGCTCGGCGTGCCGCAGCAGCACGTCGCCCGCCTCGGTCATCGACACCTTGCGCGGGCCGCCGGGCCGGTCGATCAGGCGCTCCCCCACCGCACGCTCCAGCGTGGCGATCTGCTGGGAGACCGCGGACTGCGTGTACCCGAGCTTCGCTGCGGCGGCGCCGAACGAGCCCTCCTCGGCGACCGCCCGGAGCGCCGCGAGGTGCCGCACCTCGACCCTGAGCCATCCATCGCGTTCCATGATCGAAAGCCACGCTAATACGATTTGTCCTGATCGTCCACCCCTGGGATCATTCTTTCGACACCGATCGAACGTCGCGAAAGGGGGTCGGACGATGAACTACCACCACGACTTCACCGCGGTCCGGATGCACGGCCGGGAGGGAGTTGAGGCGGAGCGGCGCCTGGCCCACATGGCCGCCGCCCGGCGGGCGCGCCCGTCGCGCCTCGCGACGCTGCTACGCGCGGCCGTAGACCGGTATCGCGGCCCCCGTCACAGCGGAGGCGCCGTCGGACAGCAGGAAGGCGATCGTCTCGCCGATCTCGGCGGGCCGCACCCAGCGCCCCGGGTCGGCGTCGGGCTGCGCGGCCCGGTTGGCCGGCGTGTCGATCACGCTGGGCAGCACGCAGTTCACCGTGACCCCGTCGTGCTTCACGTCCTCCGCGGCGGCGCCGACGAGTGCCAGCAGCCCGGCCTTTGAGGCCGCGTACGCGGCGGAGCCGGCGAACGGCCTGAGCGCCGCCCGGCTCGAGACCGCCACCACCCGCCCTCCTCCGCGCGCGACCATGCCCGGGAGGAGGGCGCGCATCATGTAGGCGGCGCTGGTCATGTTGAGGGCGATCTGCCCCTCCCAGCCGGCGGGGTCCAGCGCGGCGACGGGCTCCCCGTCGCGATAGCCGCCCACCAGGTGGGCGAGCCCCCACACGCCGTCGCCCGTCTCCAGCAGGCCCCCGAAGGCCTTCGTGGCCGCGGCGTCCGTCACGTCGAGCTGCTCGAGCCGCACGCGCGCGCCGTAGCGCTCCCGGGTGGCGTCGCGCTCGCGTTCGACCACCCACGTCACGACGGGCGCGTAGCCGGCCTCCAGCAGCACGTCCACGACGCCAGTCCCGAGCGCCCCGGTCCCCCCGGTCACCACCACGGTCCGCGCGCCCGACATGCCTGTTCCTCCCCGTCGACGACGAAAGCCGCCGGCGACGCGGCGGCTTCCAACGTATATCGAACTAATCCCGGCGGCGACCTACTCTCCCGCGAGTCTTCACTCGGAGTACCATCGGCGCGGAGAGGCTTAACGACTCTGTTCGGAATGGGAAGAGGTGTTTCCCTCTCGCTAGAGCCACCGGGAACCCTTGAGGTCGTACCCTCAAGACTGCATAGCGGCGGAATGGTGTGCTCTTAAACTGGTCAAGCCCTCGGCGGATTAGTACGGGTCTGCTGAACGCATTACTGCGCTTACACATCCCGCCTATCAACCAGGTGGTCTACCTGGGGCCTTACCCCCTTGAAGGGGTGGGAGATCTCATCTTGAGGTGGGCTTCCCGCTTAGATGCTTTCAGCGGTTATCCCTTCCAGACGTAGCTAGCCAGCAGTGCCGTTGGCACGACAACTGATACACCAGAGGTCTGTTCATCCCGGTCCTCTCGTACTAGGGACGACTCCCCTCAAATCTCCAACGCGCACCGTAGATAGGGACCGAACTGTCTCACGACGTTCTGAACCCAGCTCGCGTACCGCTTTAATGGGCGAACAGCCCAACCCTTGGGACCAACTCCAGCCCCAGGATGCGACGAGCCGACATCGAGGTGCCAAACCCTCCCGTCGATGTGGACTCTTGGGGAGGATAAGCCTGTTATCCCCGGAGTACCTTTTATCCGTTGAGCGACGGCAATTCCACTCTCTACCGCCGGATCACTAAGACCTACTTTCGTACCTGCTCGACCTGTCAGTCTCGCAGTCAAGCTCCCTTGTGCCTTTACACTCTACGCACGATTTCCAACCGTGCTGAGGGAACCTTTGTGCGCCTCCGTTACAATTTGGGAGGCGACCGCCCCAGTCAAACTGCCCACCTGACACTGTCCGAGAGCCGGATCACGGCCTCCCGTTAGAAGCTCAGAACATCCAGGGTGGTATCCCAAGGTCGGCTCCACCGCAGCTGACGCCACGGCCTCACAGCCTCCCACCTATCCTGGACAGGATGTCCCAAACACCAATATCAAGCTGCAGTAAAGGTTCACGGGGTCTTTCCGTCTTACGGCGCGTAATCGGCATCTTCACCGATACTACAATTTCACCGAGTCCTTCGTTGAGACAGCGCCCAACTCGTTACGCCATTCGTGCAGGTCGGAACTTACCCGACAAGGAATTTCGCTACCTTAGGACCGTTATAGTTACGGCCGCCGTTTACCGGGGCTTGGTTTCAAAGCTT
>JBFWNT010000014.1:0-65867 GCA_050250915.1 Thermoleophilia bacterium
CCGCGCTCACCGCGCGGGCGCCTCGCCCGCGGCCGGGGTCGTACACGTGGCCGCTCGTGCGGGCGGAGGCGGAGCGGCGGTGGGCCGCCGGGGAGCCGCCGCGGCGGGTCATCGACGAGCTCCGCGAACGCGAGGATCGCCGCCCCGGCCCGGCCCGCGCCCCCTCGGACGCCACCATGCGGCGGTGGTTCCGCCAGGGGCGCTGGCGCGACGGCGACGGCGGCTCAGGCACCCCGTCGGCGGCTCCGCCGCGCCCCGGTGACGGGAACGGCGAACGCCCGGTGACGGAGAGTCCTCACGTTGGCCCCAGGACCACCGGTGACACGCATGTCGCACTTAGCCTCGTGCGCGATGTCACATGCAATCCCGGATCAGGAGGCGCGCGTGAGCTCGACGATCGACCGGCGGGGATTCCTCGCCAAGTCCGCGGTGGCCGGCCTCGGGGCCACCACCGCCGGTGGCCTCGTCGCCGGCCCGGCGCTGGCGGCCAGAGGCACGGGCCCGAAGGGCGACAAGCCCCTCGCCAGCGACCGCACGCTCGGCGGCAACATCAACAAGGTCCTCTTCATGATCATCAACGTCTCGGACCTGGACCGGGCCGTCGAGTTCTACGAGAAGACCTATCCCGTCACGCGGGCCGAGACGCTCAACGGCCCGGCGCAGGCGTTCAAGGGCCTCGGCATCCGCCACGGCCAGTTCCGCGGGCGGGTCATGCGCGACAGCCAGCCCTTCCGGGGCCGCGGCATCCTGCTGGTCCAATGGCTCAACCCGGGCCCCGTCGGCAAGCCGTACACCGAGGCCAACAACGTCGGCTACTACCGTCATCACGCCAGCGCCTCGCGCACCGGCCTCAACGCCCAGTACGAGATCGCCCTCGCCAACGGCGGCCGCCCGTACGCGCCGCCCTCCACGATCTTCGTGACCCCCACCGCCACGGTGAACGCGTTCGCGTTCCGCGACCCGGACGGGACCACGCTCGAGTGGGTCGGCCCCTACGACCCGAACCCGGCCGGCGCCCCCGACGCGCTGACCGCCTACAACAACAACTGCAACGACCTGCGCGTCTCGCACGCCTGGTACCGCGACATCCTGGGACTCAACTTCACGAGCCGCCTCAACCCGATCCAGCCGCAGCCCTACGGCGTCGGCTCGCTCGGCGACAGCCTGAAGAACCCCGACGGCACGCCGTACACCGGCGAGATCGACTACGACGCGACGATCCTCAGCCCGCGCGCCGACAGCCGCAACGCGATCGACCTGCTCGAGTGGCAGATGCCGCGGCCGTACGGCAAGCCCTACGGGAAGGCCAACAACCTCGGGACCGTCTCGATGGCCTTCGAGGTCAACAGCGTCGAGGACTGCTACGTGAAGCTGCAGCGCAGCCTCAAGAAGCCGTCCAAGCACCTCGTCGCCCCGCCCGAGACCTGGGACCTGGGCGACTACGGCCAGAAGAAGGTGCTCAACATCCTCGACCCGGACGGGGTGATGATCCAGTTCATCGAGATGGTCAAGAGCACCCAGCCCCAGCCGTCGTAGGGGCCGGCCCGTGTTCGACATCTCACCCGTGCAGATCCTGATCGTCCTGGCGATCGCGCTGCTCATCTTCGGGCCCAAGCGGCTCCCGGGGATGGGCCGCGACCTGGGCCGCGGGATCCGGGACTTCACGGGCGGCCTGACCGGCCGGCCGGACTCCGCTGAGCGCGCTCCCGACCAGGACCGCCCCTCGGCGTGAGCGGAGCGGGCACAGTCTCGCCGCGGACCCGGTGAGACTGTGCTCATCCGCTGTAAATACGCGGTTTTCCGCCTTGTGGGCCCCACGACGGCGCCGACAGACTCGCCGGGACCCCGAGGAGGTGCTCGACCCGTGCGCGGCAGTCCCGGACCCGGTGGCGCGGCCGCGCCGACGATGGGTGAGCTGCGCGCCTTCGTCACGGTCGCGGAGGAGGGGCAGTTCCGCCGCGCCGCCCAGCGCCTGGGCGTGGCGCCGTCGCCGCTCTCGCAGACGATCCGTCGCCTGGAGGAGAAGGTGGGCGCCGAGCTGCTGGAGCGCGGTGCCGGCGGCGTGGGCCTCACCCCGGCGGGCGCACGGCTGCTGCCACGGGCGCTCGACATCCTGGAGCGGATCCGTGAGGCGCGGGTGGCGGTGGAGAACGCGTCGGCGCGCACGTCCGGGCCCTTCGCCGTGGGCATCGCCTCCAACGGCTTCGCCGAGCTGACGGGGCCGATCCTGCGGACGTTCGCCGACGCCAACCCGCGCCTCACGCTCCGCGTGGTCGACGTCACGCCCGACCCCGCGACCTTCGTGCTCGACCGCTCCGTCGACGTCGCCCTGGTGCGGCCCCCCGTGATCGAGGGCACCGAGACCCGCCTGGTATGCCGCGACGTGGTCCACGAGGTGCGCGCCGCGATCCTTTCGCGCCGCCACCGGCTCGCGGAAGCCGAGTCGCTCTCGATCCTCGACCTGGCCGACGACCCCGTGGTGGCCGTCGCCCCCACCAAGGACTGGATCTGCGACTTCTGGGCCGCCGTGTCCGAGCGCGACGGCCGGCCGGTGCGCTTCGGCGTGGAGGCGTGGTCGGTGCCCGACGTGCTCGCCGGCGTCGGCTACCTCGACCACGTGATCACCTCGTTCCCGTCGCTGCTGCGCTTCTTCCGCGTGCCCGGCCTGGTGGCCGTTCCGCTCACCGACGTGTCGCCCGCCCCCATGTCGGTGCTCGCGCTCGCCGACGACCGGCGCCCCGTGGTGGCCGATTTCGAGGAGACCGTCCGTAACGTCTGCGCGCAACTCGTGGACCTCGTCCCGGGGGCCGTCATGGCCCCGGGGGTGGCCGAGCCGGCCGCTTTCTGAGAGGGGCGTGAGAATTGCCGCCCGGGCGATGACTTCGCATCGCCCGGGCCGTCACCATCCCCGACAGCGAACGAGAGGGGGATGGATGTCCACGGGGACACAGGGGCTGGCGATCGAGGCGGAGGGGCTCCGCCGGTCGTTCGGCGACACGCTCGCGGTGGCGGGCGTCGACCTGGCGGTACCGGCCGGCACCGTCTACGGCGTGCTGGGCCCGAACGGGGCCGGCAAGACGACCACGATCCGGATGCTCGCCACGTTGCTCCAGCCCGACGGCGGCTCCGCCCGGGTGCTGGGGCACGACATCGTCACCGAGGCCGACGCCGTGCGGGCGCAGGTGAGCCTGACCGGGCAGCTCGCGTCGGTCGACGAGGACCTGACGGGGCGCGAGAACCTGATCCTGATCGGCCTGCTGTCGGGCCTGCGGCGTCGCGAGGCCCGCGGGCGGGCGGGCGAGCTGCTCACCGCCTTCGGGTTGGAGGCGGCGGGCGGCCGGCTGGTGAAGACCTACTCGGGCGGCATGCGCCGCCGGCTCGACATCGCCGCCAGCATCGTGGTGACGCCGCGGCTGATGTTCCTGGACGAGCCCACCACCGGGCTCGACCCGCGCTCCCGCAACGGGGTGTGGGACATCGTCCGCGCGCTCGTCGCGGGCGGCACCACCATCCTGCTGTGCACCCAGTACCTCGACGAGGCCGACCAGCTCGCCGACCGCATCGCGGTCATCGACACCGGCCGCGTCATCGCCGAGGGGACCCCCGGCGAGCTGAAGGCGTCGGTGGGCATGGGCACGATCCACGTCCGCGTGGTCGACCCGGCCGACCGCCCGGCGGCGACCGGCGTGCTGGAGCGGGTGCTCGGCGACGCCCAGGTGGCGGCCGACCCGGCGGGCCTGTCGGCGGCGTGCGACGACCCCGCCCGCGCCGCCGAGGCGCTCGCCGCCCTGGCCGGCGCGGGCGTGGCGGTGTCGGAGTTCGCCCTCGGCAGCCCCAGCCTGGACGAGGTGTTCCTGGCGCTCACCGGCCACCCCGCGGAGGAGATCGACGACGAGGAGGCGGCATGACCACGACGCGCCCCGGTCAGGCCGGCACCGACGAGGCCGCCATCCTCACGGCCGTCTCGTCGCGCCCCCGCCCCGCTCCGCCGAGCCCGCTCCAGGCCGTTATGGCCTTCGGGTGGCGCGGCGTGCTGAAGATCAAGCACGTGCCGGAGCAGCTGCTCGACTCCACGGTCACGCCGGTGCTGTTCACGCTGATGTTCACCTACATCTTCGGCGGCGCCATCGCCGGCGACACGAGCGAGTACCTCGACTACATCCTCCCCGGCGTCCTGGTGATGTCGACGCTGTTCACCACCGTCTACTCGGGCGTGGCGATCAGCACCGACCGCACCAAGGGCGTGACCGACCGCTTCCTGTCGCTGCCCATCTGGCGGCCGTCGCCGCTGATCGGCTCGCTGCTGGGCGACGGCGTGCGCTACCTGGTCACCGCGATCGTGGTGGTGGCCGTGGGGCTCGCGCTGGGCTTCCGCCCCGACGGCGGCGCCGGCGGGGTGGCCGCGGCGATGGCGCTCACCATCGGCTTCAGCTTCGCCCTGGCGTGGGTGTTCACCACCGTCGGCCTGCTGATGCGGACGCCGAGCGCCGTGCTGAACGGCGGCTTCATGGTGCTGTTCCCCCTCACGTTCCTGAGCAACGTGTTCGTGGAGCCGGACACGCTGCCGGCGCCGCTCGAGGCGTTCGTGAACGCGAACCCGATCTCGGTGCTCGTCACGGCGTGCCGCGGCCTGATGGCGGGGTCGCCCGACAGCACCGACATCCTCATCGTCCTGGCCGTCGCGGCCGGGCTGATCGCGATCTTCGCGCCCATCACGTCCCGCCTGTACCGCCGGCCGGCCTGACGCCGGGGCCCCACAGGACGCTCACAGCCGGCTCCCATCGGGCCTCCATCGGCCGCGTCTACCGTCACCGGGGACGCGACCGATGGAGGACGACCGATGACGACGCAGCGCACCCGGCAGGTCGTGGAGGAGGACGGCCACGCCCACGACGCCGGCCTCTCGCTGGACCTGCCGACCATGCTCACGCGCCGCCGCGCACTGGGCCTCGCGGCCCTCGGCGGGCTCACCACGATCCTGGCCGCCTGCGGCTCGGGCGACGGCGACGCGGCGGGCGCGACCACCGCGACGTCCACCACCGCGACGAGCGACGCGTCGGTGGCCGAGGTGCCGGAGGAGACGGCGGGGCCGTACCCGGCGGATGGGTCCAACGGCGTCAACGTGCTCACCCGGAGCGGCATCGTGCGCTCCGACATCACCCGCAGCTTCGGCACCGGCTCGGCGGTCGCCGAGGGCGTCCCGCTGACCATCGCGATGACCGTGCTCGACGTGCAGGCGGGCGGCACCCCGGTCGCGGGGGCGGCGGTGTACGCGTGGCACTGCGACCGCGAGGGCCGCTACTCGCTCTACGACAGCAGCCTGACGAACGAGGACTACCTGCGCGGCGTGCAGGAGACGGACGCCTCGGGGACGGTCACGTTCCGCAGCATCTTCCCCGCGGCCTACTCGGGCCGGTGGCCGCACATCCACTTCGAGGTCTACCCGAGCCTGGCCGAGGCGACGGCGGCCGGATCGAAGCTGGTGACGTCCCAGATCGCCATGCCCGAGGACGCCTGCGACGCGGTCTACGCCACCTCCGGCTACGAGCAGAGCGTCACCAACCTGGCGCAGACCTCCCTGGCCACCGACATGGTGTTCGCCGACGGGTACTCCACCCAGCTCGGCACCGTGACCGGGTCCACCGGGTCCGGGATGACCGTCTCGCTGAACGTCGGCGTGTAACCATCCCCGCCGTGGACGGCGGGCGGGCATCGGTACGGGGGGCGGTCGCGCGGTACGCGATCGCCGGGCTGGTGGCGCTGGCCGTGGTCGCCGTCGCCGGCGCCCTGGTGCTGGACCGGGTGTCGGAGGACGAGGCGGTCGAGGAGGCGCGGCGCCTGGCCACCCTCGCCGGCCGCGGGGTGGTGGAGCCGGCGCTCACCGACGGTGTCCTGGCCGGGGATCCGCAGGCCCTGGACGGCCTGGACACGGTGGTGCAGGAGCGGGTGCTCAGCGACGACGTGGTGCGGGTGAAGGTGTGGACCCGCGACGGGCGGATCGCCTACTCCGACGAGCCGCGCCTCATCGGCGCGCGGTACCGGCTCGGGGCGGAGGAGCAGGCGGCCTTCGCGAGCGGCGACACCGAGGCCGAGGTGGCCGACCTGTCGAAGCCCGAGAACCGCTACGAGCGCGACGAGGGCTCGCTGCTGGAGGTGTACCTCCCCATCCGGACGCCCGCCGGGGAGCCGGCCCTGTTCGAGCTCTACCGGCGCGAGTCGGCGGTGGCGGCGAGCGGGCGCGACCTGCTGGTGGCGATCGCCCCCGTGCTGGTCGGCGGGCTGCTGCTGCTGTGGCTCATCCAGTTGCCGCTGGCGTGGCGCGGGGCCCGGCGCCTGGAGGCCGGCGCGCGCGACCGGGAGCGTCTGCTGGAGGCGGCCCTGGAGTCGTCGGCCGTCGAGCGCCGGCGGGTGGCGGCCGACCTGCACGACGGCCCCGTCCAGAGCCTCGCCGGCCTCTCGTACGGCCTGGCCGCCGCCGCCCAGCGGGCACCGGAGGGCACCGACCCCGCGACCGTCGACGCGCTCCGCGACGGGGCCGAGGCCGCCCGCGAGGGCATCCGGCGCCTGCGCGCCGCGGTGGTCGACATCAACCCGGGCCGCCTGCACGACGAGGGCCTGGCGGCGGCGCTCGACGACCTGGCCGCGCCGCTGCGCGCGCGCGGCGTGGAGGTCCAGGTGGACGTCCCCGCCGACCTGGTGCTCCCCGAGGGCGCCGAGCAGCTCCTGTACCGGGCCGCCGGCGAGGCGCTGCGCAACGTCGCCGCCCACGCGGACGCCGCGAACGTGGCCGTGCGCGTCGCGCGCGACGACGGGCGCGCCCGGCTCACGGTGCGCGACGACGGGCACGGCTTCGACGCCGACACCCGGGCCCGCCGCACCGAGGAGGGGCACCTGGGCCTCGCGCTGCTGGAGGATCTGGCCGCGCACCTCGGAGGGCGCGCCGACGTTCGGTCGGCGCCGGGCGAGGGGACCGTGGTCGAGCTGGAGGTGCCGGCGTGATCCGGGTGGTGGTGTGCGACGACCACGCCGTCGTGCGTGCCGGGCTGGGGCAGCTGATCGGCACCTTCGAGGGCGTGGAGGTCACCGGCACGGCGGGGTCGGCCGAGGAGGCCCTGGCGCTGGTGGCCGGCGCCGGCGCGGACGTGGTGCTGATGGACCTGGAGATGCCGGGCACCGACGGGATCGCCGCCACCCGGGCGCTCCGCGCCGCCCACCCGGCCGCCGCCGTGGTGATCCTGACGTCGTTCAACGACCGCGCCCGCATCCTGGCGGCGACCGACGCGGGCGCGATCGGCTACCTGCTGAAGGACGCGAGTCCCGACGACCTGGAGCGCGGCATCCGCGCCGCGGCGCGCGGGGAGTCCCCGCTCGACCCCCGGGCCGCCGGCGCGCTGCTGGGGCGCGAGCGGCCCGCCGACGAGGCGGGCGGGCTGTCGCCCCGCGAGCGGGAGGTGCTGGCGCTGGTGGCGCAGGGGATGCCCAACAAGCTCATCGCCCGCCGCCTCGGCATCAGCGAGAAGACCGTGAAGGCGCACCTGACGAGCGTGTTCCGCACGATCGGGGTCGACGACCGCACCCAGGCCGCGGTGTGGGCGATGCGCAACGGCGTGGCCGAGCCCCCGGGGTCCTAGGACCAACGTCCGATTGCGGGGCCCCCGCCCCGCCCCGATCCTCGGTCGGTGCCCGCGCGACCCGCCCGCCGCCTCCTCGCGATCGCCGGCCTCGCCGCCGCGCTCGCCGCCCCGGGCCTGGTCCCGGGCACGGCGGTCGCGCGCGACGGCGGCGGCGACCGGGTGGAGGTGCGCGAGGCGGGGACGTGCGGGCGCGCGAGCGCCATCCGGCTGCGGCTGCGAGCTGAGGACGGGCGGATCCGCGTCGATACGACGGTCCGCACGGCCCGGACGGGGATGTGGCGCCTGACGGTGCTCCACGAGCGGCGGGTGGTCGCGAAGGTGCGCGTGAAGGCCACCCGCGCCGAGCGGGGCTTCGAGCGCCGCGTGGTGGTGCCCGACTGGAGCGGGGCCGACGCGGTGTCCGCGCGGGCCGTCTCGCACGCGGGGGAGACCTGCACCGTCAGCGCGACCGTCCCGGGGTCGTAGGACCCATGTCGCATTGCGACCCCGACCGGGCCCCGGGCACCGTGGACATCAGCCGGCGCCACCCGGGCGCCACGACGAAAAGGACCAGAATGTCGACTCGGATCGCCACCCTCACCGCCGCCGCCCTGTCGGTCGCGGCCCTCGCCGCCGCACCCTTCGCCGTCGCGAGCCACGGCGCGGACGACCCCGCCGGTGATGACCGCGGCGGCGACCGCGACCGCGCCGCGCGCGCCGACGTCCGCGTCGCCGGCACCTGCACGCTCTCCAGCACCGCCAAGCTGAAGCTCAGCCCCGAGAACGGGCGGGTGGAGGTGGAGTTCGAGGTGGACGAGAACCGCAACGGCAAGAAGTGGGGCGTCACGATGAAGCGCAACGGCACCACCGTCCGCAGCCGCTCGGCCGTGACCCAGGCCCCCAGCGGGTCGTTCGAGGTGCGCGCCGTGATCGCGGCCGGCTCGCCCGACACCAAGGTCACCGCCGTCGCCCGCCGCGCCGCCACCGGCGAGGTGTGCCGCGCGACCGCGACGCTGTAGGACACCACCGATGAGTTCTCCGTCCGCGCCCGGTCGGTAGGGGCGGACGGAGTTCACCGGATGCCGGGCTGCCGGCGGAGGAGGGTGTCGAAGATGGGTCAGCCGGTCGTGCACTTCGAGATCGTGGGCAGGGACGGGGACGCGTTGAAGGCGTACTACTCGGAGCTCTTCGGGTGGCGCATCGACAGCGACAACCCCATGGGCTACGGGATCGTCGCGAAGGACGAGAACCAGTCGCCGGACGGCACGGGCATCGGCGGCGGCGTCGCCGGCGGGCCCCCCGGCTACGACGGGCACCTGACCTTCTACGTCGCGGTGGAGGACTGCGAGGCGGCGCTCGCGAAGGCCGACGAGCTGGGCGGCACGCGGGTGATGGGCCCCGACCCGATCCCCGGCATGGGCCTCACCATCGGGCAGTTCACCGACCCGGAGGGCCACCTCGTCGGCGTCCTCCAGATCACCGGCGAGGGCTAGTCGCCCTCGCCCGGCCTGCCGTCCCCGTCGTGCGCGAACCCCTCCAGGGAGTGCGCGACGGGGAGGGTGACCGGCGGCGCCGCGATGTCGCCCCGCGTGCCCGGCGTGCCGCGCGAGATGCCGACGCCGCCGTCGACGACCCAGACGACGCCGGTCACGAACGAGGCGTCCTCGCTGGCCAGGAACGCGTGGACGTTGGCGATCTCCTGAACGGTGGCGCGGCGGCCGACGATGGTGGAGTCGACGATGGTCTGCGCGGCGTCGGGGGTGTGGGGACCGGCCTCCGGGCGGGTCTGGCCGGTGTCGGTGGGTCCGGGCACCACCACCACGGCGCGGACGCCGTCGGGCGCCGACTCGGCGGCGATCCCGAGCGTGAACGAGGTGGCCCACCCCTTCGTGGCGCCGTAGATCGCCATGTTGGGGATCCCGGAGACGCCGGCGGTGCTCCCGGCCGTGATGATCACGCCGCGGGCCTCGCGCAGCGCGGGGAGGGCCGCGCGGGTCATGAGCACCAGGGAGCGGGCGTTGGCGCGGTAGAGCCGGTCGAGCTCCGACACCGGCATCTCGTCGGCGCGGCACATGCGGTCGGCCTCGGTCGCGGCGTTGTTCACGAGCACGTCGATGCGCCCCCACGCGTCGAGCGCGGTCGCCGCGACGTGCTCGGCGGTGCCGTCCTCGCCGAGGTCCCCCGCGCAGGCGATCGCCCGCGGCCCCAGCTGCCCCGCGGTGCGGGCGACGTCGTCGATCGCGTCGCCCTCGAGCCCGCTCACCAGGACGTTCGCGCCCTCCGAGGCGAACTTCAGCACGACGGCCTCGCCGATCCCGGCGCCGCCCCCCGTGACGATCGCGACCTTGCCGTCCAGCTGTCCCATGCCGGGACCCTTCCCCCGGGGACCCGGGCCCAATCGGGATCGCACGCGGTCTGCGAGCATCCGGCGATGCGACGCACGAGGCTCACGGGTGACGGGGACTTCGCGTGGGATCCGGCCGACCCGGAGGGGTTCCGCGGCGGCCGCGACCGGATCGGGCGGCGCCTGGGCGCGGTCCGGACCGGGGCGAGCCTCTACGAGCTGCCGCCGGGGCAGGCCGTGTGCCCCTACCACTACGAGCACGCCGAGGAGGAGTGGCTCCTGGTGGTGGAGGGGGAGGTCGCGGTGCGGACCCCCGGGGGCACCGAGACGCTCGGGCCGTGGGAGCTCGCCTTCTTCCCCACCGGGCCGGAGGGCGCGCACGGCATCCGCAACGATTCGGACCGCACGGCGCGGGTGCTGATGTGGTCGGAGATCGTCCACCCGGCCGTCACCGTCTACCCCGACAGCGACAAGATCGGCGTCTACGTCCGGGACGGGTCGGACGACGTGATCGTCCGCCGCGGCGACGCCGTGGGCTACTACGAGGGGGAGTCGGAGGCGGGGCCGCCCGCGAGCCCCTAGGTGCAGGATCACCCGCTGCCGGGGCGGCAGGTGGCGGAGGCCGTCGGCCCGCGCGCTCCGGTCGTCCACCAGCGCGAGCCGTCCTCCGTCGACGGCAGGTCGACGTCGCCCACGCCTCCTCGTCGGTCACGCAGGTGAGCGACCGTGCGCGCACGGAGGGCCCCCGGGACGGTGCGCGCGACGGGTCAGGACGTGCCGGTGGGCCCTCGCAGCACGGAGTCGCCGGAGTGGGCGGGGTTTCCGTCGTCCGGCTCGCGCGACACGTCGAGGTAGCGGAAGTCCGTGACCGGGACGGGCAGCGGCACGTCGACCTCCGCCCGGCCCGACGCGGGGACGCGGAAGGCGCCGAGCGACACCATCCGGTCGGGGCCGTCCAGCAGCCACAGCTCGTAGAAGGCCCCGTCCGACGGCGCCAGGCCGCTGACGTCGAGGCGCAGGCCGCCGTCGTCGCCGCCGACCACCCGCGCCTGGCCCCGCGCCGTGGGGCCGGCGTCGCCGAGGCCCGCCAGCGCGAGCACCTCGCCCTCCGGCGGACCGTCGCCGCCGCCGCGCGACACGATCACGCCGATGGCGACGCCCGCCGCGAGAAGGGCGACGGCGATCGCCACGGCCGGCGCGGGCCGCAGCCCGCGCCACGCCCGCCGGCGCGGCCGCGACAGCCCGGGCAGCGGCGGCAGGGGCGGCACGGCGGAGGGGCCGTCCGACGGCCAGCCGCCCGGCGGGACCGACTCGAGGCCCTCGACCACGGCGCGCATCCGCTCCACCGACTCGGCGAACGCCGGGTCGCGGGCGATGCGCCGCTCCACCTCGGCGCGCTCCGCCTCCGCCAGCTCGCCCAGCAGGTAGTCGGCGATCTGCGCCTCGTCGCCCCTCACCGCTCCGCCTCCATCAGCTCGCGCAGCCGGCGCAATCCCCGCACCATGTACGTCTTCACCGTCCCCAGCGGGATCCCCGTGCGCGCGGCGATCTCCGTCTGGCTGAGCCCCTCGTGGAAACGCATCCGCAGGATCCTCGCCTGATCCTCCGGGATGCGCGCGAGGTGCACGGCCATCGCCCACCGCTCCACCAGCAGATCCGGGGAGGCCGCGGGGTCCTCCGTCTCGGTCACGTGGGGCGCCTGCGGGTCGACGGGCTCCGGGATCCGCCGCCGCAGGTGGTCGATCGCGCGGCTGCGGGCGATGAGCATCACCCACGTCCCCAGCGACGAGCGGTCGGGGTCGTAGCCGGGCCCGCGGCGCCAGACCTCCAGGAACACCTCCTGGTGCACGTCCTCCGCGGCGGCGGGGTCGCCGAGCGCGTTGCGCAGGTAGCCGAGCACCATGCCGCCGTACGTCCGGTGGACCTCCGCCAGCGCGTCCGGGTCGCCCCGCCGCAGCCGCGACGCCATACGGCGCTCGGCGCGGGCGGGGCGGGCGGGCCGGCTCACGGCCGCCGCTCCCGCGGCCTGGACGGGCGGTGGCGGGGCGATCTCCACATCACGGAGTACGAATGGGACGGCGTGGGCGGATGACGCAACCCGACGACCGTTGCACGGCGGCAGCGCGTCCGCCACGGGATCCGCCGATGGTTCGGTCGCCCCCGGGCCGGGTATCTCTGATACATCGTAATACGAGTGAAATGGAGGCGAGGGCGATGACGCGCACCGCGATCGAGCCGACCACGGCGATGGTCGGGTACCAGGTCCGCGAGGCGGACGGGCGCACCGTGGCCGGGGAGGTGGACGGCGTCCGGCCGTCCGGCATCCGCATCCACAAGATCCCCCACCAGCGCGGCCGCGTGGGCTACGTGCCCGTGGAGGCGATCGCGACGGTCGACCGCGCCACGAACACGATCCGGCTGCGGGACGGGATCCGGCTCGCCGCGATCCTCGACGCGCCGGAGCCGCCCCGCGGCAGCGGGGAGGACTGGCACCTGAGCGGCGACTGGTGGGCCGATCTGCTCGGCCACTACGGGCTGTACGACGCGGAGGGGCGCGGCAGCGAGCCCTTCCTGCACCCCGGTCAGAAGTAGGCTCCGCCCCGTGCAGACGGGGCTCGACGACTACCGTGCCGCGGCCGCCCTCCGTGCCGCGGTGCGGGCATTCCTCCACCGGGGGGAGCAGGCGGCGCGGCGCGCGGGGCTGACGCCTCAGCGCCAGCTGCTGCTGCTCATGATCAAGGGGGCCCCCGACGGGTCGGAGACGGCGACCGTGACCGAGCTCGCCGGACGGCTGCGCCTGGCGCAGCACACCGTGACCGAGCTCGCCGACCGCGCCGAGGCCGCCGGGCTCCTGGTGCGGGAGGGCTCCGAGGACGACGGGCGCGTGGTCCGGCTTCGGCTCACCCCGGAGGGGGAGCGCCGCCTGGCCGCGACGGTCGAGGAGCTGCGGGAGGACCGCCGCCGGCTCGTCGAGATGCTCGCGGAGCAGCGCGACTGACGGGCGCCCCCGGCGCGCCGCGGGCGCCGATGGTGCTGCTGCACGGCATCGGCGACTCGGCCCGCACCTGGGACCTGGTGCTCCCCGCGCTCGCCCCCGCCGGGGCGTGGGCGGCCGGCGACCCCGTGGCCGAGGAGGCCCTGCGCCTGACCGAACGGATCCGCTCCGGCGCGCGCGCCGCCGCCGCGCACGCCGACGCGATCGCGGCGACGCCGGAGGGGCGACGACGGGCGACGTCGATGATCGTCTCCGACGGGGCCGGCCTGCCGGCCGACCTCGTGGCCCACATGATCCGGGCGACCGCCGCCGCCGACGGGTTCGAGGCGCTCACGGCCGCCGCCCGCCGCGACGGTTGGCCACTCGACGCCGCCCGCGTCCGCGACCCCGTCCGCGTGCTGTGGGGCACCGCCGACCGGCTGCTGCCGTGGCCGGGCGCCGCCGCGGCGCTGCGCCGCGCGCTGCCGCGCGCCGAGTGGATCACGCTGGACGGGGTGGGCCACCATCCCCAGCTCGAGGTCCCGCTCGAGACGGCGGAGCTGATCCTGGGGCTCAGCCTCCGCGTGCCGACCGGATCGCGGTGATCAGCTCCGACTTGCCCATCTTCGAGCGGCCCCGGATGCCGAGGTCCCGCGCGACGTCGTAGAGCTGCTGCCGGTTGCGGTCCTCCAGGGCGTGCCCGGCCGTCCCGCCGCGGGCGCGGCCCTTGCGCGCCTCGCGCTGGAGGTCGCGGCGCGTCGACTCCGGCAGGTGGGCGATGGTGCGCTTCCGCGTCGCCGCCTCCTGCGCCTTCTTCACGTTCCGCCTGGCTGCGGCGGCCTGCTTCCCGGTGGCCATGGGTGCGCTCCTCTCGATCGCTGCACCCCGTCCGCTACCCCCGGCCCGTTCCCCCATCCGCGGCGGCGTCCGACGCGAACCCGGCCCGCAGGGCCCGCATGACCACCTGGGCGTAGAGGCGCGCGCCCTGGGGGGTGGCGTGGACGCCGTCGGCCAGCAGGCCGTCGCGGTCGGCGGTGGCGCGATGCCAGTCGGCGATCACCACGTTCGGATTGTGTCTGGCGGCGTAGAACAGGGCGTCGTTGACCGACTTCTCCCACGGCTTGTCCACCCGGACCGTTACCAGCACCACCACGGGGACGGAGCGGGTGCGGCGCAGGAGGGCGGTGAGGCCGTCGAAGGGGACGTAGCCGTTGGTGCCGACGTGGAGCACCAGCGCCTTCGGCTTCACGCGCTGGAGGCCGGCGGCGACGGCGTCGGCGTCGGCGTCGAACTGGCGGCCCACCGATGCGTCCACGGCCAGCCGCCCACCCAGGGCGCGCCGCAGCGTCGGCCCGGTGCCCACCAGCACCGAGTCGCCCACCGCCAGCACCGGCCCCGGGATCTGCGTCTTCCCCGCGGGGGTGCTCGACGGGGGGTCGCCGGCGCGGAGCCCGCCGGCCGGCACGAACAGCGCACCGCTCTTCGGGACCCCCGGGATGACCGGCTCGTTCGCGGGCAGGAACGCGGCCAGCAGCGCGACCGCCAGCGCGGCCGCCCCCACGCCGGCGACGACGGCCCGGCTGCGGGCCGACGCCCACAGGTGGCGCAGCCACAGCATCGTGCCGCGCATGCCGCTGCGGCGGAACGGCACCTCGACGTACCGGTACGACAGCGCGGCGATCCCCACGGTCAGGCCCACCTGGACGGCCGTGAGGCCGATGCCGGAGAACGGGACGTCCTGGTCGGGGCGGGTGAGCATCAGCACCGGCCAGTGCCACAGGTAGATGCCGTACGAGCGGACCCCGATCCACACCAGCGGCGCCCACCCGAAGGCGCGTCCCAGCAGCGAGCCGGGGTGGGCCACCACCGCCAGCACCACCGCCGTGACCACGGACACCAGCAGGAAGCCGCCCTCGTACAGGCGGGCGTCGAACTCCCCCATCGTGGCCATCAGCGCGGCCAGGCCGGCCAGGGCCGCCAGCCCGAGCACGTCCAGCACCGGCGGGGTGTTCTCGCGGGTCGCCCGCCCCAGGCGGCTCGCCGGCCACAGGAACGCCAGCGCCACGCCCACCAGCAGCCCCCCGCCGCGGGTGTCGGTGCCGTAGTAGATGCGCGAGGGGTCGACCAGCGGGTCATAGAGCGCCCACGCGAGGGCGGTCGACGCGGCGAGCAGCGCCAGGACGCCCAGCAGCAGCTTCCGCTTGCCGAGCGCATACAGCCCGAGCGCCAGCACCGGGGGCCAGAGCAGGTAGAACTGCTCCTCCACCGCCAGCGACCACAGGTGGCGGAAGATCGGCGGCCGCCCGAACTCCGCGAAGTACGACTGGTCGGCGAAGACCTGGTACCAGTTGACGACGTAGAACAGGCTGCTCACGACGGCCCCGCGCAGGGCCCCCACCTCGTCGGGATGCAGCACCACCATCGCCGCCAGGGTCACGGCGATCATCAGGATCACCGCGGGCAGCAGGCGGCGGGCGCGCCGCAGCCAGAAGCGGATCAGGTCGATCGAACCGGACGCCCGGTGCTCGGCCATCAGCAGCGACGTGATCAGGTAGCCGCTGATCACGAAGAAGACGTCGACGCCCAGGAAGCCGCCCGGCAGCCAGCCGGCGCCGGCGTGGTACGCCACCACCGCGGCCACCGCGAGCGCGCGCAGGCCGTCGACCCCCGGCATGTACGGAAGGCGAGGGGCGGCCGCCACGCCGTCGCGGAGCGCGGGCGTGTGGGTGGTGGTGTCGGTCCGGTGCAGGGTCGCGGAGATTTGTACTGCGGAGGTCATCATCCTTCGACATCTGGCGCGGGGAACCTCGAAACCCGGGTACGCCGCGGCGCCGGGCGTGACGCGGCGGGTCCGTCCGTGATCCGATCGCAGCGCCCGCAGCGACAGACGGGGTGTGAGGATCGACCGCGACACCGACGACGCCACGCTGGTCCGGGCCGTCGCCGCCGGCGACGAGGCCGCCCTGCGCCTCCTCTTCGACCGGCACGCACCCTGGCTCGCGGCCCGCCTCCGCCGGCGCTGCAACGACGAGGAGGTGGTGGCCGACGTGGTCTCCGACGCATTCGTGGCGGTGTGGCGCGGCGCGGGCCGGTTCCGCGCCGACGGCGAGGCCGCCGCGTGGATCTGGGGCATCGCCGTCCGCCGGCTGGTCTCGCGCCTGCGCGGGCGCCCCGCGCCCGAGCCGCACGACGCCGGCGACCTCGACGCCCGCGCCGAGCCGCTGCGCAGCGCGGAGGACGAGGTGCTGCTGGCCGTCGAGCACGGCGATCTGGGCACGGCGCTCGGCCGCCTGTCGCCCGAGCTGCGCGCCGTCGTGCAGGCGACGATCCTCGACGGGCTCTCCACCCGCGAGGCCGCCCAGCTGCTCGGGATCCCGCAGGGCACGCTCAAGGGCCGGCTGCGCAAGGCGAAGGCCGAGATGCGCGGCAGCCTCGTCGCGGGGGTGACCCCGTGAGCACCGCCACGTGGCACGCCGACGACGGGCTCCTGCGGCGCTACGCCGCGGGCGACCCCCTCGACGCGGGCGCCGCCGCCTCCGTCGAGGCCCACCTCATCCGATGCGGCGGGTGCCGGGCGCGGCTGGCCGGCCTCGGGCCCGACCCGGTGCTGGAGCGCGCGTGGACCGGCGTGGTCGCCGGGGTCGCCACGCCGCGGCCGAGCCCCGCGGTGCGGGTGCTGCGCCGGCTCGGGGTGTCCGAGGCCGACGCGGTGCTGCTGCGGGCCGCCCGGTCCCTCGACGGGGCGTGGACGCTCGCCACCATCCTGGTGATCGCCTTCGCGGCCCTCGCGGCGATCGACGGCGGCGACCGCGGCGTGGGCCTCTACCTGCTGCTGGCCCCGCTGGTGCCGGTCGTCGGGGTGGTCGTGGCGTTCACGTCCGTCGACCCGCTCGACGAGATCACCGCGGCCGCGCCGTACTCCGGCGCCCGCCTGGCGCTGCTGCGCACCGCGGCGGTCTGCGCCACCAGCATCCCGCTGGTGGTCGTCGCCGGCCTCGCGGTGCCGCCGATCGGGTGGCTCGCGTTCGCCTGGCTCATCCCGGCGCTCGCGCTGACCCTGCTGACCCTCGCCGCGATGACGTGGCGGTCGCCCGTCGTCTCCGGTGCCGGGGCCGCCGTCCTCTGGGCCGCCACGGTCGGCGCCGCCTGGGTCGCCCGCGACCCGGACGCCGTCGTCGCCCCGCGGCTGCTCGCCGTGCAGGTCGCGGTGGCCGTCGCCGCGGCCGCCTGCCTGTCCGTCCGCCTCATGTCCCGACACGCACCCGGAGGAACCCGATGACCGGTGCCCCCCTCGTCGCCATCGACGGGGTGACCAAGCGGTTCGGCGCGGCCGTCGCGCTCGACCGCGTGAGCCTGGACCTCGACGCCGGCGTGACCGGCCTGCTCGGCCCGAACGGCGCCGGGAAGACCACGCTCATCCGCCTGCTGGCGACCGCCGAGCCGCCGACGGCCGGGACGATCCGCGTGCTGGGCCACGACGCCACCGGGACGCTGGCGCAGCGCACCGAGGTGCGCCGCCGGATCGGCTACCTCCCCCAGGAGGTCGGGTTCCCGCGCGGGATGACCGCGTTCGGCTTCATCGACTACGTCGCCGTGCTCAAGGAGTGGACGGACACGCCGGCCCGGCACGCCGAGGCGCGCCGGGTCCTGGGCCTGGTGGGCCTGGGCGACCGCGCCGCCGCACGCGTGCGGACCCTGTCGGGCGGGCAGCGCCGCCGCCTGGCGCTGGCGCAGGCGTTCATCGGCGACCCCGCCCTGCTGATCCTGGACGAGCCCACCACCGGGCTCGACCCGGAGCAGCGCGCCGGGCTGCGCGGGGTGCTCTCGGGACGCCCGGGCGCCGTGCTCCTGGCCACCCATCAGACCGAGGACGTCGCCGCGCTGTGCGAGCGGGTGGTGGTCCTGGACGGCGGCGCCGTCCGGTTCGACGGCCGCGTGCGGGACCTGGTCGCCACGGCCGCCGGGCAGGTCTGGCTGGGCGCCGGGGAGGTGCCCGGCGCCTACGTGTCGTGGCGCACCGGGACGGGGCGCATCCGCTCCGTCGGGGGCCGCCCCGGACCGGGGGACGAGGCGGCCGAGCCGACCGTGGAGGACGCGTACCTGCTGATGCTGGGGCACCGGCCCGAGCCGATCGAGGAGGCGGCATGACCACCCTCGCGCACCCGGTGCCCGCGGTGCGGGCGGCCACGGAGGGCGACGCGGTCCGGGCCCTCGCGCGCCAGGAGATCCGCCGCTACGCACGGCACCCCCTGTTCCTGTTCGGCCTGGCGGCCACGATCGGCATCACCGCGACCGGACCCGATCCCGACACCTCGTCGATGTTCCACGCGATCGTGCCGGCGGCCGCCATCGGCCTGCTGGGGATCGTGGTGATGTGGCTGCTCGCGCGCCGCTCCGACGCCGCCGTCCGCGTCGCGGGGGCGCCGCCGGTGGGGGAGCGGACCCGCACGCTGGCGCTGGCCTGCGCCGCCGTGGTGCCGTTCCTGGCCGGCCTGGCGTGGTTCGCGTGGGCGATGGTGACGTACGAGGTCCATCCGCCGACGTTCGACGGCTTCCCGTTCGGCGAGGCCGACAACGCGGGCTGGGTCGCCGCCGTGCTGTTCGCGATGGGCCCGCTCGCCTGCGTCGGCGGACCGGTGCTGGGCCTGCTGGTCGCGCGCTGGACCACCGGCCGGGCGGCCCCGGCGGTGACGGTCATCGTGGTCGTGGCCGCGACCATCGTGATGCAGGGGATCTTCGAGCCGCTGCGCCGGCCGCGCGTGATCATGCCGTGGACCTACTGGGGAGGGCCCAGCGACATCGGCTCCGAGCGGATGCTCGTGCTCCCCGGCAACCCGTACTGGTGGGTGCTGTACGTCGCGGTCCTCTCCGCCGGGGGCGTGGTGCTGGCGCTGCTGCACGACCGGGAGCGCCCGCGCGGCCCGCTGGTGCGGCTGGCGGGCGTGCTGGCCGCCGTCGCGGTGGTGACGTGCCTGCTGGCGATGTGGACCGGGATCCCGGACCAGCTCGTCAACCCGTACGACCCGGTCCTGTGATCCGGCACGCCGCGCGCGGCGTGCCGTGGGGGATGGTGGCGCTGGCCTGCGCCATCGTCCCCGGCCTGTTCGCGGTGATCGCCCTCGACCCCGACCGCATGTGGCCGCTCCAGGGGATCGCCGTGGGGCTGCTGGCCGCCGCGGCGGCGTGGTGCATGGACGAGGACGCCGCCGCGGTGGTCGACACCCTGCCGCGGTCCCTCGCGTGGCGCACCGCCGCCCGCGGGCTGGCCGTCGTGCCGCTCGCCGCCGTGTGGGCGGCGACGCTGATCGCGGCGGCGGGGTTCCTGCCGGACCACCGCGACCTCTTCCTGCGCCAGGGCGCCGCCGCGCTGCTGCTGGGCGTCGCCGTCGCGACGTGGTTGCGGTGGCGCGGCGCCGCGACGCCCGGCGCGGCCGCCGGCACGGGGGCGCTCGCCGTGGTGGCGGTGTTGTCGCTGGTGCGCCCGGCCGACGACCAGGTGCCCCTGTTCCCGGCGTGGGAGGGGTGGGCGCGCAGCGGCGCCATCTGGTGGGCGCTCCTGGCCGCCGGGGCGGCCCTGCTGGCCTGGTCCCTGCGGCCCGGCGTGCGTCGCGCGTAGGTCGCACCCGGCCCGGACCGCCTAGGATGAGGGCCGTGGCGACGGCCGCCGACACCCTGCCTCCCGTACCGCCCGACGAGCCCGACCGGGACCTCGACCCGCGGGAGACCCAGGACTGGCTCGAGGCGCTCGAGGACGTGATGCGCCGGGCGGGCCCCGAGCGCGCCGCGCAGCTGCTGGGGAAGGTGATCGTGGAGGCGCGCCTCGCGGGCGCGCCGGTGCCCGTCAGCGACAGCACCCCGTACGTCAACACGATCCACGCCGAGGACGAGGTGCCGATCCCCGGCGACCCCGAGGTGGAGCGCCGGCTGCGGTCCGCCATCCGCTGGAACGCGGCGGCGATGGTGCTGCAGGCCAACAAGGAGTCGAGCGAGCTCGGTGGCCACATCGCCAGCTTCCAGTCGGCCGCCACGCTCTACGAGGTGGGCTTCAACCACTTCTGGCACGCGCCCACCGAGCACCACGGCGGCGACCTCGTCTACATCCAGGGCCACTCCGCGCCGGGCATCTACGCGCGGGCGTTCCTGGAGGGCCGGCTCACCGAGGAGCAGCTCGTCAACTTCCGGGAGGAGGTGGGCGGCAACGGCCTCTCGTCGTACCCGCACCCGTGGCTCATGCCGGACTTCTGGCAGTTCCCCACCGTCTCGATGGGGCTCGGCCCGATCATGGCGATCTACCAGGCCCGCTTCCTCAAGTACCTCCACGGTCGCGGCATCCAGGACACCGCCGGCCGCAAGGTGTGGGCGTTCATGGGCGACGGGGAGATGGACGAGCCCGAGTCGATGGGGGCCATCTCGCTCGCCGGGCGCGAGCACCTGGACAACCTGATCTTCGTGATCAACTGCAACCTGCAGCGTCTGGACGGCCCGGTGCGCGGGAACGGGAAGATCATCCAGGAGCTCGAGACCAACTTCCGCGGGGCCGGCTGGAACGTGATCAAGGTGATCTGGGGCGAGAACTGGGACCCGCTCCTGGCCGCCGACCACGACGGTCTGCTGAAGCGGCGCATGACCGAGGCCGTGGACGGCGAGTACCAGACGTTCAAGTCGCGGGACGCCACGTACGTGCGCGACCACTTCTTCGGGGCCTACCCCGAGCTGAAGGAGCGGGTCGCCCACCTCAACGACCCCGCCATCTGGGCGCTCAACCGCGGCGGCCACAGCCCGCGGAAGGTGTACGCCGCCTACCACGCGGCCATGCGGCACGAGGGCGAGCCCACCGTGATCCTGGCGAAGACCATCAAGGGCTACGGGATGGGCCGGGCCGGCGAGTCGCAGAACATCACCCACCAGGCGAAGAAGATGAACGAGGAGGCGCTGCTCATCTTCCGCGACCGCTTCAACGTGCACCTCAGCGACGACGACGCGCGGGCCGCGAAGTTCTACCGCCCTCGCGACGACAGCCCCGAGATGCAGCTGTTGCGCGAGTCGCGCGAGCGCCTGGGCGGCAGCCTCCCGGCCCGCCGGTCGGAGGCGCCGTCGATGGAGGTGCCGCCGCTCCAGGCGTTCGACGCGTTGCTGAAGGACACCGGCGAGCGGCAGATCTCGACGACGATGGCGTTCGTGCGCGCCCTCTCGACCATCCTGCGCGACAAGCGCGTCGGCCCCCACGTGGTCCCGATCGTGGCCGACGAGTCGCGCACGTTCGGCATGGAGGGCATGTTCCGCCAGCTCGGGATCTTCTCCCAGGTGGGCCAGCTCTACTCGCCCGAGGACTCCGAGCAGCTCATGTTCTACCGGGAGGACAAGAAGGGGCAGATCCTCCAGGAGGGCATCAGCGAGGCGGGCGCGCTGTCGTCGTGGATCGCGGCCGCCACCTCGTACGCCACCAACGGCGTGCAGATGATCCCCTTCTTCATCTTCTACTCGATGTTCGGGTTCCAGCGGGTCGGCGACCTGATCTGGGCGGCCGGCGACCAGCGCTCGCGCGGCTTCCTGATCGGCGGCACCTCGGGCCGCACCACCCTCAACGGCGAGGGCCTCCAGCACGAGGACGGTCACAGCCACCTGATGGCCGCGGCGGTGCCGAACTGCCGCGCCTACGACCCCACGTTCGCCCACGAGGTCGCCGTGATCATGCAGGACGGCCTGCGCCGGATGGTCACCGACCAGGAGGACGTCTTCTACTACCTGACGGTGACGAACGAGAACTACCCGCACCCCGCCATGCCCGAGGGCGCGGAGGAGGGGATCATCCGCGGGATGCACCTCGTCCGCGAGGGGACCGGCGACGGCCCGCGGGTGCAGCTGATGGGATCCGGGGCGATCCTGCGCGAGGTCCTCGCCGCCGCCGACCTGCTGGAGGAGCACAACGACGTGGCCGCCGACGTCTGGAGCGTCACCAGCTTCACCGAGCTGCGTCGCGACGGCATGGCCGCCGAGCGCTGGAGCCGCCTGCACCCCCACGAGGAGGCCCGCACGCCGTTCGTGGCGCAGCAGCTGGCCGGCCGCGACGGCCCGGCGGTGGCCGCCACCGACTACATCCGGGCCTTCCCCGACAGCATCCGCCCGTTCGTCGATCGGCCGTACACCGTGCTCGGCACCGACGGGTTCGGCCGCTCCGACTACCGGGTGAAGCTCCGCCGCTTCTTCGAGGTCGACCGCCACCACGTGGCCGTGGCCGCCCTGGCGGCGCTGGCGAGCGAGGGGGCGCTGGGCGCCGCGACGGTGCAGAAGGCGATCGAGCGCTACGACATCGACCCGGAGGCGGCGCCTCCGTGGACCCGATGAGCGAGGTGCGCGTCCCGGACATCGGCGACTTCGCCGACGTCCCCGTCATCGAGGTGCTCGTCGCGGCCGGCGACGCCGTCGAGACCGAGCAGCCCCTCATCGTGCTCGAGTCGGACAAGGCGAGCATGGAGGTCCCCTCGCCGTCCGACGGGACGGTCGACACGGTGGCCGTGTCGGTGGGCGACACCGTGTCGCAGGGCGACCTGATCCTGACCCTGTCCGACAACGGCGCCGGGCCGAAGGCCGAGGAGGAGGAAACACCGGCCGAGCAGGCGCCCGCCGAGGAGGCACCGCCGGATGAGGCGCCGGCGCAGGACGCCGGCGGCGAGCCCGACGCGGGCGAGCCGTCCCCCCAGGCGGCCGGGAAGGAGGCCGAGGAGGAGGGCATCGGCGACGAGGCCCCGCAGCCGGCGCCCGCCGCCGACGATGACGATGGCGGCGACGGTGACGGCTCCTACGCCGGGCCCGCCGCCCGTCGGCTGGCGCGCGAGCGGGGCATCGACCTGTCGTCGGTGGCGGGCAGCGGCCGCGGCGGCCGGGTCACGGTCCAGGACGTCGAGGCCGCCGCCGGCGGCGACGGCGCCCGGGCCCCCGCCGCGAAGGCCCCCACCACGGCCCCGCCGCCGGCGGGAGCGCCGGCCGTCGAGGGCCTCCCCGCGTGGCCGCAGGTCGACTTCGCCGCGTTCGGGCCCATCGAGACGGTGGGGCTCTCGCGCATCAAGCGCATCGCCGGCCCGGCGCTGCACCGCAACTGGGTGGCGATCCCGCACGTCACGCAGCACGACGACGCCGACATCACGGCGCTGGAGGAGTTCCGCACGGCCACCAACGCGGAGCACGCCGACGAGGGCGTGAAGCTCACGATGGTGTCGCTCCTGCTGAAGGCGTCGGCGGTGACCCTGCGCGCGTTCCCGGAGTTCAACAGCTCGCTCCAGGGCGACGAGCTGGTGCTGAAGCGCTACGTCCACATCGGGTTCGCCGTGGACACGCCGGACGGCCTGCTGGTCCCGGTCATCCGCGACGTCGACCGCAAGGGCCTGCTCGACATCGCGCGCGAGCTGACGCAGCTGTCCCAGCAGGCCCGCGACGGCTCGCTCACCCGCGAGGCGATGCAGGGCGGCACGTTCACCATCTCGAGCCTCGGCGGGATCGGCGGCACGTACTTCACGCCGATCATCAACGCGCCCGAGGTGGCGATCCTGGGCGTCTCGCGGTCGGAGATGAAGCCGGTGTGGGACGGCCGCGCGTTCGCGCCGCGCCTGATGCTCCCGCTCTCCCTGTCGTACGACCACCGCGTGGTCGACGGCGCCGCCGCCGCGCGGTTCACGACCCACCTGGCGCACGTCCTGGCCGACCCGCTGCGCATGCTCTTGTGAGCGGCGAGCGGGTCGACGTCGTGGTGCTGGGCGGCGGCCCCGGCGGTTACACGGCCGCGTTCCGCGCCGCCGACCTCGGCCTCTCGACGGTGCTGGTCGAGCGCTACGACGTGCTCGGCGGCGTGTGCCTCAACGTGGGCTGCATCCCGTCGAAGGCGCTGCTCCACGCCGCCGCCGTCATCACCGGCGCCGCCGAGGCGGCGGAGCGCGGCATCGGCTTCGGGGCCCCCGAGATCGACCTGGAGCGGCTGCGGACCTCCACCGGCGACGTGGTCGCCACCCTCACCAAGGGCCTGGACGGGCTGGCCAAGCGGCGCAAGGTGCGCGTGGTGCACGGCACCGCGGCGTTCACCTCGCCCCACGAGATGGCGGTGGCGACGCCGGACGGCACCGAGACGATCGCGTTCGCGAACGCGATCATCGCCGCCGGCTCGCAGTCGGCCACCATCCCGGGGCTGCCCGACGATCCCCGGGTCATGGACTCCACCGACGCCCTCCGCCTGGACGAGGTGCCCGAGCGGCTGCTGGTGATCGGCGGCGGGATCATCGGTCTGGAGATGGCGACGGTCTACGACGCGCTCGGCTCCCGGATCACCGTGGTCGAGATGCTCGACCGGCTCATCCCGGGGTGCGACCCCGACCTGGTGGCGCCGCTCCAGAAGCGCATCGAGGGCCGCTACGAGGCGATCCACCTGGGCACGAAGGTGGCCGAGGTGAAGGCCCGCAAGGACGGCCTGCACGTGACGTTCGAGGGCGACGACGCCCCGCCCGGGCGGATCGTCGACCGGGTGCTGGTGGCGGTGGGCCGGCGCGCGAACGGCGACCGCATCGGCGCCGAGGCCGCGGGCGTGCAGGTGGACGAGCGGGGCGTGATCCCGGTCGACGGCCGGATGCGGACGAACGTGGACCACATCCACGCGATCGGCGACGTCACCGGCGACCCCATGCTGGCCCACAAGGCCACCCACCAGGGGGCGCTCGCCGCCGAGGTGATCGCGGGGCATGACGTGGTGTGGGACCGCCGGACGATCCCGTCGGTCGCCTACACCGACCCCGAGGTCGCGTGGATGGGGCTCACCGAGACCGAGGCCAGGGAGCGCGGCGTGGAGGTGGAGGTGGCCGCCATCCCGTGGGCGGCGTCCGGCCGGGCGCTCGGCATCGGCCGCCCCGAGGGGCGCACCAAGCTCATCACCGAGCCGGGGACGGGGCGCATCCTCGGCGCGGGGATCGTGGGCGTCAACGCCGGCGAGCTCATCTCCGAGGCTGTCCACGCCCTGGAGATGGGGTCGGTCGCCGAGGACGTGGCCCTGACGATCCACCCCCACCCGACCCTCTCGGAGACGTTCGCGTTCTCGGCCGAGTGGGCGGACGGGACGATCACCGACCTCTACCGGCGCCCCACCAGGACCGAGGAGCCGCGCCGGACGACTCCGTGAACGGGGTCCGTCCGGACGCGACACCTCGGGACCGGCGGGGCCCTCGTCGACCCCCTTCGACGGGGTTGTTCATTCGATCGCCCACCGATGTTCATTCCGACGGACCCCGCCGCGCGCGGGTTCCGATCGTGAACTCGGGGTGTCGATTGACCGGCCGACGACGCGACCACCCTCCCGCGTGACGTAACAACTCCTTTTCTGGAGTGGTTCCAGACAGCGTGTAGGGTCGGGCCCGTGCCCGAGCCCCTCCGCGATGTCGTCGAGCTGCTCCGGTCCCACGGGCTGCGTGCCACGGCCCCGCGGATCGCCGTGCTCGACGCCATCGTGGGGATGGGGCACCCGGACGCGGAGGCGGTGCGGGCGGAGGTGACGCGCCGAATCGGCAGCGTCTCGACGCAGGCGGTGTACGACACCCTGCACGCGCTCACCGACGCCGGCCTGCTGCGGCGGATCGAGCCGGCCGGGCACCCCGCCCGGTACGAGACCCGCGTGGGCGACAACCACCACCACCTGATCTGCCGCGCGTGCGGCACGACGCGCGACGTGGACTGCGCCGCGGGGCACGCGCCCTGCCTGGAGCCGTCCGCGCACGGGGGCTTCGTCGTCGACGAGGCCGAGGTCATCTACTGGGGCCTCTGCGCCGACTGCGCCGCGGCCGCCTCCCGGCCCACCACATCGACCGAAGGGACCACATGAGCGACGCCCCGCGCCACCTCACCACCCGCCAGGGCCACCCCGTCTCCGACAACCAGAGCCAGCGCACCGTCGGCGACCGCGGCCCCGCGACGCTCGAGAACTACCAGTTCCTGGAGAAGATCGCGCACTTCGACCGGGAGCGGGTCCCCGAGCGGGTGGTGCACGCGCGCGGCTTCGTGGCGCACGGGTTCTTCGAGGCGTACGGGACGATCGGCGACGAGCCGGCCTCCGTGTACACGCGGGCGAAGCTCTTCCAGGAGAAGGGGAAGCGCACGCCGGTGTCGGTGCGGTTCTCGACGGTCATCGGCGGGCGCGACTCGTCGGAGGTGGCCCGCGACCCGCGCGGCTTCGCCGTGAAGTTCCGCACGGAGGACGGCAACTGGGACCTGGTGGGCAACAACCTGCCGGTGTTCTTCATCCGCGACGCGATCAAGTTCCCCGACGTGATCCACGCGCTGAAGCCCGACCCGGTCACGTTCCGGCAGGAGCCCAACCGGATCTTCGATTTCATGAGCATGACCCCCGAATCCATGCACATGCTCACCTGGCTGTTCAGCCCGCGCGGCATCCCGGCCAACTACCGGCAGCAGCAGGGCTTCGGCGTGAACACCTACAAGATGGTGAACGCCGAGGGCGACGCCGTGCTGGTGAAGTACCACTGGGAGCCGCGGGACGGCATCGCGAGCCTCACCCAGGAGCAGGCCGACGCGATCCAGGCCACCGAGCTGGGGTCGGCGTCGAAGGACTGCTTCGAGGCGATCGCCCGCGGCGACCTGCCGGAGTGGGAGCTGCGGGTGCAGGTCATGAGCGACGACGCCCACCCGGAGCTCGACTTCGACCCGCTCGACGACACCAAGGTCTGGCCGGAGGAGCGGTTCCCGCTGCTCCCGGTGGGGCGGATGGTGCTGGACCGCAACGTCGAGAACCACTTCGCCGAGAACGAGCAGATCGCGTTCGGAACCGGCGTCCTGGTCGACGGCCTCGACTTCAGCGACGACAAGATGCTGGTGGGGCGGACGTTCTCGTACTCCGACACCCAGCGGTACCGCGTGGGCCCCAACTACCTCCAGCTGCCGGTCAACCGGCCGGAGGTGCCCGCCAACACGAACCAGCGCGACGGCGCGATGGCGTACCACGTGGACGGGACGGGCGAGAACCCGCACGTCAACTACGAGCCGTCCAGCACCGGCGGCCTGCCCGAGGCGGAGCCGGCGGGGCCGGAGCACCGCCCGTACGTGGAGGGCTCCGTGGGCCGCCAGAGGCTGGAGCGCACGAACGACTACGCGCAGGCCGGCGAGCGCTACCGCACGATGCCCGACTGGGAGCGCGACGACCTGGTCCTGAACCTCACCACGCTGCTGTCCGAGTGCGACAACCACATCCAGGTGCGGATGGCATGGCACTTCGCGCAGTGCGACGAGGAGTTCGGCCGCCGGATCGCCGAGGGCATCGGCGTCCCGGTGCCGGAGACGGCCGCCGCCGGCTGAGCGCGGCGACGGCGGCGCGGCGTGCCGGTCCCACGCGGACCGGCGCGCCGCCCCGACCCGCCCCGGCCGGGTACCAGCCCGCCATGGATCCCGAACCCGGGCGGCGCCTGCGCGTCGACCCACGCTCCGGCGACCCGCGGGTGCCCGTCGATGACCCCACCGGCGGGCGCACCCTGTCGCAGCGGCTGGCCATCGCGCTGCCGGTCTGCGCCATCGCGGGGCTGGCGATCGGCATCCCGCTCGCCATCGCCGGCGGCGACTGGCGCATCGTGATCCCCTGCGTCCTCGCCCCCATGGCGATCGTCGGGACGTTCCTCGCGATCCTCGAGGACGGCCGCGTCCAGCGCCACGTCGACGAGGTGACCCGCCGAGGTCCCTAGCCGCCGGTCGCAGGGTGGACGGGCCGTTCGGAAGCCACCCTCCGGCGCTCGGCGCTACCGTGACCCGGACAACAGCGGGTTCATCACCCCCGACGACGGCTCGAAGGACTGCTTCGTCCACCACTCCGAGATCCAGCGCGACGGGTACCGGAGCCTCGATGAGGGCCAGCGGGTCAGCTTCGAGACCGCCCCCGATGCGCCCTACTTCACGGCGATCACGTCCACCGGCCTGATGTCGGGCGGCGCCGCGAGCAGGTCGTCGGCCACCTGGCCGAGGGCCGCGGGAATCTCGCCGTCCAGGTGCGCCTGGCGGCCGTCCTCGGCCTCGAAGGTGTCGAAGATGCCGTAGGTGGTGTCGCTCACCTTGAACGCGTACCAGGTGACGGTGCCGCCCTCCTGGGCCGCGAGCTCGCGGCCCTGACGGAGGAAGTCGCCGAGATCGTCGCCCCTGCCGGGCTTCGCCTCGAGCAGGGCCAGGATTCCGAGTGAGATCGCCATGTCCGCGCTCCGTGTCGATCGCCGGGTCCCCCGCCCCGTACCCGCCGCGGACGGTGCGCTACCGGGCGCGCCGCTCCCGCTGCCGCTTCGGGGGGAGGGTGCGGACGAATGTGAGCGCCTCGTCGACCCAGGCCTGGAGGGCGTCGTCGTCGGCGGTCCCCGCCGGGGCGACCAGGACGATCGACGTCATCGGCGTGCCGGTCATGTCCATGCGGCGGACGTGGGGGCGCTCCAGGGCGGCGGTCGCGCCATCCTTCCCCAGCCGCACCATCAGCGCGTCGCGGGCGATGCCCACCGCCATGTGGTCCCCGGCCATGAACGCGAGGCCCCCGAACATCTTGCGCTCGATCAGGTCGGGCACGCCGGCCATCGCCAGGCGGACGCGCTCCGCGAGGTCCTCGTCGTAGGCCATCGCCCGTAGTCTCGCCCACCGGGGCGGGTTACCGTCCACCCGTGGGGTCCCTCTGGCGCCGCCACCGCTGGTGGCTCATCGGGCAGGCCGTCCTGTGGGTCGCCGTCGTCGCGGTGCTCCGGGCCGCGGTGGTGCCCGCCGAGCGCTGCCCGCCCGCCACCCCGGCGACGGTCACCGCCGGCATCGACGCGGCCGCCGCCTGGCTCGTGGACGGCCGGCGACCCGACGGGCGCTACACCTACGGCTTCCACCGCGACACCGGGATGCCGGCCGTTGGCTACAACACCACGCGCCACGCCGGGGTGATGGACGCCCTCTACCGAACGGGCGACACGCGGGGGGCCGACGGCGGCCTGGCGTGGGCGCGGCGCCACCTGGTGACCCACGACGGCTGGGCGGCGCTCGCGCCCCCCGGGGAGTCGGCGAACGTGGGCGCGAACGCGCTGCTGGTGGTGGCGCTGCTGCACCGCCGGCAGGCGACCGGGGACACCCGCTGGGACGGCCTGGCCCACCGGTTGTCGCGGTTCATCGTGTCTCAGACCCAGCCCGACGGCAGCGTCCTGCAGTACGGGGACGCCCGCACCGGCGCCGCCGTCCCCGACACGTACGGGATGTTCTCGACGGGCGAGGCGTTCTTCGCGCTCGCGTTCATGGCGCGGACGTTCCCTGGGGAGGGCTGGGAGGCGCCCGCCCACCGGATCGCCGACTACATCGCCACCCGGCGGGACCGCGCCGAGGGCAGCGCCTACCGGCAGGCGGACCACTGGGCGGCCTACGGCCTGGAGGCCCTCCAGGCCGCCGACGGCCTGACCCCCGTCGAGCAGGACTACGCCCGCTGGCTCGCCGGCTACTTCGGCTGGGTGGTGCGCTACGAGTCGCAGCACGTGGGGCGCGGCCTCTCCTTCTCGGAGTCCGGCGCGTCGCTCGGCACCGTGGGGGAGGGCACCGCCGCGCTGCGCCGCCTGGCCGTCGCCGACCCGGCGCTGGCCGACCTGCGGGGCCGGCTCGCCGAGCGGAGCGTGTGCCTGGGCGGCATCCTCCTGGCCCGCCAGGCGACGGGCGCGGCCGACCCCCGCGTGAACGGCGCCTGGTTCGACGGGGGATACACGCAGATGGACGACCAGCAGCACGCGATCGCCGCGCTCATCGGCACCCGGGAGGCCCTCCGGTGACCTTCGCGCTGATGCTGGCCGGCTTCCTCGGCACCACCAACGCCGGCCGGGTGGCGCTGGGCCTCGGGGAGGGGCGGGCGCCGCGCCGCACCCTGGCCGTCGTGCTCGCGGCGGGCGCGGCGCTGATCCTGGCCGGGGTGCTCCTGGCCGACCCGCTGCTGGACGCCCTCGACATCAGCCCCGAGTCGTTCCGCATCGGCGCCGGCATCGTGCTGGCCGCCCTCGGCGCCGCCACGCTGGTGCGCCCCCGCCCCGGCGGGCCGGCGGGGGCGCTGCTGGTGACGCCGGACCTGGCGTGCATGGCCATCGCCGCCTCCGCCGACGAGGGCGTGGGCCCGGCCCTCGGCGCCGCCGCGATCGCCCTGGCCGTGGTCGCCGCGCTGGCGCTGCTGCCGCGCCTCGGGGCCGCGGGCCGCGCCGCGCCGTTCCTGGCCGCGCTCCAGGTGGTGGTGGGCGTCGCCCTGGTGGTCTCGGGCGTCCGCGACGTCTAGACGGTGCCGGAACGACACGGACGGGAATCCATCGTCATCGACGTACGCGACGGCCACCAGGCGTCCGCGCTCGGCGGCGGTCGCGATCGCGTCGGGATGCCGGAGTCGGTCCGGGCAGGGGTTCGGCCACGGGATCCTCCAGGGCGGGGATGAGCGCAGAGAATTGAGCCTGGGTTGCGTTCTCACAGGACCGGGCGGTCATCGCCCGACCGATGAGTTCCGCCCGCCGCGTGCGTTGTACGGGCGACAGGTTCGTTCCGAGGGAGGGAGGCGCGATGGAGTACCGACTGGAGCTGGTGGTGGTCCCGGTGTCCGACGTGGACCGGGCGAAGGCGTTCTACGAGCGCTGCGGGTTCCACCTGGACAGCGAGCACGGCACCGACGCGGGGTTCCGGGTGGTGCAGCTCTCGCCGCCGGGGTCGGCGTGCGCGATCGCGATCGGCAGCGGCATGCCGCAGGCGGAGCCGGGCACCACGAAGGGGCTCCACCTGGTGGTCGACGACATCGAGGCCGCCCACGCCGACCTGACCCGCAGGGGGATCCCGGTGAGCGAGCCGTTCCACTTCGGCCCCGAGGGGATGAGCCCCGGACCCGACCCGGCGCGGCAGAGCTACAACTCGTTCATGCAGTTCCCGGACCCCGATGGCAACGTCTGGCTGGTCCAGGAGGTCCACCGGGACGGCGGACCGGCGTCGTGACCGGCGCCGTCCGCGAGGAGTTCGAGGCCGTCACCGCGCGGCACCGGCGCGAGCTCCACGTCCACTGCTACCGCATGCTCGCCTCGTTCGAGGAGGCCGAGGACGCGGTGCAGGAGACGTTCCTGCGGGCGTGGCGCGGACGCGACGGCCTGCGCTCCGGCCCGTCCGCCCGCGCCTGGCTCTACCGGATCGCGACGAACGTGTGCATCGACGCCCGCCGCCGCCGGACGCGGCCCGTGGGGACCGGCCCGGCGGAGATCCCGTGGCTCCAGCCCTACCCCGACGCGATGCTCGACCAGGTGGCCGAGGACGCCGACGGCCCCGACGACGTGGCAGTGGAGCGCGAGACCATCGAGCTCGTGTTCCTGGCCGCCCTCCAGCTGCTGCCGCCCCGGCAGCGGGCGGCGCTCATCGCGCGCGACGTGCTGGGCTGGAGCGCGGAGGAGACCGCGGGCCTGCTGGAGACCAGCGTCCCCGCCGCGAACAGCGCGCTCCAGCGGGCGCGGGCGACGATGGGCGAGCATCTGCCGTCCCGGCGCTCGCGCGGGTCGGCGGGCGCCCCGACGGCGCAGGAGCGTGAGCTGCTGCTGCGCTTCATCGACGCCCATGAGCGCTGCGACGCCGCCGCCGCGGTGGCGATCGCGGCGGAGGACATGCGCGTGACGATGCCGCCCGCCCCGATGGTCTTCGACGGCATCGCCGGCATCGCGCCGCTCATCGCACGCGCCCTCGGTCCCGATCGCGACGGCGACTGGCGGCTGCTCCCGACGTCCGCCAACCGGCTGCCCGCCGCCGCGAGCTACCTGCGCCGTCCGGGCGACACCCTGTTCCGCGGGTTCAAGCTCGACGTCATGCGGATCGACGGCGGGCGGATCGCCGAGATCACGACGTTCGGCCCGTCGCTGTTCCCCGCGTTCGGGCTGCCGGAGGCGCTCTAGACGGCGCCGGTCGCGGCGGCGGTCGCCCCCGCCGAGGATCCGGCGTCGTCGGCGAGCCGGTCCACCACGTACGCGGCGAACAACAGCAGTGAGGGCTCGGTGGCGGGGTCGTCCAGCCGGATCCGCACCGGCCGGCTGCCCCAGCCCTTGCCGTCCAGCAGGGCCAGGTCGCGGTCGCCATCGACGAGGGCGTACCGCTCCCGCCAGAAGCTGCTCGGCCTCAGCGCCAGCTCACGGCCGTCCCACCAGAGAGGCCCACCGCGTTTCCCGCCCTGCGGACCGAAGCGTCCGACCACCGCGCCGGCCGGGTCCAGCGCCTCGATCGTGCGGCGGAGGATCCCGCGCCGCTCCACCTCGAGCACCTCGTCGCCGGCCAGGATCGTCGCGCCGCCGCGGTACCACGGGCCGAGGCGGATCGACCCGGCGCCCTCCAGGTCGAACCGCCTCCGGTCGTCCCGCGACCGCGTCAGCTCCATCTCGAGGTCTGGCATCCCCCGATCCTGCCCGACGCGTTGACATATGCCGATATCAGAATGTAATGTGACCGCATGGCACGGGCGGCGACGACGGCGGACACGTTCAACGCGATCGCGGAGCCCCGGCGACGGGAGCTCCTGGACCTGCTGTCGGGCGGCGAGCGGCCGGTGAACGACCTGGTCGCGTCGACGGGGCTCACGCAGCCCCAGGTCTCGAAGCACCTGCGGGTGCTCCGCGAGGTCGGAGCCGTGTCCGTGCGGGAGCGGGGGCGGCAGCGGCTGTACCGCCTCGACCCCGTCGCGCTGAAGCCCGTCCACGACTGGGTGCGGGACTACGCGCGTCTGTGGGAGGAGCGGTTCACGGAGCTGGACGCCGTCCTCGGCGAGCTCACGACGGAGGAGGAGGACGATGGCGATGACGGATAGCCGCCGCGCGACGGTGGCGCTGCAGGGCGACCGCGAGATCCTGATCACGCGGGAGTTCGACGCGCCGGCCGCCCTGGTGTACCGGGCGTGGACCGACCCGGATCTGGTGCCGCGCTGGTGGACCGCGAAGCGCGGGACCATGGAGATCTGCGAGATCGACCTGCGGGTCGGTGGGACCTGGCGCTACGTGATGACGGCCGAGGGCGGATTCGAGGTCGGCTTCCACGGCGAGTACCGCGAGATCGTCCCGGGCGAGCGCCTCGTGCAGACCGAGGTGTACGAGGGGATGCCCGACGCGGCGGCGGTCGACGTGATCACGTTCGAGGAGCGCGACGGCCGCACCCTGGTGACGATGCTGGTGCAGCACGAGCTGCCGGAGCACCGCGACGCGCACATCGCATCCGGGATGGAGGACGGCATGCAGGACGCCTTCGACCTAATGGAGGACGTCGCGCGGTCCCTCCGCTAGGCGCGGCGGCCGGTCCGCCCGCGGGCCGGCCCGCGCGGGCCCGCCTCGAACGCGGCCGCGGGCTCCCGGCGCGAGGGTTGGAGCGCGCGCGAGTCAAGCGGGCTCCCCCGCCGGCCGACAGGACGGGACCGGAGGGAACCGGCCGGACACCACATGCGGATGTGGCGGAACTGGTAGACGCGCAGCGTTGAGGTCGCTGTGGGGCCTGGCCCCGTGGAGGTTCGAGTCCTCTCTTCCGCACTCTGGATCGGCGGGCCGCCGTGGGGAGCTGATCGATTGAGCGCGCACCGTCGCTGATTTGATCGTCCCCCCCCGGCACCGTGGTGGGGAGCGGGATCCCGGCAGCGGACGTTCACTCCTTAACGCGACCTCAACATTCGGACGGGTCAGGGGGGCTCCGGGCGCGGGTGGCGAGGCCGACGGCGCGGGTTGCGGCTGGCGATGGGGCCGTGGAGAGCGCCCACACCGGCTCGTGGCCCGGATGGACGCACGCCGGGGCCGAAGAAATGCGCGCGAGAGGACTCGAACCTCCACGGGCTTGCACCCACGGCGACCTGAACGCCGCGCGTCTACCAGTTCCGCCACGCGCGCCTGCGTGCATCGCCGTCAGGGTCGTCCCGCACCCGCGCCGGCGATGGACGCGGGGGAGGAGCCCAGGGTACCCGAAGCCGGCGGCGGGATTCGACCCCGCGGAGGCCGGGGCGCAGGGCTACGCCCTCACGTCCGGCAGATCGCCGGGATCGACCCGGAACTCGGCGAGCGGGCGGCGGCCGGTCGGGATGGCTGGCCGCCCCTCCCGCCCCGCCCACGGCGCCGGCGGCGCCGGATGGCCCAGGGCGATGCCGGTGCGTACCCGCCACGGCGCCGCCCGGCCGGCGATCGCCGTGGCCCGCGCCACGTTCGCGTCGGGGAAGAACGTCACGGGGCAGGTGCCCAGGCCCAGCGCGGCGGCCGCCAGCATCAGGGTCTGGGCCAGGCGGCCGGTGTCGAACTCGCCGTCGGTGCCGCCGGCCGCGGTGTCGAGCGCCAGGAGCAGCACCACCGGCGCCCCGGCCAGGTGGCCGGCGTACGCGCCCAGGCGGGCGAGCTCCGCCCGCGCCCGCGGGTCGCGCACCACCACCACCCGCCACGGCTGGCGGTTGCGGGCCGACCCCGTCCAGCGGCCGGCCTCCAGGACCCGGTCGAGGTCGCGCGCATCGACCGGCTGATCCGTGAACCGGCGGACCGCCCGCAGGGACCGCAGCGCGCCGAGCGCCGCGGCCCCCGCGGGGTCCGGGGGATCCCCTACTTCCGCTCCAGCAGCCGCATGAGCTTCCAGCCGCCGGGGAGCAGGCAGGCGGCGAAGAAGATCTTGACGACGTCGCCGGGCACGAACGGCTGGATGCCGAGCTCGTAGGCGGCGTTCCAGCCGAGGTCCTGGGTGGCGCCGGGCGGCGTCCAGTTGGCGAGCCACGCCGCGCCGAGCAGGTAGATGGTGGCGTTGGCGATGAGCATCACGCCGATCATCTTGGTGACGTCATGGGTCGCGCCGTGGTCGGCGAACCAGCCGACGATGCCCGCGGCCACCACGTACCCGACGATGTAGCCGCCGGTGGAGCCGGTGAACGTGTCCCAGCCGCCGCCCCAGTCGGCCCAGACGCCCAGGCCGATGACGCCGAGGCCGGTGTAGGCGAGCAGGGTCAGGAGGGCGCGGCGGAACCCGTAGAGGCCGCCGATGAGGAACGCGCCGAACGTGCCGCCCGTGAGCGGCACCGGGTGCCAGGGGATGCTGATCTGCGAGGCGATGGTCATCAGGACCACGCCCGCCGCCACGAGGGCGAGGTCGAGCCCGATGGCCGCGGTGCGGTCGGACGGGCGGGGGATGATGCTGTCGAGGAGGGTCCCCTCGGCAGCGTGGCGGGTGGTCGAGATCGCAGGCTCCTGGGTCGCGGATGGTCGTCACGGTTGACGCTACAGACCGTGACGAGCGTGACGACGCGGGCGTCGCGGCGAAACCCCCGCATGGGATAGCTTCCCCGGGGTCCCGCGGATGAGGGCCGGCGTTCCGCGGCAGGCCGAGAGGGGTTGCGGAATGAGCGATCTGAACCTGAGGGGCGGCACCGTCGTGACGGCGGAGGCGTCCTTCCGGGCGGACGTGGCGGTGCGCGGGGGCCGCGTCGCGGCCGTGGGGACCGCCATCCCCGACGACGACGTCGAGACCGTCGACTGCACGGGCCGGCTGCTGATGCCGGGCTTCATCGACGCCCACACGCACATGGACATGCCGTTCGGCGGCACGATCACCGCCGACGACTGGGACTCGGGGACGGCGGCGGCCGTCGCCGGCGGCACCACCGTCCTGGTCGACTTCGCCCTGCAGGACATCGGCGGCACCCTCGGCGGCGCCATCACCACCTGGCAGGCGAAGGCCACGGGGCGCGCCCGCATCGACTACGGCCTGCACGTCGCCGTCTGCGACCTCAACGACTCGGTGAAGGCCGAGATCCCGTCGCTGCCGGCCCGCGGCGTCTGCACGGTCAAGGTGTTCATGGCGTACAAGGGCACGCCGCTCTACACGCCGGACGAGGGCCTGCTGGAGATCATGCAGATCGCCCGCGACGCGGGCGTCATGGTGATGGTCCACGCCGAGAACGGCGACGCCGTGGCCAAGCTCCAGGAGCAGGCGCTGCTGCGGGGCCACGTCGAGCCCATCTGGCACGCCCGCACCCGCCCCGAGGCGGTCGAGGCCGAGGCCACCGGCCGCGCGATCCGCCTCGCCGAGATCGCCGACACCGTCCTGGGCGTGGTCCACGTGACCTGCGGGGGCGCCGCCGACGAGATCCGCCGCGCCCGCGACCGCGGCCAGGTGGTGCACGGGGAGACGTGCCCCCAGTACCTGGTCATGACGATCGACGACCTCGACAAGCCCGAGTTCGAGGGCGCCAAGTACGTGTGCTCGCCGCCGCTGCGGGACGCCTCCAACCACGAGGAGCTCTGGCGCGCCCTGTCCACCGGCGACCTGGTGCTGGTGGGCTCCGACCACTGCGCCTTCGACTTCGCCGGCCAGAAGGAGCTCGGCCGCGGCGACTTCACGAAGATCCCGAACGGCATGCCGGGCGTCGAGGAGCGCGCGCCGGTCCTCTGGACCCACGGCGTCCGCACCGGGCGGATCAGCCCCGAGACCTTCGTCGCGGTGCTCTCCACGAACCAGGCGCGGGTCCACGGCCTGCTGCCGCGCAAGGGGCTCATCGCCGCCGGCGCCGACGCCGACATCGTGGTGTGGGACCCCGGCCTGCCGCTCACGATCACGCACGCCAACCGGCACAACGCCAACGACTACACGCCCTACGAGGGGCTGGAGCTGGTCGGGGCGCCGGAGCGGGTGTACGTGCGGGGGAACCTGGCGTACATCGACGGGGACGTCGTCGCCGAGCCGGGCTCCGGCGAGTTCCTGCCGCGCTCGCTCCAGGCGTCCGCCGCGGCGGAGGCCGCGTGAGCGTCCTGGACCCGCCGCTGGCCGTGCGCTGGCTGCGGGACCTCGCCGAGCTGACGGGGGACGAGGACGGGGCGCAGCGCGTCGCCTGGAGCGACACGTGGATGACGGCCCGCGAGTGGTTCCGCGCCCGCCTGGAGGAGATCCCCGGCGTCGAGGTCCACCGGGACCCCGCCGGCAACGTCTGGGCCGCGCTCCCGGGCGAGAGCGCGCGCAGCGTGGTGGTCGGCGGCCACATCGACTCGGTGCCGGACGGCGGCTGGCTCGACGGGGCCCTGAACGTGGTCGCCGCGCTGGCGGTGATGCGCGCCGTCGCGGAGGGGCCGCGCCCGCCGCTGACGCTGCGCCTGGTCGACTGGGCCGACGAGGAGGGCGCACGCTTCGGCCGGTCGCTGGTGGGGTCGAGCGCCGCCGCCGGCACCCTCGATCCGGAGGCGCTGCGCGGCCTGCGCGACCGCGAGGGGGTCGCCCTGCCCGACGCGCTCGGCGCCCGCGGCGTCGAGCTGGAGCGGATGCTCGAGGCGGGCGACGAGCTGGACGGGGTGGCGGCCTACCTGGAGCTGCACATCGAGCAGGGGCCGGTGCTGGAGAGCATCGACCGCCCGCTCGGCGTGGTGACGGGGGTCTTCGGCCTGCAGCGCCACGTCGTGGTCGCGCGCGGCGCCCACGCCCACGCCGGGGCCACGCCGATGCACCTGCGCCGCGACGCGTTCCTGACCGCCGCGCGGATCGCGCTGGCCGCCCGCGACGCCGCCGCCGCGGGGACGGACGTGCGCGCGACCACCGGCACCGTGTCGGTGTCGCCGGGGATCGTGACCGCGTTCAACGGGGCGTGCGAGATCTCCCTGGACCAGCGGGCCCTCGACGCGGACGTGCTCGCCGGGATGGTCGCCGACGCACGGCGGGCGTCGGAGGCGATCGCCGCCGAGGAGGGCTGCACGGTGGAGTGGGTCCCGCAGTTCGCCCAGGAGCCGGTGTACTTCGCTCCGCCGCTCGTGGAGATGGCGGCGGAGGTCATCGCGGAGCTCACCGGCCGCGAGGCGCCGCGCCTGCCGAGCGGCCCGCTGCACGACGCCGCCGAGATGGCGCGCGTGGTGCCGTCGGTGATGGTGTTCGTGCGGAGCATCGGCGGGGTGAGCCACACGAAGGACGAGGACTCATCGGAGGCCGACATCGAGCTGTCGGTCCGCGCGATGCACGCGCTGACGCTGCGGACGATGGCCTGGGCCGGGGAGGCATCGTGAGCGGCCGCATCGACTTCGGGCTGACCCTCCAGACCGACCCGCCCGCCTGGCGGCTGGTGGAGCTCTTCACGCGCGCCGAGCAGCTCGGCTTCAGTCACGCGTGGACGTTCGACTCCCACATCCTGTGGCAGGAGCCGTACGTCATCCACTCGCAGATCCTCTCCGCCACCCGGCGGATGATGGTGGGGCCGCTCGTGACCAACCCCGCCTCGCGCGACCCCACGGTGACGGCGTCGGTGTTCGCGACGCTCAACAGCATGTTCGGCAACCGCACCGTGTGCGCCATCGGGCGCGGCGACTCCGCGCTGCGGGTGCTGGGCCGCACGCCCACGACGCTGCGTCAGACGGAGCGCGCCATCCACGAGATCCGCGAGCTGGCCGAGGGCCGGGCCATCGTCGGGGAGGGCGGCGCGGAGGTGCGCATCCCCTGGGTGGTCGACGGGCGCCTCGAGGTGTGGATGGCGGCGTACGGCCCCAAGGCGCTCTCGGTGGTGGGGCGCTGCGCCGACGGGTTCGTGCTCCAGGTGGCCGACCCCGAGATCCTGCGCTGGACCCTCGCCCACGTGCGCGAGGCGGCGGAGGAGGCGGGGCGCGATCCCGACGACATCACGGTGCTGGTCTGCGCGCCCGCCTACGTGGGCGACGACATCGCGCACCAGCGCGACCAGTGCCGCTGGTTCGGCGGCATGGTCGGCAACCACGTGGTCGAGATCGTGGAGCGCTACGGCGCCCACAGCGAGGTGCCGGCCGCGCTCACCGACTACGTGGCCGCGCGCAAGGGCTACGACTACTCGCACCATGGGCGCGCCGGGAACCCCTCCACCGACTTCGTCCCCGACGAGATCGTCGACCGCTTCTGCATCCTCGGCACGCCGGCCGACCACGTCGCGAAGCTCGGGGAGCTCCGCGACGCGGGCATGGACCAGTTCGCCATCTACCTGATGCACGACGCGCCGGACACGACGCTGGAGGCCTACGGGGCCGAGGTGATCCCCGCCTTCGCCGACGCGTAGGGCAGCTTCATCTCCTCGGTCGCGCCCTCGATGGCCCGGCCGAGGCGCTCCACGATCTCCTCGATCACGTCGTCCTCCGCCACCAGGGCGGGCGCGATCTGCACGACGGCGTCGCCGCGGCCGTCGCCCCGGGCGATGAGCCGCTGGTCGCGCAGGTGCCGCGGCATCACCTCGGTCACGAAGCGCGCCTTGTCGTCGCCGGTCAGCGGGTTGCCCTCCTCGTCGGCCACGACCTCCGCGGCCCAGAAGAACCCGTCGCCGCGCACGTCGCCCACGGCCGGGATCTCCAGGAGCCGGCCCATCAGGTCGGCGACGAACGGGACGCGCGAGCGGACGCCCTCGAGCACGCCCTCGCGGTCGTAGATCTCGAGCGACTTCATGGCGATCGCGGCGCACACCGGGTGCCCGCCGAACGTGAGCCCGTGCATGAGCGTGCAGCCGGGCTCGCGGAGCACGTCGACGATCCGCTCCGAGAGCATCACCGCCCCCATCGGGACGTGGCCGGAGGTGAGGCCCTTGGCGAGCGTGATCACGTCGGGCACGCCGCCGTAGCGGGTGACGCCGTAGATCTCGCCGAGGCGCCCGAAGCCGGAGATGACCTCGTCGGCGTGCAGCACGATGCCGTAGCGGTCGCAGATCTCGCGCAGCCCCGGCCAGTAGCCGTCGGGGGGCGTGAAGCAGCCGCCCGCGTTCTGGATCGGCTCCACCGAGATCATCGCGACGGTCTCGGGGCCCTCCTCCTGGATCACGGCCTCGATCTCGGCGAGCAGGCGCGCGCTGAAGGCCGCGTCGTCGTCGCCGTCGGGCCGGCGGTAGCGGTTGGTGTTGGCCACGTGCCGCACCTCGAGGGCCGGCGGGCCGAACGGGGCCTTGTAGGTGTCGACCCCGGAGATGGCGAGCGCCCCGAGGTTCACCCCGTGGTACGCGACGCGCCGGGCGATGACCTTGTGCCGCTGCGGCTCGCCCTTCTGGACGAAGTGCTGGCGCACGATCTTCCAGGCCGACTCCACGGCCTCGGAGCCGCCGCCGCAGAAGAACGCGTGGCTGATGTCGCCGGGCGCGCGGGCCGCCAGCTCGGTGGCGAGCTCGATCGCCGTCGGCGTCGCCGTCGACCAGTTGGTGGTGTACGGCATCGACCGCAGCTGGGCGGCGGCGGCCTCGGCGATCTCCTCGCCGTGGTCGTAGCCGAGCTGCATGCAGAACATCCCCGACAGGGCGTCCAGGTGCTCGACGCCGCGCGTGTCGGTCACGCGGCAGGCGCCCTCGCCGCTGACCAGGACCGGCAGCTCCAGGGCGCCGCCCGGCGCGAAGGCGCCGTTGCGGGCGAACTGCTGCAGCAGGTGGCCGTAGGCCAGGCCCTGCAGCTCGTCGTGGGTGCGCGTCATGCCCATCGCGAGGTCACCACCTTCCGGCGGGTGTAGAAGGTGAATGCGTCGTCGCCGTTGGCGTGCAGGTCGCCGACCATGGAGTCCTTCCAGCCGGCGAAGGGGAACCAGGCCACCGGGGCCGCGACCCCGATGTTCACGCCGAGCATCCCCGCCTCGATCCGCTGGCGGAACCGCTGGGCCGCTCCGCCGGACGAGGTGAAGAGGATCGCCGAGTTGCCGTAGCGCGAGCCGTTGCTCCAGTCGATGGCGGCGTCGAGGTCGGGCACGCGCACCACCGACAGCACCGGGCCGAACAGCTCGTCGCGCGCGGCGCGCGACTCGGTGTCGGCCAGGTCGAGGACCGTCGGGCCGAGCTGGCAGCCGCCCGGGCCGCCGTCGCCGCGCCCGTCGAGCACCACCTCGGCGCCCTGGCCGGCGGCCTCGGCGATGGCGCCCTCCAGACGCTCGCGGGCGGCGGGCGAGACCACGGGGCAGACGTCGGTGGCGTCGTCCAGGCCGGCGCCCACGACCAGCCCGCGCGCCCCGGCGACGATCGCGTCCAGGGCCGCGTCCTGCTCCTCGCGCGTCCCGACCAGGACGGCGACCGATCCCGCCAGGCAGCGCTGGCCGGCGCCGCCGAACGCGGACGAGAGGACGCCCGACACCATCAGGTCGCGGTCGGCGTCCGGCGCGACGATCATCGAGTTCTTGGCGCCGCCGAGCGCCTGGACGCGCTTGCCGGCGTCCGTGGCGCGCGACGCGACGTAGCGCGCCGTCTCGGCCGAGCCGACGAAGGAGATCGCGTCGATGCCCTCCGAGTCGAGCAGCGCGTTGACGGCGTCGTGCGCGCCGTGCACCAGGTTCACCGCACCCGGGGGGATCGCGTCGATCTCGGCGATGAGCTGGACGATGCGCTCGGGGCAGAGCGGGTCCTGCTCCGACGGCTTCAGCACCACGGTGTTGCCGCACGCGAGCGCGAACGGGATGAACCAGAGCGGCAGCATGGCCGGGAAGTTGAAGGGTGTGATCACGCCGATGACGCCGACGGGCTGGTGGACCATCTCCACGTCGATGCCCCGCGAGACGCCCTCCAGGACCTGGCCCTTCAGCAGGTGGGGGGCGGCGATGGCAGCCTCGACGGACTCGATGCCGCGGCCGACCTCGGCCATCGCGTCGGGCACGGTCTTGCCCATGTCGGTGGCGAGCAGGCGGGCCAGCTCGTCCTGGTGGGCGACGAGGGACGTGCGCAGATCCATCAGGGCGCGCGCGCGGACGGTGATCGGCGTCGCGGCCCACCCGGGCTGGGCGGCGCGGGCGGCGGCCACCGCGCGCTCGACGTCGGCGGCCGAGGAGAGGGGCACGCGGGCCAGGTCCTCGCCGGTCGCGGGGTTGCGGGTCACGAGCTCCTCGGAGGCGGCCGGGTCGACCCAGGCCCCTCCGACGTGGTTCATCAGCGTGCGCGGGGCGGGGGGTGCATCCACGGATGGCGTCATCGGACCTACCGGTTCGGGGTGGCGATCCCCCGATGATCCTCGCGTCCCCGGTGGTCCGGCAAGCGACACAGCGTCATACTCATGGCCGATATGCCTGACACGCCGCAGGTCGAGCCGTTCGACGACGCCGTCCGCATCTCCGAGGTGCTCGCGCTGCCGGAGGTCGCCCGGGCGGGGACGCGGGTGCTCGCCGGGGCCGACGCGCTCGACCGCCCCATCCGCTGGGTCCACGTGGCCGAGACCGAGGACGTCGCGGACCTCCTGCTCGGCGGAGAGCTGATCCTGACCACCGGCATCTCGATGCGGCCGGGCCCGGAGGCGGCCGGGCGCTGGATCGGCGGGCTGGCGCGGGAGGGGGTCGCCGGGGTCATCGTGGAGCTGGGTCCCGGGCTGCCGCGGATCGCCGCCGCCGCCGTCGGGGCGGCCCGCGACGCCGGGATGCCGCTGGTGTCCCTGGAGCGTCCGGTCCGGTTCGTCGCCGTCACCGAGGAGATCCACGGGCGCATCGTGAACCGGCAGCTGACCGCGCTGCGGCGCGCCGAGGCGATGGAGCGGCGGCTGACCGGCCTGCTGCAGGCCGGCGAGGGCGTGCACGCCGTGGTCGAGGTGGCGGCGGCCCACGTCGGCGCGCCCGTCGCCCTGGTGCTGGGCGACGGCTCGACCCTCCACGCCGCCGGCGGGGCCGCGTCCGCCGGCGCCGGCGGGGAGGGGGCGGTGGACGTGGCGGCCGAGGGCCCGCTGGAGGGCGCCCGCCTGGTGCGGGTCCCCGCGGACCGACCCCTCGACCTGGCGGAGCGGGCGATGCTGGAGCGCGCCGCCGGGCTGATCGCGATCGTCGCCGCGCGCGCCCACCAGGAGCGCGTCCTGGGGCTGCGGGAGCGCGGCGCCCTGCTGGCCGGGCTGATGGACGGCGCGGTCGCGCCCGAGACCGCGGCGCGGCGTGCGGCCGAGCTGGGGATGCGGCCGCCGTGGCGGCTCGTGGCGTTCGCCGCGCGGCTGGCGCGGCGCGAGGGCGATCCCCCCGACGCGGCGGTCGAGGCGTGGGCGTCGCTGGAGCAGCGCGTGCGCCCCGCCCTCGCGCACGCCGGCGGCGGGATGGTGGGGACGCGCTCCGGGCACGGGGACCTGCTGGGCGTGGTGAGCGCGCGCGGCGGCGGCTCCCGGGAGGCGGTCGCGGCGCGCGTGGCCGAGGCGCTGCGCGAGGGCGACGCGGGCGCCCCGGCGGTGACCGTCGCGGTGGGCGCCGTCGCGGAGGCATGGGACGGGCTGGCGGAGGCGCTCGGGGACGCGGTGGACGCGCTCGACGACCCCGCGCCGCCGGAGGGCTGGATCGACGCCTCGCGCCCCAGCCTGCCGCGGCTGCTCGCCGGGCTGGGCGCCGACCCCCGGCTGCGCTCGTTCGTCCGGCGCCGGCTGGGACCCCTCGACGACGGCACGGCGCGGGCCCGGATGCTCCGCGAGACGGCGGCCGCCCTCTGCGCGGCGGGCGGCAGGCGCGCCGACGCCGCGCGGTCGCTGGGCATCGCGCGCCAGTCGCTCTACGGGCGCATTGAGGCGCTCGAGGACGTCCTGGGGCTCGACCTCTCGGACCCGGTCGCCCTGACCGAGCTGCACGTCGCGATCCTGGCCCGCGAGGCGGGGGCGGCGCGGCGGGGCTGACGCGCGCGACAACGGGCGCCGGATGGGGTAGGAAGGGCGCATGCCGTCACCGCAGCGCATCGTGATCGTCGGCGGGGGGCTGGCCGGCGCCAAGGCGGCCGAGACCCTGCGCGGGGAGGGATTCGACGGCGACCTGACGATCGTCGCGGCCGAGCACGAGCGGCCGTACGAGCGCCCGCCGCTGTCGAAGGAGGTCCTGCGCGGCGAGAAGGACCGGGAGTCGGCCCGCGTCCACGAGGTGGGCTTCTACGACGGCGAGGACATCGCGCTGCGGCTGGGCGAGGCGGCGACGGCCCTGGACCCGGCCGCCGGCACCGTCACCCTGGAGGGCGGCGACGTGCTCCCGTGGGACCGCCTGCTCATCGCCACCGGCGCCGAGCCGCGGGCGCTGCCGGTGCCGGGTGGCGACCTGCCCGGCGTGCTGACGCTGCGGACGCTGGACGACAGCGACCGGCTCCGCGAGGTGGCGCGGTCCGGCGGGCGGCTGGTGGTGATCGGGGCGGGGTGGATCGGCAGCGAGGCCGCCGCGTCGGCGCGGCAGCTCGGCGCGGAGGTCACGGTGGTGGAGATGGCCGACGTGCCGCTGGCCGGGGTGCTGGGCGCGCGCGTCGGCGCCCTCTTCGCCGACCTGCACCGCGAGCACGGCGTCGAGTTGCTCACGGGGGCGAAGCTCGAGGCGGTGGAGGGCGACGGCCGCGCCGAGCGCATCCGCCTGGCGGGCGGGCGCACCATCGACTGCGCCGCCGTGCTGGCCGGCGTCGGCGTGGTCCCCCGGACGGCGCTGGCCGAGTCCGCGGGGCTGGCGGTCGACAACGGGATCCTGGTGGACGCGACGCTCGAGACCGCCGCGCCCGGGGTGTTCGCCGCCGGCGACGTCGCCAACGCGCTCCACCCCTTCTACGACGGCCGCCGCGTGCGGGTGGAGCACTGGGCCAACGCCCTCAACCAGGGCCCCGCCGCCGCGCGGAACATGCTCGGCGCGGGCGCCCCGTACGACCGGCTGCCCTACTTCTTCTCCGACCAGTACGACGCCGGGATGGAGTACTCGGGCCTCGCGTCGGCGACGGACGAGGTGGTGATCCGCGGCGACGAGTCCGCGCGCGAGCTCGTCGCGTTCTGGATCGCCGAGGGGCGCGTCCTGGCCGGGATGAACCTGAACGTCTGGGACGTGAACGACCAGGTCCAGGAGCTCATCCGCTCCCGCGCCGTCGTCGACCCCGCGAAGCTCGCCGACCCCGACGTCCCGATCGACCCGGAGGCCCTCGCCGCCTGACGGCTCGTCAGGCCACGGCCAGCTCCGCGAGCGGGTGGGAGGTGGCGCCGCCCAGCCGCTCGTCCAGGGCGATCGCCGCCCGGATGAGGGCCAGGTGGGTGAAGGCCTGCGGGAAGTTGCCGAGCAGCTCGCCGCTCTGGCCGATCTCCTCGGAGTAGAGCCCGAGGTGATTGGCGTAGGTCAGGATCTTCTCGAACACCAGGCGCGCCTCGCGCACCCGGCCGGCGGCGGCGAGCGCCTCGACGTACCAGAACGAGCAGATCGTGAACGTGCCCTCGTCTCCGTCCAGGCCGTCGGGCGACGCCTCCGGGTGGTACCGGAACACGAGGCTGTCGGACACGAGCTCGTCGCCGATCGCGTCGAGCGTCGAGAGCCAGCGCGGGTCGGTGGGGGAGATGAACCCGAGCAGCGGCATGAGCAGCACGGACGCGTCGAGCACGTCGGTCCGGTCGTGCTGCACGAAGGCGCCCTTCGCCTCGCTCCAGCCCTCCTCCATCAGCCACGCGAAGATGCGGTCGCGGACGGCGGTCCAGCGGGGGAGGTCGGCGGGCAGCGAACGCTCGTGGGCGATCTGGATGGCGCGGGCCAGCGCGACCCAGCACATGAGCCGCGAGTGCGTGAACCGCTGGCGGCCTCCGCGGGTCTCCCAGATGCCCTCGTCGGGGGCGTCCCAGGTGTCGCACACCCAGTCGGCGCAGCGTGCGATCGACCGCCAGCCCTCGTAGGCGACGCGGGCGCCCTGGCGCTCGGCCAGGTGGGCGACGTCGATGATCGCGCCGTAGATGTCGAGCTGGAGCTGGTCGTCGGCGGCGTTGCCGATGCGCACGGGCGCGGAGCCGCGGTGGCCGGACAGGTGGTCCAGCTCCTCCTCGGGCCCGAGGGGCGTTCCGTCGATGCGGTACATGATCCGCAGGGGGCCGCCGCCGTCGCTCTCGGAGTCGCGGAAGCGCTCGAGCAGGAAGCGGGCGAAGCCCCGCCCCTCCTCGACGAAGCCCAGGCGGATGAGCGCGTCCAGCGTCAGCGCCGAGTCGCGGATCCAGGTGTAGCGGTAGTCCCAGTTGCGCCCGCCGCCGATCTGCTCGGGCAGGCTGGTGGTGGGGGCGGCCACGATGGCGCCGGTCGGCGCGTAGGTGAGCAGCTTCAGGGTCAGGGCGGAGCGGTTGACCATCTCGCGCCAGCGGCCCGCGTAGCGGGAGCCGGAGATCCAGTCGAGCCAGTACTCGACCGTCGCGTCCACCACGGCCTCGGCCTCCGGAGGCGCCAAGGGCGGGGGCGGGGCGCCGTCGACCGGCTCCGACAGGGTGAACGTGACCGACTCGCCGGCGGTGAGGACCACCTCGGCGGTCACGCCGCGTCCCGTGGAGGTGAGCGGCACGGGCGAGGCGAGGGCCAGCGACAGGTCGGGCGCGTCGAAGACGGCGCCGTCGCCGCCGATCGCCACGGTGTGCTCGGCGCGGCCGTAGTCGAAGCGGGGCTCGCACTCCAGGCGCAGCCGCATGCGACCGCGGACGCACACGAGCCGGCGGACGATGGTCTGGCGGTCGCCGCCGGGGCCGGGGAGGGGCATCAGGTCCTGCAGCTCCACCACGCCCTTCGGGCACAGGAAGCGGGTGATCAGGACGTTGGTGTCCGGGAAGTAGAGCTGGCGGGTGGTGCATCCGGCGGCGGGGGCGATGCGGAAATGCCCGCCGCGCCCCTCGTCGAGGACGGCGGCGAAGACGCTGGGCGAGTCGAAGCGCGGCCAGCAGCACCAGTCGATGGCGCCGTCGGTGCCGACCAGGGCGACCGTGCGGAGGTCGCCGATCACGCCGTGCTCGGCGATCGGGAGCTGGGCCATCAGCGCTGCGCCCCCGTCATCACGAGCTGCTCGCCGGTGCCGAGGCACGCCGGGCACGCGTGGGCCACCAGGCCCTCGCCGTTGTGGTCGACGTGGATGCGGCGCTGGCCCCAGCACGTGCCGCACGGGATCCAGACGACGGACGGTGCAGCGGTGGTGGCGGTGGTGGTGGTGAGGGTGGCGGGGCTCATCGCGGTCTCCCTGGCTGCGTGCCGCCGGCGGGTCCGGCGGGTCATGCCCCCAGTCTTGGTGCGACCGCCCCGGCCTCGCATCGGCGATCATCGCCGAGCCGCATCCGGCAGGCCGCGTCGGCGGCCGCGACGGCGTAGGCCTCGGCGAACGTGGCGGGGCCGGCGACGGCGTCGGCCAGGTCGTGGACGGTCATCCCGCCCGCGATCGCGGCCTGCCCCACATGCACCAGCTCGCCCGCGGCGGCGCCCAGGATGTGCACGGCCAGCACCCGGCCGGTGCCGGGGTCCGCCAGCAGCTTCAGCATGCCGGCGCGCTCGCCCGAGAGCTCGCCGCGGATGAGGTCGGCGAACCGCGCCACGCCCGGCACCGGCGCCGCGCCCGCCAGGGCCAGCTCGCGGTCCGTGGGCCCGACGGCGGCGATCTCGGGGACGGTGGCCACGGCCAGCGGCAGCGGCGAGCGCGGCGGCGGCGCCAGGCGGCCGAGTGCGGTGAGCGCGGCGCGGCGGCCGGCGTCCATGGCGGCGGCGGTGCGCCCGGCGGCGCCGGTCACCTCGCCGGCCGCGAAGAGGTGGGGGACGGCGGTGCGGCCGCGCGCGTCGGCCGGGATGTGCCCGTGCGGCCCGGCGGCCAGGCCGGCGGCGTCGAGGCCCAGCCCGGCGGTGGCACCGTCGCGCCCGCCGGCGAAGACCAGCGCGTCGGCGGCGATCTCGCCGCCGTCGTCGAGCGCCGCGACCACCCCGCCCGCCTCGCGGCGGTCGATGCCCCGGACCTCGCGGCCCAGGCGCACGGTCATCCCCACGCCGCGGAGGTGGTAGAGCAGCGCCGCGACGATGTCGTGGTCCAGCTCGGGCGCGGCCTCGCCGGCGCGGTCCACCAGGGTCACGGACGCGCCGAGCGCGGTGGCCACGGCGGCGACCTCCAGGCCGGTGACGCCTGCGCCGACCACGGTCAGGCGGCCGGGCAGCCGGGGGAGGGAGGGGAGGTCCTCGGGGGCCATCACCAGTCGGCCGTCGCGGTCGCACCCGGGTGGGCGCCGTGGCACTCCGCCGGTGGCGATGACGATCCGGTCGGCCGTGAGGCGCGCCGTGCCGCGGGGGCCGTCGATGTCGACCTCGTGCGGGCCGGTGAGCCGCGCGGCGCCCTCCAGCACCTCGACGCGCTCGCGCCGCAGCTGGTCGCGCACGGCGTCGCGCTGGCCCTCGACCAGGCGGTCGGCCCGCCACAGCAGGTCGGCCAGGTCGGGTGGGCGCTCGCCGCCGCGCAGGGGGCGGGCGCGGCGGGCGGCGATGGCGTCGCCGGCCGCGGCGTGGAGGGCGCGGAACGGCAGCAGGCCGGTGGGGCCCGGCCCCCGGTCGGCGATGGCGGTCCGCGCCCCGAGGTGCGCGGCGGTGATCGCGGCGCGGCGCCCGGCGGGGCCCGCGCCGACGACCAGCAGGTCCAGGTGCCGCCGGGCGGCGGCGGGCGCGCTCATGCCGCGAGCGCGCCGGCGCGCAGGACGGGGTCGCGGGCGAGGCTGCGCAGCGCGCCGCTCTCCACCTGGCGCACCCGCTCGCGGGAGAGCCGCAGGCGGCCGGCGACGTCGCCGAGCGTCGCGGGCTCCACGTCGCCCAGCCCGAAGCGGAGGGCCACGACGGTGCGCGGGCGATCGTCGAGCGCGTCGAGCGCCGCCGCGAGGGCGGTGAGCTCCTCGTGGCCGGCGACGCGCCCGGCGGGGTCGGCCGCCGCGGGGTCCTCGATCATGTCGGCGAGGGTGGCGTCGCCGTCCGCGGCCACGGGGGCGTCGAGCTCCACCGGCGGGCGCGCGGCGCGGCGGGCGGTGTCGACCGCCTCGGCGCTCAGGCCGCTCTCGCGGGCCACCTCGGCGAGGGTGGGGGCGCGGCGCAGCCGCTGCTCCAGCTCGCGCTCGGCGGCGCGGACGCGCACGATCGCGTCGAGCACGCGGTCGGGGAGCCGGATGGGGCCGGACTCGGCGATCGCCGCGCGGCGCATGCTGCTGCGGATCCACCACGACGCGTAGGTCGCGAAGCGCACGCCGCGGGCCGGGTCGAACCGGGCTGCGGCCTCCATCAGGCCGATGTTGCCCTCCTGGATCAGGTCGAGCAGCTCGGCGCCGCCGCGGGTGTGGCGGCGGGCGATCGCGACCACGAGCCGCAGGTTCGACTCCACCAGGCGCTCGCGGGCCTTCGGGTCGCCGACATGGGCGAGGCGCGCCAGCCGGCGCTCCTCGTCGGCGCTCAGCAGTGGATGGCGGCCGATCTGATCGAGGTAGACGCGCGTCGGGTCGGTAGAGGTGCTCACGGTGGCCTCGCTCTGGGAGGGGTGCGGTACGTGGGCATCGTGCGCCGGGAGGATGGGCGGTCGCATCGGCGAAAGTCGCCGACATACGCTGACGCCCATGTCGGTGACCCCCTCAGCGGGCGCGGGCGATGCGGAGCGCCTGCGCGAACTCGGCTACGAGCAGGAGCTGCGGCGGGGCCTGCGCGGCGTCGACAACGTGGTGGTCGGGTTCGCCGCGATCTCGCCGGTGGTCGCCCTCTACGGGGTGGTCGTGGTGGGCATGGCGGTCGCGGGCGGCGCGTGGCTGTGGATGCTGCCGGTGGCGCTGGCCGGCCAGTGCCTGCTGCTGGCGGTGTACGCGGAGCTGGCGTCCGAGTTCCCGGTGGCGAACGGCGCCTACCAGTGGACGCGGCGGCTGGTGGGCGTCCGCTATGCGTGGTTCAACGGCTGGGTGGTGCTGTGCGCCTACGCGGCGGCGAACACCACGATCGCCTACCTGGAGGCGCCGTGGGCGCTCGTGACGATCGGCGTGGAGCCGACGGCGAACGCGATCGTGGTGACGGGCATGGTGCTGATCGTGGTGTGCGCCCTGGTGAACGCCCGCGGCGTGCACGTGCTGCGGCGGGCGCTGACGGCGGGGATCGCCGCGGAGGTGGTCGCGACGGTCGGCGTGGGGGTGGTGCTGCTGCTCGCGTTCCGCGAGCAGGACGTCGGGGTGATGTTCGACACCTTCGGCGCGGAGTCGCTGTCGGGCGGCTCGACGGCGGCGGCGATGCTGGCGGCGCTGGCGGTTGCCGGATGGGTGTTCCTGGGGTTCGACGCGTGCGGGCTCACGTCGGAGGAGACGGTGGATGCCGCCCGCCACGTGCCCCGGGCGGTGTGGACGGCGCTGCTGCTGGTGGCGGGCGTCGTGATCCTGAACGCGGTGGCGGTGACGCTGGCGCATCCCGACCCTGCGGCGGTGGCGGCGGGGTCGGACGCCGATCCGGTGGGGACGGCGGTGGCCGAGTCGTTCGGGTCGTGGGCGTCGCGCCCGTTCGCGGCGCTGACCCTGATCGCGTTCCTGTCGTGCGGCATGGCCGCCCAGGGGATCACCGCGCGGGCGATCTTCTCGGTCGCCCGCGACGGCGTGCTGCCGGCCAGCGGGTTCCTGCGGACGGTGAACCGGAGCGGCGTCCCGATCGGCGCGACGGTGGTGACGGCGGTGCTCGCCTGCGCGGGGATGCTGCTGGGGCTCGACTCGGCGGCGATCGGCTCGGTCATCGCGTTCGGCACCGCCGGCATCTACGCGGCGTTCCTGATGGTGGCGGTCGCGGCCCTCGCCGCCCGGCTCTCCGGGCGCTGGCGGCCCGGCGGCCACGTCCGCCTGGGCCGCTGGGGCATCCCGATCAACGTGCTCGCCGTCGGCTGGCTGGCCTTCGAGACGGTGAACATCGCGTGGCCCCGCACGTCCATCGCGCCCCCGGGCGCCCCCTGGTACCAGGTCTGGGCGGCCCCCCTCCTGCTCCTGCTGATCGCGGTCGCCGGCATCGCCTACATGGTCGCCGCCCGCCCCTGGAGGAGGGTTCCCCCGACCCTGGCGGTGGCCCCGGCGTCCGAGTGAACGCGGGGTCGCGTTCACGTGAACGGCCCATCAACCCTTCATCGAGCCGTGGAACGGATCGCCCCGAGTTCACCCGACAGGGCGCGGCGGTTCAAATGAACGTCGGGGTTTCGTTCAATGGACAGCGGGGCCGCGCCCCGTCCTCAGGGGGAGGGCTCCGGGACGGGCGCCTCCCCGGGGGCGCCGAGGGGCATGCCGCGGAGCTGGGAGCGGGCCGTGATCCCGAGCTTGCCGAAGACGTTGCGCAGGTGGGCGTCGATCGTCCTCGGCGAGAGGAACAGCTGGGCCGCGACCTCCTTGTTGGTGAAGCCCTGCTGGACGTACCGCGCCACCTGGAGCTCCTGGGGGGTCAGCGCGGCGGAGGCGACCGGGTCGCGGCGAACGGCCGTCTCCCCCGATGCGCGCAGCTCCGAGCGGGCGCGGTCGGCCCACGGCGTCGCGCCCAGGCGCTCGAAGGCGGCGAGCGCCGCGCGCAGCTCCTCGCGCGCCTCCACCCTCCGGCGGCTGCGGCGCAGGCGTTCCCCGCGCAGCAGGCGGGTGCGGGCCCGGCCGAAGACGTCCTCGTCCTCCGGGTGCAGCGCCAGCGCGCGGACGAAGTGGGCGTCGGCCTCGGCGGCGTCCTCCGCGACGATCCCCTCGCAGCGCGCCAGGATCGCCGCGCCCGTGCGGGGATGCGCCTCGTGCTCGGCCAGGCGGGGCACGGCGGCGCGCGCCTCGTCCATCCGCCCGAGCCGGGCGAGCGCCTCGATGAGATCGGGCACCGGCACCAGCTCGTTCACGCGGATGCCCATCGCGCGCAGCCGCACGGCGCTGGCCTCCGCCTCCGCGACCGCCAGGTCCAGGCGCCCGAGCGTCAGCTCCAGCACGCCCGACTGCGCCAGCACCGCCTCGCGGAGGTAGTGCGACCCGACCCGCTCGGCGATGTCGAGGCCCTCCGCGACGCCGGCGCGGAACGTCTCCTCGTCGCCCCGGGCCGCGGCGATGACCACCAGCTCGAAGAGGTTCTCGAACACCATCGTCTCCTGACCGAGGTCGCGGGCCAGCACCACGCCCTCCGTGGCCGTGGTGATCGCGTCCTCCCAGTCGCCGGTCCGGCGCGCCGCCCACGCCGCCATGAACAGCGTGTACGGCAGCATCGCCACGGCGCCGCGCGCGCGGGCGGCCGCCACCGCGCCCTGCACCAGCGGGCGCGCCTCGGCGCATCGCTCCAGCCAGCAGATCCCGATGACGCCGCGGGTCGTCAGGTAGGGGTCGGCCGCCAGCTCCGGCGACGCGGCGAAGATCTCCGCCGCGCGCTCGAACATCGGCACGCCCTCGCGCCACAGGCCGCTGATGAACAGCGCCTCGCCCATGTCGAGGTCGGCCAGGAAGTCGGCGACGCCGCCGTCGCGCGGCGCCAGCGCGCGGGCGCGGCGTGACGCGTCCAGGCACGCCGCCGGGTCGCCCGCGTAGAGGGCCGCCTCGAACGCGTCGGACAGGATGCGGGTGGCCCGCTCCGGGTCGCGCTCCTCCACCAGCACGGCGGCGTCGCGCAGCAGATCGTGGGCGGGCATCGACGGCCCGCCCAGGTGCTGGATGTGGCCGAGCAGGTGGAGCATGTCGGCGCGGAGCACCGGGTCCTGGGCCTCCTGGACCGCGCCCGCCAGCAGGCGCCGCGCGTGCTCCCCGTGCCCCGAGCGCCAGAACGCCTCCGCCGCGCGCAGCTGCCGTCGCAGCCGCGCGTCCTGGTCGGGGGTGAGCGCGGCCGCCCGCTCCAGGGCCGACGCCCCCGCCGCGAACCCGGTGCGGTCAAGGGCGTCGTCCGCCGCCCGCTCCAGCGCGGCCGCCACGTCCTCGTCGGGGCCGAGCGCCGCGGCGGCGAGGTGCCAGACCCGCCGGTTCCCGTCCTCGGCCAGCGCGTCGGCCAGGGCCTTGTGCGCGGCGCGCCGCCGCCCCGACGGCGCCCCCTGGTAGACGGCGGAGCGCACCAGGGGGTGGCGGAAGTCGATGCGCAGCCCGCTGATGACGACCAGGCCGGAGCGCTCCGCCAGGTCCAGGGCCTCCGGCCCGGCGCCGAGCGCCTCCGCCGCCTCCATCACCAGCGACACGCGCCGGCTGTCGTCGGCCGCGGCGGCGAGCAGCAGCACCTGGACGTCGTCGGGCAGCGCCTGCACCCGGTCGAGGTACGTGCGCTCGATCGCCCCCGGCAGCGGCAGCGTGTCGGGCAGGGGCTCCTCGCCGGCGAGCTGGGCACGGCTGAGGACGGCGGGCATCTCCGACAGGGCCAGGGCGTTGCCGCCCGCCTGCTCCACGATCAGCGCGCGCACGAAGGGGGCCAGCGTGGTGCCGGCGCGCTCCTCCACCAGGGCGGCCGCGTCGTCGGGCGCCAGGCCCTCGACGGTGACGCTGGGCAGCCCGCGCCCGTCGAAGTGCCGCTCGTCGCCCTCGCGGGCGGAGATGAGGACGGCGATCCCCTCACCGCCGAGGCGCCGGGCCACGAACTCGAGGGCGTCGGAGGAGGGCGTGTCCAGCCACTGGGCGTCGTCGACCAGGCACAGCACCGGTCGCCGCTCCGACAGCTCCGACAGCAGCGTCAGGCACGCCGCGGAGATCAGGAAGCGGTCGTCGCCGCCGCGCTCGGCCATGCCGAGCGCGCCCAGCAGCGCGGCGGCCTGCGGGCCGGGGAGCCGGTCCACGAGGTCCAGGGCGGGGCGCACCAGCTGGTGGAGGCCGGCGAACGGGAGCTCCACCTCCGACTCGATGCCGCGGACGGTGAGCACGTGCATGTCGGTTGCTCGCTCGCGCGCGTCCTCGAGGAGCGCGGTCTTGCCCACGCCCGCCTCGCCGCGCAGCACCAGAGTGCCGCTGCGCGATGCGCGCGCATCATCGAGCAGGGCCCCGATCCGGGACCGCTCGGCGTCCCGGCCGACGAGCATGCCGGGATCGTACGACGGCCCGTCCGGCGGCGTCGATGCGCCGCCGGACCGGGCCGTGGGCCGTCAGGACGCGACGGGGATGTCGCAGCCGGAGCCGTCGAACGTCTCGTGGAACGCCTCCGGGTAGGCGGCGAGCTCGTCCTCCAGGTCGGCGAGGTTCTCGGCGGCGGTGTTGTCGCCGTCCAGGTCCTCGACCGCGTAGTAGAGGTCCCAGTAGGCCTCGGTGAGCGGGTTGTCGTACGCGTTCACCCACTCGTCCAGCTCCTCGTCGAGGTCGTCGACGGCGCCGCTGATGTCGTCGTAGGCGTCGTCGAGCTGGTCGTTCGTGGCCGTGAGCGGGTTCAGGCCCTCGTAGCTCACGATGGTGGTGCGCAGGTCCTCGAGGCTCGTACAGACGTCGGCCTTCGCCGACTCCGTGTCCTCGAATGCGAGCGCGTTCACCGTGATGACCGCGCCGCCTGCGAGGGCGCCCCCGCAGAGGGTGACGGCGATGATGGAGCGCATCTTGTCCGAGATCTTCATGGCGGTTCTCCTGGTGGGGTGGGTGCCGCCGCCACCATGGGAGCCGCCCGCCGCACCGGCATCGGCGAGATCTGCCGAACCGCCCTGATCAGGCGGGGATGGGGATGTCCCGGAGCGCCCTCCTGGAGTCGATCCCGAGCTTCGCGAAAACGCCGCGCAGGTGCGCGTCGATCGTCCGCGGGGAGAGGTACAGCTGGGCCGCGACCTCCTTGTTGGTGAGGCCCTGCGCCACCAGCCGGGCGATCTGCCGCTCCTGCGGGGTCAGCGCGTCCGCCGCCTCCGGCGTGCGGCGGCGGGCGGTCTCGCCGGACGCGCGCAGCTCCGCGCGGGCCCGCTCGGCCCACGGCTCGGCGCCGAGCGCCTCGAAGCCCTCGAGCGCCGCCCGCAGCTGCTCGCGCGCGGCCACCCGCTGCCCCAGGCGCCGCAGGTGCCGGCCGAACTGGAGCTGCACCCGCGCGTGGTCGAACGGGCGCGACCCGTCCGCCTCGGCGAGCGCCTCCTCGAACAGCGCCGTCGCCTCGTCGCCCTCCGCCAGGAGCGCCTTCATCGCGGCCAGGCGCCGCCGGCCGGCGGGCAGCGACGCCGCCCGCGCCTCCCACGTCGCGAGGGCGTCCTGCACCTGGTCGGGGCGCCCCGCCAGCAGGGCCGCCTCCATCCGGTCGGGCGCCATCGTCACCGCGGCCGGGTCGGCGGGGTCGGCCGTGCCGTCCAGGCGCCGGGAGGCGTCCTCCCACCGCCCCTCGCCCATGTCGGCGAGCGCCATCGCGTAGATCGCCGGCGAGCCGAGCAGCTGTATCCGCGGCCGGAACACCTCGATGATGGCGCCGCCGAGCTCGCGTGCGCGGTCCGGTCGGCCGGTCACGGCGGCGACCACGGCCTGCGCCGTCATCGCCATGGCCTCGAAGTTCTCGGCGCCGATCTCGCGCGAGAGGGCGACCGCCTCCTCCGCGGGCCCCGCGGCGTCGGCGTAGCGCTGGGCGAACACCGCTCGGTGGATCGCGAGGATCGCGAGCGCCTCCGTCAGGGATGCGAGCTCGCCGCGCGGGCGCGCGAGCTCGGCGCCGCGCACCAGGAGCTCCTCGAACGCGTCGGGGTCGCCGAGCCAGACGGCGGCGCCCGACGCCCAGAGCACGTGCCGGGCGTCGTCGGACCCCCGGCCCCACGCCACCGTCCGGGCGAGCGCGGGCGCCGCCCCCTCGAAGTCGCCGGCGAGGGTGGCGATGAACCCCCGCACCGCGTCCGCGAGGGCGCGTGACGTCGGGGACAGCCCGTCCTCGGCGATGCCGTCGATCGCGGCGCCGATGCCGGCCGCCGCGCCGGCGTCGGCGGCGTACCACGCCGACGCGGTCCCGTACATGAGCAGCTCCACGGCGACGTCCGGATCCGTGTCGGCCAGCTCCGCCGCGACCCGGACCAGCTCGGGCACGGCCTCCGCCGGCGAGCCGATGCGCCAGGCCGCACCGCAGCGGACGCGCGCGAGCACCGCCCGCATCTGCGGGTCGGCGTCGCGCGGCTCCACGGCGTCCGCCGTCGCCAGCGCCTCGGCGTCGCGGCCGCCCAGGCTCAGCGCGCGCGCCGCCCGGGTGAGCCGCGCCGCGCGCTCCGGGCCACCGGACGTCAGCTCGGCGGCGCGCGCCCACGCCCGGGCGGCCGCCTGCTGTCCGCCGCGCTCCTCGGCGCGCGCGGCGGCCGCCTCCAGCTCGCGCAGCGCCGCCGCGTCCTCGCCGATCGCCCCGGCCGCGAGGTGCCACGCCCGGCGGTCGGCGCGCGACGGGTCGTCCTCGAGGGCCGCCGCCAGCGCGAGATGCGCCGCCCGCCGCTCGCCCGACGTCGCCGCCCCGTAGACCGCCGAGCGCACCAGCGGGTGGCGGAACCCCACGCGCGTGCCGCGCACCTGGAGCAGCCCGCTGCGCTCCGCGGCGTCCAGCGCGTCGCCGTCGGCGCCGAGCGCCGCCGCCGCGCGGGTCACCACGCCCAGGTCCTGGGAGTCGTCGGCGGCGGCCACCAGCAGCAGGGTCTCGGCGGGCGGGGAGAGGCGGGCGACCCGGCTCGCGAACGCGGCCTCCAGCTGCCGGGTCATCGGCAGGGCATCGGGGAGCGGCTCGGCTCCCGAGAGCTGGCCGGCGCTCATCGCCGCGGGCATCTCGACCAGGGCCAGGGCGTTGCCGCGCGCGTAGTCCACCAGCCGCTCGCGCACCGCCGCGCTCGCCCCGCCCGCCGCCTCCTCCACCAGCGCGTGGGCGGCCTCGTCGCTCAGGCCGTGGAGCATCAGCGAGTCGATCCCGTCGCCGGGGAAGCGCCGCACGTCGCCCTCCCGCGCGCCGAACAGCAGCACGATCCCCTCCGAGCCCAGGCGCCGGGCCACGAACTGGAGCGCCTCGGACGACGCCGCGTCCAGCCAGTGGGCGTCGTCCACCAGGCACAGCACCGGCCGCGACTCGGCGAGGTCGGACAGCAGGGTGAGGCACGCGGAGTAGACGAGGAACCGCTCGCCGGCCTCGCCCTCCGCCATCCCCAGGGCGGCGCCGAGGGCCCGTGCCTGCGGCTCGGGCAGGTCGTCGAGACGGTCGAGGGCGGGGCGCAGCAGCCCGTACAGGCCCGCGTAGGCGAGCTCGGCCTCCGACTCGATCCCGCGCGTCGACAGCACCCGCATGTCGGTCGCACGCTCCCGCGTGTCGTCGATCAGCGCGGTCTTGCCCACCCCCGCCTCGCCGCGGATCACCAGCGCGGCGCTGCGCGACGACCGCGCGCCCTCCAGGAGCGCGCCGATGGCGTCCCGCTCGGCGTCCCGGCCGTGGAGCACGTCAGCCGGCCCCTGCGCCCTGGGGGAGGGCGTCGTCACGCATCAGGTGGCGCAGGTCACGGCGCGACGTGATGCCGAGCTTCGCGAAGACGCCGCGAAGGTGGGCGTCGATGGTCCGTGGCGACAGGTACAGCTGCGCGGCGACCTCCTTGTTCGTCAGGCCCTGGGCCACCAGGCCGGCGATCTGCGCCTCCTGAGGGGTGAGCGTGGCGGGGGCGTCGGGCGTCCGCCGCCGGGCGGTCTCGCCGGAGGCGCGCAGCTCCCGTCGTGCGCGCTCGGCCCAGGGCTCGGCGCCCAGCGACTCGAACCCCTCCAGGGATCCACGCAGCTGCTCGCGCGCGGCCACACGTTGACCCTGACGCCGCAGGTGCCGCCCGAACTGCAACCGCACCCGGGCATGGTCGAAGGGGCGGGTCCCGTCGTGCGCGTCGAGCGCCTCCCCGAAGAGGCGCGTCGCCTCGTCGCCGTCCGTCATCAGGGCCCTCAGGCCGGCGAGGCGACGGGCGCCCGCCGGGGTGGTCGCGGCGCGCGCCTCCCACGTGGCGAGCGCGTCGCGCGCCTCGTCCGGCCGGCCCCCCAGGACGGCGGCCTCCACGCGGTCGGGCGCCATCACGACGGCCGCCGGGTCCGAGGGGAGCGCCGTGGCGTCCAGCCGGCGGGAGGCCTCCTCCCACCGGCCCTCACCCATGTCGGCCAGGGCGAGCGCATAGACCGCGGGGGACGCCACCAGCGGCAGGCGCCCCTGCGTCGCCTCCACGATGGGACCGGCCAGCTCACGCGCGCGGCCGGGATCCCCGCGGACCGCGGCCACCACCGCGAGGGCGGCGCCCCACCGCGCATCGAGGTTCCCGGGTCCGAGCTCCCGGCAGAGCGCGCGGGCCTCCTCCGCGCTCATGGCGGCGGCGTCGTAGCGCTGGGCGAACACGGCGCGGTGGACCGAGAGCATGCCGAGGGCCTCGGCGAGGACGGCGAGCTCGCCGCGCTGCCGGGCCAGCTCGGCCGCCCGGGTCAGCAGCGCGTCGTACGCCTGGGGATCGCCGAGCCAGACCGCCGCGCGCGACGCCCACGCCACGTGCTGGGCGTCGCCGGCGGTCATGCCCCACGCCATCACCGGCCGGAGTTGCCGCGCCGCGGTCGCGGAGTCCCCGGTGATCGTGGCGACGAAGCCGCGCACGGCGCCCGCCAGCACGGCGTACGTCGCGGACAGCCTGTCGGAGGGTACCGCGGCGAGGGCGTCCGAGATCGCCGCGACGAGCCCGGCGTCCGCGGTGCGCCACGCGGACGAGGTGCCGACCATGAGCAGTTCCACCGCGCGGTCCGGGTCGTCCCGGGAGAGCGCGACCGCCGCCGCCACGATCTCCGGCAGCGCCTCCGACGGGTCGCCGTTGCGCTCTGCGGCGGCGACCCGCACCCGGGCCAGGTCCGCGCGCAACGCCGCGTCCGTGTGATGCCCGGCCCGGTCGGCCATCGCCAGCGCCTCGGCGTCCCGGCCGACGACGCTGAGGTCGCGGGCGGCGTGGGCGAGCCGCTCGGCGCGCTCGGGCCCGCCCGGGGTGAGCTCGGCCGCCCGGGCCCAGGCGCGGGCGGCGGCGTGGTGGCCGCCCCGCTCCTCGGAGCGCCGGGCGGCCGCCTCCAGCTCGCGCAGCGCGGCCTCGTCCTCACCGATGGCGCCCGCCGCCAGGTGCCACGCCCGCCGATCGGCGCGCGCACCATCGTCGGCGAGGGCGGCGGCGAGGGCGAGGTGCGCCGCCCGCTGCTCACCCGAGGTGGCGGCGCCGTACACCGCCGACCGCACCAGCGGGTGGCGGAAGCCGATCCGGGTGCCTCGCACCTGCAGCAGCCCGCTGCGCTCCGCGGCGTCCAGCGCATCGTCGCCCGCCCCGAGGTCCGCCGCGGCCCGGCCGACCACGGCGGCATCCTGGGAGTCGTCCGCGGCCGCCACCAGCAGCAGCGTCCCCGTCGCCGGGGGCAGCCGGGAGATCCGGCTGATGAACGCCGCCTCGAGCTGCCGGGTCATCGGCAGGGCGTCGGGGAGCGGCTCGGAGCCGGCCAGCTGCCCGGTGCTCATCGCCGCCGGCATCTCCACCAGCGCGAGGGCGTTGCCGCGCGCGTACTCCACGAGCCGCTCCCGCACGGCGGCGCTGGCCCCGGCGGCCGCCTCGGCCACGAGCGCGTGCGCGGCCTCGTCGTCGAGGCCGTCCAGCATGAGGGAGTCGACGCCCTCGCCCGGGAAGTGGCGCTCCTCCCCCTCCCGGGCGCCGAAGAGCAGGATGATCCCCTCCGCGTCCAGCCGCCGGGCCACGAACGTGAGCGCCTCCTCCGACGCCGTGTCCAGCCAGTGGGCGTCGTCGACCAGGCACAGCACCGGCCGCCGGTCCGCCAGCTCGGACAGGAGGCCGAGGCACGCGGTGTAGACCAGGAAGCGCTCCGGCGGCGGCCCGTCGGCGAGGCCCAGCGCGGTGCCGAGCGCCCGGGCCTGCGGCGCGGGGAGCGCGGCGACCCGGTCCAGCGCCGGCCGCAGCAGCCCCTGGACCGCCGCGAACGGCAGATCCGACTCCGACTCGACGCCGCGCGCCCGGAGCACGTGCATGTCCTCCGCGCGGTCGGCGGTGTCGTCCAGCAGCGCGCTCTTCCCGGCCCCGGCCTCGCCGCGGATCACCAGGGCCGCGCTGCGCGACGACCGCGCGCCCTCCAGGAGCGCGCCGATGGCCGCGCGTTCGGCATCCCGTCCGTGGAGCACGGCGGCGATCGTACGGCGCCCGGCGCGCGCCCGGCCACCCCTCGCACCGCCGAGACCGCGCCGATCGCCGATTCGACCCACCTAGGCGAGATCACCTGATGCGACCCCCCGGTGCCCCGGGCCAGGGTGGCGACGTGATCGACGCCCGCGCAATCGCACTCCCCCGGCCCGCCGCACGGGCCCTGCGGCTCACCGCCTTCGTCGGCGGCGAGCTGCTGATGTGGGTCGCCTTCTACGGGGCGTACCTCGCGATCCGCGGCTTCGCGATCGGCGCCGAGCCGACCGCGATGTCCAACGCGCGCGGGCTGATCGACGTGGAGCGCGCCCTCGGGATCTTCCACGAGGCGCAGATCCAGGACCTGTTCAGCCCCGTCGTCGATCTGCTGTCGCTCTACTACATGCTCGGGTTCGGCCCCCTGGTCGGGGTCGTCCTGATCTGGCTCGCCGCCGCGGACCGCCGCACCTACACCTGGCTGCGGACCGCGCTGTTCGTCTCGGTCGCCATCGCGGGCGTGATCCACGTGCTCCTGCCGATGGCGCCGCCGCGCCTCGTCGACGGCCTCGGCATCGCCGACACCGTCGGCCTCGCGGGCGGTCACGACCAGGGCTCGTTCATGGGGATCAGCTTCAACCCCTATGCGGCGATGCCCAGCATGCACGTCGGCTGGTCGCTGCTGATCGGGCTCGCGGGTCGCCGCGCCGCCCGCTCCGCCGCCCTCCGGCTGTTCTTCCTCGTGCACCCGGCGCTGATGGCCCTGACCGTCGTCGCGACCGGCAACCACTACCTGCTGGACGGCGTCGCCGGCGTCACCGTCGTCGCGACCGCCCTACTCCTCATCACGGCGGTCCGCCGAACGGGCCGCCTCGTTCCCGTCGGAAGGGACTGACCGTGCTCACCCGGCTCGTGCGCTCGTGCGCAACCCACCCGTGGAGGACGATCGGCATCTGGATCGCCCTCGTCCTCGTGATCTTCGCCAGCGCCTCGGCGTTCGGCGGCAAGCTCGTCAACAACAGCACCATCCCCGGCTCGGACTCGCAGGAGGCGGTCGACCTCCTCACCGAGCGCTTCCCGGAGCGGGCCGGTGATTCCGCCCGCATCGTCTTCCAGTACGACAAGGGCCTGAACACCGCCGAGGGCCACACGGCCGTCGAGGCCGCCCAGGCCGCCGTCTCCGAGATCCCCGGCGTCATCGCCGTGGGCGACCCGTACGCCGGCCAGGGCGGCGCCCTGTCCGAGAACGGCACCATCGGCTTCATCGAGGCCCAGTTCGACCGGCCCGCCCGCGAGCTCGACAACGCGCAGATCGAGGCGGTCGAGGACGACGTCCGCGCCGCCGTCGGCGACAGCGACGTCCAGGTCGAGTTCGGCGGCACCGTCATCGGCGCGAAGGCCGTCGAGTCGCAGACCAGCGAGGTCCTCGGCTTCGCCGCCGCCATCATCGTGCTGCTGATCGTGCTCGGCACCGCCGTCGCCATGGCCCTGCCCATGACGCTGGCGATCGTCGCCATCGGCACCGCGATGTCGCTGCTGACCATCGCCGCGGCGTTCACCGACTTCAACACCACCACCCCGATCCTGGCCGTGATGATCGGCCTGGGCGTGGCGATCGACTACTCCCTGTTCATCGTGATGCGGTTCCGCCAGGAGCTGGCGAAGGGCCGCACCTCCCGCGAGGCCGCGACCATCGCCGGCTCCACCGCCGGCCGGGCCGTCGTCTTCGCCGGCGCCACCGTCGCGATCTCCATCTCGGGCCTCGCCCTCGTCGGGATCCCGTTCGTGGCGAAGATGGGCTACGGCACCGCGCTGGCCGTGCTGGTCGCCGTCGCCACCGCCGTGACCCTCATGCCGGCCATGCTCTCCAAGGTCGGCCACAGGATCGACCGCCTGCGGATGCCGTGGGCCCGCAAGCAGCGTCAGCCGAAGCCGAACCGGGGCATCTCCCGCGTCGCGAACTTCGTCGAGCGCCGCCCGAAGACCGTCCTGGTGGCCACCCTGGCGGTGGTCCTGACCATGGCGATCCCGGTCCTCAGCCTGAACATGGGCACCGCGGACGCCGGCACCAACCCGCCCGACACCACCACCCGCAAGGCGTACGACCTGCTCGCCGAGGGCTTCGGTGCCGGCTTCAACGGCCCGCTGCTCGTGGCGGTGGACCAGGGCAGCGACGCCCAGGCCACCACGGACCTGGCCGCCGCCTTCGCCGCGACCGACGGCGTGGCCGCCGTCGCCGAGCCCTCCATCAACCAGGCCGGCGACACCGCCCAGATCGCCGTGATCCCGACCACCGCCCCGCAGTCGTCCGAGACCGCCGACCTCGTGCACACCCTGCGCGACACCGTGATCCCGGCGGCCCTCGCGGGCTCCACCGCCACCGCGCACGTCGGCGGCGAGACGGCCTCCAACGAGGACGTCGCCTCGAAGATCATCAGCAGCGTCCCGCTGTTCCTGGCCTTCGTGGTGGGCGTGATCTTCCTGCTCATGACGATGGCGTTCCGCTCCGTCGTCATCGCCCTGAAGGCCGCCGCGACCACCCTGCTGTCGGCGCTCGCCGCCTTCGGCGCCCTGGTCGCCGTGTTCCAGTGGGGCTGGCTCCAGGGCATCGTGGGCCTGGACACCACCGGCCCGACCGCCTCGTTCCTGCCCGTGATCGTCCTGTCGATCCTGTTCGGCCTGGCGATGGACTACGAGGTCTTCCTGGCCTCCCGCATCCGCGAGGAGTACGTCAAGGGCGGCGACGCGCACGGCTCGATCACCCGCGGGGTGAACGGCGTGGGCCGCGTGATCGTGGCCGCCGCGATCATCATGGGCGTCGTCTTCTGGGCCTTCGTGCTCAGCGACGACCGCACCGTCAAGTCGTTCGGCCTCGGCCTCGGCGTGGCGATCCTGGTGGACGCCCTGATCATCCGGATGCTGATGGTCCCGGCCGTCATGCACCTGCTCGGCCGGCGCGCCTGGTACATCCCGCGGTGGCTGGACCGGGTCCTGCCGAACCTCACCATCGAGCCCCCCGACGAGGAGGACGAGGTCGAGGACGCCGAGCCGGCCCCGGCACCGGAGCTCCCCGAGCTGCCGGAGTCGACGGAGCGGGTCCCGGTGGGGTCGGCGTCATGACCACCGCCATCCCGTCATCCCCCGAGCGGGCGCGCACGGACGCGCGCCCCGCCCGGGGCGGTCTCCTGATCGTCGGCGGCGGCTTCGCCGGCGCCTCGCTCGCCCGCATGGCCGGAACGGCGGGGGCCACGATCGTCTCCCCCGAGAACTTCATGCTCTACACCCCGCTGCTGCCGGACGTGGCGGCGGGGACGGTCGAGCCCCGGCACGTCGTGATGCCCCTGCGGCAGATGTGCCCCCACGCCGACCTGATCCTCGGCGCCGCCGCGGGCCTCGACGAGGACGCGCGGGTGCTGACGGTGGTGACCGACACCGGCACCGTCGACGTCGCGTACGACCGGCTGGTCCTGTCGCCCGGCGCCGGCTCCCGCTCGCTCCCCGTCCCCGGGCTGGCCGAGCATGCCGTCGGCTTCAAGACGATCGAGGACGCGGTGCACCTGCGCAACACGGTGCTCCACCGCCTCGACCAGGCCGACGCCGCGCCGCCGGACGACCGCGACCGCCACCTGACGTTCGTGTTCGTCGGCGGCGGGTACGCCGGCGTGGAGGCGGTCGCCCAGCTCCACGAGCTGGTGCAGCACGCCCTCCGCTCGTACCCCCGCCTGGCGGGGGCGCCACAGCGGTGGATCCTGGCCGACGCGGCGCCGCGCATCCTGGCGTCCGTGCCCGGCCGCCTGGGCGAGTACGCGGCGCGCCAATTGACGCGTCGCGGGATCGAGATCCACACGGGCGCGCGGCTCCTGTCCGCCGAGGGCGGCCGGGCCGTCCTCTCCGACGGCACCGACGTCGCCACCGAGACGCTCGTGTGGTCGGCCGGCGTCGCCCCGAGCGGCCTCGGCGCCGCCCTGGGCCTGCCGGTCGACGAGGCCGGGCGGATCGTGGTCGACGGGTTCCTGCGGGTGGAGGGCCGCGAGCGCATCCACGCCCTCGGCGATGCCGCCCGCGTCCCCAACGCCGCCACGCCGGCGGCGATCGACCCGCCCACCTGCCAGCACGCGCTGCGCCAGGCGCGGCGGCTCGCGAAGAACATCCGCCGCGAGCGGCGTGGCCGCCCGCCGCTGCCGTACGCCTACCGCACCCGCGGCCAGATGGCGCTCCTCGGTCGCCACAGCGCGATCGCCGAGGTCGCCGGCCTGCACCTGCGCGGGATCCCCGCCTGGCTGATGGCCCGGACCTACCACCTCAACCGCCTCCCGCTGCGCCGCCGGCGCATGCGCGTGGCCGCCGACTGGGCCGCCTCCGCGGTCTTCCCGTGGGACATCACCCAGCTCGGCTCGCTCGGTCACCCGCAGCCGCTCGCGGACCCGGCGAGCGGATCGCCGAACCGCGCCACCTAGGCGACAACACCCGAGGCGATGGCCCGGTCCCCCGGGCCAGGGTGGACCCGGCAGCACCGACCGAAACCCGCCCGGCCCCGGCCGGCGCCACGAAGGAGGAAGCATGACCGGCAACGCCGTGGAGGTCCGTGATCTCCGCGTCACCAGGGGCGGCGACCCCGTGCTCCACGGGATCTCGCTCGACGTCCCCCGCGGGAGCATCATCGGACTGCTGGGCCCCTCCGGGTGCGGCAAGTCCACCCTGATGCGCTCGATCGTGGGGATCCAGATCGTCGCGTCCGGGGACGTCACCGTCCTCGGGATGCCCGCCGGCTCCGCCGCCCTGCGGCGCGAGATCGGCTACGTCCCGCAGACGCCCTCGGTCTACCTGGACCTGACCGTCCGCGAGAACCTGCGCTACTTCGGCCGCCTCATCGGCGCGCCCTCCGGCCAGATCGACCAGGTGATCGACGCGGTCGACCTGGCCCGGTGGGCCGACCGCCCCGCCGCCCGCCTCTCCGGCGGCCAGCGGGTGCGGGTGTCGCTCGCCGCCGCGCTGCTCGGCCGCCCCGGCCTGCTGGTGCTGGACGAGCCCACCGTCGGCCTGGACCCCGTGCTGCGGCACGACCTGTGGGAGCTGTTCCGGACCCTCGCCGACGGCGGCACGACCCTGTTGGTGTCGAGCCACGTGATGGACGAGGCCGACCGCTGCGAGGGCCTCGTGCTGATGCGCGACGGCCGCATCATCGCCACCGGGACGCCGGACGAGCTGCGCGAGCGCACCGGCACCGACGCCATCGAGGACGCGTTCCTCGACCTGGTGGCCGAGACCGAGGAGGCGATGGCATGAGCCTGTCGCTCACATTCGCGACGGCGGGCCGGGTGCTGACCCAGCTCCGCCGTGATCACCGCACGCTCGGGATGATCATCGTGATCCCGTGCGTCCTGGTGACGCTCATCAAGTTCGTGGTCGGCGACGACACGTGGGCCCGGATCGGCCTGCCCCTCGTCGGCATCTTCCCGCTCGTCATCATGTTCCTGATCACCTCGATCGCGATGCTCCGCGAGCGCAGCTCCGGCACGCTCGAGCGGCTCATGACGCTGCCGTCGTCGAAGCTCGACATCCTGCTCGGCTACGGCCTCGCGTTCGCCGCGGTGGCCACCGTGCAGGCGGTCGCCGTCTCGACCGTCGCGATCGGCCTGCTGGACCTGGACGTGGCCGGCGACGTCCCGCTCGCCATCGCGTTCGCCGTCCTGAACGCCGTGCTGGGCATGGCGCTGGGCCTGCTGGCCTCGGCCTTCGCGTCGAGCGAGTTCCAGGCCGTGCAGTTCATGCCGGCCGTCCTGCTCCCCCAGATCGTCCTCTGCGGCCTGTTCGCCGCCCGCTCGGAGATGTCGGACGGGCTGCGCTGGCTCTCTGACGCCCTCCCGATGACCTACGCCTACGACGGCCTCAGCCACGTGTCGACCTCCGCCTCCTGGACGGGCGACCTGATGGTGGACGTGCTGGTCGTGGCCGGCTCCGCGGTCGCGGCGCTGGCCCTGGCGGCCGCGACGCTGAAGCGGCGCACCGCCTAGTGCGCTGCCCCTGAGATTGCGTATGGGTTTCCCGAGCGAATCGCCCGCGAGGCAAGGACGCAGAGCCTCGGCGATAGCGGTGTCCTATCGCCGAGGTCGAGGACGCAGCCTCGCGATGCGATGCAGCCGGGAAACACCGCGCAACCTCGGGGGCGGGGCACTCGCCCGGGACCGGGTGGGGGGACGGGACCGGCCGCCCCCCGCCCCGCCCCGGTCGTGG
>JBFWNT010000014.1:65877-104147 GCA_050250915.1 Thermoleophilia bacterium
CTCAGGCGAGGCGCACGACCGGCGGCAGCTCGTAGCGGCCGTCGAATACGGCGTCCCCGGGCTCGTAGATCCGCAGCAGCGGCCGGAACGGCCCGGCAGGGGTGGGCAGCCAGTTGGCCCGGCCCTCCGGCGTGTCCGGCTCGTCGTGCTGGAGCACGATGGTCAGCGAGCCGTCGGCGGCCCGCTGGAGGCCCGGGGTCCGGTCGCCCACCGAGAACCGGTCGATGGGGTTGGCAACCAGGTAGAAGTCCTGGGCGTCGTACATGGTCACCGACCAGAACGCGTCGCACGGAGGGGTCTGGGCGAAGCGCAGCTCGTAGCGGCCGCGGCCGTCCAGGGGCGCGCCGTCGCCGTCGACGAAGACCATCGCGTAGGCGGCCTCGTAGCCGTGGTTGCCCCAGAGGCCGCCCCGCGCGGCGGCGGCGCGGTGCACGTACCGGGCCGGGTCGTCGGGCAGCTTCCAGGCGTCGTCGTCGAGGGCGCCCACCTCGAAGAAGTCGAGGTTGTAGTCGAAGACGTGGTACGTCAGCGACCAGCCGTTCTGTGAGGGGACGCCTCCGCCCCTGAGCGCCGCCTCCAGTCGCTCCCGCCCGGCGGCGAGCCCCGCGGTGAGGACCTCGTGCAGCGCCGGCCCCGGCATCGGGTACTCCGACTCGGGCGCCAGCAGCCCGAGCGGCGCGAAGCGCTCCTGGTACTCCCGGTCGCGCGCGGCCGGCGGGAAGGCCCGCATGAGCACGCGCATCTCCTCCCAGAACATCAGGTCGTCCGGGACGCCCTCGCCCGGCAGTGGCAGCCCGGCGCCCGGCCCCGTGGGCGTGAGCGTCAGCGCGTCCTGCAGCGCGTGGACCGCCGGCAGGTCGTCGTCGCCATCGACCGCCCAGCGCCCGACGATCGACGCGATCGCGGTGGGCAGCCGGATCACCGTCGCGTCGGCGGGCGCGTCGCCCTCCCAGCCCGGGGGGACCAGCAGGAAGCTCCCGGCGCCGGTCCCGGTGGCGCGGTGGCCGACGTAGGCGAAGTTGTTCGTCCAGGCGTCGACGAACTGCATCACGTAGTAGCGGCCCGCCGAGTCGGGCACGTCGAGGCGGATGGGGCCGCCGCTCGCGTCGATGTTGGCCAGCGAGTAGACCGTGTCGTTGTTGATCGACACGAACGTCTCGTCCGGGCCGGCGAGGGCGCGGGCGTGTCCGAACGTGTTGAGCGGGACGGGGGGCACGGCGCCGAGGCCGTGGCGCGCGATGCGCGCGACCTCCCCCATGTCGTAGACCAGCGGGTAGCCGTAGATGAAGGCGTCCGCCGCGAGTGTGGTGAGATCGTCGTCAGGCATGCCGGCGAGGCTGTCAGCGGGCTCCGTCCCCCGCATCGTCCCCTCGGGATGAGCCGGGCCCGCCGGTTCCGCCGGCACCGATGGATCCGGGGTCCGCCGCGGGTCTGTAGAGACATGACCATCACCGTGCACGCCTCCGACGACCCGCTCCCCGCCGCCCGCCGCGGCGACGCCGGCGCCTTCGAGCGCCTGGTGGCCCCGCAGCGCGGGCCGCTGCTCGTCCACTGCTACCGGATGCTCGGCTCGCTGCAGGACGCCGAGGACGCCCTCCAGGAGACCCTCGTCCGCGCGTGGCGGGGGCTGCCCCAGTTCGGCGGCCGCAGCGCGCTCGGCACGTGGCTCCACCGGATCGCGACCAACGTGTGCCTGCGCGCCATCGAGCGCCGCCCGCACCTCACGCTGCCCGTGGGCCACGTCCCCGCCGCCGACCCGGCCGCGCCGCTGGCGCCGCCGCCGGTCGAGCGGCTGTGGATCGAGCCGCTGCCCGACGCCCTGGCCGCGGTCGGCGACGGCGCCGCGTCGCCGGAGGCGCGCTACGAGGAGCGGGAGGCGGTGGAGCTCGCGTTCGTCGCGGCGCTCCAGGGGCTGCCGCCGCGCCAGCGCGCCGCGCTGCTCATGCGCGACGTGCTCGGCTATGCGCCCGCCGAGATCGCGGAGGCCCTCGGCGCCACGCCGGCCGCCATCCACAGCGCCCTCCAGCGCGCCCGTGCGACCGCCGCCGCGGCGCTGCCCGAGCGCAGCCAGCAGGCCGTGCTGCGCGCCGTCGGTGACGCCGCCGTGCGCGACACGGTGGCGCGCTGGGTGCGGGCGTGGGACGAGGGCGACGTCGACGGGCTGGTCGCGATGCTCGTGGACGACGCCGCCTACGCGATGCCGCCCACGCCCACCTGGTACCGCGGCCGCGACGACATCAGGGCGTTCCTGCTGCGCCGGCCGTTCGCCCCGGGGCGGCGCTGGCGCACGCTGCCGGCGACGTTCAACGGCCAGCTCGCGTTCGTGGCGAGCCACCCCGACCCCGCCGGCGGGTGGGCGCCGCACGCCGTCGAGGTGCTGACGCTCGCCGCCGACGGCCGCGTGGCCGAGGTCGTGGCGTTCCTCGACCCGGCCCTCGTCGCCCGCGTCGCCGGGGACCCCCCGCCGGCCTGAGCACGATGGATCCGGCCCCCGGGCCGGATCGGATGGGGAAACGACCGGGAGGCTCCCGTGCCCCATCCAGCGACACACCGGCGCGCCGCCACCGTGCTGGCCATCACGTCCGTCGCCAGCTTCATGGCGGCCCTCGACACGCTCGTGGTGACCACGGCGCTCACCACCATCCGCGAGGACCTGGGCGCGTCCCTCGCGCAGCTCGAGTGGACCGTCAACGCCTTCAACCTGACGTTCGCGGTCCTCCTCATGACGGCCGCCGTGATCGGCGACCGCATCGGCCGCCGTCGCGCGTTCGCGGGCGGGGTGGCCCTGTTCACCGCCGCATCCGCCGCGTGCGCGCTGTCCACGTCGGCGGGTGCCCTCATCGCGGCCCGCGCCGTGCAGGGGGTCGGCGCCGCCGCGATCATGACGCTGTCGTTCACGCTCGTCAGCGCCGCGTACCCGCCGGAGCGCCGCGGCATGGCGCTGGGGATCTACTTCTCCGTGACCGGCCTGGCGGTGGCCAGCGGCCCGCTCATCGGCGGCGCCGTCGCGGAGTCGCTCGACTGGCACTGGATCTTCTGGCTCAACGTGCCGATCGGGCTGGCCCTTGTCCCGGTGGCGCTGCTGGGGATGGCCGAGAGCCGCGGACCCCGCGGGCGGCTCGACCCGCTCGGGCTGGGCCTGGTGTCGGCGGGCGTTCTCGGCGTGGTGTGGGGCCTGGTGCGCGGCGACGCCGCCGGATGGGGGAGCGCCGAGGTGGCGGGCGCCCTCGCCGCGGGGGCCGTCCTGCTGGGGCTGTTCGTGGGCTGGGAGTGGCGCGCCCCGGCCCCGATGGTGCCGCTCGGCTTCTTCCGCGCCCGCGCCTTCTCGGCGGGCAACGCCGCCATCTTCCTGGCCGTCGCGTCGCTGTTCTGCGCCGTGTTCTTCCTGGCCCAGTACATGCAGGTGGCGCTGGGATCCGGGCCGCTGGAGGCCGGCCTGCGCCTGCTGCCGTGGACGGGGACCCTGTTCGTGGTGGCGCCGGTCGCCGGCGTCCTGGTCGACCGGTTCGGCGAGCGCCCGTTCCTGGTCGCCGGGACGCTGCTGCACGCGGGCGGCATGGCGTGCCTGGCCCTGCTCGCGGACCGCGGCGCCGGCTACACGGCGATGATCGCCCCGCTGATCGTGGCGGGCGTCGGCATCTCGATGTGCTTCCCCTCGGCGCAGAACTCGGTGGTCAGCGCCGTCCCGCCCGAGGCGATCGGCACCGCCGCCGGCGTCAACAGCACGATGCGGGAGCTGGGCGGCGTGTTCGGCATCGCGATCGCGGTGGCCGTGTTCGCCGCCGCCGGCAGCGATGCGACCCCGGCCGGCTTCGCCGACGGCGTGGCGGGCGCCCTGTGGGTCTCGACGGGCCTCGGGGTGCTGGCGGCCGTGGCCGGGGCGGCGCTGCCCGGCCGCCGTCGGGCATCCTCCACGACGGAACCTCAGGAGGAGTCGACCCGTGACGCCGTCGCAACCCGAGCGCTATGAGCGCTTCCTCGAGCTCCACCGCCGCCCGGACGGCTTCGTGATGCCGAACGCCTGGGACGCCGTCTCCGCCCTGCTGCTGAAGGAGGCCGGCTTCGAGGCCATCGGCACCTCGTCCGCCGCCCTCGCCGCGTCCCTCGGGCGCATCGACGGCCGCCACGCCGTGAGCCGCGACGAGCACCTGGCGCACGCCGCCCTGCTCGGCGACATTACCGGCCTCCCGGTGAACGGCGACTTCGAGGACGGCTACGGGGGCACGCCGGACGCCGTCGCCGCGACCGTGGAGGCGGCGATCGGCGCCGGGCTGGCGGGGATCGGCGTGGAGGACACCTCGGGCGACCCGGACGCGCCGATCCGCGACTTCGACGACGCCGTCGCCCGGGTCGCGGCCGCCGCGCGGGCGGCGGCGGGCCGGATCGTCCTGACGGGGCGCACCGACAACCACGTCCACGGGCGGGACGACATCGACGACACCATCCGGCGCCTCACCGCGTTCGCCGAGGTCGGCGCCGACGTCCTCTACGCGCCCTTCCCGGCGAACATGGCGGACGTCGCGGCGATCGTGCGGGCGGTGGCGCCGAAGCCCGTGAACGTGGTGGTCGGCACGATGGAGGGCCCGGTGCCGGTGGCGGAGCTCCAGGCGGCCGGCGTGAAGCGCATCAGCCTGGGCGCCGCCCTCTACGGGCGCGTGATGGCCGACCTCCGGCGCGCCGCCGCGCAGCTCGCCGACGGCGACATGGCGTCGGCGTCGGAGGGGCTCGGCTTCCGCGGGATCATCGCGATGATCGCCGCCGCGCGCTGAGCGCGTCCAGCGCCGGGACCTGACCCTTCACGAGCTTCGGCCGCGCCGCGTCGAGCGTCATCCACGCGGCGCGGTCGATCTCGGGGAAGCTGGCGGTGCGGCCGGAGCGCGGCGGCCATTCGAGCTCGAACGTGTTGCTCCGGATCTCCGACGCGTCGAAGTCGCCCTCCCGGGCGAAGACCGTGACGACCTTGCCGTTGGACTGGCGGAACTCCCCGAGCGGCACGTCGTCGCCCGCGGGCGGCGGGGCGCCGAGCTCCTCCCCGAACTCCCGCAGCGCCGCGGCGTGCGGGTCCTCGCCCTCGTCGTACTCGCCTTTCGGGATCGACCAGGCGCCGTCGTCCCTGCGCGCCCAGAACGGACCGCCCATGTGGCCGATCAGCACCTCGACCCCGTCCGGCCCGTCCCGCCACAGGAGCAGCCCGGCGCTGCGGCGCGGCATCAGCGGAGCTCGACCGCGGCCGAGGCGCGGTGGAGGTGCACCGCCTCCCACATGTATCGGGCGGCGACGGAGCGGTAGGGGTGGAAGCGGTCGCCCAGCGGCCCCAGGCGACGGGCCGGCGGGGGCGGGTCGATGCCGAACACCAGGCCGTAGCCCTGGCGCACGCCCAGGTCATCGACCGGCCACACGTCCGGCCGGCGCAGCTCGAACATGAGGTACATCTCGGCGGTCCAGCGGCCGATGCCGCGCACCGACGCGAGCCGCGCGATGACCTCCTCGTCGGGAAGGGTGGCCGCGTCGTCCATCGCGACGGTGCCGTCCAGCACCTTCGCCTGCAGGTCGCGCAGCGACGCGAGCTTCGCGCCGGACAGGCCGGCGGCGCGCAGGTCGGCGTCGGGCACCCCGGCGAGCGACGCGGCGTCGAGCGGCCCGGGGACCAGCGCCCGCACGCGGCCGTGGATCGCGCTGGCCGCCGCCCCGGCGAGCTGCTGGAAGACGATCGAGCGCACCAGCGCGCCGAAGTGGCCGTCGGGGTTGCCGGGACGGTGGGTGAGGGGCCCGGCCCGGGAGATGAGCGCGTCCATCGCGGGGTCGGCGGCCGCGACGGCATCGATGGCCTTCGGCAGCGACCACCGCCGCGGCGCCGCGGCGGGCCGGGGTCCCGGCGGCGCGGCGGGGTAGCGGGCGGCCGCCATGTCGACCCGGGCGCCGCGCATCGGCACGCGTTCGCGGCGCAGCAGGTCGAGCTGGCGGGCGCCCTTCGGCACGGACCCGTCGGCGCGGAGCACCCGCCACCAGGGGACGTCGGCGTCGGTGGTGGCCAGGATGCGCCCCACCATCCGCGGCGCGGCCGGGTCGACGTCGGAGTACGCCCGCACGAATCCCTTCGGGATGGCGCGGATGGCGTCGAGGATCGCGTCGGTGCGTGGGTCGTCCGGCACCGCCGCAGCCTCTCACCCGAGGATGTTCACCGCCCGGGCGGCCACCAGCAGGACCGTGATCGCGGAGACCGTCGCGCCGAGCGCCATCAGCCCCTTCGCCCGGCGGGTGAGCGGCATCGTGTCGGTGGGGCTGAAGGCGATCGAGTTCGTGAGCGACACGTAGAGGTAGTCGACGAGGTGCGGCGTCCACCCGCGCGCGCGCAGGTCGTCGGTGTCCTGCGGGAAGTAGAAGTCGACCGGCGTCCGCGTCGGGGCGAGCGCCCGCCGGACCGGCCCGCCGGCGTCCATCGTCCAGAACACCAGCCCGAACGCCACGACGTTCGAGAACCAGATCGTCGCGCCGCTCATGAGCAGCTGCGGGCCGGTGACGCGGACGTCGGTGGCGTTGACGAGCGAGGCGACGAGCAGCCCCGTCTGGACCACGCTCAGCAGCACGGCCACGGCGAGCAGCGTCTCCACCAGCCGGCGCCGCACGTCCCGGGGGCCCGAGGTGGTGCGAAGGCCCATCAGGAGCACCAGGGCGAGCAGCCCCCATGCACCGGCGGTGACGGCCCACAGCCACCACCCGACGTCGTCGAGCAACTCCCAGCCTGCGTGGGCGCTCACCACGGCGAGGGCGGTGAGCACGAGCCCCACCCCGACGGCGAACGGCGCGGCCTCGAGGATCGCCTCCCGCTCGGCCTCGCGGATGGCCTCCTCGCTCATCTACTCCGCCGGTTTGCGTGCGCGGCTGGGCGCCACCCGCGGCGCCTCGTCCGGCATCTTGGGGTAGACGGGCGGCCACGGGCTGTCGGGGATGCCCTTCGCCAGGTCGGCGCGGTATCGGTCGACGAGCGGTCCGATCGCCTGGGGGACGTCGTCGATCGCCGACCACGGGTCGCCCTGCTCCGCCACCCGGGTGGGGACGGTGCGGATGGTGAGCTCGTCGGGCGCGATGCCCTCCAGCTCGTCCCACGCGAACGGCGTCGACACCTGCGCGCCCGTCCGCGCGCGCACGCACCACGCGCCGAACACGGTCTTGTGGGGGGCGTTCTGGTTGAAGTCGACGAAGACGCGCGCGCCGCGCTCCTCCTTCCACCATGCGCCGGTGATCAGGTCGGGGCGGCGGCGCTCCATCTCGCGCGCCACCGAGACCGCGGCCTGGCGCACCCCGAAGGAGTCCCAGCCGGGCTCGACGCGGACGTACAGGTGCAGGCCGCGGTTGCCGGTCGTCTTGGGGAAGGCGGTGATGCCCTCCTCCTCGAGGAACGCCCGGACCTCGGTGGCGGCCTCCTGGACCATGGGGAAGGTGACGCCGGGGGAGGGGTCCAGGTCGAGGCGCAGCTCGTCGGCGTGCTCGGGGTCGCGCGCCCGGTACGGCCACGGGTGGAAGCCGAGGCACCCCTGGTTGGCGGCCCAGAGGACGTGGGCGATGTCGGCCATCACGATGGCGCGCGACGTGGTGCCGTTGGGGGTGGAGACGGTGGTGGTCTCCAGCCAGTCGGGCGCCGACTCAGGGATCCGCTTCTGGAAGAACGACTTCTCGGTGGCGCCGTTGGGGAAGCGCTGGAGCAGCGTGGGCCGGTCGCGGACGGTGCGCATGAGCGGCTCGGCGACGGCGAGGTAGTAGCGGGCCAGGTCGGCCTTCGTCTCGCCGTGCTCCGGGAACATCACCTTCCCGGGGCTGCTGATGGCGATCGTCCGGCCGCCCGCGTCCAGCTCGAGGCTCTCAGCATCCTTCGCCACCCCGCGACGCTAGCTGACGGGACCGGTAGAAACCCGTCCCATGGAGTTGGCCGCACCGATCGCGAGCGTCTTCGCGGCCGTGGGGCTGTCGGCGGCGGCCGGCCTGAACGCGTACCTGCCGCTGCTGATCGGCGCCGTCCTGGAGCGCCTGGACGTGGTGGACCTGGGCGATCCGTTCGGCGGGCTCTCGTCGAACGCGGGCATCGCCGTGCTCGCCGTCCTGCTCGTCGGCGACCTGGTGGGCGACAAGATCCCCGGCGTCGACCACCTGCTCCACCTGGCGGGCGTGGTGATCCACCCGGTGGCGGGGGCGCTGCTGTTCGTGGGGCAGACGGGGGTCGACACGGGCATCCCCGTCGCCGTCGCCGCGATCCTGGGCGCCGCCACGGCGGAGACCCTCCACGGCGCCCGCGCCTCCATCCGCCCCGCCTCGACGGCCTCCACCGCGGGCATCGGCAACCCGGTCCTGTCCCTGGGCGAGGACCTCGGGTCGCTGGTGCTCACCGTCCTCGCCTTCGCCCTGCCCCTGCTGGCCCTGCTGCTCGCGCTGGCGCTGCTGGCCGGCGTCGTCACCGTTGCCGGGAGGCTCCGGAGGCGCTGAGGTGGACCGTGCGGCCGGGGCCCGGGCGCCTGCGTCTCAACCTTCAATGAAGGGGGTCCGGATCGCGATCACGCACGAGGGTCGGGGCGCCGCACCCACCGACCGGCCCGTTCCGGTCGTCGTTCAATCGATCACGACCTCGTCGTTCAATTGAACGAAGGACAAGCGTCGCGTCGGCCTCCCGGCGGCTTGGCATACGCGAACGTCTCAGGCGGACCCGGCCGCCGGGGGTCCCGGCCCCCGGCGTCGGGTGGTCCGGATCAGGCCCCGGCGGTGACGGGGTCGTCGGCGGGGGCGACGGGCTCGGCGGTCCTGGTGACCTCGTACCGCTTGATGACCTCGCCGAAGGGGAGCACGAAGTTGTAGCGGCCCCAGCTGGAGGCGACCATGCGGCGCACCGGCATCCGGTGCCACGGGTCGACGGCGGAGGGCGAGTCGAACGTGACGTTGCCGGGGCCGGAGAAGGCCTCGCCGCGGCCGTCCGAACCCACGATCAGCTGGAAGTCGATCGGGGTCTTCACCAGCTCGCAGACCTCGGGCGGCGCGCCCTCCTCCGGGCTGGGGATGATCTTCAGCGTCACCAGCGGCGGGGTCACGATGTCGTCCGGGGCGAGGATGTCGCGGGGCCGCATCACGCCGGTGCAGATGCGCTTGCCCTTCGGGCGCTCCGCGTAGGCCGAGATGATCTCGTGCTCCTTCACCCACTCGACCTCGCCGAACAGCTTCGGGAAGCCGTACGGCTCGCGGCCCCCGATCAGGCCCACCTCGTTCGTGACGAGCAGGTTCGAGCAGTACGTGACCGGCTCGCCCTCCCACAGGCAGCTCACGCCCAGGATCGCCTCCGTGTAGGCGCCGAGGGTGGAGAAGTGGAAGTTCGTGAAGATGAGCTGCGCGATCGCCGGGGAGTGGGCGATCTCGAGCCCCTCCGGCACGATCGCCGCGGCTGCGTCGTCGTCGGTCTCGTAGGCGAACGCCATCATCTCGATGCCGCGGTAGTAGTACGGCGGCTTGTCGAACGGCGGGTCGCCCGGCGGCATCGAGAAGCCGAAGCGATCGGGTGTCAGACGTCCGGGGGTGCCGGGCATCGGGGTCCTCCTCGGAACGGGGCCAGATCCACCCGCGACGCTAGGACCGCCCCCGTTAACGCGCTGTCGCAGCCCCGTCCCGGAGGCGGTCCAGCAGCGCCACCGTCTCGGCCGACGGCTGGAGCCCCAGCTCGGCCAGGGCGTCGCGGCACTCGAGGAACGGCTCCACCGCCGACGCCGGGCCCTCCGCCGCCGCCCGCGCGCGCATCAGCAGCCGCCACCCGTCCTCGCGGTACGGCTCCGCCGTGACCGCCGCCCGCGCCGACGCCGCCGCCCGCGCCGCCCGCCCCGCCGCCAGCAGCGACGTCGCGTGCTCGCGCAGCGCCTCGGACACCCGGCCGGCCAGCAGGGTGCGGCGCTCGCCGGCGGCCTCGCCGTCGGCGCCCGGCAGGTACGGGCCGTGGGTCGCCAGCCCCAGGGCCGCCTCGATCGTCGCCTGGCGGGTGTCGCCCACCTCGCGCCGCGACCGCGCCAGCAGGGCCTCCAGCGCGCCGTCCTCCGCCACCACCGCGTCGGCGGGCCGCCACGACAGCCGCCCGTCGGCCGACTCCAGCGTCACCCCGGCCGGCAGGGCGCGCCGCAGCCGGTGGACCAGCTGGCGCAGGTAGTTGGCGCTGTCGATGCTCCCCTCGAAGAGGGCCTCGGCCACCTCCGCCCGCGGCACCCCCGACGGCCCGGCCCGGGCGACCACCGCCGCCAGCTCCACCCCCTTCGGCGACACGCCCGGCAGCGGACGCCCGTCGCGCTCGATCGCCGCCCGCCCCAGCGTTCGCACCACCAGGCGCGCGTCCTCCAGGCTCGCCCGCCCCGGCGCCGACCACTGCGCCCCCGCCAGCCCGCGCCACACCGGATCGTCGGCGGGCGCGGCGTCGATGCGGCGCGCCAGCACCTCCGGCAGCGCCTCCAGCGCCGTCAGGAGCGGACCGAGGGTGCCCATCGCCACCGCCGCGGCGTGGGCGGCGTCCGCCGCGGCGTCGTGCCCCGCCTCGTCGCCACGCCGCCACGACGCCTCCGCCAGCGCCACCAGCGCCGTGGGCAGCTCCAGCCGCCGCCCGGCGCGCTCCATCCCCGCCGCCGCGGAGGCGAGCAGCGCGTGCGCCTCGTCCGGGTCGCCGCCCAACCCGAGGTGGGCGATCGCGTACCACGTGTCGGCCCACTCGCGGAACAGGTGCAGCCCCCGGGCGCCGCACCACGCGCGCGCCCCGCCGAGGGCCTCGACCGCCTCCGGCAGCCGCCCCAGGCGGGCCAGCATGCGCCCCTCGCTGACGGCGAACACCGCCCGGTCGGCCAGGCGGTAGCCGTGGTGCCGCGACGTGACGCGGGCCGCGCGGATCAGGCGCAGCCCGCGCTCGCGGTCGCCCTCCGCGAACAGCAGCTCCGCCTCCACCTGCTGCCAGAACTCGATGAAGCGCGACGCGCGGATGCGGGCCTCCGCCGCCTCCAGCACCGCGCGCGCCTCGGACAGGTCGCCGCGGTTGCGCAGCACCGCCACCCGGTAGATCTCCGCCAGCGTCGCCGTCACGGGCCCCCGGGCCCGCGCCGCCCACGCCAGGCGCTCCACCGCCCCGAACTCGCCGCGGTAGTAGAAGGCCGACTGGAGGGCCACGTGCAGGGGCCAGGTGCGGTCGAGCTCGTCGCCGGCGAAGCCGGGCGGCGGGTCGTCGCCCAGGGCGGTGCCGGCGATGAAGCGGATCACCCGGGCGCGCCGGGTCGCCTCGGCGGGCGGGGTCAGGGCCAGCATGCCCGCCCAGTCGCCGGAGATGTGCAGTCCCCAGGCCGCCCACGCGGCCACGTCGGGCGCCTCCACCAGCAGCCGGTCGAACTCGCCGGAGGCGCGCATCCGCCGCACCAGCTCCTCCAGGTCGTCCTGGCGGCGGCTCATCAGCAGGCTGCGGACCTGCACGCCTCGCAGGTCGTGGCGCCGCGAGAGCGTCGCCTCGCCCAGCGCGTCGCACCAGCGCAGCACCTTGTCCCAGTCGGCGCGCCGCATCAGGGCGCCGGCGGCTGCCACCACCACGTCCTCCGCCTCCCGCAGCTCCCCCGCGGCGAGCAGCGCACCGGCGGCCTCCTCCGGCTGGTCCTCGGCCAGCAGCGCGCGGCCGTAGCGGGCCCGGAGCGCGTGCAGGTCTCCGGCCTCGCCGCGGCGCAGCTCCGCGAGCAGGAACTCCCGGAAGCGGGGGTGGTAGCGCAGGCCCTCCGCGTCGACGGTCCCCGGCAGGTGGTGGCGGCAGATCGCGCTGAACGCCTCGTCGGCGGACGCCACCCCGAGCAGCGTCGCGAGGCGGGAGGGGGTCACCACGTCGAGCAGCGCGCTCCGCAGCACCGCGTCGCGCAGGTCGGACGGCAGGGCGTCGAGCACCTCCGACCCGAGGTAGGCGAAGAAGGGATCGTCGGCGCCGCCCGCCGCCTCCGCCGGGCCGCCGCGCAGGGCGTCGAACACGATGCCCGCCGCCCACCCACCGGACGCCGCGGCGATCTCCTCCGCGCTGCCCGGCAGACCGCGCGCGTCCAGCAGGGCGGCGACCTCGTCGGGCCGGAACGCCAGCTCCTCCTCCGACACCGCACCCACCCGGCCGGCCAGCAGGTCGCGCCCCAGGTCCACGTGGAGCAGCCGCCGCGACACCAGCACGATCAGCGCGTCCTCCGACGCGGCGTCCAGGAACGCCCGCAGCGCCCGCAGCACCGGGGCGCGCGCCTCGACGTGGTGGAGGTCGTCGATCACCACCGTCGCGCCCGCGGGCAGCTCCTCGCCGAGGATGGCGGCGCAGTCCTCTGGCGCGAGTCCATCCTCCAGCAGCCGGCGGGTGCGCTCCGCCGCCTCCGGGTCGACCGCGGCGATCGCGGCGGCGAGGTAGGTGGTGAAGCGCCCCGGCCCGTCGTCGGACTCCCACAGCGACAGCCACGCGTGCGGCCCGGGGCGCGCGGCCACCAGCTGGGCCACGGCGGTGGTCTTCCCGGACCCGGCGGGGGCCACCACCACCAGGATGCGCCGCCCCTCGGCGGCCCCCGCGAGCGTCCCGAGCACCCGCGGGCGCTCGATGGTGCCCGCGCCGACGGGCGGGACGAGGGTCTTCGAGGCGATGAGTCCGCGCGGGTTGGACATCGGCCGTTCCGCGGTCCGGGGCCGGGGACGTAACAGTAGGCGGAGGGGCGTTAACGGAGCGTTTTCGGAACCGTCGCGCTCCAGACCCCGGCGCCCGCGCCGATGGACATGGCATGACGCGGTCGCAGGAGCTCCGGGTGGTGCGCGCGGTCCGCGACGGCGACGCCCTGGAGATGGGCGCCACGGCGCGCGAGCTCGCCGCCGGCGCCGACCCCGTCGCCACCGCACGGGCCCTGCTGGCCGGCGACGACCCGGGCCGCCGGGAGTTCGCCGCCCGCCTGCTCGGCGAGGTCGCGGCCCGCGGCGGCGCCTCCGCCGACGCCGCGGTGGTCGCGCTGGGCGAGCTGGCCCGCACGGGCGAGGACCACGCCGTGCTGTGCGCCGCCCTCGAGGCGCTCGGCGTGCTGACCGACGCGTCCGCCGCCCGCGAGCCGCTGCTGGCCCTGGCGACCCACCCCTCCTTCTCGATCCGCTGGCGCCTGGCCGCCGCCCTCCGCGCCGCCCACACCGACGACCCGCGGGTGGAGGCCGCCCTGGTCTCGCTGGCGGCCGACCCGCGGCCGATCGTGCGCCTGGAGGCGGTCGACGCCCTGGCCCTGCTCCGGCCCCCGCACGCGCCCGCGGTCGACGACGCCCTGCGCGCCGCCTGCGACGACGAGGACGAGCGCACCGTCGTCTCGGCCCTGGTGGGCCTGGCCCGCGCCCGCGTGCACCTGCCCGCCGAGCCGCTCGCGCGGGCGCTGGCGCCCGAGCGGATGGCCGCCGTCCCGTCCGGCGCGGCCGAGCGCCTGCTGACCGCGCTGGCCCACTCCGAGCGCCCCGAGGCCCTGCCGCCGCTACGCCACCTGGCGCTGCTCTGGAAGCCGCGCGACCCGATCGCCGCGCGCGCCCTGACCGCCGCCGTGGCCGCGTGCGGGTCGACCGAGCGCACGCCGGAGCCGGCCGCCCGGTAGCCCCGGGCGGCCGGTCCGGTCGCCCTACAGGCGGTCCGCCAGGATCTGCTCCGGGATGGTCTGCTCCGTGATCAGGATCGCGCCCTCGCCGCTGACGTACGCCTCCTCGCCGTGGGCGACGACGTCCATGCCGAGCGCCTCCTCGTGCTCGTTCACGCGCAGCGGCATCACCATGCCGATGAGCTTCAGCAGCGCGAACGTCACCACGAACGCGTAGGCGGGCGCCGCCGCGGCGGCCACCAGCTGGTCCAGCAGCTGGCCCGGGTTGCCGTAGAAGAGGCCGTCGGCGACGCCGTTCCAGTCGGCCTGCGCGACGAAGCCGATGAAGATGATCCCCAGGAACCCGGCGATCCCGTGGGCGGCCAGCACGTCGAGCGTCTCGTCGACCCGCGTGCGGGTGCGCCACGCGATGACCGCGTAGCTCGGGATCGCGGCCAGCGCGCCCAGCGCCATCGCCCACGCCGGGCTGACGTAGCCGCCCGCCGGGGTGATCGCCACGCACCCGACGATGATCGCCGTGGCCGCGCCGATGGCCGTGACCTTGCGGCCCCGCGCCAGGTCGAGCAGGAACCAGACGATCAGCGTGCAGGCGGGGCAGAGGAGCGTGTTGGTGAACGCCAGCACGCTCGGGTCGCCGGTGCCGAACCCGCTGCCGCCGTTGAAGCCGAACCAGCCGAACCAGAGCAGGCCCGCGCCCAGCAGCACGTACACGGCGTTGTGCGGCAGCAGCGCCTGGCGTCCGTAGTCGCGCCGCGCGCCCACCACCAGCGCCGCGGCCAGCGCCGAGAAGCCGGAGCCCATCTCCACCGGCACGCCGCCGGCGAAGTCGAGGGTGCCCCGCTCCATCAGCCAGCCGCCGCCGAACGCCCAGTGGGCCAGGACGGCGTAGACGACGATCGACCAGACCGCCGCGAACAGCAGGAACGCGCCGAAGTGCATCCGCTCGACCACCGCGCCCGACACCAGGGCGGTGGTGATGATGCAGAACGTCGCCTGGAAGGCGAAGAACACGAGATGCGGGATCGAGCTGCCCTCGCGCGGCGTGAACGCCACGTCCTGGAGGAAGGCGTGGTCGAGCCCGCCGGTGAACGCGCCCGTGCCGTCGAACGCGATCGAGTAGCCCACGATCGCCCACGTGATGGTGGCGATCGCCAGCGCGGCGACGCACATCATGAAGGTGTTGAGCGTGTTCTTGGACCGCACGAGCCCGGCGTAGAACAGGCCGAGCGCCGGGGTCATCATCAGGACCAGGCCGGTGGCGGCCAGCATCCATGCGGTGTCCCCGGTGTCGATCACTTCGTCACCGGCGTCACGGCGCCCTCGGCGGTCTCGCCGGTCCGGATCCGCACCGCCTGGTGCAGGTCGAGCACGAAGATCTTGCCGTCGCCGACCTCGCCGGTGCGGCCGCCCTCGCTCACGGCGTCGATGGCGGTCTGCACGAACGGCTCGCTCACGGCGATCTCGAACCGCACCTTCTCCGACAGCCCCATCTTCACGGTGGTGCCGCGGTACGTCTCCACCCGCTCCAGCTCGCCGCCGTGCCCCTGCACGCGGCTGAGCGAATACCCGCGGATGTCGGCGCGGTAGAGCGCTTCCAGCACCGCGTTCGCGCGCTCCGGGCGCACGATCCCGATGACCAGCTTCACGTTGGCCCCCTGACGAGTTCCGGCCTCGATCTCCGGGCGGATCCAGGCCGAGCGCGGCGAGCCTACCCGCGCCGCGGCGGGGCGGGATACCCTCGGCCGATGCGCCTGGGGATCCACCTGCCGCAGTTCCGCGAGGCGGTCCCGGGGGAGGTGCTGGCGGCGGCGGCGCGGGACGCCGAGGAGGCGGGCGCCGACGACCTGTGGGTCTCCGACCACCTCATCCTCCCGGCGGGCAGCGAGCGGCCGCCGGAGGTGTTCCACGACCCGCTGACGGTGCTCACCTGGGCCGCAGCCGCCACCCGCTCGGCGGGCCTGGGCACCAGCGTCCTGGTGGCGCCGTACCGCCATCCGGTGGCGCTGGCGCGGTCGCTGGCCAGCCTCGACGCGCTGTCGGGCGGCCGCGTGATCTGCGGGATCGCGTCGGGGTGGATGGAGTTCGAGTTCCACGCCCTGGGCGTGCCGTTCGAGGAGCGGGGCGTGCGCACCGACCAGACGATCGCCGTCTGCCGGCGCCTCTGGTCCGGGGCGGGCGACTACACCTGGATGGGCCGGCGGGTGGAGGGCGTCACGCTGCAGCCGGGCCCCGCGAGGCCGGGCGGCCCGCCGGTGTGGGTGGGCGGCAACACGGACGCGGGCATCAGCCGCGCGGTCCGCGCCGGCGACGGCTGGCACACCACGGTGGCGCATGAGGAGGGCCTGGCGGAGCGGGTCGAGGCCCTGGAGCGGGCGCTCGCCGCCGCCGGCCGCGACCGGGAGGGCTTCACGGTGTCGGCGCGCATCCGCGCGGACGTCGCCCGGGTGGCCCGCGTGGCCCCGCGGATGCGGGCGCTGGGCGTCGACCACCTGGTGGTCGACCTGCCGGCGTTCAGCCCGGAGCGGTTCCGCGACGACGTGGCAGGGCTTCGCGCGCTGGTGTGACCGCGGCCCAGGCGGCCAGGGCGACCGCTGCGAACACGGCCCCGGCGACGCACACCGCGGACCACCCGCCCAGGCTCCATGCGGCGGCCGCCGCCGCCGATCCGACGGTGCCGCCGGCGAAGCACGCCGTCATGTAGGCGGTGGTCACGCGGCTCGCGTTCTCGGCGCCGAGCTCGTAGATCGCCCCCTGGCTCAGCACCATCTGGCCCTGGACGCCGAAGTCCAGCACGAGCAGCCCCACGATCAGGGCCGTGACCGACGTGCCGCCCCACAGCAGCAGCGCCCAGCTGGCGAGGATGCACGTGAGCACCCCGGCGGTCGCGATGCGCCCGTGCCCCCGGTCGTGGGCGCGGCCCATCCCCTGGGCGCCGAGCGCGCCCACTAGGCCCGCGAGCCCGAACAGGCCGATCGCCCGCTCCGAGTAACGGTACGGGTCGCCGGCCAGCAGGAACGCCAGCGAGGTCCACACCACCGTGAAGCCGGCGAACCCGCAGGCGCCGTAGACCATCCGGTGGCGCAGCACCGGCTCGCGGGTCACCAGGGTCCCGATGCTGCGCAGCAGCCGTCCGTAGGGCAGCGACGACGACGGCGCCACGCGCGGCAGCGTCCGGGCCAGCGCGGCGGCCAGGCCCGCCATCAGGATCGCCGCCACCGCGAAGGGCGCCCGCCAGCCGAGGGCGTCGGCCAGGATGCCGGACACGGTCCGCGCCAGCAGCACGCCGATCAGCACGCCGCTCATCACCGTGCCGACCACGCGGCCGCTCTCCGCCACCGGCGCCAGGATGCTGGCGAACGGGATCAGGATCTGGACCACCACCGAGGTCAGCGCCGCCAGACCCAGCGCCGCGGCCAGCACGGCGACCCCGGGGGCGAGCGCCGCCAGCGCCATCCCGGCGCCGCTGACCAGCAGCAGCGTCACCACCAGGCGGCGGCGGTCGAGCAGGTCGCCCAGCGGCACCAGGAACACCAGGCCCGCGGCGTACGCCACCTGCGTCACGGTCACCAGCAGGCCGGCGGCCGCCTCCGAGATACCGAAGGCGTCCGCGATCGCCGACAGCAGCGGCTGCGCGTAGTAGAGGTTCGCGACGGTCGCGCCGCACGCCACCGCCAGCAGCACCACCAGGCCGCGCGGGATCGACCCGCCACCCGCTCGGAGCTCGGCGTTGGCGGCGGTGAGACCCACGGCCCCCGACGCTACGCCCCGGGGCGCCCCGCGCGCCCGAGCCCTAGGGTCGAGGGGGTGAACGAGGACCGCGCCGCACGGAAGAGCACCATCCTCGCGATCGCCTGCCTCGGCCAGTTCATGGTGATCCTGGACGTGGCGATCGTGACGGTCGCGCTGCCGGCGATGCGCGCCGACCTGGGCTTCAGCGCGACCGGACTCCAGTGGGTGGTGAACGCCTACACGCTCACGTTCGCCGGGTTCCTGCTGCTGGGCGGCCGGGCCGCCGACCTGTTCGGTCGGCGCCGGATCTTCATCGCCGGGCTCGCGCTGTTCACCGCCGCCAGCCTGGTCTGCGGCCTCGCGCCCGGGCCCGAGACGCTGGTGGCGGCGCGGGCGGTGCAGGGCCTGGGGGCGGCGGTGCTGTCGCCGGCCACGCTCACGATCCTGACCACCACGTTCACGGAGCCGCGCGAGCGCGCCCGCGCCCTCGGCATCTGGAGCGCGGCGCTCGCGAGCGGCGGCGCCACCGGCGCGCTGCTCGGCGGCATCCTCACCGACACGCTCTCGTGGCGGTGGATCTTCCTGGTGAACGTCCCGGTGGGGGTGGCGGGGATCGTCGCGGCCCGGGCGGTGCTGGCGGAGCGCCGCGGCGAGGGCACCCGCAGCCTCGACCTGGCCGGCGCCCTGCTCGTGACCGGGAGCCTGACCGCCCTCGTCTACGGCCTGGTGCGCACCGACGTGGTGGGCTGGGGGTCGCCTCAGACGGCGGCGGCGCTCGTGATCTCGGCGGTGCTGATGGCGGCGTTCCTGGTGGTGGAGACCCGCGTGGCCGCGTCGCCCCTCGTCCCGCTGGGGCTGCTGCGGCGGCCGTCGCTGGCGGGGGCGAATCTGGCGATGCTGTGCGTCGGCGGGTCGATGTTCGCCATGTGGTACTTCGCGTCGCTCTACCTCCAGGGCGTGCTGGGGGAGAGCCCGCTGCGCGCGGGCCTGGCGTTCCTGCCGGCGTCGCTCGCGGTCATCGCGGGCGCCCAGGCGGGCGCCCGGCTGGTGCCGCGCCTCGGCCCGCGCAGGTTGCTGGTGGTCGCGCCGCTGGTGATCGCCGCCGGGCTCGTGTGGATGTCGCAGGTGTCGGCCGACGGCTCGTACGCGACGGACATCCTGGGGCCGATCGTGGTGGCCGCGTTCGGGCTGGGCCTGAGCTTCCCGCCCGGCACCTACGCCGCCACGTCCGGCGTGGCGCCGCGCGACGCCGGCCTCGCCTCGGGCCTCGTCAACGCGACCCGCCAGGTGGGCGGCGCGGTGGGCCTGGCGCTGCTCGCGACGATCGCCGTGCACCAGACGGCCGGCGCCCTGGCGGGCGGCGACACCGCCGCCCAGGCGATCGTGTCGGGCTACGGCCGGGCGTTCCTGGTGGGCGCGGGGATCGCGGTGGCGGCGAGCCTCTCGGCGCTGCTCATCCCCGGCGCGCAGCGCGAGCGCGCCGAGGCCGCGCCCTCCGCGTCAGCCGACGGCTGACATGTCCATGTGGATGAACGACCACTGGTGCCCGTCGAGGTCGCGGAAGCCGCGCATGTACATCGGCCCCTGATCCTGGGGGTCGCCGAGCGACTGCGCGCCCGCCGCGATCGCCCGCTCGGTCAGGTCGTCCACCTCGGCGCGGCTCTCCGCCGACAGTCCCACGATCACCTCGCGGGTGGCCTGTGTGTCGGCCACGTCCTGCGGCGACACGAACGCCCGGAAGAACTCCTCGGTCATGAGCATCGCGGAGGTCTCGTCGCTGATGACCATCCGCGTGGCGTTCTGGTCGGTGAACACCGGGTCGAACGCGAAGCCGACCGCGGTGAAGAACGCAGTAGACGCCGCCAGGTCGCGCACCGGCAGGTTGATGAAGGTCATCCGGCCCATCGATCCCCCTCGCTCATCGTGACTGGGGCAGCTTCGCCGATCCGCGCCTCGCCGGCCGGGCCGACGGTGGCGGCACGACCGGGCCGATGTCCCCGTCGGGCGCCTCGTCCAGGTCGACGATCACGGGGGCGTGGTCGCTGGGCCCGCTGCCCTTGCGGGCCTGGCGGTCCACCCACGCCGCCTTCACCCGGGCGGCGACGGGCGCCGAGGCCAGCGCCAGGTCGATCCGCATCCCGAGGTCCTTGTGGAACATCCCGGCGCGGTAGTCCCAGTAGGTGAAGACGCGCGCGGTCGGCCACCGCTCGCGCACGACGTCGTGGAGCCCCAGGTCCGTGAGCGCCGCCAGGGCGGCCCGCTCCGGCGGGGTCACGTGGGTCTGGCCGACGTACGCCCCGGGGTCGAACACGTCGTCGTCGGTGGGGGCGATGTTCATGTCGCCCAGCACGATCGCGTCGTCCGGCCCGGCGGCCACCACGTCGCGCAGCGCCGCCAGCCAGGCGAGCTTATAGCGGTAGTGGTCGGAGTCGGGCTGCCGCCCGTTGGGGACGTAGAGCGAGTGGACGCGCACCCCGCCGCACGTCGCCGCCACGGCGCGCGCCTCGGGCCCCTCCCAGTCCGGCGCCCCCGCGAGCCCGGTGACGACGTCGTCCAGGCCCACGCGCGACAGGATCGCGACCCCGTTCCACTGGCCCTGCCCGTGGGCGGCCACCGCGTAGCCGCGGCCCTCCAGCTCGCCGCCCAGCAGCTCGGCGAACGCGTTGTCGGCGAGCTTCGTCTCCTGGAGGCACACCACGTCGGGCGCGCGCTCGTCCAGCCACGGCAGCAGCCGCGGCACCCGCTGCCGCACCGAGTTGACGTTCCAGGTCGCGATCCTCATGCCGCCCCGGATCCTGTCAGGGCCGGCCGCGGCACGGCCCGCGGGGCCGCGGCGCCTTGACCCGCGACCGGGGACGGCGGTTCGATGCCCGGAGGACATCGATCAGGGAGGCGGGCGTGACGACGAAGGCGGACTACACCGAGGAGGAGTGGGAGGCGCTGCGACGCGCGCCGATGGTCGCGGGACTGGCGGTGTCGTTCGCCGACCCGGGCGGGCCGATCGAGCTGACCAAGGAGTCGATGGCCGCCCGCAGGGCCATCGCCGACCCGCCGGGCGACGAGCAGCTGCTGGTCGCCCTGTCGCAGGACGCGATGGCCCACGCCAAGGAGACCGCCGACCTGAAGCACGCGCTCGACCTGAAGGCCTCGAGCGCGCGCGAGCAGATCGCCGACGAGCTGAAGCGGGTCGCCGGCATCGTCTCCGCCAAGGCGACGCCCTCCGAGGCCGCCGCCTGGCGGGAGTGGATGATGACCGCCGCGCAGGACGCCGCGAACGCGGCGAAGGAGGGCGGGTTCATGGGCATCGGCGCGGTGCGGGTCAGCGAGGGGGAGGAGCGCATGCTCGCCACCCTCCGCGACATCCTGGGGCTGCCCGCGGCCTGATCCCCGCCCGGGTCCACCCGGCTCAGCGCCTGCGGCGGTACTGCAGGCCCAGGGTCCCGCCCGGGAGGTTCGCCGACGAGGCGAGCTCCCACTCGGTCCGGGGGATCCCGTCGGGGAAGATGCGCAGCCCGCCGCCCCACACGAGCGGGACGAGCATCAGCCGCATCTCGTCGACGAGGTCCGCCCCGAGCAGCGCGTGGATGATGCTCGCGCTGTTGACGACCAGGATGTCGCGGCCCTCGGCCCGCCTGAGGGCCGCGACCTCCTCGGCGGGCCCCCGCTCCGCGACGCGCGCGTTGCTCCACGTCGCCTCGCCGAGCGTGCGCGAGAACACCACCTTCTCCACGTCGTCGAGCCACACCGCCAGGTTGCGCCCGCGCGGCGAGGTCCCCGGATCGCGCGCCGCCGCCGGCCAGTAGCCGTGGAAGCCCTCGTAGTTGACGCGCCCCATCAGGGCGGTGCTCACGTTGCGGTAGACGCCCGTGAACCAGGCCATCGTCTCCGGGGACCCCGCGTGCTCGGTCATCCCGGCAAGGTCGCCCCCGGGCCCGGCGGAGCACCCGTCCAGCGAGATCGTGACCGACGCGATGACGGTCCGCTCGTGTCCCTCCGTCATGACTCCTCCTCTTCCCGTTCACCCATACGACGAACCGGTGACGCCGGGATCGACACCCCGGCGGGCCGGTGACAGGCTCCGCCCATGGCGGAGTACCTCGCGCCCGGCGTGTACGTCGAGGAGATCCCCGCCGGCGCGCGCCCGATCGAGGGGGTGGCGACGAGCACGGCCGGCTTCGTGGGCGTGACCGAGCGCGGGCCGGCGGAGCTGACGCGCGTCGACGGCCTGGCGCAGTACGAGCAGCGGTTCGGCGGGCCCACGCCGGGCGTCTCGCACCTCCACGACGCTATACGGGGCTTCTTCGGCAACGGCGGCGCCACGGCGTATGTCGCCCGCGTCCCCGACAGCGGGGCCGCCGCGCTCATTGCGGGCGTCGATCGCGTGGCCGACGCGGACGGGATCGCGCTGCTGGTGGTCCCCGACGAGGCGGTCGCCGGTCCGGGGGTGGCCGCCGCGATGGCCGCGCGGTGCGAGCGTACGGCCGATCGCGTCGCCGTGCTGTCCACCCCTGAGCGCCCCGGGCCCGGCGGGCCGCCGGGGCCGCCCGACAGCCCGTTCGCGGCCGCCTACCACCCGTGGATCGCGGTCGCCGACCCCGCCGGGGGCCGGCGCGTGGTGCCGCCCGCCGGCCACGTGGCCGGGGTCATCGCCCGGACCGCCCGGGAGGACGGCGTCGGCGCCGCCCCCGCCGGCGTGCCGCTGCTCGACGCGATCGGGCCGGCGACCCGCCTCTCCTCCCGCGACACCGAGCGCCTCACCGCCGCCCGCATCAACGCGATCGTCATGCGCGGGGTGCCGCTGGTCTGGGGCGCCCGGACCACGTCCTCCGGCTCGGAGTGGAGGTACCTGAACGTCCGCCGCCTCGTCACCTTCCTGGAGCGCTCGATCGACGAGGGCACCCGGTGGGCGCTGTTCGAGCGGGACGAGGAGCCCCTGTGGGCGCGGGTCCGCGGGGCGGTCGAGGACTTCCTGCACGGGTGCTGGCGCGACGGGGGCCTCGCCGGGTCGACGCCCGGGGACGCGTTCTTCGTACGCTGCGACCGGTCCACGATGACCCAGGACGACATCGACCGCGGGCGGCTCGTCTGCCTCGTCGGCGTCGCGCCCCTGCGCCCCGCCGAGTTCGTGATCTTCCGGATCGGCCACTGGGCCGCGCAGCCCGGGCTGGGAGCCTTCCCGTTCCTGCTCGCGATCGACGGCGTCGCCACGGCCGGCTTCTCGGCGGTCACCGGGCTCCCCGGCCAGGACGGGGCCGGCGGGCGGATCGCGCTGCGGATGACCCGGGGCCTGACCGCCGGCCCCGAGCTGACCGGGTGGGTCGCCCGGTCGCGGCGCGGCGACGACGATCCGCGGGCCGGCACCGTGGTGCTGCGTGACGAGCGCGGCGCCCCCGCCGGGGCGTGGCGCCTGCACCGCGTCCGGCCGCACGCCCTCGCCGCCGCGGGCCGTGGGCCCGCGGGCGGCGAGGTGGTCGTCGACGCGCTGGAGCTCACCGGGGCCGTCGCGCCCGGCGGCCCCGGGAGTCCCTCCCCTACGGCGTGATGAAGCCCGTCTTGGTCACCACGTCGAGGACCTGCTTCTGGTTGGCGTACCCGTTCAGGGCCTCGTCGGCCCCCGACGGCTGGCGGCCGATGAGCGACCGCGCCCAGGCGGCGTGGCGCGCCTCCACCGCGAGCACCTGGGCGGCGACCAGGATGAAGGCCGTCTTCTTGAGCCGGTAGCTCTGGCCGATGTAGGCGGCCACCCCGGTGTCCTCCAGCGACACGGCCGTCTGGCGGAACGCCGCCGGGTTGCCGGGGATGCCCTTGAAGTCGAACGTGGGCTTGGCGACGGCGGCGCTGCCGAGCGTCTTCGCGAGGAAGTCGACGTGGGCGGCCTCGTGCGCGGCGACGGTGGTGGCGAACGTCTTCGTCTCGCCGCCGATCGCGTTCGCCGCGACCGCCTGCGCGTAGAACTCGGCCTCGAGGTACTCGAGCGTCAACGCGAAGTTCAGGATCGCCGTGTCCTGCTTCGCCGACCTGGTGTCGGCGCCCATCGCGGTGCCGGTCAGGCCGCCCAGGAGCAGGCCGCCGCCCAGCGCCGCCCCGCCGCCCAGGGCGGCCTTGCGGAGCAGTTGCGCACGCGTGTCGCCGCGGGCTGCCGCGTCCTCCAGCGCCGTGTCGGCGCCGATGGCCTCGGCGCGCTCGGAGAGCGCCCCGCTGGGGTCGAACGACGTCAGGTCGATGTGCTGATCGGGCATGGATGCCCTTTCCTCGTGGTGGGGCCCGGGCGGTCCGCCGCGGGCGTCCGTCCCAGGGGCTACTCGCGGGGGCCCGGGCCGGTTCACCCCGCCGTGCGGCCGGCGGTCGGCGGGAACACACGGCGTTTGCCGCCGTCCGAATACGGCAGCGCCCCCGGCGGGGTACGGCAGTCCTGCGGATGGCGCCGCCGTCGCCCCTCCATAGCGTCGCCGCATGCCCGATGGACACCACGACGACGGCGCCCGCCACGCGGTCCGCATGCTCGGCCTGGCCCAGGCGGCGGCGTTCGCCGTCACCGGGATCACGGTCACCATCGGGCCGCTGTCGCTCCACGAGCTCTCCGGTCAGGAGGGGCTCGGCGGAACCCTGCTGGCGGTGTTCATCCTGGCGGGCGGCGCGGGCGCGTTCCTGGCGGGGCGGCTCATGCGCCGTGCCGGACGGCGGGCCTGCCTGGTCGCGAGCCACCTCCTCTACGGGGCCGCCGGCGTCGCCGCCGCCGCGGCGGGCGCCGCGCACTCGCCGCGGGCGATCCTGATCGCCGCCGTCCCCCTGGGGCTGGGCCACGGCGCCGCCCTGCTGGGCCGGTCCATCGCGGTCGACCTGCACACCGCGGGCGAGCGCGGTCGCGCCGTCGGCCGGATCCTGGCCGTGGGCGCCGTCGGCGCCCTGGCGGGCCCCGGCCTGGTCGCGGGGCTGCGCCACCTGGCCACGGCGACCGGGCTCGACCCGCACATGCTGCCGTGGCTCGCGGTGCCGGTGCTCGGCGCGGCCGGCGCGGCCGCGGTCTCGCGGCTGCGCCTCGCTCCGGCGCGGACGGGCGCCCGGGCGCCCCGGCCCTCCCGCCCCCGCGGTCGCCGGGGCCGGGGCATGGGGACGGCGACGCTGGTGGTCGCCGGGGCCCAGGCGTCGATGCTCGCCCTGATGTCGGTGGTCCCGGTCCACATCCACCACGAGGGCGGCGGCGACGGGCTGATGGCCCTGATCCTGGGCGTCCACCTCGCCGCCATGTACGGGCTCGCGCCGCTGCTGGGCGCCGTCATCGACCGCTGGGGCCACCGCGACGGCCTGATGGCGGCGGCCGGCCTGTGCGTGGCGGGCGCGATGCTGAGCGCGTTCACCCACGTGCCGGTGGTCGCCGCGGCGGGCCTCGTGGCCCTGGGCGCCGGCTGGTGCGCCGGCTACCTGGGCGTCACCGCCGCAGCCGGGGTGACGGCCGACGCCGGCGACCGCGCGTCGGCGCTCGGCACGGCCGACCTGGCGGCGAGCGCCGGCGCGGCCACCGCCGGCGTCGTCACCGGCCTGCTGATCGGCGTGACCGGCCTGGTCCCCCTCGCCTGGGCCGTCGCCGCGGCGATGGGCATCGTCCTGCTGGTCGCCTGCCGCCCACGGGTGGCGCGCCTCGCCCCGGTCGAGGCGTAACCTACGGGTTGCACATGGTGCCGATCATGTGTAACTTTCGGGTGACACATGGTTCGCGACGGAGGTTCGACGATGACGACCGAGACCGACCGCATCGCGCGCGACGTGCTGATCGCCGCGCCCATCGAGCGGGTGTGGGAGCTGGCGACCCGCCCGGAGCATCTGGGGCGGTGGTTCGCCGACGCCGGGGCCGAGGTGGACCTGCGCCCCGGCGGGGCACTGTCGCTGACGTGGCGCGAGTACGGCACCGTCCACGGCCGCGTCGAGGCGGTCGAGCCGCCCCACCGGGTGGCCTACCGCTGGATGGCACAGTGGGGGTCGCAGGCCGAGCCGACGCCCGAGAACTCGACGCTGATCGAGTTCACCCTGACGGCCGAGGGCGACGGCACCCGCGTGGCGGTGGTCGAGTCGGGCTTCGACGGGCTCGCGATGGACGTGGAGCAGCGGACCGCCGCCTTCGCGTCGCACACCGAGGGCTGGGCGTTCGAGCTGGACGAGCTCGCCGGCTACGCGCAGGGCGCCGCGGCGGGTCGATGAACGCCGTCGCCGATCCCGGGCCCGCGGTCTTCGCGGCCCTCGCCGACCCCACGCGGTGGCGCATGCTCGGCATGCTCGCGGAGCGGGGCGAGGGCACGGCGACGACGCTCGCGGCCGGACTGCCGGTGAGCCGGCCCGCCGTCATCAAGCACCTGACGGTGCTGGACGCGGCGGGACTGGTGACCCGGCGCCGCGCGGGGCGCGAGGTGCGCTACCGCGTGGAGCCGGCCCGGCTGGGCGCCACCGCCCGCCGCATGGCCGACCTGGCCGCGGCGTGGGACGCGCGGCTGGGGGCCCTCAAGGCGATGGCCGAGACGGAGGAGACGTGATGGAGCTGCAACCGATCGTGTCGCCCGACGAGTGGGCGGCGGCGCGCGAGGCGCTGCTGGTGAGGGAGAAGGCCGTCACGCGTGCCCGGGACGCCCTGGCCGCCGAGCGGCGCCGGATGCCGCGGATGGCGGTCGAGGCGGACTACCGCTTCGAGGGTCCCGCCGGGACGGTGGGGCTGATCGACCTCTTCGCGGGCCGGCGCCAGCTGGTCGTCTACCGGTTCTTCTACGAGCCGGGCGTCCACGGCTGGCCCGACAGCGGCTGCCCCGGGTGCTCGTTCGTGGCCGACCAGGTGGGGCATCTCGCCCACCTGAACGCGCGCGACACCACCCTCGCGTTCGTCTCCCGCGCGCCGCAGGCGGACATCGCCCGCTGGCGGGGGCGGATGGGCTGGGACATCCCCTGGTACTCGCTCACCGACGGCTTCGACGCCGACTTCGGCGTGGCCGAGTGGCACGGCACCAACGCGTTCATCCGCGACGGCGACCGCGTGTTCCGCACCTACTTCATCGACCGGCGCGGCGACGAGGCCATGGGCAGCACCTGGAGCTACCTCGACATCACCGCCCTGGGGCGGCAGGACGAGTGGGAGGACTCGCCGGAGGGCTACCCGCAGGGGCCGCCCTACCGCTGGTGGAGCCTCCACGACGAGTACGGCGAGGCGGCCCTCAGGGCAGCGGGGACGCCGGCATGACGCGGTCGCGGCCGGCGTCCTTGGCGGCGTAGAGGGCGCCGTCCGCTGCCGCCACGAGGGCGTCGGCGGTCGTCGCCCCCGTCGCGCTGGCGGCCGCGCCGATCGAGACGGTCACGCGGACCCGGGCGCCGCCCACCGTCACCGGCGAGGCGGCGATCCCGGCCCGCACGCGCTCGCCCAGTCCGGCGAGCGCGTCCGGCCCCGGGGCGTCGGCCACCAGCACCAGGAACTCCTCGCCGCCCCAGCGCGCCACGAGGTCGTCGCGCCGGACCGCGGCCGACGCCCGGCGCACCACCTCCACCAGCACCGCGTCGCCGGTGGCGTGCCCGTGCGTGTCGTTGATGCGCTTGAAGTGGTCGACGTCCAGCAGCAGCACCCCGGCCGGCCCCGCCGCCAGCATCGCGGCGAGCGCCTCGGCCGCGTGGCCGCGGTTGGCCGCGCCGGTCAGCGCGTCGGTGCGCGCGACGCGGTCGATCTCGTCGCGCGCCAGGTCCAGCTCGACGTAGGTGGAGCTCATCTCGGCGAGCGCCTGGGTGAGTTGGTCCTCGCCCTCGCGCTGCCGGGTCACGTCGTGCAGCACGGCCAGCTCCACGCCGTCGTCGCCCAGGGGGATGCGGCGCTCGTCGATCCAGCGGGCGCCGCCGGCGGCGTCGGTCATGCGGTGCTCGCCGGGGTCGCCGGCGCCGGGGTCCGCCAGGTGGGGCGCCGAGGCGATCAGCCGCCGGGCGGCGCCGTTGGCCGCCACCACCGCCCCGTCGGCCCCGCGCACGACCAGCCCGGACTCGAGGGCGTCGAAGATGCGTAGGAGGACATCGGCCGGCAGCACACCGTCCACTCGGCGCCCGGCCCCCTCACCTTGAGCTGATCCGGCAGTCCATGGAGTCGAGGCGTGATCAGCGGGCGCGCCGGCCCGTGGTCATGGCCCGCCCCCGCCTGCCGCGGCCACACGGCGCGCGAGCACCAGCGCCTCGGCCGGCGCCATGCCGGCGGCCGCGCCCATCCAGCAGGCCACGGGGGCGGCCGTGCGCTGCGAGGCGTGCGCCGCCTCGCCTGCCAGTTCCAGGATGACGGCAACCTCGTCGTCGCCGGGCGGGGCCACCCCCAGCGCCGCCGCGAACCCGTCGATCCACTCCCGCTCCGTCACGGTCGCCTCCCCGCCGCCGATGGGGCCGCCGCCACACCGGGACGGCGCCCCCCCTTTTCCGGGGATTGTGCTCGATATCGGCCGCCCGACCGCTCGTCCGCTCAGGGCCACCGAGCCGTCGCGCGGATGCCGCTCACGCTGATCCGGGACGGAGCCGGGACGCGCGCGCACCCTCAGGCGCCGAGCACGGCGGCCACCGCGATGATCGCCACGATCGTCAGCAGCAGGCCGATCCCGGGCCGGACGGGTGGGCGTGTCGAGCCGGGCGCGCACGGAGGGGGCGGATGGCCCCGCGGGACGGGGCCCTGAGGCTCAGGCCGGGGCGCCCGGGCCGAGCGGGATGCCCAGGGCCCACCATGCGATGAAGAATGCCGTCCACACGAGGATCAGCGCGACCGTGTACGGCAGCATCAGGGCGATCACCGTCCCGATGCCCGACCGGCGGTCGTAGCGGGCGGCGAACACGACGATGAGCGGGAAGTAGGCCATGATCGGCGTGAAGATGTTCATCGGCGAGTCCGCGACGCGGTACGCCGCGAGCGCCGTCTGCGGCTCGATCCCGAGGCGCAGGCAGAGCGGGATGAAGATCGGGGCGAGCAGCGCCCACTTCGCGATCGCCTGCGGGATGATGATCCCGATCACCAGCGTGATCCCGATCATCACCAGCAGCAGCCACACGTCGGCGATGTTGGCCCGCTCGATGGTGTCGCCGAGCGTGACCGCCGCCACCTGCGCCATGTTCGAGTAGTTGAAGTACGCGATGAACTGGGCGATGAGCAGGAACAGCAGCAGCAGGCCGGCGAGGGTGCTCCACGACTTGGTGATCGCCTCGATGGCGGCGTTGGTCGTCCGGATGGTGCCGGCGCCGCGCCCGTAGCAGGCGCCCGCGACGAGGAAGGCCAGCGCGATGATCACGATCAGGCTGTCCATGAACGGCGAGGTGCCGATGACGTCGCCGGTGACGGGGTCCCGCAGGGGGGCGCCCGGGGGTGCGGTGAGCGCCGCGATCCCGGCGAAGTAGACGAGCAGGCCGATCACCGCGAAGCGCAAGCCGCGCGCCTGCTCGGCATCCGATACCTCCGGCGTGTCGTCGGGGTCCTGGATGCCCTCCCCGGGGGCGGGGGCGTGCGTCGCGTCGTACGCCCCGAGCCGCGGCTCCACGAGCCGCGTCGTGACGAGCCCGACGAGCGCGGTGATGAGGATCGTCGAGCCGATCCCGAAGTAGAGGTTCGCGGTCAGGTCGATCGAGCGGCCGGCGTCCACCAGATGGATGGACTCGTTGGTGATCTCGGTCAGGATCGCGTCTGTCGGGGTGATGAGCAGGTTCACCCCGAACCCGCCGGCGACGCCCGCGAAGGCGACGGCGATCCCGGCCAGGGGATGCTTCCCGACCGCTTTGAAGGCGACGGCGCCCAACGGGATCAGCACGAGGTAGCCGGCGTCCGAGGCGATGCTGGAGAGCACCCCGAGGAACGCGATGATGTAGGTCAGCGCGCCGACGCTGGACACCGCCACCAGCTTGCGTATGAGGGCGGAGATCAGGCCGGCGGCCTCGGCGAGGCCCACGCCGATCATCACGATGAGGATGATCCCCATCGCCGTGAAGCCCATGAAGTTGCTGACGAACGAGGTGAACAGGAACCGGACGCCGTCGACGGTCAGCAGCCCCTTCACCTGCGCCGTCTCGGTGGTCACCTCGTAGGCGGACGCGTCCGCCGGCTCGGGCGGGAGCACCTGGACCGGGGCGACCGACCCTCCGACGTAGTCCTCCTCGAGCGCGGTCGGCGGCGGCTTGACGACCTCGTACGTCGCGCTGACGTCCGCCCAGTACAGGATCTGCGAGAGCACGATCACGATCCCGCAGAGCGCGAGGAACATGATCGCCGGGTGGGGCACCGCGTTCCCGACCCGCTCGACGGCGTCCAGCGAGCGTTCCAGCAGGCCCCGCCGTCCCGCCTGTGCCGGAGCGTCGCTCACGCGTTCCGAGCCCGGCGGTGGGCCTCCGCGTAGCGGCCGAGGAAGTCCGCCTCCGCCACGGTCGCCCGCTCGAGCTCGTCGAGCAGCACGCGCTCGTCGGGGCCGTGGATGTTCGCGTAGCCGTCCGTGGCGCCGACCAGCAGGACGTCGGCGTCCGGGACGGCCGCCTGGAGGGCGTTGACGAGCGGGATGGAGCCCCCGACCCCGACCGTGACGGCCTCGGCGCCCCACGCGGCCGACCAGGAGGCCCTGGCGGCGTCGTACGCGACGCTGTCGGTGCGCGCGGCGAACCCGTTCCCGGTCGGCCCGGGATGGACGGCGATCTCGATCCCGAACGGCCGGAGGCCCCGGAGGTGCCGGATGACCGCCTCCTGCGCCTCGGCGGCGTCCTGCTCGGGGTGGACCCGCACGTTGAGCGTCGCCCGCGCATGGGGGGACACGGCGTTGACCGCCCGGTCGACGCTCGGCGCGTCGATCCCGATGACGGTGATCGCCGGACCGGTCCAGATGCGGGAGCCGAGCCCGCCGCTGCCGATCAGCGGCTGGCCGTCGGCGACCTCGGCCAGGTCGCGGAACTCCGCCTCCGACATTCCGCCGCCCGTCCAGTCGGTGAGGCGCAGCCCGGCGACCGCCACGTCGCCGTGCTCGTCGTGCACGGTCGAGATCGCGCGGATGAGCGCCAGCAGCGCGTCCGGCGCCGCCCCGCCGTACTGGCCGCTGTGCTTCGCCGACGCGAGCGTGCGCGCCTCCAGGGTGACGTTCGCCGTCCCGCGCAGGGCGACGGTCAGCGTCGGCACGCCGGGCCGGACGCTCCCCATGTCGCCGATGATCATCACGTCGGATGCGAACAGGTCCGGATCCGACGCGGGATACGTGGTCAGCGCGCCGCCGCCGATCTCCTCCGCGCCCTCGATCACGACCTTGATGCCGACCGGCGGCCGGCCCTCCCACGCGCGGAGGGCGCCGAGGTGGGCGACGATGTTCGCCTTCGTGTCCGCCGACCCGCGGCCGTAGATCGCGCCGTCCCGCTCGACCGGCTCGAACGGCGGGGACGTCCAGAGGGACTCGTCGCCCGCCGGCACGACGTCATAGTGGCTGTACAGCAACGCCGTCGGCGCCCCCGGCGGGGCGGGGATCTCGCCGATCACGACCGGCGCCGTGCCCGGGAGGTTCAGCTCCCGGGTCTCGACCCCCACCTCACGGAAGAGCCGTGCCACCATGTCGTGGGCGTCGCGGATCGGCTGGTGCGGCAGGCCGGCGCCGGAGACCGACGGGATCCGCACGAGGTCCTCCAGGTCGCGCCGCATCTCCGGCATCAACCCCCGGACCCGCTCGGACGCCCACGACGGGGCCGATCGATCAGGGCTCACCTGGACGTGCCCCCTCCCCTGCAACTCGACGATGTCCGGCGTTCTCCGCGCCGGCGTCGCGCGAAGGTCGCACGGCTTCAGTGGCCGTGCCACCCCATCCGCCGGCGAGTCGTCGCGACGAGATGGGACCAGGCCCCTGCGGCATCGTCCTTTCGGCGTGAACCGACACCACGCGGCCGGCGCCGGCGGGTCGTGCCCGGGTCGCCCATGGTCCCGGCCGTGGCGGATCAGCGGAGCGCGGCGGGACGCTGCCGAGCGCGCATCGCGCACTCACGCAGGGGGCGCCGGAGCTGTTCGGCGCCGGCCGCGACATCGTGCGGCAGTGAGTGGCGCGAAGGCTGGCCCGGCGGCGACGCGCCGGTAGGGTCCTCGCCGATGACCGGTCAGGCCGTCGGAGAGATCCTCGCGTTGGGCGTGGGGGTCGCGCTCAGCCCGCTCGCCGTCGTCGCCGTCGTGGTCATGCTCGTCGCGCCCCACGGCGCCCGCCCCGCCGCAGCCTTCGCCGCCGGGTGGGCCACGTCCCTCGCCGCCGTGACGACCGTCGTCCTGATCGTCGCCGACGAGGCCGACGCGACGGACGACGGCCGGCCCGCCTCCTGGGTGAGCGTCCTGAAGATCGTCGTCGGCGTCCTCCTCGTGGTCGTGGGCGTCCGGCAGTGGGGCCGCCGGCCCGGCTCCGACGGGGAGCCCGGATCCCCCGGTTGGATGCGGCGGCTCGACGGCATCACCGTGCCGAAGGCCGCCGGGCTCGCGGTGCTGTTCAACGTGGCGAAGCCGAAGAACCTGCTGCTCGCGGTCGCCGCGGGGCTCGCGGTCGCGCAGACCGGCGCGGCCTCCTCGGGCGCGGCGGTCGCCGTCGCCACGTTCGTCGTGCTGGGGAGCGCGGGGATCGCCGCCCCGCTCGTCATCCACGCCGCGATGCCACGGCGCGGGCGGGACGTGCTCGAGGGCCTACGGGACTGGATGGTCCGCGAGAACGCGACGATCATCGCCGTCCTGGCGCTGGTCATCGCGGCGAAGCTGCTGGGCGACGCCCTCGTCGCCCTCGCATCCTGACGCGCGCCCTCGACCTGGACGATGCCGCGGTGCTCGCCGCCGCGAGCGTCGCGGCGCGCTGATCAGGACGATCGGGCGGGTGGGGAACCCGAGGCGTCCGAGGTCTCGAGCGCGGCGCCGGGACCGGTCCGCCTCCACAGGAGGAAGCAGGCGACGCCGAGCAGGATCACGGGAACCAGGGTGAGGGCGCGGAAGAGCAGGACGGCGGCGACGACGGCACCCTGATCGCCGCCCAGCCCCACGAAGATCCCGGTGAGCCCGAGCTCCACGACGCCGAGGCCGCCGGGGGTGATCGGCACGGCGGCGAGCAGGCGGATCACAGAGAACGCCGCGAAGCACTCGACGCCGCTGACCACGTCGGCGTCGACGCCGACCGCGCGGAGGCAGAAGAGCAGCACGACGAACCCGCTGAGATGGCCGACGGCGGTGGCGATCGTGAGGTGCGGCCAGCGGCGGCGCACCAGGCCCTCGGAGAGCTCGCGGAACCTGATGGCGTCGTCGCCCCACGAGAAGGTCCGCGGTCGCCGGATCAGACGCATCAACCACATGGCCGCGGCAGCGCCGATGTCGCCGATCCGGCGGGCGAGGCGGTCGCTGACGAGGAGGCCGATGAACGCCCCGAGCACCCCCACGAACAGGGCGGCGCTGATCCATCCGGCGATGCGCAACTGCGACGAGACGTCGCCGGGTTCGAGGGCGAGCAGCCCGATCGCGAACACCGGGAACGCGATGCGGACGAGCCAGTTCCAGACGCCGGTCACGAGCACGGCGAGGCTTGCGCTGTCGGCGCCGAACCCCCAGCCCCGGAGCATCGCGAACTGGGTCCCCATCCCCAGCACGTCCCCGCCGGGCAGCACGGCGGAGGCGGCCGTGGAGGCCTGGGTCACCACGGTCGCCCGCCAGAAGCCGAGCCCGGGGACCGCCGCCATCCATGGGAACGCGAAGCACGCGAGGTAGACGACCATCGCGACCAGGAGGGCGATCATCCACGCGGCCGAGATGTCGGTGACGATGTCCCAGACGGTCCGGTAGTCCGCGATCTTCGGCAGCACGAACACGAACACCGCCACCACGGCGATCGCCATGATGGGGCCGATCCATCGCGTCAGCCGTTGCACCGGCCGAGGCTAGCCGACCGGCGCCGGGAGTCGCTGCGCTCCGAGATGGGCCGTATAGGGCTCGAACCGACGACCTCGGGATCACGAGGCCTCTGAGGCGCGTGCTGCCCCGTACCGTGTGATGCCGAGATGTCGCCTCTCGTACTGGTCCAGGCTGGTCCGCCGTGTCAATCCGTGCCCATGCATGACGCCCCGTTCGGCGCCGTTCGTTTGCAGGGTGTCTGCGCAGTCTCCGCGAGGCCGGGCCGTCTCAGACGTCGGAAGACGGGTTGTCGTCAGCGGTGAGGTGGAGGTCCGCAGCCGAGGGCGGTCGCTCGGCGTCCCATACGCGCGCGTAGGCCTCTGCGATGAGGGGCCAGATGCGTTCCAGGCCGTCCTCGACCGACTCGATCGCGTCGGCCAGGTCTCCGGACACGACGAACTCGTGTGGGATGACGCGACCGGATGCATCGCGTCGCCCCAGCGGATCGGGGAAACGCAGCGCGACGATCCCGGCGGCGCGGCGCCATGTCGCCGGCGTGTCGTCCTGTCCCGCGAAGCTCCGCTCGTAGACCGCGAGCGGGTCGGTCAGCCCTCCATCGAGGAGGAACCGGAAACCCCAGATGCGTCCCCGAGTGGCCCAGATGAGCCGCGCGGTCGGCTGCTCGACCGGATGCACTACTTGCTCCTGATCAACAGACCCTCCGCCTCGCCCCGGTCGAGCTCCAACCTGAACTGCGTCAGCGTCGCCGTCAGGTAGTCGTGGTTCTCGCGGGCCCGTGCGTTGATCTCCCTGAGCTGCGGGCCGGACATCTTGACGGCCGCGATCAGCGCGGGGTACGCGGCCTTCGCGAAGGGGCCGACCACGGGGACCTTGGCCAGGAGCCGGTCCATGCCGATGGCCTTCCCGCCGATCAGGACCGCGGCGAGGGTGCCCGCGCCGTCCGCCACGGTGTCGAGGACCTCCCGCGGGATCCTCATCCGCTGCTCCCACTGCACGCGACGCTCCAGGGGGAGCAGCGATGCCACCGGCAGGATGAGGTCGACGCCGACCCGTTTCGTCACGTCGATCTGCACCGGCTCGGGTCCGGACGGGGAACGCTCGAACCTGGCGGATGAGAGCAGCATGAAGTCCTCGCCCAGCGACAGCGCCTCGGGGGTTCGAACGAGGTCCTGGAGCGTCCCGCGGAGGAGGTCGATGTGCTCGCCGGCGTTCCAGATGACGAGGTCGCGGAACGCGCGGACGTCCCAGTCCGGGAACAGGTCGGCCTTCGACAGCGCGATGATCCAGATGCGCGGGAACTCGACCAGCCGGTCGCCGCCGGCCAGCAGGTCCTCACGGAGTTGCAGCAACCCTTGACGGATGTTCGTCAGAAGCGACTTGAGGTACCGGTCCTCCTCGCCCTTGAAGTCGAGCAGTTTCTGCCCGTCCACCAGCAACAGCGCGACGTCGGAGCGCAGCAGGGACCGGAACGTGCCGATCCGCCGGTTGGCCTCCTCCTCGCTGCTCGTCGACTCCTCGAACCACTCCCCGGGGTAGTCGTGCCACACGAGCCGGAGGACGTCGAACGGCTCCTTCTTGGCCTTCGCGTCACCTCGGCCCCTTAGCTTCACCGAGAAGGAGTAGGTCACGGGCGCGAACCTGGTGGGCTGGGGGGCCGTCGCGTGGTCCCTCATGCCGATGTAGTTCCTGTAGAGCTGGTTGCCCAGGCCGACGTCGTCGGCGACCAGGTCCCAGAGGGCGTTCGAGGTCGCCTTCTCCTGCGAAGGGCCGAAGAACGACGAGGCCAGCACGGTCTTGCCCGATCCGCTCTCTCCGAAGAGCGCGATGTGTTGCTCTCGGACCCTGGAACCCGGAACCATCGCGGGACCGTACCCCATCGGCAGTGCCGATCTGGCCCCGCCGAGGCACGCGCCGCGGAGTCCCCAGATGCCGGGAGACACGCTGATCTCGCTCGATGGGCCGTGTAGGGCTCGAACCTACGACCTCGGGATCAAGAGGCCTGTGGTGGCCGTGCCGTCCCGTGTCGTCAGGAAGCGCGGCGTCGTTCTCCGGACGGGTTCGGCTCCCGTGGCGTGTCGATCTCCATGTTCCGGTGCCGCGCTGCTCGGCGCCGTTCGTTTGCACCGTGTGCAACCACACGGTCACGGCGGAGCGGAGCCCTCGGGCGTCTCGAATCTCGGCGAGGGAACGGTCGCGCCAGCACGCGCTGCACTCGCCCCCACTCGCGAGCTTGGCCTCTGTCTTCCGGGGGGGGGGCGATGATGAGCTTCTCCTCGAGTTCCTTCTCGATCCCACCCGATGTGCAGCCGGTTGTCGGCGGTGTACCACGCGCCGACGCGACGGATCTCTTCCACCCGGGCTGTGGGGTCCGAGAGGCCCGGAGACACAATCAGGTCGAGCCAACCGGCCACGAGCGCCGCGTCGATCAGACGTGCGCGGTCGATCTCGCGGTCGCGGCCGGTCCTCCTGGCTGATGTCGGCCCGGATCACCGGCGCGCGCATAGCCGCGGCCTGCATGGCCGCTCGGGGTCTTCTCCGCGTCGGTGGCGTCGTGAACGTCGTTGACCACGACGTCGGCGCCTGCCTGGCCGATTCCGAGGTCCGGTCCGGTGACGAGCGCGGTCAGGCCGCGCTCGCCCACGGTGGCCCGATGGGGAGGACCGGAAGCGGCGGGCGTCGTCGCTCTCGTGGCCGTCGCCGCCCTTCGGGGCGTCAACGGAACGGTTGACGCTACTCCCGGTGGTCGCCACCGCTCGTGAACGGCTCCATCAGTCGGCCACGCCGGCGGCCTCCAAGATAAGGGCGATCAGCTCGTCGGGGTGCGACATGCCGGCCACATGGGAGGCGCCGGCGATCTCGACGGTCCGCCGCGATCCCGCTCGCTCGGCCATGAACCGGTGCACGGCGACGGGGATGTTTCGGTCCATCTCTCCGAACATGAACCACGAGGGCACCGATTTCCAGAGCGGATCGAGCGTCGGGTCGTCGAAAGCCGAGGCGAGAATCGGCCGCTGCGTGGCTCCCATCTGCCGCGTCGTGAGCTCGGGGAGATCCTCCGCGAACTGCGCGTGGTAGTCCTCCTGCCTGATGTAGAGGTCGGTGCCGCCGTCGGCCAACGCGACGGTGCTGAGTGTCGGCGCGAGCGACGAGCCGGGAAACTTGCCGGCCAGTTCGCCCGGGGTCTCGCCCGCCTCGGACGCGAAGCCCGACAGGAAGACCAGGCCGACGATGTCACCGGCGTCGCGGGCGACGTCGGTGATCACCGATCCACCGTAGGAGTGGCCGACGAGGACGACCGGGCCCTCGAGGCTCCTCACGATGTCTGTGACGTACTGCGCGTCCGAGGCGACGCCGCGCAGCGGGTTGGCCACGGCGACGACGTCATGACCGGCGTTCTGGAGGGGTTCGATGATCCCGTTCCAACTGGAGGATTCGGCGAAGGCTCCGTGCACGAGGATGATCGTGGCCATCTCAGCTGCTCCTCTCAGGGGTCGGTGAACTCGGCGAGCGGCTCCCCGACCTCGACGATGTACGTGGAGAGCATCTGACCCGTCTCGGGGCCGAGGTCCAGCGCGTTGTGAGGCGTGCGCGGCGGCATGAGGAAGCCGTCGCCGGCGCGCAGCGTGAGGGTGGGCTGCCCGCTGATCCTCATCTCCACCGTTCCGGCGAGGATGTACCCGACCTCTTCCCCCGGGTGCTGGTGCCAGCCCGACTCCACGCCGGCCGGGATAAGGGTGAGCACCTGCACGATCTCGCGCCCGGGAATCGAGGACGGCTTGTGCTGGATCTCTGTTCGCTGAAGCTTGCCCGCGAGGGCGTCGGCGGGCGTGTCTTCGGGCACCATGCAAGGCCCTCCTTCGGACGACGAGGCGGACGGGCCGGGCCGAGCTTCGGACGCGGTCGCCCGCCGTGTCAACCGGATCCGGACGGCCGACAGCGGCGACGCCAATGGGCATCGCTGGACTCGAAGGGCGTTCGCGACGACACGGTCTCTCCTTGACCATCGGCACGCAGGAGAGGAGGGAAAGAGTCAACGCGAGGCGGCGCGAACGCTCGAGCGATACTTCGCCCCCCCGTCTCCCGCCCTCGTCCGTCATGGCGGCAACCGTCGTCCTTGGAGGTCACCCGGTGCGCTTGCGTCGGAGGGGTCCTCAGACGGGTCGCGGTCTCCTTGACGACGGCTCAGCGCGGGCTCGGGCACAAGCAGGTCAGATCGCGCCGGGCATGCTTGGCGGCGATCGATCGTCTTCAGGATTGCCGGCGCACCGTACGCACAGCCGTCGCTCCGCGTAGATCCCCATCTCACGAACATCATGGAGATGGCGTTGTCGAATGGGCCGTGTAGGGCTCGAACCTACGACCTTGGGATTAAAAGTAGGCAGGGATGCTCTCGGGGCGTCTCGTCCCGTCTCTGGGAAGGGGCTTTCCAACACCGATCCGGGCTTCGACGACGGCGCTCCGTCTCGGGTCGTCTCTGCCCGTCTCGTTCCCACTCTGTTGCCACCTCGGCGGGCCGATGAGTGCGGTGGAGCTGGTGCCAACGCCGCGCGATCCGGCTCTGCGCGCCCTGCTGGAGCGAGGTCTCGCGCAGGCGCGCGCCCGCGAGGCGAAGGCGACCCCGGAGGCGGCGCCAGAGCCGGTCGAGCCTGCGGGGGTAGAGCCGGTCCGGGCGAGCCCACGCTCGCTCGGCCTCGCCTCTGACCGGGCGTGCGTCGAGTCCAACCTCGCCCGCAAGGGCCTGTGGCGATCTGGGACGGGGGTGGGGGGCGAGCTTGTGCGCCTCCTCGACGCCGCCGACCAGCTCGGGATGGTGCAGCGCATCGACGGCGGACCGCCCCTCGGCGCGCTGGCGTTCGACGTGATCGTCTGGGCCTGCACCCGCTGGCGTGAGCTCGGGGCGGCCACCGAGCGGCACGTTCCATTCACTCTCGAGGCGATGGCCACCGACCTTGGCTGGAGGAAAGGGGGAGGGGCCGCCTCGGAGCTCGCCCGAGCCCTCGACACCCTGCGCTCGGCGACCTTCCGGGCTCGCGTCTACAACGCCCGCCTGAAGG
>JBFWNT010000015.1:0-51725 GCA_050250915.1 Thermoleophilia bacterium
GTCGGGGCGGCCCGATAGCGTCAGGCATCCGGGTCTCCTTCGGGGTAGGGCGGTAGCACCCCAACCCTCGTGGGAGACCCGGACGGAACCGTCAGGTGTCGCGCAGGTGTGTGGTCAACGCATCTAGGCGGCCGGCCTCCGCGTCCTCGCCTGTGCGCAGGCACGCGATTGCGCATACCAGAAGCGAGCGCGGGTTGAGCGAGCACGGTGTCCCGACGTTCGCCCCGACGGTCGCTTCAACACTTTCCTGAAGGGCTCGGATGGCCTCCCAGTCGCCGAGCATCAGCTCGATTTCCAGCGTCGCCGCGACGCTGTGCACGCGATGGTGGTCAGAGAGTCCGTGCGTGATCCTCTCGAGCTCACGGGCGTGCGCACGCGCGCTCGCGAGCCGTCCCGCGGCCAACGCAGGGGCGACCGCGCCCATGTGAATATCCGCGAGGTGGTCCGGGGCGCTGATGCCCCGGGCGAGCGCGACGCGCTCCACGTGCAACTGGTGTGCGGCTCGCGCGTCGCCCCGGGCCAACTCGCGGCTCGCCCAGAGGTCGACCGCGTACGAGCGGAGCGTCACATCGCCGCTGGCGTCAGCCGCATTCAGTGCTGCCGCGACGGCCTCTGCGGGCTTCGTGTCGTCCGAGTACCCTCGGGCTATCAACGCCCGCGCGCGCCCCGCCTCGCTCAAGCCGGGGGTGGCGAGCGCTTCCCGGACCCAGGTCTCGACCTCGTCCGAGCCGGGTGGGGGGTTCCACATCCCCGCGCGGACCAGCGTCTGGAAGGCGAGCTCCGCCGAAAGCTCGCCGGCTCTCAGGGCGTCCGGCGCCACCCGGATCGCGTCCTCGAGGGCGTGGCGGAACGCGCGTCCGTCGAACCGGAGTGCGTGCGCCCGTCCGAGCTCGCCGAGAACCTCGGTCTTCTCCTCGTCGTCGTCGCCCGCCGGGGTGAGCGCCAGGAACCGCTCGAGGAAGGCGATCGCGGTGCCGAGCTCGAACCGTGCCGTCGCTGCGGACGCAGCCACCCGGAGCCAGCGCCGTGCCGACCGCCTCAGCGTCGCGAGCTGGGGCGCGTCGTGGGCCCATGCAAGGTCCGCATCCTCGGGCCGGACGGCCTCGGCGTAGTGGTGGGCGAGCGTCGTGGCGTGCTCGGCGGGGCGCTCCACCCGCGCCTCCAGCCATGCGGCGAACTGGGCGTGCAGGCGCGCCCGCGACGCTCTCGGGATGGACTCGTATGCAACATCGCGGATCACCGCATGGGAAATCTCGTACTCGACCTCGCCCCGTAGGCTCGAGCGGGGGCGTGCGGTCACCAGCCCTCGCTTCTCGAGAGCCGCGAGGTCGGGGACTGATCCATTCAGCAGCTCCGAGACGGCATCCCGCCAGAACGTGCGTCCGATCACCGCCGCCGCGTGCACGGCCGCCTTCTGCACCGGCTCCAGCAGGTCGACCCTGGCGGCGGTGACCGCTTGGACGGAGTCCGGCAGCATCGGGTCGCCACCCGCTCCGCGCTCGGCCATGCTCCGCGCGAGCTCGCCGAGGAACAGGGGATTCCCGTCAGCCCTCTGGACGATCGCGTCCCGCGTCGCGTCGGTCAGACCGGCCGGTGCGAGTTCGGCGACGAGTGAGGCCGCCGCTTCCACGGGAAGCCCGCCGACCTCCAGCAGGACCGAGCCGGCGGGGAGGCGGTCAAGGCGCTCCCGGCGGGAGGTCGCGATGAACATCAAAGAGCCGTCGCCGCCGCTGGCTGCCTCTTCGAGGAGCTCGATCAGGACCTCCTCCGCCCACTGTAGGTCCTCCACGACCACCACCACCGGCCCATCCCGGGTCAGGTCGCGACAAAGGCTGCGCCAATCGGTGCGTAGCCGGCCCTGGACGGCCAGCGGATGGACCCCGTCGGGGGGCTCCAGCCCGAGGGGCAAGCCCAGCGCCCAACGCTTCCCGAGCTGTCCGGCGACGGCGTCAGGTGGAGCATCGGCGGCGAGCCCGAGGTGCGACCGGACGATGTCGCCGAGCGCGCGGAAGGGCGTGCCGCGACCGACCGGGCGACACCGGCCGACGTGGACGGGCGTCGCATCTGGGGGACCCCGCACACCGCGGGCGAACTCGTCGACGATTGCGGACTTTCCGATGCCGGGGTCGCCGACGAGCGTGACGATCCGGGGGGTGCCGCTCCGCGCGACGTCCGTCAGGGCCCCCTGGAGCGCCCCGAGCTCCCGGTCTCGGCCGAAGACCGTCCGACGTGGCGGGACGGGCGCAGCGGCGCCGAGCAGGGCCCTGCAGACGACGGCGGCCGACTTTCCTTTCAGTGGGACCGCCCGGGCGGGTGTGAAGACGAAGCCATCCCGGCAGGCGCGCACGGTCCGCTCACCGACGAGGATCTCATTGCTCGCCGCGGCCTGCTCGAGACGGGCGGCCACGTTCACGGCGTCACCCGTCAGGAGCGAGCCGGTCCTGCGGTCGTCCCCAACGATCAGCGCGCCCGTGTTGACGCCGACCCTGAGCGCCACGGTGGGTCCGAAGAGTCCGAGCACCCGCTCTCACATCGCCAACGCGCTCCGGACGGCTCGCTCGGCGTGGTCCTCGACGGCGAGTGGTGCGCCGAAGGCGGCGAGCACGCCGTCGCCGAGGAACTTGTCGAGGGTGCCGCCGCAGTTGGCGATCTCCTCCGCCATCGCGTCGTAGAACCGGGACAGGAAGATGCGCGTCCGCTCGGGGTCTTGCTCATCGGCGAGCGCCGTTGAGCCGACGAGATCGGCGAAGAGCACCGTCGCGACCTTCCGCTCCTCTGGCCGGCTGCCGACGGCCTCGACCGGCGCGGCGCACTGCGGGCAGAAGCGGGCAGCGGGGGGAAGCGGCTGCCCGCATGCGGCGCAGGGTCCCATGGGGACGACGATAGACTTTCCTCGCGTCGAATGGGATGTGGTCGACAAGGCGTTGACCTCCCGGCGGTGGCGGCCGTAGCGTCATCGCCGATGACCACCGTGCAGCACGCGATCGCCGACGAGGCGGCCGCTGTCGCGGCCGCGCCGAAGGCGATCTTCGTCGACGGGGCGTGGCGGGACGCCGCGGGAGGCGGGACGTTCGCGGTGGAGGACCCCTCCACCGGCCAGCAGCTGTGCCGGGTGGCCGACGGCGGGGCCGACGACGCCGTGGCGGCGCTCGACGCCGCGGCGGGCGCCCAGGGGGCGTGGGGGGCGACGCCACCGCGCGAGCGGGCACGGATCCTGCGGGCCGCCTACGAGCTGGTGCAGGGGCGCGCCGAGCAGCTCGCGGTGATCCTCACGCTCGAGATGGGCAAGCCGCTGCAGGAGTCGCGCGACGAGGTCGCCTACGCCAGCGAGTACCTCCTGTGGTTCGCCGAGGAGGCGATCCGGATCGACGGTCGCTACGCCGTCGCGCCGGACGGGCGGGGGCGTGTGCTGGTGATGCAGCAGCCCGTGGGTCCGTGCCTCATCATCACGCCCTGGAACTTCCCGCTCGTCATGGCGACGAGGGCCACGGCTCCCGCAATCGCCGCCGGCTGCACCATGGTGGTCAAGCCGTCCCGCCTCGCGCCCCTCGCGACGCTGTCGTTCGCCGGCGCCCTCGCGGAGGCGGGCCTGCCGCCCGGGGTGCTCAACGTGGTCCCGGGGGCCCGGTCCGACGCGATCACCGGGGTGCTCCTCGGCGACCCCCGCCTCCGCAAGCTCACCTTCACGGGTTCCACGCGCGTCGGCCAGGCACTGCTGCGCGGTTCCGCGGACCAGATCCTGCGGGTCTCCCTGGAGCTCGGCGGCAACGCGCCGTTCATCGTGTTCGACGACGCCGACGTCGACGAGGCGGTGCGCGGCGCGATCGGGGCGAAGATCCGCAACTGCGGGGAGGCGTGCACGTCGGCGAACCGGTTCTACGTGCAGCGCGGTGTGGCGGAGGTGTTCACCCGCCGGCTCGTGGCGGCGATGGAGGGGATCGTGGTGGGTCGGGGCACGGACCCCGGGGTCACGCTCGGGCCGCTCATCGAGGCGGCGTCGCAGCGGCGCCTGGGCGAGCTCGTCGGCGACGCCGTCGCCCGCGGCGCCACGGTCGAGACGGGCGGGGCCGCGGTCGGCGGTCCCGGCTTCTTCTTCGCGCCCACCGTCCTGTCCGGTGTCGACCCGGATGCGCGGATGGTGCGGGAGGAGATCTTCGGCCCGGTCGCGCCGGTGATGACGTTCGACGACGAGGACGAGGTCGTTGCCCAGGCGAACGACACGCATCTCGGCCTGGCCGCCTACGTCTACACCCAGGACTTCCACCGCACCCTGCGCGTGGTGGAGAGCCTCCAGACCGGCATGGTCGGCCTCAACCAGGGACGGGTGTCGAACCCGATGGCCCCGTTCGGTGGCGTGAAGCACTCGGGGCTGGGCCGCGCCGGCGGTCCGGAGGCGATCGCCGAGTACCTGGAGACGAAGTACGTCGCGATCCGCCACGAGTGATCAGCCCGCGGGACGATCCGTCTTCCGGGCGGCGTTCGCCTCGGCACGCAGGCGGGCGATCTCCTCGAAGCCCTTGCGGAACTCGGGGAGGCTGCCGGTGAGCGCTGAGAAATCGGCTCCCGGCAGCACGAGCACGTCGAGGGCGGTCCGCGCGCGGACGGTCGCGCTGCGCGGTCGCCGCCCGAGCAGCGCCATCTCGCCGAAGTACTCGCCGGCCCCGAGCGCGCCGACGACGGCTGGGCCGTCGTCGAACCGCTTCACCACCTCGACGTCGCCGCTCAGGATCATGAAGAGGCTGTCGCCGCTGTCGCCCTCCTCGAACACGACCTCGCCCGGCTCGTAGTGCGCCTGAGTTGCGCCGCGGCCACCGCCGAGGTTGAGCTGCACGGGGTGGGGCGGTAGCACGACGTCGCTCACCCATGAGATCGCGACCCGGGCCTTGCGGCTGACGCCGGGGAGCTTCGACCAGTAGACGCCCCGCCACATGAGCCAGGCAGGGAGGCCGGAGAGGCGGATGCCGCCCGGCAGCTCCGCGACGGCGCGCCGGTGGCCCAGGCCGCCGAGCTTGCCGAGCCCGGAGAACGCGAACGCGCGCCCGGGCGCGCCGGTGCGACGCGCGACGATGTTGTCGGCCAGCACCGTGGCCTGCCGGATCGCGTGCTGGGCCGTCGGCGGGGACGGTCGCCCGTCCGGCATCGGCACCAGGGCGCAGTCGCCGAGCGCCCACACGCCGGGCGCGCCGGCGACGGCGAGCGCCGCGTCGCACTCGAGGCGGCCGCCGCTGAGGGGCAGGCCGAGCTGCTCGACCACCGGGTTCGGCGACGAGGGGACGGTGGAGATGAGGGTGCGGGTCGCGATGCGCGCCCCGTCGGTGAGCACGGCGCTGCCCGGGGTGGCCGCCGCGAGCCGCCGGCCGAGCAACAGCTCGATGCCCTGGTCGCGGAGCGCCCGGGTCGCATACTCGGAGAGCCTCGGCGTCAGCTCCCGCTCGAGGACCCGGGTACCGCTGTGCACGAGGACGACCCGCACCTCGTCCCGGGGGATCGACCGGTAGTCGCGTGCCGTCCTGCGGACGAAGTCGTTGAGCCCTGCGGCCACCTCCGTCCCTGAGAAGCCGCCTCCGGCGACGACGAACGTCAGCATCGCGCGCCGCATCCCGGTGTCGCGCTCGATGGAGGACTGCTCCAGCACGTGGATCACGTGGTTCCGGATCCGCACGGCGTCGGCGAGCGTCTTGAACGGGAGGGCGTGCTCAGGCAGGCCGGGGAGGCCGCGGAAATCCGTGACGCCGCCGAGCGCGACCACAAGGTCGTCGAAGGACAGCTCGTGGGTCCGCGGCGTCAGCCCCGCCGCGAGGGTCACCACCCGCCGCTCCAGGTCGACGTCCTCGATCTCCCGGACGTAGAGGCTCGTGCGGGGCAGGAGCTGGCGGAGGGGACTGAGGGTGTCCAGGATGCCGACGTCGCCCGCGATCACCTCGGCCAGCATCGGCTGGAAGACGAGGTAGTTCTCCCGGTTGACGAGCGACACGTGGAGCGGCGCACCCCGTCGCGCGAGGCGCTCGAGGCGCAGCGCGGTGTACACGCCGCCGAATCCTCCGCCCAATACCACCACCCGGGTCGGGGCGGCCGCGCGGCGCGGCGCAGCCGCGGACTCCGCCGCCTCTCGGTCGGACTCGCTCACGCCACCCCAGGTCTGCGATCCGGATCGCGCCGCGTCGGCGGCGCGCCGCACATCATCACCGCGCTGGCGGGGGAGCGCAATCGGCATGCGTTCACACGGAGGGCGGGATCCCCAGCCGGGCCGCGAGGGCGAGGGCGTGGTCCGCGTACCGGGGCGTGTCGAGCTGCCGGAACCGGTCGAGCGCTTCGTACAGGCGGGCCGCCGCCAGCGAGGGGTCGGAGCGTCCCGCGGCGGCCTCCGCCAGCGAGAGGAGGACGCATGCGGCGTCGAAGCGGGCCCCCATCCCATCGAGCGCCGACAGCGAAGCGCGGAGGTGGTCCTCGGCCTCCGTCATGGCACCCCGTCCGAGCGCGATGCGGCCGAGGGCCCGGCGGGCCAGCGCGATCCCCCACGGGTAGCGGAGCTCGCGGGCGATGCGGACGGCCTGGTCGGCGGTGGCGAGCGCATCGTCGATGCTCCCGTTCCAGAGGAGGGCCTCGGCCAGCCACCCCTTGAACCAGGCGACGAGGCGCGAGTACCGGAACTCGGTGAGCAACTCGATCGACCGGCCCAGATGCCGGGCCGCCTCGTCCAGGTCGCCCTTCTCGCGGTACGCGAACCCGAGCCACCCCATGCTGTAGGAGCTGTTCAGCGAGTCGGGGGAGGTCCGCAGGCTCTCCGCGCCTGCGGGGATCGCCTCCTCCCAGTCGCCGCGGGTCGCGAGGAACCAGCAGCGGTTCCACAGCGAGTAGCTGTGGATGCGCGGATCGGCGTGCTCCGCCCCGATCCGTTGCGCGTCGCCGACCTCGGCGAGCGCCTCGTCGAAACGGCCGAGGTTGCACAGGTTGATGGCCGTCCAGCAGTGGGAGTGCGCGAGCCACCACCACTCGTCGGTGTGCCGCAGCGCCGCCACCGCGCGGCGCCCGTGCTCCGCGCCGTCGGCCAGCTCCCCGAGCCAGAACCCCTCGCGTGACAGGACGTAATGCGACTTGCCGAGCGTCGCCGGGTCGCCGGCCCGGGTGGCCTCCGCCATCGCCGTCGCAACCGCCCGGGCGGCCCCGTCGCTGTCGCCCGCGTGGGTGTTCGTGTGGCCGAGCCACATGTGGAACGGACCCGAGACGGACGGGTCGCCGATCCGCTCCACCCGCTCGCGCTGGTGCAGCAGCAGGTCGAGAGACTCGCCAAAGCGACCCAGGAAGTACAGGGAGTTCACCAGGCGCATCACCAGGTCCACCGTCCTGCGCTCGCGGTCCGGCGCCTCCAGCCGCTCCAGGTGCACGAGGGCCTCGCGCAGCGCTGTGGTGGCCTCGGCGTGGGCGTAGGTCCGGACGGCGCGGAGGGCGAACCGGTCGAGGTACTCCACCGCCTTATCGCTCCGCGGCGTGCGCGAGTAGTGATGCGCGAGCCGGTCGAGCACCGGGTCGAGGTGCCCGGCGTGGATGGCTTCGAGCGCCTCGCCCGCCCGTTGGTGCAGCGCCGCCCGCCGCCCGCTGAGGAGGCCGTCGTACGCCACGTCCTGCGTCAGCGCGTGATTGAAGGCGTAGCGGGTTTCATCGCTGTCGACGACCTCGTGGACGAACTCCAGGCGCACCAGCTCCTCCAGCTGGGGCTCGAGCCGCGCGCTCCCGTCCCAGACCGCGCGAAGCAGGCGCACCGGGAACTCCCGGCCCAGCACCGAGGCGGTCTGCAGCACGCGGCGGGGCTCGTCACCGAGGCGGTCCACGCGTGCGGCGAGGACGTCCTGGATCGTGCTCGGCACCGCGGCGTCCGTCGGGTCGGTCGCGTCGTCGTCGCGCCAGGTGCGTGCGAGCTCCTCCAGGAAGAAGGGGTTCCCGTCGGCGCGCGCGACGAGCTCCTCGAAGTGCGTCGCCGCCACGTCGGTCTCGAGCACGCCGCCCAGGACGGTGAGGGCGTCCGAGGTGCCGAGACGGGGGAGGGAGATCTGCGTCGCGTAGGAGCGCTGGATCCAGGGCGCCGCATAGCCGGGTCGGTACGTGCAGAGCAGCATGATCGCCGCGCCCTGCATGTCGTCGACGAGGGTCGCGAGGAACTCCTCTGAGAGGCGGTCGATCCAATGGAGGTCCTCCACCACGAGGACGAGGGTCCGGCGACGACTGCCGGCCAGGCTCATCTGCAGTAGCGTGGCCGTGGTCCGCGCGCGGATCGCCTCGGAGCTCAGGTGAGCGAGCGCGTCCGTCCCCTCCATTAGCCCGAGCATGTGGAGCACCGCATGGGCGGCCTCGGGATCCTCGATGCCGAGGCGCGCCAGGCTCCGCCGCACCTTCGCGGCGGCCTCGCCCGGCCCGTCGGCGTCGGTGATGCGGCAGTCGGCCCGGACGATGTCGACCACCGGCGCCCACGGGATCGCGGCGCCGTACGAGAGGCAGCGCCCCTCGATGATCGTCGGGGGGTCCTGCGAGAGGCCGCGCCGGAGCTCGCGGACGAGGCGGGTCTTGCCCATCCCGGGTTCGCCGACGATGCCGACCGCCTGGCCGCGGCCCGCCCGGGTCTCGGCGAGCAGCTCGTGGAGCGCCGACAGCTGGCGGTCCCGGCCGACGAACCGGCCGGCCGGCCGTCCCTCAACCCGCGACCGGCGCGACCCCGCGCCGACCACCCGGTGCCCCACGACTGGCGCTCGCCGGCCCTCGATCGCGAGCTCCCCCAGCGGCTCCGTGCGCACGTAGCCGCTGACGATCCCCGCCGTCGCCCCGCTGATCACGATGTCGCCCGGACGCGCGAGGGCCTCGAGACGTGAAGCGACGTTGATCGTGTCGCCGATCGCCGTGAAGTCGTCCGCGATCCCGTCGCCGACGGCTGCGACGACCACCGGCCCGGTGTTCAGGCCCATCCTGCTTCGTAGCGGACGACCGTCGGGGTCCGGGCCGAGGGCCGTGTCGGCCAGCCGGCGGCGGACCCCCAGCGCGGCGAGGACGGCCCGCCGCGCATGGTCCTCGTGGGCAACGGGCACGCCGAACAGGGCCATGAAGCCGTCGCCCAGGAACTTGTCGATCGTGCCTCCGTAGCGGTGCACCTCGGCGAGCGCGATCTCGAAGAAGCGCGCGAGGAGGGTGTGCATCTGCTCCGCGCCGACGTGCTCCGCGGTCCGGGTCGAGCCGACGATGTCGCAGAACAGCACGGTGACCTGCTTTCGGGACCCCTCGGGTCCCCCCGTCCCCGGCCCGTCCACGCCCGCCGGAGTGGCGGTGGGTGCCTCGGCCGAGTGGACGATGAATGCGCCGCACGCCGCGCAGAAGCGGTCCTGCGGGTCCGTCGCCGCGCCGCACCGCGCGCATGCCGCCGCGGCCAGGCGGGAGCCGCACTGCGCGCAGAAGCGCGCACCCAGCGACGCAACCGCCCCGCACCCATCGCAGGTCACGGCCTATCGTCGCCGCATGCCCCACGCCGGCGTCAAGGCCAGAGGCCGGCCCGGCCGGCTCGGCGACCGCCTTGCGAAACCTGCGCGACGCGGCCCCCAGACTCGAGCGTTCCGCATTTGACCTCCGTACCTCGGTACGGGCCTAGAGTGGGGCCATGACCACGACCGAGCTGACCGACATCGCCGAGTGCAGCCTCGACGCGGATGCCGCCGCGCAGCGGGCGGCCGGGTTCCGCGCGCTGCTCGGCCCGCGCCTGCGCCGGCTGCGGCGCGACGGCGGCACCGCGATCCTCGACCTGGAGATGGGGGCCGCGCCGAGCGGGACCTCGCGCGCCTGCTGGAGCTCGGCGCGCATGCTGCCCCTTCTGGCGCTTCGCGCTCGGGACAGCGGGAGTACACGCTCGACGACGTCCGCCGATTGCTGGCCATCAAGACGGCGCAGCGGCTCGGCTTCACCCTGGCCGAGACGACGGAGATCCTCGGCGTCACGCGCGGCCCGGCGCCGCGCGACCCCGGGACGCTGCGCGCGCAGGCCGAGGCGAAGCTGGCCGAGGTGGAGGACCGCATCCGCGGCCTCGAGCTGATGGCGGCCGAGCTGCGCGCCGTCATCGCCGCCGGCTGCGACGCGCTCGTCGACTGCGACTGCGGCGACTGCCCCATCGACGGGCACGCGCCGGCCGCGGGGCCCCGCCTGCTCCAGGTGACGCGGTGACCGTCCGCCCCGCCCGGTTCCGGAACCGCTAGGTGGTGGCGGCCACCTCGACGAGCCGCGCGGCCTCGTCGGCGGTGAGGACGTCCGTGTTGACGACCACGTCGTAGTGGGTCGGCAGCTCGCGCTCGACGCCGTAGAACGTCTTGAGGTAGCCGGCGCGGGCCTCGTCCTCGGTCTTGATCTGGCGCTCGCCGTCGGCCTCGGCCGTGCCGTCGGCCTGCGCGAGGCGCGTCGCGCGCGTCCCGGGCGAGGCCGTGATCAGCACCCGCAGCACGTCGCCGCCGGCCAGCGCGAACGACGCCGCGTGGGCCACGATCACCACCGATCCGCGGTCGGCGAACCGGCGCAGCACGGCCTGGATGAGCGCCCGCAGCTCCGGGTCGCCCGGCACCACGCGCGACCGCTCGCCCGACGGCATCCGATCGCCGCCCCCGCCGCCCCACCCGCCCAGCAGGCGCGCGACGAACGGCTTGCGGCGCTCGACGTCGGCGACCAGCGCGGGGTCCAGCTCGGCCCAGTCGGCGGCCTCCGAGATGACCTCGTTGTCGACGTACTGGAAGCCGAGTCGCTCGGCGACGGCGCGACCGACGTCCTCGCCGCCGGCGCCGGTGGCGTGCGAGATGCAGACGACCTGACGAGACACAGACCCTCCCGGGAACGCGGTGCGCGCGATCCTATGCGTTCCCGCGATGACCCCGAAAGCCCCCGTCGCCGCGTGACTGTGTGAGCATCCCGGGCATGGCGCTCCCCACCACCCCGCTCGGCGCGACCGGGATGGCGATCACCCGGGTCGGGATCGGCGCGTGGGCGATGGGCGGCGGCGGCTGGGACTGGGCGTGGGGCGGCCAGGACGACGCGGAGTCGGTCGCCGCGATCCACCGGGCCCTCGAGCTGGGCGTCAACTGGATCGACACCGCCGCGCAGTACGGCTTCGGCCACTCCGAGCAGGTGGTGGGGCGGGCGATCGCCGGCGTCACCCCCCGCCCGTACGTGTTCAGCAAGTGCGGCCAGCCCGAAGGGCCGGGGCGGACCACGGTCCACAGCCTTCGCCGCGACTCCATCCACCGCGAGCTCGAGGGCAGCCTGGCCCGCCTCGGCGTCGACGCCATCGACCTCTACCAGCTCCACTTCCCGATCCCCGACGAGCAGGTGGAGGAGGGGTGGGCCGCCCTCGCGGAGGCGAAGGCGGAGGGCCTCGTACGCCACATCGGCGTCTCCAACTTCGACGTCGCGCAGCTGCGCCGTGCCCAGGCGGTCGCCCCGGTCGAGACGCTCCAGCCCCAGTACTCGCTCATCGTCCGCGAGGCGGAGGACACGATCCTCCCGTACGCCGAGGGCGAGGGGATCGGCGTCGTCGTCTACTCGCCGATGGGATCCGGGATGCTGACGGGGCGGATGACGCGCGAGCGCATCGCCGGGCTCCCCGCGGACGACTGGCGCCGGGACGACCCGCGCTTCCAGGAGCCGCAGCTCACCGCGCACCTGGCCCTGGTGGCGCGCCTGGAGGCCGTCGCCGCCCGCCACGGCGTGGCGCCCGGCGCCGTCGCCATCGCCTGGACCCTCCGCCACGCCGCGGTCGACGGCGCGATCGTGGGCGTGCGCCACCCCGGTCAGGTGGACCCCGTCGTCGCGGCCGCGGACCTCGCGCTGGACGACGACGACATGGCGCTGATCGCCGGGGGCTGACGCGTGAGCGCGTGGGCCGCGGCGGGGTGGGGCGCGTTCTCGGCGGCCGCGCTGCTGATCGGGCAGGCCCTGGCGCGACCCCTCGCGAGCCGCCGGACCACCACCGGGCTGCTCATGGGCTTCGGGGCGGGCACGCTGCTCGCCGCGGTCGCCTACGAGCTCATCCCGGAGTCGAGCCTGGACCAGCCGCTGCGCGTGGGGATCGGCTTCGCGCTCGGGGCGCTCACCTACTTCCTGCTCGACTGGCTGGTCGACCGCCGTGGCGGGAGCGGGCGGCAGGACATCGCGGGCGCGGGCGGGTCGGCCGGCGGCTCGTCGGGCGCGGCGATGTTCATCGGCGCCCTCCTCGACGGCATCCCCGAGGCGTTCGTGCTCGGCGCCGGCCTTGCGCTCGGCGGCGGCGTGAGCGTGGCCTTCGTGGTCGCCGTCTTCGCGTCGAACATCCCGGAGGGCGTCGCCGGCACCGCCAACCTGCGCGCCACGGGCGTCCCGGAGCCGCGCACGCCGGGATGTGGACGGCGCTCACCCTCCTCTGCGCCGTCGCCGCGACCATCGGCTTCGTGGTGTCCGACGGCCTGCCCGACGGCGGCCTGGCGGCGCAGGCGTTCGCGGCGGGGGCCATGGTCACGATGCTGGCCGATTCGATGATGCCCGAGGCCTTCGAGCACGGCGGGCGCTCCGTGGGCCTGCTGACCGTCGCCGGCTACCTCGTGGCGGCGGCGCTCACGATCGCCGGGTGACGCGCCGCGGGCCCGTTCCACCCGGGCGCGACGACGACGAGGGTCGCCCGGTGGCAGGATGGGTCCTCCGGATCACCGGACCAGGACCGGACGGTATTGACCCAGTCGAACGGACATCGGACGAGGGTGCTCCTCGTCGACGATCACGCCATCCTGCGCAGCGCGCTCAGGCTCGTCCTGGGTCGGGCGGAGGACATCGTGGTGGTGGGGGAGGCCCGCTCGGCGGAGGACGCGGTGGCCGCCGTGCCCGGGCTCGCGCCGGACGTGGTGATCATGGACGTGCGGATGCCGGGGATCGGCGGCGTCGACGGCACCCTGGCCGTGAAGGAGCTGGCACCCCGCGTGCGCGTGGTGGTGCTGTCGATGCTCACCGACGACGCGACCGTGCGGCGGGCGATGGCCGCCGGGGCCGACGGGTACGTCCCGAAGACGGCGACCGACGACGACCTGGTGGCGGCGGTCCGCGCGGTGCACGCCGGGGGGCGGGCCGTGCACGCGTCGCTCGCCGCGCTGCTGGAACGGCCGGCGCCGCCGGACCCGCTCGAGACCCTCACGCCGAACGAGCTGGCGGTCGCCCGGCTCGTCGCGCTCGGTCACACCACCGCCGAGATCGGCGCGCAGCTCGGCTCCGGGCCGCGGGCCGTCGAGCACGCGCGGGCCACGGCGCTGGACAAGCTGGGCGCGCGCAGCCGCGCCGAGCTCGTCAGCGCCTTCCGGGACGCCGGGCGCTTCGGGTCCGGCGCCCTCGCCGTCAGCCCGTCCCGAGCCCCTGTTCGATCGCCGTCCTGATGAGCTCCTGGCCCTCGGGTGGCAGCACCTCGTAGTCGAGGTCGGCGCCACCCTCCACGAGCTCGCCGACCTGCGCGGTCAGCACATCGGCCGACGCCTCGTCGGCCAGGACCACCAGCGCCGCCTCGCGGCCCTCCAGCAGTTCGCCGAGCCGCGCCAGCATGACGTTGTCGATGCCGTGGTCGCGCCACTTCGCGGCGACCGCGCCCACCCCCGCGCCGGCCGCGGCGGCCACCACAATCGCCGGCGCCGCGACGATCCCCACCGCCAGCCCCACCAGCCCGCCGCGCATGGCGCCGACGCCGGCGCCCGCGTCGCGGGTCTGATGGATCTGGATCGCGCCGTCCGCCCCGCGGTGGACCAGGGCGGCGTCCTCCACCTCCAGGCGCCCCTGGTCCTCGGCGGCGCGGAGGCGGTCGAGGGCGTCCATGCCCGCCGACCGCGACGGCACCGACACGACCACCAGCCGCATGCCCTCCCTGCGCCCCCGGGACATGGGATCAGCGGCCCATCAGGTCCATCTTCGCCTCCTGCCAGCGCGCGGTCAGCGCGAACAGGACGACGACGTCGAGCGACAGGGCGATCAGGCTCCACAGCGGATAGGCCGGGAACCAGGCGAGCTGGATGATCGAGTTGAGCAGCACGACCACGAACGCGAACCAGCGGCCCCAGCTCTTCAGCGTGAAGAGGGCGCCCGCGCCGAGCATCAGGACGACGCCCCAGATGATCAGGGTCCAGCCCCAGGCGGTGTAGTCGGTGGTGACGAGAAGACCGGATTCGGCGACGAGGTAGACCTCGTCCTTCGCCAGGGCGGCGATGCCCTGGATGATGTCGAGCGCGCCGATCGTGAACATCACGGCGGCGGCGAAGACCACCCACCCGCCCCAGGCGGAGGAGTAGTCGGAGGGGCTGCGTTGCGTGCTCATGTGGATGACCTCCGATGGAGCGCCGCGCGCGCCCGCGCGGCGCCGAGTGCCGTGCCGCGAACGTAGATCCGGCCCGCCGGGGGGCCCTCCGCGCCCCGAGTGGTCACCCGGGTGAAACCCGGCGGCGCGGCGGGGGCGGGCGCGCCAGCCGTGAGGATCGGCACGTGCCGCGACGGCGGCGGACGCGAGGGAGGAGAGGCGCCGGTGGCCTTCCGGTTGCTCGAGCGCGAGATGGGCAAGATGCTGGTCGGCATCCAGCGCAACCCGTTCGGGGGCGCCTGGCGCGCGACGGCCGTCATCACGGTCACGGTCACGGTGGTGAGCGGCGTGCTGATGCGGCTGACCGACCCGGACGAGTACTCCAACGTCTGGGAGGGCCTCTGGTGGTCGGCGCAGACCGTCACCACCGTCGGCTACGGCGACATCCTCCCCAGCTCGGCGGCCGGCCGCCTGCTCGCGGTGCTGGTGATGATGATCGGCGTCACCTTCCTCACCGTCACGAGCGCGGCCATCGCCAGCGCGTTCGTCGAGTCCGCTCGCCGCCGCCGGGTCGCCGCCGGCGAGGGCGAGGCGTCGGCCGCCGAGCTGCACGAGGAGCTGCGGCAGCTCTCCGAGGAGGTCCGACGGCTGCGGGCGGACCTGGACCGCGCCGGGGTGACCCGGCCGCCCGACCCCTCGGGGTCCTAGGCGGGGCTCGCCGGCGCGGGGGGCGGGGCGTCGTCCGTGCCTCCGCCCTCGGCGAGGACCTGACGTCGCAGGGCCTCGGCGCCCACGAGGGCGGCGACCAGGAGCGCGAGGGTCCCCACGAAACCGCGCACCGAGCCCAGCGGGCTCCACACGAGGAGGAGCAGGAAGACCACGACGACGCCGCCGTAGACGTAGGCCGGGCGCTGGCGCAGGGCGGGCGCGATGAGGTTGCGGAGCCGGGTGCCGATGCGCGTGGTGCCGGCGACGAGCGCCCACAGCAGGCCCAGCAGGCCGATGGCGATGAGCGCGATGCCCAGGTCGCGCATGATCGACGTCGAGAGCACCCAGACCTGGCGCGCCGCCGGCTGGCCCTCGGGCGACGAGATCGAATCGACGACGGCGTTGCCCGCCACACGGCGCACGGCGAGCAGGATCAGGCCGACCACCAGGAGGCCCCAGGCCGCGACCCGGACGACCTCGCGTCGGGACCCGGCGGCCAGCCAGATCGCGAGGGCCAGGAGCGCCACGACGATGATGCTCGCGAACACCGAGATCCACTTGATGAGCTTCACGTAGTTCTGGGCCGTCTCCAGGTCGGCGGAGTGGGCGATCGTGATCGACGCCTCCGGGTCGACGCGCTGGGCGCCCGTGATGCCGAGCTGCTCCCGCAGCTGGGACACGATCTGGCCGACGTTGAGGTCCACGTCGCCGTTGGCGGTGGTCACCGCGCCGCCCTCGTTGCCCTCGAGGATCGCGACGATCTTGCTGTGGGCCACCCGGTTCGCCTCCTCCCACAGCGACTGCACCCGGGGCTGCTCCAGCAGGTCCTCGGCTGCGCTGACGGCCGCCGGGCGCAGCGCGCCGGCGATGGTCGGCGCGAGGCCCTGGAGCTGGTCGGGCAGGCGCTGCTGGAGGCGGTTCTCGATGTCGCCCTTGCTGTAGGCCGCGTCGACGACCCGCAGCGCGAGGGCGTGGCGGACCTGCTCGTTCTGGAGCATCTTGGCGCTCTGGTCGACCCAGGTGTTGGTGTCGAGCAGCTGGCGGTTGACCCACACGCTCAGCGACACGACCAGCGTCAGCAGGCAGGCCAGCGCCACGAGCCCGTACGCGATCCCGCGCCGGTGCACCGTGACCCACCCCTTGAAGCCCCCGCCGCCAGAGGCGGCCGTTCCCGAGTCGGTGCTCACGGGGCGAGCATCCACCGTCGCCGCGGGGTGGGGCGGGGCGCCGGAAGCGCATCACCCGGGTGAGCGGAAGGGCGGCCGCATGCCCCGCTCGGCCGCCCGCGTACCGTCGGACGCGTCCACGATCCGGGAGGAGGACGCGCGATGCCATCGACCCTGACGGTCTGGAAGTACCACACGCCGGACGGCGCTGAGGAGGCGCTCGGGATCCTCGAGCAGCTGAAGAAGGAGCAGCTGATCGAGATCCACGACGCCGCCGTCGTGAGCTGGCCGGCCGACAAGAAGAAGCCCAAGACGAGGGAGTTGAACAACCTGACCGGCGCGGGCGCGCTGGGCGGCGCGTTCTGGGGCCTGCTGTTCGGCCTCATCTTCTTCGTGCCGCTGCTCGGACTGGCGATCGGCGCCGCGATGGGCGGCCTGGCCGGCTCGCTCACCGATGTCGGCATCGACGACAACTTCATCAAGAAGGTGCGCGACGAGGTCACGCCCGGCACGTCCGCCCTGTTCCTCATGACGTCCGGCGCCGTGATGGACCGGGTGCTGGACCGCTTCGAGGGCCGCGAGCGGCCCGAGCTCATCCAGACCAACCTCTCCGAGAAGGACGAGGCGGCCCTCCGGCACGCCTTCGCCGAGCACGCCTGACGTCGCGCCCGCCCCGCGGGGGGGCCCTCCCCGCGGGTCGTGGGCGGCGCCCATCCCGTGACTCCTGCGGGATTTCCCTAATTCCGCGTGCGGGTTTCCCGCAACGGGGATCCGCGTTCCTGGACTTTCCGTGACCCCCCGGAGGGGGTTCAATGGCGCCATGGGCGTGAACGCGGACGAGCGCCCGGCGACCCCTGCCAGGAGGGCCCGCCGGTCGGTGCGGGCGACGGGCAGGGGGACGACCGTCCTGCGGTCCAAGCTCGATCCGCCCCGGCCGGGTCCGGACCGGGTGCGCCGGCCGCGCCTGGTGGCGCAACTCGATGCCGCGGCGGGGCTGCCGCTGACGGTGGTGTCGGCGCCGCCGGGGTTCGGCAAGACCACCCTCCTGTCGCAGTGGGTCGGGACGCGCCCGCCCGGGTCCACCGCCTGGGTGACGCTCGACGAGGACGACAACGACCCCGTCCGCCTCTGGAGCCACGTCTGCGCCGCCCTGGGCGTGGAGGGGCCGCTGCCCGAGGACCCGCCCGACCGCCCCGCCGCCTCCGTGGTGCTGGTGGCCGCCGCCCTGAACGACACCGAGGCGCGCGGCGTGGAGCGCGTGCTGGTGCTGGACGACTACCACCTGGTCACCGACCCGGCGTGCCACGAGCGCGTCCGGTTCCTGGTGGAGCACCTCCCGGCGCCGCTGCATGTGGTCATCGCCAGCCGCCGCGACCCGCCGCTCCCGTTGGCGCGCATGCGCGCGTCCGGGACGCTCGGGGAGGTGCGGGCGCGCGACCTGCGGATGGTGCGCGAGGAGTCGCGGCAGCTCATCGACCTGAACGGGGTGTCGCTGTCGGCCGGCGACGTGGGCCGCCTGCACGAGAAGACCGAGGGGTGGGCCGCCGGCCTGTACCTGGCGGTGCTCTCGCTGCGGGGCCGCGAGGACGTGGCCGCGTTCATGGACGCCTTCAGCGGCTCCAACCGGCACATCGTCGACTACCTCACCTCCGAGGTGCTGGCCGCCGAGTCGCCCGAGACGACCGACTTCCTGCTGCGCACCTCGGTGCTGGACCGCATGTCGGGCCCGCTCTGCGACTCGGTGCTGGAGACGAGCGGCTCCACGGCCCGGCTGCGCGAGCTGGAGCGGCGCAACGTCCTGGTGTGGGCGATCGACGACGACCTCCTGTGGTTCCGCTACCACCCGCTCCTGCGCGACGTGCTGAGCTTCATGCTCGCCGAGCAGCGGCCGGACGAGGTCGCGCCGCTCCACCTGCGGGCGGCGCGCTGGTGGGAGGGGGCCGGCGACGCCGAGCGCGCGGTGGAGCACACGCTGTCGGCGCGGGACTCGCGGCGCGCCGCGCGCCTGGTGGGCGCCCACTGGCTCGAGCTGGCCGGCACCCGGGGCGCCGCCCCCGTCATCGACCGCTGGCTGGAGCGGCTGCCCCCGGCGCTCGTGCTGGACGACCCGGGGTTGTGCCTCACCCGCGCGGTGCTGGAGGAGGCGCGCGGCGCCCCGCGGCGGGTGGTGGAGCGCTGGCTGGAGGCCGCGGAGCGCAACCCGGAGCGCCCGCCGGACGCGACGCCGCTGCCGTTCGGCACCGACTCGGTGCTGCTGGAGTCGGCGCTGGTGCGCGCGGCCTCCGACGGCCAGGACGTGGGCCGGCGCCTGAGCAGCGCCACCCGGGCGGCCCGGCTCGCCCGCGACGTGGGCCCGTTCGCCCGCGCGCTGGCCGGGACCCACCTGGCCTATGCGCAGTGGCAGGCGGGCCGCCACGCCGACGCCCTCGCCACCGCGCAGGCGGCGATGGCCGAGGACGGCGCCCGCGCGCTGCCGCTGCCGACCGCCATCCTCCACGCCATCTGCTCGCTGTCGATGGCGTCGCTCGGCGATGACGCCGGGGCCGACGAGGAGGCGCGCGCCGCGTTCGCGCGGATGAACGCGCACGGGCACCGCGACACCGCCCAGGCGACCGTCGTGTGGCTGGCCCACGGCACGGCGTGCGCGCGGCGGGGCGCCCTGGAGCAGGCCGAGGAGGCGCTGCGCCACGCGGTCGCGCTGGCGGAGGGGCCCAACCTGGCGCTCGACCGGGCGCACGCGCTCCTGGCGCTCGCGGCGGTGCTGAAGGCGCGGTCGGACGTGGGCTCCGCGGCCCTGGCGGTGGCCCAGGCGCGGCGCATCGTGAGCGGCACGGTCGACCCCGGCCCGCTGCGCAGGCTGGCCGCCGCGTCCCGCGCCCGCAGCGACGCCGCGCTGGCCGAGCCGATCAGCGACGGCGAGATGCGCATCCTGCGGCTGCTGCCGTCCGAGCTGACCCTCCGGCAGGTGGGCGAGCGGCTGTTCCTCTCCGTGAACACGGTGAAGTCCCACACGCGGCTCCTGTACCGGAAGCTCGACGCGAGCTCCCGCGAGGAGGCCGTGGCCCGCGCCCGCGAGCTGCGCCTGATCTGACGCCGGGAGTGGCCGCGCGGCCGCTGGACGGCCCGCCGCTCGGGAGTGGGGTGCAATCGAGAGCGCGGAGTCTCGATCGCAGCGGCCCTGACTCTGGCGGGGCGGGGCTCCGGACGGGACCCCTTCATCGAGGGGTGAGACGCCGACGCGGCCGGGCCCGCCGCGGACGCGGCATCGGAGCGCGCTGGCGCTGAGGTGCAATTGAGGCCGCGGAGTCTCAATTGCGGGTCTTCGGGTATTCGTGTGGGGCCGGCGAGCTCAATCGGGACCCGGTGGTCGTGATTGCGCCGCGTCAGGGGTCGGCGCGGCAGGCGGCGATCGCCGCAGCGCGCCGGTCGGGTGGATGAGCCACGTCGGGGTCGGCGCCGGCCGGCACCGGACCGTCAGGCGTCCACACAAACCCACGAAGCGCCCCAATCGAGACCGAGGAGTCTCAATCGCACCCGGAGCGCAGACCCTGACGTCCGGATCCCGTGGTGACCGCCGCGCGGCAATCGAGACCGCGCGGGTGCAATTGCACCATGAGGGCGGGCGCGGGACCGGGGCCGGGCCGTCCTCGATCCCACCGTTGCAGGGCGGTGAAGTCGCCCGGGTGAACGGCCCCCGCGGCCCGACACCCACCCGTCCGGGGGTGGGAGGCTGCGGGCCCCCAGGGAAGGTGAGGTGGTGGCGCAGTACCGGGTCGAGGTCGCGGGACACGTCGCGTCGCGTTTCACGGACACGTTCGATGTCGTGCTCGTCGAGATGCGCCGCGGCCGAACCATCCTGACCCTGGACCTTCAGGACCAGGCGGCGCTGCACGGGCTGCTGGAGATGCTGGAGAGCGGGGGGATCGAGCTCGTGGCGGTCAACCGGGCCGACGCCGTCGACGCGCCGGGGGCCTCACCCGGGTGAGGGGGCGCTGATCCCGGTCGAGCCTCCGGGATCCAGCACGCGGACATCGACGCCGGGTGCCAGCCGCGCCGCCGCCTGCCGCAGGTCCCGGCCCGGCGACCGCAGGTAGCCGGCCGAGCGCGGGACCCCCAGCGGGGCATAGGTGCCCCAGTGGACCGGGATCGCGATCCGCGGCCGCATCACCGCCAGGGCGCGCGCCGCCCGCTCGGCGTCCATGTGGCCGGGCCCCAGGGTGGGGCCCCAGCCGCCCACCGGGACCAGGGCGGCGTCCAGGCCGGCCTCCGCGATGTCGGCCATGCCCGGGAACAGGTCGGTGTCGCCGGCGAACCACACCCGCACCGGCCCCTCGACCACGTATCCGAGCGCCGTGACGTGCACGGCGCGCCGCACCCGCGGCCCGCGCGTCACCGCCCCGCCGTCGTGCTCGGCCGGCGTGGCGCGAATGGTCATGCCGCCGGCCGTCGCGACCGCGCCGGGCTCCATCTCCACCACCTCCCGGCGCCCCGCCCGCCGCAGGACCGGCACCGCCCCGGCAGGGGCGATCACCGGGACGTCCGGGTCGATGAGGCGCAGCGTGGGCACGTCCAGATGGTCGCGGTGCATGTGGGAGATCAGCACCGCCGACAGCCCGTCCGTGATCCCCTCGGGGACCGGGACCAGGCGCCGCAGGTGCGCGATCCGGCGCGAGAGCAGCGGATCGGTGAGCACCGCGCCGCCGCCCATCGCGATCCGCACGGTGGCGTGGCCCGCCCAGGTCAGTCGTGCAGGGTCCACCGGGGCTCCTCGGGCCCGTCCTCGGGCGGCCCGTCCCCGTGCCGGCGCGCCAGCTCGGCGTTCAGCACGGCCGCGCCCACCACCAGGCGGGCCACGATGTAGAGCCACACCAGGATGACCAGCGCCGTCCCGATCGCCCCGTACGTGGACTGCGCCCGCTCCGCGCGTCCCACCAGGTACCAGACCGTGAACAGGTGGAGGCCCTCGACGCCCACCGCCACGAGCAGCGCCCCCGGCACCAGCTGCGTCCAGTGGCCGCGCCGGTGCGGCAGCCGGACCTGCACGAACATCCACGCCACGAAGTAGAGGACGCCCACCAGGAGCGTCGCCACGATCCCCGTCCCCTGGTCGGCCTCGCGGAGCCGGGCCGCCACCATCGTCACCACGATGAGGGCCAGCACGATCCCGGTGAAGCCGAGCGTGGCGCGGACGGGGCTGCTCGCCTTCTCGCGCGGCAGCCCCCACGCCCACGCGTGGCTGAGCCGGATCGCCTTCTCCGCCCCGACGCCCGCCCACAGGGTCGCGAAGAGGCCGATGATGATCGCGATCCACCAGCCCTTGTCCTGCGCGCCGTCGGCGACGGCCTGGGCCAGCGAGCCGTGCAGCCCGAAGTCGCCGTTCACCTGGGCCGGCGTGCCGTCGTCGATGCTGGTGAGGGCGCCCAGCAGCCCCACCGTCAGCAGCGCGAAGGGGAGCAGCCACAGGAACAGGCGGTAGGCGAGGGCGCCCGCCAGCAGGCCGCCGAGGCGCTCGGCGTCGCGGTCGATGACGTCGAACACGCGCTGGACGAGCGGGAAGCGCACCCGCGCGTCCTCGATCTTCTCGCGCGCGGCGGCGGAGGCCACCTCCGCGCGATGGCGCGCGGTGGCGATGCGGCCTCCGGCCTCCTCCTGCCCCTCGGGGGGCGGTTCCGGGCCGGGGGCGTCCACGTCAGCCGGCGGGTCCGTCCCGGGCACCGGAGTCGCCCGCGGCGCCGTCGGTCGCGGTCGCCGCCTCGGCGCGGCGCGCGGCGGCGACGTCGGCCGCGATGTGCGTGGCCGCCGACGTGAGCGGCGCCGCCAGCACCAGGCCGACCATGCCGAACAGCGACCCGGCCGCGATGGTCACGATCAGGACCACCAGGGGGTTGAGCCCGAGTGTGGCGCCGAACGCGATGGGCTGCACGATCTGCTGGAGCGCGCCGTTGGCCAGGATGACCACCACCAGCATGATCAGCGCGACCTCCGTCCCCTGGTCCGCCAGGGCCAGCAGCACCGCGAAGAAGCCGGCGACGAACGCCCCGATGAAGGGGACGTAGGCCGTCACGAACGTGACCACGGCGATCGTCCCCGCCAGCGGGACGCCCAGGATCCAGGCGGCCAGGCCCACGACCGTGGCGTTGAAGCCCGCGACGATCGTGACGCCCAGGAAGTAGCGCTGGAGCGACGTGATGACCCGTCCGGTCACGACGGTCGCGACGGGGCGGGGGATGCCGAGGTGCCGGTCGATGAAGCGGCGGAAGACCGGCCCGTCCTTCAGCAGGAAGAACGTCGAGAAGATCGCGAACGACAGGAAGAACGCCAGTGACGTCAGGCCCGTGATCCCCTGGGCGATCCCGTTCATGAGCGTGGACCCGATGTCGGGCACGGCCGTCGTGACGTCGTCGGTGGCCGACTGGGCGCCCGACTGGCCCACGCCGGCGTCCTGTGCCCATCCGCTGATCTTCTGGGCCGCGCTGTTGAGCGCGGCGGTGATCTGGTCACCCTGGGCGATGATGCCGCCGATCACCAGCAGCGTGAGCAGCACGCCGATCACCAGGAGCCCCAGCAGCACCAGGCCGGCCCCGGCCGCCCGCGGCATGCGGTAGCGGCGCTGGAGCCAGGCGACGGCCGGGCTCGCGACGGCCGCGAGGACGCCGGCGACCATGACCGGCTCCACGATCGTGGCCGTGATGCCGAGGATCCACACCAGCCCCACCAGCACCAGCGCCAGGCCCACCAGCAGCCACGCCGATCGGCCCAGGTCGCGCAGCCAGCGCGGCGACCCGAACATGGCCACCAGGTCCCCGGGCTCCAGGTCGGGCGGTCGCGCCACCTCGCGCTCGCGCGCGGGCGTCTCCTCGCCGCGCCCGCGTCCGGGCAGCCACAGCCGCCGCGCGCTCATGCCGTCGCCGCCGTCCCGGTCATGCGGTGACGCTAGGGGGCGGCCCCCGCCGCCGGACGGCGCCCCCGGCGGTCACCCGGGTGAAGCCTCCCCGGCCGCGCGCCCGCGGGCGCGGCCCCCACGTAGCGTCGCCACGTGGACGCCACGACCCTGCGCCTGGACCCGGCGCCCCTGCGCACCCACCCCATCCGGCTCGTCGCCCGGCTGCTGATCGCGGCCGTCGCGCTGTTCGTCGCGGCGTGGATCGTGCCCGGCGTCGACGTGCGCGGGTTCTGGGGCGCCCTGATCGCCGCCGTGCTCATCGCGGTGATCAACGCGGTGGTGCCGCCGCTGCTCGCGGCCCTCCCGATCCCGTGGACGCTGGTCATCACGCTGCTGCTGACGCTGATCGCCGACGCCCTGATGATCCAGGCGGCGGGCGCGATCGCGCCCGACGCGATCCGCGTCGACGGCTTCGGCGACGCGCTGCTGGCGGCGCTGGTGATGTCGGCGATCGCCGTGGTGCTGGAGGTGTTCCTCGGCATCGACGACGACGACACCTACACGCTGCGCGTGACCCGAAGGGTCGCGGACCGGGCGGGGGACACCGTCCGCACCGACGTCCCCGGCATCGTCTACCTCGAGATCGACGGCCTGGCCCTGCCCGTGCTCCAGCGCGCGATGCGCGACGGCAGCGCACCCACGATGGCGAAGTGGCTCGCGTCGGACACCCACCGGCTCGCCGAGTGGGAGACCGACCTCTCGTCGCAGACCGGCGCGTCGCAGGCGGGGATCCTGTTCGGCTCGAACGAGGACATCCCGGCGTTCCGCTGGGTCGAGAAGGAGACCGGGCGCGTGATGACGTGCTCGGCGCCGGCCGACTGCGCCGAGATCGAGCGGCGGGTCTCCACCGGCAGGGGGCTCCTGTCCGACGGCGGCGCCAGCCGCGGCAGCCTGCTGTCGGGCGACGCCGACCACGTGATCCTGACCGTGAGTCGCATGGACGCCGAGAAGGGCGCGAACCCCGGCTACCGGGCCTTCTTCTCGAACGGCTTCAACGTGACCCGCGTGCTGGTGCTGTTCGTGTGGGAGGTGATCATCGAGATCAGCGCGTCCCTCCGCGCGCGGCGCCGCGACGTGCGCCCCCGCGGGCACCGCGGCGGCACCTACCCGTTCCTGCGCGCCGCGATGTGCGTCGCGGTGCGGGACCTCATCACCTACGGGGTGCTCTCCGACGTGATGCGCGGCCGCCCCGCCGTCTACGCGACGTACGCGGCCTACGACGAGGTGGCCCACCACTCCGGGCTGGAGCGCACCGACACCCTCGAGGCGCTGCGCAAGCTCGACAAGCAGTTCGCCCGCATCGAGCGCGCCCTGCCGTACGCGCCGCGCCCCTACCTGCTGGTGGTGCTCTCCGACCATGGCCAGACCCAGGGCGCCACGTTCAAGCAGCGCAACGACTACACCCTCGAGGACCTGGTGGAGCGCTCCCTCGAGGACGGCGAGGTCGCCCGGCTGGCGGCGGGCGACGAGAACGAGACCGCCGTGAGCTCGGCGCTCGACGAGGCCACCGGCGGCCACGTCGGCGACGCACCCGACGGCGGCGCCGACGCCCCCGACCGCCCCGTGGTGGTCATGGGCTCGGGCAACCTCGGGCTCATCTACCTGATGTCCGAGCCCCGCCGGCTCACGATGGAGGAGATCGACGCCGCCCACCCGCGGCTGCTGCCCGCGCTGCGCGAGCACCCCCACGTGGGCTGGGTGATGGTCCGCTCCGAGGCCGACGGCCCCGTGATCCTCGGCGCCGCCGGGCGCGTCGTCCTACGGACCGGGCAGGTCGAGGGGGAGGACCCCCTGGCGCCCTTCGCTCCCAACGCCGCGGTCCACCTGCTGCGCAACGACGGCTTCACGCACTGTCCCGACATCTACGTCGGCAGCTTCTACGACCCGGAGCTGGACGAGGGCTGCGCGTTCGAGGAGCTCATCTCGTTCCACGGGGGGATCGGCGGCGCCCAGACGCGCGGCTTCATCCTCCACCCCGTCGAGCTGGCGATGCCGGCGGAGCCCGTGCTGGGCGCCGCCGCCGTGCACCACATCCTGCTCGGCTGGCGCCACGAGCTCCAGGGGGAGCCCGCGCCGACCGGCGCGACGACGACCGCGTGACGGAGGAGGTCCCATGAGCACGGAACCCGCGAACGCTCCGCTCATCGGCGAGCGGCTCGTCCAGCTGCTCGCGCTGATCAAGCAGGCCGACTCGGTCGAGCTGAAGGTGACGGTGCCCGACTCGCTGCGCCGCTCCGCGGTGAACGCGCTGGAGCTGGACCCGCTGGAGGGGCAGCTGCGGCAGGTGTGGTTCTTCGACACGCCCGACCTGGCGCTGGAGCGCGCCGGCGTGGTGGTGCGGGCGCGGCGCACGCAGGGCAGGGGCGACGACTCGGTGGTGAAGCTCCGGCCGGTCGTGCCCTCGGAGCTGCCCGACGAGCTGCGCGCGTCGCCCGCCTTCAAGACCGAGGTCGACGTGCTGCCCGGCGGCTTCGTCTGCTCCGGCTCCCTGCGCGCGGAGCACAAGGGCTCGCGGGTGCGCGAGGCGCTCAGCGGCCAGATCCCGCTCAAGGACATGTGGACGAAGGAGCAGCGCCGCTTTTATAAGGCGCACGCCCCGGCGGGCATCGCGCTGGAGGACCTGACGCCGCTCGGCCCCGTCAACGTGTTCAAGCTGAAGTGGACGCCGACGTCGTACGACCGCAAGCTGGTCGCCGAGCTCTGGTTCTACCCCGACGGCAGCCGGATCCTGGAGCTCTCCACCAAATGCCTCCCGGATGAGGCGCTCACGGTGGCGATGGGCGCGCGGGCGTTCCTGGAGTCGCGCGGCCTGGACCTGTCCGGCGAGCAGCAGACCAAGACGCGCACCGCCCTCGAGCTCTTCGCCGGGGAGCTCGCCGAGTAGTGGTCGATCAGGAGCGCCGCAGGCTGGAGGAGGACCGGGCCGCCTGGCTCCGTTGGGGGCCGTACGTCAGCGAGCGCGCCTGGGGGACGGTCCGCGAGGACTACAGCCCGGGCGGGACCGCGTGGGAATACCTGCCCCACGACCACGCGCGCTCGCGCGCCTACCGCTGGAGCGAGGACGGCCTGGGCGGCATCTGCGACGAGTCGCAGCGCCTGTGCTTCGCCTGGGCGTTCTGGAACGGGCGCGACCCGATCCTGAAGGAGCGCGTCTTCGGGCTCACCGGCAACGAGGGCAACCACGGCGAGGACGCCAAGGAGTACTGGTGGTACCTCGACTCCACCCCCACGCACTCGTGGATGCGGTGGCGCTACGCGTACCCCCAGGGCGAGTTCCCTTACGCCGACCTCCTCCAGGAGAACCGGCGCCGCGGGCGTGAGGGCCTCGAGTACGAGCTGCTCGACACCGGGGCCTTCGACGACGACCGCTACTGGGACATCGAGGCCGACTACGCGAAGGCGGGGCCCGACGACATCTGCATCCGCCTGCGGGTGCGCAACGCCGGCCCCGAGGACGCCGAGCTGCACGTGCTCCCGACCGTGTGGTTCCGCAACCGCTGGTCGTGGACGGAGGACGCGACGCGACCGGTGCTGCGCGCCGCCCAGGCGGCCCTGCGGTGCGAGGAGGAGCGCCTGGGCACCATGGTGCTGCGCGGCGAGGGCGCCCCGGAGGCGCTCGTCTGCGACAACGACACCAACACGGCCCGGCTGTTCGGCGTGCCGGGCCCCGCGCACCCGAAGGACGGGATCAACGACCACGTGATCGCCGGCGCACCGACCGTCAGCCCCGGCGGCACGGGCACCAAGGGGGCGCTCTGGTACCGGCTCCGGGTGCCGGCCGGGGAGACGCGCGAGCTGCGGCTGCGGCTGTCGCACGACGGCGGGGCCGACCTGGACGCCGGGTGGGAGGCGGTCATGGCCGCGCGCGAGGCGGAGGCCGACGCGTTCCACGGCGCGATCGCGCCGGCCGCCACCGAGGACGAGGCGCGCGTGATGCGCCAGGCGTTCGCCGGGATGCTCTGGAGCAAGCAGTTCTTCAACTACGACGTGCGCCGCTGGCTGGAGGGCGACCCCACCCAGCCGCCCCCGCCCCCGGGCCGCGAGCAGGGCCGCAACCACGAGTGGCTGCACCTGCGCGCCCACGACGTGATCTCCATGCCGGACAAGTGGGAGTACCCGTGGTTCGCGGCGTGGGACCTGGCGTTCCACACGGTCGCGCTCGCGCACGTGGACGCCGGGTTCGCCAAGGAGCAGCTCGTCCTGATGTGCCGCGAGTGGTACATGCACCCCAACGGCGGGATCCCGGCGTACGAGTGGGCCTTCTCCGACGTCAACCCGCCCGTCCACGCCTGGGCCGCGCTGCGCGTGTTCCGGATCGACGGCTCGCGCGACCGCCTGTTCCTGGAGCGCATCTTCCAGAAGCTGCTGCTGAGCTTCGCGTGGTGGACCAACCGCAAGGACGAGGAGGGCGACTTCCTCTTCGCCGGCGGCTTCCTGGGGCTCGACAACATCGGCCCGTTCGACCGCTCGGCGCCGCTGCCGCCCGGCGTGCGCCTGGAGCAGGCGGACGGGACGGGATGGATGGCGATCTTCGCCCTGGACATGCTCGAGATGGCCCTCGTCCTGGCGGCGGAGGACCCGGCCTACGAGGACATGGCCATCAAGTTCTTCGTCCACTTCAACCTGATCGCCCGCGCCCTGGCGACACAGGGCCTGTGGGACGAGGAGGACGGCTTCCTCTACGACCGCCTGGCCCGCCACTCCGACGGCGCCACGCTCCCGATCCGCGCCCGGTCCATGACCGGCCTGATCCCGCTCTGCGCGGTGGCGGTCGCGCACGGCGAGGTGCGGGCGCTGCCCAACCTCTGGCCGCTCTTCGAGTCGGTGGTGCGGCAGCGGCCCGCGCTGTTCCGGGCCGTCCGCGTGCGCCCCGAGGGGACGGGCGGCATCGTCTCGGTGCTCGACGAGGAGCGGCTGCGGCGGGTGCTGACACGGGTGCTCGACGAGGGCGAGTTCCTGTCGCCGTACGGGCTGCGGGCCCTGTCGGCGGCCTACCGCGACCACCCCTACGAGCTCGCCTGGGACGGCCAGACGATCGGGACGGTCGACTACGAGCCGGCCGAGTCGCGGACCGGGTTGTTCGGCGGCAACTCCAACTGGCGCGGGCCGATCTGGTTCCCCGTGAACTACCTCGTGATCGAGGCGCTCGAGCGCTACGGCGACTTCTTCGGCGACGAGCTGACGGTCGAGCACCCCACCGGCTCGGGCCGCCAGGCGACGCTGGCCGAGGTGGCCGACGACCTGCGGCGCCGGCTCATCGGGATCTTCCTGCTCGACGAGGAGGGGCACCGCCCCTGCTTCGGCGAGGTCGCCCGGTTCCGCGACGACCCGTCGTGGCGCGACGCGCTGCTCTTCAACGAGTACTTCCACGGCGACCTCGGCTGCGGCCTGGGCGCCTCCCACCAGACCGGGTGGACGGGGCTGGTCGCCGACCTCATCGCGACGCGGGCGGGGGCGCGGGAATGATCCCCGCGGTGGGCCGCCAGGTCCTGGGCGACCTCGCGGCGTCCGCCGCCCGGGAGTGGCTTGTGGCCGACGGCCTCGGCGGCTTCGCGATGGGCACCGCCGGCCTCCTGGAGGCCCGCCGCTACCACGGGCTGCTGTGCGTGTCGCAGGGGTCCCCCGGGCGCCGGATGATGGGCCTCGTGGCCCTCGACCCGGTGCTGGTGCGCGGCGACGCCCGCGTGCCGCTGGCCACCCACGAGTGGGGCGACGGCACCGTCGCGCCCGCCGGCCACGTCCACCTGGAGTCGTTCGCGGTGGTCGACGGCGTGCCGTGCTGGCGCTGGCGGATCGGCGACGTGGTCATCGAGCGCCGGGTCGCGATGGCCCACGGCCGCCCCGCGGTGGCGGTGGTGCACCGCGTCGTGCGCGCCGACGGCCCGGTGCGGCTGGAGCTGGAGCCCCTGTGCACGTGGCGCGACGCCCACGGCGAGCGCACGGGGCCGGCGGCGCCGGCGGTGGAGCACGCGGACGGCGGCTTCGCGTTCGAGGGCGCGTACCGCGTCGCGGGGCCCGGCTGGGCGCCCGGCGGGGCCTGGTATGTGGGGCTGCGCCACCGCGAGGAGGCGGCGCGCGGCCTCTCCGACCGCGAGGACCTCTGGAGCGCCGGGCGCTTCGCCGCCGACCTGGCGCCGGGGGAGGAGGCCGCGGTCACCGCCTGGGCGGGCGAGCTGGCCGACGTGCCCCCGCCGGGGGCGGAGATCGTGGCGGCGGCCGCCGCGCGGGCCCGGGCGGTCGCGGAGGCGGCCCGGCCCGACGACGACGTCGACCGCCTGCTGGCCGTCGCCGCCGACGCGTTCGTGGTCGCCGGGCCCACCGTCGTGGCGGGCTACCCGTGGTTCGGCGAGTGGTCGCGCGACGCGCTCACCTCGTACGCCGGCCTGTTCCTGGAGACGGGGCGGGCGGAGGAGGGCCGGCGGCTGCTGGAGCGGTCGGCGTCGCTGCTGTCCGAGGGGATGCTGGCCAACACCACCGACAGCGGCAGCCCCGAGTACAACACCGTGGACGGGACGCTCTGGTTCGCCCACGCGCTGGGGCGGCACGTGGCGGCCACCGGCGACGCCGACCTGGCGGCCCTGGCGGCGCCCGCGCTGCGGGCGGTGATCGACGCCCACGTCGCGGGCACCCGGTACGGCATCCGGGTCGACCCGGCCGACGGCCTGCTGACGCAGGGCGCGCCCGGCTGGGCCCTCACCTGGATGGACGCGCGCGTCGACGGCACGCCGGTCACGCCCCGGGCCGGGAAGCCGGTGGAGGTCAACGCCCTGTGGATCGAGGCGCTCGCCGTGACGCGAGAGCTGGGGGCGGGCGACCCGCGGTCGGTCGCCGCGGCGGCGGAGCTGGAGGACCGGGCGCGCGCCTCGTTCGCCGCGCGGTTCGTGCGCGGCGGCGCGGTGCTGGACGTGGTGGACGCCCCGGGCGGCGATGACGCGGCGGTGCGGCCCAACGCCCTCATCGCCGGCGCCCTGCCCCACGGCCCGCTGCGCGACGCCGCCCCGGTGCGCGTCGCCCGGGAGCGCCTGCTCACGTCGATGGGGCTCCGGTCGCTGGCGCCCGGGGAGCCCGGCTACCGCGGGCGCCACCGCGGGAGCCCCGCGGAGCGCGACGCGGCGTACCACCAGGGAACGGTGTGGCCGTGGCTGATCGGCCCGTTCGTCGAGGCCTCCCTCCGGGCCGGCGAGCCGGTGGACGGGGTCCTGGACGGCGTGGAGGCCCACCTGTCGGAGTGGGGCCTCGGGTCGTTGTCGGAGACCGCCGACGGCGATCCGCCCCATGGGGCGACGGGATGCCCGTTCCAGGCGTGGTCCGTCGCCGAGGTGCTCCGTGCGCGCCGGCTGGCCCGCGGCCGTTCGGCCGCGGGCCAGACCTGACCGGCGCCGCCTCCGCGACGACTAGGTCGCGAGGGCCTTCTTCTTGAGCTGGTCGAACTCGGCCTGGTCGATCACGCCCGAGTCGAGCATGTCCTTGGCCTTGGCGATCTCGTCGGCGGGGGTGCCGGGTGCGGCGATCCCCTGTGCCTTCCTGATCGCGTCCGCCCGGTCCAGCTGGTCCTTCGCCGCGCGCTCGGCCATGGTGCGGCCGCGCACGCCGATGTACACCAGCAGGCCGATCAGCGGCAGGATCACGATGAAGACCAACCAGCCCGTCTTCGCCCAACCTGACAGGTCATGACTCCGGAAGATGTCGATGACGACCTGGAAGAAGATGACGAGGACGGCGATCCAGCAGAAGAAGATGAAGCTCGTCCAGATCACATCCCAGACGCTCCAGTCCATGACGCTCCTTTCGTGCGGTACCGGTCGGCTCCATCGGAGCACCTGTGGCGGGAGCCGGTCGGCACAGGTGGTTCCCTCACCCGGGTGAACGCCGATGGCCGTCCGGGCGACGGGCGCGGCCACCCTACCGTGGCGCCACGCGGCAGAGGGAGACGTGATCGGCACCAGGGCGGGCAGGGACGGCGGGACCGGGGTGCTGATGCTCCTGGCGCTGGCGCAGTTCCTGATGACCGTGGACGCCAGCGTCATGAACGTGTCGATCGGGGCGCTGGTCGACGACCTGGACACCACGGTGACCGCCATCCAGGGCGTCATCACCGCCTACACGCTGGTGATGGCCGCCGGGATGATCACGGGGGCCAAGATCGGCGACCTGATCGGCCGCAAGCGCGCCCTGCGCATCGGGCTGGTGATCTACGCCGCCGGGTCGCTGATCACGGCGCTCGCCCCGAACGTGACCGTCCTGCTGATCGGCTGGTCGGTGCTGGAGGGGATCGGGGCCGCGCTGATCATGCCGACGGTGGTCGCCCTGGTGGCCGGCAACTTCACCGGCCGGCGGCGCGCGTTCGCCTACGGCGTGATCGCGGCGTCGGCGGCGGTGGCGATCGCCGCGGGCCCGATCATCGGCGGCTTCGTCACGGCGGAGTTCAGCTGGCGGTGGGTTTTCGCGGCGGAGGTCCCGATCGCCGCCGCGATACTCATCGGCAGCCGCGCGGTCGCCGACGCGCCGGCGGCGACGCGACCCAGGATCGACCTGGTGGGCGCGGTCCTGTCGGCCGCCGGGCTGGGCCTCACCGTGATCGCCGTGGTGCAGTCCGGGGCATGGGGCTGGGTGCAGCCCAAGATCGCCGAGGGCCCCGACGCGACCCCGGAGCTGTTCGGCATCTCGGCGGTCGCCTGGATGCTGGTCGGCGGCCTCCTGATCCTCTGGCTGTTCGTGGGCTGGCTGCACCGCCGCACGGCGCGGGGCGAGGAGCCGCTGTTCGACCCCACGCTGCTGCGCAACCGGCAGGTGACCGGCGGCCTGTCGGTGCTGCTGCTCCAGTACCTGGTGATGATGGGGATGTTCTTCGCGATGCCCCTGTTCCTCACGATGGTGCTGGGGCTCGACTCGTTCGACACCGGCCTGCGCATGCTGCCCCTGTCGCTGGCCCTGGTGGTCGCGGCCCCCGCGATCCCGAAGCTCCTGCCCCACGTGGGGCCGCGGCGGGTCTGCCAGGCGGGGCTGCTGCTGATGCTGCTGGCGGTGCTGGTGCTGGCGGCCCGGTTCGAGGACGGCGCGGACGCGTCGGTCACCACCCTGCCGTTCATCCTGATGGGGCTCGGGATGGGGGCGCTGGCGTCGCAGCTCGGCAACGTCGTGGTGTCGGCGGTGCCGGAGGAACGCAGCAGCGAGGTCGGCGGGCTCCAGTACACGGCGCAGAACCTGGGGTCGTCGCTGGGGACCGCCCTGGTCGGAGCGGTGGTGATCGCCGCGCTGTCGGCCCAGTTCCTGACCGGCGTCCAGGGGGCGGAGGAGCTCGCCCCCGAGCTGAAGCAGCAGGCGGCGGTGCAGTTCAGCGCCGGCGTGGACTTCGTCTCGGTGGCCGACGTCGAGGACGCCCTCGCCCAGACCACGCTCACGCCCGCCGAGCAGGACGCGGTGGCCGGCGCCTACGAGGACGCCCAGCTCGGCGCCCTTCGCAACGGCATGCTGGTGCTGGCCGTCGTGGTCATCGGGACGCTCTTCCTGACCGGCCGGCTGCCGCGCGACCCCCTCATCCCGGCCGACGAGGAGGCCCCGGCGCCCGGCGGGGCTCCGGCGGCGGCCACCTAGCCCGCTAGTCCGGCCGCACCACCAGCACGGGGCAGTGCGCGTGCTCCAGCACCACGCGCGAGGTGCTGCCCAGGAACAGCCGCTCCATGCGCCCGTAGCGGTGGGCGCCCACCACGATGGCCGAGGCCCCGCGGTCCTTCGCGACCCGCACCAGGGTCTCCCCGATGCCGCTCTCGTCCACGGCGACCAGCGGCTCGGCCTGGAAGCCCACCTCGCGCGCGATCTCGGTGCCCCGCGCGGCCCGCGTGCGGGCCCCCTCGATGAGCGCCTCGTCGGCCATCGCCGTGACGGCGTAGTCGATCGGCACGGCCTGGATGTCCATCCCCACCTGCGCCTGGAAGGCGATGCCCGCCTCGTGCACCGCCACCACCAGCGCGGGGCCGGGGCGCAGGATCCCCGCGGCGGCGCGGATGGCCGCCTCCGAGACCTCGGACCCGTCGAACCCGATCACCACCGGACCGTCCATGCCTCCTCCTTCTCCTCTACCGCTCGGGGGGTTCCCTGCCGGCCAGCGTCGCGCCGACGGCCGCCTGGGCCGCCGGCTCCGGCTTGGCCGCGACGCGCCACTTGCGCCGGAAGCGCCAGACCAGCAGGGCGATGACGCCCATGATGATGGGGCCCGCGTAGGTGAGCCCGCGGAACAGGATGATCCCGGCCACGATCTGCGACTGGTAGTCGCCGCCGGTCACGACCATGAACGCCGCCGTGTACAGCGCCTCCACCACGCCGACGCCGCCGGGCGTGAAGTTCACGATCGTCAGCAGGCGCACGACGGTGTAGACGACCGCGATCGAGCCGATCGGGAGCTCGTCGATGCCCAGCCCGACGGCCCGCATCGAGACCGCCAGGATCAGGCCGTTGCCGACGTAGACGGCGACGACGGCGGCCACGATGCGCGCGCCGTTGTGCGACCAGAGCTCGAGGAGGCCGGTGCGGAAGCTCACCGCCGCCTCGGCGAAGTCGTGCTCGCTGGGGCGCCGGTGGGTGACGCCCTGCGCCCACCGCACCATGCGGCCGCCGAACGCGCCGACCTTGTAGGCGAACGCCTCCCGGCGCACCATCATCCAGACGATCACGATCGCCGTGACCGACAGCGCGACCGCGACCAGGCCGAGCACCAGGAGCTGCCACGACGCGTCGCCGATCGCGATGGCGATCAGCACGCCGGCGATCGGCCCGGCGATCACCATGAAGTTGGTGAGCGAGCTGGTGAACAGCCAGCTGCGGGCGAACTCCTCGGTGTAGAAGCCCCACGAGCGCAGCATCCCCAGGCGGGTCGCGGTGCCCGACGGCCCCGGCACGGTGTTGGAGACCGCGGTGGACCCCTCCACCGCCACGAGCCCGCGCGTGATCCCGAGGCCCGGCACCGTGAGCGCCCACTGCGTCGCGATGAGGCACTGCACGGCGAGCACCATGACGATCAGGAGCACGCCGGCCTGCGCGGAGACGCCCTGAAGCGCCTCGCCCACGGCCTCCAGGTCGCTCACGTTGCCCAGCAGGATCCAGGCGATGAGGCCGATCAGCAGCAGCGTCAGGACGCCGCGCACGATGATCTCCGACGGCCGCGTGCGCGGCGCGCCGGTCTCGGTGACCTGCTGCTCCTCGTCCTCGTGACGTGACATACGGCTCCTGGGCGGCTCGGGCCATGCGAGTCCACAGGCCGGGCGGACCGCCGCCCCGGCGGGGGGCGGGGGTCACCCGGGTGAACGCGGACCCGTGGCACTATCCCCCAGACACGCCGCACAGCACCAGCGCGACCGCGGCGACCACGGTGCCGAGGACCGCGGCGGGCCCCAGCACCAGCAGGTGCCGGCGGCCGCCCATGCGGGCATCCTGGCCGGTGCGCTCGATGGCCAGCAGCGTGGCCACCGATCCGTGGCGGGTGGCCACGGAGCCCACGGCCAGGCCGGTCAGGCTTGCCGTGGCGGTCAGGGGGTGGGCCGAGAGCAGCCCGGCGGCGGCGATGCCCGCGGGCAGGTTGTTCACGGTGCACGCCACCAGCGCGACGCCCAGCGCCAGGGCGATCGCCGAGGCGGCGGAGCCGGCCGTGACGGGCGGCATCCCCACGGCCGCGGCGGCGGCGCCCACCGCCACCGACAGGGCCGCCACCTGCACGCACACGCGGGCGGGCACGGCGACCCGGGGACGGGCCACGCGGAGCGGGCCCGCCGCCATCGCCGTGACCAGCGCCACCGCCGTGAGCGACGCCCACGGCGGCAGGCCCGCCCAGGGCGACGCCATGCCCAGAACGGCCGCCGCGCCCAGGGCGCCCGCAGCGAGGCGCTCGCCCGTGTTCCACGGGCCGGCGACCGGTGCGCCCGTGGGGGCGAGGCGGCCCGTCAGCGCACGCCGCTCGGCCGCCGCCACCACGCCGGCGGCCACCACGGTCGCGAGGGCCGCCGGGCCGATGAGGGCGGCCGCGAAGGCCGCGGGGCCCAGGCCCAGCCGCTCCATCACGATCAGGTTGACCGGGTTGCCCTGGGGGACGGCGATCGAGAAGGCGTTGGCCACGACGATCGTCGCGGCCAGGAGGGGCCGCACCAGGCGGTCGCCCAGCGGGGCGAGCGCCAGGATCACCGGTGCCATCAGCACCACCGCGCCGTCCAGCGAGACGGCGACGGTCAGCGCCGCGCAGCACACGCACACCAGCGCGAAGAGCGCCCACGGCGACCCGCCGGCCCGCCGGGCCAGGGTGCCCGCCAGCCGGCGGGACAGGCCGCTCGCCGCGGCCAGGTCGCTCAGCCAGATCGCGGCTGCCAGGAACGCCGCCAGGGGCGCGACCGCGGCCGCCGCGTCCCGCACCACCGACACGTCGGGGGCCAGCGCCAGGGCGGCCAGCGCCAGCGCGCAGGCCGCGATCGCCGGGACCCAGGCCCGTGGGCGCAGGGCCACGGCGGCGACGGCCGCCGCCGCGAGGGGTATCGTCAGGTGGGTAAGCATCATGAACAGTAAAGCTCGCTAAAGCATTAGATGCCCCCCCGGCGGTCATCCGGAACCCGCGTCGGCGCGCAGCTGAGCCGGCTCGCGCCCGCTCTGTCGCGCTGGATGGAGCGCACGCTGGCCTCGCACGACCCCCCGCTGACGGTGGTCCAGCTCCAGACCCTGCGGGCCATCGACGGCGGGCGCGGCATGGGCGCCGACATCGCCCGGGCCGCCGGGATCACGCAGGCGGCCGTGTCCCAGGTGGTGGGGGCGCTGGAGCGGGCGGGCCTGGTCGCGCGCGGCGAGCGCGACCCCCAGGACCGGCGTCGTCAGGCCCTGGCCCTGACCACGGACGGCCGCGCGACGCTGGCGTCGGCCGAGACGCTGGTGGCCGGGCGGCTGGAGGCGCTGATCGGCGACCTGCCGGGGCCCGAGCTCGACGCGCTCGACCGCTCGCTGTCTCGGGTGGCGGACGCCGTCGCCGGGGTGCCGCCGCCGCGGCGGCCCGCCCCGCCACCGCCGCGCCCCCCGGGGCCGCCGGGTCGTCGGTAGACTCCGTGCCGGTGTGCCGGGAAGGCTGGTCGGCGGTCGTTGGCGACCCCTTCTGGAGGCGCATGTGACGGAGACGGGTGTGCGGGTGCCGTGGTCGCGTTCCGGGCGGCCGGTGCCGCGCCGGGTGCTCCGGCCGATCCGGCAGTTCACGCGGCTGGAGATCGCCGGCGGCGTGGTGCTGCTGGCGGCGTCCGTCATCGCGCTGATCTGGGCGAACGTCGCGACGGGGTCCTACGAGAGCTTCTGGTCGACCGACGTGACCATCACGATCGGCGACCGCTCGATCACCGAGAACCTGCTGCACGTGGTGAACGACGGGCTGATGACGATCTTCTTCCTCGTCATCGGCCTGGAGGTGAAGCGGGAGCTGGTGCTCGGCGAGCTGTCGACCCGCCAGGCGGCGCTGCTGCCGATGTTCGCGGCGCTCGGCGGGGTGATCGTGCCCGCGCTGATCTTCACGTCGATCACGGCGGGCGACGGCCTGGCCGAGGGGTGGGGGATCCCGATCGCCACCGACGTGGCGTTCGCCCTTGCGGCCCTGGCGGCGCTGGGCCGGAGGGTGCCCTCGTCTCTGATGGCGTTCCTGCTGGGCGTGGCGGTGGTCGACGACATCATCGCCATCGTGGTGATCGCGTTCGTCTACACGGACGGGCTCTCCCTGGGGTGGCTCGCGGCGGCCGCCGTGGGGCTCGCGGCGATGTGGGGCGCCCGGGAGCTCGGGATCCGCCACATGGGCGTGTACCTCGTGCTCGGCGTGGGGGTGTGGTTCGCGGTGTTCGAGTCGGGCGTCCACGCCACCATCGCGGGCGTCGCGATCGCGATGATCACGCCCGTGCGGCCGTTCCAGGCGCCGGCGGCGGTGAGCCGCGAGGCGGTGCTGACGGCGGAGCGCACCGACGACCATCCGGCCGTGCCGGACGGCGACGCCCACCAGTGGCGGCGGCTCTCGGTGCTGTCGCGCGAGGCGGTGTCGCCCCTGACCCGCCTCGAGCACGCGCTGCACCCGTGGTCGAGCTTCGTGGTGCTGCCGATCTTCGCCCTGGCCAACGCGGGGATCGTGCTGGACCGCGCCGCGTTCGAGGCGGCCGGCGAGACCCCGGTGGCAACGGCGGTGGCCGTCGCGCTGATCGTGGGCAAGTGCGTGGGGCTCACGGGCGGGACGTTCCTGGCGGTGCGCCTGGGCCTGAGCCGCCTGCCGGCCGGGGTGCGCTGGGCGCACGTCGTGGGCGTCGGCCTCCTCGCGGGGATCGGCTTCACGGTGTCCCTGTTCATCACCGAGCTGGCGTACGACGACCCGGACCTGGTGGACGCGGCGAAGCTCGGCGTGCTGGTCGGGTCGGTGGCGGCCGCGATCGCCGGGACCGTGTGGCTGCGCCTGGCGCGCCGCCGGTGACCGGCCCCGAGCAGCACCGCTTCGCCGACGCGGGGGCGATCCCGAACTCGCCGCTGCCGGTGCTCGTCTACCACGGCGTGGCCGGCGCCGGGACGCCGCGCGCCTGCACCGACCTGTTCGCCGCGAACGGCTGGCTGGGGGCCTGGGTGGACGGGATCCACCCCTTCCACCACTTCCACTCCACGGCCCATGAGGTGCTCGGCATCGTCGCCGGTGCGGCGTCCGTGACCCTCGGCGGCCCCGACGGCCGCACGTTCGAGGTGGGCCGCGGCGACGTTCTGGTGCTCCCCGCGGGGACCGGCCACTTCAACGCGGGCCAGAGCCCCGACCTCGTGGTGGTCGGGGCCTACCCGGGCGGCATGTGGTGCGACCTGCGCCGCGGCGATCCCGCCGAGCGCGACGAGGTGCTGTCCAACATCGCCGCCGTCCCCCTCCCGGACACCGACCCGGTCCACGGCGCGGGCGGTCCCCTCATCGGGGCCTGGACGGTTCCGGCGTGACGTTCCACCGGCGTTTCCGGCGTTGACCGCACCCCGGGCGATCAGGGAGGCTCGCCCGGATCCCCGTGGCCGGTGTTCCTGACTTCCTGATCGTCCGTGGGGACGACCTCCTCATCCTCGGGGTCGCCTGGACCGGCTTCGACGTGACCCCCGGCCCGGGGGGGCCGCACCTGGAATCGCCGCTCGGCGGCGCGCCGGCGGCCATCACCCTGTTCCTGCCGCCGCAGACGGTGGCGGAGGCGAAGTACGACGCCGCGTCGCCCGCGGACACGTCGGTGCGGGAGGCGCGGATCGGCGGGGGCGGGCGCCTCACGATCCCGGTGCCGGGCGGGTCGCGGATCGCGCTGACGGCCGAGGCGCTGCTGGCCGCCGCCGCGATGCGTCCGCTGGCCACGGCGGGGGACGACGCCCCCGCCATCGAGGCGCCGTGGCACCTGGTGGTGGCGCCGGCGTCATCCGACGGCTCGGGGGTGCTGTCGCGCCACGCCTCTGCCCCGGTCACGTCGCCGGGCGGGGTGACCGGCCTGTGGGAGGCGCGGCTGGTCGCCGCCTCGGGGGGCGGACCGGACGACGCCGGGCTGATCCTGATCCCCGCCCCCGGGGACGCCGGCGACGACGGCCTGGACGTCTCGCCGCTCTCGATGGGCCAGCGGGACACGATCCGCGCGGCCGCCGAACCGGCCCGGCCCGACACGATGCCGCGCGCCCGGCGCCTGCACGTGAGCGCGCTGGGGGCGTCCCTGATCGCCCGGCAGCGCTCGCCGACGGCGGACTGGGACCACGAGATGGTCGTGGGCCGCGACCGGAGCGTGCGCGTCCTGGCGCGGGGCGTGCTCTACCCGTTCGGCCACCGCGCCGTGCTCGAGGAGAGCGCCGTGCGGACGATCCGCCCGCCGGACGCCGGGCAGGGGGTCGCCGGGCTCGACCGGACCCGCCGCCTCACGATCACCGAGCCGGTCCGCTCCCTCGCGGAGGGGCCGCGGGAGGTGCGGCGCGCGTTCCCGTTCGACCACGTCGAGGTCCTCCAGACCGTCTTCACGGACCTCCAGACGGCCACGCTCGTCGCAGTCACCCGGGTCCCCGACCCCGACGACGACCTCACGTCGGAGAAGTCCGGGAAGGAGGAGGAGGTCCGGCTGCTGCGCGAGGCGTTCCAGCCCGGCTTCGACGAGGCGCCCCACTCGTTCGAGGCCTACCTGGCGGTGATCGAGAACCCGGACTTCCCCACCACGACCGGTGCGGCGCTCCTCACCGCGCGGAGCAACGAGGCGCTCGATCCGGCCGCGCTCCAGCGGATCCGGGACGACAAGCTGGCGGACAAGCGGCAGAAGAGCGACCTGATCACCGTCCTGGAGGGGCAGGAGGACACCGCCGAGCAGATCGACGCCCTGTGGCTCGAGATCCAGCAGCTCAACGCGGATCTGGCAGGCGATTACTCGGAGGCGCGGATCGCGCAGGTCGCGCGCGACGAGGCGTTCTGGGACGGCGAGCTCGCCCGCCTGCTGGGGGTCGCCCTGGCCGAGTTCCAGGCCCAGGACGAGCTCGACGAGTGGATCGCCCTGACGTCCCCCGGCGACGCCGAGCGCCTGCGGAACCTGCTGGCGGACATCCAGGCGCTCGCCGACCGGATCCAGGCGATCCGCGACGCCGCCGCGGTGCCCTGGCCCACGTACCTCCTGCCGAGGGGGAGCGACGGCCGGGCGATCCGGTTCCCGCTGCGGTGCGCGGGGGCCGCGGGGGACGTCACGCTCTCGGTGCCGATGGTGTTCGTGGCCGACTGGCAGCGGGACGCCGGTGACCACTTCCCGGCGTTCCACTCGCTCACCGACGCCGCGGTCCTGACCCCGGTCCAGGCCGAATGGGCCGCCGAGACCGGCCAGGGCGTCCTGCCGCTGCCGGGGGCCCGCATCGACATGGTCCGCGCGCCCGCCCCGGTGGTGCGCCCGGACGGGACGACGGTGCTGGCCGACGACGGGTCCCCTGTGATCGGGCCGAAGCCCGGCGACGTGCTGGAGATCCACCAGATCACCCTGGCCGCGGTGCCGGTCCCCGGGGGGTTCCTGCCGAGCCTGACCTCGTTCGAGGCGGAGCTCCCGGCCCTGCGCGGCGTGCTGCCCGAGCTGCCCACCCGCCGGCGGCTGGAGTTCGCCCGCGACTTCCTGACGGGGGCGGCGGTGCCCGAGATGCCGCTGCGGCTGGCGGAGCAGATTGACATCGACTTCCGGAAGATGGCCGACCGCGCCGGCGGCCTGGTGTCGCCCAGGTTCCTCGCCGACGGCATCTCGCGGACGCTCGGCCCGGTCGCCGAGGCGGCGATCCCGCCGGGGCTCACCGCGGGCCTGCCCGACGTCGCGCAGTTCGACCCGAAGTCGGTGTTCACGGACGCGACGCTGCTCGGCTTCCCGCTCACGGCGCTGATGAAGCTGCCCGACGACCTCGTCGCCGCCGCCGACCAGGTGCCCCGCCCGCCCGCCATCGTCCAGGCGCTCGAGAACGGCGTGCCCACCGGCATGACGATGGACTGGACGATGCCGCTGGCGGAGCACGGCCCGTTCGTGCCGACGGCGGCGTCGGTGCTGGCCCTGCACGTCGTCACGACGCTCGACGCGCGGGAGACGACCTGCCGGGTCAACGATTTCGAGCTCCGGCTCCCGCCCGGCGGGCCCGTCGACGGCCTGCTGACGCTGAAGTTCCGGGCGCTCACGTTCACCCAGCGCGACGGCGGGGCGCCCGACCTCGAGATCACCGGGATGACGGTGGGCTTCGGCGGCGCCCTGAAGCTCCTGGAGAAGCTCCAGAAGGAGCTGGCCAAGGTCATCGACCTGCCGGGGAACGGCCCCCGGGTTCAGGTGCGGGAGACGGGGATCGCGGCGAGCTACGGCATCACCGCGCCCCCCGTGACCTGCGGCGCGTTCACCCTCACCAACGTCGGCATCCTCGCCGGGGTCGACGTGCCGTTCGACGGCGCACCGGTCACCGTGCGCCTCGCCTTCGCCACCCGTGAGGACCCCTTCAAGGTCGGCGTCCTCACCTTCGGCGGGGGCGGCTACCTCGACATGACCCTCGGCGCCGAGGGCCTGATGCGGCTCGAGGCGTCGCTCGAGTTCGGTGCGTTCATCGAGGTGAACTTCGGGATCGCGAACGGCGAGGTTCACGCGCTCGGCGGGGTCCGGTTCACCAAGGGCGCCGACGGCGGGATCGACATCGACGGCTTCGTGAAGATCGGCGGCAGCGTCGAGGTGCTCGGGCTGGTGTCCGTCGCGATCGAGTTGCTCGTGACGCTCGGTTACCGGGCGCCCAACCGGCTGGTCGGCCGCGCCACGCTCATCATCGAGATCGACGTGACCCTGTTCTCCGACCGCGTCGAGATCGACAGCGGCGAGTGGGTGCTGGCGGGCGACGAGGAGCCCGCCATCGGCGCGGGCGACGCGCCGGATGCGGGCCTGTTCATCGCCGACCGCGTCCACGACCCGCTGGCGGAGTGGCTGGCCTACCGCTCGGCGTTCGCCGCGGCGTGAGCGACCTCCTGTGGATCACGGTCCCCGGCGGGACCGACGGGGAGGGGCGGTTCGTCCGGGTGCTCGTGGTGCCGCGCCTCGACGGTGGCACCGTCGCCGCCTCCGGGATGGACGTCTGGCCGCCGCCCGGGCTGACGGGCGACGGGCTCGTGGCCGAGTGGCGCGACGCCGACGGCGGCGCGCCCACGGCCGAGCCCCTGCGGAACGAGGACCTGCGGTTCGTCGACCACGTCCCCGGGCTGTGGGCGCGGGCGGTCCGCACCGGCGCGGCCGTCGCCGGCACCGCGCCGCAGCCGTACGCGCCGTTCGAGGTGCAGCCCACATCGACCCTCGCCGGCGACATCGCGGCCACCTACGCCGACCCGGCCGCCGCGGCGTTCACCGCCGACCAGCCGGCGCTGCCGGACGGCTACGACGGCCTCGTGGCCGGCCGCCTGGAGCGGTGGCAGACGCCCCCGCCGCCCCCGCCGCCGCCGGACGCCCGGGGGGCCGACCCGCCGCCGCCCGGCTTCGACCGCATGATGTCCCTCCTGCGCGAGCACCCGGCGGTGCTCCGGGCGCTCGGACTGATCTTCGAGGTGCGGGTGACCCCGCCGGCAGGCCTGGCGGACGCCGGGCAGGTGCGGATCACGTGGCCCGGCGGTGCCCCGGAGTTGCCGGCGGTCGCGCCGTGGACCGTCTACGACGCCGGCTTCCGGCCGGCGTCCCCGTCGGGCCGCTTCAGCGCGGGGATGGTGACGCTGACCCCCGACCCCGCCGTGCCCGCCGGGCCGCGGACCGGCGGCTGGGCGGTGGCGACGATGGACGTGGAGGGTGGCGCGAAGCGCCTGCGCGAGGCGGCGCAGATCCTGGCCGGCGGCCGCGCGGTCGACGCCCGCGTGCCCGTCTCGCTGCCGGCGATGCGCACCGCCGGCCTCCAGCTGATGCGCGTGGGCCGCAAGCGCGACCTGGACGACGCGCGCGCCGCCGCCGCCGCGAACGCCGCCCGCGCCACCGGCGACCAGGTCCTGACCGCCGAGCAGCTGGTGCTGGGATACCGGATCGACGTCCGTCGCGGCGGCGGCGACTGGCGCTCGCTGCACGCGCGGATCGCCGAGTACGACGTGGGCGGCGTCCGCCTCGGCACGGCGGCGCAGCCGCTGGCGCTGTCGGAGGAGGGACACGTCAAGGCCAATGCGGCGTCGCGACGGCCCGACGGCTCCATCGACGCCGACGAGACGGTCGCCCGCTGGGACGGCTGGAGCCTGTCCGTGCCGCGCCCCCGCTTCGACGGGACCACTCGCCGCGGCCGGCGGCGCGGCGCCGAGCTGCCGATCGACCTCGACTTCCGGTTCCACGTCGACCCGGGGTCGCTGCCCGCCCTGCGCTTCACCGCCGACTACGCGCTGCGCGCCCGCGTGGTGGACATGGCGGGGGGCGGTCTGGAGCGCCTCGACCCCGCGGCCGACCGCTGCGCGCTGGTGGTCGACTCCTACGGTCGCTACGAGCCGGTGCCGTCGCCGGACGTCCTGCTGCCGGCGGGCGTGGCGGCGGCCGACCTGGGTCCCGGCGAGGCCGCCGACCACCTCGTGATCCGCAGCGCGCCCGGCGTCTCCGTGGACGACTTCCCCGCCGCCAACCCCCGGCATCCTCTCAACGCCGGGCGCCGGCTCACGCGGCCCGTCGCCTCGCTGGACCTGGCCGAGCAGCACGGCATGCTCGACGGGGTCGACGACCAGCAGGCCTTCGCGTGGGTCCAGCGGGCGCTCGCCGCCAGCGCCCTCGTCCTGGAGGGCGCGCCGCCGGCGGCCGACCAGCTGCCCGACCCGGCGGCCGGGGGGATCCAGGTGGTCCCGCTGCCCTCGCCCGCGTCGCCGCCGGCCGCGTTCGCGCGCCGCGACTGGCGGACGCGCTGGCCGGAGCCCGAGGATCCGAAGACGCTCGTGCTGCGCGACCGGGCGGCCGGCCAGCAGCCCCTCGCGTGGGAGGGGGAGACGCTGGTCGTGCGGCTCGCGCCGTCCGAGCAGCTCACGCTGGAGGTGTCGTCCACGCTCACCGAGGACATGTGGGACCACTTCGCGCTGCGCAACGAGGCGACCAAGCCGGCCGCCGTGCGGGGCCGCAACCCGCTGATCACGCCGTCGCGCCGGCTCACCCTGGTCCACGCGGTCCGGCGGCCCATGTGGGAGCCGCGCGACACGCTCCGCGTGGACCCGCTGGTCCGCGAGCCGGGGCAGACGTTCGCGGTCCTCGATCCCGGCCCGCCGGAGGTGATGAACCTCCACGCCCGCAGCACGGCGCAGGTGGACCTGTCGGCGCGGTGGGAGGAGCAGCGCGACGAGCCGGCGCCCCGCGCCGTGGAGGCCGCGGTCCAGACCATCCTGGTCGACCCGGGCGACGCCGCCCTCCGGAAGCCGCTGCGCCAGGAGTTCCACGACACCCGCCACCGGCTCGTGACCTACACGCTCACGGCGGTCACCCGGTTCCGACGCCACTTCCTCCCCCTGCCCGAGAACGGCCCGGCGCCGCCCGGGCGGCCGCCGCCCCCGCCGCCGGACCCGGAGCCGTTCGTGGTGCGGCGGACGCTTCCGGCCGTGCACGTGCTGAACACGGGGGTGCCCACGGCGCCCGTCGTGCCGTCGGTGCGGCCGGCGTTCGCGTGGCAGGAGGAGGTGACGGGCGAGCCGGGGGCCACCACCGTCCGGCGCGTCCGCGGCGGCCGGCTCCGCGTGGAGCTCGCGCGGCCCTGGTACGAGACCGGCGTGGGCGAGCGCCTCGGGGTGGTCCTGTGGGACCGGTCGGCCGCCGCGCCGCCGCCGGAGGTGCGGGGCCTGGTGAGCCAGGCGGGCCGCGACCCCGTGTGGGGCACGCCCGACCCGGAGCGGTGGCCGGCCACCGCCGCGTTCGCCGGCGCGACCGGCCCGGCCGTGGCGACCCGGCTGGCCGAGAACGCGGCCGCCGTGCAGGTCGTCCCCTACGAGGCGTGGCTGGAGGGCGACCGCTGGTACGCCGACGTCTCGATCCCCGGCCTCGCGGCGTCCTCCTACTGCCCGTTCGTGGAGCTCGCCGTCGTCCGCTTCCAGCCCGACAGCATCCCCGGGCACGACATGTCGCCGGTCGTCCGCGCCGAGCCGGCGCAGTTGCTGCCCGACCGGACGCTCACGGTGCGCCGGTCCGCCGGCGCGGTCACGGTCCGCCTGGAGGGGACGGGCCCCGGCAGCCCGGCGGAGAACCGCGTGCACATCGTGCTCGAGGCGTTCGACGGGCCCCCCGGGGCGGCGGACCCGCCGGACCGGGACGGGCTCACGGCGCTCGGCGCCGGCGCGGCGGGCGCGCCCGCCTGGCGGACGATGCCGGGGACCGAGCGGATGGCCGCGCTGGGGGCGGAGGTGGTGATCGCGCTGCCGTCGTCGGCGGGCGCCGTCCGGGCCCGGGTGCGCGAGGTCGAGGTCGTCGCGGGGACGCCGCCGCCCGGCATCGGGACGCCCGTGGAGCTGGCCGAGCGGGTCGTGTTCACCGACGCGGTCGTGACGACCGCGCCCTGACCCGGCGGCTCAGCCGGCCTCGAGTGCGGTCACGATGGCGGCGAGGTCCGGCATCACGCCGATGCGGTCGCGGCCCGGAACCGCGGACGGGGTGTTGAGCGTCGGATCCGCCAGCAGTGCCCGCACCTCGATCGGCGCGAGCGGCCGGCCGGCGGCATCGCTCATGCCGTGGAGCGCGACGGCGGCGCCGGCGACGATGGCGGAGGCGGCGGAGGTGCCGCCGAACGCGGCGGTGTAGCTGCTGGTGGGGCCGGCCGCGCCGGCGCTGCTGGCGGTGGTCACGCCGCGGCCGATGGCCCAGCAGTCGATCCGCGCGCCGTGGTTCGAGAACGAGGCCCGCTGGCTGGGGAGCGCCCCGCACGGGAACTCGCCCTCCGGGTCGAGGCCCGCGCCCACCATGATCGCCCCGGTGTCGTTGTCGCGGGTCGACATGTGGCCGTCGGCCGTCGCGAACATGTCCAGGTCGAGGCCGCCGTTGCCCGCCGCCTCCACCACCGTGATCCCGGACGCCACCAGGCCGCGCACCAGGCCGTTGATCGCCGGGTCGATCTCGACGGGGCGCAGCGGGTCGCCGCGCGTGTCCTGCCCCAGCTGCTGCTCCAGCAGGACCACCGTCGTCGGCGACGGCGCCAGCCCCACGGCGAGCAGCAGCAGGGCGTCGGCCAGGTCCCAGCGGCCGTCGCCGGCGCGCCGGTCGGATGCGAGCAGCGCCGTCGCCCGCGGGACGATGCCCACGCCGCCGAGGGCGTTGTCGCCGCCGACGAGCAGGCCGAGGACGCCGGTGCCGTGGTCGATCTCGCTCGCCAGCCCGGAGCGGCGGCCCTGGGAGAGCGCGATGGCGGCGTCGACCAGGTCCTCGTGGTCGAAGCGGCAGTCGCCCTCCACGTCGACCACCCGCACGCCGGTGCCGTCCCCGCCGAACCGCGTCCACGCGAAGGCGGCGTCGATCCCGACCGGCGCCGCGTTCAGGTGGTTCTGCTGCCCGGAGAGGGGGTCGTCGGAGGGGTCGACGAACGCCGGCTGGGAGCACGGCGGCTGGAGGTACGCCATCTCGACCACCGACAGCGCGTCGTACAGCGCCTGCGCGACGGGCCGGGGGTCCACGCCGGGCGGCGGCTCGACCGCGAAGAAGCTGCGCAGAGGCGGGGCGTCGAGGCCCCGCGCGACCAGGGTCGAGAGCCACGCGTCGATGTCGGACGGGTCGGCCGACGTGAACAGCCGGTCGAGCGTCAGGAACGGGAACGCCCCCTGGAGGGTCGCGAACGTGTCGCCGACGATCGCCGCCAGGTGCTGCTCGACGCCGTCTTCGTAGGGCACGGCGACGTCGTCGAACAGCTTCACCACGATCCGGTCCGACTCCCCCGCGGGGCCCACCACCACCGGGACGCCGCCCACCGGGCCCAGCGCCTCGAGGGCGGCCGTGGTGAAGCTGTACCGGAGGGAGCCCGCCTGGAAGTCGGAGCGGACGGCGTCGGCCCCGTCCGGGTGCTCGTCGCTCACGGGGTAGCCCAGGTCGCCCTCCGGCCCGCCGTGCGCGACGGTGAACTCGGCGTGGATCGCGCCGTGCACCTCGAAGGCGCCGACGCCGTCGAGGAAGTAGATCGCGCCGTCGGTGCCGTTGATCGTGCACGCGCGGACGACGCCCAGCGTGGCGTGCATGATCGACGTGATCGGGCCCGAGACCACGCCGACGCCGGCGTCCGCCAGGGCCCGGACCTTGGCGTCGATGGCGGCCGTACCGGCGTCGAGTGCCACGCAATGGCGGTCGAGGCTCGCGAGCGTCCGGGGTCCGACGAACCCGTCGAACGAGCCGGTGGGCGCGTCCGGCGGGAAGTGGATGTCGTAGTGCCGCTTGTAGGCGAGCGCCGCCGCCTCGGTGCGCTCGCCGAAGAAGCCGGTGACGAAGTCCGGGACGCCGAAGTCCCCCGCCCAGCCGAGGTCGTAGAGGGCGCGCTGTACGCGGCACACCCCGTCGCTGCTGTTCCCGGGGACGAGCTTGTCCGAGCCGTCGTCGGGCGAATTCAGGATGCGGACGAGCTCGTCGTCGTCGGCGAACCGCGGCGAGGCGAAGTCGGCCATCCCCGCGAGTCAACACGGCGCCGTGCACCGGCGCCAGTCCCTCACGCGACCGGAGGTGGGGTCTCGCCCTCCCAGTAGTCCACGCCGTCGGCCAGGCGGAAGTATTCGGAGAGGCCGCCGCCGCGGGGCAGGCGCTCGGCGGCGCCGAGCTTGCCGGAGTCCGGGTACAGCACGACGTCCGGGTCGCCGTGGGTGCTCACGGCCAGGAACCGGACGGTCTCGTCGGTGCGGTTCACCAGCTGGTGCGCCCCGCCCGCTCCGCGCGGGAACGACACCACGTCGCCGCGCCGCAGGTCCCGCCATCCGTCCGGCGTCCGCATCGCCGGCGCGCCGGCCAGGACCACCAGCAGCTCCTCCTCCGCCAGGTGCCAGTGGTACGGGTACGCCGCCTGGCCCGGCGGGATCTCCCACAGGCTCACGCCGAGGCGCTCCGTCCCCAGCTGGTGGCCGATCCTCGCCCGTCGCGCGCGGAACCCGTCGTGCTCCCGGCGTTCGCTCCAGACGGGCTCGTCGATGTTCGGGCGCTCGTCCATGGCGCCATCCTGACAGCCGCCGCCGGGCGGGCCGCCGGCCCTCAGCCCCGGGGGGTCCCCAGGGCGTCGTGGAGGGGACGGGGGCGCCCGATGAAGTGGCCCTGGGCGAAGTCGACGCCGTAGCCGGCGAGCATCACGAGCGTCTCGTGGTTCTCGACGCCCTCGGCGATCGTGCGGTGCCCGAAGGCCCGGGCGAGGCTCACCACCGCCTCCACCACGTGGCGGCTCGCGCGGCTGGAGGGGAGGTCGCGGACGAACTCCACGTCGATCTTCAGGATGTCCACCGGGAGCGACTTCAGGTGGCGGAAGCCGCCGTAGCCGGTTCCGAAGTCGTCGAGCGCGATGCGGCAGCCGAGCGCCCGCATCTGGGACAGGAACGCGGACGCCGCCGCCTCGTTGCGGATCACCGCCGTCTCGGTGACCTCGATCACCACGTCCCCGGGGTCGGCGCCCGACACCATCAGCGCGTCCTCCACGGCGGTCGCGAGCCCGGCGTCGGCGAGGGACGCCGCCGACAGGTTCAGCTGCACACGGCGGCCGGTGCCGGCGAGGGCAGCCGCCCGGCGGACCACCCAGCCGTCGATCGCGCGCACCAGGCCGTGCTCCTCCGCGACGGGCATGAAGTCGCCCGGCAGGGCCAGGCCGCCGTCGGGCGTCGCCATCCGCAGCAGCAGCTCGTGCTGGACGATGTCGGCCGTCACCAGGTCCATCACCGGCTGGGCGTGCAGCACGAACCGGTCCTCGCTCAGCGCGCTGCGGATGCGGCTCGCCGCCGAGCGCGCCTCGTCCTCGCGGCGCAGCCGCTCCTCCAGGGCCACGGCCGCCGAGCGGTCCGAGGCGACCACCAGCCAGCCGTCGCCGCCGTCCTCGCCGAGCGGCGTCCCGGCCAGCGCCACCGGTACCGGCCTGCCGTCGCCCCCCAGCAGGAGGTCGGCGTCGAGCCGGAGCGGCTCGCCGAGACGGCGGCTCCGCGCGAGCGGGCACTCGTCGCGCGGACCGCCGTTGCCGCCGAGGCCGCAACCGTGCAGGGCGTCGTGGAAGTCGACGCCCAGCAGGTCGCGGCTCTCGCGGCCCACGAGACGACCGCCCGCCGGGTTCGCGGAACGGACCCGGCCGCCGCCGTCCAGCACGAAGACGGCGTCGTTGACGCTGTCGAGCAGCGCCGCGAGCAGGTCGCTCATGGAACGTGCACCGACGCAGCCGTGGTCATGGTCGCATCGGGCACCCGGAGGATGATGCGCCGCCGGAGCGCCGCGGTCGATACCGCATCCGCGTGAACTCGGCCTCATGCGGGCCATCACGCGGTGGGCTGGAGCATCCTCCCGACCAGGGCGATCGCCACGAGCTGCGCCCGGGTGCGCGCCTCCACCTTGCCCATCGCGTTGCGCACGTGGGTCCGGACGGTCTCGTGCGACAGCACCATCTCGCCGGCGATCTCCCGGCTCGTGAGCCCCAGCGCCAGCCGCCGCACGATCTCGTGCTCGCGCGCGGTGAGCGGCGTGTCCCCCAGGCCGCCGGCGGCCAGGGGGTCCTCGTCCTCGGCGGCCGTGACGACGACCAGCACCAGCGGGCGCCCGCCAATGACCCCCGGTTGCGCGGCGAATTCCACGTCCACCTGCCCGCCGTCGGGCCGCACCACGATGGCCTCGCCGGTGCCGGCGCCGCGCCGCATCACCTCGTCCCACGTGGGGGCGCTCACCGGCAGCCGCCCCCCGAGCAGCATGCCGTCGATCCGCCGCCCCACCAGCCGCTCGCGTCCGACGCCGTACAGCGCGCAGGTGGCCGGGTTCACGTCGACGCGCGTCAGCCGCTCGTCGATGAGGGTCATCGGGTTGCCGGACCGGTCGAACACGGTCCGGAAGAAGGATTCCCAGTCGTCGATCCCGGCGCTCCTGGTGGGGACCCCGACGCTCGCCCGGGATCCGCCGCCGGTCAACACCGTGACGGCTCCGGTACGCAGGGTCACCCGGGTGAAGTGGCGCCCCCCGCCCGTGCGGGCAGCCTCCACCGGTAGACCGTGACCTCACAAGGAGGTACCGATGCCCGAGCCGACGCCACCGGTCCCCGGGATGCGCTGGATCCCGGGCGGCGAGTTCCTGATGGGGTCGGAGGACTTCTACCCCGAGGAGGCCCCCGTGCGGCGGGTCGCGGTCGACGGCCTCTGGGTGGACGAGACGCCGGTGACCGTCGCGGCGTTCGCCGCGTTCGTGGAGGACACGGGCCACGTGACCGACGCCGAGGTCGCGCCGGACCCCGCCGAGTACCCCGGGGCCGACCCCGCGCTGCTCGTCCCCGGGTCGGTCGTGTTCCAGGCGAGCGAGGGGCCGGTGGACCTGCGGGACGTGCGCAACTGGTGGGCGTGGACGCCGGGGGCCACGTGGCGATCGCCCGAGGGCCCGGGTTCCACCGTCGAGGGGCGGGACGACCACCCCGTCACGCAGGTCTCGTGCCGCGACGCCGAGGCGTACGCGGCGTGGGCGGGCAAGGCGCTCCCCTCCGAGGCCGAGTGGGAGCACGCCGCGCGCGGCGGGCTGGAGGGCGCCACCTTCGCGTGGGGCGACGAGTTCCTGCCGGACGGCCGGCACATGGCCAACACCTGGCAGGGCCGGTTCCCGTTCGAGAACCTGGAGGAGGACGGCTTCACCGGCACCTCGCCGGTGGGCAGCTACCCCGCCAACGGGTACGGCCTGGTCGACGTGACCGGCAACGTCTGGGAGTGGACGAGCGACTTCTTCGCGGTCCCGGACCGCAGCGCGCGATCCTGCTGCGTCCCGCGCAACCCGCGCGTGACCGACGCGGCGGCCGGCACCCTGCCGGGCGAGGCGTACCCGCGGCGGGTCATCAAGGGCGGCTCGCACCTGTGCGCGCCCAGCTACTGCCTGCGGTACCGGCCGGCGGCCCGCCAGTCGGAGAGCGTCGAGACCGCCACGTCGCACATCGGGTTCCGGTGCGTCGTGCGGGTCGGCTGAGGGGAGGGCGGCGTGGGCGACGCGATCGGCCAGATGCTGCCGACGGCGGTCGGCATCACCATCAGCCCGCTCCCCATCGTGGCCGTGGTGCTGATGCTGACGACCGGACGGGGGCGCGCCAACGGCCTGGCGTTCGTGGCCGGCTGGATCGTCGCGCTGGCGGTCGTGATGGCCGTGGTGGTCGCGGCCGCGGGCGACAACGCCACCGACGACGGCGGGGCCCCGGCGACCTGGGTGAACTGGCTGAAACTGGTCCTGGGCGCGCTGCTCCTGCTCATGGCCGCACGGCAGTGGCGGGGGCGGCCGCGCGGCGGCGATGAGGCGGCGCTGCCGAAGTGGATGCAGGCCCTCGACACCTTCGAGCCGCCCAAGGCGGCCGGCGCGGGGGTGGTGCTGGCCGCCGCCAACCCCAAGAACCTGCTGCTGGCCGTCGCGGGCGCGGCCGTCATCGCGCAGGCCGACCTGAGCGGCGGGCAGGCCGCCGGCGCCATCGCGATCTTCGTGGTCATCGCGACGCTCGGCGTGGCGGCGCCGGTGGCGGTGGCGTTCGCGATGGGCGACCGGTCGCGGGCGGTCCTGGACGACCTCCGCGCGTGGCTGGCCCACCACAACGCGGCGATCATGACGGTGCTGCTGCTGGTGATCGGGGTGAAGCTGATCGGCGACGCGATCTCCGGCTTCGCCGCCTGATCCGGCGTGCCGGCGGTCCCGGTCGTCACGGCCGGCGGTGCCGGCGCGCCGATCTGTCGCCGACGCAGGGACTTGCCGGTCCTCGCGCACTCCACATAGCGTGTGGGGGTGCCCAGTGACCGTACGTCCGAGTTGCGCCTGCGCGTCGCCCGCGCCGCAGGCGTCTTCGCCGTGACCGGAACCGGCTTCTACCGCGAGAACCTCGCCCGCGCGATGCGCCGGGCCCTCGCGGCGGGCCTCCCGGCCGACGAGGTGATCGCGCTCTCGGTGCTCCCGCGCACCGAGGCCGAGCGGCTCATCGCCACCCCCTAGACGCGCCC
>JBFWNT010000015.1:51825-91159 GCA_050250915.1 Thermoleophilia bacterium
GCGAGAACCTCGCCCGCGCGATGCGCCGGGCCCTCGCGGCGGGCCTCCCGGCCGACGAGGTGATCGCGCTCTCGGTGCTCCCGCGCACCGAGGCCGAGCGGCTCATCGCCACCCCCTAGACGCGCCCGACGTCCGCCGCGGCGCCGACGCGCCCGGTGGCGGCCAGCCGCTGGCCCTCCCGCCAGGTGCGCTGGCCGCGGGCGCGCGAGAGCAGCGCGTCGTCGTCCGTCCCGAGCAGCGCCGGCACCGTCGCGCTGAGGCGCCGCAGGCCCTCCCACCGGCAGCTCTTGCCCTCGACGCCGAGCGAGAGCATCTCGAGGGCCCGCAGCTGCCCGACGGGGTCGGGCGCCCCCGTGCGGGTCGTCATCGCCGGCCGCCCGGCGCGCTCCATGACCGCCTCGAGCGTCGCGCGATCCTCCGCGATCTCCCGCGCGATGCCCGCCATCCCCGGCCCCGCGGGCGTGCCGCCCAGGCCCTCCGCGAGCGTGCGGGCCAGGTCCCGCCCCGTGGTCGCCCCGGCCAGGTGGTCGTTCAGATAGGTGCGGAGCGGGTCGGCCACGCCGGGAGGTTCCCGTCCCGGGCCCGGCGCGGACGTCGCGCGTTCCCGGCGGCCGTCAGCCACGCGCGGAGGTCCCCCAGCGCCGCCTCGGCCGCCTCCCGTGCCGCGGGGGGCAGCGTGCGCAGGTGCCCGGCCAGCCACTCGTCTCCGGGATCGCGGCCGCCGAGCAGCCACGCGTCCGCGAGCCGCTCCAGGTGGGCGGCGTGGTGATCGGCCACCAGCGGCCGGCTCCGGGCGAGCCGGCCGACGAAGGCGTCGATGGCCGCGCGGATCTCGCGGATCGCCGCGGACGGTCCCCCGGCATCCGGGGCGAAGGGCCAGAGCGGAGGCGGTCCCGGCACGGTGGGAGCGCATTCTCCTCGCGCCGCCCCCACCCTGCCCGCGCCGCGCGTAACACGATTCCCACGGCGGCGTAACCCCCTGCGCGGCGGGGGCCGCGAACCTCGGGGCCGACACGAAGGCTCCGCCGGGTGTCGCCACCGGGACGCCCGGCGGCCGACCCCCGGAGCCGCCGATGCGATCACCCGCCCCGACCCCAGCCGAGGCGCGGATCGACCTCCACCTGCACTCGCGGGCATCCACCGACACGGGCAGCTGGTTCCTGAACCGGGCCTACATGCCCGAGTCGTACACCGAGCCCGAGGCGGCGTACGCGACCGCCAAGGAGCGAGGCATGGACCTCGTCGCGCTGACCGACCACAACACGATCTCCGGCGCGCTAGAGATCGCCCACCACCCCGACGTGGTGATCGGCGTGGAGGTCACCGCGGCGTTCCCCGAGGACCGCGTCCCCCTGCACGTCCTGGTCTGGGGCCTCGACGAGGCGGACTGGGCCGAGATCGATCGCCTCCGCGGGAACCTCTACGAGATGTGCGACCTGCTGGCGGCGGCCGACCTGCCGCACGCGCTCGCGCACCCGCTGCACCGCGTCGGCGCGGACCTCACCGCCGACCATCTGGAGCGCTGCCTGCTGCTCTTCCGGATCTGGGAGGGCCGCAACGGCGCCCGCCCCGCGGCCACCAACCAGGCGGCGACCCGGCTCGCCCGCTCGTCCAGCGCCGACCTGCTCGTGCGCCTGGCCGAGAAGCACGGGATCGCGCCTCGCACGAGCGGCCCCCCGGCCCTGACCGGCGGCAGCGACGACCACAGCGGCTTCGACATCGCCCGGGCCTGGACCGTCACCCCGCCCGCTCGCGACCCCGGGGAGCTGCTCGGCCACCTCCGCATGGGCCGCGTGCGGCCCGCGGGGCACGACGGCACCGGGATGGGCTTGGCCCACTCGGTCGGGTCGCTGGCCGCGAAGGCGTGGCTGGAGCGCGGCACGGTCGCCATCCCCGACGGGCTGCGCGGCATCGCCACCGAGCTGCTGGGCCACGCGCCCGCCGCCGCCCCCGGCGACGCCGGCGGCCCGGCCGGCGCGATGGCCGAGGAGGTGCTGGCCCGCCTGCGCGCCGACCGGCGGCTGGTGCGCCGCTACCGCCGCCTGGGGCGCGGGGGCGAGGACCGGGGCGCCCGCCACCACGCGCGCCTGCGCCTCGCCACGGGGTGGCTCCACGACGAGCTGGTGCGGCGGGCCGTGGAGCGTCCGCTCATGCGGGCGCGGGGGCTGGGCGCGCGCGCCGAGTCGCTCGCCGGCGCCGGCGTCCTGGCGCTGCCGTACCTCAGGGCCGCGGGCTACGCCCGCGCCGAGGAGCGCTTCGCCGCCGCGCTCGCGCGCGACTTCCTGGGCCCCTCCCTGGCCGACCCCGGGCCGGCCCGGGTGCTGATGCTCACCGACACCTTCAACGAGACGAACGGCGTGGCGGGCACCATGCGCCGCCTCGCGGATCACGCCGACGCCCGACCAGGGTGCGGCCTGCGCGTCGTGACCTGCGGCGCCGGCGGCCGCGCGCGCGCCGGCCACCTGGACCTGCGCGCCCTGACCGACGTGCCGCTGCCCGTGTACGGCGACGCGTCGTGGCGCCTCGGCGTGCCGTCGGTCATCGAGCTGCTGGAGGCCGTCGAGGCCTCCCGCGCCGAGGTCATCCACGCCGCCACCCCGGGTCCGCTGGGCCTGTCGGGGCTGCTGGTCGCGCGCACGCTCGGCATCCCGTTCGTGGCGAGCCACCACACGGAGCTGGCCCGCTACGTGCTGGAGCTCACCGGCGACCGCCTGGCCGCCGGGTCGCCGACCGCGGGACCCGGTGGTTCCTGGGGCAGGCCGAGCGCGTCCACGTCCCCACCCACCGGGCCGCGGAGGGGCTCGTCGAGGCGGGCATCCCCCCTGAGCGCCTCGTGCTGTTCGGCCGGGGCACCGACCACGAGCGGTTCGACCCCGACCGCCGGTCCGGCCGGATGCGCCGCCGGCTGGGCGGCCGCGACGCGATGCTGGTGCTGTATGTCGGCCGGCTTTCGCGGGAGAAGGGCGTGCTGCACATGGCCGACGCGTTCCGGCGCGCCGTGCCCCACCGCCCCGCGCTGCGCCTGGCCGTGGTCGGCGACGGGCCGGCGCGCGTGGAGCTGGGCCGGGCCCTGTCGGGGACGCCGCACCGCTTCATGGGCACGCTGCGCGGCGAGGACCTGGCCGAGGCCTGCGCGTCGGCCGACGTCCTGTGCCTGCCGTCCGAGACGGAGACGTTCGGGCAGGTGGTGACCGAGGCGGCCGCGTGCGGCCTGCCGGCCGTGGTGATGGACCGGGGCGCGGCCGCCGAGCACGTGGTCCACGGGCGCTCCGGCCTGGTGGTCGAGGCCGGCGCGCCGCAGGCGCTGGCGGCGGCGATGGCGCTGTTGCACGACGACCCCGCGCTGCGGGAGCGGCTCGGCGAGGGGGCGCTGCGCGTCGCCGCGAGCCGCCCCGGCTGGGACGCGGTGTTCGACGAGCTGCTGCGGGGCTATCCCGCGCTGCTGGGGGACGGGCCCGGGCGCGCGCCGGCGGCCACCGACGCGGCGGCCGCGGCATGACCGTCGTCGACGTGACCCAGTGGTACTCGCCGGTGTCCGGCGGGATCCGGACGTACCTGCGCGCGAAGGCGCGGTGGGCGGCGGCCAACGGCCGCGCCCACGGGGCGGTGGTCACCGGCGACCGCGGCGGCAGCGAGCTGGTGGCCGCCAGCGTCTTCGCGCGCGTCCGCGGCCACACGCCCGCGCGCCGCTGGGGCTACCGCGTGGCGCTGCGCCCCGCCCCGCTGCGCGACGCCCTGGAGGGCCTGGCGCCCTCGGTGGTGGTGCTGCACGACGCGCTCGCGTTCCCGCGCGCCCTGCGCCGCTGGGCCGCGGCCCGCGGCGTCCCCGTGGTGCTCGTGTGTCACTCCGACCTGACACGGGCGGTCGTGGGCCTGCCCGCGCCCGCGCGGCGGCCGGCGTCGGCGGTGCTGGGCCGCGTGCAGCGCGAGGCGCTGCGGAGCGCCGACCTGGTGCTGGTGGCGTCGGAGGGGATGCGCGACCGGGTGGCCCCCCACGCGCCGGCGCCCGTCGTGGTGTCGGCGCTCGGGGTGGAGGCGCGCGCGTTCGCCCAGGCGGTGCCCGACCCGGCGCTGCGGGCGCGGCTCGCGCCGCCGCACGGCCGCCTGGTGCTCTACGCCGGGCGGCTCTCGAGCGAGAAGCGGGTGGATCTGCTGCCCGCCGTGCTCCGCGCGCTCGACCCGGCCGACGTGCTGGTCGTGGCCGGCACGGGCGCCGCCGGGGCCGCGCTGGCGCGGCGCGCCCGGCGGCTCGGGGTGGCCGACCGCATGGTGCTGCTCGGCCACGTGTCCGACCGGGCCCGGCTGGCGACGCTGATGGCGACGGCCGACTGCATGGTTCACCCCAACCCGCACGAGCCGTTCGGGCTGGCGCTGCTTGAGGCGCTCGCGGCGGGGACCCCCGTGGTGGCCCCCCGGACGGTCGGGATCGCCGCGGTCCTGGCCGAGGCCGGGGCCACGCTGGTGGCCCCCGGCGACGCGGGTGCGCTGGCCGACGGCGTGCGGCGCGCGATGGACGGCCCGCCCCCCTCCCTGGACCCGGACCGGGTCGACTGGCGGGCGACGTTCGCGCGCGAGTGGGCGCGCTACGACGGGCTGCGGGCGGCGGCATGAGGGCGCTCGTCGTCGCGATCCACGACGTGAGCCCGTCCACCGCCGGGGCCGCGGATCGCCTGCGGCGCCTGGCGGCCGCCCGCTCGGACGGCCCCGCGAGCCTGCTGGTGGTGCCGCGGGCGGGGGGCAGCGAGTCGTGGCGGCACGGTCCGGCCCGGGGCTGGCTGGCCGGCCGGCTCGCGGTCGGCGACGAGCTGGTGCTGCACGGCCACACCCATCGCGACCGGCGTGGGCGGGACGGGGGCGAGCTGCGCGGCCGCACCGCCGCCGGCGTCCGGGACGTCGTGACGAGCGGCGCCGACGAGCTGGCCGGCGCCGTCGGCCGGCCGGAGGGCTTCATCGCCCCCTCCTACGCCGGCGGGCCCGGGTTGGGGCGGGCGGTGGGCGACGCCGGCCTGGTGTGGTGGGCGTCGCGGCTGCGTCTGCACTGGCCGGGCGGCGCCCGCCCGCTGCCGGCGATCGGCCCGGGGGCGTCGCGGCCGCTGCGCCGGGCGCTGTCGCCTCCCGCCCTGCGGGCGGCGGTCGCGTCGGTGGCCCCGCTGCCCTGCGTGCGGCTCGACCTGCACCCGGCCGACCTGCGGCACCCGGCGCTGCTCGACGCGGCCATGGGGGCGCTCGACGCGCTGCTCGCACAGGACCGGCGCGTCTCCGTCCATGGCGAGCTGATCCCCGTCGCGGCCTGACGGCGCCACCGCCGCTGGGCCAGACTGCCGCCGTGCGGGTGCCGCTGGCCACGATCGCACGGGAGTGGACCCGCATCGGCGTCGTGGGGTTCGGCGGCCCGCCGGCCCACATCGCCCTGCTGCGCGAGCTGTGCGTCGGCCGCCGGCGGTGGCTGTCGGCGGAGGAGTTCGAGGACGCCATCGCCGCGACCAACCTGCTTCCGGGGCCCGGGTCGACGCAGCTCGCGATCTTCTCGGCCTGGCGCCTCGGCGGCGTGCCGGGGGCCCTGGTGGGCGGTGCCGGGTTCATCCTCCCCGGGCTCATCGCGATCATCGCCCTCTCGGTCGTGTTCCTGGCCGACGCGCCGCCCGACTGGGTGCGGGGGGCCGGCGCCGGCGCGGGGGCGGCGGTGGCGGCGGTCGCCCTGCACGCCGGCCTCGGGCTGCTGGCGCCGGGCTGGCGCCGCGGGGGCGGTGCCCGGCGGGCGCGATGGGCGCTGTGGGTGCTGCTGGGCGGCGCGGCGGCGGCGACGGCCGGCCCGTGGGTGGTCGTGGTGCTGCTCGGCTGCGGCGCCCTGGAGGTGGCCGCCCGGAGGGCGTCGGGCGGCGGCCCCGTGCGGATGCTGGTCGCGGCGCCCGTCGCGGCCGCCGCGACCGGGGGCCTGGGCGCGCTGGCCTGGGTGGCGCTGAAGGTGGGGGCGCTCTCCTACGGCGGCGGCTTCGTGATCATCCCGATGATGCAGGGGGACGCGGTCGACCGGTACGGGTGGATGACCGACACCCAGTTCCTCAACGCCGTCGCCCTGGGGCAGGTGACCCCCGGCCCGGTGGTCCACACCGTGGCCGCCGTGGGCTACGCCGCGGCGGGCGTCGGCGGCGCCCTGCTGGCCGCGGCCGTCGCGTTCGCCCCCTCGTTCTCGTTCATCCTCGTCGGCGGCCGACGCTTCGACCGGCTTCGCGCCGACGCCCGCGTGCGCGCCTTCCTGGACGGCGCCGGACCGGCCGCGCTGGGCGCCATCGTGGGGTCCGATCCCGCTCGCCGCCGCGCTGGAGGAGGGCTGGCAGGCGGCGGTGCTGGCCGGCGCGGCCGTCGCGCTCCTGGTCCTGCGGAGGGGCGTGGTGTCCACGCTCCTGGTGGCCGCCGCGATCGGCGTGGCGATCGCCATCGCCGGCGGGCCCCTGCCGGGCTGAGGGGCGCTAGCGTCCGTGCCATGAGGTGGACGGTCCGAGGAGTGCCGGCGTCGGTCGTCGGGCTCGTCGCGGGGCTCGGCGGCGTCGCGCTGGTGACGTGGCTCATCGACGCGATCGGCGACGACGTCAACGAGCTGTCCCTGACCGTCTGCTACCCGCTGCTGGTGCTGGCGGTGAGCGGCCTGGCGGGCGTGTGGCCCGGGCTGGCCACGGCCGTCGCCTCGGCCGTGGCGGTGAACTGGTTCTTCATCGCGCCCGTCCACACCCTGAGCGTCAACGATGGGCGCGACTGGGTGTCGCTGGGCGTGCTCGCCGCCACGGCCGTCATCACCGGGCATCTCGCCGCCGGGTTCCGCCGCCAGCGGGCCGAGGCCGAGGAGCGTCGCCGCGACGCGGAGCTGCTGGCCGAGATGGCCGAGGCGGCCCTCGGCGGCGTGGGCCCAGGCCCACCCGGCCCCGGAGTGGCGGAGGCGGCCGCCCGGGCCCTCGGGGTGGAGTGGTGTCGCATCGAGCTGGGCCCCGGCGGGGCCGCAACGGGCGCGACGGTGGCGGTGGTGCCGTCGGCGGAGGGGTTCGCCGTGCCGCTGGCGGGTGGCGGACGGCTGTTGGGCCTGCTGGTGGTGGGCCCGGCGCGTCCCGACGCCGAGCCGCGCTGGGCCACGCCGGGCTTCGCCGAGGCGGTCGCCGGCCTGACGGCGGTGGCGGTGGAGCGCGGCCGGCTACTGGCCGGGGCGATGGAGGCCGAGAGCCTGCGCCGCAGCGACGAGCTGAAGACCGCGCTGCTGCACGGCGTGTCGCACGAGTTCCGCACCCCGCTCACCGCCATCCGCACGGCGGCGGACGCCCTGGCCACCAGCACCGGCGCCCCGGAGGGCGGCACCGAGCTGCTGGCGGTGCTGGCGGAGGAGACGGCACGCCTCGACCGGCTGGTGGCGAACCTGCTCGACCTGTCGCGCCTCGAGGCGGGGGCCCTCGTGGCCCGCATGGACTGGTGCGCGCCCGCCGAGATCGCGACGGGGGCCGTGGAGGCCGCCGCGCCGCTGCTCGGCGGCGCCGAGGTCGTCATGGACGTGCCCGACACCCTGCCGCTGGTGCGCGCCGACCCCGTCCTGTGCGAGCGGATCCTGGTGAACCTGCTCCACAACGCCGCCCGCCACGGCCGGCCGCCGATCCTGGTGGCGGGGGAGGTGCGCGACGGGCGCACCGAGATCGCCGTCAGCGACGCAGGTCCCGGCCTCGGGGAGGACGTGGCGCCGGTGGTGCTCGACCCGTTCACCTCGGCCGGCCCGGGCGGCGGCACCGGGGTGGGCCTGGCGCTGGCGCGCGGCTTGGCCGACGCCCAGGGTGTGGCCCTGCGCGCGCCCGGCGCGGGGCAGTCGCGGTTCGTGCTGTCGTTCCCGCCCGCCCCCGTCCCGCAGGTGGCGTGATGGACGCGGCCTGATGGGCGCGGCCCGGGTCCTGGTGGTCGACGACGAGCCGCAGGTGCTGCGCGGCCTGTCGGCCGCGCTGTCGGCGGCGGGGTACGAGCCCGCGACGGCCGCCACCGCGGCGGAGGCGATCGACGCCGCCGCCCTGCGCCCGCCGGACGCGGTGGTGCTGGACCTGCGCCTGCCGGACGGGTCCGGCGTGGAGGTGTGCCGGCGCCTGCGGGAGTGGACCCAGGTGCCGATCGTGGTGGTCTCGGCGGTCGATGAGGAGACGGAGAAGATCGCCGCGCTGGACGCCGGCGCCGACGACTACGTCACCAAGCCCTACGCCGTCGGGGAGCTGCTGGCGCGGCTGCGGGCGGCCCTGCGCCGCGGCGCCGCCCCGGCGGGCGCGTCGCCGGCGGTGCGGTTCGGCGACGTGGAGGTCGACCTGGCGCTCCGCGAGGTGCGCCGCGGCGGCGAGGCGGTGCACCTGACCCCGCACGAGTACGGGCTGCTGGCCGAGCTGTCACGCCACCCGGGGCGGGTGCTGACCCACCGGGCCCTGCTCGCCGCCGTGTGGGGGCCGGGCTACGCCGACGAGACCCATTACCTTCGCGTCTACATGGCCAACCTGCGCCGCAAGCTCGAGGATGACCCGGCCCGGCCCCGCCACCTCATCACCGAGACGGGGGTGGGCTACCGCCTGCGCCTGGAGGCGGCGCCGTGATCGTGGGCAAGGCCGTCTACCGCGACGGCCACCGCGTCGCGGCGCCCGACGACCTCGGCAGCCTCGCGCGCGAGTGCCGGGCCGGGGCCGGCGTCGCGTGGATCGGCCTCGCGCAGCCCACGTCGGAGGAGTTCCAGGCGATCGCCGAGCAGTTCGGCCTCCACGCCCTGGCGGTGGAGGACGCCGTCACCGCGCACCAGCGGCCGAAGCTGGAGCGCTACGGCGACACCCTGTTCGTGGTGCTGCGCACCGCGCGGTACGTCGACGAGACCGAGACGGTCGAGTTCGGCGAGCTGCACGTGTTCGCCGGGCCGACGTTCGTCGTGACCATCCGCCACGGCCAGGCGGCGGCGCTGGGGGAGGTGCGCCGCAAGCTGGAGGGCCGGCCCGACCTGCTGGCCCGCGGGCCCATCGCGATCCTCCACGCCATCGTGGACCGGGTGGTCGACGACTACGCCCCGGTCGTGGCCGGCATCGGGAACGACATCGACGAGATCGAGGACGAGGTGTTCCGGGCCGCCGGGAACCCGTCGCGCCGGATCTACGAGCTCATGCGCGAGGCGATCGGCTTCGGCAGGGCCGTGAGCCCGCTCCCCGGGATGCTCGAGGAGCTCATGGCGGCGCGCGGCCCGGACGACGAGGAGCTGCGCTACCTGCGCGACGTCCAGGACCACGCCCTGAAGGTGCAGGAGCAGGTCGGGGGCTTCCGCGAGCTGCTCCAGAACATCCTGAGCGTGAACCTCACCCTCGAGACCCGGGCGCTGAGCGAGGCGGCCAACCGCCAGAACGAGGAGGTGAAGCGCATCTCCGCGTGGGCCGCGATCCTCTTCGCGCCCTCGCTGGTCGGGACGATCTACGGCATGAACTTCCGCCACATGCCGGAGCTCCACTGGGCTGCCGGGTACCCCATGGCCCTGGGCCTGATGCTGCTGTCGTCGGTCGTGCTCTACCTCGTCTTCAAGCGCCGGCGGTGGATCTGAGCGGTGCCCGCGGCGCCGCGTCTTGACGACATCTTGATGCCGGCCCGGAGGACATTGAGGCCGGTTTGACGCGGCGGCTCCTAGCGTCGGGTGCATGGGAGATCTCGCCGCAATCGCCATCGCCGCCGCGCTCTTCGCGCTCCTCGCCGTCGCCATCCCGCTGATAGGCAAGGTGCGCTGATGGGCCCCGGCGACGTCGCCGCGCTCGTCGTCGCGACGGCCGTCTTCGTCTACCTGCTCTACGCCCTCTTCAGGGCGGAGAGATTCTGATTCCGATGACGGGCAACGACGTCGCCCAGATCGTGGTCTTCCTGCTGGTCGTGGCGATCTGCACCCCTCTGCTCGGGGCGTACCTGTACCGGGTGATCGAGCGCAAGCCGATCCCCGGCGTGTCCCGGGTGCTGGGGCCGGTCGAGCGCGGCGCGTACCGCCTGCTGCGCATCGACCCCGACCGGGAGCAGGGTTGGAAGTCCTACGCGGGCGCGGTCATCGCGTTCAGCGCCGCGAGCTTCGCGGTGCTCTACGCGATCCTGCGCCTGCAGGGGCACCTGCCGCTCAACCCCGCCGACTACCCGGGCATGAGCTGGAGCGTCGCCTTCAACACGGCGATCAGCTTCGTGACCAACACGAACTGGCAGTACTACGCCGGCGAGTCGACGCTCTCGTACCTCAGCCAGATGGCGGGCCTCGCGGTGCAGAACTTCGCGTCGGCCGCGGTGGGGATCGCGGTGATGGCCGCGGTGGTGCGCGGGTTCGCGCGGCGCGGCACCGACATGCTCGGCAACTTCTGGACCGACCTGGTGCGCATCACGCTCTACGCGCTGGTGCCCCTCGCGGTCGCGGTGGGCATCGTGCTCGGCTCGCAGGGCGTCATGCAGACGTTCGACCACCCGGTCACGTACCAGACCTACGAGGCGCACACCCTCGGCACCACCGGCCAGGACGGCGCCCCCCTCACCCAGAGCCTCTACCGCGGCCCGGTGGCGTCGCAGATCGCGATCAAGCAGGCCGGCACCAACGGCGGCGGCTACTTCAACAGCAACTCCGCCACGCCGGCCGAGAACCCGAGCCCCATCTCGAACTACGTGGAGCTCTGGGCCGAGCTGGTGATCGCGTTCGCGCTGACCTACACGTTCGGGCTCATGGTGGGCTCGCGCCGCCAGGGCTGGGCGATCTTCGCCGCGATGATGGCGATCCTGGTGGTGGCGATCGCCGTGATGGTGCCGTTCGAGAACCGCGGCTCGGAGGTGCTCCAGTCGAGCGGCGTCGAGCTCCAGGCGGGGGACGGGTACGCCGGCGGCTTCCAGCCGGGCGGCAACATGTCGGACAAGGAGGTCCGGTTCGGCCCCGGCCCCACCGCGCTGTGGGCGGCCGTCACCACGGGCACCTCGACCGGCGCGGTCAACGGCGGCCACGACGCCCTCACGGGCGGCGCCGGCGCCGTGGCCCTGGCCCTGATGACCATCGGGGAGGTCGCCCCCGGGGGGGTGGGCTCCGGGATCTACGGGATGCTGCTGTTCGTCGTCGTCGCGGTCTTCATCGCGGGCCTCATGGTGGGACGCACCCCCGAGTACCTGGGCAAGAAGATCGGCGCCCGGGAGATCAAGCTCACGATGATCGGGGTGCTGGTCATGCCGATCGGGCTGCTGGTGATGCTGGCCGTGGCGGTGACCACGAGCGCCGGGACGGCGTCGATGTTCAACACCGGGCCGCAGGGCTTCGCCGAGGCGTTCTACGCCTACGCCTCCCAGTGGAACAACAACGGCAGCGCGTTCGCCGGCTACGGCGCGACGGACCTGTCGACCACGCTCGGCGGCGTCGCGATGGGGCTCGGCCGGTTCGTCTCGATCCTCGCCGTGCTGGGCCTGGCGGGCGCCCTGGTGCGCCGGCCCGTGGCGCCCTTCAGCGCCGGGACGCTGCGGACCACCACGCCCACCTTCGTGGTGACGCTGATCTTCGTGATCGTGCTGGTCGCCGCCCTCAACTTCATCCCGGCGCTCGCCCTCGGGCCCGTCGCCACACAGCTGTCGGGGAGGCCCTTCTGATGACCCGCGCCCTGCGTCCCCTGGGGACCGGCCTCGCGATGGTGGCGCTGATGACGGCGGTCCTGGGGCTGCTGTACCCGCTCGCGATGACCGGCGTGCTCCAGGGCCTGTTCCCGGCGAAGGCCGACGGCAGCCTGGTGCGGGTCGACGGCGCCGTCGTCGGCACCGACCTGGCGGGCCAGGTGTTCACGTCGCCCGCCTACTTCCACTCCCGGCCCTCGGCGACGACGCCGGCGTACAACCCGTCGGCCACGACGTTCGCGAACCTCGGCCCCAACAACATCGCGCTGAAGGACGCCGTGGACGCGAACATCGCCGCGGCCCTCACGCTCGAGCGGCCCTACGACCCCGGCCTCACGGCCGCCGACCTGCCGGTGGACATGGTCACCACCTCCGGCTCGGGGGTCGACCCGGACATCACGCCGGCGAACGCCCGGCTGCAGGCGAACCGCATCGCCGCCGTCCGCGGCCTGAGCCGCGACGAGGTGGACCTGCTGATCGACGACCACACGGCCGGGCGCAGCCTCGGGTTCCTCGGGCAGCCGCGGGTGAACGTCCTGCGGCTCAACATCGCGCTCGACCAGCTGGCCGGCGCCCCGGGGGCCCGATGAGCGCCAACCGCCGCCCCCTGCTCACCCGGGACGTCATGGTCCCGGCGCTGTGGTCGTCGCTGCGCAAGCTCGACCCGCGGGTGCAGGTGCGCAACCCCGTGATGTTCGTGGTGGAGATCGGCAGCGCCATCACCACCGGCATCTTCGTCGCGGACCTGGTGCGCGGCCGCACGGAGGACCTCTGGTTCACCGGGGTGGTCGCCCTGTGGCTGTGGCTGACGGTGATCTTCGCGAACCTGGCCGAGGCCGTCGCCGAGGGCCGCGGCCGGGCGCAGGCCGACGCCCTGCGCGCCACCCGGCGCGAGATGACGGCGCGCCGCCTGGACGCCGCCGGGCGTGAGTCGGTGGTGCCGGCGTCCGAGCTGCGGCCCGGGGACATGGTCGTCTGCGAGGCGGGCGACCTCATCCCCGGCGACGGGGACGTGGTGGAGGGCGTCGCCTCGGTCGACGAGTCGGCCATCACCGGCGAGTCGGCCCCCGTGATCCGCGAGTCGGGTGGCGACCGCAGCGCCGTGACGGGTGGCACCCGAGTGCTGTCCGACCGGATCGTGGTGCGGATCACCCAGGAGCCCGGCGCCAGCTTCCTGGACCGGATGATCGCCCTGGTCGAGGGCACGTCGCGCCGCAAGACCCCGAACGAGATCGCCCTGAACATCCTGATCGCCGGGCTCACCGTGGTGTTCCTGGTGGTCACCGCCACCCTGCGCCCGATGGTCACGTACGCGGGCGGCGAGGTGTCGCTGACCGTGCTCATCGCCCTGCTGGTGGCCCTGATCCCCACCACCATCGGGGCGCTGCTCTCGGCGATCGGCATCGCCGGCATGGACCGCCTGGTGCAGCGCAACGTCCTGGCCATGAGCGGCCGGGCGGTCGAGGCGGCGGGCGACGTGGACACGCTCCTGCTCGACAAGACGGGCACGATCACCCTCGGCAACCGCCAGGCGGCCGAGTTCATCCCCGCCGACGGTGTCAGCGAGCGCGACCTGGCCGAGGCCGCGCAGCTGTCCTCCCTGGCCGACGAGACGCCGGAGGGCCGCTCGATCGTGGTGCTCGCCAAGGAGCGGTTCGGCCTGCGCGAGCGCGACGAGGTGGCCCAGGGCCTGCGCTTCGTGCCGTTCACCGCCGAGACGCGGATGAGCGGCGTCGACCTGAACGGGACGGCCATCCGCAAGGGCGCCGCCGACGCGGTGGGCGCCTGGGTCACGGGCCACGGCGGCGCCGTGCCGGAGGCCCTGACCGCCCACGTGGAGCGGGTCGCCCGCGCCGGCGGCACGCCCCTGGTGGTGGCGCGCGACGACCACGCGCTCGGGGTCGTGCACCTGAAGGACGTGGTGAAGGAGGGGATGACCCAGCGCTTCGGGGAGCTGCGGGCGATGGGCATCCGCACCGTGATGATCACCGGCGACAACCGGCTGACCGCCGCGGCCATCGCCGCCGAGGCGGGCGTCGACGACTTCCTGGCCCAGGCGACCCCCGAGGACAAGATGGCCCTGATCCGCGAGGAGCAGGCCAAGGGCCACCTGGTGGCGATGACGGGCGACGGCACCAACGACGCGCCGGCCCTCGCCCAGGCCGACGTGGGCGTGGCGATGAACACGGGGACGACCGCCGCCAAGGAGGCGGGGAACATGGTCGATCTCGACTCCGACCCCACCAAGCTCATCGAGATCGTCGAGGTGGGGAAGCAGCTGCTGATCACCCGCGGCGCCCTCACGACCTTCTCGATCGCGAACGACATCGCCAAGTACTTCGCGATCCTCCCGGCCGTCTTCGTGGGGGCCTACGCCGCGCGGGAGGGCGGGACCGGGCCCCTCGACAAGCTCAACGTGATGGATCTCGGCACGCCGCAGAGCGCGATCATCTCGGCGATCATCTTCAACGCGCTGGTGATCCCGGCTCTCGTGCCGCTGGCGCTGCGCGGCGTGCGCTACCGGGCGATCGGCGCGACCCGCCTGCTGCGGCGCAACCTCCTGATCTACGGCTTGGGAGGCGTCATCACCCCGTTCATCGGGATCAAGCTGATCGACCTCGTCATCCACAACCTGCTGGGGGCCTGATCATCTCCGGGCACCTCAAGGTGTACGTGGGGATGGCCGCGGGGGTCGGCAAGACCTACGCCATGCTCGAGGAGGGCCAGGAGCTGCGCCGCGAGGGGCGCGACGTGGTGATCGGCTGGCTGGAGCCCCACGGCCGCCCGGAGACCTCGGCGATGGCCGCGGGGCTCGAGGTGGTGCCGCCCTGGCAGGCGGAGCACCGCGGGATCGTGCTCCGCGACATGGACCTGGCGGGCGTGCTGCGCCGGGCCCCCGAGATCGCCCTCGTGGACGAGCTGGCGCACAGCAACGCACCGGGCATGGCGCACGAGAAGCGCTTCGACGACGTGACCGAGCTCCTCGGCGCCGGGATCGACGTGGTCTCCACGGTCAACGTGCAGCACCTCGAGAGCCTGAACGACCGCGTCTACGAGCTGACCGGCGTGCGGGTGCGGGAGACGATCCCCGACCAGGTCCTGCTCGACGCCGAGGACGTGGTGCTGGTGGACCTGACGCCCGCCGAGCTGCAGGGGCGGCTCCGGGCGGGGAAGGTCTACCCGGCCGAGCGGGTCGACTCGGCGCTGCTCAACTTCTTCACGACCCCGAACCTCCAGACGCTCCGCGAGGTGGCGCTCCGGGAGGTGGCCGGCGCGGTCGACGAGCACATCCCCCGGCCCGCTCCCCAGCCGCTGGCCGACCGCGTGATGGTGGTGGCGTACCCCCGCCATGGGGGGCAGCGGCTGGTGCGGAACGCGTGGCGGGCCGCGCGGCGCCTCGGCGCCGACCTGGACGTGGTGTGCCCGGAGGGGCGGCTCGACGAGGAGGCCGTCCGCCAGCGCGACCTGATGCGGGAGCTCGCGGTGACGCTCGGCGCCCACTTCATCCCGGTGGCGGGCGAGGGGCTGACCGAGACGGTCGTGGCCCTCGCGCGCGAGCGGGGCGTCACGCGCCTCGCGATGAGCGCGCCGCGGGCGCGGGGGCTGCTGACCCGGCTGCGCGGCGACCTGCTCAGCGCGGTCCTGAACGAGTTGGAGGGGGTCGACGTGCTGCTGGTGGCGGACCGGCCGGAGCCGGAGGAACGCGAGAAGGAGCGGGAGCGATGAGCGGCATGCGCGTGCTGGTGGCGTCGCACCGGGGCTGCCCGGAGGCGGCGCTGCACCATGCGGCGGCGTTCGCGGGGCGCGACGGCGAGGTGGTGCTGGCGTCGGTCGTCGTGATCCCCCTCGGCCAGCCTCTGGGGGCGGCCCTGGGCCGGGCGGTCGACGACGCCTGCGCGGTGCTGGACGCCGGCGAGCGCGCCGCCGCCGACGCCCGGTCGTTCGACACGCGCCTCGTCCGGGGCCGCTCCTTCGCGGAGGCGGTCCTCGCCCTCGCGGACGAGGAGGCCTTCGACGTGATCGTGCTCGAGGACGGCCCCGCCTCGCCCTGCAACGACGAGCGGGCGCAGATCGAGGCCGTCATGGAGCGGGCGCCGGCGACGGTGGTGCTGGTGCGCCCGGCTACTTCCTCCCGTTCCCCGTCCATGGCCCGGTGATCGCGAAGACGATGCCCGGGTCCTGGATGTTGGCGAACAGCCACTTCCGGTCGTAGGAGAAGTTGGGGCCGGTGAACTCCGAGTTCTCCTCGGCGTCGTCGTTGCGGGCGAAGAAGAACGTCCTGCCCTTCTCGTCGGCGCCCACCAGGTGCTGCACGCCCTCGCCGTCCTCGGCCACGATCACGCCGCCGTAGGCGGAGACCGTGATGTTGTCGGGGCCGTCGGGGTCGGCGTCCTGGTTCTTCGGGGTGTATGCGAAGTGGAGCTTCAGCTCGATCGTGTCGCGCGCCGGGTCCAGGAACCACACCTGGCCGTCGTGCTGGGCGGCGCTGCCGTCCTCGTTGCGCGCGTAGGACGCCACGAAGTACGCGCCCCCGTCGCCCCACCACATGCCCTCGAGCTTGCGGCTGCGGGTGATCTCGTCGAACTGGTTCCGGATCGACGTGCTGGTCGCGTCGCGGTCGGGCACCTCGACCCACCGCGCCGTGTAGGTCGTGCCCGGCTTCCTCGCCACGGACAGGTCCGGCACGAACGCGCCCTTCGCCGTGTGGGCGCGCAGCGCCTCCAGCGTGCCGGCGTCCGCGGGCAGGCGCTTCAGCACGCCCTTGCCGAGCGGCAGGGCCGACGCGGGCGGGGTCCACCGGAAGAAGAGGCCGTTCGGCTCGTCGGCGTCCTCGGTGAGGTAGATGCGGAAGTCGTCCGGGTCGATCGCGAGCGACTCGTGGGCGAAGCGCCCGAGGCACTTGATCGGCTGCGGGTCCTGGTTGGCGGCCGGGTCGTGGGGGTCGACCTCGAACACGTAGCCGTGCGGCTCGCCGGCGGCGTCCTCGGTCTCCTCGCAGGTCAGCCACGTGCCCCACGGGCTGCGGCCGCCGGCGCAGTTGTCGGAGGTGCCGGCCAGGCTCACGTACTCGCGGATCCGGTTGCCGTCGGCGTCCACCTCGATGGTGGTCGTCCCGCCGCGGGCCTTGTCGTCGTACACCAGGCCGGGCAGGTGGGGGACGATCGAGTCGTCGTCGGGGGCCAGCTCGTGGTTCATCACCAGCACGTAGCCGCCGCCGGGGCGCGGGAAGCTGGCGGTGCCGTCCGGCGAGCCGGGCGTGACCTCGCCGCTCTCGAGCGTGGTCTCGCCCGTCCGGGCGACGATCGTGTACCGGAAGCCGGCGGGAAGCGACAGGACGCCCTCCGGGTCCTTCACCAGGGGGCCGTAGCCGGCGCCGCCCTTCGGCGGGCCGGGGATGGCGGACGCGGTTCCGAAGAGCCCGGTCACGCCCCCGGCCAGCATCACGCCGGCGCCGCCGGCGGCGCTGCGTGTCAGGAAGGAGCGGCGCGAGAGTCCGGCGGGGTCGGTCGGGTCGGTCGTTCCGGGCGGGCGCGATGCGGCGGTCATCGATCCTCCGTGTGCGGGTTCCACTGGGTCGCCGCCCACCCTCGGTCGGGCCGGGAACCGCATGGTGACGGGGGTGTGAACTCCCACACCGCACCTGACACTGAGAGGGCTCTCAGGAATGTTGCGATCCGATTAACGCCCTGCGCAGCCACACGTACGGGGACGAAACGCACCGCCCGTAGCCTCGGTGTCGGCGGCTTCCCGGACCCGGAGGTGGCGACATGGAGATGACGGTCATGGCGCGGCGGACCCGTGAGCGGCGCGAGGCGCCGCGGCCGGACCCCGGCTGGCCCACGCCCCACGAGCTGCGGGCGTTCCTGATCCTGGCCGACGAGCTCCACTTCGGGCGGGCCGCCGCCGTGCTCGGCGTCGCCCAGTCGTCCCTGTCCGAGTTGATCCGCCGTCTCGAGGCGAAGGTCGACGCCGTGCTGCTCGACCGGACGTCGCGGCGCGTGAGCCTCACCGCCGAGGGCAACCGGATGCTGGCGCCGGCGCGCCGCGTGCTGGCCGAGCTGACCGCGATGCGGTCGGAGGTCAGACCGGCGCGCTGACCGCCCGGCCGCCCGCGTCACGCAGGCGGCGCAGCAGGTCGCGGGTGCCCGCGGACGGCTCCAGGCCGATCTCCGCGAGCGACGCGGTGCACTCCGCGTAGACGGGCACCACCGCGGCCGGCCCGTCGGCGGCGGCGGACGCGCGCATCAGCAGGCACCAGCCGTCCTCGCGCAGCGGCTCGGCCGTGACGGAGCCCCGGGCGGCGGCGACGGCCTCGGTGGCCCGCCCCGCGGCCAGCAGCAGGCGCGCGTACTCGCGCCGCGCCTCCGCCACGGCCGCGATCAGCGCGGCGCGCAGCTCGGACGCGGCCACGGTGTCGGCGGCGGTGACCAGGGCCCCGCGCTCCGCCAGTTCCAGGGCGGCCGAGAGGGTGCGCAGCCGCATGTCGCCGGTCTCGCGGCCCACCTGGGCCAGCAGCGCGCGCAGGACGTCGTCCTCGGTGACCACCGCGCCGGCGGGCGTCCAGCGCAGCATGCCGTCCTCGGACGTCAGCTCCACCCCGTCCGGCGCGATCCGGCGCAGCCGGTGGACCACCTGCCGCAGGTAGTTCTGGGCGTCCACGCTGTGCTCCGACAGCAGCTCCACCAGGTCGGAGCGCGACACGCCGCGCCATCCCGCGCGGGCCACCTCGGCGGCGATGTCGATCGCCCGCGACGGGTTCACGTCGCGCTCGGTGCCGTCGACCGCCACGCGCAGGCGCCCGAGGGTGCCGATCACGATCCGGGCCTCGTCGGTGGTGCTCGACGCGTGCGACGCCTCGCCGGCGCGGGCCAACCGCCGCCAGTCGGCCTCGCGCGGGCCGCCGGCGTCGATGCACCGCGACAGCACGTCCGGGGCGTCGGCCAGCGCCGCGACCAGCGGGCCGAACGAGCCCATGTGCTCCGCGACCTCCAGGGCGCGGTGGGCGGCCTCGTCGTGACCGTCGTCGTCGCCGGCGCGCCAGCGCGCCTCGGCCAGGAACACCAGGGCCGCGGGCTGCTCCAGGCGCCGGTCGGCGGCCTCCATGCCCTCGATCGCCTCGAGCAGCAGCTCGGTGACGGCGTCCGGATGCTCCTCCTGCGCCAGCCGGGCGGCGGCGAGCCAGGTGGCCGCGTGCTCCCAGAAGGCGGGCAGGCCACGCGCCCGGGACCACGCCATCGCCTCGCGCAGGCGCTCGGCCGCCTCGTCGACCCGCCCCAGCCGCACCAGCATCTTGCCCTCGGTGGCGGCGAAGATCGCGCGGTCCGCCGGCTGGTGGGCCCGCGCGCGGGCCATGGCGCGCGCCTCGCGCACCATCGCCAGGCCGCCCTCACGGTCGCCCTCGGCGAACGCCAGCTCGCCCTCCAGGTGGAGCCAGAACTCGCGCCACTCGCCCACCGTCGCGGATGGCCGGGCCAGCTCGAGCCACGTCCGCGCGTCGCCCAGGCGGCCGCGCTCGCGCAGGCTGGCGATGTAGTAGACGGAGGTGCGGGCGCCCACGCCCTCGTCGTCGCGGCGCATCTCGTCGATGTCGTCGAAGCGGCCCTGGAAGTAGCGGCCGCACTCCACCAGCCCGATCTGCGTGCGGTCGGCGGGCATCTCGTGCAGCGGCCAGGGGCGCGGCGGCCCCTCGGCGGACCCGACCTCCAGCACGTAGCGCGTGGCGCGCACCACGGGGGCGGTGCCGTCGGGCGGCAGCATCCGGCTCGCGCGCTGCCAGTCCCCGGTCAGGTGGACGCCGAACGCGGCGGTCGCGGCGGCCTCCGGCGCCTCCTCGGCCAGCCGGGCGTACTCGCCGCTGGCCAGCAGGCGCGTCGCCAGGGCGGGCAGGTCCGGCCGGCGGCCGGCGACCACGGCCCCGAGCTGCACGCCGCGGAGGGCCGGCCGGCGGGAGAGCATGTCCTCGCCGAGCAGCGCGCACCAGCGGTCGGCCTTCTCCCAGTCCCCGCGCACGATCAGGCTGCGGCCGGCGGCCTCGATGCACTCCGCGGCCTCCTCGCACGCCCCGGCGGCGAGGAAGCGGTCGGCGGCCTCCTCCACCTGGTCCTCGTCGCGCAGGCGGCGGGCGTCCCGCACCAGCAGTGCGCGCCGGGCCGCGGGGTCGCGGTCGAGCAGGCTCAGCAGGAACTCGCGGAAGCGCGGGTGGTAGCGCAGGCCCTCCGGCTCGATCGTCGCGGGCAGGTGCTGACGGCGGATCTCCAGGTACAGGGCGTCGGCCGAGGGGACGTCGAGCAGCGTCGCCAGCCCGTGCGGCTCCACGATCTCCAGGACGGCGCTGCGGACGACGGCGGCCCGGACGTCGGGCGCGATCGGCGCCAGCACCTCGGCGCCCAGGTACTCGAAGAAGGGGTCGTCGGCGGCCGTGCCGGGCGCGGTGCGGCGCCCGCGGACGGCGTCGAACACGATGCCCGCGGCCCACCCGCCGGACGCGTCCGCCACCGCCTCCGGCTCGGCGTCCACGTCGTGCGCCTCGAGCAGAGCGCCCACCTCGTCGCTGGTGAACGCCAGCGACCCGCCGGGCATGCGGCCCGCGGCGCCCGTGAGCACCGACCGGCTGAGCTCCGCGTAGAGGGACCGCCGCGACACCAGCACCACCAGGGCGCCGGGCGTCACCGCGCCGGCGAGCGCCCGCAGCACCGCGAGCACCGGCGGCCGGTCCTCGATGTGGTGGAGGTCGTCGATCACCACCGTGGCGTCCTCGGGCAGCGCCTCGGCGAGCATCGCGGCGCAGTCGGCGGGGGAGACCCCGGCGGCCAGGCGGGCCTGCGTCTGCTCCGACGCGCCCGGCACGATGTCGTCGAGGGCGGCGGCCAGGTAGGTCACGAACCGGCCGGGGCTGCCGTCGGCCTCGCCCAGGGTGAGCCACGCCCGGGGGCCGTGACGGGAGGCGAGGAACTGCACGGCGGCCGTCGTCTTGCCGGAGCCCGCCGAGGCCACGACCTCGAGGATGCGGTGCCCCTCCGCGGCGCGCGCGAGCGTCCCCACGACCCGCTCCCGCGCGATCACCACCTGCGCGAGTGCGGGGATCCGGGTCTTCGATCTGACGAGGTGTGGCGGTCCGGGTGCCACTGTCAGATCATTCACCACTCACGGACCCTGCGCCACTCGGAAGATCGCGAGAACCCGCTTGATGAGTACGATCTCATGATCCGCCGGATGTCGCGCCCGGAGCTTGATCTGCTGGTGGACTGGGCCGCCGAGGAGGGGTGGAATCCCGGTTTGGGGGACGCAGAGATGTTCTGGGAGACCGATCCTGAGGGCTTCGTCGCCGCCGAGGAGGACGGCGAGCTCGTCGCCGGCGGGTCGATCGTGTCGTACGACGGCCGCTTCGGGTTCATGGGGTTCTTCATCGTCGCCCCCGCCCACCGGGGCCGCGGGCTGGGCCGCCGGCTGTGGGTCCATCGCCGCGACGCGCTGCTCGCCCGGCTGCGCCCGGGGGCGGCGATCGGCATGGACGGCGTGTTCGGGATGCAGCCGTTCTACGCCCGCGGGGGCTTCGCGTTCGCCGGCCGCGACCTGCGGATGGAGGGGGTCGGCGCGCCCGCCGCGCCGGCCGCGGCCCTGGTGGACGCGCGCGAGCTCCCGCCCGCGGATCTGGCGGCGTACGACGCCGGCCGCTTCCCGGCGCCGCGCCCGGCGTTCGTGGCCCGCTGGATCACCCAGCCGGGCGCGCGGGCGCTCGCGGCGGTCGCGGACGGCGTCATCCGCGGGTACGGCGTCGTGCGTCCGTGCCGGATCGGCTTCAAGATCGGCCCGCTGTTCGCCGCCGACGCGGCCGTGGCCGAGGACCTGTTCCGGGGGCTCGGCGACCACGCCGCCGGCGCCCCCCTGTTCCTGGACGTGCCGGAGGGCAATCCCGCGGCCGTGGCCCTGGCCGCCCGCCACGGCATGCGCGAGGTGTTCGGCTGCGCGCGCATGTACCTGGGCCCCCGCCCGGCGCTCCCGGAGCACGAGGTGTTCGGCGTCACGACCTTCGAGCTGGGCTGATGCGGCCGTGAGCGACTGGTACCCCCGGGACCTGCGCGGCCACGGGCGCCGGCGGCCCCACGCGCGATGGCCCGGCGAGGCGCGGGTGGCGGTGAGCGTGGTGCTGAACGTGGAGGAGGGCGGCGAGCGCTCGCCGCAGGACGGCGACCCGACGCACGAGACCTACCTCCACGACCTGCCGGCCGCCGAGCCCCGCCCGGGCGCGCGGCACCCGGGGGTGGAGAGCCTGTTCGACTACGGCGCGAGGGCGGGCGTGTGGCGGCTGCTGCGGCTGTTCGAGGACCACGGCCTCTCGCTCACCGTGTTCGCGGTGGGGCAGGCCATCGCGCGCAACCCGGAGCTCGGGGCCGCCCTCGCGGAGCTCGGCCACGAGGTGGCCGGGCACGGGTGGCGCTGGGTCGACCACCGCGACCTGCCGGAGGGCGTGGAACGGGCGGAGATCCGCCGGACCGTCGCCGCCATCGAGGCGGCCGTGGGGCGGCGGCCGGTGGGCTGGTACACGGGCCGGTCGGGGCCCAACACGCGGCGGCTGGTCGTGGAGGAGGGCGGCTTCCGCTACGACTCCGACTCCTACGCCGACGACCTGCCGTTCTGGGTGCGGGTGGGCGCCCGCGCGCAGCTCGTGGTCCCGTACTCGCTCGTCACCAACGACATGCGCCTGGTCACGGGCTCCGGGGCGGGCACCGGCGAGGACCTGTTCGTGCTGCTGCGCGACGCGTTCGACGTGCTGTGGCACGAGGGCGCGACCGCCCCGGCGATGATGAGCGTGGGCCTGCACCCGCGCATCGCGGGCCACCCGGCGCGCGCGGCCGGCGTCGCCCGGTTCCTCGCGCACGTGGCGGCCCGCGGCGGCGCCTGGGTGTGCCGGCGGGAGGAGATCGCCGAGCACTGGATCCGGGAGCACCCCGCCGGCGGGTGACGCCTCGGGCGATCGTCCTAGGCTGTGGCACCGGACACCGAGGAGGGACCACGATGGAGATCACGCGCGGCGCCGCCACCACGCCCGGCCCGGCCGACTGGTTCAGCGGCACGGTGCTCATCGACGACGTCGCCGCACCCACGGAGGGGTCGCGCGTGGCCGCGGCGAGCGTCCACTTCGCCCCCGGCGCCCGGACCGCCTGGCACACGCACCCGCACGGCCAGACGATCTGGGTCACCGAGGGCGAGGGGCGGGCGCAGCGCCGGGGCGGCCCGGTCGAGGTGATCCGCGCCGGCGACCGGGTCGTCTTCGCGCCCGGCGAGGATCACTGGCACGGCGCCGCGCCCGACCGCCTCATGACGCACCTGGCGATGCACCAGGTCGACGACGACGGCAACGCCGCGACGTGGGGCCGCCACGTCACCGACGAGGAGTACCTCGTCTAGCCAGCGGCGCCCGTCCCGCCACGACGGTCCCGTCGCCGCGGCGCAGCAGTGCGACGTGGTCGACCACCAGGGGCTCGCCGGGCGCGATCGGCGGCGGCCCGGCGTCGCGGCGGGGCAGCGAGACGTGCGGCGTGAAGCCCGCCCGGACGTGGCGGGCGTGGCCCAGGTCGACGCCGGCGCCGGCGAGCGCGTCCATCAGCGCCTCGTGCAGGTCGCGGAGGCCGTCGTCCGGCGCCACGAGCACCACCGGCACGTCGCGCCGGGGGCCGAAGCGGGCGGTCCCCGTCGCGGCGACGGCGACCGGGGCGCGCCCGGCCGTGGCGGCGCGCGCCGCGGCCAGCACGGCGCCCTCGTCGCCCGCGAACGGGGGCACCAGCGTCAGGTGCAGCGGGGCGCGGGGGCGGCGCTCGCCGTCGGCCACCGGCTCGGCGAGCCACGCCAGGTAGAGCGGGTGCGGCGGTGCCACGGCGCCAGCATCCCACCGGAGGGCGGGTCCGTGGCGGGGGAGGCGCTGGACGCGGTGGGCGGTCGACCGATATCACCGCCGGATGGCCCGTGACGCCGACGCCGGCATCCCCTCGATCGACCGCCGGCGGGCGCTCATCACGGTGGCGGCGGCGGTGGTCCTGGCGCTCGGCACCATCGCCGTGGTGGGCCACGCGGCCGACTGGGACCACGTGCAGGAGGCGGTCGAGCAGGCCGACAAGGCGTGGCTCCCGCTCTGCCTGGTCGGCCTGCTGGCGGCGTACGCCGGCTACGTGATGGCCTACCGCGACGTCGCGCGCGTGGAGGAGGGCCCGGTGCTGCCGGTGCCGGTCGCGACGCGGGTGGTGATGATCGGCGGCGGCGCGACCGTCGTGGGCGCCACCGCGGGCGGCCTGGCCGTCGACTTCTGGGCGCTCCACCGCGCGGGCGAGACATCGCACACCGCCGCCCGGCGGGTGCTCGCGTTCAACACGCTGGAGTGGGCGGTGTTCGCGCTCGGGGCCAGCGTCGCGGGGATCCTGGCGCTGGCCGGCGTCGTGGGCGACGTCCCCACCGGGATGGCGGTCGGCTGGCCGGTCACGACGGCCGTCTGCGTGCTGCTGGCGGTCTGGGTGAGCCGGGGCGCGCGCGGCGAGCGGCTGTCGGTGCTGCCCGGCCCGCGGCCGTCGCTGGAGCGGGACCCGCGGACGTGGGGCGCGTGGCTGCGGCCGCTGCTCCGCGCCGGCCTGGCCGACGCCATCGGGGGGCTGCGGCTGATGTGGCGCGTGGTCTCGGCGCCGCACCGCCACGTCGCCGGCCTCGCCGGCTTCCCCGTCTACTGGGGCGGCAACCTGCTGTGCCTGTACGCGGCGCTGCGCGCCTTCGGCGCCGACCCGGCCGTCCTGGCCCTGCTGATCGCGTACGCCACCGCCTACGTCGCCACGGCGCTGCCGCTCCCGGCGGGCGGGGCGGGCGGAATCGAGGCGTCGCTGGCCTTCTCGCTCACCGCGATCGACGTGCCGCTGGCGTCGGCGGTCCTCGCCACCCTCGTGTTCCGGTTCATCACGTTCTGGCTGCCGCTGCCGCTCGCCGCCGTGGCCCTGGCGGGCGCCCGGCGCCTCGATGAGGCCCTCGCCGCCATCGCCGCCGCCCGGGCCCCGGAGCCGGCCCCGGCCGTCGGGGACGGAGCGGCGTAGGAATCGAACCTACCGGGCGGGGTCGACCCGCCCCCGCTCGTTTTGAAGACGAGGCGGGCCACCAGGCCCCGGCCGCTCCCCGCGGCGCAGGATACGCACGCCGTCGCGGCGGACGGTGACGCCGCGCTCGTCCAGGTGCGCCGCGATCGCGAGCGCCCCCCGGCGCCCGACGCCCCACAGGTCGCGCAGCTCCGCGACGCCCAGCGGGCGCTCGGCCAACGCCTCGCGTGCCCGGTCCGCCGCCGCGTCGAGCGCCGCCGCGGCGAACCAGCGGTCGCCCGCCGGCGCGGCCCGGCCCGCGGCGCGCAGCCGGCCCAGGGCGGCGCGCAGCTCCGGGGGCGCCATCCCCGCCTCCCGGCCCAGCTCATGGGGGGTCGGCGGGTGCAGCCCCGCCTCCTCCAGCAGCCGCGCCAGGGCCTCGTCGGCCGGATCCGGGGCGCCGGTGCCCCGGAGCGCCACGGCGCCCTCGGCCACCATTGCGTCCACCAGCGCCGCCGCCGCCGCGGGCGGGAGGCCGCTCGCCGCCCGCGCCCCCGCCGCCGTGGCCCCGCCGCCGGCGGCCGCCGCGCGCACCGCGCCGCGCGCGCCGGCGACCACGTCCGGCGCGAACGCGCGACCGCCCAGGACCAGGCCCGCCCCCGTCCCGAGAGCCGCCGGGTCCAGGCCGGCGGCGCCGGCCTCGCACAGGCGCAGCTCGTCGCGCTCCGCGGGGCTCCCGCCGGCCAGGGTCCGCAGGCGGGCGGTGCGCTCGGCGCGGCGGGCGCGCCGCGGCGGGTCGGCGTCGACGACCTCCCCGCCGCCCAGGGTGCGCCCGCCGGCGCGCAGCACCACCCGGTCGCCGGGGCGGGCCGGCACCGGCCGCTCCAGCCGCAGGTCCACCAGCCCCTCGGCCCCGGGCGGCAGGCGCACCGGGTCGAGCGGCGAGCACGCCGCCGGCACCTCCGCCGTGCCCAGGAACAGGGTCAGGCGGCGCCCGTCGGCCAGGTCGCCGCCCGCCCCCGGCAGCCAGCGCACCCGGGCGCCGAGGCGCGGCGTCGCGCGCCACCCGTCCCCGTCGCGAACCACGCACGACCCGCGCGGCGCCGCCTCGCGCGGCACGCCGGCCAGCGCGAGCGCCACCCGTCCGCCGTCGGCCCGGCCGGCCGGCGCGTCGTGGGCCTGGACGCTGCGCACGCGCCCCTGCGCGCCCGAGGGCAGCACGACCACCCGGTCGCCCGGGGCGACCGCGGCGCCCCAGTGGGTGCCGGTCACCACCGTCCCCGCGCCGGCCACCGCGAACACCCGGTCCACGAACAGGCGCGCCGGCCCCTCCGCGCGCCGCGGTGACAGGTGAGCCGCCAGGCGGTCGAGGGCCGTCCGCAGCTCCGGGACCCCCTCGCCGGCGGGCGCGCAGACCGGAACCACCTCGGTGCCGGGCGCCACCAGCGTCGCCACGGCGGCCGCCGCGGACGCCGGGTCGGCCAGGTCGGCGCGGGTGATCGCGACGACGCCGTCGCCGACCCCGAGCAGGTCGAGCACGGCCAGGTGCTCGAGGGTCTGCGGCATGACGCCGTCGTCGGCCGCGACGCACAGCAGGAACCCGTCCACGCCCGACGCCCCGGCGACCATGTGGCGCACGAAGCGCTCGTGGCCCGGCACGTCGATCAGGCTGAGCGTGCGCCCCGACGGGAGCGCCAGCGGGGCGAAGCCCAGCGCGATCGAGATGCCGCGCGCCTTCTCGGCGGGCAGGCGGTCCGTGTCGCGGCCCGTCAGCGCCAGCACCAGCGCCGTCTTGCCGTGGTCGACGTGCCCGGCGGTCGCGAGCGCGAGCGCGCGCCCGGTCGGGGCGGGCCGGACGGCGAGGGCCTGGTCGGCGTCCACGGTGCCGTGATCCTCGCATCCGGCCCGCCCGCGCGGGCCCGGGGTGGCGGGCCTAGGGCTGCGTGGCGAGCGGCCCCTCGCCGCCGGGGTAGCAGAACGACGCCGACGGGGAGTAGAAGCCCCACGTCACCTCGAGCGGGTCGGCGGGCCGGAGCGCGCTGACGGGGTGGTCCGGCTCCAGGAACTCCATGCTCGTGACCTGCCAGCCGTCCGAGAGCGGCGCGTGGAACGGGTAGAGCCCGCTGACGAGCTCGCCGCCGACCTCGGTGACGTAGCGCAGCTGGCCGCGGCCGATCACGGCGATGCCGTCGCCGACGGTCGCGGTGGTGCGGATCACCGGCACGCCGTCCGCCTCGGTGGTGGCCGTGAGCACTCCGTCCTCGAGCACCAGGGTGGTGCTGCCGGGGCCCGCCGGGACGCCGCGCGCCGACGCGTAGTCCCGCATGTCGGCGTTGGAGTTGAAGTAGTGCGTCCACCACCGGCCGGGCACCGCGCCGTCCGGCGTGTCGTGCCCCGCCAGGTCGGCGCCCGCGTAGGTGAGCGAATACGCCTCGAACCCCGAGGTCTGCTCGGTCGTGTCCACGACGTACTGGTTGATGAAGCACTGGCTGTTCGGGAGCAGCTCGAGCTCGTCGGGGACCAGGGCGCGGACCGCGGCGGGGTCGGCGGGGACCCACGTGAAGTAGAGCATCCGGCTGGCGGTGACCAGCTGGGGCGCCTCGAGCACGGGCATGAGGAGGACCTCCGGGGAGGGATCGCGAGGGCGCCGCCGGTACGGCGCCCGAGCGACCCTAACCGGTTAGTGAAGACCCGGGCAACCCGCCGGGCGGGGGACCCGTGGTGCGGCGGATCGCGAGGGCCGTCGCCAGGTCCGGGGCCGCCGCGGGCTCCTCGCCGGCCAGCAGGGCCATCAGGACGTCGCCGGCGCGCTCGCCGAGCGAGCGGTAGGGGACCAGCGCGGTGGTCAGGCCGGCGGCGTCGGAGCCCGGCAGGTCGTCGAGCCCGGCCACCGACACGTCGTCCGGCACGCGCAGCCCCATCCAGTGGGCCACCTGGAGCACGCTCAGCGCCAGCGTGTCGCCCAGCGCCAGCACGGCCGTGGGGTGGGGGTCGCGCGACAGGGCGGCGCGCGCCAGCGCCTCGCCGGCCGCCCGGCCCGAGCCGCGGTCGTCGCGCTCGCCCGGCCCGTCGGGCCGGGGCTCCACCCGGTACACGCGGGGCGGCGCGCCGGGCCAGCCGTCCTCCACGCCCGTCAGGCGGTCCTCGCCCCCCGGCCACGACAGCACCGCCAGGTCGCGGTGGCCGATGTCGTGCAGGTGCCTCGCCAATGCCGCGGCGGCGCCGCGCACATCGGCCCGCACCGCGTACGCCGCGCCCGGGCCGGGCGGGCCGTCCACCACGACGCCGGGGACTCGCGCGTCGGTCTCCGGCACGGACCGGAAGAACACCCGCCCGTCGGCGATCGGCGCCCCCGACGCCCCCGACAGCACCAGCGGGTGGCCCGCCCAGCTGCAGGCGGTCAGCAGGCCGCGCGTCACGAGCGCCGCCGCCGGGTCGCTCAGCAGCAGGTCGGCGTCGCCGGGCCCCACCATCGCGATCATCCCGGTGCGGCCGCGGGCGAGCGACCGCGCGCCCGGGTGGGGGCCCAGGTAGCCCAGCTCCTGCGCCGCCGCCAGCACGCGCTGGCGGGTGGCCTCCGACACGCGTGCCGGGTTGCCGTAGGTGTTGGACGCCGTCCAGATGGAGACCCCGGCCGCCGCGGCCACGTCGCGCAGGGTGGGGTCGCGCGCGCGGCGCGGCGATCTGCGGTCTTCCACCCGGCCCTCCGGGATGTACGGGATGGCGTCCCGATCCTATCCCGCGGCCGGCCCGCCACCCGCTGGCGCCACTTTTATGGAGCGCGTCATCACATCCGATCGCGTCGCCCCGATGAATCGCCGGTATTCGGCGGATCTGATTGAGAATTTTGCGACCGATGTCTTGCCGAGCCCAAAAGGGTCTCCCGAGGATCACACGTGACATGCGTCACGAACACGACGGGGAGGTGTCCGCATGACGGGACGACGACGACCGGGCCGGAGGGCGCTGATCGCGGTCGCCGCGACGGCCGCGATCGCGGCGATGGCGGTGGGGGCCGCGCTCGGGATCGGCGCCCCGTCGACGCCCAAGGGCCCACCGGAGTGGCGGCTGCCGAACGCCGACCTCCAGAACCACCGCGTCGCCGATTCGGCGATCAGGGCGTCGAACGTCGCCGGGCTCGAGGTCGCCTGGACGAAGGACGTCACCGCGACCACCCGCTACGGCTCGTTCGCGTCGATGCCGATCATCGCCGACGGCACCGTCTACCTGCAGGACCTGGGCTCGAACGTGACGGCCGTCGACCTGGCCACGGGCGCGACCAGGTGGACGCGTGAGTACACCGAGCCGGTCATCGGCCCGAACGGCCTGAACCTGCAGGGCGGGACGCTGTACGGCGTGACCGCCTCGTCGGTCTTCGCGCTGAACGCCGCGGACGGCGCCGAGGTGTGGAAGGTCACGCCGGTCACGGGCGCCCCGCTCACGGGCGCGCCCGCCGTGCACGGCGGGCAGGTGTACGCCGGCACCATCACGCGGGCCGGGGGCGGCCTGGTGTTCGCCCTCGACCAGAAGACGGGCGCGACCAGGTGGACGTTCAACACGCTGAAGGACCCGTCGGTCATCCCGCCGCAGAACCCGGCGGGCGGCATCTGGAACACGCCGCTGATCGACCCGAAGGGCGACGTCTACTTCGGCACCGGCAACGCGTACACCACGCCGCGCCAGCTGCTCGAGAACCCGACGCCGCTGCTCTACACCAACAGCCTGCTGAAGATCGGCAGCCGCAGCGGCGCGCTGCGCTGGCATTACCAGGCGGTCCCGAACGACTTCTACGACTGGGACCTCCAACTGTCGCCCATGTGGATCCCGGGCACGCGGCCGATGGTCGTGACCGCCGGGAAGATGGGCTACATCCACGCGATCAACCCGGCCAACGGGAAGCTCATCTGGAAGATCCCGGTGGGCGACCACAACGGCCGTGACAACGACTCCCGCAAGGCCCTCGAGAATCCCGGCAGCGTCACGATCACGCCGCCGATCGAGGTCCAGCCCGGCGTGTACGGCGGGGTCGAGACCAACATGGCCTACAAGGACGGCGTGGTCTACGCGTCGATCGCGAACCTGGCGACGACCCTGAGCGACCTGGACGTCAACTACGGCGGCGCCACCGGCACGTTCGACTTCGAGGGCAACAGCGGCGAGATGGTGGCGATCGACGTCGCCTCCGGCCGCGTGCTCTGGACCACGACGCTCCCCACCATGGCGCTGGGCGCGGCGACGATCTCGAACGACCTGGTGTTCACGACCACGTTCGACGGCACCGTGGTGGCGCTGTCCCGGAAGGATGGCTCCATCGTGTGGAAGGGCACGCTGCCCGCCCGCACCAACGCCCCGCTGACCATCGCGGGCGACATGCTGATCACGGCCGCGAGCTACCCGGCGGAGGCCGGGCAGCGCGCGCAGATCGTGGCCTACCGCCTCACCGGGGAGGGGTAGGACGCGCGGCCCCGCGCCCGGGCAGGGATGTCCGGGCGCGGCGGTGCGCCTGCGCTCGGCGGGGCGATCCTCATGAACTCGCCCGGCAATGAACCCGGACGCGGGCCCGCCCCGCGAGGGGCGGGCTCGGAACGTCCTAGGAGCCCGGCTGCGGGACCACCCGCATGTAGGGCTTCGGCTCCTTCCAGCCGTCCGGCCAGATCTCCTTGGCCTGGTCGTTGCTGACGGAGCCGGCGATGATCACGTCGTCGCCCTGCTGCCACTGCGCCGGCGTCGCCACCTTGTGGTTGGCGGTGAGCTGGAGCGAGTCGAGGACGCGGATGACCTCGTCGAAGTTGCGGCCCGTGGTCATGGGGTAGACGAGGATGAGCTTGATCTTCTTGTCCGGCCCGATGACGAAGACGTTGCGGACCGTCTGGTTGTCGGCCGGGGTCCGCTGGAGCGGGTCGCCCTCGACGGTCCCGGGGAGCATGTCGTAGGCCTTCGCCACCGAGTAGTCGGTGTCGGCGATGATCGGGTAGTTGGGGGCGGTGCCCGAGATGTCCTCGATGTCCTTCGACCACTCGCCGTGGCGGTCGAGGGGGTCGATCGACAGGCCGATGATCTTGACGTCCCGCTTGTCGAACTCGGGCTTGATGCTCGCCATGTAGCCGAGCTCGGTGGAGCAGACGGGGGTGAAGTCCTTCGGGTGCGAGAACAGCACGGCCCAGGAGTCGCCGATCCACTCGTGGAAGCTGATCGGGCCCTCGGTCGTCTCCGCCTGGAAGTCGGGCGCCGTTTCGTTGAGCTGCAGTGCCATGCTGACCTCTCCGAGCGTGGTTGGGTGAGCGGGGGCGGGCCCGGGCGCGCGCCCTGAATCCCCCATTACCGCATCTTATCCAGGGTTTCGGCTCGGTGCCGCCTACCCCGTGCGACGAAGGGCCAGCAGCGCCTGGTCGTCGGCGCCGCCGGGGGCCATCCCGGCCACCACCGCGTCCAGCAGCTGGTCCGACGGCAGGGCGGCGGCGGCGCCCGCCACCTCGCGCAGGCGCTCCAGCCCCACGTCGATCCCGCGCCCCCGGCGTTCGACGACGCCGTCGGTGAAGAGCACCAGCACGTCGTCGCGCCCGAACGGCGCGATCCCGGCGGCGAAACGGTACAGGCCCATGCCGAGGGGGGTGCTGCGGCCGTCCATGAGGTACCGCGCCGGGCCGTCCCGCGGCACCAGCAGCGGCGGGGGGTGCCCGGCGCACGCGTACGCCACCGTTCCGTCGGCCAGCACGTCCAGGCACGCGGCCGTCGCGGCGGCTGCGCCCTCGACGTCGCGCGCGAAGCGGTCGAGGTGCTCGAGGGCGCGGCCCGGGGTCACGCGCAGCTGCTGGAGGATGCGCCACGAGGAGCGCAGCTGGCCCATCGCCGACGCCGCCTCCACCCCGTGGCCCACCACGTCGCCCACGACCACGCCCACGACGCCGTCGGGGCGCACCACGCAGTCGTAGAAGTCGCCGCCCGCGAGGCCCGCCTCGGCGGGCAGGTAGCGCACGGCGACCGCCATCCCCGGGGGGTCGGGCAGGCCCGCGGGCAGCAGGCGCCGCTGCAGCAGCTCGGCGGCCGAGCGCTGCACGTCGAACAGGCGGGCGCGGTCGAGGGCCTGGGCGCAGAGCTCGGCGAGGGTCTCCACCAGGCGCCGCTCGCCGCCGGTGAAGCGCCGCTCCTCGCCCTCGAACCGGAACCCGAGGGCGCCGATGACCCGCCCCTCCACGATCAGCGGCAGCCCCACGCCGACCGGGCCGAGGCCGCTCGAGGGCGCCTCGAAGTCGCGGAGCCAGTCGTCGCGGGTCTCCAGCCACCGCGGCTCGCCGGTGCGCAGCACCCACGGCAGCGGCAGCCGGGCGTCGAGGGCGATCGGCGAGCCCGGCGGGAGCACCCCCGGCGGATAGCCGCGCGTGGCCGCCACCGTCGCGGTCGCGCCGTCCTGGACCGCGACGACCCCGGCCAGCGCCCCGAGCGCGGCCATGCAGTCGTCCACGATGACGTCGGCGACCTCCTCGGCGGTGACCGCCCGGGACAGGGCCGCGGTGACCCGGCGCAGCAGCTCCTCGCGCGCCCGGGCCCGCTCCATCGCGGTCCCCATCGCCTGCTCGGCCTCGAACAGGCGCGCGTTCTCGATCGCCAGGCCCGCGCGCCGCCCGATGTCCTGGGCCAGCGCCAGCGCCCCCGCGTCGTAGGAGGCACGGCCGGCCCCGCGCTGCAGCGACAGGCAGCCGATCACCTGGCCCCGCGCCGTGAGGGGCACGCAGAGCCAGGTCCGGCTCCCGAGCGCGCGGACGTCGGCCAGCGCCTCGGCGTCGGGCGCCCACGTGATCCCGGCGGCGTCGGTCACCTCCTCCACCAGCTCCGGCGCGCCGCGCGCGATCACGCGCTCGGGTCCCGGGACGTCGGGCCCGGCGCAGCACCGCCCGTAGAGGCGGGAGGCGACGCGCTCCAGCTCCGGGTCGCGGTGGGCCACGGCCGCCAGGCGCGAGCGGTCCGCCCCGGGCACGCGGATCCGCACCGTGGCCAGGTCGGCCATCCCCGGCACCAGCAGCTGCATCAGGCGCCGCAGGCGCTCGTCGGCGCCGAGCGCCTGGTCGAGCTCCAGGGAGACGGCGCTGAGCAGGCGCAGACGCTCCTCGGGCGTCGTCGCCAGGTCGTGGGCCTGCATCGCGAGCGGGTCGGGATGCGCCATCAGGGGGTGATCGGAACCCGCCGGGCGCCGCCGCCGCAACCCCGGCGGGGGCGGAGGTTGGGCCGCGCCCGCCGGGCGAGCGGGAACCGCCGCACGGGGTAGGAGGCGATCGGATGCTCACACCGGGCGACAAGGCGATCGTGACGCGCAGGACGCGCATGCGCGCCGGCAGCATCTCCGTCCTCGCGCCGGGCGACGAGGTGGAGGTGGTGAAGGTGGGGGAGCGCCACTGCGCCGTGCAGCTCCTGGGATCGGTCTTCGTCGTCCCCACGGACGCGCTGGCCCCCGTCGCGGGCCCCGGCGAGGAGGTCGCGCCGCGGTCGGACGAGGACGAGTGGTGGAACTTCTGAGCGGCGGGGCTCAGGTCGCCGCCGCGACGCCCTCCCCGCGGACCACCGCGTCGAGGTGGGCGGCCAGGTGCTCGGTCAGGTCCCGGGCGTCGGCGTCCGCGCCGTCGATGAGCGTCGACTTGCGGCGGCGCAGGAACGGCATCCCCATGAGGTAGAGCCCGGGCACGCGCGTGACGCCGCCGTCGTGGATCAGGCGGCCGCGCGGGTTCAGGACCGGCGCCTCGAGCCAGGAGAGCTCGGCCTTGTAGCCCGTGGCCCACAGCACGCTGCGGATGCCCTCGCGCTCCAGGTCCAGCTCGGTGACCGGCTCGTCGGGGACGGCCGTCCGGGGGAAGCGCTCCGGGGGCGGCGCGTCCACGCCGTTCGCCAGCGCCCACGCGTCGAGGGTGTCGAGCAGGCGCTCCAGCTTCAGGTCGGCCAGGGCGCAGACGTTGCGCAGCGAGCCGGAGAACAGCAGCCGGCGGTCGCGGATCGTCTGGAGACGGCCCACCAGCCGCGCGCCGCGCCCGGTGAGGGAGTTCAGGTCGAGCGTGCCGCCGCCGCCGCCGGTGAGCTGCATCGACGGGATGCTGCGCGCGCGCACCAGGTCGTCCATGTCGGTCCAGGGCTCGCCGAGGACGCCGGCCTCCTCCATCCACCAGAGGATGTCCGCGCCCCGGTACCGCCGCGGCACCCGCACGTGCTCGCCCACGGCGATGGTCACGTCGCGGCCGGCGCGCAGCAGCTCGTCGGCGATCTGGATGCCGCTCGCGGCGACGCCGACAACCAGCACGCCCCCCTCGGGCACCTGGCCGGGGTTCCGGTAGCCCCAGGCCGTGAGGGAGGGGACGTCCGGCGGCAGCTCGGCGGCCACGGCGGGCAGCGACGGCGCGTTGCACGCCCCGGAGGCCACGACCACCGCGTCGGCCGTCCACGACCCGTCGTCCGACTCCACCAGGAACCCGGCGCCCGACCGGCGGACGGTCCGGACGGTGGTGTTGGTGCGCACCGGCGCGCCCGCCGCGTAGGCGGTGATGTACTCGACCACCTCCGGAACGGTCATGTAGCCGTCGGGGTCGTCGCCGGCGTAGGCCTGGCCCGGCAGCCGGCTGAGCCAGTTCGGCGTCAGCAGGCGCAGGGAGTCCCAGCGCTCCGTCCGCCACGAGTTCGCCACCTCGCCGCGCTCGAGGACCACGTGGTCGATCGAGCGGGACGCGAGGTGGCGGCTCATGGCCAGGCCGCAGTGCCCGGCGCCGACGACGACGACCGGGAGGTGCGGCACCGCTGCGGACGGGGTGCTCAGTTGACCGTGACCGAGATGTTCGTCGGGTTGGTGAGCACGTCGAACACCGCGGAGCGCTTCTGCGACTGCGCGACGAGGGCCTCGAGGGCCTGCTGGTCGCCCTCCGCGTCGATGTCGTAGGCGACGCTGATCGAGCTGAACCCGTTCCGGACGTCCGGGTCGGCACCGAGGATGCCGTGGAGGTCCATGTCGGCGGTGATCGTGGCGCTCACCGAGTTGAGCTGGATCTTGCGCTGCTGCGCGATCGCGGCGACGCCGGCGGTCAGGCAGCTGCCGAGGGCCACGAGGACGTACTCCACCGGCGTGACGCCGTTGTCCTCCGCGGCGAACTGCAGCGGGTGGTCCGCGTCGTAGGTGAAGGTGTTCTTGTGCTGCTGCTCGTCGCCGAAGCCGTAGAACGACTCGACGCTCGACTGGCTGTGCGTGCCGCGCACCCAGGAGGTGGTGGCGCGCCACTGGAACTGGGCGATGTCGGGGGTGTCCGCGAGGGCCTCGCGGACGCCGAGGAGGGCCTCGACGTTGACGCCGTTGTCGACCGGGATCTCAGCCGTGGACACTGATCCGCTCCTATTCGTGGAAAAAGGTGTCAGTAATCGCGGGATTACGGTCGTCGCATCCTATACCGGAGCGCCGCCCGCCTTGCCGCGGCCGGGCGCGTGCCCGAAGCTGCCCCGCGTGCCCGCCCGCCGTCGCCGCGGTCCGCTGCTCGCGGTCCTGCTCGCCCTCGTCGCGCTCGCGGCCGCCGCCGTGCCCGCCGCCGCCCAGGACGACCCTGCCGCTCGCGAGCTGGCCGAACGCTACGCCCCGATCGTGGTGGTCCGCGACCAGGACGGCGCATGCGACAAGGACGGCGAACCCTACCGGCCCGTCCCCGTCGAGACCGTGCTGGACGCGCAGGGCGTGGTGCTGCGGGGCGACGACGGGACGGTGGTGAAGCAGGCGCCGGGGATGGCCGACATCGTGGGCCTGGGGCCGAAGACCTCGCTCGACTTCAACGGCAACCCGCGCCGGCCGGGGTGCACCTTCGAGAAGGACTTCGACCGGCTCGGCGCCGGGCAGCCGGACGTGGCGTACGCCCACGTGGCCACCGACCCCGCGGCGCCGGGGAGGCTGGTGCTCCAATACTGGTTCTTCTGGTACTTCGACGACTACGTCAACACCCACGAGGGCGACTGGGAGTTCGTCCAGCTGGTGTGGGACGTGCCGACCGCCGAGGAGGCGCTGCGGACGCCGCCGGTGGAGACCGGCTACTCGCAGCACTCCGGCGGCGAGCGCGCCGACTGGGACGGCGGCAAGCTGGAGCGCCGCGGCGACCACCCGGTGGTGTACGCGGCGGCCGGCTCGCACGCCAACTTCTACACGCCCGACCTGTTCCTGGGGCGCAACGCCGACGAGGGCTTCGGGTGCGACGACGCGCGGCCGCCGGGCACCTCCCTCCCGACGCAGGCGAGGCTGCTGCCGTCGGGGGAGGTGGATCCGCACGGCCCGGACGCGTGGCTCCTCTTCCAGGGGCGGTGGGGCGAGTTCGACAAGCCCCCGTACGACGCGCCGCCGGGGCCGCGCACCAAGGAGGAGTGGGGCGCGCCGATCGCCTGGCAGGACTCCCTGCGCGACGGCAGCTTCGCCGTCCCGAGCGGCACGAGCCTGGGGCCCACGGCCACGGGCGCCTTCTGCGCGGTGGTGGACCTGGGGGGCAGGATCTACACGGCGGTCTCGTCGCCGGTGGTGCTGCTCCTGATGGTGCTGGGGCTCATCAGCACGGCGGGGGCCGCGGTGAAGTCCACGGCGTGGCGGCCGCGGATCCCGCACCCCATCCGCCGCCGCCGGGCCGCGGGCCAGATGCTGACCGCCGCCCTGCGCGTGTACCGGGAACGCAGACGCGTGCTGGTGGCCATCGGCGTGCTGTTCCTGCCCGCCGCGATCATCGAGGTCGCGGTGCAGCAGGCGGTGTTCGGCCTCACGCCGCTGGGCGACCTGGTCGCCACCGCCGGCACCGACAGCCTGGTCTCGATCGCGCTCGCGCTGCTGGTGGCCGGCGCCGGCCATGTGCTGGCCGCGACGCTGGTGGTCGGCGGGGTGGCGATCGTGCTGGACGAGGTGGAGGAGGACCGCCCGCCCTCGATCCGCAAGGCCTACTTCCTGCTCTCCCGCGCGGCGGGCCGGCTGATGCGCACCGCGCTCCGCATCATCGTGCTGGTGGGCGTGCTGGCGCTGACGATCGTCGGCATCCCCGTCGCCGTGTGGCTGCTGGGGCGCTGGGCGGTGGCGGTGCAGGTGGCGGCGCTGGAGGGGGCGCGCCCCGCCGACGCGCTGGCGCGCAGCCGCACCCTGGTGCGGGGCACGTGGTGGCGGACGACGTCGATCGCCGCGGTGGTGAACATCCTGGGCGCGGCGACGGGGCCCGTCCTCGGGATCGTCCTGATGTTCACCACCACGCTGCCGCTGGCCACGATCAACGCGGTCAGCTCGGCGGTGTTCGTGTTCGCGATGCCGCTCGCGGGCGCCGCGCTGGCCTTCCTCTACGGCGACCTCGTGGCCCGGAGCCGCGCGCTCAGCCCTCCGCCAGCAGCTCCGTGACGCCGATCAGGTCGAGCAGCCGTCGGACGTCGGGCGTGAGGTTGCGCACGCGCATCGCCCGCCCCGAGGACACCGCCCGCTCGTGGAGGCGCAGCAGGGCCCGCACGCCGGAGGAGTCGATGAACGCGACGTCGCCCATGTCGATCTCGATGGGGCCGGACGTGGCCGCCGCGAGCTCGGTGACGCGGCGCACCAGCGACTCGCCGCCCGCCATGTCCAGCTCGCCCTTCAGGGCGTACCCCGCCCTCCCGTCCTGAAGGGTCTCACCGCCGCGGAGGGCGCCGCTGAGCACGTCGGGGAGGGGCGTGGCGGGGAGCCTAGAGAGCCCCCCGGGGTCGCGGCAAGCGGTGCACGGGCGCGCCGGGGCGGGTACGACTCCGGCATGGGGGAGCGGGTGCACGGGCGGCGCGCGGGCACCGCGCCGCAGCAGGTGGTGGCGCATGCGCCGGGGCGCGCGAACATCCTGGGGGAGCACACCGACCACCAGCGCGGTCTGGTGATGCCGTTCGCGCTGGCGCGCGGCATCACCGTCACGGGGGTGCGGACGGGCGGCCGCACGGCGGAGGTGCTGGCGCTGGACGTGGCCGCGGAGGACCGTTTCGGGCTCGACGACGTCCCCGGGGCCGGCGCGGGCGACTGGCGCGCCTACGTGCGCGGCACGCTCGCCGAGATGGAGCGGGCGGCCGGGCCCCTGCCCGGGATGCGCCTGACGGTGACGGGCGACCTGCCGATGGGCGCCGGGCTGTCGTCGTCGGCGGCGCTGGGGTCGGCGGTGGCACTCGCGGCGCTCGCGCTGGCCGGGGCGCGCGAGATGGAGCGGTTCCTGCTCGCGGCGGTGCTGCGGCGCGTGGAGTGGGAGTGGGCGGGGGTGCGCACCGGCCTCATGGACCAGCTGGCCGTGCTGGTGAGCCGCGAGGGCCACGCGCTGCTGGCGGACATGGCCACGCTCGAGACCCGCGACGTCCCGATGGGCGCCGCCCGGTTCGCGGGGCGCGACACGGGCCGGCGCAGCGTGGCCGACGGGCGCTACCAGGAGCGCATCGACGAGTGCGCCGAGGCGGCCCGCCTGCTCGGGCTGCCGGACCTGCACGGGGCGGCGGCCGCCGCCGACGCCGAGGTCGCCGGGCTGCCGCCGGCCCTGGCGGCGCGGGTGCGGCACGTGGTGTCGGAGAACGCACGGGTGCGCGCCGGCGCCGACGCGCTGGGACGCGGGGACCTGCGCGCCCTCGGCGCGCTGCTGGACGCGTCCCACCGCTCGCTGCGCGACGACTTCGCGGTGTCGACCCCGGCGGTGGAGGAGGCGTGGCGGGCCGCGCATCGCGACGGCGCGCTGGGCGCGCGGATCATGGGCGCCGGGTTCGGCGGGACCGTGATCGGGCTGTGGGACGGGCCTCCACCGCCGGGGTGGACGCCGCTCGATCCGGGTCGCTGTGCGTGGGCCGAGGTGGTGCGGTAGCGTCACCTCGCCATGCCGGATGAGGGCATCGACCCCACATCGCCGCGCGCGCGGCGGATGCGCGAGAACGAGGAGCTCATGGAGGAGCTCAACCGCCGCATCGAGCGGACGATCGAGGACATCCGCGAGGAGGACGACGACGACCCGGACGCGCCGATCGCGTTCCTGTGCGAGTGCTCGCACCTGGACTGCCGCGAGCGCATCCACCTGGAGCCGTCCCGCTTCGACCGCATCCACCGGGACCCCGACGTCTTCATCCTGCTCCCGGGCCACGAGATCCTGGACGTCGAGCGCGTCGTCGACCAGGAGGGGGACTTCCTGATCGTCCGCAAGCTGGTCTGAGCCGTTCATTCGAACGCCGGCGGGCGCGTCCCCTCGTCCAACCCGTCGATCGAAGGGACTCGGACGCGTTCACCCGGCTCGCGGCCTGTCGTTCACTTGAACGGACCTTGGGGTTCATCTGAACCTCAAGGGGAGCCGGCGTGCCCTTGTCGCACCCCTTCAATGAGGGGGTTCGGACACGTTCGCTCGGTTCGCGCCCTGCCGTTCATTGGAACGACCGCCGAGGTTCATCTGGACGTCGAGGCGGTCGGCGTGCCCTCGTGTACGCACCTGCATTGAAGGGGTTCGGACGCATTCGGGGTGGCCGAGGCCCCGTCGTGCATTCGAAACCACCGCTCGCAAATGAGTTGCGCCCCGGGACGTGGTGTAGCTCCGACCCGTCGGTGGTGGTGAGGCTATACCGGTGATCTCTCGTGGGTGGTGTCCCGCCGCGTCCTGGAGGTGGCCGAGCCGTAGGCGAGGGCGCCGCAG
>JBFWNT010000016.1:0-77740 GCA_050250915.1 Thermoleophilia bacterium
CTGGGGTGTCAGCTTGGCGTTAGCGTGAAGCCTCATCCGGGCCTCCTTGGATCTCGCGATTGCTTGGCGGCAACCGCAAGCCTCCAGCGAGGCCCGGATGACTAACGCTTCAAGGATTCACAACTAGCGGGCGCCGGCCTCCACGCCGACCGTCCTCGCGGCGGCCACCACCTGCCGCACGTCGTCGCGGCTCAGGTTGGGGTGCATGGGCAGGGCGAGCGCGGTGCGGGCCGCCTCCTCCGCCACCGGCAGGTCGCCCTCCCGGTACCCGAGCGGCGCGAACACCGGCTGCAGGTGCATCGGGATGCCGTAGTAGACGGCACTCGCCACGCCGGCCTCCGACAGCGCCTGGCGCACGTCGTCGCGGCGCGGGTGGCGGGCCATGAACAGGTGGTAGATGTGGGTGGCGCCGTCGGCGACGCCGGGGGGCGTCATGACCTCGCCGAGCCCCTCCTCCGCGTACCAGGCGGCGGCCTGCGCGCGGGCGGCGTTCCAGCCGTCGAGGTGCGGGTAGAAGACGCGGATGATGGCGGCCTGGAGGTCGTCGAGGCGCGAGTTGTAGCCCACCTCGTCGAACACGACCTTGTCCTTCGAGCCGTGGAAGCGGAGCCGCTTGACGCGCGCGTCGAGCGCCTCGGTGGAGCTCACGACCAGGCCGCCGTCGCCCATCCCCGGGAAGTTCTTGGTGGGGAAGAAGCTGAACGTCGCGATGTCGCCGAACGTGGCGATCTCGCCCTCGGCCAGCCGGGCGCCGAACGCCTGGGCGCAGTCCTCGACCACCTTCAGCCCGTGCTCGGCGGCCACGGTCATGATCCCCGGCATGTCGGCGGGGTGGCCGAAGATGTGGACGGGCAGGATCGCCTTCGTCGCCGGGCCCACCTTGGCCCGCACGGCCTCGGGGTCGAGGCAGTACGTGACCGGGTCGACGTCGGCGAACACGGGGGTGGCGCCCACCCGCGCGACGGCCTCGGCCGTGGCGTAGAAGGTGTACGGCGTGGTGATCACCTCGTCGCCCGGCCCGATGTCGAGGGCGTTCAGGGCGATCACGAGCGCATCGGTGCCGTTCGCCACGCCCGCGCAGGGGCGGCCGCCGAGTCGCTCGGACACGGACGCCTCGAGCGCCCGGCCCTCGGGCCCGAGGATGAAGCGCCCGCTGTCGAGGACGCCGGCGATGGCGGCGTCGATCTCGGCGCGCAGCGGCCCGTACTGGGCCTGGATGTCCATGAGGGGGACCGTCACGCGGCGCGGGACGCTATCACGGGCCCGCGAGGGGGGCCCGTGACGCCGCGGCCTGGGCGGGGGCCGTGTCCGGCGCCGGCGCGAGGGGCAGCGTGACGGTGATCGTGGTGCCGTAGCCCTCGCGGGAGCTCACCGTCGCGCCGCCGCCGAAGCGCTCCCCGATGTGTTTCACCAGCGACAGCCCCAGGCCCGTGCCGCCGAGGCGCTTCGAGCGCGACGGGTCGGCGCGGTAGAAGCGCTCGAACACGTGCGGCAGGTGCTTCTCGGGAATCCCGGCGCCGTCGTCGGCGACGATCAACAGCGCGCCGCCGTCCTCCGCCCGCACCGTCGCGGTGGCGGTCGCCCCCGTCCCGGCGTACTTGACGGCGTTCTCCAGCAGGTTGCGCACCACCGTGACCGCCATCCGGTCGGACAGCGGCGTCCACACCGGCACGGGCGCGTCGACGACGAGCGTCACCTTGTGCTCCGCCGCCAGGTCGGCCAGGGCGTCGCGCGTGGCGTGCGCGGCCTCGGCCAGGTCGCTGCGGTCGGCCGACGGCGCCCCCTGCGTGGCCTCGAGCTCGGAGAGGAACAGGATGTCCGAGATCAGGGCCTCCAGCCGCTGGGTCTCGCTCGCGGCGCGCGCCGTGAAGTCGCCGCGGGTCGTCTCGTCCATCGTCGGGTCGGCCAGGGCCTCCAGCAGGGCGCGCAGGCCGGTGAGCGGCGTCCGCAGCTCGTGGGAGACGTTGGCGACGAACTGGGAGCGCAACTCCTGGTAGTCGACGACGTCGGAGGCGTCGAGCAGCAGCAGCAGCGCCTCGCGGGACCCCTCGGCCGCGTACGGCTGCACCGACGCCCGGTACGTCCGCCGCCCGTCGACGAACAGGCGCACGTCGAAGTCCCGCGGCTCCATGTCGGACAGCGCCGCCTCGACCTCCGCCGCCAGCGTGTGCTCGCTGAACGCCTCGAGCACGCCCATCCCCGGCTCCAGGAAGGGGAAGCGCTCGCGCGCGAGGCGGTTCACCTCCACCAGCTTCCCGGCGCCGTCGAGCCGCAGCGCCACCAGGGGCACCACGTCGCGGAGCTCGCGCAGCCGCAGCTCGGCCAGCGCCGCCCGGGCGGCGGCGGCCTCGGCCCCCTCCTCCGACTCCCCCGCATCGGCGCGGGCCCGGCGCACGAACAGGATGGCCACGACGGCGGAGACGATGGCGCCGATGACGAAGCCGATCAGGGCGGTGGCCACCAGGGCAGTGTCGCATCTGCCGCAGCCGCCGCCGGGCCTGCGGTGCTTTGGTGACGCGGCGGGCCGTGCAAGGGTTCCGCGCGATGTCGCGCGCCCTCGCCGTTCCCGCCGCCGCCGCGGCCCTGCTGGCGGCCCCCGCCGCCGCGTCCGCCGCGGTCGTGGAGGCCCTGCCGCCCGCAAACCCGCCCCGGGTGGAGGCGGTGGCGCCGGGCGTCGGCTACGAGCGCATCCAGCGCGCCGACGGCCAGGTGGTCCACGTGGTCCGCGCCCCGGCGTCGCCGCGCGTGACGCTGGCGCCGGTGCTCGCCGGCGGCTCGCTGGTGACCCGCGGCTCGCTGACCGGCGCGGTCGCCGCGCGCGAGCACCTGGGGGTGGTCGCCGGGATCAACGGCGACTTCTTCACCGCGACCACCAACGACCCGAGCGGCATCCTGATGATCGGCGGGGAGCTGCTCCACGAGCCCGAGGGCAGTCGCTCCGCGCTGGCGATGCTGCCGGGCGGCGCCATCGACGCGCCCAACCTGGCGCTGCAGGGCCGCATGCAGGCCTCCGACCCCACGACCGGCGCGCTCTCGCCGGTCCGGACGTTCCAGGGCATCAACCGGCCCGCGAAGCGCGGCACCGAGGCGATCCTCTACACCCCGGCGTACGGGGCCCTGACCACGCCCGCGGGCGGGTCGCGCTACGAGGTGCGCGTCCGCCTGGACCAGCCGGGGCCGCTGGTGCCGAACGTCGCCCGCACGGGCACGGTCATCGGCACCAAGTCCGGGGGCGGCTCGACGATCGGCGCGGGCCACTGGGTGCTGACGGGCGTGGGGGCGGCGGGTCCGACGCTGGTGTCGGAGTACCCGCTGGGCGAGAAGGTCACGATCTCCGCGACCGTCACCGGCCTCCCCCCGAACGCCACCGACGCCATCGGGGGCGGCCCCGCGCTGGTGCGCGACGGCGTCCCGATCCCGTCGGCGGGCGAGGGCTTCACCGGCTCGCAGACCGACTCGCGGACGTCGCGGTCGGCCGTGGGCCAGACGGCCGACGGGACCACCATGTTCGTGACCGTCGAGGGGCCGTCGCAGGGCCGCCCGGGGATGACCGCCGCCGACCAGGCGGCGCTGATGAAGTCCCTCGGCGCCCGGACCGCCGTGGCGATGGACGCCGGCGGCAGCGCCCAGCTGGCGGTGCGCGACGACATGGTCATCCCGTGGTCGGGCGCGCGGAGCCTGTCCGACGTGGTGCTGATGAGCTACCGGGGCGTCACCATCGAGCCCCTCCCCTTCCGGATATCGCCGAACGCCGACCGCGTCGACGACGCGCCCACCACCATCGTGCGCTCGCCCGTCGCGGGCGTCGCGACCGTGAAGATCATCCGGCGCTCCGGGAAGCCCTCGAAGCAGATCTGGCGGGGCCGCCTGGCGGCGAGCAGCGCGAAGGTCAACATCGACCCGCGCCGGCTGAAGCTCCAGGACGGCGTCTACGACGTGCGGGTGCGGCAGCTCCCGGACGACGGCAGCGGCGTCACGGAGCAGTCGCGGCGGGTGATCGTCGACCGCACGCTCGGATCGCTCAACGCGACCCAGTCGGTGGTGAAGGTCGGGAACCGCACGCAGGCGCGGCTGACGGTGTCGTTCAGGCTGTCGCGCACGGCGCGGGCGACGGTGCGGATCCGCACCACGGGCGGCGCCCCCATCGCGACGATCGCCAGCGGGCGCCCGCTGCGCGCCGGCCGTCAGACGGTCAACTGGAACCGCCGCGTCCGGGGCAAGGTGGTCACGGGGACGGTCGACGTGACCGTCGAGGCGCGCGGGCCCCTCGGCACCTCCGGGCTGGTGCGCGAGGTGACCCTGACCAAGCCGCCGAAGCAGCCGAAGCCGCCGAAGCGGGGCACCCCCTAGGCCGCCGCGTGCCGGCCCGGGGGCGCGTCAGTCCTCGTCGAGCCCGTCGATCTCCGCCTGGACGGCCTCGACCTCCCCCACCAGGCGGTCGATCTCCGCGTCCAGCCCGGACTCCCCGCCGCGCTGCTTCACGACCAGGTACCCGAGCTCCTGCGCGAGCGCGTTCTGGCGCCGCTTCAACCCGAGCTCCTGGGCCTTGTCGCGCGCCTCCTCCGCGCCCTTCTGCGCGGCGTCCACGGCGCGCTTGCCGGCTTCCTTGGCCTTGTCGACCAGTCCCATCCTGGCGCCCCTTTCGTCGTGGAGGGCGAGGGGCGCCGACTCTACCTGGAGTCCTCCCGCCAATTCAGGAAGGAGACGATCGCCGCGACGATCGAGAACAGCAGGGCGAGAAAAATTCCGAACTTCCGGTTGTCGCCCTCCAGGAAGATCATCAGCGTCACGATGAAGCAGACGCTGGTGAGGTAGGCGGCCCACGAGGCGGGGCGCACGGCCGGCGGCAACTCGAAGTTCATCGCGTCGGCGATGAGGACGGCGGCGGCGACGGCCGCGAAGATCAGCAGGATCCACCACGACGGCACCGCGTCCTGGCCGCTGACGTTGAAGTCGCCGACGCCGAACCAATTGAAGAACAGGCTGATGATGAAGAGGATGCTGGCGCCGGCGGCGACATAGAGCCTCTGTTCGCGGGTGAGCGAGTTCACGGGTGCAACCTCTCTGTCGAGCGACGGGACCGTCGTGGGACGATGGCCCGGAGGTTCGACGCGCCGGGCGGCGTCACCTGCCCGGGCGATGTCAGGCGCCGAGGACCTGAGGCGGGTTGTGGCCGGGGATCACGAGGGCCGGGCCGGCGTCGCGGATGGCCCGGAACGCCCGCAGGTGGTCGTCGCGTCGGGGGTGCCCCTCGGGCAGGTCCATCTCCGCGAGCCAGCGCGGGTCGGGCCCGGGGGTGTCGCCCGCGATCGCGACGATCCCGTCGGCGGTGTCGACGAGGTACGCGACGTGGCCCGCGGTGTGGCCGGGGGTCAGGATCCAGCGGACGCCGGGCAGCACCTCCCCCGCCTCGCCGGTCAGCGGCCGGATGGTGGCCGCGTCCATCGCGCCGCGCTGGGCGCGGGCGTGCGGCTCCTCCAGCTCCCGCGCGTGGACGTGGAGCTCCACCGCCCCGAGCTGGGGGAGCGCCGTGATGTGGTCGCTGTGCAGGTGGGTGGCGAGCGCGGTCCGCACGTCGTCGGGCGACAGGCCACGGGCGGCGAGCGCGCCGACCAGCATGTCCCCCTGGGTGTTGTAGCCGGGGTCGACCACCACGGGGCGGCCGTCAGGGTCGCGCAGCAGCACGGTGTTGGGCCACGCGATCATCCCGTGCACCGCGTCGGGCAGGCCGCGGTAGGCGCCGAAGGTCGCCGCCGTGGTGGGCGCCCGGAGCTCGATGATCTGGTCGCCGCGGAGGGCGAAGACGATCCGGTGGGCCGGGATCAGGACCTCGGCCGTCCAGACGGTCCCTATCGGGCCGCCCCCTCCGTGCGCGGCGCGGCGGCCGCGGCGGCGCGGTCGTGCGCGTAGCAGGGGGCCTGGCGGAACGGGTCGACCGGGTCGCCGGCGCGGCGGCCGATGCGGGTGGCGCGGGCGCGCAGGGTCACGCCGACGCGGCGGGCCTCGGGCGACAGGGCCAGGCCCAGCAGGCCGCCGGCCAGGAGCCAGCGGCCGCGTCGGCCGCCGCGTCGGGGGCGTCCGCTCACTTCAGGAGCGAGAGGAACTCGTCGACGGGGATGGCCGTGAGCGTCTGGAAGTGCGCCGTCCCGCGCGCGGCCAGCTCGACGGAGACGCGGGCGATCGTCTTCTCGTCGGGCGCCTCGACGATGTTGACGAAGTCGTAGGGCCCGAGCACCGCCCACTGCTGCACGACCTTCGCCCCCATCTGCTCGACCTCGGCGTTCACCTCCAGCAGGCGCTCCGGGTTGGCCTTGATGGTTCCGACGCCGTGCGGGCTGAGGGTGCTGAGGAGGATGTAGGTGGGCACGTGCGGAGGCTCCTTGGGCGCCGTCTGCCGGGTCGGCCGAGCCTACCACCCCGCCCCGCGCGGACCCGCGCGGCGCACGGGTCAGGCGGTCCAGGCCCCCAGGTCCCGCCCGATGAGGTCGCCGAGCAGCGCGACGTCGTCCCGGAAGTACGCGCGCAGGCGGTCGGCGAACTCGGGCGTGATGTCCTCGCGGCGCGTCACCTGCCGGTTGGTGCGCCGCACCCGGTCGAGCACCCCCAGACGCTCGATGCCGGCCACCCGCTTCACGCTCTTCGCCACCGCCACGAGCGGCGCCGGGGGCCGCTGGGTGAAGCGCGCGACCGCCGTCCGCTGGTGCACCTTGTTCTCGTTGACCCGCGGGAACTCGGTGCGCCCGTCGTCGGGGACGCCCAGGAACTCCAGCGCATCGCGGTAGACGGCGCCGGTGTCGGCCTTCAGGTCGTCCATCACCAGCACCTTCACCTGCTCGCGCGGGAAGAACTCGTACACGCGCTGGAGCTGCGCGCCGAGGCTCGCCGCGGCGGCGTACTGGAGGAACTCCGGCACGCGGACGCTGGACGGCAGGTCGTCGCCGGCGGCGCGGGCCTCCTGGAGGTCCCAGGCGCGCTCGGGGTCGGGCTCGTCCTCGTCGAGCATGTACCGCAGCTGCGAGTGCAGCGACGGCACCAGCTCCACCGGGTTCCGCACCATCACGATCACGCGCATCGCCGGGTCGAACGCGGCGATGTTGCGGGCGGCGGTCGCCGAGTAGAGGTACCAGACCGACGCCTCGCCGATCGCCAGGTGGTCGTCGGTGACGTCGTCGAACAGGTGCAGGTAGTGCTCCTCGGTGCGCTGCCCGGGGGCGTAGTAGTAGTCCCAGTCGTCGCAGAAGTAGTGCGGCTCCTTGGGGCGCGACACGAACACCCGCGGGTGGTCGCGCAGGTACTCGCTCAGCGCGGTGGTCCCGCACTTGGGCGCGCCGAGGATCACGAAGTTGGGACGGCCGGGCACGACGGGCGAGGTTACCAGCGCCATCCGGGCGGCCGCGCTAGCGTGGTGTCGTGTCATCGCGCCGCCCCTCGATCCGGCTCCGCAGCCCCGTCCGGGCCCCCGCGATGCCCGGCCGTGTCGCGCCCGCGTACGTCGGCGTCCTCTCGGGCGTGCTGCTGGTGGTGGCGGTCTTCCTGCCCTGGTACGCCACCAACCTGGGGCCGCCGTTCTCGGCGGTCAGCGCGAGCGGGTGGGAGGCGACGATCGTCGCCCGCCTGGCCCTCGCCGCCGGCCTGGTGGTGCTGGTGGCGTCGGCCGCCCTGGCGCTGGAGGAGCGGGGCGGGCTGAACCTCTCGATCCAGACGGGCGACACGCTGGCACGCGCCGTGGTGGCCGCCGGGGCGCTCGCCACCCTGCTCATCGGGTTCCGCTTCGTATGGATGCCGGACCCCGCCGAGTTCCTCTCCCGCCAGATCGGCCTCTACCTGGCGGGGGCCGCCGCCATCTGCGCGACGCTCGCCGGGCTGGCCCAGGTGGCGACCCGGGAGTGAAGCCGCGCCGCCCGCCCGCCGATGGGGCGGGTGTGCGGACGTTCCTGCCGCCTGAGGACCCCGGTCACCGCCGCGAGCTCGGCGCCGTCCGCGGCATCGCCGGGACGGGCGGCGTGGTGGGCCGCGACGCCGGCCCGTCGCCCGACGCCGACCACCGCCTGGTGCGCACCGGGACGACGACCGCGGCCGACGCCCGCGCGCACCTGGCGACGTGGGAGGGCGAGGCCGCCTCCCGCCCGATCGCGGCGCCGCCGGGCGTGGTCGCCCGCGAGCGCCGTCGCCCGGACCGCGTCCACCCCGGCGGGGTGCGCCTGCAGCGCCTGGCGGTCGCGGTCCACGGCGACACCGCCATGGTCGCGCACTGGTCGGTCGGCGAGCCGGCCGATCCCGCCGACGAGCGGGTCTGGGAGAAGGTGGTGGCCCGCATCGCCTCCCCGCCGGACCGGGGCGGCTGGACGGCCTAGCCCCGCAGGGGCTCCGGGTAGCGGGCGTCCTCGGGGTAACGGTCGAAGCGGTCGCCCAGGCGGCGCCAGTCGGCCAGCCATCCGGCCGCCACCCGCCGCCCCTCCTCGCGAAGGGCCTCCAGGTGGCCGCGGCTGCGGTCGAGCTTGGTGGTGTGGTGGAGCCCCCACGCGGTCTCGCGCGTCATCTTGATCGTGCGGACGTCCACCACCTTGCGGCCGGCCAGCGGCGGATGCTCGGTGCCGTGGCGCTCGATCCACCCGTTCATGGTCAGGATGTGGTCGAGCTCCTGGTTCAGGGAGAGGTTCCCCGCCAGGTCGTTCACCCGGTCGTGGATGTCGTCGAGGCCGATCTGATCCGAGGCCGGCTGGAACTCCTGCGGGTTGATGCGGATCACCCAGACCTCGTCCGGCTTGGCGTCGGGGTCGTCGCGGTCGAGCAGCTCGCGGACCGGGGGGTTCTGGGAGTAGAGGCCGTCCCAGTAGTGGCCGGTGCGGGTCACGGTGGCGCCCGGCGCGCAGGTGGGGAACTCCATCCCGTCGATCGCCTGGGCGGGCAGCACCTCGGGCAGCGTGCCCGACGCGGCGACGCCGGCGAGCGACAGCGGGCGCCGGATGCGCCACCGGTTGGTGTGCCGGCCGCCCGCGGCGGGCGGCTCGCGCAGCCCCATCTCCCAGAGCGTGGCGTCGGTGTCGAAGGCCTCGACGTTGCCGCTCAGCACCTCGATGGCGCCGACCACCAGACGCGGGCCGCCGTCGGCCACGGCGCGCCAGTCCACCTCGGAGAAGTGGGGCGCCACGTCCTCGAGGAGCGCGCCGAAGCCCATGTACTCGGGCCGCGCGCCCGCCGCGGCGAGCGCCCGCATCGCCAGCCGCTGCGGCAGGCCGTAGGGGCTGCCCGCCGGGATCGGCGCCCCCTTGGAGCGCATCTCCAGCGCGGCCGCGGCCACCTGGTTGTGCAGCGTCTCGGCCGGGGTCGTCGCGGCGAAGACCGTCCACAGCCGGTCGAGCCGGTCGATGGCGGCGGCGTGCGACCCGCACGACGGGTCGGCCCCGTTCGGCACCAGCCCGTACCAGGCCGCGAGGGCGCAGAGGGCGCCGGCCGACGTCCCGCTGAGCGCCGTGATCTCGATGCCGTCGCCCCCGTCCGGGTCGGCGTCCCACGCCGCCGCCGTCTCCAGGATCTCGTCGAGCACGCCCCACGTGAAGGCGGCGTGGGTGCCGCCGCCCTGGCAGGCGACGGCCACCCTGCGGCGGCGGGGCGGCCGCCCCGTCAACGGGCGGCCGGCACGGACTCGGCGACGGTGAACGTGAGCTCCTCGCCGTCGGCGCCCACCACCACCCGGTCGCCCTCCCGGACCTCGCCGGCCAGGACCTTCTGGGCCAGGGGGTTCTCGATCCGCCGCTGCACCACCCGCTTCAGCGGGCGGGCGCCGTAGGCCGGGTCGAAGCCCGCCTGGGCCAGCAGCTCGCGGGCCCCCGCGTCGATCTCCAGAGCGATGCCCCGCTCCGCCAGGCGGTGGCGCAGGCGCTCGGCCTGCAGCTCCACGATCGCGCCCAGCTGGTCGCGGGTGAGCCGGCCGAACACCACGATCTCGTCCACCCGGTTGAGGAACTCGGGCCGGAAGTGCTCGCGCAGCGCGCCCACGACCCGCTCCTCGGCGATGTCCGGATCGATGCCGTCCACCAGGAAGTGGCTGCCGATGTTGCTGGTCATGATCACGACGGTGTTGGTGAAGTCCACGACCCGGCCCTGGCCGTCGGTCAGGCGGCCGTCGTCGAGCAGCTGGAGCAGCACGTTGAACACGTCGGCGTGGGCCTTCTCGATCTCGTCGAGCAGCAGCACCGCGTACGGGCGCCGCCGCACGGCCTCGGTCAGCTGGCCGCCCTCGTCGTACCCCACGTAGCCGGGGGGCGCGCCGATGAGCCGGGCCACCGAGTGGCTCTCCATGTACTCGCTCATGTCGATCCGGACCATGGCGCGCTCGTCGTCGAACATGAACTCGGCGAGGGCCCGGGCCAGCTCCGTCTTCCCCACGCCGGTGGGGCCGAGGAAGATGAACGAGCCGATCGGCCGGTCCGGGTCGGACAGGCCGGCGCGCGCGCGCCGCAGCGCGTTCGCGACCGCCGAGACGGCGTCGTCCTGGCCGATGACCCGCTCGTGCAGGCGCTCCTCCATGTGCAGGAGCTTCTCGACCTCGCCCTCCATGAGGCGCGACACGGGGACGCCGGTCCACGAGGCGACCACCTCGGCCACGTCCTCCTCGTCGACCTCCTCCTTCAGCATCTTGCGGCTCGACTGCTGCTCGGCAAGGTCGTCGTTGGCCGCGACGAGGGCGCGCTCCAGCTCCGGCAGGGTGCCGTAGCGCAGGCGCGCGGCGCCCTCCAGGTCGGCCTCGCGCTCGGCCCGCTCCAGCTCGGTGCGGGCCTGCTCGATGTGCTCCTTGATCTCCCGGATGCGGGCGATGGTGGCCTTCTCCTGCTCCCAGTGGGCGCGCATCGCGTCGGCCTCCTCGCGGAGCGACGCGAGCTCCTCCCGCAGGGCGTCGCGCCGGGCGGCCGAGGCGTCGTCGGACTCGCCCTCCAGGGCCTGCTGCTCGATCTCGAGCTGCATGATGCGGCGCTGGACGGCGTCGAGCTCCATCGGCACCGAGTCGATCTCGATGCGCAGGCGGCTCGCCGCCTCGTCCACCAGGTCGATGGCCTTGTCGGGCAGGAAGCGGGCGGTGATGTAGCGGTCCGACAGCCGGGCGGCGGCGACGAGCGCGCCGTCCTGGATGCGGACGCCGTGGTGCACCTCGTAGCGCTCCTTCAGGCCGCGCAGGATCGCGACGGTCGCCTCGACCGACGGCTCGCCGACCATCACCGGCTGGAAGCGGCGCTCCAGGGCGGCGTCCTTCTCGACGTACTTGCGGTACTCGTCGAGGGTGGTGGCGCCGACGGCGCGCAGGGCGCCGCGGGCGAGCATCGGCTTGAGGAGGTTGGCGGCGTCCACCGCCCCCTCCGCCGCGCCGGCGCCCACGATGGTGTGGAGCTCGTCGATGAAGAGGATGACCTCGCCGGCCGCGTCCTCGATCTCGCGCAGCACGGCCTTCAGCCGGTCCTCGAACTCGCCCCGGTACTTGGCGCCGGCCAGCAGGGCGCCGACGTCGAGCGCGATCACGCGCTTGCCGGCCAGCCCCTCCGGGATGTCCCCGGAGACGATGCGCTGGGCCAGCCCCTCGACGATGGCGGTCTTGCCGGTGCCGGGCTCGCCGATCAGGACCGGGTTGTTCTTGGTGCGCCGGGAGAGGACCTGGATGACGCGCCGGATCTCCTCGTCGCGCCCGATGACGGGGTCGAGCTTGCCGGTCTCGGCGGCCTCGGTCAGGTCGCGGCCGTACTGCTCCAGCGCCTGGTACTTGTCCTCGGGGTTGGCGTCGGTGACCTTCGCGGAGCCGCGCACGGCCCGCAGTGCGGCCATCAGGCCGTCGCGGGTGACGCCCGCCTGGCGCAGCGCGTCGCGCGCCGGACCCGGCTCGTCGACGAGCGCGAGCAGCAGGTGCTCGGTGGAGATGAACTGGTCGTCGAGCCCCTCGGCCTCCTGGCCGGCGCGGCGCAGGACGTTGCGGAACGGCGTGGACAGCTGGGCGCCGGTGGCCGACCCGCTCACCTGCGGGCGCTTCGCCATGGCGGCGTCCACGGCCGCGCGCAGCCCCGGCACGTCGGCGCCGGCGCGCGCCAGCACCGGCTCGACGATGCCCTCGCGCGCCTCGAGCAGGGCGGCGAGCAGGTGGTCCGGCTCGACGACGGGGTTGCCGCGCTCGGCGGCGATCCGGGCGGACCCGGCGATCGCCTCCTGGGCGCGCTCGGTGGGCTTGTCGACTGCCATCAGTGCATCACCTCGGAGGTGTCGTATGCGTTTGCCGAGCGAATCGCCCGCGAGGCAAGGACGCAGGTCCTCGGCGATAGCGGTGTCCTATCGCCGAGGCCGAGGACGCCGCATCGCGATGCGATGCAGCCGGGAAACGCCACGAGATCTTCGGGGTGGTGCACTAAATCGTTCTCCTCATCCACGTCCTCAGGGCCACCGGTGTGTGGCGATGCGTCAGGGCGGTGCTGCCGCGCCACGCCGGGACCAGCGCGCCGCGCGCGGCGCGCGCCGCCGCCAGTTCGTCGCGGTGGCGCTCGCGCGTCTCCCGCAGCTCGGTCTCCAGGTCGCGGACGCGCCGCTCGGCGCGCTCCAGGCGGGCCTCGAGCCGGAGCAGCCGCTCGATGCCCGCCAGGTTGAGCCCCTCCTCCGAGAGCTCCTGGATCCGCTTCAGCAGCTCCACGTCCTTCTCGGAGTAGACCCGGGTGTTCTTGGCGGTGCGCTGCGGCGTGATGAGCCCGCGCCGCTCGTACACGCGCAGCGTCTGGGGGTGCATCCCCGCCATCTCGGCGGCGATGCCGATCAGGAACACCCGCGTCCCCGTGACACGTCGGGTGCTCATGAGAACAGCGTCTCCCTCGGGTCGCGGGTGTCGAGCTTGGCGAACTTCTCCAGCGCCGTGCGCTGGGCGTCCGACAGCTCGCGCGGGACCTCCACGCGGAGCTTGGCGATCAGGTCGCCGCGCCCCTCGCCCTTCAGGCGCGGGGCGCCCTGCTTGCCGATGCGCAGGCTCCGCCCGTCGGCGCTGCCCGCCGGGACCCTCAGCTTGACCCGCCCGTCGAGCGTCGGCACCTCCACCTGGGCCCCCAGTGCGGCCTCGGCGAAGGTGACGGGCACGTTGATGACCAGGTCGTCGCCCTGGCGGGTGTAGAGCCGGCTCGGCGACACCCGGGTGACCACCTGGAGGTCGCCGGCCGGGCCGCCGCGCAGGCCGGCCTGGCCCTTCCCCTTGAGCCGGATCCTGGTGCCGTCCTTGACCCCGGCCGGGATCTTGACCTTGATCTGCTGCCGCGTGGACGTGTGGCCCGAGCCCCCGCAGGTGGGGCACGGGTCGTCGATGACGGTCCCGTTGCCGCCGCAGCGCGGGCACGGCTCGCTGAACGCGAACTGGCCGACGTCGCGGCCGCGCACGCCACGGCCCTTGCAGTCCGGGCACAGGCGCGGGTTGGTCCCCGGCTTGGCCCCGCTGCCGCCGCAGTCCGCGCAGGCGACCGGCGTCTCGACGGACACCGGCACCTGCGCGCCGCGCATCGCCTGCTCGAAGCTCAGGTTGACCTCCACCTCCACGTCCGCGCCGCGGCGGGCCGCCGGCTCGCCGGCCGTCTGCGCGCCGCCGCGGTTGCGGAAGATGGACGAGAAGATGTCCGCGAAGTCCCCGAACCCGCCACCCGCGTCGCCGGTGTAGGCGCCGCCGCCGTTGCCGGGCGCCCGGCCGCCGAACCGCAGGCGCGCGTCGTACTCCGCCCGCTTGTCGGCGTCGGACAGCACGTCGTGGGCGTGGGAGATCTCCTTGAAGCGCTCCTCCGCCTTGGCGTCGCCGGGGTTGCGGTCCGGGTGGTTCTCCCGGGCCAGCTTCCGGTAGGCCTTCTTGATCTCGTCGGCGTCCGCGGTCCGCGACACGCCGAGGGTGGCGTACAGGTCGTCCACGTTCGTTCAGGCGCTCCTAGTGCTGTGGGCGCGTCGCGATGACGACGCGCGTGGGTCGCAGGACGTGCTCGGCGTGGCGGTAGCCCTTCTCCACCACCTCGATGACGGCTCCGTCGTCGTGGTCGGCGGACGGGACCGAGGCGATGGCCTCGTGCACCGTCGGGTCGAACGCCTCGCCGTGGGCGGGGATCTCCTCCACGCCGTGCCCCTGCAGGAGCGCGGCGAGCTGCCCCCGGACCATCTCCAGCCCGGCGACGATCCCCTCCCCCTGGTCGCCCAGGGCCGCCACGGCCCGCTCCAGGTTGTCCATCACCGGGAGCAGGTCGCGGACCACGTCGCGGGTGGCCCCGAGGGCGATCGCCTCGCGGTCCCGCGCCGTGCGCTTGCGGAAGTTGTCGAACTCGGCCTTCAGCCGCTGGAGGGCGTCGAGGTACTCGTCGCGCTCCTGCTCGAGGCGCGCGACCTCGTCCGGCGCGCCCTCCCCGGGCACGTCGGTCGCGGAGCCCTCCGCGCCGTTGCCGGCGTGGGGGTCCGGGGACCCGGCCGCGGGGGCCGGGTCCTCGAACGGGTGGCGTGGCTCGTTGGTCACGCCGTGGCGCCGTCGCCGGCCGCGATGGCGATCTTGCGCGGCTTGACCTCGTCGGCCTTCGGGATGCGCACGGAGAGCACGCCCCGGTCGAAGGTGGCCGAGATCTCGTCCGCCTTGACGCCCTGCGGCAGGGTTAGGCTGCGGTTGAAGTGGCCGTAGGCGCGCTCCACGCGGTAGTAGCGGCCGTCCTCGACCGGCTCCTGGAAGCGCCGCTCGCCCCTGAGGGTGAGCACGTTGTCGTCGATCTCGATGTCGATGTCCCCGGCGTCGAGCCCGGGCAGCTCCGCCCGCAGCTCGATGGACGCCGCGGTCTCGAAGATGTCGACCGCGGGCGTCCAGGCCGACCCCGACGACGTCCCGTCGTCGACGGCACGGCTGAAGAGACGGTTCATCTCGTCGCGGAGCGTGGTGATGTCGCGGAACGGGTCGAAGCGAACGACGGCAGGCATGGGATGTCCTCCTCTCGTGTCGGCGGTCGGGGTCAGGACGCCTTCGGGGCGTCCTCGTCGATGACCTCGTACTCGGCGTCCTCGACGGTGTCGTCGTCGGTGGTGGCGCCGTTGGACTGCGCGGCCTCCTGCTGGGCGGCCGCCTTGCGGTAGACCTCCTCGGACAGGCGGTGGAGCACGTCCGTCAGGGAGCCCGTCTTGGTCTCCATGTCGTCCGGGTCCTCGCCGGCCGCGGCGGTCTTGGCCGCCTCGATCGCGCCCTCCAGGTCGCGGCGCACGGTCTCGTCGACCTTGTCGCCGTTGTCCTTCAGCTGACGCTCGGCCTCGTGGATCCGGGCCTCGGCCGCGTTGCGGGCGTCGGCCACCCGGCGGAGGCGCTTGTCCTCGTCGGCGTGCGACTCGGCGTCGCGCACCATCTTGGTGATCTCGTCGTCCGACAGGCCGCTGGAGGCCTTGATCTCGATCTTCTGCTCGATGCCGGTCCCGAGGTCCTTCGCGCCCACGTGGACGATGCCGTTCGCGTCGATGTCGAAGGTGACCTCGATCTGCGGCACGCCGCGCGGCGCCGGCGGGATCCCGACCAGGTTGAACTTGCCGAGCGTGCGGTTGTAGGCCGCCATCTCGCGCTCGCCCTGGAGCACGTGGATCTCGACCTGGTTCTGGTTGTCGTCGGCGGTCGAGAAGACCTCGCTCTTCTTGGTCGGGATCGTGGTGTTCCGCTCGATGAGCCGGGTGGCCACGCCGCCCTTCGTCTCGATGCCGAGCGACAGCGGGGTCACGTCCAGGAGCAGGACGTCCTTGACGTCGCCCGAGAGGACGCCGCCCTGGATGGCCGCGCCGACGGCGACGACCTCGTCCGGGTTGACGCCCTTGTGGGGCTCCTTCCCGGTCAGCTCCTTCACGCGGTCCTGCACCGCGGGCATGCGGGTCATGCCGCCCACGAGCACCACGTGGTCGATCTTGTCGCCCACGCCCGAGTCGGTGATGGCCTGCTTGGTCGGACCCACGAGGCGCTCGAGCAGCTCGTGCGCCAGCTCCTCCAGCTTCGCGCGGGTGAGCTGCAGGTCGAGGTGCTTCGGGCCGCTCTGGTCGGCCGTGATGAACGGCAGGTTGATCTGCGACGACGTGGTCGTCGAGAGCTCGATCTTGGCCTTCTCGGCGGCCTCGTAGAGGCGCTGGAGGGCCATCTTGTCCTGGCTCAGGTCGATCCCGTGGTCGCGCTTGAACTCGGCGGCCATCCAGTCGACGATCGCCTTGTCGAAGTTGTCGCCGCCCAGGTGGTTGTCACCGGCGGTGGACTTGACCTCGAAGACGCCGTCGCCGATCTCGAGCACGGACACGTCGAACGTGCCGCCGCCGAGGTCGAAGACCAGGATCGTCTGGTCGGTCTCCTTGTCGAGCCCGTAGGCCAGCGCGGCCGCGGTGGGCTCGTTGATGATGCGCTTGACCTCGAGGCCGGCGATGGTGCCGGCGTCCTTCGTGGCCTGGCGCTGCGCGTCGTTGAAGTACGCGGGCACGGTGATGACGGCGTCGGTCACCGGCTCGCCGAGGAACGCCTCGGCGTCCGTCTTCAGCTTCTGCAGGATCATGGCGCTGATCTCGGGCGGGCTGAACTCCTTGCCGTCCACCCGGATGCGCGCGTCGCCGTTCGGGCCCCGGACGACCTCGTAGGGGACGATCTTCATCTCCTCGTCCACCTCGGCGTACTTGCGGCCCATGAACCGCTTGACGCTGAAGATCGTGTTCTCGGGGTTGGTCACCGCCTGCCGCTTGGCCACGGTGCCCACCAGCCGCTCGCCGGACTTGGAGAAGCCGACGACCGACGGGGTCGTGCGTCCACCCTCGGCGTTCGGGAGGACCTCCGGCTCACCGCCCGTGAGGACGGCGACGGCCGAGTTGGTCGTGCCGAGGTCGATGCCGATCGTCTTTCCCATGTGCTGGATGCCTCCTCGCCGGGACATGCCCGGGACAGGTGTCTGAGAACTGATGGGAGTCTAGATCTAAGTCGGTGTATGTCAAGTATGACTTGAGTCGAATAGACATAGATTTTCTGCGAGTGGTGGGCGGGGCGCCCGGCGGCGCCGTCCGGGGCGGGTCGCGGCGTTGACGCCGCATGTGTCGCGGCCGTGACAGAACCGTGAGTGGCGGCGGATAAACATCAGGACATCCCTCGTCGGGGCCTCATATCCGCCCCGGGGACGCCCCGCCTGACGGCCGGGCACAGCGGGGAGTCGGCACACTCCCTGCGCCGCGGCCGCCGGGCCGGCACACCCCGGCGGCCGCGATGACTTCTCCGCCCCGCCGCGGCTCCGGAACCCGGAGCCGCAGCCGGTTGTTCATCGGGACCGGGACCCCGTGGTTCAATTGAACCCCCCGGGTCTCGATTGAGCGCAGGGCCACCGCCGCGCCCCCCCGTTCCACCCGCTACGAGGGGCTTGGCGAATCGCCCGGCGTCAGCCGGCCAGCCTCCGGCCCGTGGGACAGAGGTCCAGGAGGGCGCAGCCGGGGCAGCGGGGCGCCCGGGCGGTGCAGACGGTGCGGCCGTGGCGGATGAGGCGCATGTGGGTGGCGAAGCACGCGTCGGGGGGCGTCCGGTCCGACAGGCGGGCCTGGGCCTGGACGGCGGTCGCTTTCGGGGGCACCACGTGGGTGCGGAGGGCGATGCGGTGGACGTGGGTGTCCGCCGGGACGATGGGGGCGTCGAAGCAGAAGCACATGACGCAGGCGGCGGTCTTCGGACCCACGCCGTCCATCGCGGTGAGGAAGGCCATCGCCTCGTCCAGGGGGACGCCGCCGAGCCACTCCAGGTCGGAGCCGCGGGGGTCGTCGGCGATCTGGTCCAGCACGCGCTGGATGCGGGGCGCCTTCTGGTTCGCGAGGCCCGCGACGCGCACCGCGTCCTCCACCTCCTCCACCGGCGCGGCGCGCACGGCGTCCCACGTCGGGAACCGCTCCCGCAGGCTCCGGAACGCGCGCTCCTGGTTCACGTCCGTCGTCGAGTGGCTCAGGAGCGTGGTGACCAGCTCGCTGACCGGGTCGTGCCGGCGGACATAGGGGAGTGGCCCCTGGTCGTCCGCCAGGCGCCGCACGATCCCCAGGGTGTGCGCGCGGGTGCCCGGGCGTGGGGTGCTCACGCACCCCAGCCTAGGCGTTGCGCGATCCCGCTATCCCTCCAGCGCCGTGGCGCGGTCGATCAGGCGCAGCTCGCGCTTGCTGAGCCCCCGGGCCGCGTGGGCCCGCGCCGCGCGCACCGTGCCCTGCGCGGCGGCGGCGGCCTGCGGCTGCGGGTCGACGACCTCCTGCCTGCAGACGGTCCCGGCGGGCGGGAGCGTCAGCGACGTCAGGTACGCGTTGACGGCGTCGTCGATGCACGCGCTGTTGCCGCCGTACGCCGTGTGGCCGTCGCCGTCCATCGTCAGGAGCTCCGCCTTCCCGAGCTGGGCGGTGAGCGCCTGGGCGCCGGCGTACGGCGTGGCCGGGTCGAACGTCGTGCCCACCACCAGCGCGGGCGCGCCGGGGGTCGGGAACGTGAACGGGCCGGCGAACCGGGCCGTCGGCTCCAGCGGCCACTCGCCGCACACCCAGCCGGGCCCCGCCTCGGTCCAGTTGTTGGCCAGGCCGAACAGCGGCGCCTCCTGGGCGGCGCGCTGCCCGACGGCGTCGAACGCCTCGGGCGTCGTCGGGTAGTCGAGGTCGACGCAGCTCGTCTGCACGAACGCGTCGGCCCCATGCCCGTAGCTGCCGTCGTCGCCCCGGCCGCGCGCGGCGTCGGAGATCACCTGCAGCAGGCTGCCGTCGCCGCCCTTCTGGGCCAGCGTCAGGGCGTCGGCCAGGAGCGGCCACAGCTGGCGGGCGTACATCGGCAGCACCGCGCCGTTCTGCACGTCCTGCTGCAGCACCGGCCGCGGGTCGCCCGACGCGATCGCCGGCAGCGGGCGCGCGCCCGCGTCGGCGATGAGCGTGTCGAACGCGGCGCGGCCGCCCTCGAAGCCGCAGATCGGCGACGTGGCGCACCAGTCGAAGAAGCGGTTGAGCGCGACGTCGAAGCCCACGGACTGCACCCGCAGGTTCTCGAGCGGCTGCGTCGTGTACTGCGTCGGGTCCAGGGCGCCGTCCAGCACCAGGGCGCGCGAGCGGTCCGGGAACAGCGCCGCGTACGTCGCGCCGAGGTAGGTGCCGTACGAGAAGCCGAGGTATGTGAGCTGCTTGTCGCCCACGGCCGCGCGGAGGCGGTCGAGGTCGCGCGCGGCGTTCTCGGTGGTGTACGTCGGCAACGCGTTCTTCGTGTCCGCGGCGAGGCACCCGGCGATGAGCCGGTCGGCCAGGAAGTCGACCACCCCGAACTGCTGGATCGTCGGGAAGGCCGGCGTGATCGACCAGCGGGCGTCGCGCCCCGCGTCGGTCAGGCAGTCGACCGGCTCGCTGCCGGCGGTGCCGCGCGGGTCCCAGCTCACCACGTCGTAGCGTGCGTTGACCCCGGCGAAGATGTCCGCCGCGGAGCGCAGGAAGTCGACGCCCGAGCCGCCCGGGCCGCCGGGGTTGGTGAAGACGGTGCCGGCGGCCCTCCCCTTGCCGGTGTGGGGCTTCTTGATGACCGACAGGGCGATCGTGGCACCCTTCGGCGCCGCGTAGTCCCGCGGCACGCGCACCGTGGCGCATCGGAAGCCCTCCCCGCAGTCGCGCCACTTGAGGGGCGCGCCGGTCGCCGGTGCCGCGGCCGCGGAGGCCGCGCTCCAGGCGACCAGGGCGGCGACCGCCGCGAGAAGGAACAGGGTCCGGGTCCTCATCGACCGACCTCCGTCTCGGATTTCGAGATGGGCCACCCTCCCCGATCCGCATGCTCGTTGCATTCGTCACGTTCTCCGCGAACCGGGACGCGGGAGCGACGGTATCGATGACGATCGGTTGACGCACGCCTGGGACGCTCCGCATCGTCAACGCATCACCGACACGGGAGGCCCCGATGAGCCTGAACATCGTCCAGCGCGACGACCTCGAGCAGACCGGCTCCTGGTCGCTGGTGCGCCGCTCGCTCGACATCTCGGCGTTCGGCTGCAACCTCGTGGAGATCGCCCCCGGGAGCGCGATCCCCGAGCACGACGAGCTGGCCCGGGACCAGGAGGAGATGTTCGTCGTCATGGAGGGCGACGCCGTGCTGGTGGTGGACGGCGAGGACCACCGCGCCCCCCAGGGGACGTTCGCCCGGCTCGACCCGGAGCACCTCCGCACCGTCCGCAACGACGGCGACCGCCCCGCGCTGGTGCTGATCGTCTCCGCGCCCCGCACGAGCGGCTACGAGCCGATGGAGTGGGCGTGACCACACGCCCCGCGGCCGCCGTGCGCGGGCGCGCCGAGCTGGCCGGCTACCGGTCGCTGTGGGCGGCCGTCCCCGGCGACCTGGCGGCGCGCCACGGCGTCGCCGCCCTCGACGTCGCGGGCGGCGCCTGCCTGGCCGTGGCGTCGCAGGCGGGCAACCCCATGCTGTGCCACGCCGTCGGCGTGGGCGTGGGCCACGACGTCGCCGACGCCGAGCTCGACCGCATCGCGGCCTTCTACGCCGCGCGGGGCGGCCGCTACCAGGTGTCGGCGGCGCCGGGCGCGACCGGCGACCTGGGCGAGCGGCTGCTCGCGCGCGGCTTCCGCCCCTCCCGGCCCTGGATGACGTTCCACCGGCCGGCGGGCGAGATTTCCGGTCCGGACACGGCGCTGCGCGTGGTCCCGGTGGATGCCGGCTCGGCGCCCGCGTTCGGCGCGATCGTGGCCGCGGCGTTCGCGCTGCCGGCCGACCTGGCCTGGTGGATCGCCGCCGTCGTCGGGGCGCCGGGCTGGACCTGCCTGCTGGCCCTCGACGGCGACGTGCCGGTCGGCGCCGCGGGTGTGGTGGTCGACGGCGACGCGGCGTGGTTCGCCCTCGGCGCCACGCTGGCCGGGCACCGCGGCAGGGGCGCCCAGGGCGCGCTGTTCGCGGCGCGCTCGCGGGTGGCCCTGGAGGCCGGCGCCCGCCACTTCATGACCGAGACCGGCGCACCCGCCGAGGGGGACCGCCCGGGCCCCTCCTACCGCAACATGCTCCGCTGGGGCTTCCGCGAGGCGGAGCTGCGGCCCAACTACGCCTCGCCGGCGGGCTGATCCCCCTCGGCCTCGTCGACCAGGCAGCGCTCGACCGCCTCCTGCACCAGCGCGAGGATCGTCGGCACCCACACCAGGTCCTCGGCCGGGTCGGCCGGCGGCGGTCCCGCGGCGAGCACGCGCACCCCGTCGGCCGCGCGCGGGGCACCCGGGTCGTCCTGCGCCGCCGACGCCACCGCCGAGCGCGCCCACGTGCGGATCTCGGGGTCGCCCGTGGCGCGCGCCAGCGCGTCGACGTCCTCGCTCCGCCCGCCGGCGCCCACGTACTCGGCGATCTCCGGCGCGAAGTCCTCGGGGTCCAGGTCCAGCAGGTCGGCGGCGATCGCGCCGGCGGCGGTGGAGGCGGCCACCGCGGCCTCCGCGCCGCCCGACGCGACGGCCTCCTCGGCGGCGCGCAGCACCGCCCGGGACCGCTCGTTGGCCGCCGCGAGCTCCTGGGCGGCGCGGACCGCCAGCGCGCGGGCGAGGGGCGTGTCGGGGTCGTCGTCGGCCGCCCACTCCAGGACGATCTCGAACGCCTCCTGGTCCTCGGCCGCCGCCCGGTCGCGGGCGCGCAGCAGGGCCGCCTGCATCGGCCCGCGCAGCTCCGGCCAGTGGGCGGCTGACGCGGCGCCCGCCAGCGCCGCCGGGTCGCCCGACCCGGGCTCGTCGCCCAGCGCGCGCGCGAGCGCCCACGTCTCCGGGCCGAGCACCCCGCGCGGGAGACTCAGGCCGGTGACGCCGAGGACCCGCGCGAGCGCCTCCTCCGGGCTCATCGGACCGGGTTGTCCAGCACCCCGAGGCCGTCGATCTCCACGCGCACCCGGTCCCCGGGCCGCAGGAACGCCCTGGGGTCGCGGGCCACGCCCACGCCGGCGGGGGTGCCGGTGGTGATGACGTCGCCGGGCTCGAGGGTGAACGACGCGGAGCAGAACGCGATGAGCGCCGCCACGCCGAAGACCATGTCGGCGGTGGTGCCGTCCTGGCGCAGGTCCTCGTTCACCCAGGTGCGGATGCGGAGCGCCTGGGGGTCGGGGACCTCGTCGGCGGTGGTGATCCACGGCCCCCAGGGGGCCATCGTGTCGCCGCCCTTCGCGCGGATCCACTGGGGCTCCTCGCGCTGGCGGTCCCGGGCGCTCACGTCGTCCATCACGGCGTAGCCGAACACGACGTCCAGCGCGTCGGCCTCCGGCACGTCGCGGCAGCGGCGGCCGATGACGACGGCGAGCTCGCCCTCGTAGTCCAGCTCGTCGGTGTACCCGGGGACCACGATGTCGTCGGCCGGGCCGGCCACCGACGTCGGCAGCTTCGCGAACAGCAGCGGCCGCGTGGGCAGCTGGGCGCCCGTCTCGGCGGCGTGGTCGCGGTAGTTCAGGCCGATCCCGATGATCTTGCCGGGCACCAGCGGCGGCGCGAGAGACAGGCCCGCGAGCGGGACGGGGTCGCCGTCCGCCGCGGGCACGCCGCCGAGCGCGGCGGAGACGTCCGCGCCGGCGAGGGGTGTGACCGTGTCGCCGTCGACCCGCCCCAGGCGGGTTCCGGCGGAGTCGCGGACGGTGCAGAGGCGCATGCGCCGCTATCCTAGGGCCGGGGAGCCGGACCCGCCGCGGGGGTTCCCCACGCAGCCCGGAGGAGGGCCGCCATCGGCACGTCACCGCAGGAGCTCGACGCCGGCGCCCGGCAGGGCATCGGCCCCGCCGTCTGGCGGATCGTCGACCGCAGCGGCATCACCCCGAACACCATCACGATCCTGGGCTTCCTCGGGATCTGCGGCGCCTCCTGGCTCGCGGTGGAGCGCTATTGGGTGCTCAGCTCGCTGCTGTTCATCGCCTCGGGGCTGGTCGACTCCCTGGACGGGCTCGTCGCCCGCCACCAGGGCCGCGTCACCGCGTTCGGGGCGTTCCTCGACTCGACCCTCGACCGCCTCGCCGAGGCCGTCGTGTTCGGCGCGATCGGCATCACGTTCGCGCAGGACGGCATGGACTGGGCCCTGGCGGCGTGCTTCGCGGCGCTGGCCGGGTCGTTCATCGTCTCGTACGCGCGCGCCCGCGCGGAGGGCCTCGGCATCCCGGGCACCAGCGGCGGCCTGATGGGGCGCCCGGAGCGCCTGGTGATCGTGGGCGCCGGCCTGTTCCTGGGCGCGGTCGGCAACGTGCTGCCGGTGCTGATGGTCATCCTGGCGATCCTCAGCCTGATGACGGCGGTCCACCGGATCGTGATCGTGTACCAGGCCTCGGACGGCCGCACCCCGCGCAGGCGCTGATGCCCGGGGCGGCCCCGAGGGGCGCGGGCATGCGGATCGCACTGCTGTGCCCTCACGCGTGGCCCCCGCGCGACGACGTCGCGCACCAGGTGGCGGCCGAGGCCGCCGCCCTCGCACGCCGGGGCCACCGGGTCACGGTGCTCGCGCCCGCCACCGGGCGCGCCCGCGTGGCCGCCGGCCGGGCGGTGCTGCACGCCGCGCGCGAGGGCGACGGGTCGGCCCTGTCGCCCGCCGGGCCCGGGGTGCTGGAGGTGGGCCTGGGGCGCGCGGCCATGGCGGGTGCCCTGGAGGAGGTGCTGTCGGAGCACGCGTGGGACGTGGTGCACCTGCACGAGCCGCTCGCGGCGAGCCCCGCCCTGACGGCCCTGCGCCACGCCCGCGGCGCCACCGCGGTGACGTTCCACCGCGCCGAGACGCTGGCCGGCGTCGCATTCCTGCGCCCGCTGCTCGACCGGGCCCTCGCCCGCACCCGCCTGCGCATCGTGACCAGCGCGGCGGCGGCGCGGACGCTCGGGGACATCCTCCCCGGCGACTACACCCTGGTGCGACCCGGCGCCGACATCGCCGCCCTGGCGCCGGGCCCCGAGACCGGCGGGCCGCCCGGACTGGTGCTGGTGGCGCGCGGGCGCGACCGGGTGGGCGTGCGCTTCGCGCTGGGCCTGCTGCGCGGCCTGGACCTGTCGGCCGTGGGGGCGATCACGCTCATCGGCCCCGCCGACGCGCCGTGGCGCACCCGGGCCGCCGTGCCGAAGGCGCTGCGCGGCACCGTGATGGTGGTGCCCGACCAGGGCCCCGCGTCCCGGGCGGCCGCGCTGGCGGCGGGGCGCATCGTGGTCCTGGCCGACCCCTCCGACGCGGCCGGCCCCGTGCTGGGCGAGGCGCAGGCGGCCGGCTGCGCGGTGCTGGCGCCCCGCTCGCCGGGCGCGGAGGAGGGCGTGGCCCACGGCGTCGACGGCCTGGTGCTGCCCCCGTTCACCCGGGAGGCGTGGATCGACGCCGTCGCCCAGCTGGTCGCCGACCCCGCCCGCCGGGCATCGTTCTCGGCGGCCGCACGGGCGCGCGCCCGCTCGTGGGACGACGCGGCGGCCGAGCTGGAGGCCCGCTACCGCGACGCCCTCGACGCCGTCCCCGCCGCGCCGGGCGAGGCGCGCGTGCGGGCCGACCTGCGGGTGCGGATGGGGCCGGGCCTCGACCCGGCGCGACTCGTCGCCGCGTGCCGGGCGCGCGAGATCGGCCTGGTGGCGGTCGCGTCGCCGGAGGGCGTCGGCCCCGCGCGGGCCGTCCGCGCGGCGGCGCCCGAGGGCCTCGCCGTGGTGGCCGGCCAGGAGATCGCGACGGCCGAGGGCCCGCTGGTGGGCCTCTTCACCGAGCAGGACGTCCCCGCCGGCCTCACGCTGGCCGAGTCGGCCGCGGCGATCCACGCGCAGGGCGGGCTGGTGATGGTCCCCGACCCGGCCGGCCCCACGGGCGCGCCCTCGCCGGAGGCGCTGCGCACCCTGAGCGGCGCCGCCGACCTGCACGAGGCGCGCGACCCGGCGGCCTGGGAGGTGCTGCGCCGGGCGGGGCTGCTCCCGTGCGCGGGCAGCGGCGCGGAGCGATCCGACGCGGTGGGCGCCCGGCTCACGGAGATGCGCGCGGCCACCGATCCGGCGGCGTTCCTGATCGCCGTCGCCGACGCCCGCGCGCCACGGCCACCCCGGCGCCGCCGGCGTGCGCCAGCACCCTGAAACGCCACCCTGCAGGAGTAACGCGGACCCCTGTGAATACCGTCCCCGCACATGACCCCTGAGCCCCCCAAGCCGCGTCCCACCCGCCGTCCCGGCGGCCGGGGCACGGGCCCCGCGCCGATGACCGGGTCGAGCCCCGAGGACATCCAGGACGCGTACCAGCGCCGTGCGATCGCGGAGATCGCGGCGCTGAACGACGAGATCATCGCGTGCGAGCCGTGCCAGGCCGACGCGGAGCTTCCGGTGATGAGCTCCGGCTCGCCGCAGGCCGAGATCATGCTGGTGAAGTGGGGCGCCTCGGTGGCGGAGCGCCAGGAGGGCGTCGCGTTCTTCGGCCGCGCCGGCACCGCGATCCTGAAGAGCGTGCAACGGCTGGGGATCGACCCCCTGATGCTGTACGGCACGCTGTGCCTCAAGTGCGCGCGGCTGGAGCCCGACGAGGCGCTGGAGCTGTGCCTGCCGTGGCTCTCCCGCGAGATCCACATCGTGCAGCCCAAGCTCATCGTCCCGATGGGCGAGGAGGTCGTCGAGGCCCTCGGCAGCCTCGGGTTCCCCCTCGCCGAGCCGCTCCGGGCCGAGCCGGGCGAGGTGCAGCGCTGGACGCCGACCATCGAGGCGCTCTACGTGCCCGACATCGACGCCTCGCTGGACGAGCAGAACGCCAAGCGGGCCTTCTGGGCGGCGTTCCGCGCGATCGGCGACTGGCACCAGGCCCAGCCGCCCTACTAGGCCACCACCGCCTCCGCCGTGGAGTCGCTCGCGACGCCGCTGAAGGCGCTGGCGGCGCTCGCCGTCGGCTGGCTCATCGCGAAGCTGGTCTCCACCCCGCGCCAGCTCGTCGCCCTCGCGCTGATCGCGTCCGCGGTCGACATCGTGTCGGTGGCGGCGGGCCCGAGCCGCAGCATCGTGGAGGACGGCTCCGACGCCTTCGGCCGGGTCGCGCTGCACCTGCCGCCCTGGGACGCGCAGGCGCTCCTGGGGCCCGTCGATGCCGTGTTCCTGGGCCTGTTCGTGTTCGGCGCCGCCCGCGTCGGGATGCACACGGGCGCGGTGGCCGTGGCGACGGTGACCGGCCTGGTGATCGGCGTGGGCGTCGCCCTCGGGACCGGCGCCGGCCTCCCCGCCATCCCGTTCATGGCCGCGGGGCTCGTGATCGTCGCCCTGCTCGGCCCCCGAGGCGCCTCCGGCTAGAGCCAGCCCCGGTCGTCGGCGACGCGGATGGCCTCGATCCTGTTGCGCACGCCGGTCTTGGCGATCGCCGCCGACAGGTAGTTGCGCACCGTCCCCTCCGAGAGGAACAGCGCCTTCGCGATGTCGGCGACGGTGGCGCCGCCCCGCGCGGCCACGAGCACGTCGCGCTCGCGGCCGGTCAGCGGCGACGCGCCGCCTGCCAGGGTGGCGGCCGCCAGGGCCGGATCCACGACCCGCCCGCCCCCGGCGACGCGCCGGACGGCGTCGGCGAGCTGCTCGGCGGGGGCGTCCTTCACCACGAACCCGAGGGCCCCGGACTCCATCGCCCGCCGCAGGTGGCCCGGGCGGCCGAACGTGGTGAGGATGATGACCCGCACCTCCGGCAGCTCCCGGGCCAGGGCCGTGGCCGCGGCCAGGCCGTCGAGGCCCGGCATCTCGATGTCGAGCAGCGCCACGTCCGGGCGTGCGCGCCGCGCCGCGCCGACCACCTCGTCGCCGCGCCCCACCTCGGCGACCACCTCGAAGTCGTCCTCCAGGTCCAGCAGGGCCGCGAGCGCCTGGCGCACCAGCGCCTGGTCGTCGGCCAGGAGAAGGCGGATGCTCATGCCGGGTTCAGCCCGCCGGCCATCTCCACCCGCAGGCGCCAGCCGCCGTCGCCGTTCCCGGCGCGCACCGTGCCCCCGGCGGCGGCGACCCGCTCGCGGAGGCCGGTGAGGCCGTTGCCGGGGTCCGCGGGCCCGCCGCGGCCGTCGTCGGCGATCTCCAGCCAGTCCGGCCCGACCGCGATGGTGCAGGTGTGGGCCCGCGAGTGGCGCACCACGTTGGTCACGCCCTCGCGCACCACCCAGCCGAACAGCTCGGTGTGCGCCGGGTCGACCTCGATCGCCCCCGGGGCGTGGGCCTCGATGCCCGCCGCCCGCAGCACCTCCTGGGCGCTGGCGAGCTCGCCGGCCAGGGTCACGTCGCGGTAGCCGTCGACGGCGGCCCGCACGTCGGCGAGCGCCGACCGGGTCAGGCCCTCCACCTCGCCGATCTCCTTCGCCGCCCGCTCCGGGTCCCGCGCGCTGAGCCGGTTGGCCAGGCCCGCCTTGACCGTGATGGTCGTGAGGGAGTGGCCCAGCAGGTCGTGCAGGTCGCGGGCGATGCGGGTCCGCTCGTTCTCGGCGGCCAGCCGGGCCACCTCGGCGCGCGCCTCGCTCAGCTCGCGGTTGGCCTTCAGGATCGTGAAGAAGCCGAACATCGCCAGCGAGACGAGCGGCAGCGTCAGCAGCATCGCCCAGTCGGGGTCGGCGTCCCAGGCGGGGATGGCGGCGGGCAGGAACGTGGCGAACGCGGTCATCGCGACGATCGCCAGGATCGCGCCGCGGCCGTGCCCGGCGAACGCGAACCCGGCCATGATCAGCACCGCGATGAAGACGCACATCACGAACGCGTCCTCGTGGGCGATCGGGATCTCGATGAGCGTGATGGCGATCATCAGCCCGAACCAGCGCCAGTAGCGGACCCGGTCGTCGCGGGCCGCGTGGATCGCCAGCAGGTACGCCGCCCCGAAGGCCACGATGCCCACATAGCCGATCACGGCGACGGCGCCGCGGGAGTGGTCCGCGACGCCGCCGGCGGTCTGGAGCAGGTAGACGAGCCAGATCCCGGGGAACAGGAGCATGCGCCAGCGCCCGCCCGTCCCGTCGGGCTCGGCCCCGAACATGCTCGCCAGCCCGGAGCGCGGCGTCTCTGGCGAGAAGGTGCTCACGATCCCAGGTTAGACCCGCTGGGTGTCCCGCCGGTACGCCCAGGCCGCGGCGACCACCATCGCGACCGACCAGACGCCCACCACGAGCCACCCCTCCGCGCCCCACGCGGCCGCGCCGATGCCGATGTGGCCGGCCTCCACGAGCCAGTAGGACGGGAGCAGGTGGGCCAGCGTCACGAAGAACCCCGTCCCCGTGATGGGGAACCACGACCCGCCCAGGAACGCGAAGATCGAGGTGATCCCACCGAGGGCCGGCCCGAGCGACTCGGTGGTCAGCAGGTGCCCGATGGCGATGCCCATCCCCGCGAACGGGATCAGGGCCACCAGGATCAGCGCCACCATCTCGATCCAGCGCCCGACCGGCATGCGCACGCCCAGGCCGAGCCCCGCGATGGAGAGCACGGCGATGCTGACGGCGGCCATCAGGTAGCCGGTGAACACCTTGGCGCGCAGGTAGCTCGCGGGCCGCAGGGGCGTGAGGCGCAGCTGTCGGTTCCAGCCGGCGGTCCGCTCGGCGGCGATGCGGGCCCCGCCCGCCATCACGGCGACCATCGTGCCGAAGCCGATCAGGCCCACCATGAAGTAGAGCGGCGCGGAGATCCCCGTGCCGCCGAGGTCGGTCTCGTCCCGGTTCGGGCCCGCGATGAGCAGGTACATCGTGACCGGGAAGATCAGGGAGAAGATGAAGAAGCGCCGGTTCCGGAACGTCCGCACCACCTCGTACCGGGCGTAGGTCGCCGTGCTCATGCCGCCTCCACCTCCCCGTCCTCCGGGTCGTCCCGCCCGGTGATCTCCAGGAACGCCTCCTCCAGGCCCGCGCCGGTGATCTCGATGTCCCGCGCCTGGGGGTGGGCCCGCAGCAGCGCGCGCAGGGCCCGGTCCGAGTCGCCGCAGGTCAGCGCCACGGCGGCCCCGTGGCGGTCGGCCGAGGCCACACCCGGCAGCGCCGCCAGCGCGGCGGCCGAGACGTCCGGCAGCGTCGCCCGGATCGTCCGCATGCCCACCCGCGCCTTGATCTCGGTGGACGGGCCGTCGGCGACGATCCGCCCGTGCGCCATCAGAACCACCCGGTCGGCGAACTCGTCGGCCTCCTCCAGGTAGTGGGTGGCGAACACGACGGTGGTGCCGCGGGCCGTGAAGCGGCGCATGGTGGCCCAGAACGCGCGCCGCGCCTCCACGTCCAGCGCGACCGTCGGCTCGTCGAGAACCAGCAGGTCGGGGTTCGCCACCAGCGCGAGCGCGAAGCGCAGGCGCTGCGTCTGGCCGCCCGACAGCTTCTGGGTGCGGCGCTTGGCGAGGGGCGCCATGCCGGTGAGGTCCAGCACCTCGTCCACGGGGAGCGGGTGCGGGTAGAGGGAGCCCATCACGGTCACGATCTCGCGGACCGTGAGGTCCATGATGAGCCCGCCGGTCTGCAGCATGGCGCCGACGGCGCCCGCCTCGACCGCGGCCTGGGGCGTCATGCCGAACAGCGACACCGTGCCGCCGTCCGGCGGCAGCAGGCCGAGCATCATGTCGATCGTCGTGGTCTTGCCGGCGCCGTTCGGCCCGAGCAGGGCGACGGTCTCGCCGGGTGCGATGCGCAGGTCGACGCCGCGGACGGCGCGCACCGGACCGCTCGGGCTGCGGAACGTCTTCGCGAGCCCGTCGAGGGTGATCCCCGCCGCGGGCGGGGCCTCCGTCTGGGTGATGGTCGTCGTGGTCATGGACACAGGGTCCTCCGGCGGCGGCGCCCCCGGCAGGGCCGCGGCCGCCTGATCGGCCATGACCTTTGTCAGCGCGTGAAGCGGGCGACGGCCTCGATGTGCGGCGTCTGCGGGAACATGTCCACCGGGCGCACCCACTCCAGGCGGTAGCCGCCCTCCACGAAGCGGGCGGCGTTGTCGGCGAACGTCGCCGGCTGGCACGACACGTAGACGAGCGTCGGCGGCGCCAGCTCCAGGATTCGCCGGACGGCGCCGCCGGACAGGCCGGCGCGAGGGGGGTCGACGACCGCCACGTCCGGCGGCGGCAGCTCGCCCTTGCGCTCGCGCAGCACCACCCGCACGTCGCCGGCGATCGCCGTGTGGTTGCGCAGCCCGTTGGCCGCCGCGTTGGCGGCGGCGTCCTCGACGGCCTCGGGGACGATCTCGATGGCCACGACCTCCTTCGCCCCGCCGGCCACGGCGATCCCGATGGATCCGACGCCCGCGAACAGGTCGTAGACCACCTGGCCGCCGTCCAGGCCGGCCGCCTCGGCGACCCGGTCGTAGAGGACGTCGGTCATGCGGGTGTTGGTCTGGAAGAAGGCCGCGGCCGACAGCCGCAGGGTGACGCCCCGCACGCGCTCCTCCAACCAGTCGCGACCGTGGACCACCCGGGTCGGCAGCCCGGACGTGACCTCCGCCAGGCCGTCGTTCACGGCGTGGAGCAGACCCACCAGCTCGGGGTGGGCGGCGGCGAGCGGCGCGGCCAGGCGGTCGACCGCCTCCTCCGCCCCCGGGGCGGTCACCACGGTCACGAGCACCTGGCGCGTCGCGACGCCCTCCCGCACCACCACGTGGCGCAGCACGCCCTCCTGGGCCCGCTGGTCGTAGGGGCGGATCCCCTCCGCGTCCGCCCACGCGCGGACCGTCTCGCGCACCCGGTTGCCCAGGTCGGTCGCCAGCAGGCAGTGCTCCACGTCGATCACCTCGTCCCACCGCCCGCGGGCGTGGAAGCCGAGGTGCACGCCCCCGTCGGCGCCGGGCGACGCGGAGTACTCCATCTTGTTGCGATAGCCGAACCGCTCGATCGCCGGGTCGGGCTCGCGGACGTCGATGCCCTCCAGGTGGCCGATCCGCGCGAGGTGCTCCGCCACCTGGTCGCGCTTGGCCGCCAGCGCGCGCTCGTAGGCGACGTGCTGCAGCCGGCATCCGCCGCACCGCGGCACGTAGGGGCAGGGCACCTCGATCCGGGATGGTCCGGGCGCGAGCACCGCCTCCAGGTCGGCCTCGGCGAAGCGCCGCCGCGCCTTGCGGACCCGCACGCGGGCCCGGTCGCCGGGCGCGGTGTCGCGGGCGAAGACCACGAAGCCGTCGTGGCGGGCGACGCCGGCCCCGCCGAACGCGAGGTCCTGGACCTCGACCTCCAGGACGTCGTCGCGCTTCGGGCGTGGGGGGCGGGTGCTGGTCATCGCCCTAGTATCGCGAGGTGGCCGCGAACCTGGACCTGGACGAGTACCGCGCCGAGGCCGAGGAGCACCTCCGGAGCCCCGGTGCCGCCGCCGACGCCCGGCACGCCGGCCTGTTCACCGCCGGGCGGGTGACGGCGCTCGAGGCCCTCGCCGCGGCGGGCGGCCCCCGGGCGCGGAACCTGGCCCGCTACGCGGCCGAGGGGCACCTCCGGCTGGCGAGCGCCGCCGAGGTGGCCCGCATCCAGGAGGAGTTGCGGGCGCCGATGCCGGGTGGCCTGACCCTGCTGGACGTCGACGCGGCCCTGGCGGCCGAGCCGTCCGCCCAGCGCCGCCGCGAGTTGCAGGCCGAGCGGCTGCGGGCGATCGGCGGGCGGCTGCCGTCGGCGGTGTCCGACGCCGAGGTGCGCCGCACCATGGCGGCACACGAGCTGGACGCGCCCACCGCCGCGGAGCTGATCGCCCGGGTGGCCGGGCTCGACCTCCGCGCGGTCGCCGCCCTCGGGGCCACGGTCCTGGATGCGGGCGACGATGAGGTCGGGCGCCGGGTCGGCGACCTCGACGCCGCGGATCTCCCGCGGGTGCTGCGTGCGCCCGACCTCGGGGACGCACTGCCCGGGGCGGGCGCCCGCGAGGCCCTGGAGCGGACGTGCGAGCTGCTGGGGGTCGCGGCGCCGGCCGTCGCGCCGTCCGCCTCCGGCCTGGCCGGGTACGCGGAGGCGCTCCGCCTGGGCGGGCTGGCCCTGGCCTCGGCGGGCGTGTCGGCGCGGCTCCCGGTCGAGGCCCGCCGGCTCGGCGACCCGGCCCTGGCGCAGGCCACGGCGTTCCTCCTCGAGGGGTTGCTCACGGAACCCGGCTGGCTCGTACGGGTGCTCGACGCCTCCGACCCTGTGCGGGTCGCCGCGCCGGCCTCGACATTGCGGCTCCTGGCGACGCGCGCCGCCGCGGCGCGAGCCGCGGCGCTGGGCGGCGGCGCTCGCGAGGAGCTGATGTCCCGGGCCCTCGGCATCCCCTGGCCGGGGGAGCTGACGCTCCTGGACGGCCTGGCGGGCGTCGCCGCGGCCGACGCGATCCGCGGGCGTGCCCTGGCGGCGCTGCTGCGCCGGCACCTGCGCGAGACGGCGGGCGACCGCTGGTTCGCCGACGCGCGGGCCGCCGCCCTGCTGCGCGAGCTGTGGCTGGAGGGGGGCGACCTGACGCCGGAGGGGATCGCCGGGGACCTCGGCGCCGATGACCTGGGCGCGGCGCTGATCGCCGCCGGGGAGGACTGACCTGCTCGGCCTGCGGGGCACCGTCCTGGCCGGGCGGTCGCTGCGACCGGGGACGGTCGGGGTGCGCGACGGGGTGGTCGCCGACGTCCCCGGCCGGGCGGTGCGGGACCTCCCGGACGGCTGGATCGTGGCCCCCGGATTCGTGGACGTGCAGGTCAACGGCTTCGCCGGCGCCGAGGTGGGCTCGGACCCGGACGCCCTCGCCGCGATCGCCGCCGCCCTCCCGCGCGCCGGGGTCACGGCGTTCTGCCCCACGCTGGTGAGCCGTTCGGACGCCGCCTACCGCCGGGCGGCCGCCGCGCTCGCGCGCGCCCGGGTGCCCGACGCCGCGGCCCGCCCGCTCGGCGTGCACCTGGAGGGGCCCTTCCTGAACCCCGCCCGCCACGGCGCCCACGACCCCGGGGCGCTCCGCGGCCCCGACCCCGCCGTCCTCGACGGCCTGCTCGCGGCGTTCCGCCCCGCCATCGTCACGCTCGCCCCCGAGATGCCCGGCGGCCCGGACGCCGTCGCACGGATCGCCGACGCGGGCGTCGTCGCCGCCGTCGGCCACACCGAGGCCGGCGTCGCGACCGCGCGGGCCGCCATCGACGCGGGCGCCCGCCTGCTGACCCACGCCCTGAACGCCATGCCCGGCCTCCACGCCCGCGAGCCGGGTCCCCTCGGCGCATTCCTCGCCGACCGCCGGGCCCACGTCTCCCTGATCGCCGACGGCGTTCACCTGGACGACGCGTCGACGTTCATCTGCACCCGAGGCGCCGGCGCGCGCCTGGTCCTGATCAGCGACGCCGTGGCCGCGGCGGGGATGCCCCCCGGGCGTTACCGGCTGGGCGCGAGGACGGTCACGTCCGACGGGACCCGGGCGACGTCGCGGGGCCGCCTGGCCGGGGCGGTCGCGGGGCTGGACGCCGGGCCGCGGACGCTGGTGCGGGCGGGGATCCCCGCGGCTGTCGCGCTGGCCGCCGCGACCGTCGCGCCGCGGCGCCTGCTGGGCCTGCCGCCGGGCCTGGCGCCCGGCGGCCCCGCCGACCTCGTGGTGCTCGACGAGGGCCTGGTGCCCCGGCTCACCCTCGTCGGCGGCGTGGTGGCGTGGGCCGACCCGGGGCTTCCGTTCGACCCGTCGCCCGCCTGAACGCCTCGAGCATCGCGGCGATCGCGGCGCGGCCGCCAGCCGACTCGTCGAGCGTCGGCGCCTCGCCGGGCATCAGGCCGCCCCGTAGACGTCGTCGCGCCGGTGGCGGAGGGCGGGGAGGCGCTCCCGGATCTCGGCCATCCGGGCGAAGTCGAGGTCGGCGACGGCGACCCCCTCCCCGTCGGGCGCCTGCGCCAGCACGACCCCCCACGGGTCGATGACCATGCTGCGCCCGTGCGAGACGGTCCCGTCGTCGTGGGTGCCGTACTGGCCGGCGGCGATCACGAACGCCTGGTTCTCGATCGCCCGGGCGCGCAGGAGCGGCTCCCAGTGGTCCTTCCCCGTGGTGGCGGTGAAGGCGGCCGGCACCACGATCACCTCGGCCCCCTCCGCCGCGAGGCGCCGGTACAGCTCCGGGAAGCGGAGGTCGTAGCAGACGGACATGCCGATCCGGCGGCCCAGCGCGTCGCCCACCACGATCGCGTCGCCCGGCGCCGTCGCCGCCGACTCGCGGTATGCGACCCCGCCGACGTCGACGTCGAACATGTGGAGCTTCCGGTACGTCGCGGCCACCGACCCGCCGGGACCCACCAGGACGCTCGTGTTGTGGGCCCGCCCGTCGTCGCGCGCCTCGATGACGCTGCCCGCCAGGATCGCGATCCCGTGCTCCAGCGCCCACGAGCGGGCGGCCGACACCGACGGGCCGTCGAGGCCCTCCGCCCCCTCACGCATGCGCGGGCCGTGGACGTACGGCCATTTCTCCGGCAGCACCACCAGCCGCGCCCCGGCGCCGGCGGCGCGCGCCACCAGGGCGCCCGCGACGACGATGTTGCGGTCGCGGTCGGCGGTGCTGGTCATCTGGACCGCGGCGACCCGGAGGGCGCTACCATCCGCGGCGTCAGTCCGAGCGCTTGGAGGCGTCATGTCGGCCGAGATTCTTTCGCAGATCGAGGATGTGCTCGACCAGATCCGGCCCGCGCTCCACGCGGACGGCGGTGACGTCGAGCTGGTGGAGTTCGACCAGGAGGGCTTCGTCCACCTCTCCATGCAGGGCTCGTGCGGCGGCTGCCCCATGTCCACCGCCACGCTGACGCTCGGCATCGAGGCCGAGCTGCGCCGCAACATCCCCGAGGTCGAGGGCGTCATCACCGTCTGACGCGGGGGCGCCGCGGCCTAGCCGCGCAGCGCGCGCAGGGCGTTCAGGATCACGGCGAGGTCGATGACCTCCTGGAACAGGGCGCCCGCCACCGGCGGCAGGTGGCCGGTGGCCGCCACACCCATCGCCGCGATGCTCACACCCATCCCGGCGAGCACGCTCTGCCGCGCGATGCGCATCGAGCGCCGGCCGATGTGCACCGCGTCCGCCACGCGGTCGACGCGGTCGACCGTGATGACGGCGTCGGCGGTCTCCGAGGACACGGTGGCCCCCGCGGCGCCCATCGCGATCCCGACGTCCGCGGCGGCCAGGGCGGGCGCGTCGTTCACGCCGTCGCCCACCATGGCCACGGCGGCCAGGTCCTGGTCGCCGCGCAGGCTGCGGACCACGTCGAGCTTCCCCTCGGGCGACAGCTCGGCGTAGACCCGGTCCACGCCGAGCTCATCGCCGATGCGGTCGGCGACCGAGCGGCGGTCGCCGGAGACCATCGCCACGTGCCGCACGCCCTCCGCGCGGAGCCGCCCGACGATCCGCCCGGCGTCGGGGCGCAGCTCGTCGGCCATGACCACCACGGCCGCGAGCCGGCCGTCGACCCCCACGAGCACGTGGGCCTCGCCCGACCCGCGCCCCGCCGCCAGCGACGCCCCCGCGACCTCCCCGGCGTCGTACCCCTGGGCCACCAGGAACGCCCGGCTCCCGACGGCCACGCGGCGGCCGCCGACCTCCCCGGCGATGCCCTGGCCGGGCTGCTCGGCGACCCGCGCCGCGGGCGCCAGGGCCAGGCCGGCGTCCTGCGCGGCGCGCACGACCGCCTGACCGAGCACGTGGGCCGACAGGCGGTCCACCGAGGCGGCGAGCCGCAGCGCCTCCCACCGCGGGACGGCGTCGACGGCCACCACCTCGCGGACGTCGGGGACGCCGGCCGTCAACGTCCCGGTCTTGTCGAACAGGACCGTGCGGACCCGCCCGAGCATCTCGATCGCGCCCGCGCCCTTCACGATGATCCCGGCCTTCGCCGACCGCGAGAGGCCGGAGACCAGGGCGATCGGCGCCGCCAGGATCAGCGGGCACGGCGTGGCGACCACCACCACGGCCAGCCCGCGGACCGGGTCGCCGCTGAGTGCCCACGCCAGGCCGGCGACGCCGAGGGTCACGGGCAGGAAGATGCCGGCGTAGCGATCGGCCATCCGGACCATCGGCGCCCGCTCGCGCTCGGCGTGCTCCACCAGGCGTACGAGGGCCGCGTATGCGCTCTCGGCGGCCGGGCGCTCGGCCCGGACGTCGAACGGGGCGCCGGCGTTCACGGTGCCGCTCATCACGGGCTGCCCGCCACGGAGCGTCACGGGCAGGGGCTCGCCGGTGAGCGTGCTGGTGTCGACCACCGCCTCGTCGCCGGCGACCACCCCGTCCACCGGGATCACCTCCCCGGTGCGCACCAGCACCACCTCCCCGGGGCGGACGTCGTCCACCGGCACCTCCCGCACCCCGTCTCCGGTCCTGAGCTGGGCGACACGTGGCTCACGGCTCACCAGGGCGGTCAGCTCGCGCCGCGCGCGCCGGGACGCCGCCGTCTCGAGGGCCGCGCCGCCGGTGAACATGAGCCCGACCACGACCCCGGCGAGCTCCTCGCCCAGGGCGAGGGCGCCGACCATGGCGACGAGCGCGATCGTGTCGACCCCCAGGTGATGGTCGACGACCACCGTGTGGACCACCTCGACCGCCAGGTCGGCGGCCAGCAGCGCCACCGCCGCCCGCCAGACCTGCTGCCCGGCCGCCGCCTCGCCGGCGAGGTGGAGCAGTCCGCCCGCGACGATGGCCGCCATCGCGACGACGGCCAGGATGCGGGCCCGGTTCTCGACCAGGCTGTGCCACGCGCGCCCCACCCCCCGAATATCGCTCCGCCGCGGCGCCGGATCATCCGGGCGCGCGGGGCACCGGGGTCCGCCCCGGCACGGGTGCGGGTTGCGGGATTCCCCGGATGCGCCGCGGCACGGCGGAAGCCCCTGCAGGGGGCTCCCGCGGGCTCCCTCGCCTCGCGGGGACCCTTGCCAATCGGGGTGCCCGGATTTGAACCGGGGACCTCTCCGACCCGAACGGAGCGCGCTACCAAGCTGCGCCACACCCCGCCGAACGTGCGCGGCAGGGCGATGTTACCAGCGCCGCGACCCCGGTTCCCGGGGGGCGGGGACCCGGATCTCGCACGTAATTCCGGGTTAACGACCGGCCACGCGGGGTTGAGCACCCCTCGTCACGAGCGATACGTTTGTGTCGTCCTTCCTTTTTGGAAGTGACCTTCGCCATGCCCACGCCCCCTCCGGACACCCCGCCGACGACCGCCCGCACCCACCCCGCGGCGCCCGTGTCGCGCCCGCGGCGGCGCCTCCCGGAGTTCCGGCGGCCGTTCCCGAACCACCCGTGGGCGTTCGAGGTGATGCTGTTCGCCATCGCGCTGCTCGTCTACCAGGCGTCCCGCGCGCTGGTCATCGGCCAGCCGTCCACGGCCTTCGAGAACGCGGCGGAGATCATCTCGTTCGAGAAGAGCTCGGGCCTGTTCGTGGAGACGAGCATCCAGGGCTGGCTGCTGAACCACATCCAGCTCACCGAGGCCCTGAACTACTTCTACATGTACGCCCACTGGACGATCACGCCGCTGTTCTTCATCTGGCTCTACAAGCGGCGCGCCGGGGTCTACCCCTACGTCCGGAACGCGTTCTTCGCCGCCAACGGCATCGCCCTGATCGTCTTCATGTTCTTCCCGGTCGCCCCGCCGCGCCTCGCGGGCGTGAGCGACGGCTTCGTGGACACCCTCCACAGCGTCAGCAACATCGACCTCCACGGCGGCGTGTTCTCCGGGTGGTTCAACCCGCACGCGGCGGTCCCGTCGATGCACTTCGGCTACGCGCTCATGATCGGGCTGGTGGGGATGGTCCTGCTGCGCAGCTGGCCGCTGCGCCTGATCGCCCTGGCCTACCCGATGCTGGTCTTCCTGACGATCACGGGGACCGCGAACCACTACGTGCTCGACTCGGTCGCCGGCGGGGTCGTGGTGGCCCTCGGGTTCGCGGGCGTGTACCTCTGGATGGCCTACCGGGGCAGCCTCCGGCCGGCCGTCGTGCCCGTCCCCGCCGACCGGCGATAGCCCCCATCCCCCGTCCGAGGGGGGCGCCCGACCCGGTCGGGTGATGCCGTCCGCACGGAGCGGATACCGTCCTTGACAGTGGATGGTTTTCGGTCGATAACCCGTGGTGCATGCCGACGCGAACCCCCGGCCCCACGGCCCACTAACCCGGTTCGCAGTGACCCGCCCCCAGCCACGATCCCGAAGGCTGGTGCGTGAACGGGTCGACATACCGTCGAGGAGGTCCTGATGGCCAATCACCTCACCCCGGACGAGTTGTCGGAGGCGTTGGGACTGGCGCGCAAGCAAGTGGTGCGCTTGTGCGTCGAGACGTCCGTCCCGATCTACAACGGCAGGATCGACAAGACCCTGTTCGTGCATTCGGTGACCGCAGCCGGCCACCGGCTCCCCGAGGCGGAGGCCCAGGAGCTCCTGGCCACCGCGCCCTAGGAAACGCCCGCGGGCGGGCGGCGGCGCTCGCCGCCGCCGTCGCGCTCGCGGCCTTCCTCGCCCCGGCCGCAGCCCAGGCGGCCCCGGGCGACATCCAGTCGGTCCTCGACCGCTGGGGCGGTGCCAACCCGCAGACGACCGCCCTGGTGTGGCGGCTCGACGGGAACGGCGGCGGGACCCGGGTCGCCGGCTTCAGGGCCGACACCCCGCGCATCCCCGCCTCCACCATGAAGCTGGTGACGAGCGCGGGTGCGCTGCTCGAGCTCGGCACCGGCTACCACTTCCGGACGACGCTGTCCGCGGGCCCATCGACGGTCCGGGCGGGCAAGGTGCTGCGCGGGCCCGTCTACATACGCGGTGCGGGCGATCCCGTCCTCGCCACCCGGTACTACGGCTCGGCGTACCTGCGCGGCCGGGCCACGCCGCTCAGCGACCTCGGGACGGGCCTGAAGGCCACCGGCGTCCGTCTCGTCCGGGGGCCGATCATCGCCGACGAGAGCCTGTTCGACCGCAAACGGCTGGGTCCCGGCTGGCCCTCGTACTACTCGCTCTACATGGCCCCGCTCTCGGCGCTGGCGATCAACCAGGACTACGCGGGGAGCGGGCGTGCGGCCTACGTCACGAACCCCACCCTCGCGGCGGGGCAGCGCCTGCGGGCCACGCTCCGGGGCGTCGGCGTGCAGCAGGTCGGCCCGCTCGAGGGAGGCGTCACCCCGCGGGGCGCCCGGGTGATCGCCACCGCCGTCTCCCCGCCGCTCCCGACGATCGTGCGGGCGATGAACCTCGACAGCGACAACTTCATCGCCGAGACCCTGGTCAAGGCCGTCGGCGCCTATCGCGCCGGCAACGGGAGCACGACGGCGGGCGTCCAGCACACGGACGCCCTGCTCACGCGGAAGGGCGTCCTCGGACCGGGCGACACCCTGGTGGACGGCTCCGGCCTCTCCCGCGGGAACCGCCTGGCCGCCTCGTCGCTCGTGCGCTTGATCGCGCAGGCCGACGCGGACCCCACCTGGGGCAAGGCCCTGGTCACCTCCCTCGCGCAGGGCGGGGAGGGCACACTGATCCGCCGCTTCACCACCGGCGTCGCCACCAAGCGGGTGCGGGCCAAGACCGGCTACCTGGACGGCGTCAGCGCCATGGCCGGCAGGGTGGTCAGCAGGGGCGGCGACCATTACGCGTTCGCCCTGCTGATGAACTCGACCGACATCGGCGGCGCCCGCGCCGTGCAGGACAAGGTCGTGACCCTCCTCGCCGCGGGCGCGGAGGACTAGGGGCCCCCGGAGGAATCCCCCCGGGACGGCACCTCGGCGCGGCCGTCCAGGATCGCCAGGAAGGCCGCCTCGTCCAGCACCGGGACGCCCGCCGACTCGGCCTTCGCGAGCTTGGTGCCCGGGTCGACGCCGGCGACCAGGAACGACGTCGACTTGCTCACCGATCCGGTCATCTTGCCGCCGGCGGCGGTGATCGCCCGCTTCACCTCGTCGCGGGAATAGGCCTCGAGGCCCCCGGTGACGACCACGCTGTGACCGGTGAGGGGTCCATCCGCGACGGGTGGCGGGACGTCCGACACCACCGTCAGCCCGGCCCCGCGCAGGCGCTCGAGCAGCTCGCGGTTGGCGTCGGAGGACAGGAACTCGCGGATCGACTCGGCCACCACGGGGCCGACGCCCTCGGCCTGGGCCAGCGCCTCCACGTCGGCCTGCAGCAGCGCGTCCAGCGACGGGCACACCGCCGCCACCGCGTCGGCCGTCACGTCGCCCACGTGGCGGATCCCCAGGCCGTAGAGCAGCCGCGGCCACGGCCGCTCCTTGGAGCGCTCGACCGCGGCGATCAGGTTGTCGACCGAGACGTCCTTCCACCCCTCGCGGGCGATCAGCTCGTCGCGCCGGGACGGCAGGTCGTAGATGTCGGCGAAGCTCCCCAGCAGGCCGTCCCGGTAGAAGCTGCTGATCGTCTTCTCCCCCAGCCCCTCGATGTCCATCGCGCCGCGCGAGGCGAAGTGGAACAGGCCCTGCACGATCTGCGCGGGGCAGGACCGGTTGGGGCACCGGATCTGCACCTCGCCCGGCGGCTGGACCACCGGCGTGTCGCAGGCGGGGCAGCGGTCGGGCATCACGAATGGGCGCTCGTCGCCGGTGCGCTCCTGGGTGAGCGGCCCCACGACCTGCGGGATCACGTCCCCGGCCCGCTGCACGATGACCTTGTCGCCGATCATCAGCCCCTTGCGCGCCAGGTCCTCCTGGTTGTGGAGCGTCGCGAGCCGCACGGTCGCGCCGCCGACCGACACCGGCTCCAGCTCGGCGAACGGCACCAGGGCGCCGGTGCGGCCGATGCTCACCATGATGTTGTTGAGCGTGGTGACGGCCGTGGTGGGCGCGAACTTGTAGGCGATCGCCCAGCGCGGGGCGCGGCCCACGGCGCCGAGGCGCTCCTGCACGTCGATCTCGTCGATCTTCACGACGGCGCCGTCGATGTCGAAGTCCACCGAGCCGCGCCGCTCCTCCCAGGCGGCGCACGCCGCCTGGACCTCGTCGATCGCATCGACGACCGTGATGTCCGGGTTCACGCGGAATCCCGCGTCGCGAAGCCACTGGAGCGCCTCCGACTGGCGCGTGACCGATATCCCGTCGGCGTAGCCGAGCGAATAGCACCAGATCGAGAGCGGCCGCTCGGCGGTGGCCTTCGGGTCGAGCTGGCGCAGGCTGCCGGCGGCGGAGTTGCGCGGGTTCGCGAACGTGGGCAGCCCGGCGGCGGCGCGCGTCTCGTTGAGCTCGGCGAAGGCGGCGAGCGGCAGGTAGACCTCGCCGCGCACCTCCACCACGGGCGGCGGGGCGACGCCGTCCGGCAGCCGCAGGCGGGTGGGGATGGCGCGGATCGTGCGGAGGTTGGCGGTCACGTCCTCGCCCACCACGCCGTCGCCCCGTGTGGCGCCGCGCACGAACACGCCGTCCTCGTAGACCAGGGAGATGGCCAGGCCGTCGATCTTCGGCTCCACCACGAAGTGGATCTCCCGGGACGCCATGCCCTCCTGCTCCATCACCCGCCGGGCGCGGTCGTGCCAGGCGGTCAGCTCCTCGGCGCCGCGGGCGTTGGCCAGGCTGAGCATGGGGCGCGGGTGCTCGACGGGCGCGAACCGCTGGGAGGGCGCGGCCCCGACCCGCTGGGTGGGCGAGTCGGGGGTCGCCAGCTCGGGGTGCGCCGTCTCCAGCGCCTCCAGCTCCCGCATCCAGTCGTCGTAGACGATGTCCTCGACCGTCGGCTGGTCCAGGACGTAGTAGGCGTGGTTGGCCCCGTCGATCAGGCCGCGCAGCTCCGCGGCGCGATCGCCCGGCTCGCTCACCCCGCCTCCCCCCGGCACGCCAGGAGCATCCCGGCCGGCGTGTCGGCCACCAGGTCCGGCTCCAAGGAGAGCAGCTCGTGCGGCGGGAAGAAGCCCCACGTCACGGCGATCGTGGTGAGTCCGGCGGCACGCCCGGCGATCATGTCGAACGGCGCGTCGCCCACGTAGCAGGCGCCCTCGGGGCCGGCGCCGAGGCGCCGCAGCCCCTCCAGGAGGGGGTCCGGCTCGGGCTTGTGGCGCTCGGTGTCCTCCGCCGCGATCACCACGTCGAACAGGTCCCGCAGCGTGGGCAGCACCCCCCAGGCCAGGTCGACGGCGTCGTGGCTCTTGGAGGTCACGATGCCGAGCCGCCTCCCGTCGTCCTTGAGCGCGCGGAGGACCGCCTCCACCCCGTCGTACGCCAGCAGCAGCGCCGACGTGTTGGCGTGGTTCCACGTCCGGTAGACGTCGTAGAGCTCCTGGGCCCGGTCGGGGTCGAACACCGCCATCTGCTCGATGAGGGGGCGGCCGACGTTGGCGACCAGGCGCTCGTCCTCCCAGTCCTGGCCGAGCACCGTGCGGACCGCGTGGCGGTGCGACTCGCGGATGAGCGCCACCGAGTCGATGACGGTCCCGTCCAGGTCGAACAGGATGGGGTCGAAGCCCGTCACGCGCTCCGGGGGGCGGCCCCGACGCCGAGCAGGGCGGCCAGCTCCAACGCCTCCACCGCCTCCATGCTCGCCAGGTCGGTCAGGTTGAAGTGCAGCGGCGTGACCGAGATCGCGCCATCCTCGATGGCGGCGAAGTCGGTCCCCTCCTCCCGCCGGTGCGACGCGACCCCGCCGTAGATCGTGTACCGCCGCCTGCCGCCCTGCTCGTCCAGCAGGGTCAACTCGTCGTTGTACTTGCGGCGGCCCAGGCGGGTCACGGCGGCGCCGGTGACCGCCTCGGGCGGCAGGCCGGGGGCGTTGATGTTGAGCACCACGCCCTCCGGGAAGTCCGGCTGCAGCAGCCGCGGCGCGACCGCCGCGGCGAAGGCGCCCGCGGCCCGGAAGTCGTAGGCCCGGTCGTCCCACTGGTCGGCGGTCGCGGCGTTCACGGCGTGGGCCGAGACCGCGAGCGCGGGGATGCCGAGCAGCGTGCCCTCCAGGGCGGCGGCCACCGTGCCGGAGTAGGTGACGTCGTCGCCCAGGTTGAGCCCGAGGTTGATGCCGCTCACGATCAGGTCGGGGTGCCGGTCCAGGAGCCCCAGGGCGGCGAACCGCACGCAGTCCACGGGGGTGCCGTCGGTGGCGAGGGCGCTGGTGCCGTCGGCCAGGGCGACCTCCTCCACGTGGAGGGGGTTGTGGATCGTGATCCCCCGGCCGATGGCGCTGCGGTTGGAGTCCGGGGCGATGACGCTGACGTCTCCGACCGACCTGAGCGCCTGCGCGAGGGCCAGGAGTCCCGCGGAGTGGACGCCGTCGTCGTTGGTGACGAGGATGTGCGGCACGGACATCCAGCGTAGCGGCTGACGAGGGGGGTGGACCCTTGGACACGACCGGCGTTGCGCAACGGTACTTCGACGCCTGGAACGCCCACGACCGGGAGGCGGTGGCGGCGGCGTTCGCACCGGATGGCGTCTACCGCGACCCGACCGTCCCCGACGGGCTCGACCCGAGCGGGACGGGCGCCTACGCCGCGGGGCTCTGGTCGGCGTTCCCGGACCTGGCGTTCGCGGTGGACGACCTCGTCGCGGAGGGCGACACGCTGTGGGCGCGGTGGACGATGAGCGGCACCGACACCGGTGGCCTGAGCGGCCTGCCGCCCACGGGGCGGCCGATCGCGGTGGAGGGCGCCGACCTGATCCACGTGGCCGGCGACGGAGTGGCCTCTGTGCAGGGCTTCTTCGACAGCGGGGCCGTGCCCCGGCAGCTCGGGATGCAGGTGGTGGTGCAGCCGGATCAGGCCGGGCCGTTCCGCTTCGGCACCTCCGTCTGGGTCTCGAAGGACGGCGGCGAGCCGGGGGCGGTGAGCCTGACGGTGCTCGAGGCGAGCGGCCCCGAGGCCCAGCAGGAGGTCCGCGAGCGCACGCAGGGCGTCGTCGGCTCCCTGATGGCGGAGCCGGGCTTCAAGAGCGTCCTGCTCGCGACCGTGGGACCGCGCATGTACACGATCTCGGCGTGGGAGACGGCCGACGACGTCGCCGCGATCCGCCGCAACGGCCCGCACATCGACGCGGCGGCGCGGTTCTTCGGGGACGGCCTCGCGACCGGCGGCCAGACCGGGGTGTGGACCCCGCACCGCGTGAACGGCATGTGGGTGCGGTGCGCCGACTGCCGCGAGATGGTCCCCGCGGAGGGCGGCCGATGCGCCGCGGGGCACGAACTGCCGCCGGCGCCGGCCTACTGGTAGCGGACCGCGACCAGCGTCAGGGGGTGGGCCGGCGCCGTCGGCCCGGCCGCCCCCCGCGGCGCCCCGCCGAGCAGCGCCGCCACCCGCCCGGGCTCCCAGGCGCCGCGGCCCACGAGCAGCATCGTCCCGACCGCGACGCGCACCATGTGGCGCAGGAAGGCGTCGGCCTCCAGCACCAGCACCAGCTCGTCCTCGCGCCGCTCCCAGCGGCACTCGGCGACGGTGCGGTCGAAGAACACGTGCTCCGTGCGCGTGGGCGTGAACGCGCGGAAGTCGTGCTGCCCCACCAGAAGGGCGGCAGCCTCCTCCAGGCGTCCCTCGTCGAGCGGCGCGGGGTGGTGCAACACCCGGCCGGCGCGCAGCGGCGAGGGCGGGCCGGTGAGGACCCGGTACTCGTAACGGCGGGCCACGGCGTCGCGGCGGGCGTCGAAGCCCGCCGGCGCGTCCACGACGGCGCGGACGGCCAGGTCGTCCGGCAGCAGGCCGTTGAGGCCGCGCAGGATGCGACCGGCGGGCAGTTGGCTCCCGGTGGGGACGCTCGCGACCTGTCCGGATGCGTGCACGCCGGCGTCGGTGCGGCCGGCGACGGTCACCTCGGCCGGCTCGCGCAGGAGCGTCCCGAGGGCGTCGCGCAGCACGCCCTCGACGGTGCGGAGCCCGGGCTGGGAGGCCCAGCCCGAGAACCGCGATCCGTCGTACTCGAGTTCCAGGCGGAGGACCCGCCCGGCGGGCGGGTCCGCCACGGGGACTACCGCGTGGCGGCCGCCGGGACGTCCTTCGACAGCTCCAGGAGCACCATCGGCGCCGCGTCACCCTGGCGCGGGCCGAGCTTCAGCGTGCGGGTGTAGCCGCCCTGGACGTCGCTGAACGCGGGACCGACCACGTCGAAGAGGTGGTACGTGATGTCCTTGTTGCGCAGGAGCGCGACCGCCTGGCGCCGGGAGTGCAGCGTGTTCTGCTTGGCGAGGGTGATCGCCTTCTCCGCGATGCCGCGCGCCAGCTTGGCCTTGGGGGCCGTCGTCTGGATGCGACCGTGCGTCAGCAGGGCCGTCGCGAGGTTCGCGCCCATCGCCTGCCGGTGCGACGATGAGCGGTTGAGCTTGGGGCCTGCATTGCGGTGGCGCACGGTCGGTCTCCTGGCCTACTCGTCGTCGCTGCGCAGGCCGAGGCCGTGCGCGGCGAGGTTCTCCTTGACCTCTTCGATGCTCTTCTTCCCGAAGTTCGGGATGGCCGACAGCTCGGATTCCGTCTTCGAGATCAGGTCGCCGATGGTCTCGACGCCGACGCGCTTGAGGCAGTTGTAGCTGCGCACGCCCAGCTCGAGCTCCTCGATCATGATGTCGTGCATCCCGCCGCCGGCGGGGACCTCCTCGACGGCCGGCTCGCCCAGGAGCTTCGTGCTCTCCGGGTCGGCGAAGATCGCGAGGCGCCCGATGAGCGTCTCGGCGGCCTCCGCGATGGCGCCGCGGGGGTCGACGCTGCCGTCGGTCTGGATCTCGAGCAGCAGCTTGTCGTAGTCGGTGCGCTGGCCGACGCGGGCCGGGCTCACCTCGTAGCGGACGCGCAGGACCGGGGAGAAGTTCGAGTCCACCGGGATCACGCCGATCGTGGTGCCCGGGCCCTTGTTCTGCTCGGCCGGCACGTAGCCGCGACCGCGGCTGATCGTGAGGATCATGTCCAGGCGCGAACCCGCCTCGAGCGTCGCGATCTCGAGGTCCGGGTTCAGGATCTCGAGGTCCGCGGGGGCCGAGATGTCGGCGGCCGTGACGGCGCCGGGGCCGACCTTGGACAGCTCCACCTCGATCTCGCCGACCTCGCCGTGGAGGCGGCAGACCAGCTCGCGGAGGTTGAGGATGATGTCGGTGACGTCCTCGCGGACGCCGGCGATGGTGGTGAACTCATGCTGGACCCCCTCGATCCGCACCGAGGTCACCGCCGCCCCCTCGAGGGAGGACAGCAGCACGCGGCGCAGGCTGTTGCCGAAGGTGTGTCCGAAGCCGCGGTCGAGCGGCTCGACCTCGAACCGGCCGAGCGTGTCGCTGACAGGGTCGTAGGTCATGCGGGGGGACTGGATGTCGAGCACGTGACTCCTTGCCTCCGGCACGGGGCCGGATCGTGGTGACAGCGGGACCAGGCATCGGCCCCGTCCCCGTCACGGGAGGGGCCCTCGCCGGCGGCCCTGCCTACTTCGAGTAGTACTCCACGATGAGCTGCTCGCTCACCTGGGTGTCGATCTCCGAGCGCTCGGGGGCCTTCAGGACCTTCCCGTTCAGCGCGTCGTAGTCGGCCTGCAGCCACGGGGCCACGGACGCCACCAGCTCGGTGGCCGCCCGGATGATCGGCTCCGCGCTGGACCCCTGCTTCACGGTGATGACGTCGTCCGCCTTCACCTGGTAGCTGGGGATGTCCACCTTCCGCCCGTTCACCCGGAAGTGGCCGTGGTTCACGAGCTGCCGGGCCTGGCGGCGGGTGGCCGCGAAGCCGAGGCGGTAGACGACGTTGTCGAGCCGCATCTCGAGCATCCGGAGGAGGTTCTCGCCCGTGATGCCCTGCTGGCGGTTGGCCTTCTCGTAGTAGCGGCGGAACTGCTTCTCGAGCAGCCCGTAGTAGCGGCGCGTCTTCTGCTTCTCGCGGAGCTGGAGGAGGTACTCGCTCTGGCGGATGCGGCCGCGGCCGTGCTCGCCGGGCGGGTACGGGCGCCGGTCCAGGTACTTCTGCGCCTTGTCGGTGAGGGCGAAGCCCTCGCGGCGCGACTGCTTGACGGTGGGGCCGGTGTAGCGGGCCATGCTCAGACCCTCCGCCGCTTGCGCGGCCGGCAGCCGTTGTGCGGGACGGGCGAGACGTCGGTCACGGAGGCGACCTCGATGCCGGCCGCCTGGAGGGAGCGGATGGCCGTCTCGCGGCCGGAGCCGGGGCCCTTCACGTAGACGTCGACCTTCTGGAGCCCGTGCTCCATCCCCTTGCGCGCGGCCGAGTCGGCCGTGACCTGGGCGGCGTACGGCGTGCTCTTGCGGGACCCCTTGAACCCGGCCGAGCCGGCGGTCTCCCACGCGATCACGTTGCCCTGCTTGTCGGTCAGCGTGACGATCGTGTTGTTGAACGACGTCTTGATGTGGGCGTTGCCCACGGGGATGTTCTTCCGCGTGCGGCGGCGGGTGCGGCCGCGGGTCACCTTCTGGCGTGCCAACGCGCTCCTCGGTCCTGGTCGGTTTCTCGGGCTCTCAGCTCTTGCGCTGCTTGCCCACGGTGCGCTTCGGGCCCTTGCGCGTGCGCGCGTTGGTCTTCGTGCGCTGGCCGCGCACCGGGAGCCCGCGCCGGTGGCGCAGGCCGCGGTAACAGCCGATCTCCATCAGGCGCTTCATGTCGTTCGAGCGCTCGCGGCGGAGGTCGCCCTCGACCACCAGGGTCTTCTCGATCACGTCGCGGAGGCGCGCGATCTCCTCCTCGGTGAGGTCGCGGACGTAGGTGTCGCGGTTGATCCCCGTCTCCTCCAGCACCTTGTTGGCCGTCGGGCGGCCGATGCCGTAGACGTAGGTCAGGCCGATCTCCACGCGCTTCTCGCGCGGGATGTTGACGCCGGCGATGCGCGCCATCAGCCCTGCACCTGCTTGTGGCGGGCGTTCTGGCAGATCACGAGGAGCTTCCCGTGACGCTTGATCACGCGGCACTTCTCGCAGATGGGCTTGACCGATGCACGGACCTTCACGACTCGTCCCCTCCAGGGCGCGGGCATGCCCACGGGGCTGCCCCGCGAGCGACCCGGGATGTTAGCACCCGGTGGGCGGGCCCGTCAGCCGAGGATAGCCTGACGCAGTGAGCACCTGGCCGCACGTTCACGGCGCCACCCCATCCCGGCCTGGTCGCACGACGCACCCATCCGTTCGGACCGCGCGGCTCGGGCTCAGGCGATGGTGAGGATCCTCGGGCCGTCCGCGGTGATGGCCACGGTGTGCTCCCAGTGGGCGGAGAGGCTGCCGTCCCGGGTGGTGATGGTCCAGCCGTCCGCGCCGAGCACCACGTCGTGGCCGCCCGCGTTGACCATCGGCTCGATCGCGATGACCAGGCCCTCCACCAGCTCGGCGCCGGTGCCGGGGCGGCCGAAGTTGGGGACCTGGGGCTCCTCGTGCATGGACCGGCCGACGCCGTGGCCCACGAGGCTCTGGACCACCGAGAACCCGGCGGCCTCGACCTCCTGCTGCACGGCGGCGCCGATGTCGCCCACGCGGCCGCCGAGCCGGGCGGCGGCGATGCCGCGCTCCAGCGAGGCGCGGGTCACGTCGATGAGCTTGCGGCCGATCCTCGACACCTCGCCCACGGCGTGGGTGCGCGCCGCGTCGGACACCCAGCCGTCCAGGATGACGCCGGCGTCCAGGGCGAGCACATCGCCCTCCCGGAGGGCGTAGGGGCCGGGGATCCCGTGCACCACCTCGTCGTTGACGGAGGCGCAGATCGACGCCGGATAGGGCGTCGGGCCCGGGTAGTCCTTGAACGCCGGGATGCCGCCGGCGCCGCGGATGAGCTCCTCGGCGATCTCGTCGAGGCGCTGCGTGGTCACGCCGGGGGCGATCTCCGCCTGGAGCGCCTCGTGGGTCCGGAACAGCACGGCGCCGGACGCGGCCATCGCGTCGAGCTCGCCGGGCGTCTTCGGTATGGGCCCCCGCGGGCGCTGGGAGGCCGTCGCCACGGGCTTGGCCCTAGGTCCCCGGCGCCGACGGGATGTGCGCGACGATCTGATCATGCACCTCGTCCGGTGAGCGTTCGCCGTCGACCTCGCTCAGGAGGCCGCGGGAGCGGTAGTAGTCGATGAGCGGTGCGGTCTGGGCATCGTAGACCGACAGCCGGTTCTCGACCGTCTCCGGGCGGTCGTCCTCACGCTGGTACAGATCGCATGTCTCGCCGCCGGACCCCTTCGGGCACGGGTCGCCCGGGTACGGGTTGAACACCTCGTGGAAGGAGCGGCCGCAGCGGCGGCAGATCCAGCGGCCGGCGAGGCGGCGGACCAGCTCCGCGCGCGACACGGCGATGGAGACGACGGCGTCGAGCGGCAGGCCGAGGTCGGCGAGCATGCGGTCGAGCGCGTCGGCCTGGGGCACGGAGCGCGGGAAGCCGTCCAGCAGGAAGCCGCCGACGTCGGGGGCGGAGATCTTCTCGCGGATCATCCCGACCACCACCGCGTCCGGCACCAGCTCGCCGGCGTCCATGTACCGCTTCGCCTCGCGCCCCAGGTCGCTGCCCTCCGCGACGGCCGCGCGGAGCAGGTCTCCGGTGGAGAGGTGCAGCAGGCCGAACTCGTCGCGGAGCCGCTCGGCCTGCGTCCCCTTCCCGGCGCCGGGGGGGCCGAGCAGGATGAGGCGGGCTATTTCAGGAACCCTTCGTAGGAGCGCATCATCAGCTGGGCCTCCATCTGGCGCATCGTGTCGAGGGCGACGCCCACGACGATCAGGATCGAGGTGCCACCGAGGACCCCGAAGAACACGTTGGAATCCGGCAGGTAGCGGAACACGATGTTCGGCAGCTCGGCGATGATCGCCAGGTAGATGGCGCCGGGCAGCGTCAGGCGCGTCAGCACGCGGTCGAGGTAGACGGCCGTCGGCCGGCCCGGTCTGACGCCGGGGATGAAGCCGCCGTACTTCTTCAGGTTGTCGGCCTGCTCCACCGGGTTGAACTGCACCGCGGTGTAGAAGTACGTGAAGAGGATGATGAGCAGCGCCTCGAAGATGATGTAGTACCAGGACCCCGGCGCCAGGAAGTCGGAGACGTTCTGGAAGAAGGAGTTCTGGCCCGCGAGCTCGGCCAGGGTCGGCGGCAGGATGACCACCGACGAGGCGAAGATCACCGGGATCACGCCGGCCATGTTCACGCGCAGCGGCATGTAGGTGGTGCCGCCCGAGGTCATGCGACGCCCGACCACGCGCTTCGCGTACTGGATCGGGATGCGGCGCTGGCCCTCGTTGATGAACACCACGCCGATCACGACGGCCAGGGCGATCAGCAGGATCAGCACCTGCGACACCGGCGGCAGCGTGAGCCAGCCGTCCACCGCGTCGGGGACCGACGAGACGATGCTGGCGAAGATCAGCAGCGAGATGCCGTTGCCCACGCCGCGCTGGGTGATGAGCTCGCCGAGCCACATCAGCAGCACCGTGCCCGCCGTCACCGAGATGACGATCAGGTAGAAGCGGCCCGGGCTGAAGTCCGGCAGCGCGTCCTGCGACTTGAAGTACAGGACGTATGCCATCGACTGCAGCAGAGCGAGCACCACGGTGAAGTAGCGCGTGTACTGCGTGATCTTCTGCTGCCCGCTCTCACCCTCCTTCTGGAGGGCCTCGAGCCGCGGGATCACCACGGTCATCAGCTGCAGGATGATGCTCGCCGTGATGTACGGCATGATCCCCAGCGCGAAGACCGCGAACCGGGTGAGCGCGCCGCCGGCGAACAGGTTCAGGAAGTCGAGCAGCCGGCTCCCGCGCTGGTCGATCGCCTGCTGGAGCGCGTCCAGGTCGATGCCCGGGACCGGCACGTACGAGCCGAACCGGTACACGGCCAGGATGAACGCCGTGAAGAGGAGCTTCTTGCGGAGGTCCGGCGACCGGAGCGCCGTGAGGATCGTCTTGAGCATCCGCTCAGACCGCTCCTAAGCCTCGGTGGTCGTCGCCTCGCCGAGCAGCTCCACGGTGCCACCGGCGGCCTCGATCTTCGCGCGGGCGGCGGCCGAGATCGCCTCGACGCGGACCGTCAGGGCGCGGTCGATCTCGCCGCCGGCGAGGATCTTCACGGGCCAGGCGCGGTTCGCGTTGTTCTTCACGAGCCCCTTCGCCGCGAGCGCCTCGAGGTCCACGGTCGCGCCGGCGTCGAAGACGCTGAGGGCGCCGACGTTGACCGGCACCGAGTGGGTGCGGAACGGGCCCATGGGCATCGACATCTTGCGGTTGGAGCCGCGGAGCTTGCCCTGCTGCATGTACATGGGCATCTGGCCGCCGGCGTAGCCCTCGCGGACGCCGCCGCCGGAGCGCGCGCCGAGGCCCTTCTGGCCGCGGCCGGCGGTCTTGCCGGTGCCGGAGCCGATCCCGCGGCCCACGCGCTTGCGCGCGCGCTTGGCGCCCGGGCGGGGCGACAGCTTGTCGAGGCTGATGTCCTCGGCGGCGGTCTCGGGGATGTCGGGGCGCTCAGCCATCCTTCTTCTCCACGCGGACGAGCCAGGAGACCATGCGCAGCATGCCCTGGAGCTGGGGCGAGTCGTCGTGCTCGACGGTCTGGCCGATGCGGCGCAGGCCCAGCGCGCGGAGCGTGCCGCGGTGGCGCTGCTGCGTGCCGATCGACGAGCGGACCTGGGTCACGGCGAGGCGCGTCACGAGGCGGCCTCGGCGCCGGCGGCGACGGGCTCGGCGGCCTGGACGGGCTCGGTCGCGGGATCGCCCGAGCCGGACGGGATGCCGAGGACCTCGGCGACGGTCTTGTCGCGCAGCGCGGCGACCTCCTCGGGCCGGCGCAGCTCCTTGAGGCCCGCGACGGTCGCGGCCACCAGGTTCACCGGGTTGGAGGTGCCGAGCGACTTGCTCAGGATGTCGCGGATGCCCGCGAGCTCGAGCACGGCGCGCACGCCGCCGCCCGCGATCACGCCGGTGCCCTCGGAGGCCGGCTTCAGGAACACCTTGCCGGCGCCGGAGCGGCCCGTCACCTGGTGGGTGATGGTGGTCCGGTACTTGGGCACGCGGAACAGATTCTTCTTGGCGTCCTCGACGGCCTTCTGGATCGCCACGGGGACCTCCTTGGCCTTCCCGTGACCCACGCCGACGGTGTCCACCTCGTTGCCCACGACGACGAGCGCCGAGAACGAGAACCGCCGGCCGCCCTTGACGACCTTGGCGACGCGGTTCACCTGCACGACGCGCTCGTTGAGCTCGAGCCCGTCCGGGTTGATCTTCGCCCCTCGGCGTACCTCGGCCACTACGTCACTCCCCCTAGAACTCGAGCCCGCCCTCGCGGGCCCCGTCGGCGAGCGACTTGACGCGCCCGTGGTACTTGTAGCCGCCCCGGTCGAACACGACCCGGGCGATGCCGGCCTGCTTCGCGCGCTCGGCCAGCAGCTTCCCGACCTCGCCGGCCGCCGGACCCTTGGCCAGGCCGCGCAGCGCCGCCTCGTGGGAGCCGGCCGCCGCGAGCGTGTGGCCGGCGCCGTCGTCGATGAGCTGGGCGTAGATCCGCTTGTTGGAGCGGGCGACGGCCAGGCGGGGGCGCTCGGCGCTGCCCACGACCTTGCCGCGGATCCTGCGGTGGCGCCGGAGGCGCGCATCCCTGGTGCTGAGGCTCATGCTCTCTTACCGACCTTGCGACGAACGACCTCGCCCGCGTAGCGGACGCCCTTGCCCTTGTACGGCTCCGGCGGACGCGTCCCCCGGACCTGCGCAGCGATCTCGCCGACCAGCTGCTTGTCGATCCCCTTCACCACCACCTGGGTGGGGGCGGGGACCTCGAACTGGATCCCGTCGGGAGGATCGATGGTAACAGGGTGCGAGTAGCCGACCGCCAGCTCCAGGGCCTGCCCCTTCATCTGGGCGCGGTAGCCGACGCCCTGGATCTCGAGGCGGCGCTCGAAGCCCGCGCTGACGCCCGTCACCAGGTTGGCGACGAGGCTCCGCGACAGGCCGTGCAGGGCCCGGTGCGGCCCGCGGTCGGTCGGCCGGGTCACGACGATCTGGCCGTCCTGCTCGGCGACCCGGATGGGCTCGACCACGGTGTGGGTGAGCTCCCCCCTGGGGCCCTTCACCCTGACCGTCTGGCCCGTGATGTCGACCGTCACCCCGTCGGGGATCGGGATCGGTGCGCGTCCGATGCGGCTCATTCGTCTCCTACCAGACCGAGCAGATCACTTCGCCGCCGATGCCTCGGCGGCGGGCCTCGTGACCGGTGATGACGCCCTGGGAGGTCGAGATCACGGCGACGCCCATGCCGCCCAGCACGCGCGGGATCGCCGTCTTGTCGACGTAGACGCGCCGGCCGGGCTTGGACACGCGCTCCAGGCCGCTGATGACGCGGCGCCGGTCGCTGCTGTACTTGAGGCGGATGACGAGATCCTGGCCGACCCGGCCCTCGCGCAGCTCGAAGTCGCTGATGTAGCCCTGGTCCTTGAGGACGCGGGCGACCTCGGTCTTGAGCCCGCTGGCGGGCATCTCGACCTGGTCGTGCAGGGCGGTGTTGGCGTTGCGGATGCGGGTGAGCATGTCCGCGATGGGGTCGGTCATCATCGGCGCGTCCCCCCTACCAGCTGCTCTTGGTCATGCCGGGGATGACGCCGGCGTGCGCCGACTGGCGCAGGCACACGCGGCACAGCCCGAACTTGCGGAACACCGCGCGGGGGCGGCCGCAGGCGTGGCAGCGCGTGTACTGCTGCGTCTTGTACTTGGGGGTGCGGGAGGCCTTCACCCGCAGACTGGTCTTCGCCACGTCTCTCCTTACCTGCGTCCGCGGCCGCGGCCGCCGTACTTGCGCTGCTTCTTGCGCCGGCGGGCCGCCAGCTCGTCGGACGAGTAGCCCTCGGCGCGGAACGGCATGCCGAGGTGGCGGAGGAGGGCGCGGCCCTCCTCGTCGGTGCCCGCCGTGGTCGTGATGGTCACGTTGAGCCCGCGCACCGCGTCGACGCGGTCGTAGTCGATCTCCGGGAAGATCGTCTGCTCCCGCAGGCCCAGGTTGTAGTTGCCACGGCCGTCGAAGCCGTCCGGGTTGATGCCGCGGAAGTCGCGGATCCGCGGGAGCGCGACCGACTGGAGCCGGTCGAGGAACTCCCACATGCGGTTGCCGCGGAGCGTGACCTTGCAGCCGATCGCCATGCCCTCGCGCAGCTTGAACTGGGCGATCGACTTGCGGGCGCGGGTGATCGCCGGGCGCTGCCCCGCGATGATCCCGAGCTGCTCCACGGCCTCGTCGAGCGCCTTGCTGTTCTGCTTGGCCTCGCCGACGCCCATGCTGAGCGTGATCTTCTCCAGGCGCGGGTGCTCCATGGGGGACCGGTACCCGAACTCCTCCTGGAGCTTCGGGCGGATCTGGTCCTCGTAGGTGTCGCGCAGTCGCGCCCGGGCGGGCGCCGTCGTCTCGGTGCTCATCAGTCCAGCTTCTCCCCCGAGCGTGCGGACACGCGCGTCCGGACGCCGTCGATCTCCTGGATCCGCACCCGGGTCGCCCGCCCGTCCTTCGGGTCGATGTGGGCGACGTTGGACAGATGGATCGGCCCGGGCTTCTCGATCACCCCGCCCGGCTCGTTCGGCGGCCGGGGCTTGGTGTGACGCTTGATCATGTTGAGGCCCTCGACCAGGACGCGCCCCTCCTTGGGGCGGACCTCGAGGACGACGCCGGTCTTGCCCTTGTCCTTGCCGGACAGGAGCACCACGCGGTCGCCGGTGCGGATGCGGGCGGGCATCAGAGGACCTCCGGCGCCAGGCTGACGATCTTCATGAAGTTCTTCTCCCGCAGCTCGCGGGCGACCGGGCCGAAGATGCGCGTCCCGCGCGGGTTCTGGGCGTTGTCGATGATGACGGCGGCGTTCTCGTCGAAGGCGATGAACGTGCCGTCGTCGCGCCCGTGCTCCTTCTTGGTGCGCACGACGACGGCGCGGACGACGTCGCCCTTCTTGATGGCGCCGTTCGGCACGGCCTGCTTGACCGTGCCCACGATGATGTCGCCCACCGTCGCGGAGCGGCGCCGCGACCCGCCCATGATGCGGATGCACAGCAGCTCGCGGGCGCCGGTGTTGTCGGCGACGCGCAGGCGTGTCTCGACCTGGATCACTAGCGGGCCCTCTCCAGGATCTCGGCCAGGCGCCAGCGCTTCTGCTTGGACAGCGGGCGGCACTCGACGATGCGCACGAAGTCGCCCTCGTTCGCCTCGTTGCGCTCGTCGTGGGCGTGGAGCTTGGACGAGCTGCGCACGGTCTTGCCGTACACGGGGTGCGCACGGGAGGTCTCGAGCAGCACGGTGATGGTCTTGTCGCGGCCGGCCGACACCACGACCCCCTGACGGGTCTTGCGGCCGGCGACCGACTCCTGGGGCGTGCGGACGGCGCTCATCGGGTCAGCTCCCGCTCGCGGGCGACGGTCAGCAGTTGCGCGATCTCGCGCCGGCGGATGCCCAGCTCCGAGGTGCGCTCGAGGGCGCCCGAGGCGTGCTGGAAGCGCAGGTTGAAGTGGGCCTCGCGGGCCTCCTCCAGCGCGCGCGCCAGCTCGTCGTCGGTCATGTCACGGATCTCGGTGGTCTTCATCAGCCGTCCTCGCGCGTCACGAACTTGCACTTCACGGGGAGCTTGTTGGCGGCGAGGCGCATGGCGTCGCGGGCCAGCGGCTCCGGCACGCCGGACAGCTCGAACATGATGCGGCCGGGCTTCACCACGGCAACCCAGCCCTCGGGCGAGCCCTTGCCCGAGCCCATGCGGGTCTCGGCCGGCTTCTTGGTGACCGGCAGCTGCGGGAAGATGTTGATCCAGACCTTGCCGCCACGCTTGATGCGGCGGGTCATGGCGATACGGGCGGCCTCGATCTGGCGGTTCGTGATCCACGCCGGCTCGAGCGCCTTCAGGCCGAACTCGCCGAAGTGGACGACGTGGTTGCCCCGCGAGAGGCCCTCACGGCGACCGCGATGGTGCTTGCGGTGCTTGGTGCGCTTGGGCATCAACATCAGTTGGACCCCCCGCCGCTCCGGTCGCCGCCACGGCCACCGCCGCCGCCGCGCCCACGGCCGCCGCCGCCACCGCCGTTCCCGCCACCGCCGCCGCCGTCGCGCCGGTCGCGGCGCGGGCGCCGCGGCGGCGGGGCCGCGTCCATGTCGGTGCGGCCACGGCTGTCGGTGACGCCCTCGGGCAGCACCTCGCCCTTGTTGATCCACACCTTCACGCCGATGCGGCCGAACGTCGTCTTGGCCTCGTGGAAGCCGTAGTCGATGTCGGCGCGGAGCGTGTGCAGCGGGACGCGGCCGTCCGAGTAGTGCTCGGAGCGGGACATCTCGGTGCCGCCCAGCCGGCCGCCGCACTGCACCTTCACGCCCTGGGCGCCGGAGCGCATGGCGGAGGTGAGCGCGCGCTTCATGGCGCGGCGGAAGCTGACCCGGTTCTCGAGCTGCTCGGCGATGGACTGGGCCACCAGCTTCGCGTCGAGCTCGGGGCGCTTGATCTCGTTGATGTTCACCTGGATCTGCTTGCCGGTGAGCCGGTTCAGCTCGCGGCGCAGCGCGTCCACCTCGGACCCCGACTTGCCGATCACGATGCCGGGACGGGCCGTGTAGATGTCCACGGTCAGCTTCGTCTGATCCTTCTTCAGGTGGATCGACGAGAGGCCGGCGTGGCTCAGCTTGCGGGTGATGTGGTCGCGGACGATCCGGTCCTCGTCGAGGTACTTCGCGAACTCGCGCGTCGAGAACCAGTTGCTCCGCCAGCCGTTGTGCGGCAGGCCGAGGCGGAAGCCCGTGGGGTTGATCTTCTGACCCATTGCTCTTCTACGATCCCGTCTCGGCGAGGCCGATGGTGATGTGGCAGGTGCGCTTCATGATCGGGGTGGCGCGGCCCTGGGCACGCGGGCGGAAGCGCTTGATCGTCGGCCCCTCGTCCACCGTGACCTTGACGAGGCGCAGCTCGCGCACGTCCAGGCCGTGGTTGTGGTCCGCGTTGGCGACGGCCGACTGCAGGACCTTGCGCACCGGCACGGCGGCCGCGCGGGTGCTGTAGGCCAGGATCGCCTGGGCGTCCGCGACCGACTTGCCGCGGATGAGGTCCGCCACCAGCCGGCCCTTGCGCGGCGACGTGCGGACGAACTTGGCGGTCGCCTCGACGACCTGGGGTGCGGGCGCGGCGGTGCTCATCGGCGCATCGTGGAGGTGCGGTCGGAGCCGGCGTGCCCCCGGTAGGTCCGGGTGGGCGCGAACTCGCCGAGCTTGTGCCCGACCATGCTCTCGGAGATGAACACGGGCACGTGCTTGCGGCCGTCGTGGATCGCGATCGTGTGGCCGACCATCTCCGGGAAGATGGTCGACGACCGCGACCACGTGCGGACGATCCGCTTCTCGTTGGCGGTGTTCATGTCCTCGATGCGCTTCATGAGCCGGTCATCGACGAACGGGCCCTTCTTGCTGCTGCGTCCCATCTACGTTCAGCGCCCCTCGGTGTGCTTGCCGCGCTTGCGGCCGCGGACGATGTACTTCTGGCTGACCTTGCCCTTCTTGCGGGTGCGGTAGCCGTTGGTGGGCTTGCCCCACGGGGTCACCGGGTGACGGCCCGAGTTGCTCTTGCCCTCGCCGCCGCCGTGCGGGTGGTCGACCGGGTTCATGGCGGAGCCGCGGACCTTGGGCCGCTTGCCCTTCCACCGGCTCCGGCCGGCCTTGCCCACGGTGATGTTCTCGTGCGTCACGTTGCCGATCTGGCCGACGGTGGCGCGGCAGTCCAGGTGCACCATGCGCATCTCGGTGGACGGGAGGCGCAGCGTCGCGTAGTCGCCGTCCTTCGCCATGAGCTGGGCACCGGCGCCGGCGGAGCGGCACATCTGGCCGCCACGACCGATCTGGAGCTCGATGTTGTGCACCACGGTGCCGGTCGGGATGTCCCGGAGCGGCAGGGCGTTGCCCGGCTTGATGTCGGCCTGGGGGCCGCTCATGACCGTGTCGCCCACGCGGATGCGCAGCGGCGCCAGGATGTAGGCCTTCTCGCCGTCGGCGTAGTGGAGCAGCGCGATGCGGGCCGACCGGTTCGGGTCGTACTCGATCGCGGCCACCTTGGCCGGGACGCCGTCCTTCTGGCGCTTGAAGTCGATGATCCGGTAGCGGCGCTTGTGGCCCCCGCCGATGTGCCTGCTGGTGACGCGGCCGTTGTTGTTGCGCCCGCCGCTCTTGCTGATCTTGCCCAGCAGCGACTTCTCCGGGGTGGTCTTGGTGACCTCCTCGAAGTCCGAGCCCGTGATGAAGCGGCGCCCCGGGGACGTCGGCTTGTACTTGCGGATGCCCATGTCTCTCCCTAGGCCCCTTCGAAGAGCTCGATCTTGTCGCCGGGCTTCAGCTCGACGATGGCCTTCTTCCAGCCCGGGCGGCGACCCTTGGTGTAGCCGCGGCGCTTAGGCTTGCTCTGCACGGAGACCGTCCGCACGTCGGTGACCGTGACGTCGAAGAGGTCCTCGATCGCCTGGCGGATCTCGGTCTTGTGCGCGCCGTCCAGCACACGGAACGTGTACTGGTTGTGCGCCTGCACGAGTTGGAAGCTCTTCTCGGAGATGACCGGGCGGACGATGACCCGCCGGATGTCCTCGCGGAGCGTGCTCACGACGCGTCCTCCTCGGCCTCGGCGGCGGGCTCCTCAACGGCGGCCTTCTTGCGCGACGCCTTGCGGGCGGGCTTCTTCGGCGCCTCCTCCGCGGGGGCCTCGGCCTCGGCCGCCGGCTCCTCGGCGGGCTCCTCCTCGGCGACGGGCTCGTCCTCGGCGGGGGCGTCCTCGACGACCTCGGCGGGCGCCTCCTCCACGACCGCGGCCTCGGCCTCCTCGACCGGCTGCTCGGCCACCGTCTCCTCGGCCTCGGCGGCCGACGCCTCGTCGGCGGGCGCCTCGTCGGCGGCGGCCTTCTTGCGGGAGGCCTTGCGGGCCGGCTTCGGCTTCGGCGGCGCCTGCTTCTTCGGCGCGGGCTTCCTGGTCGGCGCGGGGGTCACGGCCTGGACGTCGGCGGGCTCGCCGGTCAGGCGCTCCCACACCGAGCGCTCCACGAGGATCGCGCGGGCGGCGACGACATCGACCGTCTCCAGCTCCGTGGCGGCGAGGACGTACACGCCCTCGATGTTGCGGAACGCGCGGGCCTCGACCGAGTTCAGGTCCTCGACCACGAGCAGCAGCGGGCGGCCCGCGAGGCCGTCGGGGGCCTGGCGCAGGTACTCGGCGGCGCGCTTCGTGGAGGGGGCGTCCCAGCCGGTGGCGTCCATGATCGCGGCGGTGCCGCGCTCCACCTGGGCGCGCAGCGCCGCGCGGAAGGCCTGCTGGCGCACCTTGCGGTTGACCTTGCCGCCGTAGCTGCGCGGCGTGGGGCCGAAGACGATGCCGCCGCCCGTCCAGATGGGCGAGCGCGACGAGCCCGCGCGGGCGCGGCCGGTGCCCTTCTGGCGCCACGGCTTGGAGCCGCCGCCGCGGACGTCGGAGCGGGTCTTCGTGGAGTGCGTGCCGGCGCGGCGCGCCGCGAGCTCCGCGACCACGGTCTCATGGATGAGGTGCTGCTTGATCGGCGTCTCCGCGACGGCCGCGGCCAGGGCCGCCGTGCCGGCCGCGAGGCCGTCGGTGTCGAGGACGGGGACCGGGGTCACTCGGGCCTCACGATCACGATGCCGTTGACGCCGCCGGGCACCGCGCCGCGGACGAGCAGCAGGTTGCGCTCGGGGTCGCGGTCGACGACCTGGAGGCCGCGCTGGGTGACCTGCCGCGCGCCCATGTGGCCGCTCATCCGGATGCCCTTGAACACGCGCGCCGGGTAGGCGGCCGCGCCGATCGAGCCGGGCTGGCGGATGTTGTGCGAGCCGTGGCTCTTGGGGCCGCGCTTGAAGTTGTGCCGCTTGATCGTGCCCGCGTAGCCCTTGCCCTTCGAGGTGCCCGTCACGCGGACCATCTGGCCCGGCTCGAACGGCTCGACGGTGACCACGTCGCCCACCGACACGTCCACGCCGAGCTCCTCGGCGGAGAACTCGTGGAGGTGACGCACGGGCGGAGCGCCGGCCTTCTTCAGGTGGCCGAGCTCGGGCTCGTTCAGCGCCTTCGGCTTGGCGGAGCCGAAGCCGAGCTGCACCGCCTCGTAGCCGTCGGTCTCGACGGTCTTCACCTGGGTCACGTGGCAGGGGCCGGCCTCGATCACGGTGAGGGCGACGCGCGCGCCGTCCTCGCCGAAGATCTGGGTCATGCCGACCTTGCGTCCGATGATCGCGGCCATCAGTGACCCTGACCGTTCGCGCTCAATGCGTTCGCCGAGCGAATCGCACGCGAGGCAAGGACGCAGGTGAGGTCGATGGCGGTGTTCCCATCGGCCGATCCGAGGACGCCGCATCGCGCCGCGATGCAGCCGGCAAACGCCTGAGTGTGGGCGGTTCGGGTCACTACCTACGCCTTGATCTCGATGTCGACGCCGGCGGGCAGGTCGAGGCGCATGAGCGAGTCGACCGTCTTGGGCGTCGGCGAGTAGATGTCGATGAGCCGCTTGTGGGTGCGGATCTCGAAGTGCTCGCGCGAGTCCTTGTCCTTGAACGGACCGCGGATCACGCAGTAGACGTTGCGCTCGGTCGGCAGCGGCACCGGACCGGAGATGGTCGCCCCGCTCCGCTGGGCCGTCTCCACGATCGACGCGGCGCTCTTGTCGATGAGCTCGTGGTCGTAGGCCTTGAGCCGGATCCTGATCTTGTTCTGCTGCACCGTGCGCGTATCCGTTCTGGGAGGAAAGAAAACCCCGCCGCCTCCGGTGGGAGGCGACGGGGTCCGGGGACGAACCCTCTTACTCGGTGATGCTCTCGACCACTCCGGCGCCGACCGTACGGCCCCCCTCGCGGATGGCGAAGCGGAGGCCCTCCTCCATGGCGATCGGCTGGATCAGCTCGACGTCCATGGTCGCGTTGTCGCCCGGCATGACCATCTCGACACCCTCCTGGAGGGTGACGACGCCGGTCACGTCGGTGGTCCGGAAGTAGAACTGCGGGCGGTAGCCCTGGAAGAACGGGGTGTGACGGCCGCCCTCGTCCTTCGAGAGCACGTACACCTGCGCCTTGAACTTGGTGTGCGGGGTGATCGACTTCGGCGCCGCGAGCACCTGGCCGCGCTGGATGTCCTCGCGCTTCACGCCGCGGAGCAGGGCGCCGATGTTGTCGCCGGCCTGGCCCTCGTCGAGGAGCTTGCGGAACATCTCGACGCCGGTGACCACGGTCGACTCGGTCTCCGGGGTCATGCCCACGATCTCGATCGTCTCGCCGACCTTGATGATCCCGCGCTCGACGCGGCCGGTCGCGACGGTGCCGCGGCCCGTGATGGTGAAGACGTCCTCCACCGGCATCAGGAACGGCTTGTCCACGTCGCGCTCGGGGAGCGGGATGTAGTCGTCGACCGCCGCCATCAGGGCGAGGATGTCCTCGGCCGCCGCGGGGTCGCCGTTCAGCGCGTTCAGGGCGGAGCCCTTGATGATCGGGGTGTCGTCGCCCGGGAACTCGTAGAGCGAGAGCAGCTCGCGGACCTCGAGCTCGACGAGCTCGAGCAGCTCCTCGTCGTCGACCATGTCGGCCTTGTTGAGGAACACGACGATCGACGGCACGCCGACCTGGCGGGCGAGCAGGATGTGCTCGCGCGTCTGCGGCATGGGGCCATCGGCGGCGGAGACGACGAGGATCGCCCCGTCCATCTGGGCCGCGCCGGTGATCATGTTCTTGATGTAGTCCGCGTGACCCGGGCAGTCCACGTGGGCGTAGTGCCGGTTCTCGGTCTCGTACTCCACGTGGGCGGTCGCGATCGTGATGCCGCGCTCGCGCTCCTCGGGGGCCTTGTCGATGGCGTCGAACGCGACCGCCTGGGTGCCCCCGCCGACCTTCTCCGCCAGGACCTTCGTGATGGCGGCCGTCAGGGTCGTCTTGCCGTGGTCGACGTGGCCGATGGTGCCCACGTTCACATGCGGCTTCGACCTGTCGAACTTCTCCTTCGCCATCCGATTCGCTCCCTCTGAGCAGTGTCCATCGCGGCCGGGCGGGCCGCTCTTCCCCCGTGGAAAACGCCCCCGGCGCAAAACGCGCGGCCACGTGGCCGCGCAGAGACGAACCGGGTGCTCCGCAGAGCCGGGGTAGGTTAGCAAACCACCCCTGCCCCGCAAGCACGCGCAGCGGCGCCGGAGCGCCGCGTGATCGGGCTCCGAGACCGTACCATGCCCCACATGGACGGGCCCGCTCTGCTCGCGTCCCTGGGGCGATGCGCCCGGGGCGAGCTGCGGAGCGACCGCGCGTCGCGCGAGCTGTACGCCCACGACGCCAGCATCTACCGCCGTCTGCCCGTCGCGACCCTCCGCGCCGCGGACGCCGACGACCTGGACGCCGCCATCGCGGCATGCCGCGAGAACGGCGTGCCGCTCACGATGCGGGGGGCCGGGACCAGCCTGGGCGGCCAGGCGGTCGGCGCCGGGCTGGTGGTCGACGCGACGGCGCTCGCGGGGGTCGCGATCGACCCGGACGCCCGCACCGCGCGCGTGGGGCCGGGCGCCGTGCTGGACGACCTGAACCGGGCCGCCGGGGAGTACGGGCTGCTCTTCGGCCCCGACGTGGCGTCGGGCAGCCGGGCGACGCTGGGCGGGATGATCGCCAACAACTCCGCCGGCGCCCGCTCCATCGCCTACGGCCTGACCGCCGACCATGTCCTCTCGCTGGACGTGACCCTCGCCGACGGCACGCGCGCCACCCTGCGCCGCGGGGCGGTGGCGCCGGCGGCGATGGAGGCGGCGCGGCCACTGGCCGAGGGGTTCCGCCCGCCGGGGCTGCTGCGGCGGGTGTCGGGCTACGCCCTCGACGCCCTCGCGGGCGACGACCCCGACTGGCCGCGCCTGATCTGCGGCTCGGAGGGGACGCTGGCGGTGATCCGCGGGGCCGAGCTGCGGCTGGTGCCGCGCCCCGAGGCCCGGGGGCTGGCGCTGATGTCGTTCGACTCGGTCGACGCCGCCCTGGAGGCGACGCTGCGGGCCCTCGAGGCGGGGCCGTCGGCGGTGGAGCTGATGGGCGCCGCGGCGCTCGACGCCGACGCCGAGGCCCAGCTGCTGGTGGAGCACAGCGGAGCGCCGGACGAGGTCGAGGCAGCCCTGCGCGCGCTGCCCGGCGCGCGGGTGGTGCTCGACGGCCCCGGCCAGGCGGCGGTGTGGGCGGTGCGGCGCGCCGGCATCGGCCGCCACCTGGGCGAGCGGCCCCCGGGGCCCGGCGACCCGAAGCCGCTGGCGTTCATCGAGGACCCCGCCGTGCCGCCCGAGCGGCTGCCGGAGCTGGCGCGCGGCATCCGGCGGATCCTGGACCGCGAGGGCACCACGGCGGTCTGGTATGGCCACGCCAGCGTCGGGTGCCTCCACATCCGGCCGCGGATGGACCTGCGGCTGCCGGGCGCGACCGCATCGCTGCGCCGCATCGCGGAGGAGACCGCCGACCTGGTGGTGGCGCTCGGCGGGTCGCTGTCGGGCGAGCACGGCGACGGGCGCGCCCGCTCCGAGCTGCTGCCGCGGATGTACCCGCCGGAGACCATCGCCGCGTTCGGCCGCCTGAAGGACCTGCTCGACCCGGAGCGGCTCCTGAACCCGGGGGTGCTCACCGACCCCGACCCGCTCGACGCCGGGCTGAAGATGGACGCGTCGCCGCCGCGCCGCGCCGCGCGGACGGCGCTGAGCTTCGCCGCGGAGGGCGGCCTGCCCCGGGCGGGCGAGGCGTGCAACGGGAACGGCGCGTGCCGCTCGTCGGGCACCGCGATGTGCCCGAGCTACCAGGCGCTGCGCGACGAGCGCCACGCCACCCGCGGCCGGGCGGTGCTGCTGCGCGCCGCCATCGAGGGGCGGCTCCCCGGCGGCCTCGCCGACGACGGCCTGCACGAGGCGCTGGAGCTGTGCCTGGGGTGCAAGGCGTGCGCCACCGAGTGCCCCGCCCAGGTGGACGTGGCGCGCATGAAGGCCGAGGCGCTCGCCCACCGCCACCGCGCCCGCGGGGTGCCGGTGGGCGCCCGCGCGCTGGGCCACGCCCACGACCTGCTGGCCCTCGGCGCCCGGGCGCCTCGCCTTGCACGCTGGGCGGGGAGCGTTGCAGGGCGTTTCATGCACGTCGCACCGCCTATGCCGAAACGCCCCTGGCGTCCAGACTCGGATCCCGATGCCGACATGGTCGTGATGGCCGACACCTTCACCCGCTACATCGAGCCCGGGATCGGGGACGCCGCCCTGCGCGTGTTGCGCGCCGCCGGGGTCCGGACCGGCGTGGCCGATCCCGGCTGCTGCGGCCGCCCGCTCCTGTCCCAGGGGCTCGTGGGCCCGGCCCGCCGGAGGGCCCGCGCCGCCCTCGGCCGGCTGGCCCCCCACGCCGTCGCCGGCCGCCGCATCGTGGTGCTGGAGCCGTCGTGCTGGTCGATGCTGGTCGACGACATCCCTGCGTTGCTGCCCGGCGACCCCCGGGCGCGCTGGGTGGCCGACGCCGCCGTCGGCTTCGAGCGGGCCGTCGCCGAGGCCGGCGCCCCGCCGCTCCGCGACGACCCCTCCGACGTCGTCGCCCACGACCACTGCCACACCCGCGCCCTGGGCGGCGGCGACGAGGGCGTCCCCGCCCTGGCCGCGGCCGGCGTCACGGCGCGCCCCTCCGGCGCCGGGTGCTGCGGCATGGCGGGCGCCTTCGGCCACCTCCACCCCGAGCTGTCGGCGCGGATCGCGGAGGACCGGCTCGCGCCGGCGGTGCGCGGCGCCGACGCCGCGATCGCCGCCGGCACGTCGTGCCGGGAGCAGATCCGCCGCGTCACCGGCCGCGAGGCGCTGCACCCCGCCCAGCACATGGCCGCGAGGCTGATGTGAGGGCGCGGCACCTGATCGCCGCGCTGGCGGCGACCCTGGCGGTGGCGGCGCCGGCGATGGCCGCGCGCCCCGGCTACACCATCCCGGTGGAGCAGATGCCGACCGACGTGGCGACGGCCCGCGCGATGCTGGTGCAGGCCCGCGCGTGGGCGCCCCCGGGAACGCTGACCAAGCGCGACATCAACTACGTCCTGCGGCTCTCCTCCAAGTACCTCCAGCCGGGGGTCCCGGCGGCGCGGCAGGCGACGGTGGAGCGGACGCTGCTGGTGAACGCCTGGTGGTACACGCTGCGCGCCGGCCCGATCAAGCGGTCGATCATCCGCGACCCCGACGGCGTGCTGTCGACCTACTGGGAGGGGCGCGGCTTCGCGGTGAACCCGGTGGCGACGGCGGGCCGCTGGCAGGGGCTCAACGAGAGCCTCGCGCCGGAGACCCTGGCCGAGGCGTTGCTGCCCTACGGCGTGGAGCGCAGGTGGGACGGCCGGAGGTACCTCATCTGGGAGTACTACGACGTGCCGGACCAGCCGGGGCGCATCAAGCCGGGGGCGTCGGGCATGGCGCAGGGCCGCATCGCCCAGCTCATGGCGCGGGCCTACCACCGCACCGGCGACCGCCGCTTCTCGGACGCCGCCAAGGGCGCGCTCCAGTCGTTCCGCGTGCCCGTGAACCGCGGCGGGGTGGTGAACGCCGTGCACGCGCCGGGCTACCCGCAGCGGCCGTGGTACGCCGAGCGCGCCTACCCGGGCGCCAACCCGTGGCGCGGCGCCGCGCTGAACGGCTTCATGGTGACGGTGCTGAACCTGGACGCCAGCGCGTCCCTCCTGACGTCCCGCCCCAACCGGGCCGCCAGCGGGCCGAAGTCGCAGCGGGCCCGCAAGCGCGCCCCCGGCGCCGTGCTGGCCGGCCGCCTGGCGGAGCGCCTGGCCCGCGACGGGGAGAAGTCGCTCCAGCGCTACCTGCCGCTGCACGACACGGGGTCGTGGAGCCTCTACGGCCTGCTCACCCCCGGCTACAAGTGGCGCAAGCATGTCGCCGACGTGGGCTACCACTGCTACCACGTCCGTCTCCTCCGGCTCCTCCAGGAGCAGGCGCCCGGCTACGGCTTCGGCGCGTGGGCCGCGAAGTGGGACGGCTACGCCAAGGCGCGCGGCATCTCCTGCGAGCGCGACAAGGCCGCCCCGCAGCCGGGGACCGTCACCGGCTAGTCGCGCACCGCGGGGAGCACGTGGCGCTCCACCAGCCAGCGGGGGACGCTGCCGGCATCGACGTCGGCCGGGATGTGGGCGGTGACCACGGCCACCAGGTCCTGCCGCGGCGCGACCACGGCGAGCTGGCCGAGGAGGCCGGCCATGAACGCGTGGCCGTCGGCCCGGCCGAGCCACCAGAGGTAGCCGTACTCCAAAGGCGGCGCGACGCGGTCGGTGGTGGACGCCGTGACCCCGTCCCCCGGCACCACCTGGCGGCCGTCGCAGCGGCCGCGGTGGAGGTGGAGGAACCCGAGCTTCGCCAGGTCGCCGGGGGTCATCGACAGCCCGAACCCGCCGGAGGTGACGCCCTCGGGCGCGCGGGTCCACGTGACGCCCCGGATCCCGAGCGGGCCGACGAGCGCGCGGGTCGCCGCCTCGTCCGCCGGGCCGGCCGGTGACCCGGTGACGCTGTCGATGGGGAGCCGCCGCGCCCCGATCTCGGCGACCATCGCGTCCCGGCGGGCGCCGTCCATCCCCTGCGAGGCCGGTGACGCCGCGCGACCAGCGCGCCGCCGTCGGAGGCCTGGCCGACCTGCCCCACGGCCAGCTGCACGGGCAGCGCGCGGGCGCCGGTCGTGCGGCCGTGGTATCGCCGCCACCCCACGTGGGCACCGTCGAGGGACCCGGCGGGCCCGGCGACGCGGACCCGCTGGGCCGCCGTCAGCGACCGCAGGGCCGCCGCGGGCGCCTCGGCCATCGGTGGGCGCACGCACGCGGGTGCGGACCAGCCGAGGGCGCCGTCCGGGTTCAGCCCGCCGCGGGCAGCACGTACTCCTCGAGCAGCCAGCGCTGCACCGCGCTCGCGTCGACCTCGGCGGGGAAGTGCCCGGTCAGCACGGCGACGAGGTCCAGGGCGGGGTGCACCACGGCGAGCTGCCCGTGGAGGCCGGCCATGTGGGCATAGCCGTCCGCGGGGTCGAGCCACCAGAGGCGCCCGTACTGGTGCGGCGCCCGGCCCACGTGATCGACGGTCGACGCCGCCAGCCAGCCGGCGGGGACGATCTGGCGGCCCTCCCAGCGGCCGCCGTGGAGGGCGAGGAACGCGAGCTTGGCGACGTCCAACGGGTCGAGGAGCAGCCCGAACCCACCCGAGGCGACCCCCTCGGGCGCGCAGAGCCACGGCGCGCGCGTGATGCCGAGCGGCCGGAAGATGCGCTCCGCCGCGAAGACGTGCGCGGGGCGGCCGGTGAGCGCCGACACGGCCGCCGACACCAGGTGGGCGGCCCCGGAGTCGTAGTTGAAGCGGGTGCCGGGCTCCTCCGCCATCGGCCGCTCGAGCACGTAGCGGGTCCAGTCCCGGGTCAGGATCATCGCCATCACGTCGTTGGTCCCGCCGCGCTCGTAGGCGCGCCCGGACTCCCGCCAGTCGAGCCCCGTCCGCATCGTGAGCAGGTCGCGCAGCGTCACCGCGCCCATCCGCGGGGCGGGATCCCGGGGCGCGGACGGCAGATCGCCGGCGACCTCGAGGAAGGGCGTGTCGACGGTGACGCCGGCGGCGGCCCGGTCGGCGAGGGCGATGCCGAGGAGCATCCCGACCACCGTCTTCGTCACCGACTGCAGCTTGTGGAGGCGGCCCGTGCCGTAGGTCGCCTCGATCGTGCCCTCGGCGAACGCGCCGAACGACGCGTCGAGCACGACGTGGCCGTGGCGGACGACGGTGACGCTGTCGACCGGCAGGCCACCGTCGCGGATCTCGGTCAGGAGCGCCCCGAGCCGCGCGGCGTCCATCCCCTGCGACTCCGGGGTGGCCGTCCGCCAGCCGGCCGTCGGCCAGTAGGCCGGCTCGGGGACGGCGGTGGCGAGCACGCCCCGGGACGGGTCGGGCGTCCCGGGGACGAACGCGTCGAGCGCCGGCAGCAGTGCCGCATCGACGAGGGCGCTCATCTCGTCCGGCGGGGCGACCAGCGCGGCGACCGCGGATCCGCCGTCCTGCTCCGCCACGGCCAGCTCGACGGCGAGCGCGTCGCCCAGGGTCCCCGCGTGGCGCCGCCACCGCCCGTGGGTCCCTCGCGGGCCGGCGACCAGGACGCTCCGCCCCGCGGCGAACGCGGCGACCGCCCGGGCGGCGGACCGCCCGGGCTGCGACTCGACCACGAGCCGCACCGGGTCGCGCCACGGGTTCCCGCGCCAGAACGCCGGGCCGCCGGTCACGGACCGCCACCCGGCCGGGATCCGGGTGGTCCAGCCCTGTCCCGGCTCGCGGTGCGTCACGCCCGCCGAACGTCGAGGGCCCCGGTCTCCCGAGGCCCTCGACGTCACGCCGGTGCTCCGGATCCCGCTAGCTCGCGGCGCCGACCTTCGCCTTGATCTCCTCCGCGATGGAGTTCGGGACCTCCTGGTAGGAGTGGAACTGCATCGTGAAGGTCGCGCGGCCCTGGGTGGCCGAGCGGACGGAGGTCGCGTAGCCGAACATCTGCGAGAGCGGCACCTGGGCGTTGACCACCTCGGCGATCGCGCCGCGGGCCTCCATGCCGCCGATACGGCCGCGCCGCGACGTGAGGTCGCCGACGACCGTGCCCACGAAGTCCTTGGGGACCACGACCTCGACGGCCATGACCGGCTCGAGCAGGGCCGGGCTCGCCCGCTTGACGGCCTCCTTCAGCGCCATCGAGCCGGCGATCTTGAACGCGACCTCGGAGGAGTCCACCTCGTGGTAGGAGCCGTCGATGAGCTCCACCTTGACGTCCACCATCGGGAAGCCGGCCACGACGCCGCCCTCGAGCGCCTCCTTGACGCCCTGGTCGACCGCCGGGATGTACTCCCTGGGGATCGCGCCACCCACGATCTTGCTCTCGAAGCTGTAGCCGGCCCCGGGCTCGTTGGGCTCCACCGAGAGGTAGACGTGGCCGAACTGGCCGCGGCCACCGGTCTGGCGGACGAAGCGCCCCTCGACCTTGTCGACCCGCTTGCGGATCGTCTCGCGGTAGGCCACCTGCGGCTGGCCGACGTTGGCGTCGACGCTGAACTCCCGCATGAGGCGGTCCACGATGATCTCGAGGTGCAGCTCGCCCATGCCGGCGATGACCGTCTGACCGGTCTCCTCGTCGGTGCGGACGCGGAAGGTGGGGTCCTCGTCGGACAGGCGCTGGAGCGCCGTGGTGAGCTTCTCCTGGTCCTGCTTGGTCTTCGGCTCGATCGCGAGGTCGATGACCGGCTCCGGGAACGTCATCCGCTCCAGGATCACCGGGTCGGCCGCGTCGGTGAGCGTGTCGCCCGTGGTGGTCGTCTTGAGACCCACGGCGGCGACGATGTCGCCGGCCGAGACCTCGTCGACGTCCTCGCGGTGGTTGGCGTGCATCATCAGCAGCCGGCCGGCCCGCTCCTTGCGGTCCTTGGTGGCGTTGATGATGGCCGAGCCGCTCTTCATCGTCCCGGAGTAGACCCGCATGTAGGTGAGGCGGCCGACGTACGGGTCGCTCATCACCTTGAAGGCCAGCGCCGCGAACGGCCCGTTGGGGTCGGGCTCGCGCGTGATCTCCTCATCCGTGCCGGGCACGGTGCCGGCGGCGGGCTGCACGTCGAGCGGCGACGGGAGCAGGTCGACGACGGCGTCGAGCAGCGGCTGGACGCCCTTGTTCTTGAACGACGAGCCGCAGAGCACCGGGGTCATCGCGATGCCGAGCACCGCGGTGCGGATGGCCGCGACGACGCGGTCCTTGTCGAGCTCCTCGCCCTCGAGGTACGCCTCGGCCAGCTCGTCGTCGTGATCGGCGAGCGCCTCGATGAGCGTCTCGCGGGCGGCCTCGGCCTCGGCGGCGATCTCGTCGGGGATGTCGGTGATCTCGAACTCGGTGCCGAGGTCGTCGGTGTAGATGATCGCCTTCATGCCGATCAGGTCGACGATCCCGCGGAAGTCCGCCTCCTCGCCGATGGGGAGCTGGATCGGGATCGCGTTCGCCCCGAGGCGCTCCTTCATCGTCTGGACGGCGGCGGCGAAGTTGGCGCCGATGCGGTCCATCTTGTTGACGTAGGCGATGCGCGGGACGCCGTAGCGGTCGGCCTGGCGCCACACCGTCTCGCTCTGCGGCTCCACGCCGGCGACCGAGTCGAACACCGCGACGGCGCCGTCGAGCACGCGGAGGCTGCGCTCCACCTCGATGGTGAAGTCGACGTGGCCGGGCGTGTCGATGATGTTGATGCGGTGGTCGCGCCAGAAGCACGTGGTCGCGGCGCTCGTGATCGTGATGCCGCGCTCCTGCTCCTGCGCCATCCAGTCCATCGTGGCGGCGCCCTCGTGCACCTCGCCGATCCGGTGGGTCCGGCCGGTGTAGTAGAGGATCCGCTCGGTCGTGGTGGTCTTGCCCGCGTCGATGTGGGCCATGATCCCGATGTTGCGGGTCTTCTCGAGGGAGACCTTCTTGGCCGTCGTCGTCATCGCGTGCTCCACCTCATCCGAGTCACGGCGCCGGCCATGCGGCCGGCGCTGAGAGAAATTCCATCCACATCCCGTGCGGCCCCGGCCCCGGAGGGCGGGGCGCTCCTACCAGCGGTAGTGCGCGAACGCCTTGTTCGCCTGCGCCATCCGGTAGAGGTCGTCCTTCCGCTTGAAGGCGCCCCCCTGCGAGCCCAGGGCGTCGAGGAGCTCGTTGGCGAGCCGCTCGCTCATCTGCTTCTCGCGACGCTCCCGGGCATACCGCACGAGCCACCGGATCGCGAGCGTGCGCCCGCGCCGGGCCGGGACCTCGATCGGCACCTGGTACGTCGCGCCACCGACGCGGCGGCTCTTGACCTCGAGCGCCGGGGTGACGTTGCGGACCGCCTCCTCCATGACCGCCACGGGATCGCGGCCGGTGCGGTCACGGATGCGCTCCAGCGCCCCGTAGACGACGCCCTCGGAGGTCGACTTCTTGCCGTCCTTGAGCACCTTGTTCACGAGCTGCGTGACCAGGGCGCTGTTGTAGACGGGGTCCGGCTCGACGGGCCGGCGGGTGATGACTGCGCGGCGCGGCATTACTTCGGCCTCTTCGCGCCGTACTTGGACCGGGCCTTGCGGCGGTCGGCGACCCCGGCCGCGTCGAGCGCGGCGCGGATGACCTTGTAGCGCACGCCCGGGAGGTCCCGGACACGGCCGCCGCGGACGAGCACCACCGAGTGCTCCTGCAGGTTGTGCCCCTCACCCGGGATGTAGGCCGAGACCTCCATCTGGTTCGTCAGCCGCACACGGGCGACCTTCCGAAGCGCCGAGTTCGGCTTCTTCGGGGTCGTGGTGTAGACGCGGGTGCAGACCCCGCGCTTCTGCGGCGCGCCGCGCAAGGCGGGCGTCGTCACGCGGGAGACCTTCGGCGAACGGCCCTTTCGGACCAGCTGGTTGATCGTGGGCACGAGAGCCTTTTTTCGAGCGCGACAGGACATGCCGGGCGAGCGGCCCGGGGACGTTAGCACAGCGGGGCCGCGCGGCTCCACGCGGGGGATGCCACCGGGTGTCACACCGCGGGCGTCGTGCGCTCCACCTCGAGCGTCGCCCGGGTGTCGAGGCTCGCCGGCCCGCCGATGTGCATGTCGATCTCCCACCGCAGCGCCAGCGCCAGGCGCGGGGACCACCACCAGGTGTCGGTCCGGTCGCCGGGGTGCACGCCGCCCGTCGTCGACTCGCTGCGGACCACCCAGACCGCCCACCGGCGGCCGTCCACCTCCACCGCGTCGCGGCGGACGACGCGGCTGCGGTACGTGACCGGGAGGTCCCCCGCGGTGTAGCTGCCGCCCCACGTCCGCCCCGGCGTGAGCTGGGCGGGGAGCCAGAGCGGCGGTGGGCGGAGGGCGCGCCGGTCGTCGCGGCCGAACCCGAGGAAGGTGACCTTGGTGCGCCGGGCCAGCTCGCGGCTGCCCGCCGGGCCCACGCGGACGGTGACGCCCTCGACGTGCTCCTGGGACATGCTGAGCTGGGCGCGGTAGCCACCCTGGGCCTTCGTGACGACGTAGCGGGCCTCGCCGGGGAGGTCGCGGGAGATGTGCGCCGGGCCCACTCCGCCCCGCTCCGACCCTTCCTGGCGGTATGTGTAGACGCCCGCCGCGGGGATCCCGGGCGCCGCGGCGGCCCCGCCCTCCGCCCGGAAGTCGCGCAATGCGCTCTCCTCGGACACCGGGGTGCTCTCCCCCGCCCGCTGCCAGAACCAGATCCCCGCCCCGATCGCGGCGAGCAGCAGGACGATCAGCGCCGACCGGATCGGCTTCCGGACGAGGGACGGGAACACGGGCGGAATGTAATGCCGCCGGCCCGGAACGCGCTGGGATGTGGGGCGGTGCCCCCGACGTCGGGCCTCGAACGATGCGCCGGTCGTTCAAATGAACGTCGCGGACAGCGCGGATGAGCGCCGCGGGGACGACGCGGCCGGCGGCGCGATCTACAACGCCGATTGCAGGGGGAAACGGGTGCCGGTGGTACCGTCGGCACGATGCTCGGAGCACCCTCTCGACACCATCGCCGCGCGGCGCGCCACTGCTGCCCGGCGTGCGCCGCCTCCCTGGGCCGCCGCCGGCGCGGCCCCGGCCAGCAGCCGTGGATGTGGGTGTCGCTGCTGGCGCTCGTCGCGGCGCTCGTGCCGCTCGCGGCGTTCGAGGGGAACGGCGAGACGTCGGTCGCGCGCGCCGCCGACGCGGTCGTGCAGGTGGAGCCCGCGCCGCCGACGCCGGCGCCCCGGCCGGGCACGCCCGAGGAGACCCCCGAGCGGTCCCCCACCAAGCCTCCGCCCAAGCCGGCGCGCCCGGCGGTGGAGTGGCGCGACTCGATCGCCCACGGCACCCCGAACAGCGGCTGGCTGGAGAACGGCGTTCGCCTCCCCTCGCAGGGCCCCGGCTTCTACACGTACGACCCGGCCACCCAGCGGCCCCCCGGCGGCGCGGACCGTCAGTGGGGCACCGCCGTCCTGGTGCGCCACCTCCTCGACCTGGGCGCCTGGTGGGAGAAGGCGCACCCCGGGGCGCCCCGCCTCGGCATCGGCGACCTGTCCCGCCGGACCGGCGGCCCCTTCACCGGCCCGGCCGTCGGGCACGCCTCCCACCAGAACGGCCTGGACGTCGACATCCGCCTGCCGCGCACCGACGGCCGCGAGGACGCCGCCGGCCCCGGCACGTACGACCGCGCCCTCACCCAGCAGGTCGTGGACCGCCTCGTCGCCCAGGGCGCGAGCCTCGTCCTGATCGGCCCCAGCCTGGACCTCCACGGCCCGTCCGGCGTCGTCGTCCGCTGGCCCGCCCACGACGACCACCTGCACGTGCGCTTCCCCGACCCGGACGGCACCGGGAACTAGCCGCGTCGCCGGGCGCGCCCCCGGGTAGTTGGGGGCGATGCACACCGGACCCGCGCTCCCGGCGTCGATCACGCCGGGCTTCGAGCCCGCCGACGCGTGGTCGCTGGGACTCCTCTTCGTCGGGATCGCCGTCATGGTGGCGATCGTCGCGCTCACGCATCAGCGCTCGCGCGCGTTCTCGCCGAGCGTCGTCTACCTGGGGCTCGGCGCGCTCGCGGCGGTCGGCATCGCCGTGCTCGACGCCGACTGGTTCTCCCTCATCGACGACGCCGAGACGGTGGAGCGGTTCGCGGAGATCGCGGTGATCGTCGCGCTGTTCGCCACCGGGCTCCGCCTGGACCGGCCGTTCACGTGGCGGGGATGGCGGTCCACCATCGTGCTGCTGGGCGTGGTGATGCCCGTGACCATCGCCGCGGTCGCGGCGTTCGGGGTCGCCGCGATGGGGCTGTCGGCCGGCGCGGCCATCGTGCTGGGGGCGGCCCTCGCCCCCACCGACCCCGTCCTGGCCGGCGACCTGGGCGTCGGGCCGCCCGGCGAGGAGGACGAGGCGGGGACGTCGTTCGCCCTCACGTCCGAGGCCGGCCTGAACGACGGGCTCGCGTTCCCGTTCGTGTTCCTCGGCCTCGCCGTCGCCGAGCACGGCGCGTCGGCGGGGATCGGGGACTGGCTGGCGTGGGACGTCGTCTACGCCATCGCCGGCGGCGTCCTGATCGGCGCCGCCGGCGGGTGGGCGATCGCCGAGGCCGCCACCCGCCTCCGGGAGCGGAGCCTGCTGGCCGTCGAGCTCGACGGCTGGGCCGCCGTGGGCGCCGTCCTCGCGATCTACGGCGTGGCCCAGGTGGCCGACACGTACGGCTTCCTGGCGGCCTTCGTCGGCGGCGTCGCGTTCCGCCGCCGCGAGCGCGACCACGAGTACGCGCGCGGCGTCCACGCCGGCGGCGAGATGCTCGAACGGGTGCTGGAGCTCGCCACCATCCTCTTCCTCGGCAGCCTGCTGACCCTCGGCGGCCTCGCCGTGCCCGGCGTATCGGGGTGGCTCCTGGCCCCCTTCCTGCTGCTCCTGGTGCGGCCCCTCATCAGCATCGTCGCGCTGCGCGGCACCGACCTCGACGCGCGCGAGCGGCTGTGGGTCGGGTGGTTCGGGGTCCGGGGGGTCGGCTCGCTCTTCTACGCGGCCGCCGCGCTCCAGGCGGGGGTCCTCGCCGCCGGGGAGGCGGAGACCGTCATGTGGACCGTCGTCGCGGTCGTCGCCGTCTCGATCGTGGTGCACGGCGTCACGGGCGCGCCGCTCACGCGGCGGCTCGGGAGGGGGACGGGATAGGGGCGTGGGCGCCGGCCCGCGAGGGACCGGCGCCCGCCCGTCACCTACTCGTCGAGGTCGAGCTCCGGGCCGAACGAGAACGTCTGCCCGTCGCCGTCGCCGATGCCCAGGAGGGCGTCGTCGTCGGCCTCGGAGAACGGCTCGTCCAGATCGAACTCGAGGAGCGCCGGCGCGCGCCGGACGGCCTCGATCTCGAGCTGGCGGTAGCGCTTCAGCCCGGTGGCCGCCGGGATCAGCTTGCCGATGATCACGTTCTCCTTGAGCCCGCGCAGGCGGTCGACCTTGCCCTCGAGCGCCGCGTCGGTGAGGACCTTCGTGGTCTCCTGGAAGGAGGCCGCCGACAGGAACGACTCGGTGGCCAGCGAGGCCTTGGTGATGCCCAGGATGAGCGGCTCGACGTTCGCCTGCACGCCCTGGACGGCACGCTCGATCTCGCTGTCGTCGCCGGTGAACTCCTTGCTCTCGCGCTTCTCGAGCAGCTGCTCGCGGATGCGCTCGGCGGCCCGGGTGTTCTCCCGGTAGAGCACCGGCTTGTCGACCATCTGGCCGTGCAGGAAGTGCGTGCCGCCCGGGTCGTCCACCCGGACCTTGCGCAGCATCTGCCGCACGATCAGCTCGATGTGCTTGTCGTTGATGTCCACGCCCTGCGACCGGTACACGTTCTGGACCTCGCGGACGAGGTACAGCTCGGTCTTGGTCGAGGGGTCGCGGGTGGCCTCCGGCGCGTGGAAGCGCTGCGCCGGGGTGACCTCCATGCCCTTCTCGATGACGGGGCGCGGACGGTCGTCCGGCAGCCGCAGCCAGCGCTGGGACTTCCCGGCCTCGGTCTCGACGTCCACCCGCAGCCAGCCCTTGCCCTCGTCCTTCACCGTCGTGACGGTGCCCTGGACGCCGAGCGCCACGCCGGGCCGGGAGCTGAGGATGTCCGCCGGGAAGGCGGAGCCGGTCGACACGAGGTCGCCCGCCTCGACCCACTGGCCGTCGTCCACGGTGATCTGGGTGCGCCGCATCACCGGGAAGGAGTGCTCGCGGACCGGCGCGCGCGTGGCGCCCGTGCCCGCGTCGTCCTGCTCGATGTACTCGGGCTCGACCACCACGAGGTGGGCCGACCCGGGACGCGTCTCGTCGTCGGTGATCCGGACCCAGCCGTCGACCGGGGCCACGTGGGCCTGGGCCTTCGGCTTGCGGGCCTCGAACAGTTCCACGACGCGCGGCAGGCCGTGCGTGATGTCCGCGCCGGCGACACCGCCGGTGTGGAACGTCCGCATGGTCAGCTGCGTGCCGGGCTCGCCGATCGACTGCGCGGCGATGATGCCCACCGCGTCGCCGGGCTCGGTGAGCCGGCCGGACGCCGGGTTGCGGCCGTAGCAGCGGGCGCAGATGCCCACCTCGCTGCGGCACTTGACGGGCGAGCGCACCGTCACGACCGCGTCGTGCGGGGTGCCGTCCGCGTCCCGGAGCTCACTGTCGAGCCGGTCGCCGTCGTTGTTGGAGACCAGGTGGCCGCGACGGGCGTCCGCCAGGACCTCCTCGTCGTCGCCCTCGACCGACTCCGGCCGCAGGTCGATGAGCACCTCGCCGGTGACCCGGTCCACCACGGGGCCGAGCAGCACCCGGCCGGGCAGGCTCGGGTTCAGCGCGTTGTCGTCGCGGAAGACCGGCACCTCGATGCCCTCGGCGGTGCCGCAGTCGAGCTCGCGGACGATGACGTCCTGAGACACGTCGACCAGGCGCCGGGTGAGGTAGCCCGAGTCGGCGGTCTTCAGGGCGGTGTCCGCGAGGCCCTTGCGGGCGCCGTGGGTGGAGATGAAGTACTCGAGGACCGAGAGCCCCTCCATGAAGTTGCTCTTGATCGGGCGCTCGATGGTCTCGCCCTTCGGGTTGTTCATGCAGCCGCGCATGCCGGCGAGCTGACGGATCTGCTTGAAGGATCCGCGCGCCCCGGAGTTGGCCATCATGTAGATCGGGTTGAGCCGGTAGAGGTGCTTCTCCATGGCGTCGGCGACCTCGTCGGTGGCCTGCTCCCAGAGCTTCACGACCTCCTCGTGGCGCTCCTCGGGGCTCATCTCGCCCAGCCCGAAGAACTCCTCGACCTCCTCCACCTTCGCGTCGTACTTCGCGATGATCTCGTCCTTGGTGGGCGGGACGACGATGTCGTTCTTGCTCACCGTGAGGCCGGAGTCGGTGGCGTAGCGGAAGCCGAGGGCCTTGAAGGAGTCGAGCACCATCGACACCGCCGTGGCCCCGTAGACGTTCACGAGGTCCTCGATGAAGTCGCCGGTGTGGCGCTTCGTGAGGGTCTCGTGGCGCTCCGGGAACGGGCGGGCCTCGAGCTCGTCCGCGCCGACGACCTCCTCCAGCGCCCGGCGCACCTCGTGGTTGAACACCACGCGGCCGGGCGTCGTGATGCGGCGGGCGCCCTCGGGGCCGCGCATCTCGATGAGGTCCTGCAGGCCGATCGCGCGCTGGTCGAGCGCGGCGAACAGCGTCTCGGGGTTGCGGAACACGCGCGGCGCCTCGATGCCGTCGAACGGCTTCGTGCTCCACTCGCGGCCGTCGAACTTGCCCTCGGTGCCCTTGGGCAGCTCGAACTTGCGCGACTCCGGGTTCCAGAGGTCGGCGACCTCGGTGTCGCGCCCCTCGCCCTCGTCACCCTTCTTGCGCACGCTGATGACGCGCGAGTAGGTGAGGTAGTAGAGGCCGAGGATCATGTCCTGGCTGGGCACGGCGATCGGACGGCCGTGGGCCGGGGACAGGATGTTGTTGGCCGAGAGCATCAGGATGCGCGCCTCGGCCTGGGCCTCGACGGACAGCGGCAGGTGCACGGCCATCTGGTCGCCGTCGAAGTCGGCGTTGAAGGCGGTGCAGACCAGCGGGTGGATCTGGATGGCCTTGCCCTCGACGAGCACCGGCTCGAAGGCCTGGATGCCCAGGCGGTGCAGCGTGGGGGCGCGGTTCAGGAGCACCGGGTGCTCCCCGATGACCTCCTCGAGCACGTCCCACACCTCGGGGACCATCGCGTCCACCAGCTTCTTGGCGGCCTTGATGTTCTGGACCTGCTTGCGCTCGACGAGCCGGCTCATGATGAACGGCTTGAAGAGCTCCAGCGCCATCAGCTTGGGCAGCCCGCACTGGTGCAGGCGCAGCTCCGGGCCGGCCACGATGACCGAGCGGCCCGAGTAGTCGACGCGCTTGCCGAGCAGGTTCTGCCGGAAGCGGCCCTGCTTGCCCTTCAGCATGTCGGAGAGCGACTTCAGCGGCCGGTTGCCCGGGCCGGTGACCGCGCGGCCGCGGCGCCCGTTGTCGAACAGGGCGTCGACCGCCTCCTGCAGCATCCGCTTCTCGTTGTTCACGATGATCTCGGGCGCGCCGAGGTCGAGGAGCCGCTTGAGGCGGTTGTTGCGGT
>JBFWNT010000017.1:0-71756 GCA_050250915.1 Thermoleophilia bacterium
GGCGCGTTGCGGCGCCTGCCGCTGAGCCTGGTGATACCGGCCGGGCCCTTCCGGATCGGGGTCACGCACGGCACGCGCCGCCCCGGGGTGGCGCTGCCGTCCAGCCTGCTCTCGGTGGCCGCGGGGCGGCCGGTGCTGCTCGGGTTCGCCGGCCAGATGGTGGGCCGCTTCACCGACGTGGACATGGTGGTCACCGGCCACCTGCACCTGAGCTTCGACCACGTGGTCGACGGGGTGCGCCACTTCTCGCCGGGCGCGGTGTTCGTGAACGAGATGCTGGAGGGGCGCGTCCCCACCCGCGGGCCCATCCCGTGGGCCTACGGGCGCTACCGCAGGCACATCGACGACGCCGACCGCCTGCCGGCGATCGGGTTCGTGGAGGCGGGCCCGGAGGGCCTCACCGCCCGGCGGGTCGTGCTGGAGCGCCCCATCGCCGTGCAGCGCCGGCCGCGGCGGCGCCGGTGACCGGCCGCGCACCGCCCCCGTCGGGCGAGGACCTCCTGGCCGTCGAGGGCTTCTTCCGCCGCTCCGGCCTGCCGCACCTGACCGACGACGCCCGCGGCCGCGACACCACCCTGCGCTGGCGCCTCCCCGCCGGCGCGCTGGTGCTGGTGGTGGCGATCGTGCTGGTGGTGCGCACCGACCTGGGGCCTCTGGCCCTGGCGTTCAGCCTGCTGGGCGTGGCCCTGGCCACCGCCCTGATCGTGTGGGTGCTGTTCGACCTGGGCGGCCTGGCGCTGCTCGTGCACCAGTGGCGGCCCGCGCTCGACGGCCTGGCCGCCACCGCGTCGGTCGCGCTGCGGGCGCTGCCGCCGCTGCTGGCCGTGCTGCTGTTCCTGTCGCTGGCCCAGGAGACCTGGCGGGCGTTCGGCCGGCTGGAGGGGTGGCGCTTCGGCTTCGTGCTGATCCTGTTCGGGCTGCTCTCCACGGTGATCCTCGTGGCCGGGCTGCGCCGCGAGCGGCGCGCCCTGATGGCGCCCGAGCCCGGGGAGCAGATGGAGCGCGACGCGCTCCAGACGCCGGTCGCGGCCCTCGTCCGCAAGGGGGTGACGCCGGCGGTGCCGCCACTGGAGCGCCCCGCTCGGGTGAACGTGGCGGTCGCGCTGGTGGTGTCGCTCGGCATCCGGGTGCTGGCCGTGGGCGTCGCGGTGGGGCTGACGTTCGCGCTGCTCGGGATCCTGATCGTCGACCGCGGTCTCACCGAGGAGTGGATCGGCGAGACCCCCAACGTGCTCGCGGCGGTTCACATCCAGGGTCGCGAGGTGGTGCTGACCGAGGCGCTGGTGCGGGTGGCGGCGATGCTCGGCGGGTTCGCGTCGCTCTACTTCGTGGCCGTCGCGCTCGGCGACTCGCGCAACCGCGAGGAGTTCCTGGACGACGAGCTGGACCGGGTGCGCCGCGTGATGGCGGCGTGGGCCTACTACCGGGGCGCGCTGGCGGCGGGGGCGAGCCCCTCCGACACGTACCAGTCGACCGTCCGCCGCAGCGACTCCTCCAGCGGGGTGTAGGCGAGCCCCAGCTCGCGGGTGGCCCGGCTGCCGTCGTAGGCGTGGCCGAACAGGAGCGTCCGCACCATCTCCCGGCACACCGGCGGCCGGCGCCGCCGCACGCGCGCCAGCAGCTCCACGCCCGTCGCCGCCGCCATCGCGACGGTGCCGGGCAGCGTGCGCGGGTGCGGCTCGGTGCCGGTGATGCGCCCCAGCAGCTCCAGGGCCTCGGTCACCGACAGCGTGACCCCCGACAGGATGTAGCGCTCGCCGGGCGTGCCGCGCTCCTCGGCCAGCACGTGGCCCTCGGCGCAGTCGCCCACGTCCACCAGGGACATCCGCGAGTCGACCACCGCGCCCAGCTTGCCGTTGAGCGCGTCGATCAGGATCCTCGCCGTGCCGCGGGTGCGCCCGGGCCCCTGCACGGACGACGGGTTCACGCTCACCAGCGCGATGCCCCGGGCGGCGGCCGTGCCGAACGCGACCTTCTCGGCCTCGAACTTCGACCGCTCGTAGGCCGAGAGGAACGTGCCGCGGTGGTGGGTCGCCTCCGTCGCCACGGTGCCCTTCGGCTCGCCGATCGTGGCGGCCGACGAGGTGTGCACGACCAGGCGCACCCCGGCGTCGGCCGCGGCGGAGACCACCCGGCGGGTGCCCTCCACGTTCAGGCGCGTCAGCTCGGACGGGTCGGGCAGGCAGAAGCCGTTGAGGCCCGCGAGGTGGTAGACGACGTCCACGCCCTCCATCGCCCGCGCCAGCGACGGCGGGTCCATGATGTCGCCGCGCACGGGCTGTGCGCCGGCGCGCGACAGCTCGCCCGCCGACGCCACCGAGCGCGTCAGCGCGCGCACCTCGCGCCCCCGGGCGACCAGCCGGGCCAGCACGGCGCCGCCCACGAACCCGCTGCCGCCCGTCACGAGCACCGGTCCGCTCACGCGGGGGGTGCCTCCCGCGCCACCAGGGCGCGGACCTCGGAGGCGCCCTCCAGGCCCATCGCGCGGTCGGCCAGGGCGCGCGCCGCGTCCGTGTCCAGGCCCCGCACCTGCGCCTTCACGAGCGGCACCCGGCGGGGCGCGACGCTCAGCTCGCCCACGCCGACGCCCACGAGCAGCGGCACGGCCGCGGGGTCGGACGCCGCCTCGCCGCACACCGCCACCCGCGCCCCGCCCGCCTGGCCGGCCCGGGCGACGCGGTCGATCAGGCGGAGCACCGCGGGATGGACGGGGTCGGACAGCCGGGCGACGCCGGCGTTGCCGCGCTCGGCGGCCATCACGTACTGGGTCAGGTCGTTGGTGCCGATCGACAGGAAGTCGGCCTCGGCGGCGAGCTCCTCGGCCATGACGGCGGCGGCGGGCACCTCGACCATGGCGCCGACCTCCACCGCCGCCACCTCGACGCCCTCGTCCGCCAGGGACGCGCGGGCCTCGTCGAGCGCCGCCCGGGCGCGGCGCAGCTCGTCCACCTCGCTGACCATGGGGAACATGATGCCGATCGGGCCCGCCGACGCGGCGCGGAGCACCGCCCGAAGCTGGGCGCGCAGCGCGTCGGGGTGGGCGAGCGCCAGGCGCAGGCCGCGCACCCCGAGGAACGGGTTCGCCTCGGCGGCGGACGTCATGTAGCGCAGCGGCTTGTCGGCCCCGGCGTCGAGCGTCCGCACCACCACGCGGCGGCCGCCGAACGCGCGGACCGCCGCCTCGTAGGCGGCGGTCTGCTCATCCTCGGACGGCGGCTCGGCGCGGTCCAGGAACAGGAACTCGCTGCGCAGCAGCCCCACCCCGTCGGCGCCCGACGCCACGGCGGCGTCCACGTCGCCGGGCCCGCCGATGTTGGCGGCCACCTCCACGTGGCGGCCGTCGGCCGTCACCGCGGGCTCCCCCGACCGCTCGCGGGCGGCGGCCTCGCGGGCGGCGTCGTCGCGGGCGCGCGCCTCGTGGGCGGCGACCGCCTCGGCGTCCGGCCCCACATCGACCGTCCCGGCGCCGCCGTCCACGATCAGCATCGTCCCCGCCGGGATCGCCAGCACCGACGGTCCCAGGCCCGCGACGGCCGGGATGCCGAGGCCGCGGGCGATGATCGACGCGTGCGAGGTGGGCCCGCCGGCGGCCGTCGCGAGGGCCCGCACCCGCGCCCGGTCCAGCTCGGCCACCTCCGCGGCGCCCAGGTCCTCGGCCACCAGCACCGCAGGTGCGCCGCCGTCATCCCGGGCGCCGCCGGCGAGCCGGGTCACCACCCTCCGCCCCAGGTCGCGCAGGTCGGCCGCCCGGGCGCGCAGGTACTCGTCGCCGAGGCCGTCGTACGCCGCCGCGGCGGCCTCGACGGCGTCGTGCCAGGCCCGGGCGGCGGAGCGCCCGCCGTCGATCGCGGCCTGCGCCGCGCCCACCAGCTCGCTGTCGGCCAGGGCCAGGGACTGGGCCTCGAGGATGTCGGCGGTCTCGGGGGCGGCGGTCCCCCGGATCGCGGCCAGGTCCTCCGCCACGGCGCCGAGCGCCGCGTCCAGCGCCGCCCGCTCGGCCGCGGGGTCGCCGGACGGCTCGGCCGCGGGGGCGCCGGCAGCGCCGCCGACCAACCGGGCGGGCCCCAGCGCGCGCCCCGGCGCCGCCCCCACGCCCTCCAGGCGCGTTCCGTCGGCGGGCGCCGTCGCCGCTGCCGGCGCCGGCGCCGGGGGCGGGGCGCCGTCCTCGTCGGTGCCGATCAGCGCGGCGATGGCGGCCGCCGTCTCCGCGGCGCCGGGGCCGCGCGCCTCCACGCGCACGCGGTGGCCCTCCCGCGCGCCGAGCACCCCGAGCGCGGTGAGGCTGCGCGCGGGGGCGGGGCCCGCGCCGGTGCTGAGGTTGCGGATGCGCACCTCGGCCTCCGCGTCGGCCGCGGCCCGCACCACCGCGGCGGCGGGGCGGGCGTGCAGGCCGTGCGCGCCGGCCACGGTGGCCTCGGCCGACTCCCAGCCGCCGCCGTCGTCATCGGCGGCTGCCGCGGGCGCCGCCGCCGGCGCGGCGCCGCCCAGGTGGGCGACCTTCCCCGCCAGGCCGTTGCGCGCCTCGGCGGCGGCCTCCTCCAGCGACGCCCCCGCCCGGGCGGCGGCGGCCGCCGCGACCGCCCCCTCCACCAGCGGCGCCTCGCAGAGCAGCACTCGCGCGCGGGTGTCGTCATCCAGGAAGTCGAGGGCCGTCTCGGCGGAGAGCACGGCCGAGCCCAGGTCCATGAGCACCAGGGCGCCATCGGCGCCGGCCGCCTCGATCGCCGCCATCACCTTCACGGCGTCGGTGCCGAGCGCCCCCGGCTCGTCGATACCGCCCGCCGCCTCGATGGGCACGTCGTCGCCCGCCATCCCCCGCGCCAGCGCCACCACGCCCTCCGCCAGTGCGGCGCTGTGCGAGACGACGACGATGCCGATCATTCGAGCGGGATGCGGTAGGAGCGGCGCAACAGCTCGACGGGGTGCACGGAGGGCCGTTCGGTGACGTCCGAGATCCACCAGCGGCAGGTCTCCGAGTCGCAGGCCGACAGCTCGGCGCCGCTCTCGCGGACGCCGGCGAACACCGGGCCCCCGACGGCCATCGCGATGTCGTACTTCTCGCGCTTCAGGCCGTAGGTTCCGGCGACGCCGCAGCAGGTGGCGTCGATCTGGTGCGGGCGCAGCTGGGGGATCAGCGCCATGAGCCGCATCGCCGGCGTGCCGATGCCGTGGCCGCGCTGCTGGCAGGGCGCGTGGTACGGCACGTCGAGGTCGACCGGCTCCAGGTCGTCGGTCTTCAGCTCGCCACGCTCGTGGAGCATCTCGAGGTACTCCATGACGTCGTAGAGGCGCTCCCGGACCGCGCGCAGGTCGTCGTCGTCGACGCCCAGGATCTCGTGCGCCTCGCGCTTCAGCATGAGCCCGCAGCTGGTCGAGCTCGACACGATGTCGTGGCCGGCGCGGGCGTACGGCGCGAGCTGCCTCGCCAGGCGCCGGACGTAGCCGCGGGCGTCGTCGAACAGGCCGTTGCTCTGGAGCGGCAGGCCGCAGCAGCCCTGGCGCGGGACGATCACGTCGAAGCCCTGGTGCCGGAGCACCGCCATCGTCGCGCGGGCGGTCTCGTGCTCGTAGTAGTCGACCCCGCAGCCGTGGAAGTAGACGACGGTGCGGTTCGCGCGCGCCGGGTCGGGCCGGCCCTTGTGGCCGTTCCGCCGGGCCCAGCGGTTGAACCGCCCGCCCGCCCACGCGGGGAGGGGGGCGTCGCGGTGGATCTTCAGCGTCTTCTCCATCACGACCCGCAGGGGCCGCACGCGCAGGCTCCAGTTGGCGAGCGGCGCCACGGGAGACCCCAGGCGGCCGGCCAGCGTGGGCCGCGCGATGAGCTTGTCGCGCAGCGGCGCCCCGTGGTCCTCCTTGAGGCGCGCCCGGGCCTGGCTGTTGATCTCCGCGATCTTCACGCCCTGCGGGCACACCTGGGTGCAGATGCCGCAGCTGGAGCAGTAGTCCAGGGAATGGTCGGGCGACGGGCCGTCGGGGGAGCGGTAGCGCTCGGCCTGGGGGCCCACGTACTTCGGCCCGGGGAAGAGGGGCGTGGCCGCGGCCACCGGGCAGTGCGTCTCGCAGATCGTGCACTTGACGCAGTGGTCGAGCGAGTCGCGCATCAACTCGTCGAGCGTGTGGCTCATCGTCCCTCCATGATCGCGGTCGCCGCCCGGTACCCACCGGCGATGGCGATGCCCTCGCCGCTCTTCTCGCGCCACGGCTCGGCGCCCGCCACCAGCGCGCCGACGGCGTGCAGGTTCGACCACAGCGGCGCGCCGCCCGGGTCGAGGGGCCGCATCGCGTCGTCGACCACCAGGCCGGCGCGCATCAGGGGCTGGGGGTCCAGCGCGCGCGGCGACAGCCCCGGGTCGCCCGCCGGCGGGCCGGCGACCGGCAGCCCCGCCACCGTCTCGTGCAGGTGGCCGTGAGAGTCGAGGTCGATGCCGCCCGACGCGAACCCGCCGGTGGCGAGCACCACCGCGTCGGCGGGGACCGCGCGGGTGCGCGCCGCCTGGTGCACCCGCACGGCGGTGGCGTGGCCGCGGCCGCCCTCGATGCCGACGGCGTCGGGGCCCAGCACCAGCTCGCCGCCCGCCGCCCGCAGGGCCGCGACCAGCAGCCCCTCCATCCGGATGCCGGGGACCGACGGGGGGATGGTGGGCACCTCCGCCACCGGGGCGCCGAGCCGCTCCTGCAGGTCGTCCCAGGCCTCCGCCGGCCGGGCGAGCCCGACCACGGCGGGCAGCAGGACGGTCTCGCCGGGCTCGATCATCGGCCGCAGCTCCTCGGCCAGCCGTGCCCGCTCGGAGGGGGCGTCCAGCGCGCGGGCGTGCACGGGCGTCGCGACGTCGGCCCACCCCGGGCGGCCCGACCACGAGAGCGTCAACGGGCGCGCCTCGACCGGGTGCCCCAGCCCGCCGCGCGGCAGGTTGTCGGCCAGGAGCGCGGGGAAGAAGTCGCGCAGCGAGTGCAGGCCCGCGACCGCGAACCGCTGGGGGCGGTCCAGCCGACCCGCCGCGATGGCCGCCGGCGCGATCGCCGTGGGCCGGGCGACGCCCACCGCGGTCGGCAGCAGCAGGTTGCGCCGGCCGTCGCCCTCGGGCCGCAGGGCGGCGACGATCTCGCGGAACCAGCCGAGCGCCTCGTCCAGCACGCCGCCGAGCCGGGCGTACGGGTGCTCCGGGCGCTCCCCGCCCACCCGCGCGACGGCCGCGGCGGCGTCGTCGACCCGCCCCGGGGCATACCCCATGACGTCCACCGTCCCGGTGGAGAGGCGCAGCCCGCCCGACCCCTTGGAGACCACGCTCACCTGCGCGCCCAGCTGGGCCAGGCGCACGCCGGCGACGAGCCCCGCGAGGCCGGCGCCCACCACCACGACGCGCGTCATACGGGCCGCTCGGGGGCCGCCGCGGGGAGGTGCTCCACGTCGAGGGTGCCCTGGAAGATCCAGTCGTCCAGCACCGCCTGGCGCATCTGGTCGCCGTAGAGGATCGGCTCGAGCCCCTGCCAGCGGTGCTGGAGGAACATCTGCAGCAGGCCGTCGGCCCGCTCCCAGTCGGCGTCGCCCGCGTCGTGGAGGATCCCGGCCGCGCGGTACGTGCAGAACCCGCCCTGGCACGGGCCCATCCCGAGCCGCAGGGTGCGGCGCACGTCGTCCAGGTTCATGCCCGGCCGCGCCTCCGCGGCGTCCTCGATGGCGCGCCGCGAGACCAGCTCGCACTCGCAGACGATCTCGGCCTCGCCCAGCTCCTCCTCGCGCGCGGCCAGGCGGTCGCCGATCCACAGGTGGTCGCCCGACTCCGAGCCGGGCAGCACCTCCGCCGCCGTGCGGCACGGGCGCTCCTCGCCGAGCTGCCGGCACATCGCGTCGACCACGATCTCCGCCATGAGCCGGTAGGTGGTGAGCTTGCCGCCGGTGATGGTGAGGAAGCCGGAGACGCCGTCGCGCTTCAGGTGGTCCACCACCGCCAGGCCGCGGCTCATGTGCCGCGTGTCCTGCTCGTCCTCCGACGCGCGCTCGTCGTGGAACAGCGGCCGCGACCCGGTCCATGCGTGGAGCGCGCGCGCCTGGCGGAAGCCCGGCACCAGCACCTCGCCGGCGTCGAGCATCTGCTGCACCTGGTCGCGCCCGATCGACAGGTCGTCGGGGCTGTCGGCGTGGACGTCGGTGGTGCCGATCACGCAGACCGTGCGCACGGGCACCAGGATGTCGCCGTCGCCGGGCGGGTCGCAGCGGTTGACCACCGTGTGCACCAGCCGGTGATTCATCGCGATCATGATCCCCTTGCCCGGCACCACCCGGACGCCGTGGCAGCCGGCCATGTCGGCCAGCTCCCCGGCCCAGACGCCGCCGGCGTTGATGGTGAAGCCGGCCTCGATCCGGGTCTCGCCGCCGCCGCGCTCGTCGCGGGCCACCGCCCCGGCGACCCGGTCGCCGTCGCGCAGGATCTCGGTGACCCAGTGGTAGGTCAGGATCTCGGCGCCGTACGCCGCGGCCGAGCGGGCGTTGCCCCACAGCAGCTTCCAGGCGTCGATCGACGCGTCGCGCACCTCGAAGGCCCGTGAGATGCCGGGGTTGAGGCGCGGCTCGCGCCGCAGCGCCTCGGCCGGCGGGATCTCCTCCACCGGCACCCCGGTCTCGGCGCAGCCGGCCACGAAGCGGTCGGCGTACCCGGGGTCGTCGGCGGGTGTGGTCACGAAGAAGCCGCCGGTGTCCTCGACGGCTTCCGCGGCGATGCGGCGGACGATCTCGTTCTCCTCCGCGCACTCGGTCGCAGACCGGGGATCCGACGTCACGTAGCGGCCGCCCGAGTGGAGCAGCCCGTGGAAGCGCCCGGTCGTGCCCTGCCCGAGGTCCACCCGCTCGAGCAGGACCGCCCGGAAGCCCCGCATGGCGGCGTCGCGGACGACCCCGAGGCCGGTCGCGCCGCCGCCGATGACGAGGACGTCACATTCGAGGGTCCGTCCTATTGCTCCCCGTCCTCCTTCTCGACCCAGTCGAACGACTTGGTGACCGCGCGCTTCCAGTGCCGGTACTCGCGCTCGCGCTGCTCGGCGTCCATGGAGGGCTTCCAGCGCTTGTCCTCCACCCAATTCTCGCGCAAGTCCTCCTGCTCGGGCCACATACCCGTCGCGAGGCCGGCCGCGTAGGCGGCGCCGAGGGCGGTCGTCTCGGCGACGGCGGGCCGGATGACGTCCACGTCGAGCAGGTCGGCCTGGAACTGCATGAGCAGATCGTTCTGCACCATGCCGCCGTCCACCTTCAACGACTCGAGCGCCACGCCGGAGTCGGCGTTCATCGCCTCCACCACCTCGCGGCTCTGGTAGGCCGTGGCCTCGAGGGTGGCGCGGGCGATGTGCCCGGCGTTGACGTAGCGGGTGAGGCCCGCGATCACGCCGCGGGCGTCGGAGCGCCAGTACGGCGCGAACAGGCCCGAGAACGCCGGCACGAAGTAGACGCCGCCGTTGTTCTCCACCGACATCGCCAGCTCCTCGACCTCCGGGGCGGCCTTGATGAGCTTCAGGTTGTCCCGCAGCCACTGCACCAGGGCGCCGGTGATGGCGATGGAGCCCTCGAGCGCGAACACGGTGGGCTGGTCGCCGATCTTGTAGCCGGCCGTGGTGATCAGCCCGTTCTTGGAGGGGACGGCCTCGGTGCCGGTGTTGAGGAGCAGGAAGTTGCCGGTGCCGTAGGTGTTCTTGGCCTCGCCGATCGCGAAGCAGGTCTGACCGAAGAGCGCCGCCTGCTGGTCGCCGAGGTCGCCGGCGACGGGGACGCCCGCCACCGAGCCGAGCCTCGCCTCGCCGTAGACCTCGCTGGACCCGCGGACCTCGGGGAGCATCGACCGGGGGACGCCGATCGCGTCGAGCAGCTCCTGGTCCCAGTCCTGGGTCGCCAGGTCCATCAGCATCGTGCGGCTGGCGTTGCTGACGTCGGTGATGTGGAGGCCGCCGTCCGTGCCCCCCGTGAGGTTCCAGATCACCCAGGTGTCCATGTTCCCGAACATCAGGTCGCCGGCGTCGGCCCTCGCCTGGGCGCCGTCGACGTTGTCGAGGATCCAGCGGACCTTGGGACCCGAGAAGTAGGTCGCGACGGGCAGGCCCGTCTTCGGCCGGAAGCGGTCCTGGCCGCCGTCCTTCATCAGGGTGTCGCAGATCTTGTCGGTGCGGGTGTCCTGCCAGACGATCGCGTTGTGGACGGGCTCGCCGGTGTTCCGGTCCCAGACCACCGCCGTCTCGCGCTGGTTGGTGATGCCGATGCCGGAGAGGTCGCCCTTGTCGATGCCCGCGTCCTTCAGGGCGCCCGCGACGACCTCCTCGGTGCGGCTCCACACCTCCATCGGGTCGTGCTCGACCCACCCCGGCTTGGGGTAGATCTGCTCGTGCTCCTTCTGGGAGATCGAGACGACGCGGCCGCCGTGGTCGAAGATCATGAACCGCGTGCTCGTGGTGCCCTGGTCGATCGCTCCCGCGTACTTGTCCGCCATCTCGCGTCTCCCCCTTCGTGGTCAGTCCGTCCAGGTCCGGGCCGCGCAGCGCACGAGCAGCGCGCTGGACGTGGCGCCGGGGTCCTGGTGTCCCGCGCTCCGCTCACCCAGGTAGCTCGCCCGTCCCTTGCGGGCGACGAGCGGGATCGTGTCGCGGGCGCCCTCCTCGGCGGCGTCGGCCGCGGCGGCGATAGCCGCGCCGAACCCCGCCCCGTCGGCCAGCGCCGCCCGCAGGGCGGCCGCCGCCGGGAGGAGGGCGTCGATCATCGTCTTGTCGCCGGCCTCGGCCTTCCCCCGCGCCTGCACGCCGGCGACGGCGGCGTCGAGGCAGGCGGCGAAGTCGTCCGGCGTCATCGCGTCTGGCGGGGCGGCCTGCCCGAACTGGAGGAACAGCGTCCCGTAGAGCGGGCCGCCGGCGCCGCCGACCTTGGAGATCAGCGTCATCCCCACCGACTTCATCAGGGCGGGCACGTCGCCCGGCTGATCGCCGTCGAGCTTCTGGACCACGGCCTGCATGCCGCGGTCCATGTTGATGCCGTGGTCCGCGTCGCCGATCGCCGAGTCCAGCGCGGTCAGCTCGTCCTTGGCCTCCGCGACGGCGGCGGCGAAGCCGCGGACCCAGTCCGCGACCCCGCCCGCCGTGATCTCCGCGCCGCTCACGCGCCCCAGCGCAGCCCCGGCGTGTGCACCGGGGCGTCCCAGAGGCGGATCATCTCGTCGTCCATGCGCAGCAGCGTGATGGAGCAGCCCGCCATCTCGAGCGAGGTGATGTACGGGCCGATGAGGCTCCGCGCCACCTCGACGCCGTGCCCGGCGAGCACGTCGCGCAGCTCGTTGTAGACGACGAAGAGCTCCAGCTCGGGCGTCCCGCCCATGCTGTTGACGAACGCGAGGACCCGGTCGCCCGAGTTGAACGGCAGGTCCTCCAGGATGGGCTCGGTGAGGCGCCGCACGATGTCGCGCGCCGGCTCGAGCTTCATGCGCTCGCGTCCGGGCTCGCCGTGGATGCCGATGCCGATCTCCATCTCGTCGTCGCCGAGCTCGAACGTGGGCTTCCCGGCCGCCGGCACCGTGCAGGAGGTGAGCGCCATGCCCATGCTCCGGCCCTCGGCGTTCACGCGGCGGCAGAGCTCCGCGCACGCGGCCAGGTCCTCGCCCTCCTCGGCGGCCGCGCCCACGATCTTCTCGGCCAGCACGGTGACCCCCACACCGCGGCGGCCCGCGGTGTAGAGGCTGTCCTGGACGGCGACGTCGTCGTCCGTGACGACGGCCTCCACCTCGATCCCCTCCCCCTTGGCCAGGTCCGCGGCCATCTCGAAGTTGAGGATGTCGCCGGTGTAGTTCTTGACGATGTGGAGGACGCCGGCGCCGCCGTCCACCGCCTTCGTGGCCTCGTACATCTGGTCGGGGGTGGGGGAGGTGAACACCTCCCCCGGGCACGCCGCGTCGAGCATGCCCCGGCCGACGAAGCCGCCGTGCATCGGCTCGTGGCCGGATCCCCCGCCGGACAGGACCGCGACCTTGCCCTGCACGGGGGCGTCGGCGCGGACGACGTACTTGGGGTCGAAGTTGACCCGCACCAGGTCCGGGAACGCCGCGGCGAAGCCGTGGAGGGCCTCGTCGACGACGGCGCCCGGGTCGTTGATGAGCTTCTTCATCACTCGTCCTCGACGGTCTCTCCGCGAGAGGTCACGCCCGAGGCGTCGGGCCTCATGCGCGCCTTCAGCGTGTCGCTGATGACGAATCTGTAGAAGGCGGCTCCGATCAGGCCTCCGATGATCGGGGCGACCACCGGCACCCACCAGTACGCGTCGAGGTTGCCCTGCTTGCCCGGGAACGCGGCGTCGCCCCAGCCCATGAAGTAGGCGAGGAGCCGCGGGCCGAAGTCGCGGGCCGGGTTGATCGCGTACCCGGAGTTCGCGCCGAACGAGTTGCCGATGGCGAAGACGGCCAGGCCGATGACGACCGGCGCCAGGTTCGCCTTGGGCGGCAGGTTCATGAGGTCGACCACCGCGAAGACGAAGAGCAGCAGGAACGCCGTGCCGACGACCTCGGTCAGGAACGGGCCCCAGTAGTCGCCGAAATACTGCGCCGGACCCGTCACGAATATCCCGATGCTGCCCGCGCCTCCGTCACGGACGATGTCGTTCGACGACTCGTAGGCCTGGATGGAGTCCCGGTAGACCGCGTAGACGAGCGCGGCCCCGGCGACGCCGCCGAGGACCTGGGCCACGATGTAGCCCGGCACCTTCTTCCACGCGAAGCCCCCGAACACCGCGAACGCGATGGTCACGGCCGGGTTGATGTGCGCGCCGGTGATACCACCGGCGACGTAGATCGCGAACGTGACCGCCATCGCCCAACCCCAGGTGATGAGCAGCCAGTCACCGTTCGAGATGGTGCCGTCGCCGCGGCCCGAGCCCGGTAGGCCGGCGACCGCCATGGCGACGACGCCGGTCCCGAAGGCGATCAGGATGAAGACACCGAAGAACTCGGCGACATAGTCGCCGATGTCACCTCGTCGCCATGCCGCGCCCGGCGGATCTGCAGTGGTCGTTGCCGCCACGCCCCCCCCCTTCCGACGTTGTGCCGATCGACACAATCCTCTCTCCGGTCACGGCGGGGCGTAAACCCCGGATGGGGGTGAGAACCGCCAGAATCTTCCGGATGAACCGTCACATCCGGCGGCTCATCGGCCGCGGCCGCTCGCCCGGAGCCGATCAGGCGCGGCGTGCCCGCCCGAGCTGGATGCGCGACTCCTCGCGGCGGGCGAGCCGTCGCAGGTTGCCGCGGTGCAGGACCAGCACGGCGAGCGATCCCAGCCCGGTGAACACGACCGTGGACCAGGGGTAGCCCATGAGGATCGTGAGCGGGGTCGCCACGACGGCGGCGGTGATGCTGGCGAGGGAGGAGAAGCGCGTCGTGAGCAGCACGACGAGCCAGATCCCGATGAGGATGAGGGCCGCGAGCGGGGCGAGCCCGAACGTCGCGCCGGCGCCGACGGCGACGCCCTTGCCGCCCTTGAAGCGCAGCCACACGGGGTACACGTGGCCGGCCATCGCGGCGCCGGCGGCGACCGCGGGCCAGGGGTCGTCGGAGATGGCGCGGGCGATCACCACGGCCACGACGCCTTTGCCGATGTCCGCCGCCATCACGCCGATGCCCCAGCCGCGGCCGAGGTTGCGGAAGACGTTGGCGGCGCCGAGGTTACCGCTCCCCACCGTGCGCAGGTCGACGCCGCGGGCCCGGCCGGCGAGGTACGCGAACGGGATCGAGCCGAGCAGGTAGGCGATGACCACCGCCAGGACGGCGTTCACGGCTCGCTCACGGCGTCGGGGCTGGCCTTCTTGGCCGTCCCGGAGAAGAGGCGCCACCGGGCGACGATGAAGTAGTGGGCGCCGCTGATGACGGTCAGCGCGAGGGCGATGTAGAGCAGCGTGTCCTCGATCCCGGTGGGGACCGTGTCGAGCATGATCACGGCGAGGGCGACGTTCTGGCTGAAGGCCTTGGCCTTGCCGAGGCGCCCGGCGGACATGATGACGTCCTCCGCCGCGGCGACGAGCCGCAGCCCGGTGACGGCGAACTCGCGGGCGATGATCACCATCGCCGCCCACGCCGCCACCTCGCCCGTCTCCACAAGGCAGACGAGCACGGCGGAGATGAGGAGCTTGTCGGCGAGGGGGTCGAGGAACGCCCCCATCACGGTCACCAGCCCGCGCGACCGGGCGAGCCAGCCGTCGATCGAGTCGGTGATGCACGCCGCCACGAACACCCCGAACGCCCACCACCTGCCCCCGGGGATGTCGTCGACGAGCAGCAGCACCATCAGCGGCGGGATGGCCGCGATGCGCGCGAACGTGAACCACAGCGGCGCGTTCATGACTCCGGGGGACACTGGGCGCGAGCATACCCGCGGGTCCCCCGACGGCCCCCGGGAGGGGCCGCCTCAGGGCGTCGGGCCGGGTGCGGCTCCGCGTTCAGGCGGACAGGCGGAACGGCGGATAGCGGTCGGTGACCAGGATGAACGCGTAGCCGCCGACGCGGACCTGCCATCGGATGACGCCCTCCACGTAGTCGAAGATCCCGCGGGGGTAGCGACCGGTGAACAGGATGGCGAACCACGCCCCGATCACCGCGAAGACGGCGCCGATCGTGAGGAACACGAGCACGATGTAGTGCGGGACCGCCAGCAGCCACTTGACCAGCGGCAGCCACCGGTTGAGGTCGCGCTCCGCGTCGGGACGGGAGATCTCGAGGTGCACCGACTGGTGGTCGTCGGTGGACGGATAGCGGTCGTCCATGAGGGCCAGGTAGACGCCCACACGGTTCGTGAACCGCATCAGCTCCCGGTTCCAGTCGAACCACCAGCCCGGGTACTTCTGCCGGAACAGGATCATGAGCAGCGGGGGCAGGAACAGCAGGCCGGTGCCCCCGACGGCGACCTCGCCGGCCTGGGCGCCGTCGTACGTCCCGGTGTAGCCGCCGATCGTGCCCAGCACGATCGCGATCGGGATGACCGTGCAGATCCGGAATGCGGTGGTGACGCGGTCCAGCGGGCGATCGGGATAATCGACGTCGAGCGTCACGGGGTAGGGGTCGTCCATGGGGGCTCCTCTCGCGCGTCTGCCGGGCAGGCGCAGGCTCCCACCGCGGCGGGAGGGCGTGCGACCGGGGCACCCGCGACGGCGGGTGCGGGTGGCTACGGAGCCGCGCCCAAGCCGTTGCGGGAGGGGCGGGCCGCGCCGTGCCATCGGAGGCCCCGAGGTCCGATTGAACGCGGCGGGGCCAGGGCGGCACTCAGGCCGGTCTCGACGTCCACTCGGAGTCCGCGATGATCACGTGGCGCGGCCAGGCGGGAGTGGTCCCGTCGTTCATCCGACCGGACACCCGGCGTCCATTTGAACGACTCCGCCCTCAGGCGTGGGCGGCCGCGTGCAGGGACTCCCCCGCCGTGACCGGGTACCAGCACGCCGCCTGGTGGCCGCCGCCGACGTCGGCGAGCGGGGGCATCTCGGTGCGGCAGTTCTCGGGGACCCCCCTGTCGCCGCCGATCATCCGGGCCTTCGGGCAGCGGGGGTGGAACGGGCAGCCCGAAGGGGGGTCGGCGGGCGACGGGACGTCGCCCGTCAGGATGATCCGCTCCCGCGCCGTGCCCTGGTGGCCCTTCGGGACGGCGGAGAGCAGGGCGGCGGTGTACGGGTGCTTCGGGTCCTCGTACAGGTCGTCGGCGCCGGCGACCTCCACCACGTGGCCGAGGTACATCACCGCGATCCGGTCCGACACGTGCCGGACCACCCCCAGGTCGTGGGAGATGAACAGGTACGTCAGGTCCCGCTCGTCCTGGAGGTCCTTCAGCAGGTTCAGGATCTGCGCCTGGATCGACACGTCCAGCGCCGACACCGGCTCGTCCGCCACGATCAGCCGCGGGTTCAGGGCCAGGGCGCGGGCAACGCCGATGCGCTGCCGCTGGCCGCCGGAGAACTCGTGCGGATAGCGGTTGTAGTGCTCCGGGTTCAGGCCGACGCGGCGCATCAGCTCCTGCACCGTCTGCTTGCGGTTGCCCGGGATGTGGTGGATCTGGAGCGGCTCACCGATGATCGACCCGACCGGGTGGCGCGGGTTCAGCGACGCGTACGGGTCCTGGAAGATCATCTGCATCTCGCGGCGAAGCGACCGCAGCCCGCCACCGCCGAGCCGCGTGATGTCGCGTCCCTCGAAGCGGATCGTCCCGGCGGTCGGCTCCAGCAGCCGCATCACCAGCCGGGCGGTGGTCGACTTGCCGCACCCCGACTCGCCCACCAGCCCCAGGGTCTCGCCGTGGCGCAGGGTGAACGACACGTCCTCCACCGCGCGCACCTCGCCGATGCGCTTCTGGAAGATGATCCCCCGGGTGATCGGGAAGTGCTTGACGAGGCCCTCGACCTCGATGAACGGCGTGCCGTCGGCGCGGGCGGCCGCGGAGGGGTCCGGCACCGGCGTCGGCCCGCTCGCCTCGGGCGGCGTGTTGGTGCTCACGCGGCGGCGTCCTCCAGCCGCGCCCGGCGCTCCGCCCACAGGCGCACCTTGTCCTCCATCGGCAGGTGGCACGCGTCGAGGTGGCCGCCCTCGCCCACCAGGTCGGGGCGGTCGGTGTCGCACGGCGCGAAGCGGTGCGGGCAGCGGGGGTGGAAGGGGCACCCGGGCGGCACGTGGATGAGCGACGGCGGCGCCCCGGGGATGGGGGTGAGGCGCTCGACCCGAACATCGGGCCGCGGGATCGACTCCAGCAGCCCCCACGAGTAGGGGTGCCGCGGCTGGTCGAAGAACGCGTCGCGCGACGCGATCTCCACCGGCCGGCCCGCGTACATGATCATCACCCGCTGGGCGACGTCGGCGATGACGCCCAGGTTGTGGCTGATCAGGACCACGCCGATCCCAAGGCGCTCCTTCAGCTCCGCCACGAGCTCCAGGATCTGCGCCTGCACCGTCACGTCGAGCGCGGTGGTGGGCTCGTCGGCGATCAGCAGCTCCGGCTCCAGCACGATGCCCATCGCGATCATCGCGCGCTGCCGCATGCCGCCGGAGAACTCGTACGGGTACTGGCGGGCGCGCTGCTCGGGCGCGGGGATCCCCACGCGCCGCAGCGCATCGACCGCCATCTTCCCCGCGACGTCCTTCTTCACGTCGCGGTGCGCCAGCACCGCCTCGGCGATCTGGTCGCCCACGCGGAGCATCGGGTGCAGCGACGTCATCGGGTCCTGGAAGACCATCCCGATCCGCTCGCCGCGGATCCGCCGCAGCAGCTTGTCGGGGATCGCCAGCAGGTTGACCCCGTCGAACAGGACTTCGCCGCTCACCTGGGCGGACTTGCGGTTGATCAGGCCCATCACGGTCATGAACGTGACGCTCTTGCCCGACCCCGACTCGCCGACCACGCCGAGCGTCTCGCCCTTGTCCACCGTCAGGCTGACGCCGTCCACGGCCTTCACCAGGCCGTCCTCGGTGGGGAAGTGGACGTGGAGGTCGCGCACCTCGAGCAGCGCCGGGCTCATCTGAGGCGGATCCTCGGGTCGAGGAGCGCGTGGATGACGTCGGCCACCAAGGCCAGGAACGCGACGGCGAAGGACGCGATCACCACCACCGCCAGCACGGCCGGCAGGTCGCCGGCGTCCGTCGAGACCAGGATGTAGTTGCCGAGGCCCGGCATGTTGAACACCGTCTCGGTCACCACCGTGTTGCCGATGAGCAGGGCCAGGTCGATGCCCAGCAGGGTGATGATCGGCGAGAGGCCCGCGCGCATCGCGTGCTTGGTCACGACCTGCCGTTCACCCAGGCCCTTGGCCCGCGCGGTGCGGATGTAGTCCTCGCTCATCGTGTCGATCATGTTGCCGCGCACCACCCGTGCATAGACCGCCGCGAACAGCAGCGCCAGCACGGACCACGGCAGGATCATGTGGAGGAACCACTCCTTGGGGCTGTCCGAGAACGAGACGTAGCCGGTCCCCGGGAGCAGGTTCCACTTCTGCCAGAAGAGGTAGAGGGACACCAGCCCCAGCCAGAAGACGGGGGCGGACACCCCGAACAGCGCGAAGGTCATCGCGGCGCGGTCCCACCATGTCCGTCGTTTCAGCGCCGAGAGCATGCCGACGGCGACCCCGAGGATCATCCAGAGGATGGCTCCGCCGATCGCGATCTGCAGCGTGATCGACAATCGTTTGGACACCTCGTCCTTGATGGGTGCGCGCGTGTGGTACGAGAAGCCGAGCCCCGGCCATCCGTACTCGTCACCGGTGACGAGCCGCTTCACGTAGAGGCCGTACTGCACGGGCACGGGCTTGTCGAGCCCCAGGTCGTGGCGGATCTGCTCCACCACCGCGGGCGACGGGTTGCGGCCGGCGAACGCGACCGCGGGGTCCTGCGACGGCAGGACGAAGAAGATGGCGAAGGCGAGCAGCGTGACGGCGAGCACCACCACCACCACGTAGATCAACCGCCTGACGATGTACCGGCCCATCGGGATGAGTGCCGTGCGGCCGGGGCGCGGGGCCCCGGCCGCGTGGCGTCAGCTCCTTCCTACTTCTGGAGGCTCGGGTCCACCGCCACGTGGGCGAGGGCCATCTCATTGCCGAACTGATCGAACCCGTACCGCGTCACCGACGGGCCGATCACGTCGATCGCCGTCGCGTCGATGAGGGGGATCCACGGGACGACGGTCTCCGTGATCTTCTTGTCGAGCGCCGTCCAGCAATCCGTGCGCTCCTGGCCGGCGAGGGCGGCGCAGGCGTCGATGTCGGCGTCCACGCTGGGCGGCGGACCGCTCGCGGGGATCTCGGCACCGACCTCCTTGGCCTTCGCCGCCGTCAGGCCGACGAGCGACTGGGCGGAGTTGCCCTCGGGAAGGATGTTCCGTCCGTCGAACAGCACCATGAAGGTCGACGGGTCGGCGTAGTCCTTGCCCCAGCCGGTGCCGGAACTGCTCTGCAGTTGGCGCTTCGGCTCACCGGTCGCGGTCTGCACCGCCGACCGCGAGGCCTCCCGGGTCGTCAGCCCGACGCCGATCTTCGCCGCGGACTGCTCGATGATCGGCGACATGTTGGACCACGGCGCGAAGTTGCGGTTCAGCACCAGCACGTTCTTGCAGGCCGCCGCGTCGCACATGCCGTCCTGGTTGGTGTCGTACTTGCTCTGCTTCATCTCGGCCTTCGCGGCCTCGACGTCGCCGGCGTACGGCGCCTTCTGGAACGGCTCGTAGCCGCGCAGGTCGATCATCGAGTTCGGCAGCACGTGGGTCGGGACGGTGCCCTGGACGGGGCCGCCCCACGACCGCAGAATGCCGTCGAGGTCCATGACGAGGTTCATCGCCCTGCGGACGTGAACGTCGTCGAACGGCGGCGTCGTCAGGTTCATGTACATGTACCAGATGCGGTCGCCGGAGTTGACGCGCATCAGGTCGCGGATGTCCGGGTTCTGTAGGTAGCGCCGCAGGACGGCGTTCGGCGGCGTCTCGCGCGAGCCCTCGAGCTCGCCCCTCTCGATCTTCTCAAAGATGTTGTCGAGGTTCGTGTTGATGGTGAACTTGAACTCGTCCGGGTAGGACTGGCGGATCTCCGTGTCGTCCGTTGACGGGTCGTAGTTCGGGTTGCGCACCAGCGTGAGGCCTGTGTTGGGGTTGAAGCCCGAGATGGGCTTCTGGGTCGCGCAACTCGAGATGTCGAGCTTGTCCGCGCCTTCGGTCATGTACGGACCGGTCGAGATGACGTAGCGCCCGTACTCCCCGCGCTGGGTGTGGCACTTGGCCACTTCCTGCGGGATCGGCGCCGTCGCCGGCATCGCCAGCCGGTACATGAAGTCACCGGTCGGCGCCTTCAGCTTGAAGACGATGGTCTTGTCGTCCGGCGTCGTGATGCCACTGGCCGTGTTGGCCTTGCCGGCCTCCATGTCCTCGATGCCGATGATCGGGCGGTAGTAGTTCGCGTACGAGCCGAGCGCGCCCTTGTCGATCGCGGTGCGCTCGATCGCGTACTTGATGTCCTTCGAGGTGACCGCGCGGTTCACGGGGGGGCCGAACGTGATGCCGTCTTTCAGCGTGAACGTGTAGGTCTTGCCGCCATCCGTCGGCTCGGGGATCTCGGTCGCGAGGTCCGGGACGATGTCGTTGCCGCCCTCCTCGGAGGAGGAGAAGTTGTACGAGACGAGCGTGCGCAGCATCAGGTTGGAGTAGATCGTCCAGTCGCTGCCGAAGTACTCGCCCGTCGGGTCGAAGGCGTCGAAGAGGGCAAAGTCGGTGTCCTCGATCCGGAACGTGCCGCCCTTCTCGGGCGTACCGAAGTCCTTCGCGCCGCCGAGGGCGGCGACCACTGCCGCCACGTCGTCCGCCGCGCCGCCGCCGCCGCCGGTCGACGTGTCTGCGGAATCGTCGTCGCCGCCGCACGCGGCGACGGCGAGGGCGGCCGCGCAGCCGAGCGCCAGGAGCGCCGACCGGGTGAGCCATCGTCGTCTCATGTGTTTCTCCGATGTCGGGGGTTGTCGCGCGTCGCCCTCACCGGTTGGCGCGTGGGTCGAGCGCGTCGCGCAGGCCGTCGCCGAGCAGGTTGAAAGCCAGCACCGTGAAGAGCAGGAACAGGCCCGGGAAGAACCAGAGCCACCAGGTGGTGTCGAAGCTGGCGAGGGAGTCGCTGATCAGGCTCCCCCACGAGGGCTGGTTGTCGGGAACGCCCAGCCCAAGGAACGACAGGTACGCCTCGAACAGGATGTTCGCGGGCACGAGCAGGGAGGCGTAGACGATCAACGGCGAGAGCAGGTTGGGAAGGATCTGACGGAACATGATCCGGGTGCTGCTCGCCCCCACCGAGCGGCTCGCCTCCACGAACTCTCGTTCGCGCAAGGACAACACGTTTCCGCGCACGAGCCGAGCCACGTACGGCCACGTGAACAGGGAGATGATGAGGATTACGAGCGTGAGCCCCGGCTTGAGCGTCCCGCTCAGGCAGCCCTCCTTGGACGTGGAGCACGCGGCGACGATCCCGATCGCGAACAGCAGGAGCGGGATCGACAGGATGATGTCGGTGGTGCGGGACACGAGCGTGTCGAGCCAGCCGCCGAAGAAGCCGGCCAGGACGCCGAGCACCACACCGATCAGCACCGAGATCCCCGTTGCGACCACACCGACCACGAGCGAGACCCGGATGCCGTAGATCGTCCGGATGAAGACGTCCCGTCCGCTGTTGTCGGCGCCGAACCAGAAGCCGCTCTGCGGCCCCTCCGGGATCCCGAAGATGTCCGTCGTCTCGCGCTGGTAGAGGTCGTTCGGGCCGTGCCCGACCAGGGCGGCGATCGCCGGGGCGAGCAGCGCCAGGAGGATGAGCAGCAGCACGAACGCCGCCCCCGCCAATGCGAACTTGTCCTGCTTGAACCGCGACCAGAAGAGCTGCCGGGGCGAGCGCCCGGCGATGACGTCCCCGCCCTCGGGGGGCGGAGCGCCTGCCGGCCCTACCGTCTCACCGACGGCCGTGGTCACGGGGTCATCTGGGCCCTACCGGGCGTCATCGGGAAATGTCCGGAGCGTCGGGAATCGCGCGACCATACTCCCGCATGTGACGGAATGCACGAGTGGTGTGTCCGATTCCGCCGAGATTTAAAAAGCGAGAAACTCCCCGCGTTTCGAAGGAATCTGCCCGGGCGGGCGTTACCGGCGGGGACGCCGGTGTCGCGTGATACCCCAGACGATGAGTATCAGCACACCGATTCCGACCGCGGCCCCCCAGCGCACGGCGTCGGGCCGCTGGTCGCTCAGGAGCGTCAGCGCCGCGACCACCGCCAGGAGGATGGCCGTCGCCGCCTGGATGCGCCGGAGCGGTCGCGGGTCGGGGAAGGGGTCGGGACCGTCCGGCGGCTCCCGCGGGGTGCGGTCGGAGTCCGGATCCACGGGCCCAGCGTAGCGGCACCCGGCTCGGGGGCCCCCTGCTCAAGCCCGGTTCGGTCCGACCGATGGAAGCACTGGCATCGCCCCCGCCCCCGCCCCCGCCGCGTCCCGTCCAAGGAGGACCCCGACCGCCATGCGCCTCTCCGCCGGATCATCGAACAAGGCCCTCGTCCTCGCCGAGGTCGAGAAGCGGCTCGACAGCCTCAACGACCACTGCGCCGCCGACCTCGCCGCCGCGCTCCAGGCGATGGCGGAAGGGGACACGACGAGGGTCGTCGTGCCCGTGACGACGCTCATCGAGGAGCGGTCGGGCGACGCGGTCGTGGATGCCCTCGCGGAGAAGATGAACGCCCTCGCGGTCAAGATCCAGGGCTGCGTCGCGGCCTACAACGGCTTCCGCGAGGAGTTCGCCAAGGTGGTCGGCGACCACTCCAGCCTGCAGGCCGTGCAGACGCGCCTGGACTCGCTGACCGACAACTGCCTGACCGGCCTGACCGTGGGCCTGGGCAAGATGGCGGAGGGCGACCTGACCCACGACGTGGTGCCGGTCACCACCCCCGTGACCACCGAGCCGGGCAGCGAGCTGGGGTCGCTCGCCACCACCTTCAACACGACGCTCGACAAGATGCAGAGCTCGATCGTCGACTACAACCGGATGCGCGGCGAGCTGGGCGGCGTGATGGACGAGATCCGCGGCATGGCCGGCAGCCTCGCCGCCGCGTCGCAGGAGATGTCGGCGACCGCCGAGGAGACGGGCTCCTCCGTGGACGGCATCGCGCAGCTCATGGTGGGCGTCGCGGAGGGCGCGGGCCGCCAGGACGAGATGATCGACAACGCGTCGAAGGTGGGCGACGAGGCCGTGAACCTGGCCACCGAGGCCCGCGGCGTCGCCGAGCGCGGCGTGCAGCTGACCGTGGAGATCGCGTCGATCGCCGACCAGACCAACCTCCTGGCCCTGAACGCGGCCATCGAGGCCGCCCGCGCCGGCGAGCAGGGCCGCGGCTTCGCCGTCGTGGCCGACGAGGTGCGCAAGCTGGCCGAGTCGGCCGCCGCCGCCTCCACCCAGACCCGCGAGGCCTTCACCGAGCTGGCCGGGAGCATCGAGCGCACCTCCGGGTGCGTGGACCAGCTGGCCGGCGCCACCCGCGAGGTGTCGGCGGTCACCCGCGAGACCCGCGCCGCCGCCGAGCAGGTGTCCACCGCGACGCAGCAGACCAGCGCCGCGTCGGAGGAGGTCGCCGCCTCGTCCGAGCAGCTCGCCCGCACCGCCGAGCGGCTCTCCGAGGCCGTCGAGCGGTTCGTCACCGGCTAGCGCCCGGCCACCGACTCTCCCCCCCTCCGAGGGCCCGCTCCGGCGGGCCCTCGGTCGTCGACCGCCGGCGCCGTCAGTCGAAGCCGACGACCAGCTGGTCCAGCGGCATCGCCCCGCGGACGACGCGCGGGGGCGAATACGGGGTGACCGGGAGCACCACGCCGTCGGCCTCCGCCCGGTCGAACGCGTCGGTCCCCGCAGTGCGGCCGGTCACCGTGAACCGGTCGATCCCGTAGGGCACGCCGTTCGCCACGATGGGCGACGGCCCGCTCGTGACATGGACGTGCAGGTGGGGCGCGATCGAGTTGCCGGAGTTGCCCACCAGACCCAGGACGTCGCCGCGCCGGACGCGCTGGCCCGGCGACACCCGGACGCTTCCCGGCTGCATGTGGGCGAAGAGCACGAAGTTCCTGCCGCCGACGTCCAGGACGACGTTGTTGCCGTCGGCGTCCGGGAGGTCGATGCCCGGGGGGAAGTCGCCCGGGACGTTGTCCGGCAGGCCGTCGACCACCGAGGCGACCCTGCCGTCGGCGACGGCGTACACCGGCTCGCCGTAGATGGCGTAGCTGCGGTTGTCGAGCTTCGGGCCGGAGTAGATGCGGCCGCTCGCGTCCCGCTGCTCCCAGTCGACCGCGAACCGCTGGGCCAGGGTGATCCGGCCGTCGACCGGCAGGGCCGCCCGCGTGTGGCGGGTCGCGTCGCAGCACGAGTCGGCCGAGATGTAGCCGGCGCCCCGCAGCGGCGGGCCGAACCTCACGACCGGGCGCCGGTGCACCGTCACGGCGCCGCCGGTGTCGGTGAGCACCGTCCGCCCGGGGGGCGCGCCGGGGAAGCGCGCGACGATGCGGTGCACCAGGCGCGCCGGTGCGGAGGCGCCGGCGGGCAGGCGCACGTGGACGAATAGGAGCGACTCGCTGCCGGCCGGCAGCGCCGCGGTGGCGTCGCGCCGGCCGGCCGGCTGGAGGCGGCCGGCGACGGCCGTCGGCCCCATGGTGTGGATCACGCGGCCGGAGGGGGTGCGCACCTGAACGCTCCGCACGGTCGCGTCCACGCTCGTGAAGTTGAGGACGTGGAGCTCGTAGACCAGGTGGGTGCGGCCGTCGGATCCGCGGAACGGGATCGGCGGCTGGGGCACGGACAGCAGGAGGGGCGTGATGCGGGGCGCCGGGGCGGCCGCCGCCGGGCCCGCGGCCCCGGACGCGGCCAGCGCGGCCATGCCGGCGACGACGCACCACAGGCGTGCGTGCACAGTGCCTCCTCTGGGGGTGGGACGGGCCGCGAGCGTACCCCGCGGTGCAGAATCGGGCGGTGCCAGGATCCCCCCGCCCCCGATCGCGGCCGGCCCCCGGCGAGCTCGAGGCCGCCCGCGCCCTCACGGTCCCCGACGTGGTGGCCGACGACCTGCGCCTGCTCATCGTGGGCATCAATCCCGGCCTGTGGACCGCGTGGGCGAAGCATCACTTCGCCCGTCCCGGCAACCGCTTCTGGAAGGCGCTCCACGCCGGGGGGCTCACCGACCGCGTGCTCGACCCGTCGGAGGAGCGGCTGCTGCTGGAGCGGGGGATCGGGATCACGAACATGGTCCCGCGCACGACGGCCGCCGCCGCGGAGCTGTCGCCGGACGAGATCCGGGCGGGCGGGGAGCGGCTGGCGGCGCTCGTCGCCCGGCACCGGGTCCGGACCGTCGCGATCCTCGGGATGGGCGCGTACCGCACCGCGTTCGGCCGGCCGCGGGCGGCGCTGGGGCGCCAGCCGGAGACGATCGCCGGGGCGGCGGTGTGGGTGGTGCCGAACCCGAGCGGCCTGCAGGCGCGCTACGGGGTGGACGAGATCGGCGCGCTGCTGCGCGAGGCGTGGGCCAGCAGCGACACGCCGGGCACGGACAGCCCGCCGTCCGGGTCGGCGTAGGGGGCGACCGCGGCCAGGGCGTCCGCCCGCGCCGCGGCGATCCGGTCGTCCGGGAGCGACGCGAGCCGCCGCGCCACCGGTCCGCCCATCGCGATGCCGCGTGCCCACCACGCCGCGGCGGACGGGGCGCGGAGCGGCACCGCGACCTCCTCCACGCGCACGTCGTCGAAGCCGGCGCCGGCCAGCAGCCCGGCCAGCAGGCCGTCGGCCGACAGGGAGAACGGCCCCGGCACCCCGGGCGGCGGGATCGTCTCCCCGAGCTGGGTGCCCACCGCATCCATCAGCGCGCCGAGCCACGGGTTGCGCTCCCGCGGACCCCAGACGGCGGCCGCCAGGCGGCCCCCCGGGCGCAGCACCCGCGCCGCCTCCGCGCACGCGTGCGCGGGGTCGATGGCGAACATCAGGCCCTCGCGGCAGAGCACCACGTCGAAGGCGCCATCCGGCTCGTCGATCGCCTCGAAGTCGATGCGCCGCAACCGCACGTTCGCCAGGCCGGCCTCCGCCGCCCGCGCACCGGCGGTCCCGACCATCTCCTCGGACACGTCGGAGAGGGTCACCCGGCCGGCGCCCCCCACCAGCCGGGCGGCGGCGATCCCGAGCCCGCCCGGGCCGCAGGCCAGCTCCAGCACGGAGTCGCCGGGCCCCGGGGCGGCCACCTCGAGCATCCGCGCCGCCAGCGCCGCGCCGCGGGCGTCGACGTCGTCGGCGTGGTCGCGCCACGCCGGCGCCACCGACGACCACATACCGTGGACACGCTCCCGCACCGACGACATCCCGCCCCCCTCACTTCGGTACACGTCCCGTGTAATGAATCGTGTGCGAGAGTATCGGAATGGGCGCCCGCGACGTCAAGCCCCCCCGCCGCTACGACTCACCGCGCCGGCGGGCGCAGGCCGAGGCGACGCGCGCCGAGATCCTGCGCGCCGCCCAGCGACGGTTCGAGCGCGACGGCTACGCCGCCACCACGATGGCGGCGGTCGCGGCGGAGGCGGGGGTGGCGCTGAAGACCGTCTACGTCGCGTTCGCGACCAAGAGCGGGCTCCTGCGGGCGCTGTGGAACGCCCTGCTGCGCGGCGACGCCGACGACGTGCCGATGGGCGAGCGCCCGTGGTACCGGGAGATGCTGGCCGACCCGGACCCCGGCGCCCGGCTGGACCGGATGGCCCGCCAGTCGCGCGCGGTGAAGGACCGGGCCGGGGCGCTGCTGGTGGTGATCCGCGACGCCGCGCCGGGGGACGACGAGGTCGCCGCGCTCTGGGACCGGATCGAGGAGGGGTTCCGGGACCTGCTCGGGCCCATCGCGGCTGGCCTCGCCGAGGAGGGCTCGCTGCGGCCCGGGCTGGACGCGGGGAGGGCGGCGGACGTCCTGTGGGCGCTCAACCATCCGGATGTGTGGCGCCTCCTCGTCCGGGTGCGCGGCTGGTCGCGCGACGAGTACGAGGTCTGGCTGGCGGATGCGTTCCGCCGGGAGCTGCTGGCGGGGTAGCCTGGCCCGGTGACCGACGAGACCGGGTTGAACGCGCATCTGCGCATCCGCGACCGCAAGGTCGTCGAGGGCCGCGCCGAGGTGGTGATGGAGGCGGGCGAGACGCACCTCAACCCCGCGGGCGTGGTGCACGGCGGCGCGATCGCCGCGCTGGTCGATGTCGCGATGGGCCGGGCCGTCGCGTCGATGATCGCGGACGGCGAGCGGCCCGTGACGATCGAGATGAAGCTGAACTACCTGGAGCCGGGGCGGGCGGGCGAGTTGGTCGCGGTCGCGGAGGTGCGCCGCCGCGGGCGGCTGTTCACCGTCGTCCAGGCCGACGTGGTCCAGGTGGAGGACGGCGAGACCCTGGCCGAGGCGATGGGCACGTTCACCAGCGCCGGATGAGCGGCGACCTGACCCCGCTCCTCGCGGGCCTGATCGTGGGAGTCGCGCTCGGGTTCGGGTGGCGCTGGGCGGCCGAGCGCCGGGAGCGGCGCTCGCGGGACGCCGCGCTGTTGCTCGAACGGCTGACCGGCACCGAGCGGGAGCTGGAGCGGGCGATGGCCCTCCGCGAGGCGCTGCTGCTGCGCGCGGGTGACGTGGGCGAGTGGTGGCGCCCGGCCGTCGAGCTGGCGGCGGGCCTGCGCGACGCGGCCGAGGTGTGCGGCGACCCCCGGCTGGCGGAGCTCCCCGACCCGGTGCCCGTGGAGCAGGTGATCCGCGCGGCGGCGCGCTCGCGCGAGGCGCTGAGCGCCGAGGTGCTGCCGCCGCCGGCCCCGCCCCCGCAGGGCCTGGTGCTGGTCCGCCGCTCCGCCGGCGTCCCGGGCGATCCCCCGTCGACGGCGAAGGCCCGCGCGTGGCGGGCCTCCTGAGCGGGAGTGACGGGACTCGAACCCGCGGCCTCCGGATTGACAGTCCGGTGCTCTAACCAATCTGAGCTACACCCCCAGCGGGCCCCGCGGCGGGGGCGGATGGGCGGTGACGGATTTGAACCGCCGGCCACCTGCGTGTAAAGCAGGCGCTCTACCGCTGAGCTAACCGCCCGAACCGCGTTCGGCTCCCGGGGACGATACCAGCCCAACGAGGAGACGGCGCCGAAGCCCTCCGACGCCGTCTCGTGTGACCGTTGCCCATTCGGCCACCGGGTATGAGGAGCGACTCGAGGGAGGTGAGTGGCTCGTTGTGGATTCAGTATCGCCCCGCCCGGGGCGCAGGTCACGGGTGTCTAGAGGGGATGCCCATGCCCGCTCCGGACGCCGTCCCGGCGTGCGAGCATCGCCCCGTGGAGCGGGCCGACCTCGACCGCTGGATCCGGGCCTACGAGGCGGCCTGGCGGGCGCCTGGGACCGCCGCCGCCGCGGCGCTGTTCGCCGAGGACGCGACCTACCTGGTGCACCCGTACGCCCACCCCGTCGCCGGTCGCGACGCGATCGTGGGCCTCTGGGACGACGAGCGCGAGCCGGGCGAGGAGTTCACGATGACGTGGGAGGTCGTCGCGGTGGAGGGCGACACCGGCGTCGCGCGGATCGCGGTGCGCTACCTGGCCCCCGAGGAGGCCGAGTTCCGCGACCTCTGGATCGTCCGCCTCGCGCCGGACGGGCGCTGCCGCCACTTCGAGGAGTGGCCGTTCGCGCCCGGCCGCTCAGTCGGCTGAGGGCGCCCCCGCGGGCAGGCCGAGCTCGGCGGAGATGGGCTGGAGGGCGGCGACCACGTTCGCGATGTGCGCGTCCAGCTCCAGGCCGATGAGCTCCGCGCCGGCGTACACCTCGTCGCGGTGCACCCCCGCGGCGAACGACGGCTGCTTCAGCTTCTTCCGCACCGACTTGGGGGTGAGCCCCTCCAGGCCCTGGGGCCGCACGAGCCCGCAGGCGTGGATGAAGCCGGAGAGCTCGTCGCAGGCGAACAGCGTCTTCTCGAGCGGGGTGTCGCGCGACAGCCCCAGGTGCTCGGCGTGCGACAGGACCGCCCGGATCAGCTCCTCCGGGTAGCCCTCCTCGCGGAGGATCGGCGCGCCGTCCTGGGGGTGCCGGTCCAGCGTCGGGTGCATCTCGTAGTCGAAGTCGTGGAGCAGCGCGGTGCAGCCCCAGAACTCCTCGTCGGCGCCGTCGAGCCGCGCGTAGTACCGCACCGACGCCTCCACCGCCATCGCGTGCCGCAGCAGCGACTCGCCCGTGGTGTACCGCGTCAGGGTGGCCCAGGCGCGCTCGCGGGTGACCGGCTCGCTCACGCGCGTCAGCCTACCGTCGCCGCCGCGGACGCCGCCGCCAGTAGGGGCGCCAGGTCGCCGCGGGGCGCCACCCGCACCGATCCCAGGCGCAGCCAGCCGGCCATCAGGGCGAGCTCCGCGGCCAGCGCCTCGGCGGTCGCGCCGGTCGCCTCCCCCGGCTCGGCGTGGGCGGCCTGCACCAGCAGCGCGCCCGCGGCGCGGTCGGCCTTCAGGTCCACGCGCGCCACCAGGCGGTCGCCCAGGAGGAACGGCAGCACGTAGTAGCCGTGCTCCCGCCTGTGCGCCGGCGTGTAGATCGCGAGCCGGTAGCGGAAGCCGAACAGCCGCTCCGTCCGCGGCCGGAACCAGATGAGCGAGTCGAACGGCGACAGCAGCGTCCGGGCCCGCGCCGCCCGCGGGACCGCCGCGTCCGGGTGCATGAACGCCGGGCGGTCCCAACCCTCCACCGTCACCTCGCGCAGCAGCCCCTCCCCGGCGAGCTGGGCCACCACCGGGCGCGCCCGCGGCACGTTGAGGCGGTGGTAGTCGCACAGGTCCTGGAGGGTCGCGACGCCCAACGACCGGGCCGCCATGAGCAGCAGCTCGCGCTTCGCCTCGTCCTCGTCGGGGGCGGGCAGCGCGAGCACCTGCGCCGGCACGACCCGCTCGGTCAGGTCGTAGACGCGCGCGAAGTCCGACGGCCGCCGCCGCGCCGTGAGGGCCCCGCTCCAGAACAGGTACTCGAGCGCCCGCTTGCCCTGGCTCCAGCCCCACATCGACGACGACCGCCGCCCCGGCTCCGGCAGGTCGCCCACCGTCAGCGGCCCGCGCTCGGTCACGAACGCCAGCACCTCGTCCACCAGCCCGGGCGCCTCGCGGCCGATCGCGTAGACGCCCTTCCACACACCGTCGGGGCTGCGCATCCGCCAGCGCATCAACGGCCAGGTGGCGATCGGCAGCAGCGACGCCTCGTGGCACCAGTACTCGATCAGCTCAACGTCGGCGGCCATCCGCGGCAGCAGGTCGCGCGGGTGCGGACCCAGGCGCGCGAACAGCGGCAGCTCCTGCGAGCGCACCAGCACGTTGACCGAGTCGATCTGGATCAGGCCGACCCGGTCGAGCACCCGCCGCGCGTGCCGGCGGTCCACCCGCCCGCCGGGGCGGGGGCCCGCGAGCCCCTGCGCCCACAATGCGATCCGTCGCGCCTGCGCCGCCGACAGGTCGGCGCCGCTCCGTGTCCGCCTCGCCACGGGGCGGATCCTGTCAGGCGGTCACGCCTCGTCGTCCAGCAGGAACGAGCCGGTGCGGGGCTCGCCCGCCAGGGTGTACGTCGCGCGGATCACGCCACTCGGGAACACCTCGGCGTCCTGGAGCTCCAGGCCCGCGGGCCGCGTCCCCGCGCCGAACAGCCGCTTGCCCTCCCCCAGCACCACGGGGAACGTCCAGATGTGGAGGGCGTCCACCAGGCCCTCCGCCAGCAGGGACTGGAGCAGGTCGGAGCTCCCGATGACCAGCAGGTCGCCGTCGGCCTCGTCGGCCGCGCGGCGGAGCGCCGCGGTGTCGGACACGACGGTCGTCGGCGACCAGTCGCCCGAGGTGCGCGTGCGCGACACCAGGTACTTGGGGGCCCCGTTCAGCTTCGCCGCCAGGGGGTTCCCCTCGTCGGGCACCCGCGGCCAGTGCGACCCCAGCAGGCCGTAGCTGCGCGACCCCAGCACGAAGCCGTCCGCCTCCAGGTGCACCCGGCCGACCGCCGCGCCCCCCTCCTCGTCCATGTGGGGGACGAGCCAGCCGCCGAACGCGAAGCCCGCGTCCACGTCCTCGCCCGGCCCGCCCGGCGCCTGCATCACGCCGTCCAGCGACACGAACGTCGTCACGGTGAGCCTGCCCATCACGGTCCTCCTCCGTCGCGCCCCGCCGCCGTCGGCGGGGCCGGTTCCATCCATGCGTCGAACGGACGACCGCGGAATCGACACGGACTCATCGCGACATGTCCCGGCGGCCCGCGGGGGTCGCCGGCGGGGGCGTCAGTCCGCGGCGTCGTCCTCGTCGACGTACCCGCGGCGGCTCCACCAGATCATCGACTCGCGGATGGCCGTGAGCCACTCGTCCAGCGTGCGGCCGGCGGGGAGCACGTCGATGTGCGACTCCTCGTGGCGGTGGATGCGCATCCGCGGCGCCTGGCCGTTGGCCGGCAGGTCGTCGGGCGACTCCGGCCGGCGCTCGAGGCGCGCGATCTCCCGGAACGCCACCACGCGCTTGCGGGCGAGCAGGAGGCGCTCCATCGGGTTGGGCTCGAACTCGATCCGGTCGTGGTAGAGCCGCAGCAGCCCGCCCCGGGCGAGCCAGCCGTTGTTGATGCTCACCAGCCCGCGCTTGCGGACGCCGGCCTCCGGCCCGAGGAACGCGCCGTCGCGCAGGCCCACGAACAACCGGTCCCAGTCGGGGCGGTCGGCGTCCTTGTCGTTCCAGTCCCAGTCCTTCATGCCCATCGGCACCCCCTTTTCCGTACCGCGGCCACCTCCCCCGGCCGCGAATCAAACGGGTCGGGCGAGACCCGGCGTGACCAGTCGCCGGCACCGTGACGTTCCGACGGAACGCCCGTCGTTCCGGCTCCCCAGATAGATGACCCCGAGAAATGGGCGGATCGATCTACGAATCGCAACTCCTTCGACGAAACGTGGGGCGCAACACGGAACCTGTCTCGCCGTCAACTAGCCGAGCGCATGGTGCGCATAACGTGAGCATCATCTTAATCTCGACCGGTGCCGTCTCCTCGGACATCAGCCGCCGCGCTTGCCGCGGTGCTCGCGTCAAGCATTTCTGTTGCCACTGCGACGGCGCACCAAGCACCCCGTCCGTCGGCTCCGGCGAAGGCAATCCAAGCTGCCGCCCGAGAGTGCGCGGCGTTCACGCCGGCCCGTGAACGCCGTCTCCGAGTCCTCGAGGACCGAACGCTGGGGGACGCGCACGCCGCGGAGCATGCGCGTGAACGTGCGCAGAGTCGACGGGAGGCCTGTGCACCGGGAGGCGGGCTCCAGCAGACGTTCGTCCGGGAGGTCCGTGCTGCCGCGAGCCGCAAGGCGCAGTCGGCCGGGCCGCCATCGCAGGTGGGGCAGTGGGGCTCCCCGATCCCAATCCCGGGCATGGTCGCAATCCACTCGACGCTGATGCCCAACGGCAAGGTACTGATCTTCTACAACAATCCAGCGTTCGGAGATGAGGAGCGCGGCCGGGCGATGGTATGGGATCCCGCCACCGGGACCGGAGTGCGGAGGGACGCGCCCGCGAACATCTGGTGCGCTGGGCAGACGCTCCTCGCCGACGGGCGTGTTCTCGTCGTCGGAGGGAACCTTCAGTACCAGACCGCCCCCGGACAGCCTGGAGGCTCCTTCAAGGGGCTCAACGAGATCTGGCTGTTCGACCCGTTCACGGAGTCTTGGGCCCGCGGACCGGAGATGCGCCACGGGCGGTGGTACCCGACGGTGACGCGGCTCGCGGACGGACGTGCGGTGATCTCGGCTGGGTGGGATGAGACGGGAAACGGCGCCGAGGCGAACAACCGCGACATCGAGGTCTACACGCCAGCGGCCGACGGGCGCGGCCCAGGAACCGTCCAAGTCGTGGACAGCCGTGACATCGACACCTATCCGCACCAGTTCCTCATGCCCGACGGACGTGTGCTGTTCGCAGGCCCGAGAGACGCTGACACCTTCCTGCTCGACCCCAATGGCTGGCGGGAGACCGACATCGCCGACCTCAACAACAGCGGCCAATTCGGCTACGGCTCTGGTGTGCTGCTGCCCGGCGGCGCGGATGGGTCGACGAAGGTGATGGTCATCGGCGGCGGTGCCGAGGGCGACCCTGGGAACCTGTCAACCGCCACAACAGAGTTGTACGACACGTCCCGTCCGGCCGATGGATGGAGACTCAAGGCGCCGTTGCCGCAGTCCCGACGAAACGTGAACACCGTGATCCTTCCCGATGGGACATTGCTGAGCGTTGGCGGGAACCAGACGGGTGCCAGTGACGGCTACCGCAAGGAGGCGGCTCTGTATGAACCCGCCGCCGACCGGTGGACCACCATGGCAGCGCAATCTGAGGGCCGCGGATACCACTCGACAGCTCTCCTGCTGCCGGACGCCCGCGTTCTCTCGGCTGGCGACGACACGGCTGCGGGCGGCGGCTGGGAAAGTGACGTGGCGGAGATCTTCTCACCGCCGTACCTGTTCCATGGGCCTCGTCCCACGATCGCGGCGGCGCCGACGGCCATCCGCTGGGGCGGTGTTTTCCGGATTGATACCCCGGACGCCATCTCGCGGGCTGTTCTGGTCGCGCCAGGCGCGACGACGCACGCGAACGACATGAATCAACGCCACATCGAGCTGACACTCACGCCGGTCGCCGGCGGCATCCAAGCCATCGCCCCTTCGACTGCCGCAGTCGCTCCACCGGGCCCCTACATGCTCTTCTTGATCTCGCCCGCCGGCGTGCCGTCGGTTGCGCGGTTCGTTCGTGTCGGCGATCGGGTCGAGACCGGGTCGGGCGAAAGCGCTCCACCCTCGGGGGCGTCGCAGGGTGCGGTTGCAACGCGCCCGACCGACCTTCCGTCGCAACGGGCCTTGGGGGCACGCCTCTCGAACCCGCGTCTGGTTCGGCGGTCCGGCGGCACGACGTTCGCGGTGACCGTCACTGCGAGGCGACCGGCCGCCGCCCGAATCGTCCTGGGGTGGCCCGGGCATGCGAACCGCTTCGTCGCGCACTCGAGCTTCCGCCTCAGGGCCGGAAAGCCCAATCGGCGCATCCTAGGGCTCGCGCCGCTTCCGCGGGGACGCTCGGTCGAGCTTCGGTTGACCGTGACGCTCACCCATCCGGACGGCCCGAAGGTGGTCCTGAAGCGGGTTGTGTTGTCGTCGGGCGACCAGACAGCGCTCAGGAAGATCGGCGTCATGCCCCGCCGGCGATAAACGCCGGCGGGGGGGGCGTCACCGTCGGCCGACGATGCGGAACGAGGGCGCCGCCCAGAGCAGACGTGGGCCGATACTGGACAGGGCCCGGTTCGCGACGCGTACGGGGCGTCTGCCGCCGGCGCCACCCCAATAGCCGTGTACGGTTGCCCGGAAGCCCAGTCCTTCGAGCGACCGTGCCAACAGCCTCGGATCCACAGGGCGCTCGACCACCATGCCGGCGGGTGCGACGGGGACTTCGCCGCGACGGTATGGGCGTGCCGGGCGGATGCCCGTCTCCGCAAACATCCGGCAGACGGCCACGACCTGATCGCGCGTCATCAGCGCCGTGTTCTCGGCGAAGTCCCTTGCTGCGGACCCGTCGAGTTCCGGCAGGGTCCGACGGACAATGTCGAGTCGTTCCTCGACGTAAGGGAAGTCGATCCGGTGGCCGTGCACGGTGCGCGGGGCTGGACCGCGTTCATACGCCTCCCAGAGATCCTCGTTTCGCCGACGCAGCAACGGGTTCACCAATGTGTTCGCCTCAGCGATCACGACCGCGCCGCCGGGACGGACGACTCGGGCGGCTTCGCGGAGGAACGCCGCCACGTCGAGGTACACGCCGACGGCCTCATTGGAGATGAGGAGGTCGACGCTCGCGTCGTCCACCGGGAGGGCGGCAACGTCTCCCAAGTGAGGAACAAGGCGCCGCCGATAGTCCGGCGGCAGCGCGGCGGCTCCACGCTTCGCCGTTGCCAGCCGGTCCGCGTCGACATCGATGCCGATTACCTGCGCGGCACCGAGGACCGCGAGAACAAGGAGATTGAAGCCGTCGCCGCAGCCGGCGTCCACAACCGTTGCGCCGCGGAGATCCGCGGATGCCAAGCGCGCGAGATCGTCATGGTAGCGCAGGCTGGTGGCGGCTCCGTCGAGGTGCTCCGCCCACGGACCGTCGTCGCTCGCCAAACTGCGAACCACGTCCGCGAGGTCTCCGGCTCCCATGCGACGAGATATGCCGAGCGCGCCCGCAGCCGCGCTCGCCGCCTCTTGAACGAAGGGGCCAAGTACGGCCTCCGATGCGCTTCCCGCAGCGCCGAACTCACTGACGCCCGCCAGCACCTCTCCAATCATGGACGGCAGCGTACTGATCGGCCACTCAGCGCGCCACTCGCGCTTGGGGCATCAGATCCGTAGGGGCACTGAACTTCTCCGCTCGTTGGTCTGAGCGTCCGTCGCAATCACCTGCAATCGAAGACGGCGCTGCGGCACCTTGGCGAGTCGGCGGGCAACGCGCCCCTGGATGCGGAGGAGCAGACGATGCGCGGTACGCGGTCGCAGCCGAGCCACCGAGGCGATCGCGCCGCGGCTGTCTGCCGGTATACCGAGACGGGCCGCTGCGGGGCGATCTGGGATCAGGGATGCGCGCACAGAGCACGGTGAGGAGCACCGTACGGCCACAGGTATGGCCGCACGCTGGTGCGCATCGATGCGCGCTCTGGCGACGGCGGCCGCGCGCGGAGCAACGGCGAGGGACACGCGAGGCGGGGTGGTGTCAATGGCGAACTCTCGAAGCGAGCCACCCACGCGAACGCCGGGTTGGGAGGGCACGAAGCCAACCCGGTCGCGCCGATTCTGAGTGAACCACACGCCGGATGACGTCGAGACGATGCCGTGGGGGCTCGACCGGCGGGCTGGCAGGCCGATCTCGCTATAGGCGCCGGCCACCGTGAGTCTGCCCACGCGACCGCTCCCCGGCCGGGTGATCCAGAGCGACCCGTCTGCCGAGCGCGTGACTCCGTACCCACCGCTCGCAGGACCGGGCAGGGCGATCTCGGTGATCTCACCCAGCAGCGTCACACGACCGATGCGAGAGGCGGTGGTCTCGGTGAACCACATCGCACCGTCGGGTCCGGCGACGATGCCGCCGGGGTTTCCTCCGTTCGCGAGTCGGAACTCATCGACCTGGCCTCCTGTTGTGATGCGGGCGATGATGTTCCGGCTCCTGAGCGTCACCCACATGCTCCCGTCCGGGCCTGCGGCGATGTCCTCCGGTGTGCTTCCGGCCACGAGCGGGATGGTCGTCACCTGGCCGGTGGTCGTGACGGCAACCACGTGGTCTCCGTCCTTGTCCACCATCCAGAGGCGACCGTCAGGGCCCGCGGCGATGCCACGGTAGTTGCCGAACGGCACAGGGAACTCGCTGACAACACCGGACCGCGTGACCCGACCGATCCGATCGCCGTACTCCGAGAACCAGAGTGCTCCGTCTGGGCCAGTCGTGATGTCCGCGGGTCCCCGGCTCGGACCCGGAACCCGGCGTATCGCTCCTGACGGCGAGACCCGTCCGATGCGACGCGTCCCGAACTCCGTATACCAGATGGCTCCGTCCGGCCCGATGGTGATCCCGTCGGAGAGCGCGCGGGCCGTGATCGGCTCGCTTCGGGCCCCCAGTGCTGGTCCCGCGAGCGCTGCGGCGACGGTGCCCGCGACCCACGCCGCCAACAAGGGGCGCGTCGCTCCAAGGCCTTGCCGTCCGCCGACCGCGGACGGTACGAGCGATGCATCCGCTGGCTGCACGCGATGAACCGTAGCGGGCGTGGCGGGCCGCGGTGAAGACGTCAGTCGCCTCGACCATGTGCTCGCGTCCGCATGACCACCGGCACGCTCGCCAGAATTAGGGCGCCGGCCACGAGCCAGAGCGCCGAGTAGGGGACCGTGCCCAGTGGGTCGCCCAGCGCCCGCTGCCCCTGGATCGCGGCGCCCGCCAGCAGCGGCCCCAGCACGATGCCCGCCCCGCGACTCATGCTGTAGAGCCCGGTCAGCAGGCCGTGGCCCGCCCGAGGCATCATCGGGATGAGCATCGCGTACGGCAGCGCCATCATGATCCCCGCGCTCGCCGAGATGACAGGGATCATCGGGACGAGCAGCGCCGGGTCGTCGGACAGGAACGGGACGACCATCGGGGCGCCGTACGCGACCGCCGTCCACCGCACCACCCGCTCGGTGCCGAACCGCTCGGCCGTCACGCCGGCCACGGCCGCCCCCAGCAGCACGCACACGCCGGCCGCGCCGACCACCCCCGCCGTGGCCACCAGGCTCAGGCCGAGGCCCGTCGTGACCCACAGGACCACGAAGGTGCGGATGGCGCCGAGCGCGGCCTCCCAGAGGGCGTTGGCCACGAAGAACGCGCGCAGGGCGGGGCGCCGCACCAGCAGGCGGCCGACCCGGCGGAAGGCGTCGGCGGCCCGGAGGGCGTCGCCCGGCTCCTGCTGGAGGGGCTCGCCGCGGTGGACGAGCGCCCACGTGAACGCCCCGACCGTGGCCAGGAGGATCCCCGCCGCGGTCACGAACGGCACCGGCTCGGCGATCGCCAGGAGCAGCCCGCCGCCCACCAGGGCCAGCGCCGTGCCCACGCCGCGGGCCACGGCCTGGGCGCTCTGCGACCGGCCCGCGTCGCGCTCGGGCACGAGGTCCGGATAGAGCGTCCGGTACGGCTCGTAGGCGATGTAGTAGGCGGCGAAGAGGACGATCACCACCAGGAGCGCCGGCACGATCCGGTCCTGGAAGCCCACCACCACGAGCGCCGCGGCCATCACCGGGACCCCGGCCAGCACGAACGGCAGGCGCCCGCCGATCGGCGTGACCAGCCGGTCGGAGCGCGCGCCGATCACGACCGGCAGGAACAGGGCCATGATCCCCTCCACCGCGATCAGGGCCGCGATGGCGGTGGGCGACCCGGCGCCCTCGGCGACGATCACCGGGAGGTAGGTCCCCACCGTCGTCGCCGCCAGCGAGAACCCCAGCGTCGGGACGGCCAGGAGGACGTGGGTCCCACCCGGCGTGCGTCGTGCGCTGCGGTTCACGTGCTCCCGGTTGTCCGGTGCGGGGCGGGCCCGGGGAGCGTAATGGGACGGGCGGGGCTCAGCCCGCCGCGACCAGGGGGATCACCCGCCCCGCGAAGCGCTCGAGCTGCGCCACCTCGTCGCCCAGCGGCCAGATGAACAGCCGCTGCGCGCCGGCGTCGCGGAACGCGGCGATCCGCTCCGCGCACCGCTCGGCGGGGCCGATGGGGAGCGCCATGGCGGCCAGGTCCTCCGGGGGCCGGCCCGTCATGGGACCCAGCACGTCGCGCAGGATGCGCTCCTCCGTGGCCCGGTCCTCGGTGACGTAGCACCAGGCGGTGGCCAGGCCGTTCGTGAACGCGTCGGGGTCGCCGCCGCGCGCCGCGACGTGTGCGCGCACCGCCGCCCAGGAGTCGGCGAAGCCCTCGGGCGTGGTGTTGTACGCCGACGCGAGCCACCCGTCGCCGAGCTCGGCGGCCCGCCGCAGGCCCCGGGGACGGCCCCAGCCCGCCATCCAGATCGGCGGCCGGCCGGGCGCCGGCGCCGGCTCCAGGGCCGCCGACGCGTGGGAGGGGTCCCGGCCGAGCAGGACGCGGAGCGTCCGCACCGCCTCCTCGAAGCGGGCGTGCCGGCGGTCGGTGGGCACGCCCGCCAGCGCGTGGTCGCGCTCGCTGGAGCCGGGCCCGACCCCGCCGGCGAAGCGGCCACCCGACAGCAGGTCGAGCGCCGCGAACGCCTTCGCGGTGGCCGCCGGCCCGCGCACGGCGGGCAGGCAGACGGTGGTCGCCAGGCCCATGTCGCCCGACGCGTCGATCACCGACGCCAGCGCCGTGAGGCCGTCGATCCAGGGCCGGGGGAAGACCAGGTGGTCGTTCGCCGTGAGCCAGCGGTACCCCAGGGACGCCGCCGCGGTCGCGTAGTCCCGCAGGGCCGTCGGCGAGGACGGCCCGGGCGACATCGGCATCAGCGGGAGGTGGGCCCCGAACTCCATGGCCCCGCCATCATCGTGCGGTCCCCCAGGGGTTGTCGATCACGAAGCGCCACGCGTGATCCGCGGTCGAGCAGCGGGGAGGCCGCCGCCGTTCGGGGCAATATCCACGACACGCCGATGAGTCGTGGAACTGCACCGGAGCGGACGCACGCGCTGCGCGGCGGACGCTGACGCCCCGTGACCGCGGCGCCGGCGTCCGCCGCGCAGCTGGCCGCGGACGTGGTCGCCCGGGTCCGGGACGATCCCGCGGCCCGGTTGCTCGCGATGCGCGGGCTGTACGAGAGCCGGGCGCCGGGGCGGCCGCACCTGCCGTACCGGCGCGCGATCACCGCGTTCATGTCGTGGCAGGTCGATCGGGCGCTGCTCGAGCCTCCCGGCGCGCCGCGGCCGGGCAGCCCGTGGTGGCGGGCGGTCAACGACGCCCTGCTGCGCGACACCGCCGAGGCGCGCCACCTGTCGCTGGGCGCGCCCGGCGAGCCCTCGTCCCCCGCGGTGCGCGCGTGCCTGGAGTTCGCGCTGCGCCCGTCCGCGCGGGGCTGGTACCGCGCCCACAACGTCTCGATCGCGAGCGCCTACCTCGCGAACCGCGAGCTGGCGGAGCGGGAGGGGCGCGTCGAGCGCTTCTTCCTGAACGTGGTGCTCCTGCGCGTGCTGTATGCCCACGCCCTGGTGGCGGAGCCGCGCCTCGCGCTCGGGTGGCTCTGGCCGGTGGCGGGGCCGCTCGGCGACCCCCGGGTGGGCACCACCGGCATCTTCCTCTCGCTCTCGCGGGTGCTGCCGAACCGCTACCCGCTGGGCGATGACGTGACCCCGTTCGTGGCCGACGAGGGCGGCTTCGGGCGGCTCCTCGACCACGGGATCATCCAGCCGCGGCTGCGGGCCCTCTACGACTGGTCGGCGCGGGAGCTGGACCGCCCCGAGGTGGCCGGCCTGCTGGTCGGCGAGACCCCCGCCTACGCGTGGGACCCGGCGGAGTCCGCCGATTGGGTGCCGCCCCCGCGCCGCCTCGAGCGGCTCGCGCGGCGCGTCGTCCCGCCGCCGTTCGGCGCGTGCGGGTCCGTGTAGCGTCGGCGGGTGTCCTGGTGGGACCGCAACGTGGTCGACCCCCAGAAGCTGCCGGTGCTCATGCTGCTGGTGGCCTTCATCGTCACGTTCCTGGTCACCCGGACGATCACCCGCTCCATCCGCGCCGGGCGGGGGCCGTTCCGGGACATGGACCCGGACGGCGTCCACCTGCACCACTCCATCCCGGGGATCATCCTGCTGACCGCCGGGGCGGTGGCGTCCGTCGCCGTCCCGCGCGACATCGCTTGGCGGTCGCTGGCCGCCGTCGCGATCGGCATCGGCGCGTCGCTGGTGTTCGACGAGTTCGCGATGCTGCTCCACCTCGACGACGACTACTGGCAGGCGGAGGGCCGCGAGTCCGTCCAGGCGGTGGGGCTCGTGACCGCCTGCCTCGCCCTCGTGGTGGTCGGCTTCGTGCCGTTCGGCGTGGACGACGTGGGCCCCCGCGAGCTGGGCGTCCGCTGGGGGGTCGTCGGCCTGGAGGCGCTCCTGGTGGGCGCCGTGCTCGTCTGCGCGCTGAAGGGGAAGTACCGCCTGGCGATCGTGTCGGTCTTCATCCCCCCCGTGGCGGCGGTCGGCGCCATCCGGCTGGCGCGCCCGGGGTCGTGGTGGGCGCGCCACCGCTACGCGCGATCGCCGGCGACGCTGGCCCTGGCGCAGTCCCGCGAGGCGGCCTTCGAGCGCCGCTGGGACCCGGTGTGGCGGCGGATCGGCGACGTCCTGGCGGGCGCCCCCGACGGTTGACGCGGCCCGGGGTGGACGGCCGAGGGGACGCGGATGGCGCCGTGGCCGACGCTCCCGCACCGGCGAGGGCGCGCCGGCGGGGCGGGCCGGGGTGCTCCCCCGACCCGCACGCCGCCGCGCCGTTACGGCTTCACGTTCTGCGACGAGATGCCGCCGGGCGCGATGCCGTCCTGCGTGAAGCCCGCCTGGAGGCTCGCGATGTTCAGGTTGGCGCGCCGCACCGCCACCTGGGAGATGCGCTGGTTGATCAGCAGCTGCTGCGCCGAGAGCGTCACGTTGGACCCCGAGCCGTTGCTGGGGCTGGGGACCACGATCGGCGTGCCGGGGCTGTTCGCCCCCAGGGGGCCGAAGGCGAGGCCCGGCAGCAGGTTTGCGCTGGTGAACACCCCGGTCCCGATCTGCGACGCCGTGAGGCCCGCGGTGAGCCGGTCGCGGACCGCGTTCGACCGGAGTACCGCCGCCTGGGAGATGCGCTGGTTGATGAGCAGCTGCTGCGTCGTCAGCTCGACGGTGCCGCCGCCGCCCGTCTTCTTCGGGATGGGCACCACGTAATTCAGCGCCTTCGAGGGCGTGCCGGGCCCGGCGGTGCCGGTCAACGGGACGCCCGTGCCGAACGCCGGGGCGCCGAATGCCGTGGTGCGGAACGCCGTGGCGGGGAGGCCCGCGTTCAGGGCGTTCAGCGCACCGTTGGAGCGGAGCACCGCCGCCTGGGAGATGCGCTGGTTCGTGAGGAGCTGGCCCGTCGAGAGCGTCACCTCGCCGCCCGCCCCCGCGGGCCGCGTCGAGGCGAACACGCTGCCCAGGCCGGAGCCCGGGGCGCTCGCCCAGACGGCCGTGCCCAGGCTGTTCTGGTCGAGGCCCGCCCCGATCACGGGGCGTGTGCCCGTGCCGGGCAGGGACTCGATGTTGCCGAGGGTGCTCGCGGTCAGCGTCGAGCCCCACGCGGACGTGGTGTTGGCGCCGTTCTGCTGGAGCACCAGGGTGTCGCCCGCGGGCGCGACGGCCAGGGCGGACGTGCCGCCCGGCCCGACGGCCTGCGACGGGCTGTAGGCGCCGCTGCCCACGTCGCGGACCGAGTAGCCCGAGCCGATGACCGCCGCGTTGCCGACCAGGTCGAAGTCCACCGGGCCCGGCGCGCCCGCCGGGATGGTGGTGGGCGTGCGCCAGCCGTCGTCCAGGGAGGAGCGGTACACCGACTGCGGCTGCGCCCCGCCCGTGAACGTGGCCAGGGCGTTGCCGGACGGGTCGACCGCGATGGTCCCGAGTGTCGACGGCGCGGTGCCCACGGGCTCGGGCGCGGTCCACGTGGTCCCGTTGGTCGAGTAGGACGCGAAGGCCTGGGTCCCGCTGGACGCGCCCGTCAGCAGCGTCCAGCCGGCGACGAACGTGCCCTGGCCGTTGCCGGCGAGGGTGAAGCCGTTGAAGCCGTTGAAGGGCGCGGCGAGGCTGTACAGCTGGACCGGCGCGTTGAAGGTGGTGGCCCCCGGCGGCAGCGTGGCGGCGTAGAGCTTCTGGTCGGTGGGGGAGTTCGCGATCAGCACGGCCGCCGTCACCGAGCCGTCGGGGCCGACCGCGATGTGGGCGTTGTCGCCCTTGAGGGGCGCCGGCACGATCGACCAGGTCGGCTGGGAGGGCGTGATCCTGGCGATCACGTTGCTGTTGGCGACGCTCGGCAGCGACGTCGAGACGGCCGCGGTGCCGTCGGCGCCGATCGCCGCGCGCACGAACTCCGGCTTGCCGCCGGTCGCGACCGTGAACGCGGGGCCGAACGTGTCGGCGTTGGGTGCGCGGTAGGCCGCGACGGTCGCCTTGTTGCCGTGCCACGCCGCCACCGCCGCGCCGTTCGGCGCCTCCGCGAAGCTCACCAGGCCGTCCGCCTCGGTGCAGTTCGAGCAGATGGTCTGCGGGTCGGCCCATGCGGCGTTCGCCACCGCCGGGGCGACCGCGACGGCGGCGAGCGCCGCGGCGCCCGCCGCCACGAGCACGCTCCGCCGGCGTCGGAGGCGACGCCGGCTCGGGGGACGGTCAACGTTCATGGGTGCGCCTTTGTCCGGGGGCGGGGTCCCGCGGCGGACTCGGGTGGGTCGCCGTCGGGAGGCGACGCGGGGTGTCCGACGCGGCCGCCGGCGCGAGGGTATTACGGAATCGGGCCCACGCGCTCGTGGCGCGGGGGCGCTCCGCTACGCGGCCGGCGGGCGGTGCGCCGAGGGCAGCACGGCGATCACGCAGAGCCCGATGATCGGCAGCACGAACCCGATGACCGCCCAGATGACGGGGTCGTGGCCCTTGCGGAGCGCGATCTTCGCGCACGCCCAGGCGCATGCCACGGCGACGACGAAGCAGATCAGGAACAGCACGAACAGGTCCACGATGCCTCCGGGACGGCGGGGCGTGACGTCAACGGTAGTCGAACCCCGTGCCCGGTCGGGGGGCCGAGCATCGTCCGATCGGGTGACGGCGGTCACCCGGATGCGCGAGCGCCGCGCGGGCGGTGGTCCGCACGAACCCGGCCCGTGGGCGGCCGCCCGCCCGCCGCTAGCGTCGCCCGACCCTGCCGGACACGCGAGGAGGCCCATGCGACGCGACGACATCCCACGCCCGGGGGACATGGGCGGCATGCACGAGGGGACGGGGCTCCGGCGGGCGACGTTCCTCAAGGCCGTCGCCGCCGCGGTGGTCGCACCCTCGCTGCTCGCCGGGCGGGCGGCGGCCGGCGGGGCCCCGACGGGGTTGCCGGCGACGGCGCGCGACGCGTGGCCCCAGGCGGCGCACGACCTCGCGGCCACCCGCGCGACGCCGTGGGCGCCGTCGGGGCTTGCGGTGCGGTGGCGCCGGCCCGTCGCCGGTGGGATGACCGGCCCGCCGGCCATCGTCCACGGGCGCGTGGTCGCGGCGTCCCTCGGCGGCGAGGTCGCGGCGTTCGACCTCGCCGACGGCCGCGAGCGCTGGCGGCGCGCCTTCGACCCCGCCGTGTACGGCTCGGGGGACGGCGCCGTGGCGCTCGGCTTCTTCGGCGGGTGCGCCGTGCACGGCGGCCGCGTGGTGGTGGCGTCGGACCGTCTGCGCTGCCTGCGGCTGCGCGACGGGGCGGTGCTCTGGGAGGCGGAGCCGCTGCGGGCGCCGGGTGGCGACGACTACTTCTGGGGCGCGCCGGTGATCGCCGGCGGCCTCGTGCTCGCGGGGTCCGGTGCCGGCAGCGAGTCGACGGACACCCGCGGCCGCGTCTCGGCGTACCGCCTCGCCGACGGCGCGCCGCGGTGGAGCACGCCCATGGTTCCGGAGGGCGGCAACGGCGGCGGGGTGCTGAGCCCCGTGACCGTCGACCCGGTCCGGCGCGCCGTCTTCGCCGGCACGGGCGCCCCGTACCTCCCGGTGCCGGGCGCCAACCCGGGGACCTGCTCGGTCGTGGAGTTGGCGCTCGACGACGGGCGGCTGCGCTGGAGCGACCAGCTGCACCCCGGCGACCGGCTCGGCCTGGACGTCAACTCGGCGCCGCTCCTGACGGCGAGCACGATCGCGGTGACGGCGAAGGACGGGGTGTGGGCGTGGGATCGCGCCTCGCGCAGGCGCCTCTGGCGGCGTGGCCTGACCCCCGCGACGCCGGCCGGGGGCGGGCCGGCGGGCCCGGTCAACGGGCCGGAGGGCGGCCCCATCGCCACCGACGGCCGCCGCGTCCACGTCCTCTCCAACGACGGCGATGCCGGCCACGCCGTGGCCGCGGCGCTGGACGCGCGGACTGGGGAGGTGCGCTGGCGCACCGACCTCGGAGGGCTCACGTTCGCGGCGCCGGCGCTGGCCGGCGACGTCCTGTGCTCCGCCACCGTCTCCGGCGACCTCGAGGTGCTCGGCGCCCGCGACGGGCGCCAGGTGGCCCGGGTCCCGCTCGGCGGCCCCAGCGCGGGGGCGGTCGCCGCCGCGGACGGACGGATCGTGTTCGGGATCGGGGCGGAGCCCTTCCTCCCGGGTGGCGAGCTGGTCTGCGTCGGCTGAGGGGCCGCCCCGCCTACCCCGTGAAGGTGGTCAGGATGGCCCGGTAGCCGGAGCTCTGGCCGGTCCGGTTCGGGTGGAAGCTCTCGGCCGTGTTGAAGATGTTCAGCCCGTTCAGCCACGCCGTGGACGAGCACACGGCGTGGCCCGTGAACGACCCGAGCGCGCTCCGGTACGTGAATCCGCTGGCGCCGGCGCGGGCGCCGATCACCCGGTCGATCTCCTCGGACAGGAGGTTGGCGTTGGCGCGCTCGCTCGAGGTGATCCCACTGGTGCCGAAGCAGCTCGCCGTCGAGAAGAGCCGCGGGTAGCCGAGCACGACCACCCTGGCGCTGGGCGCGCGCGCCCTGATCGCCGCGTAGACGGCGTCCAGCTTCATGTCGAGCGTGGCGGCGGCGGACGTCGTGGTGCTGGTCGGCGCGGCGTTGCAGTCGCTCGTGACGCAGCGCTGGATGAGGCTCGCGAAGCCGAGGTCGTTGCCGCCGACGGTGATGGTCACGAGCGTCGTCGTGGCCGCGAGCGAGGCGACCTGCGGCGGGAGCGTCGCGGTGCCGTTCAGGACGGTGGCCGTCGTCGCGCCCGAGCAGGCCACGAAGCTGAGCGCCGTCCCGGGATGCGCGGCCGACCAGAGGGCGGGGTAGGCGTACGTGCTGCGCTTGCACGAGGAGCTCAGCGTGTACGAGTTCGTCCCGACCCCGGAGGAGTACGAGTCGCCCAGCGCGACGTAGCTCTCCGCCGCCGCGGCGAGCCCCGGCACGGCCAGGGCGGTCAGCGCCACCAGCAGTACGGCGATCCAGGGCGTTCGACGCGCGCGCATCATCGCGGGGCTCCTCGCTGCGATCGGTCCGTTGACCGGCCGCTGCGCCCGCGATCCGGCCGGCAGGGCGAACCTATTGCGCCGTCGCCGGGGGCCGCAACCGTCTCGACGATCCCGGTCCGGCCGCCCCTACCGCGCCGGCGCCAGGCTGACCGCGTCGATCTGGAAGCTGCTGCCCGACCGCGCGCGGTCCTGGACCACGGAGATCTCGATCCGGTCGCCCGCGTGGCGGGCCGTCAGCGATGCGCTGACCGGGATGAACGACAGCCCCAGCTTGACGGTCCGGCCGCGGACCTCCTGGACCAGCGCGCCCGACGGGCTGCGCTCACGCAGGTAGACCGTGACCGGCTTGCCGATGCTGTTGCGCGATCCGGCGCCCACCCAGCCGCGGGCGGAGTAGCGCGCGCCGGCGGTGGTGGTGAAGCGCCTCGGGGCGGAGCGGGTCACGGCGTACGTCGCCGCGCTCCCCTCGAACGTGATCTGGGCGATGTGCCGCCCGTGCGGGGCGCCGGTGGCGGTGCGGCGGCGCAGCTCTCCCCGCACGGCCGACCACGGCACCAGGGCGCGCCGCTCGAACGACGGGTTCGTGAGCAGGTTGCCGCGCAGCAGCGCCACGAGCTTTCGGCGCTTCGCGGGCCCCGCCGCGACGCCGCCCGGGGCGGTCGCCGGAAGGCTGGCCACGCCTGGGAGCATGCTGAAGGGCAGCAGCGGGTCGGCGGGGCCGCCGTAGCTGGACTGGGCGGTGACGTGTGTGACGCCCGGGATCTGGGCCCAGGCGTGCGCGTCGGCCGTCGACGTCGCGATCACGATGTGGCGCACGGGGGTGGCCCAGTCCGTGCGGTTGAGCATCCCGGCCCAGTTGGGGGCCGACGAGACGGGGTGGTGCTCGATGGTGATCCCGTTGAGGTCGGAGTTGCCCTGCGTCCACACGTTGTTCGCGATCAGGATCGCGCGGGGCCCCAGCGCCGCCCGCAGGCGGCGCACGAAGTCGCGGTTGCCGGCCGCCCAGGCGGCCTTCTCGTCGGCGCTCATCTACCCCCACGCATCGCTCCACAGGCGCTCGCCGACCACGTCGAGGAACAGGCCCTTGGCGTGCGTGGTGGGGAACCAGCGGCTGATGTGGTCGACCGCGTGCAGGATCCACGGGGAGCCGGGGCGCATGTCGGCCAGCGGGGTGCCCGGCCAGTTCGAGCGAGCCGGCTTCCAGAGGTAGGCCGGGTCGTTGTGCGCGCCGCCGTAGAGGGCCGCCTGGTCGCCGGTGGCGCTCGAGTTGGTCCAGAAGCCGTCGATGACGTTCACGTACTGGTAGACCTCCCCGCCCCCCGCCTGGATCTGGTCGACCAGCGCCGGGTTGAAGAAGTTCCGCCCCACGACCACCGCCCCCGTCGGCCGCGCGTAGGCCTGGAGGTTGGTGGAGTTGGAGTAGTTGAACGTCACCGGGTTCGCCGCGGGCAGCGCCGGTTCGGGGAGCGCGAGGGCCGCGAGGGCGAGGCCGGCCAACGGGACGGCGCACTTGACGGCACGCGCGACGGAGCGGGCACGGTCGGGCATGGGGAGATGAGTCCTTTCCCGCCACCCGGGCACGGGCGGCCAATGGTTCGTGGGCACACCGGGGAACCGCCCGGTTCCGCTGCTGCGGATGACGGCGTGCGACGCGGGACGCCGTCCGCCGTGGTCACCCACACCAGCGCGGAATCACGGTGGAGACGGCCTGAGGAAAGACCTCTGGCACGGGCCGGCCCAACCGATCGGACAGAAGTCCTACCAGGGTGTTCCTGGGGGACTACCCGCCAATTCACATGCTTCTGACATGTGTTCCCGCTCACACGGGCGGGTGCCTGACGGATGCCCCCAACGGGATTCGAACCCGTGCCGCCGCCTTGAAAGGGCGGTGTCCTGGGCCGCTAGACGATGGGGGCGGGGCCGGACAGAAAGCGGGCCCGGGACGGCGGTGAGCCGTCCCGGGCCCCGGTGGCAGAAGAGGTTTGGCCGAGGGGCGTCAAAGACTCCCCCTCGCTGCAGCTGCGCGTCGGGGGGACGCCCCTAGCTACTGCCACCTCCACAGTCACTATGCAATAGGACCACCTCCTTTCCGTGGTGGACCCACTGTAGCCAAGCCCGCGGTCGTCGGCCAAGCGGGTGCGGATCCGGGGCGCGCGGCGTGTCGTCGCTGACACCATGACCGCCGGATCCCGAGGAGGAGGGACGGTCGTGCCGAAGGCCATCTGGAACGGCGAGGTGATCGCCGAGAGCGACGACACCGTGGTCGTGGAGGGGAACCACTACTTCCCCGCGGAGTCGGTCCGCGTCGACGTCATCGTGGTGAGCGGGGAGCGGACGTTCTGCCCCTGGAAGGGCCATGCCAGCTACTACGACCTGGTGGTGGGCGGGGAGCGGAACGCGGGGGCCGTCTGGTACTACCCCGACCCCCTGCCCGAGGCGGCGATGGTGGCCGACCGCGTCGCCTTCTGGCGCGGGGTGACCGTCGAGCCCTAGACGGGGACGGCCGGGGGTAGGTTTCGGGCCGTGGCCGACGTCGACCTGATCGTCATCGGCGCCGGGATGGCCGGCATCAACGCCGCCGCCCGGGCCGTCGAGGCCGGCGCCAGCGTCGCCGTCGTCGAGCGCGACCGGGTGGGCGGCACGTGCCCCATCCGGGGGTGCATCCCCAGCAAGGCGCTCATCCGCAGCGCCGAGATCGCCCACGAGGCCCGCCACGCCGCCGACTACGGCATCCACGTCGACGGTGTGCGGGTGGACATGGGCGCCGTGATCGACCGCGTCCAGGGCATCGTCGAGCGGGGCGCCAACGGCGCCCGCGCCTACCTCGAGTCGCTCCCCGGCCTGCGGCTCGTGGCGGGTGAGGCGGCGTTCGAGGAGCCCGGCGTCGTCGCGGTCGCCGGCGAGCGGATCCGGGCCCCGCGCGTGATCGTGGCCACCGGCAACACTCCGAAGCCGCCGCCCATCCCCGGCCTGGACGCCACCCCGTACCTCACGAGCAGCGACGTGCTGGTGCGGCGCGAGCTGCCGGAGCGGCTCGTGGTGATCGGCGCCGGGCCCATCGGGCTGGAGCTCGGGCAGGCGCTCTGCCGCCTGGGATCCCGGGTCACGATGGTCGAGGTCGCGCCGCGCCTGCTCATGGCCGCCGACCCCGAGATGGGCGACGAGCTCGCGACCCTGCTGCGCGGGGAGGGTGTCGAGCTGCTGCTGGGGGCGACCGTCGAGCGCACCGCGCCCCGCGGCGCGGGCGTCCGCGTGACCGTCACCGCCGGCGGCGCCACCCGCGACCTCGACGCCGACGCGCTGCTGGTGGTCGCCGGCTGGTCGTCCGACGTCGCCGCCCTCCGCCTGGACCGCGCCGGCGTCGACGGCGGGCCCGAGGGGCTGCCCGTCGACGCGCGCCTGCAGACCAGCCAGGGCGGCCACTACGCCGCCGGCGACGTCCTCGGCCCGCCCTTCGGGGCCTACACCCACACCGCCCGCGCCCTCGGCCGGGGCGCCGCGTCCAACGCGCTGGACCACGACCCGCACGACGTGAGCCCCGACCACGGCCCCGCCGCGATCTTCACCGACCCCGAGTTCGTCTCGGTCGGGCTCACCGAGGCGGCGGCGCGGGGGAAGGGGCTGGACGTCGGCGTGGCCACGTCGGGGTTCTCCGGCGGCAAGGCCCGGGCGTGGGGGCAGGAGCGCGGCCTGGTGAAAGCCGTCGTCGACCGGGCCACCCACCGGATCCTGGGAGCCCAGGTGCTCGCGTACCACGCCGCCGACCTGATCCACCCCGTCGTCGTGGCCATCCAGGCCGGCTCGGCCGAGCCGCTGACCAACGCCTTCCACATCCACCCCACCCTCGGGGAGCCGGTGCAGGGCGCCGTGCGGAGCGCCCTGGCCGACCGGGGTTAGAGCCCCGCGACGATCTCGGCGAGCAGGGCGGCGAGCGCGTCCGGCCGCTCCTGCATGGGGAAGTGCCCGCCGGGCAGCTCGGCGTAGCGGGCGCCCAGGAGCTCCGCCGCCCAGCGCTGGGAGGCCGGCGGGAACCACTCGTCCCCCCGCGCGGCGATGAGCGCGGACGGTACGGCCGGCCACGCGGCGAGCGGGAACGGCCGTCGCCGCAGGTCGGCCTGCGGCCGCAGCCGCGCCGCGAGCGCCCGGGCGGTGGCCTCCGGCAGCGGCCGGTACATCCTGCGCACGGCGTCGTCGGGATCCCACGTCCCGCGGCCCAGGTCGTCGTTCGGCGGCATCGGCGCGTCGGGCGTGAAGCGCGGCGGCGCGCCCTCCGGGAACGGCACGCCGCCGAAGCGCGGGCACAGGTACACCACGCCTCGCGCCGCGCCCTGCGCCGCCACAAGCGCCGCGGTGTCCGAGCCGAGGGAGTGACCCACCACGATCGCGTCGGGCTCGCCGCCGATCGCGTCCGCGACCCGGGCCGCATACTCCTCGAACCCGGCCTCCGGGTCGTCGGACGGCAGGTCGGGGGCCGCCGTGCGATGGCCCGCCTCGCGGAGGAGGGGGACGACCGGGTCCCAGCACGACCCGTCGTGCCACGCGCCGTGCACCAGCACCAGCAGGCTCACCCCGGCGCGTCCCGCCGGTCGCGCGCCCGCCGCCGCGCGACCCCCGCCACGTACCTGCGCCGCAGCGGCGCCGGCAGCCACCGCCCGATCGTCTTCATCGCGAGCGACATCCGCCGCGGGAACGCGATCTCCGGGTCGCCCGCCTCCAGGCCGTCGGCGATGATCCGGGCCGCCTCCGGCGCCTCGATCACGAACGGCATCTCGAAGTCGTTCTGCTCCGTCAGGTCCGTCCGGACGAAGCCGGGGGCCACGACCGTGACCCCCACGCCGGAGCCCTCGCCCGCCAGGTCGGCGCGCAGGCTGTCGCACATCGAGATCAGGAACGCCTTACTGGCGCCGTAGGCCGACGCCATCGGCAGCGACGCGAACCCGGTCACGCTCGCCACCACCGCGATGCGCCCGGCGTCCCGGCGGCGCATGTCCGGCAGGGCGGCGGCGATGCAGTTCACGGTCCCCATGATGTTGACCTCGACGTGCGGGCGGAACAGCTCGGGGGAGAAGTCCTCGGGCAGCACCGGCCGGTACGTCCCCGCGTTGAGCAGCGCGATGTCGATGCGGCCGTGCTCGGCCACGATCTCGCCCGCGATGCGCCGCATCTCGGCGGCGTCGGTGATGTCGCCGGGCTTCGCGCCGATGCCCGCGGCGCGCGCCGCCAGCTCGGCCAGCGCCTCCCGCCGCCGGGCCGTCGCCACCACGATGGCGCCGCGGCGGGCCAGCTCCTCCGCCACGGCCGCGCCGATGCCGGCCGAGGCCCCCGTGATCCAGACCACCTGACCGGCCAGCGCCATCCGTCCTCCTCCGACACGGTCAGTGTGCCCCATCGGCCGGCACCGTACCCGGGGATCGGCGGGTGGCCGCCGGCGTCAGAAGCTGAGGCGGGGCGCCGGCTGCTCGGGCAGCCGGTCGTTGAACGGGCGCGTCAGCACCAGCTGGTAGTCGTGGATCGCGCGGGTCCGGAACGCCGCCTCGCAGAACGCGAGGTAGAAGATCCACGCCCGCACGAAGCGCTCGTCGTAGCCCAGCGCGCGCACCGCGTCGCGGTTGGCGGTGAAGCGCTCGCGCCACTCGCGCAGCGTCTGCGCGTAGTGGAAGCCGATGTTCTCGGCGCCGTGGAGGATCAGCTCCGACGAGCGCGTCATGGCGCGCACGACCGCCTCCAGCGACGGGATCACGGCGCCGGGGAAGATGTACTCGCGGATCCAGTCGTTGCCGCGGCGGTAGCGCTCGTACCGCTGGTCGGGCACCGCGATCGTCTGGATGCAGGCCACGCCGCCCGGCGCCAGCAGCCGGTCGACGGCGCCGAAGTACACCGGGAGCTCCTCGTGCCCGATCGCCTCGAGCATCTCGATCGATGCGACGTGGCTGAAGCGGCCCTGCGTGGTGCGGTAGTCCTCCAGCCCGATCTCGATGCGGTCGGCCAGCCCCGCCGCCGCGGCGCGCTCGCGCGCCAGCGCCGCCTGCTCCTGCGACAGGGTCAGCCCGGTCACCCGCGCCCCGAACTCACCGGCGGCGTGGAGGGCGAACCCGCCCCAGCCGCACCCGATCTCCAGCACGTGGCTGTCCGGGCCCAGGCCGAGCTTCTCGCAGATGCGCCGGTACTTGGCCTGCTGCGCCTCCTCGAGCGTCATCTCCGGCCGCTCGAACACCGCGCACGAGTAGGTCCACGTGGGGTCCAGGAACAGGGCGTAGAGGTCGTTGCCGAGGTCGTAGTGGTAGGCGATGTCGCGCTTCGACGGGAGCAGGCCGTGGCGGGCGGGGAGCCGCGGGCGGCGGCGGTGGAACCCGGTGAGCGCACGCCCGGGCAGGCTGTGGCGCGCCTGCTCGGCGGTCAGGGCCAGCACCTCCAGGAGCCCCACCAGGTCGTCGCTCTCCCAGTCGCCGGCCACGTACGACTCGCCCACGGCCAGCCGCCCGCGCGTGGCCAGGCGGCGCCACAGGTTGCGGGAGGCGACGGTCAGCTCCACGTCCGGACCCGTCGCCGGGTCGCCGCCGCGGCGCACCGACCCGTCCGGCAGGCGCACCGAGACCCGCCCCCGGGCGGGATGCGTGAGCGCCCGCATCGCCAGGCGGCGCGCCACCGGCGCGCCCGGCGAGCGCGTCGCCGGCGGCTGCGGCCGCAGGGCGCGCCGCGACGGCGCGGCGTCCACCGGGGCGGGCGCCGCGGTGCGCGACCCCTCCCCGGGGGCGAACCGCGGCTTGCGGTGGAACGGCACCCTCTTCATCGCGAGCTTCACCGCCTGCCAGTGGATGAGACCGGTCACCTGCTGGGACATGAACGGGTAGCGCGTCAGCGCCCGGGCCAGCGCCGCGTCGGTCAGGGGGCGCCGCCGGCCGGTCAGCTCCGCCCAGAACGGGCGCTCCCCTCCCTCGATGATCCCCACCCCGGCGTGGACCCGCTCGCCCGGCTCGGTGAACGAGAACCGGTACGTCTGATCCATCCCGAAGAACGGCGACACGTGCAGGAGCTTGCGGTGCTCGTACACCTGCCGCGAGCCGTCGCGCACGCGGTTCTCGGCGGTGAGCAGGTACGGGTGGCGCTCCCCGAAGGTGTTGCCCACCTCGGCCACGATCGCCGCCAGCGACCCGTCGGCGGCGTAGCAGTAGAAGTAGCTGACCGGGTTGAACACGTACCCCAGCAGCCGCAGGTTGGTGAGCAGCGCGATGCGCCCGCCGGCCAGGTCGATGCCGTTGGCCGCCAGGTGCGCGAGGACGTTCTCCTTCACCGGCCGGTCCGCGGGGCCGAGGTGGTCGGCGTCGCGGAACGTCAGCACGTTCGGGCGGTTGTAGGCGAACAGGCGCAGGCGCCGGTCGAGCTCCGGCAGCTCGTCCAGGTCGAGGAGGTAGAAGCAGACGGGGTAGCGGAACACGTTCCGCGCCGGCGCGGTGCGGGCGTGCAGCAGCGTCCCCTCGTAGAGCGCCGAGCGGGGCGTCACCACGGCGCCCCCAGCGCGGCGGCGGCCCCGAGCCCCGACCGCAGGCCGTCCTCGTGGAAGCCGAACCCGTGGTACGCCCCCGCGAACCAGGTGCGGCGCCGCCCGTCCAGCAGCGGCAGGCGCGCCTGCGCGTCGAGGGACGCGAACGTGTAGCGCGGGTGGGCGTACTCGAACCGCCGCAGCACCCGCTCCGGCGCGATCCGCGCGTCCTGGTTGAGCGTCACGCAGTAGTGCTCCGGCTCGTCGAGCCGCTGAAGCTTGTTGAGGTAGTAGGTCACCGTCGGCTCCGCGGACGGAGCCTGACAGTCGTCGACCCGGTAGTTCCAGGAGGCCCGCGCGGCGGGCGCGCGCGGCAGCAGGCGCGCGTCGGTGTGCAGCACCGTGCTGTTGCGCGTGGTGCGGAACGCGCCCAGGACGCCCCGCTCCAGGTCGTCGGCGTCGCCGAGCATCGCCAGCGCCTGGGGGGCGTGGGTCGCCACCACGGCGGCGTCGAACCGGTGGACGGCGTCGTCGTGCGTGCGGACGGACACCCCGTCGGCGTCCCGGAGGACGGCGCGGACGCCGGCGCCCAGGTGCAGCCGGTCGCCGAGCGGCGCGGTGATGCGCTCCACGTAGCGGCGGCTGCCGCCCGTGACGGTGCGCCAGCGGTGCCGGCGGAACCCCAGCAGGCCGTGGTTGTCGAAGAAGCGGACGGCATAGGCGGCGGGGAAGCCGAGCGTCTCGCCGGGCGACGTCGACCACAGGGCCGCGGCGAACGGCACCACGAAGTGGTCGCGGAAGAATCGCGAGTAGCCCTCGATGCGCACGTAATCCCCGAGCGTGCTGCGCGCGTGGCGCTCCTCCAGCGCGCGCCGGGCCGTCGTCAGGAAGCGGACGATCTCGGCCAGCAGGCGGGCCATGACCGGCCGGACCACCGTCCGCGGCTGGGTCCAGAGCCGCACCGCCGAGTACTCCAGGCGGCAGCGGGCGCAGCTGACGCCGAAGGACATCTCGGAATCCTGCGTCGCCACCTGCAGATCCCCGAACAACCGGGTCAGAAGTGGGTAGTTGTGCCGGTTGTGGACCAGGAACCCCGTGTCCAGCGCCACCAGGCCGCCGTCGCCGCGATCGACGTCGACGGTGTTGGCGTGACCGCCCGCGCGCGCGTCGCGCTCGAACACCTCCACGTGGTGGACGCGCCCCAGCGCGTGCGCCGCGCCGAGGCCCGCGATGCCCGCGCCGATGACCGCGACCCTCACGGCCGCCCCATGTCCGGATCCCCTGGTCGTCGCGCCACGTCATCCGTATACGGGTGCGATCCGTAGACGGATGAGGGGCCCCGTGCCGCGGCCCCGCCATCCCCCGCCCACGTCATCCACCGAACCGGAGCCCCCGCCTCGTGACCGAGCTCATCGCCCGCCAGCCGCCCATCGCCACGGTGCGACCCAGCACGAGCATCCCGAGCCGCATCGTCACCCTCGTGGCGGTGCTGGTGCCGCCGATCGGGGTGCTCGCCGCGATGGGGCTGCTCTGGGACGCGGCCGTGCGGCCCGCGGACGTGGCGATGCTGGTGGTGCTCTACACCCTTTGCGGGCTGGGCATCACGGTGGGCTTCCACCGGCTGTTCTCCCACCGGGCGTTCAAGGCCCACCCGGCGGTGCGGGCGGCGCTGGCGATCCTGGGCTCGATGACCATCCAGGGCCCCGTGACCCAGTGGGTCACCGACCACCGCAAGCACCACGCCCTCTCCGACCGGGAGGGCGACCCCCACTCGCCGCACGGGCGCGACGGGGTGTTCGGCGGGCTCTCCGGGTTCTTCCACGCCCACATGGGCTGGCTCGTGACCACGAAGGGCATGGAGCGCGGGCGGCGCTACGGGCGCGACCTGTACGACGACCCGCTCATCCGGGGGATCGACCGCCTCTACATGCTGTGGGTGGTGCTGTCCCTCGCGATCCCGTTCGCGATCGGGTACGCGGTCGACCCGACGTGGCGGGGCGGCCTGACCGGGCTGGTCTGGGGCGGCCTGGTGCGCATCTTCCTGTTCCACCACATGACGTGGAGCGTCAACTCGGTGTGCCACACGTTCGGCCGGCGGCCCTACGAGACCGAGGACGAGAGCCGCAACAACTGGGTCGTGGCGCTGCCGACCTTCGGGGAGGGGTGGCACAACAACCATCACGCCTTCCCCGGCTCGGCGATCCACGGCCTGGGGCGGCGCCAGGTGGACATGAGCTGGTGGACGATCCGGGGACTCGAGCGGCTCGGGCTGGTGTGGGACGTGAAGGTCCCGACGCGGGAGCGCCTGGCGCGGCGCGCTCAGGCGCCCTCCTCCGCCTGAAAGCGGGCCACCTCGGCCGACACCAGGCGCGCCCAGGTGCGGGCGCGCGGCGCGGGCACGGGCCGGCCCCCGACGCGCAGGGCGATGGGGTGCACCGCGCCGCGGATGAGGTGGTACGTGGCCGGCACGCCCGCCGCCCGCACCCGCTCGTACCCGCGGCGCGAGCTGCGCGGGCTGATGCCCGGCACGCCGGGGATCCACCCGTCGAGCGAGCCCTGGATGACCGCCAGCCGCTTGCCCCGCAGCCCGTCGACCGGCAGCCGGTCGGGGATCCACGGCGCCAGGCCGACCACGCCGGCCACGGCCGGGTGCCCCGACGCGCCGATCGACACGGCGCCGCCCATGGAGAACCCGATCAGCAGCGCCGGCCCCCCGTCCGGCGCCGCGGCGTCCAGGGCGGAGAGCGCGTCCTCGATACACGAATCCAGCCGGTTCCAGCTCTTCGTGCGGTAGCGCACCTCGTGGAACGCGACACCCGGGTGCTCGGGCGCGATGCGGTCCACCAGCCACTCGATCGATGCGCTCCAGTCGCCGGGCACGACGCCCGCGGCGCCGCCGTTGACGCACACCACCGGCAGCCCCTCCTCCGGGCCGGTGCGGCGGATCGCGGCGCCGCTCGCGAGCGGGGCTACCGCCGCAGGAACAGCCCGGCCGCCCCCACGGCCGCGAACCCCAGCGTCATCGCCAGGACCTTCGGCCGGCCGCGGCCGTAGCGGGCGGCGTCGGAGAGGTCGAACGCGATGCGCGTCGCGAGCGGCAGGCGGGGGTCGGACGCGGCGACCAGCGCGATGCCGCTCGCCACGTCGCGGATGCCGAGCGCACGGATCTCGGACGGCGTGGTCCCGCACAGGTCGGCCATCCGCTCGGTCCGGCCGAACGCGAGGGCCACCCAGACGGCGCAACCCCCGGCGACGACCCGCGCCCATGTCCGCTGCGTGATCCGGTCCACCATCCGAGGATACGGACGGGGCGCCGGGGCGGTTCAGGATCGGTCGATCACGACCGGCGTGCCGGCGCGCGCGTAGCGTGCGGCCACCGCGAGCTCCGGCTCGCCCAGGATCACGCAGCCGAAGCTGCTCGGCTGCCCGACGCGCCAGCCGCGCCCGGTGCCGGTGCCGTGGATCGCGACCAGGCCGTCGCCGCCCATGAACCGCTTCAGCACGTTGGAGTGGGCGGTGAGCGTCAGCGTCCAGGCGCCATACACCGAGCGCCAGGCGGGGACCGTGGGCACCGGGTCCTGGATGGCGAACCGCCCGACGGGGGTCGGCGTGCCGGGCCGGCCGATGCCGGCGGGGAAGCGGTGCAGCAGGACGGCCCCGCGCCAGATCTCCAGGCGCCGCGAGCCCAGGTGGACCTCGAAGCGCACGCGGGTGCCGCTCAGGCGGACCCGGTCGGCCCGCACCCAGCCCGCCGTGCCGTTCGGGCGGATCGGCAGCTGCACCCGCACCCAGTCGCGGCCGCCGTGGTCGGTGTGGCGGCCGGTCACCAGCAGGCGCTGCGCCGACCCCGTGTAGGCCGTCGCGCCGCGGAGGGGCATGATGCGCCGCGCACCCCGGCGAGGCGCGCCGTACGCGGTGGTGGGGAGCACGACGCGGGCCGTCAGCACCGGCGTGGCGCGCTCCTGCGCCGTCGCCGGAGCGGCGCCCGCCACCGGCGCGAGCGACAGCGCGGCCACCGCGAGGCCCGCCCCGAAAGTCCAAAACCTCCACATGCCTATAGAGGTCGTCCGCCCCGCTCCGGGGCTTGAGTGAGATCCCTCTACGGCACCCGGTCATGCAGTGCGTGACTGCCGATGGACCCGTCGTGACCGCTCCGCCCATCACCTGGATCCCGGCGCTCGCCGCGGGCGACCCGGCGGACGTGGAGGCGGGCACCCTCCTCGGCGTCGGGTCCCACGGGGCGGCCGACCGGGTGGGCGACGGCGCGATCGCGGTGCTGCGGCCCGGCGGGCGCGTGGAGGTCCGGGCCGCACGGGACGGCGTCCCGAGCCTCTCCCCCGACGGGGTGGTGGTGGGGCGCCGGCACGAGCGCCCGGGCGTGACGGACGGCGTGGTGCGCGGCGCGCTCCGGGTCGAGGGGCACATCGGCGCCGGGCGGGCGCTGCGCGCGACGGGTCCGATGCGGGTGGAGGGCGACGTCGACCGCGCGGAGGTGCGCGCCGGCGGCGAGCTGCACCTGGAGGGGCGCGCCACCGGAGCCGACCTCTCCGGCGGCGCCCTCGCGGCGCTGCGGATGCAGCTGCACGACCCGCTGCGTGGCATGGCCGGCCAGCTCGACGATCTGGTGCTGGCGGCCGCGAACCTGCTGGCGGCGGCGTCGGCGCGGGGGCGCGTGATCTCGCCGGCGCGGGCGCTGCGGGCGCTCGCCGAGGGGCGCCACGCCGGGCTGGAGGAGCGGCTGGCGGGCGCGCGCGCCGAGGTGGCCGCCGCCCGGCGGGTGTGGCCGGAGGGCTGCGCGGGCCTGGCCGCGGCGCTGGAGGTGGCACACGAGGCGGTGGCCGGGGCCGAGGTGGAGGCCGGCGGTCCGGTGGATCCGCTGGGCGATCTGCTGGCGGCCGCCGGGTTCCTGGCCGCGGCGATGCCGTCGCGGCGCGCGGTGGCGCCGGTCGGCGCCCGCGTGCGGGCCGCGGTGGGCTGCACCATCGCCACCGCCGGGCCGCTGCGGGTGCTGGGCTCCGGCGCGACCGATTGCGACCTGGACGTCGGCGGCGACCTCCACGCGGTGGGTCCCGGCGGGGGCGTGCGCGGCGGCACGGTGCGGGTGGCCGGGCGGGTGCGGGTGGGCGAGCTGGCGTCGCGCCGGGGCGCGCCGCTGCGGATCGCGCTCGACGCCGGCGGCACGGCCGACGACGTGCTGGTGGCCGACGTGGTCGGCGCCGGCGTGGAGGTCGCCGCCGGCGGTCGGACGCTCCGCTTCGACCGGCGCCGCACCGGCGTGCGGGTGGGGCTCGCCGGGGGCCGCCCGGTGCTGGCGGCGGCGGCCTAGCCGGCGGCTACGGCGTGCGCCGCCGAAGGGTGGCGGCGCCCAGCGCCAGCGACAGCAGGGTGACGCCGGCCACCACGGCCACGTCGATCCAGAACCCGGCGCCCAGGTCGCCGGGCCGCGTGGCCCGCTCCAGCGCGTCGTACGCGTAGGTCAGCGGCAGCACCGCCGAGATCGCCTCGAGCCAGCCCGCCATCTCGTCGCGCGCGACGAACAGGCCGCACAGCAGCAGCTGGGGCAACACGATGGCCGGCATGAACTGGACCGCCTGGAACTCGCTCTGGGCGAACGCGCTCACGAACAGCCCCAGCGTGACGCCCAGCAGGGCGTTCGCCAGCGCCAGGGCCACCAGCAGCCACGGCGAGCGGGCGGTGTCGAGCCCCAGCGGCCCGAGCGTCACGACCGCCAGCACGATGGTCTGGACCAGCGCGACCAGCGCGAACGCCACGCCGTAGCCGGCCAGCAGGTCGAGCTTGCCCACGGGCATGCTCATCAGCCGCTCGAGCGTCCCCGACGTGCGCTCGCGGAGCATCGCGATGGACGTGACGATGAACAGGGTGATGAACGGGATCAGCCCGAGCATCGGCGCGGCGATGCGGTCGAACGTGCCCGGCTGCCCGTCGAACGCGTAGCGCAGGATCACCATCAGCACGCACGGCACCACCAGCAGCAGCGCGATGGTGCGCGGGTCGCGCCGCAGCTGGCGCAGCACCCGCTCGGCGATCGCCCACGTCGTGCGCGCGCTCACCGGTCCGCCCCGGCCGGGTCGATGAGGCGCAGGAAGGCCTCGCCCAGGTCGTGGACGCCGGTCTGCGCGCGCAGCTCGTCGGGGCTCTCGACGGCCACCAGACCGCCCTCGCGCATCAGCACCAGCAGGTCGCACTCGGCGGCTTCGTCCATCACGTGGCTCGACACCAGCAGCGTCACGCCGGCGCCGGCCAGCTCGTGGAAGGTGCGCCACAGGTCGCGCCGCAGCAGCGGGTCGAGGCCCACGGTGGGCTCGTCCAGCACCAGCAGGCGCGGCGCGCCGAGGAGGGCGACCGCCAAGGACACCCGCGTGCGCTGGCCGCCCGACATGGCGGCCACCGGCTGGTCGTCGCGGTCGGCCAGGCCCACCGTGGCCATCACGCGGGCGGCGTCGCCGGGCGGCGCGCCCAGCAGGCGCGCGAAGTGCCGCACGTTCTCGCCCGCGGTCAGGTCGGCGTACACCGACGGCGCCTGCGTGACGTAGCCCACCTCCCGGCGCAGGGCGGGGTGACCGGCGGGGCGCCCGAGCACCGTCACCTCGCCGCCCGCGACCCGCTGCACGCCCACGATCGCGCGCATCAGGGTGCTCTTGCCGCAGCCGCTCGGGCCGAGCAGTCCCGTGACGCGCCCCTCCGGGATCCGCAGCGCGAGGTCCCGCAGCACGGGCCGGCCCCCGCGCGTCACGTCCAGGCCGTCCACCACGACCGCGTCGGTGGCTAGGGGCGGGTGCGTTCGATCCATGCGAGGAGATCCCCGAGACGGTGGGCCCAGAACAGGGTGAGCCCGTCCGCCTGGGCCTCGGCGAGCGGCGCCGCCTTGTAGACGCCGGCGAGCACGGCGGCCGGGACGACCTGGTCGCGCCCGAAGATCTCCAGCCACTTGACCGCCTTCACGGCGGCGTCGTTGTTGACCCGCTTGTACGAGTTGGTGCTGGAGTTCGACACCTTGCACTCGAGCGGCATGCGGCGGCGGTCCCAGAGGCCGATGACCAGGTCGGCCTTGCGCCCGCCGAAGTCGACCTCGTGGCAGAACTCCCCCGGCCCCGGCGCGTCCTCGAGGGTGCGGATGGTCGACGGCGGCGGCACGCGCCGGAACCCGGCGTCCATGAGGGCCGCGGCCACCGCGCCCTCCTGGTCGAGCTTGGCGTTGCTGCGCCGCAGCGTGCGCGTGCGCTCGGTGGCGAGCAGGACGGCGGTGGACAGCACGGCCGCCTGCCGCTCGGGCTCGGTGGCCTCCCGCTCCTCGGCGAACCACGGGAAGCGCTGCGTGTCGAGGCCCAGCAGCACGGTGTCGACGATCCGCGCCGCCGCGTCGGGGTCCTTGCGCAGGCGCGTGCGCGACAGGGTGGTCCGCGCCAGCACGGTCAGGTCGTCCTCCGAGACGAACGGGCCCGCGCAGAACCGCAGGGCCTCCAGCAGCGGGGCCTCGGTGACCACCTCCACCGCCCGCTCCTGGAGCTGTAGCAGGTCCACGGTCAGCTCGATCAGGTCGTTGACCGTGCCGAGGTACTGGTCGAGGTATTCCCGGTACTGGTCGACCGGCTCCTCGCCGCGCTCGCGCCGGAAGCTGTCCATGGCCGCATCGACGGCCGCGTCGAGCTGCCCGGCCGTCCACCGCGGCGGCGCGACGAAGGTGGCGCTCATCCGGCCGCCAGGAAGGGGTCGGGCACGGCAAGGCGCTCCATCTCGCGCGGCTCGAACTTCGTGAGGCCGCCGGCGTAGGTGCGCCCGTCCTGCACGGAGACGGTGCGGCGCAGGCTCTCGACCAGTCGCGCCAGCACCGGCTCGGGCAGCTCGGCGCGCGGGTAGAGGCCGTGGGCGATGTTGATGTGCCGCGCCCCGGCGACGTTGCGGGTGAAGGCCGGGGGCCGGCGCGCCATATAGGTCGCCAGGATCGGCGCGGGGCGCCGCAGCCCCACCGACCACCACGCCCGGCGGGTCCGCGCGATGTAGCCGTCGTGGGCGCCCGCGCGGCGGGCGTCGCGCAGGAAGCGCTCCACGCGGCGGCGGTCCTCGGGCGCGAACACGTCGAGCTCGGCCGGAAGGTCGACCACCAGCCGCAGGTGCGCGGTGCTCGTCAGGGTGCGGCCGGCGTCGAAGATCTCCCGCGCGCGGGTGACGGTGGGGAAGAGGACCTCGTCGGGCAGGTCGGCCTCGCCGGCGCGGACGACCCACGTGGCGTTGCGGCCCGTCACGGCGCCGCGGTGCACGCGGCACAACTCGCCGAGCTCCACGTGGTCGGGCGGGATCGCCCGCGGGGCGCGCGTGAGCGGGGTCCAGCGGCGCGCCTCGCGCAGGCGGTCGGCGGCCACCTCGCGGCCGCCCTCCAGGTCGCCCAGGCCGGCGACGTCGGCCACCCGCCGCAGGCGCACCGCCGCGGGCGGTCGCGGGGGCGTGGGGACGGCGAAGCACGTGATCGCGGCCGTGACCGTCGCGTCCTCGAACGGGGTGGCGGTGGGCTCGACCACGTGGATCGCCCGGCCGCCGAGGGGGCCGAGCAGCAGGTCGCGCACGAGGCGGCCGTAGTTGGTGTCGAGCCACTCGGACGACGTGATGAACGCCCCCGCGTCGCCCGGCTGGAGCCGCCCGGCGGTGGCCAGGAAGAAGTGGACGTGGAGACCCGCGAGACGGCTCGCCTCGAGCCCGTGGGAGCGCGCCGCCAGGGACAGCCAGTCCTTCCACACCGGCGCGATCTGGTGGTGCCGCACGTACGGCGGGTTGCCGAGGTAGAGGGTGGCGCCGTCGGCCCGGCCGAGGTCGGCGGTGCGGTAGTCGTCGACGACCACCCGGGACCGGTCCGCCAGCCCGGCGGCGGCCAGGTGGCCGCGGCAGACGAGGGCGGCGAGCGGGTCGCGCTCGACCGCGACGATCGCGGCCCGGGGGAAGCGGCGGCCCGCCGCGACGGAAAAGCGGCCGGAGCCGGCGCCGGGGTCGACCACGCGCCCGGGGCCGGGCCGCCGCGCGGCCCAGGCCACCATCGCGTCGACGATCGGCGGCGGCGTGTACGTGGCCCCGTCGGGGCGCCGGCGCTCGGGGCCGCGCAGCCGGCAGAACGCCGCGCCGAGGGGGTCGTCGCCCTCCGCGACGGCGGCCCGCAGCGCCGCGACGCCGTCCGGCGGGGGCTCCGCGGCGCGCGCCAGTCCGGTCTCGGCGTCCGACCATCCGGGGACGTCCCGCGCGCCGAGCGCGAGGGCGGCGCCGGCGAGCGCCGGCTCGGTGGTGATCCCGTCGCCGGGGGACCCGGACATCCTCCGGAGGGTAGGAGCGACGGCGGACGTTGCCCTGCGCCCGTCCGCTCGTACAGACTCCCGGCGATGAAGTGGCGGCGGACGTCGGGAAGCGGCGGGGTCGAGGACCTGCGAGGTAAGTCCTCGGGCCCCGGGGGCATCCCCATGGGCAGGATCGGCGGCGGCCTGGGCGGGGCTGGCATCGCCGGCATCATCATCGCGCTGCTGTTCACGTTCCTGGGCGGCGGCGGGGGCTTCGACCCGGGCACCGGGCTCGACCAGCTCGACCCCACCCCGGCGGCGACCCAGGACCAGATCGCGAACGGGCCCGACCCGGACGCCAACCTCGTCGCGTTCGTGCGCTTCGTGGTGGAGGACGTCCAGACCAGCTGGACCACCGCGTTCCAGAACATGGGTCAGCAGTACGAGCCCACGAACCTGCGCCTCTTCCGCGCCGCCATCCGCACCGGCTGCGGCGCGGCGTCCTCGGCGACCGGGCCGTTCTACTGCCCGGTGGACCGCTACGTGTACCTCGACCTCGGGTTCTTCGCCGAGCTGCGCGACCGCTTCGGCGCGCCCGGCGACTTCGCCCAGGCGTACGTGATCGCCCACGAGTACGGGCACCACGTGCAGAACCTCCTCGGGATCCTCCCGGAGGTGAACCGGCGGCAGCAGGAGAACCCGGGCGAGGCGAACGAGCTGTCGGTGAAGCTGGAGCTCCAGGCCGACTGCTTCGCGGGCGTCTGGGCCCACTCGGCGTACCAGCAGGGCGAGCTGGAGCAGGGCGACCTGGAGGAGGGCCTGACGGCCGCGGCGTCGGTCGGCGACGACCGCATCCAGCAGGCGGCGCGTGGGCGGGTCGACCCGGAGTCGTTCACGCACGGCACGTCGGAGCAGCGCCGCAACTGGTTCCTGGCCGGGTTCCAGGAGGGCGACCCGGCCGCCTGCAACACCTTCACCGCGAGCCGCCTCTAGCGCCCGGCGGCGGCCTCCGCGCTCCGGAGCACCAGCACCGGGCAGGGGGCGTGGTTCACCAGGTGGTGCGCGAAGCTGCCGAGCGCCACGCGGTGCGCCAGGCCGTGGTGCGACGCGCAGATCAGCAGGTCCACGGCGTGGCGCCCCGCCCAGGCCACCACCTCGCCGGCGGGGTGGCCGTGCAGCACCACCGCGGTGCCCTCGTCGACGTCGGCGGTCGCCTCCTCGAGCCACCGCCGCCCGCCGGCCTCCATGTCCTCGAGGTCCACCTGGATGCCGTAACCGGTGGAGAACGGCGGCGGCCACTGGACCACGTGGAGCACGGTGAGGCGCCCCTCGCCGAACGTGCGCAGGCGCCGCGCCTCCGCCAGCGCGCGCCGCGACGCGTCCGACTCGTCGATGCAGACGGCGATGTGGCGGAAGGCGGTGTCCATCGGGGCGGCTCCGGTGCGGATGGGTGGGCGCGAACCGGACGGTAGTCCCGCAGGGGATCCCGCCGCCCTCGTCTAACCTCCTTCGCAGGATGCGCAGGATCATCGACATCATCGCCGCGGGCCCCACCCTGTCGGTGGAGTTCTTCCCGCCGCGGTCGGAGGAGGCCGAGCGCCAGCTGCAGGACGCGCTGACCGACCTGGCGGGCCTGCGGCCGTCGTTCGCGTCGGTGACGTACGGGGCGCTCGGCGCGACCCGCGACCGGACCCGCGACCTGGTGATCGGCATGAACGCCGACCTCCCGTTCCCGACGATGGCGCACCTGACGTGCGTGGGGCACACCCGCGCGGAGATCGCCCGGCTGCTGGACGACTACGCGGCGGCGGGCGTCACGAACATCCTGGCGCTGGGCGGCGACCCGCCGGCGGACGGCCGCCCCGCCGACGGCGACTTCACGTACGCGATCGAGCTGGTGGAGGTGGTGCGGGCGCACCCGGCCGGGTTCTCGGTGGGCGTCGCGGCGCACCCGGAGCTGCACCCGCGCTCGACGGACCGGGCGGAGGACCGCCGCCACCTGGCGGAGAAGCTCGCGCTGGCCGACTTCGCGCTCACCCAGTTCTTCTTCCGGGCCGACGACTACGCGCGGATGCTCGACGAGCTCGGCGCCCTCGGCTGCGACCGCCCCGTGATCCCGGGGGTGATGCCGATCATCAGCGCCGCCGGCGTCCGGCGGATGGCGGCGATGAACAACACGGTGATCCCGCCGGAGCTGTCGGCGAAGCTCGACCGGGTGGCCGACGACCCGGCGGCGGTGGCGGCGCTGGGGGTCGAGACGGCGGCCGCGCTCAGCGAGGAGCTGGTCGCCACGTGCGGCGCCCCCGGCCTCCACCTGTACAGCCTGAACCGCTCCGCGTCGGTGCGGCGGCTGTGGACGCCGGTCACGTCCGCCGTGCGCTGGTGAATCGTCCCTCATCCGTCTTGAAAACGGGTGAGGGGTCGCTACGGTTCCATCCCCGTGGGCGACTGGGACTTCCTGACGAACCACGCGCACGTGCTGCTGTGCCTGCGCCGTGACCCCACCGCCCGGATGCGCGACGTGGCGGCGGCGGTCGGGATCACGGAGCGCGCGGCGCAGCGGATCGTCGCCGAGCTGGAGGACGACGGCTACCTGAGCCGCGAGCGCGACGGCCGGCGCAACCGGTACGTCCTGCACCAGGGGCTCGGCCTGCGGCACCCCCTCGAGGGCTCGCACACGGTGGACGAGCTCCTCAACCTCCTGGCGACCGGGCGCTAGCCGGGGGAACGGCGGCCCGTTTGCCGCCGCGCGGGCCCGGGGACCACGGCCGGAACGGGATCGCAGGATCCCACCGGACCGGAGGACCCCATGGGCATCATCGCCTTCATCATCCTCGGCCTCCTGGCGGGAATCATCGCCAAGGCCATCATGCCGGGACGTGATCCCGGCGGGATCATCGTGACCACCCTGATCGGCATCGCGGGAGCCCTGCTCGGCGGCTTCCTCGCGGCCGCGCTGTTCGGGGCGCACCCCCTCGACGAGTTCTTCGACATCTCGACGTGGCTCACCGCGATCGTCGGCGCGATCATCCTGCTGGTGATCTACCGCCTCGTCGTCGGCGACGGCTCCCGCCGCCGGCACGGCCTGACGTCGTAACGCCGCCGCTCGCGCCGGCCCCCTGAAGGAGGGGGCCGGCGCGCTCCCGTCTCAACCCCCCCTCGAGGAACTCGGGGGCTGGGGGCGTCCATTGTTCAATTGGACGACGAGGTGTCGTCCAATTGAACAACGGTCCCGCGGCCCCGTCCGACCGCCCGTGAAGGGCCGGGGGCCGGGTCGGCGCTCCTGTTCCCGGGCCGTGTTCATCGCGGGTTCGGGCCGGCTGCGTCGCCGTCGTCCACGTGAACGACGGGCGGCCGTCCGAGTGAACGCCGCCGGGCCGGGCCGGCCCGCAGGCGTTCGAGTGAACGACGCGGTGGCGTTCAATGAGCACCCTCCGTGTGGCCGGGCCCCCCATCCCGGCCCTGTTCACCGCGGGGTCCGGCCCGGCCGCACCTGCCGTCGTTCACATGAACAACGGTCCCGTCCAAATGAACAACGGGTCCCCGGGGCGCCCCTCAGGCGGGCCGGGCCTCGTGGTCGAGGAGCCATTGCTTGACCTCGGTGCCCCAGCGGAAGCCGCCCAGGCCGCCACCGGTGCGGACGACGCGGTGGCAGGGTACGAACAGCGCCGCCGCGTTGCGCGCGCAGGCGGAGGCGGCGGCGCGGACGGCGGCGGGGCGGCCGGCCATCGCGGCGTAGTCCGCGTAGGTCACCGGCTCGCCCGGCTCGACCGTCCGCAGCACCACCCACGCGTGCATCAGGAAGTCCCCGGACCGCTGCACCACCGGGACGTCCTGGATCGCGTCCAGGTCGCCCTCGTGGTACGCCCGCGCCGCCTCCGTCACGGGGCCCAGGTCGGCGCGTGGCCGCAGCGCCCCGTCCCCCCGCAGGTCCGGGTGGATCAGCGGGACCAGGTCGTCGGCGGCGGCGGTCCAGCCGCTCGCCAGCACCGCGCCGTCCTCGTCGGTCACGGCGGTGAACGGCCCCGCCGGGGTGTCGAGTGTCGCGACGTTCATCGCTCGTCCTCCATCGTCGTCTCGGACGTCCACAGGTGCAGCAGCGCGTAGCCGCGCCACGGGCGCCACCGCTCCGCCCGGGCGGCCAGCCCCGCCGGGTCGTCCGGCAGGCCCAGCCGGGCCGCGGCCCGGCGCGCCGCCAGGTCGGTCGGCAGGAACGCATCCGGGTCGGACCGCATCCGCAGCGCCACGTAGCCCGCGGTCCACGGCCCCACCCCCGGCAGGGCCACCAGGCCCTCGCGCACGGCCTCCGGGTCGTCGCCCGGCTCCAGCGACAGCCCGCCCGAGGCCACCGCCCCCGCCAGAGCGCGCAGCGCCGCACGGCGCGGGCCCGGCACCGGCAGCGCCTCGTCCGGCGCCTCCGCGAGGGCCTCCGGCGAGGGGAACGCCCGCGTCGGGCCGTCCTCGTCCGCCGCCTCCACCGGCTCCCCGAGCGCCGCGGTCATCCGGCCCAGCACCGTCCGCGCCGCGGCGACCGACACGGCCTGGCCCACCACGGCGCGCACCGCCGCCTCCCAGCCGTCCGCGGCCCCCGGGATCCGCAGCCCCGGCCGCCGGGCGACCAGCGGCGCCAGCGCCGGGTCGTCCGCCAGGGCGGCATCGACCGCCACCGGGTCGGCGTCCATGTCGAGGATCCGCCGGCACCGGGCCACGGCCGCGCCCAGGTCGCGCAGGTCGTCGAGGGCCAGCTCCGCCAGCACATGGCCGTCGGCCGGCGCCAGCGCCACCCGCCCCAGGCCGGACGGCAGGCGCAGCACCCGCCGGTACGTCCCCGCGTCCGCCGCCTCCACGCCGGCCACGGCCCGCGCCGCGAGGAACCCGAACGCCGCGTCCAGGTCGATCGGCCGCCGGTACGCCAGGCGCAGCGACACCGCGCCCGGCCCCGCCTCGTCGCCCGCCCGCCCCCGGACGCGCAGCTCGCGGGGGCTCAGCGCGTAGACCTCGCGGATCGTGCTGTTGAACTGGCGGATGCTGGCGAAGCCCGCGGCGAACGCCACCTGGGCGAACGGCAGCGGCGTCGTCTCGATGAGGATCCGCGCCGTCTGGGCGCGGCGTGCGCGCGCGATCGCCAGCGGCCCGGCGCCCAGCTCGGCGCTGACCACCCGCGTGAGGTGGCGCTCGGTGTAGCCGAGCCGGCGCGCCAGGCCCGGCACGCCCTCGCGCTCCACCACCCCGTCGCCGATCATCCGCATCGCCCGCGCCACCAGGTCGGAGCGGGCGTCCCACTCCGGCGACCCGGGGGCCGCGTCGGGCCGGCAGCGCATGCACGCCCGGAACCCGTCGCCCTGCGCCGCCGCCGCGCTCGCGAAGAAGCGCACGTTCGCCCGCCGCGGCGTGCGCGCCGGGCAGGACGGGCGGCAGTAGATGCCGGTGGAGGTCACGCCGACCACGAACCACCCGTCGAAGCGGGCGTCGCGGCCCTGGATGGCGCGGTAGCAGACCTCGGCGTCGGGGAGCGGGCTCACGGGGCCATCGTGGCACCGCCCCCAGGCGAGATCTAGCGGTTTTCGGACATCACGGCCGGTCGACCTCGGCCCACACGCGCGTGCGCCCGCGGCGGGAGTACTCGATGCCCCAGCTGCGCGAGTAGGCCGCCACCAGGGCGAGCCCGCGGCCGTTGGGCTTCGACGTGTTCAGCAGCCGCCGCCGCGGCGTGGTGTGCCAGCAGCGGTTCTCGACCTCCACCCGGACGGCCCCGTCGCAGGTGACCAGACGCAGCCGCATCCGCCGCCCCCGGCCGTGCCGGACCGCGTTGGCCACGAGCTCGGTGATCACGAGCGCCAGCTCGTCGTGCGGCTCGGGGTCGACGGCGCCCAGGGCGTCCGACGCGAGCGCCCGGGCATGGCGCACGGCGACGGGCCGGCGCGGCAGCACCTGATCGACCGACACCTGCGCCTCTTCCACGGACAAGCGGCCTCCTTCCTCCACGAGGTGGTGGACGACCGGTCCGGGCCGACGGCCGAGCAGGCGCAGATATTGACCACATGGGACGAGGGAATGGAAGGCCTCCGCACGCATTGGGGGGTCAGCTGGAGGAAGACTGGGGTCGGATTGGGGGGTCCTCCCCCATGTGCCGCGGCCGTCCGGGCGAGAGGGTTGGGGCGTGATCGACGCACTCCACATCCCCCTCCCGCGCCGCCGCCCCTGGCTCGGCGAGATCATGCTGTTCGCGGCCGCGCTGCTCGTCTACCAGGGCTCGCGGGCCCTGGTGATCGGCGATCCGGCCACGGCGTTCCGCAACGCGCACGACGTGATGGGCCTGGAGAAGGCGGCCGGCGTGTTCGTGGAGCCGTCCGTCCAGCGGGCGCTGATGGACCACGAGACGCTCGTGTCGCTGCTCAACCAGTTCTACATGTCGGCCCACTGGATCGTGACGCCGCTGTTCTTCGTGTGGCTGTACCGGCGCCGCCGCCACGCCTACGCGTACGTCCGCAACGCCTTCCTGGTGGCGAACGGGGTCGCGCTGACGGTCTTCATGCTGTTCCCGGTGGCGCCGCCGCGGCTCGCCGGCGGCCGCGAGGGCCTGGTGGACACGCTCCACGCGGTGAGCGGGGTCGACCTGCACGGCGGGATGCTGTCCGGCTGGTTCAACCCGAACGCCGCGGTGCCGTCCATGCACTTCGGCTACGCCTTCCTGATCGGCGCGGTGGGCGTGGCGCTGGTGCGCAACCCGCTCGCCCGGGTCGCGTTCGCGGCATACCCGGCGCTGGTGCTGCTGACGATCGTCGGCACCGCCAACCACTACGTGCTGGACGCGGCCGCGGGCGGCGCGGTGATGCTGCTGGGCCTCGCGGTGGCGGCGGCGTGGCCGGCGCTGGCGGCCCGGGCGCGTCACCGGAGCACGTCCCCGAGCCCGAGGCACGCGGGGCACGGCGTGGGCGTCAGGACCGTGCCCTCGCCGTTGCGCGCCTCCACCGGCGTCCAGATGCGCCGCTGCCCCCAGCAGTGAGGGCAGGGCACCCACTGCGGGGCGGGCGCCTGCGCCTGGGCGGGGATGCCGGCGGGCGGGGTCACCGGACCGCTCCGTCCGGTCCCCGCACGCAGAAGTCGCTGACGGCCAGGGGCGCCGCCGTGTACCCGCGGGCCCGGTACGGCCAGACCCGCCACACGTAGCAGCGGCCGGCGGGCAGGGCCTGGCGCGGCGGGAGCGCCCACCGCGCGCCGGTGGCGTACGCGGACCGGACCTTCCGCAGCCGGGTCCCGGTGATCTCGAAGACCTGGACGTTGTAGAGGGAGGCGCCGCGGGGGCCGCCGGTCCAGCGCAGCACGGGCCGGCGGGTCCGGACGACGGCCCCCGCGGCGGGGCGGAGCAGGCCGGCGCGCTGGCGCCACCCCGCCCCGCCCGCGGTGGACGTCGCGGCCGCGGCGCTCCCGGCCCGGAAGGGCAGCCGGGCCCAGGGGCCGGCGTTGCCGGCGGCGTCCGTCTGGCGCACCTCGAAGACGTAGGGCCCGGGCCGGAGCGCCCCCGCGTCGGCCCGGGACCCGGCGGTGTCGGAGGGTCCGGCCACCACGCGGCCGCCCGTCACGACCCGCCACGTGGCGATCGCCCCCGGCTCCATCCCCGTCCAGGCGAACGCCGAGCGCCCGGCGAGCGCCGGGGCGGGCGCGCCGGGGGCGGTGGCGTCGACCACGAAGGCCCGCGCGGCGGCGGGGCCCTCCTGGCCGGCCGCGTTGGTCTGGGTCACGCGGAACACGTAGGCGCCGTCGCCCAGGCCGTCGACCTCGGTTCGCCCCGACGCGACCTGCGCCTCGCCGGACCGCACGGGCTGCCCGGCGTCGTCGAGGACGGCCCAGCGCGAGCCCACCCGGTCGCCCGCCCACGCGAACGACAGCGCGCCCGGCGCGGGCGCCGGCAGCTCGGTCAGGGCGGGTGCGCCCGGCACCGTGGCCACCATCACCGACGGCCGCTGCTCGGGCGGCGTGCTGGCGGTGCCGCCGTTGGTGTTCACCAGCCGCACGAACCAGCGGTAGGTGCCGTCGTCGGGCAGGTCGACCGTCGCGCGGGCGCTGGTCGCGGTGGCCGGGGCGTCGGCGACCCGCAGCGCCGCGCCGCCGACCTCGGCGAAGACCTCGTAGTGGTCGATCGCCACGCCGCTCGTGCCCGGCGCCCACGCGAACACGGGGCGCAGGGAGGGCGACACCGCGCCGTCGGCCGGCGACTGGGGCACGGGGGGCGCGGCCGACGCCGGGGTCGCGGCCAGGACGAGGGCGGCGGCCCACGCGGCGGCGGCCGAGACGGCGGTGGCTGCGGCGGCGGTGTTGCTGCGATGCATGTCGGCCTCGTCTGGTGGGGTGGCAGTGGATGACGCCACCCCACCAGGGGGTCCTCACGCGGTGGTCACGGACCACTCACGGCCCACGGATCGGCGACTCTGGCGGCCCTCGAACATCTTTTACGGACCGATGTTGGGTAGGGACTGCGTTTGGGGGACTATCCGCCTGCGATGAGCACCGCGACCCCAGCGCGCGGCTCGGGATTCCTCGACGACGACCGACGTCCCGGGGAGGGGCTCGAGGCCGCGTTCGAATCGCTCTACCGCAGCCACCGCGAGCGCGTGCTGCGCCTCTGCCGCGCGATGGTGGGGCACCCCCAGGACGCCGAGGAGGCCGCGCAGGCCACCATGCTCAGCGCCTACCGGGCGCTGGAGCGCGGCGACCGCCCCGGCGTGGTCGGCGCGTGGCTCACCACCATCGCCCGGAACGAGTGCCGCGACCTGATCGGCCGGCGCAGGGTGGAGGTGCCGCTGCCGGACGCGCTCCCCGCCGTCACCCCCGATCCCGCCGACGTGGTGGAGCGGCGCGAGCGCATGCGCGAGCTGCGGCGCGACCTGGCGGAGCTGCCGAGCGGGCAGCGCACCGCGCTGGTGCTGCGGAGCATGGGGGGCCTGCGCCACTCCGAGATCGCCGAGGTGGTGGGCGGTTCCGAGCAGGCCGCCCGCACCCTGGTGCACGAGGCGCGCGAGTCGCTGGCGGAGTTCGCCGAGGGGCGCGCCCTGGGCTGCGCCCAGGTGCGCCCGCGCATCGATTCGGGCGACGGGCGCGCGCTGCGCGCCCGGCGCGTCCGCGCCCACATCCGGGTGTGCGACGACTGCCGCGAGGCGGCGGGCCGGCGTGGCGGGCGGATCGCCGGGTGGCTGCCGGTGCCGGCGTTCTGGGCGGCGCTGCGCGGCCTGTTCACCGGCGGGACGGCCGTGCCGGTCGCCGGCGGCGCCGCGCTGGTGTCGATGGTGGCGGCCGGGGCCCTCGTGATCCCCGGCCCGTGGAACCCGTCGTCCGCGCCGGCCGACGCCCGGCCCGCCGTCGCGGCGCCGGCGGCGTCCACCGCGTCGTCCTCCCCGGCGGCCGCCGCGCCGTCTGCGGGGGGATCCCCCGCCGGCGCGGCGGGCGCGCCGCGCGACGTCACGCGGCGCCTGCCGGCCCCGGGCGCGGCGCCGGGGTCGGTGGCCGCCGCACCGGAGACGGCGGCGGCGCCCGCGACGTCCCCCGCCGCGGGTGGGCCGACGGCCGGGTCGGCGCCGTCCGGCCAGGCGCCGGTGGCGCAGGTCCGCGCCCGGACCGGCGGCGCGTCCGGGACCGGTCTGAGCGCGTCCGCCCCGGGCGTGAGCGCGACCGTCGGAGGCTCCGGGGTGGATGTGAACGTGGCGGGCGTCGGCGTCAGCGCAGGCTCCGGCGGGGCGCAGGTGACCTCGACGGCCGCCGGCGTCAGCGTCCGGGCGCCGGCGGCCGGCGTCGTGCCGGCGGTCGATGCCACGGTCGACGCGGTGCAGCTGCCGCCGGTGGCC